>NZ_QFYP01000001.1:2570000-3807648 GCF_003254505.1 Phenylobacterium hankyongense | reverse complement strand
AGATGTTCCGCAAGCTGCTCGACCAGGGCCAGGCCGGCGACAACGTCGGGGTGCTGCTGCGCGGCACCAAGCGTGAGGACGTCGAGCGCGGCCAGGTGCTGTGCAAGCCGGGCTCGATCACCCCGCATACCAAGTTCACGGCCGAGGCCTACATCCTGACCAAGGAAGAAGGCGGCCGCCACACGCCGTTCTTCACCAACTACCGGCCGCAGTTCTACTTCCGCACCACCGACGTGACCGGGATCATCCGGCTGCGCGAGGGCGTGGAGATGATCATGCCGGGCGACAACGCCGAGCTGGACGTGGAGCTGATCACCCCGATCGCCATGGACCCGGGCCTGCGCTTCGCGATCCGCGAAGGCGGCCGCACGGTCGGCGCCGGCGTGGTGTCGAAGATCATCGAGTAGGCCTCACCGCCCCTCGCGAACATCAAGCAGGCCGCCGGGACCTCCCCGGCGGCCTTTTTGCTGTCCCGCACGCGGCGGGGCAGGTCATGACCGGAAGGTCATGAGCGCGAATTAAGCTGTGTCGCTGTCCGGCGAGGGCTAACTTCCGGGCGGGACTTGGGAATAGGGGAGGAGACCCATGCGTCTTCCGATCGCTCTTCTGGCGGCCGCCGCCTCGCTTGCCGGCGGGGTCGCACACGCCGCCTCCGTGGAGATGAAGGACGCCGTCGCGCGGGTGACGGTGATCCCGGAGAACCGCGGCGACATCAAGATCGAGATCATCTCGCAGAACCCCAGCCTGCCGCTGAAGGTCCGCACCCAGGGCGACCGCACGATCATCGACGGCAACCGGCGCTTCAACAAGATCAGCGGCTGCCGCGGCGCGGCCGGCAACGCCAGCGTCCACGTCGCCGGCCTCGGCGAGGTCGGCTGGCGCGACATCCCGCAGATCGTCATCCGCACGCCGCGCGACGTGAACATCGACGCTGGCGGCGCGGTGTTCGGCTCGATCGGCCGGGCCGCCAATGTCGACCTCGGCAACGCCGGCTGCGGCGACTGGACGGTGGGCAATGTGGAAGGCCGCCTGCGGGTGAGCCAGGCCGGCTCCGGCAACACCCGGGCCGGCGCGGCCAGCGAGGCGAAGCTGCGGGTCGCCGGCTCCGGCAACCTCACCACCGCCGATGTGCGCGGCCGCCTGGACGTCGACGTGGCGGGCTCCGGCGACGTCGCCGTGGCCTCGGTCGCAGGACCGCTGGACGTCCACATCGCCGGCTCCGGCAACGTGCGGGTGAGCGGCGGGCACGCCACCGCCATGAGCGTCTCGGTGGCGGGCTCCGGCGACGTCAACTTCGGCGGCGTGGCGGACAATCTGAAGGCCCGTATCGCCGGCTCCGGCGACGTCCGCGCCCGCGCCGTGCGGGGCGAAGTCTCCAAGTCGGTGATGGGCTCGGGCGGGGTCACCATCGGCTGAGCCGGGCGGGGCCGCAAACCGGCTATGGCGCGCCTGTCGCCCTTGACGCAGGTGAGTCGAACCGGTAGTAACCCGCCTCCTGTTGGACCGGCTGTGCGAACCAAAGCGATTTGGAACGCAGACGCGGTCCGCAGAACGACCTGAGACAGTGCTAAAACCTAGCGTTTCGGGAGTGGCCCTCGCGGCTTTCGCGCGGGCCTAAGTCGTTTGTGCGGACTTACGCGTACGGGCCCTCAATTGAGGGTTCGGGTTGGTCTTTGAAATGGTCGAGATCACGCGGGCGGGCCGCCGTCTGTAGGGAAACGAAAAGAGCGATATGGATCGTCAGAACATCCGCATCCGGCTCAAAGCCTTTGACCACCGCGTGCTGGACCATTCCACCCGCGAGATCGTCAACACGGCCAAGAGAACCGGCGCGACCGTGCGCGGGCCTATCCCGCTGCCGACGCGCATCGAAAAATTCACCGTCAACCGTTCGCCGCACATCGACAAGAAGTCGCGCGAGCAGTTCGAAATCCGCACGCACAAGCGCGTGCTCGATATCGTCGACCCCACTCCGCAGACCGTGGACGCGCTGATGAAGCTCGACCTGTCCGCCGGCGTGGACGTCGAGATCAAGCTCTAAGGGGACTCAGCCGATGCGTACCGGCGTGATCGCCAAGAAGCTGGGAATGGCGCGCTTCTTCGATGAAGCGGGCAGCCATGTGCCGGTGACCGTGCTCAGCCTCGAAGGCTGCCAGGTCGTCGCCCAGCGCACGAAAGACAAAGACGGCTACGTGGCTCTCCAGCTCGGCGCCGGCTTCAAGAAGCCCAAGAACACCTCCAAGGCGCTCCGCGGCCACTTCGCCAAGGGCGAGGTCGAGCCGAAGCGGAGGCTCGCCGAGTTCAAGGTCTCCGAGGACAACCTCATCGACGTGGGCGCGGAAATCACCGCCGACCATTTCCTGCCGGGCCAGAAGATCGACGTCACGGGTACGACGGTCGGTAAGGGCTTCCAGGGGGCGATGAAGCGCTGGAACTTCGGCGGCATGCGGGCCACCCACGGGGTGTCCGTCTCCCACCGGGCGCACGGCTCCACCGGCCAGCGGCAGGATCCGGGCAAGACGTTCGCCGGCAAGAAGATGGCCGGCCACCTCGGCCAGGAAACCGTCACCACCCTCAACCTCACCATCTGGCGCGTCGACGTCGAGCGCGGCCTGATCCTGGTCCGCGGCGCCGTCCCGGGCACGGAAGGCTCGTTCGTGCGGATCCGTGACGCGGTGAAGATCGCGGCTCCGGCCGGCGTTCCGACGCCGGGCGCCTTCCGCAAGGCCGGCCAGCCGACCGCAGTGGAAGCTGCCGCCGAGGACGAAGCGGCTCCGGCCGCCGACGAGCCCGCGGTGCAAGAAGCTCCGGCCGAAACGCCTGAAGCTGGGGATCAAGCCTGATGAAACTCGACGTCATCAAACTCGACGGCGGGAAGGGCGGCTCGATCGAGCTCCCGGACGATATCTTCGGCATCGAAGAGATCCGCGCCGATATCCTGCAGCGTTGCGTCACTTGGCAGCTCGCCAAGCGCCGCGCCGGCACCCACAAGATCCAGGTCCGCAACGAGGTCTCTCGTACGGGCAAGAAGATGTACAAGCAGAAGGGCACCGGCGGCGCCCGTCACGGCTCGCGCCGGGCGGCCCAGTTCGTCGGCGGCGCCAAGGCCCACGGTCCCGTGGTCCGCAGCCACGCCTTCGACCTGCCCAAGAAGGTCCGCGCCATGGCGCTCCGCCACGCGCTGTCCTCGAAGGCCAAGGACGGTTCGCTGATCGTCGTGGACAACGTGGCCCTTTCGGACCCGAAGACCGCGGCGCTGCGCGAGCAACTCGGCAAGATCGGCGTCACCCACGCCCTGGTCATCGCCGGCGTCGAGGTCGACAACAACTTCAAGCTCGCCGCGCGCAACATCCCGAACGTGGACGTGCTGCCGAACGCCGGCCTCAACGTCTATGACGTGCTGCGCCGCCGGACGCTGGTCCTCACCAAGGACGCCGTCGCCGCCATCCAGGCGCGCTTCCAAGAGAAGGAGGCCGCGTAATGGCTGAGCAGCCCACCGCCCGTCATTACGATACCATCCTGTCGCCGGTGATCACCGAGAAGGCCACCCTGCTCTCCGAGCAGAACAAGGTCGTCTTCCGGGTCGCGGCCGATGCGTCCAAGGACGAGATCGCCGCCGCCGTCGAGGCGCTGTTCAAGGTCAACGTGACCAAGGTCAACACCCTCAACGTCAAGGGCAAGACCAAGCGCTTCCGCGGCATCATGGGCCGTCGTTCCGACATCAAGAAAGCTGTCGTCACCCTGGCCGAAGGCCAGTCGATCGACATCACTACGGGGCTCTGATCCGATGGCCTTGAAGCATTTCAACCCGACCTCGCCGGGCCGCCGGCAACTGGTCCTGGTCGACAAGTCCGAGCTCCACAAGGGCGGGCCCGTGAAGTCCCTCGTCGAGGGTCTGAACAAGAAGGGCGGCCGGGGCGGCGGCGGTCGCATCGCGGTGCGTTTCCGCGGCGGCGGCGCCAAGCGCCTGTATCGCAACATCGACTTCAAGCGTCGCAAGTTCGACGTCGTCGGCACGATCGAGCGCCTGGAGTACGACCCCAACCGGTCGGCCTTCATCGCCCTGGTCAAGTACGCCGACGGCGAGCTGGCCTACATCCTGGCCCCGCAGCGCCTGAAGGCCGGCGACCAGGTCGTGGCCGCCGAGAAGGCGGACGTGAAGCCGGGCAACGCCATGCCGCTTCGCGGCATGCCGATCGGCACGATCATCCACAACGTCGAGCTGAAGCCCCTGAAGGGCGGCCAGGTCGCCCGCTCCGCCGGGACCTACGCCCAGCTGGTCGGCCGCGACGCCGGCTACGCGCAGATCCGCCTGAACTCGGGCGAGCTGCGGATGGTGCCGGACAGCTGCATGGCCACGGTGGGCGCGGTGTCCAACCCCGACCACATGAACGAAGTGCTCGGCAAGGCCGGTCGCCGGCGTCACATGGGCTTCCGCCCGCACGTGCGCGGCGTCGCCATGAACCCGGTCGACCACCCGCACGGCGGCGGCGAAGGCCGCACCTCCGGTGGCCGTCACCCGGTGAGCCCCTCGGGCAAGCCGACCAAGGGCAGCAAGACCCGCAAGAACAAGGCGACGGATAAGTTCATCATCCGCTCGCGTCACGCCAGGAAGGCTCGCTAAGGCATGACCCGCTCTGTCTGGAAAGGTCCGTTCGTCGACGGATACCTGCTCAAGAAGGCCGAAACCGCCCAAGGTTCCGGCCGGAAGGACGTGATCAAGACCTGGTCGCGCCGCTCCACCATCATGCCGCAGTTCGTGGGTCTCACGTTCGGCGTGCACAACGGCCAGAAGCACGTTCCCGTGCTGGTCTCCGAAGACATGGTCGGCATGAAGCTGGGCGAGTTCGCACCCACCCGCTTCTTCCCCGGTCACGCGGCCGACAAGAAGGCCAAGAGGAAGTAGCATGGCCAAGCAAGCTAAAGCTCGCCGGCTGGCCGGCATCGAGGCGATGTGCAAGGTGCGCACGCTTCGGACCAGCGCCCGCAAGCTGAACCTGGTCGCCCAGTCGATCCGCGGCCTCAAGGTCCAGCGGGCGCTGAACGAGCTGGAATTCAGCCACAAGCGGATCGCCAAGGACGTGCGCAAGGCGCTCTACTCGGCGATCTCCAACGCCGAGAACAACCACAACCTCGACATCGACTCGCTGGTCGTGGCCGAGGCGTTCGTGGGCAAGAACCTGGTGATGAAGCGCTTCTCCGCCCGTGCGCGGGGCCGGGCTTCGCGTATCGAAAAGCCGTTCTCCGAGATCACCATCGTGGTCCGTGAACTGGGTGAGGCCGCCTAATGGGTCAAAAAGTAAATCCGGTCGGGCTTCGCCTCGGCATCAACCGCACCTGGGACAGCCGTTGGTTCGCCGACGGCGCCGACTACGGCAAGCTTCTGCACGAGGACATCAAGGTCCGTCGTAACCTGAAGAAGCGCCTGTACCAGGCCGGCGTGTCGCGGATCATCATCGAGCGTCCGCACAAGAAGTGCCGCATCACCATCTATGCCGCGCGCCCCGGCGTGATCATCGGCAAGAAGGGCGCGGACATCGACAAGCTGCGCAAGGATATCGCGGCGATGACGGACGGCGAGGTTCACCTGAACATCGTCGAGATCCGCAAGCCCGAGACCGACGCCCAGCTGGTGGCCGAGAACATCGCCCAGCAGCTCGAGCGCCGCATCGCCTTCCGTCGCGCCATGAAGCGGTCGCTGCAGAGCGGCATGCGTCTGGGCGCCAAGGGCATGCGCCTCGAGGTCGCCGGCCGCCTCGGCGGCGCGGAAATCGCCCGCACCGAGTCCTACCATGAGGGCCGGGTGCCGCGTCACACCCTGCGCGCCGACATCGACTACGGCTTCACCGAAGCCAAGACGACGTACGGCATCATCGGCGTGAAGTGCTGGGTGTTCAAAGGCGAAGTGCTCGAGCACGACCCGATGGCCCTCGACAAGCGCCTGGCCAGTGAGAGCGGCCCGGCCGGCGAAGGTGGCGGCCGTGAACGCGGCGATCGTCCCGACCGCGGCCCGCGCCGCGACCGGCGCGATCAGAACGCTTAAGGGTCTGAAGCATGCTGTCCCCGAAAAAGACCAAGTACCGCAAGCAGTTCAAGGGCAAGATCCACGGGGTCGCCAAGGGCGGCTTCTCGCTGAACTTCGGCTCCCATGGGCTGAAGTCGGTGGAGCCCGAGCGGATCACCGCGCGCCAGATCGAAGCCGCTCGCCGGGCGATCACGCGTCAGATGAAGCGTCAGGGCCGGGTGTGGATCCGGATCTTCCCGGACGTTCCGGTGTCCGACAAGCCGGCCGAAGTGCGGATGGGCAAGGGCAAGGGCTCGGTCGAATACTGGGCCGCCCGCGTCCACCCGGGCCGGATCATGTTCGAAATCGACGGCGTGCCGGACGATGTGGCCCGTGAAGCCCTGCGCCTCGGCGCGGCCAAGCTTCCGGTGAAGACCCGCATCGTCACCCGCATCGACGCCGCTGTCGCGGAGCACGCGTGATGAAGATCGACGACGTCCGGGGGCTGACCCCCGATCAACTGGCCGAGCAGCTCGTCAACCTGAAGAAGGAGCAGTTCAACCTGCGCTTCCAGAAGGCGACCGGCCAGATCGAAAAGACCCACCGCGTGGACGAGGTGCGCAAGGATATCGCGCGCATCAAGACCGTCCTGCGGACCAAGCAGGCCACGGCCTGAGGAGACGCAGATGCCGAAACGAATTCTGGAAGGCGTTGTCGTCTCCGACAAGGGCGACAAGACGGTGATCGTACAGGTCGAACGGACCTTGCTGCACCCGGTGCTGAAGAAGACCGTCCGCCGGTCGAAGAAGTACCACGCCCACGACGAGTCCAACGCCTACAAGACCGGCGAGAAGGCGCGCATTGTCGAATGCGCACCGAAGTCGAAACTGAAAACCTGGGAAGTGCTGCCTAAGGGCAGTGCCGACCAGCAAGCGTAAGGGATCAGAACCTATGATCCAGATGCAAACTAACCTGGACGTCGCCGACAATTCCGGCGCCCGCCGGGTCATGTGCATCAAGGTGCTGGGCGGTGCGAAGCGCCGTTACGCCAGCGTCGGTGACAAGATCGTGGTCTCCGTGAAGGAGGCCATCCCGCGCGGCCGCGTGAAGAAGGGCGATGTGCTGCAGGCGATCGTCGTGCGCACGTCCTCGGCCATCAAGCGCAAGGACGGCTCGGTGATCCGCTTCGACAAGAACGCGGCGGTGATCGTGAACAAGCAAAGCGAGCCGATCGGCACGCGGATCTTCGGCCCGGTTCCCCGCGAACTGCGCGCCAAGAACCACATGAAGATCATTTCGCTCGCCCCTGAGGTGCTGTGATGGCGGCGAAGATCAAGAAGGGGGATCGCGTCGTGATCCTCGCGGGCAAGGACAAGGGCCGTCAGGGCAATGTCCTGAAGGTGTTCCCGAAGGAAGAGCGCGTCCTGGTCGAAGGCCTGAACATGGTTCAGCGCCACACCCGCCCGACGCAGACTGATCCGCAGGGCGGCATCAAGAACAAGGAAGCGCCGCTTCACCTGTCGAACGTGGCCATCGCCGACTCCAAGGGCAAGCCGACCCGCGTCGGCTTCCGTGTGGACGGCGACAAGAAGGTCCGGTTCGCCAAGACGACCGGCGAGGTGATCAATGGCTGACGAAACCTACGAACCGCGTCTCAAGGCGGAATATCGTTCGCGCATCCGAAAGGTGCTGAAGGACGAGTTCGGCTACACGAACGAGATGCAGATCCCCAAGCTGGACAAGATCGTCCTGAACATGGGGATCGGCGAAGCTGTGGCCGACTCCAAGAAGGTTCAGTCGGCGATGGCGGACCTCGCCCGGATCGCCGGCCAGAAGCCGATCGCCACCAAGTCGCGCACCTCGATCGCCGGCTTCAAGCTGCGCGAAGGCATGACGATCGGCGCGAAGGTCACCCTTCGCAAGGACCGCATGTACGAGTTCCTGGACCGGCTGATCACCATCGCGCTGCCGCGCGTGAAGGACTTCCGGGGCCTGAAGCCCACCTCGTTCGATGGCCGTGGCAACTACGCCATGGGTCTGCGGGAGCACATCGTGTTCCCGGAGATCAACTACGACCAGATCGATCAGATGTGGGGCATGGACATCATCGTCGCCACGACTGCGAAGACCGACGACGAAGCGCGCGCGCTTCTCAAGGAATTCCAGTTCCCGTTCGTCCAAGCGCAAGCTTAAGGGGCGAAGGAAAGAACCCATGGCAAAGAAAAGCGCCGTCAACCGCAACGAGCACGTCAAGGTGCTCGCCAAGCAGTACGCCAGCAAGCGCGACGCGCTGAAGGCGATCGCCAACAACGAGAGCCTGCCGCTCGAAGAACGCTTCGAAGCCCGGCTCAAGCTGGCGGAACTGCCGCGCAACTCGTCCAAGACCCGCATCCGCAACCGTTGCGAGATCACCGGACGTCCGCGCGCCTATTATCGCAAGCTCAGGATGAGCCGGATCTCGCTGCGCGACCTCGGGTCCGCTGGCCTGATCCCCGGCCTCGTCAAGTCGAGCTGGTAGGAGGGTCCAATGGTGAACGACCCCATCGGCGATCTGATCGCCCGTATCAAGAACGCGGCCATGCGCGGCCGTTCGAAGGTGAGCACGCCCGCGTCCAAGATGCGCGCGCGCCTCCTCGACGTGCTGGCCGACGAAGGCTACATCCGCGGCTACCACCTGGTGGAAAAGCCCGGCGCCTTCCCGGAGTTCGAGATCGAACTGAAGTACTTCGACGGCCAGCCGGTCATCGTGGAAATCAGCCGCATCTCCAAGCCCGGCCGCCGCGTCTATTCGTCGATCAAGGACCTGAAGCCGGTGAAGAACGGCCTCGGGATCTCGATCCTGTCGACGCCCAAGGGCGTCATGTCGGACACGGCCGCGCGTGACGCGAACGTGGGCGGCGAAGTGCTCTGCCGGGTCTACTAAGATGTCGCGGATCGGAAAGAAGGCGGTCGCCATCCCCACTGGGGTCACGGTGACCCTCGACGGCCAGACGGTGACGGTGAAGGGGCCCAAGGGCCAACTCGCCTGGACCGTGGCCGAAGAGATCGAGGTGCGCCAGGAGAACGGCGAGCTGACGCTGGTCAAGCGCAGCGACACCACCCGCGCCCAGGCGATGTGGGGTCTCTCGCGGACCCTGCTGAGCAACATGGTCACCGGCGTCACCACCGGCTTCGAGCGCACGCTCGAGCTGGTCGGCGTGGGCTATCGCGCGGCGATGAAGGGCCAGGCGCTCTCCATGCAGCTGGGTTTCTCCCACGACGTGGACGTCCCGCCCCCGGCCGGCATCAGCTTTGCGGTGCCGAAGCAGACTGAGATCAAGATCTCCGGCATCGACAAGCAGCAGGTCGGCGAAACCGCCGCCCGCATTCGCCGCCTGCGTCCGCCCGAGCCCTACAAGGGCAAGGGCGTGCGCTACGCCGGCGAGCAGGTCCGCCGCAAAGAAGGCAAGAAGAAGTAAGCCATGGCGCTCTCTCCCCGCGATTCCACCCAGCGCCGCGCGCAGCGTAACCGCACCCGCCTGCGCAAGCTGGCCAACGGCCGCCCGCGGCTGTCGGTCTTCCGTTCGGCCAAGAACATCTACGCCCAGGTCATCGACGACGAGCGTGGCGTGACCCTTGCCGCCGCCTCCTCGCTGGAGAGCGACGAAGCGAAGGCCAAGGCCAAAGGGTCCGACAAGGACGCCGCCGCCCGCGTCGGCGCCCTCGTCGCCCAACGCGCCCTGGACAAGGGCGTCAAGGACGTGGTCTTCGACCGCGGCGGCTATCTCTATCACGGTCGGGTGAAGGCGCTGGCTGACGCCGCGCGCGAAGCCGGCCTGAACTTCTAAGGAAATCCGATGGCTCGCAGGAACGAAGACCGCGGCGGTCGCAATCGCGAAGAAGAGCGCGACAGCGACATCGTCGAGAAACTGGTCCACATCAACCGCGTCGCGGCCACCGTCAAAGGCGGCCGCCGGTTCTCCTTCGCCGCCCTCATGGTGGTCGGCGATCAGAAGGGCCGGGTCGGCTTTGGTCATGGCAAGGCGCGCGAAGTGCCGGAAGCCATCCGCAAGGCGACCGAGGAAGCCAAGAAGTCGATGATCCGCGTGCCGCTGCGCGAAAGCCGCACCCTGCACCACGACGGCGCTGGCCGCTGGGGCGCAGGCAAGGTGATGGTCCGCGCGGCGCCTCCCGGCACCGGCGTCATCGCCGGCGGCCCGATGCGCGCGGTTCTGGAAACCCTCGGCATCCAGGACGTGGTCGGCAAGTCGGTCGGTTCGTCCAACCCCTACAACATGGTGCGCGCGACCTTCGAGGCGCTGAAGGCTCAGTCTTCGCCCCGCCAGGTCGCCGCCAAGCGCGGCAAGAAGGTCTCCGACGTGATCGGCCGCCGCGCCGATGGCGCCTCGGCGGCTCCGCCCGCCGCGGACGCGGAAGGATAAGCGTTATGGCTACTGTCACCGTTCGTCAGACCGGCAGCCCGATCCGCCGGAAGAAGGACCAGCGCGCGACGCTCGCCGGTCTCGGTCTCAACCGCATGGGCCGCGTGTCCACGCTGGAAGACACCCCCTCGGTCCGCGGGATGATCGCCAAGGTCGCCCACATGATCGAGGTCGTGGAGGGCTGACCTCCACGACGGGATCGTTTCGATCCCATCCACATCAGCCGAGTCGGGGCCTTCGCCCCGGCGATCGATCTCTTCAGGAGAGGCGTCACATGACCAAGCTCAACGAACTTTCGCCGGCCGAAGGCTCCACCAAGAACCGCATGCGCGTCGGCCGTGGCCCGGGTTCGGGCAAGGGCAAGACCGCCGGTCGCGGCGTGAAGGGCCAGAAGGCGCGCTCCGGCGTCGCCGTCGCCGGCTTCGAAGGCGGCCAGATGCCGCTGCACATGCGCATGCCGAAGCGCGGCTTCAACAGCCTCAACCGCAAGGAGTTCGCGGAAGTGAACTTCTGGCGCATCGAGCAGGCGATCGCCGCCGGCAAGCTGGATCCCAAGAAGGCCATCGACGCCGACGTCCTGGTCGCCGCCGGCATCGTGCGCCGCGCCAAGGACGGCGTGCGCCTGCTGGGCAAGGGCGAGCTGACCTCGAAGCTCGACATCACCGTCCACTCGGCCTCGGTCTCGGCCCGCGCGGCCGTCGAAAAGGCGGGCGGCAAGCTCACCACCACCAAGAAGGAAGCTCCGGCGGAAGCCTGAGCGTCGCCTGCGACTAATCCGGCCTCGCACTCGGGGCCGGTACGTCCTATCTGAGCAGGACCAAGAGTCAGGGGATTTGGTGAATGGCTTCGGCCGCCGAGCAGCTCGCCGCGAACATGAACTTCGGCGCCTTCCAGAAGGCGACGGAGCTCCATAAGCGCATCTGGTTCACCCTGATCGCGATGGTCGTCTATCGCCTCGGGTGCTACATCCCGATCCCGGGCATCGACATCGCCGCGTTCTCGCAGGCCTTCGAAGGCCAGGCGAAGGGCATCCTGGGCATGTTCAACATGTTCTCGGGCGGGGCCGTGCGACGCATGGCGATCTTCGCCCTGAACGTGATGCCCTACATCTCGGCCTCGATCATCGTGCAGCTCCTGGGCACCGTCTATCCCCCCTGGGAGAAGCTGCGGAAGGAAGGCGGCGAGGCGGGGCGCAAGACGCTCAACCAGTACACCCGCTACCTGACCGTCGTGCTGGCGGTCTTCCAGTCCTTCGGCATCGCCATGGGCCTGCAGGCCAGCGCCGGGATCGTCGACCATCCGGGGGCCTTCTTCGTGGTCTCCACCGTAGTGATCCTCACCGGCGGCACCCTGTTCCTGATGTGGCTGGGCGAGCAGATCACCAGCCGCGGCATCGGCAACGGCGTCTCCCTGATCATCTTCGCCGGCATCGTCGCGGTCTTCCCGCAGTACATCGGCCAGGCGTTCTCGCTGGCCCGCACCGGCGCGCTGAGCGGCGGCGTGCTGCTGCTGATCGCCATCCTGGTGGTGGCGGTCACCGTGGCCATCGTCTTCTTCGAGCGCTCGCAGCGACGGCTGTTGGTGCAGTACCCCAAGCGCCAGGTCGGCAACCGCATGTTCGGCGGCGACACCTCGTTCCTGCCGCTGAAGATCAACACCTCGGGCGTGATCCCGCCGATCTTCGCCTCCAGCCTGCTGCTGCTGCCGGCGACGGTGATGGGCTTCCTGGCCACCGCCAACCTGCCGCCCTGGGCCCAGTGGCTGCCGGGCGCGGTCGGCCAGCTGCAGCACGGGCGGCCGCTGTTCATGCTGCTCTACGGGGCGCTGATCGTCTTCTTCTGCTTCTTCTACACCTCGGTCGTGTTCAATCCGGACGACACGGCGGAGAACCTGCGCAAGTACGGCGGCTTCATGCCGGGCATCCGGCCGGGCAAGCGGACCGCCGAGTACCTGGACTTCGTGCTCACCCGGCTGACGGTGATCGGCGCGGCCTACATCACCGTGGTCTGCCTGCTGCCGGAGGCTCTGATCGGCTTCTACAACGCGCCCTTCTACATGGGCGGCACCTCGGTGCTGATCGTGGTCAGCGTCACCATGGACACGGTGACCCAGATCCAGTCGCACCTCTTGCAGCACCAGTACGAAGGCCTGATCAAGAAATCCAAGCTGCGGGGCATGCGCCGCTAGGCTAGGGACGAAGCAACCCGGCTCCGCAAGAAGGGCCGGGAGAGGGGGGCATCGCCGTGAAGAACTTGATCCTTTTCGGCCCGCCGGCGGCGGGCAAGGGGACGCAGGCCAAGCGTCTCGTGGACCAGCGCCAGATGGTGCAGCTCTCGACTGGCGACATGCTGCGCGCCGCGATCGCCTCAGGGTCTCCGCTCGGCCAAAAGGTCTCGGGCATCATGGAGCGCGGCGAACTGGTTTCCGACGACATCGTCATCGAGCTGATCGAGCAGCGGCTGCCGGAGGCCGAGGCGGCCGGCGGGGCGATCTTCGACGGCTTCCCGCGCACGCTCGCCCAGGCCGAGGCGCTCGACCTGATGCTGAAGGGCCGCGGCCGCCAGATCGACCAGGTCATCCGCCTGAAGGTCGACGACGAGGCGCTGATGCAGCGCATCGCCGGCCGGTTCGCCGAGAGCGGCCGGCCCGACGACAATCCCGAGAGCTTCAAGGTCCGGCTGAGCGCCTACAACGGCCAGACCGCGCCGCTGCTGCCCTACTACGAGAACCAGGGCAAGCTGGTGGAGGTCGACGGCATGGGCTCCATCGACGAAGTCGCCAAGGCCATCGACGCGGCGCTGGACAAGCCGCGCTAGGCGTCAGGCGTGGCCGGAGCCGCCGCCGCATAGGCGTCGATCGCCGCCAGATGCCGGGCGATGGCGTCGGGCTCCAGGAACGATCCGGTGAAGCTGTTGCGCGCCAGGGTCAGCAGGTCCTCCCGCGTCAGGCCGACGGCTGTGGCCGCGGCCTGCCAGTTGGCCGCCAGATAGCCGCCGAAATAGGCCGGGTCGTCGGAGTTCACCGTCGCCCTCAGCCCCAGCTGCAGCATCCGCTTCAACGGATGCTGCGCCATGTCGCCCACCACGCAGAGCTTCAGGTTGGAGAGCGGGCAGACGGTCAGGGTCATCCCCTCGGCGGCCAGCCGCTTGACCAGGGCCGAGTCCTCCAGCGAACGGTTGCCGTGGTCGATGCGGTCGACGTGCAGCCGGTCCAGCGCCTCCCAGACGTAGTCCGGCGGCCCTTCCTCGCCGGCGTGGGCGACCCGCTTCAGGCCGCGCTCGCCGGCCGCCCGGAACACGCCCTCGAACTTGGCGGGCGGGTGGCCAAGCTCCGACGAATCGAGGCCGACGCCGACGATGCGGTCCAGGTAGAGCTCGGCCGTCTTCAGGGTGGCGAAGGCGTCTTCCTCGCTGAGGTGGCGCAGGAAGCAGAGAATCAGCCGCGAGCTGACCCCCAGGCTGCGCTCGGCCTCCGCCATGCCGGAAAGCAGGCCGTCGGCCGCCACGGCGAACGGGATGCCGCGTGCGGTGTGGGTCTGGGGGTCGAAGAACAGCTCCACGTGCCGGGCGCCGTCCGCCGCCACCCGCCGGAAGTAGGCCATGGCCAGGTCGTGGAAGTCCGCCTCGGTCCTGAGCACGTCCGCGCCCTGGTAGTAGATGTCGAGGAAGTCCTGCAGGTTGGAGAAGGCGTAGGCCGCCCGCACCGCCTCCACCGAGGGGAAGGGCAGGGCGATGCGGTTGCGCCGGGCGAACTCGAACATCTGCTCGGGCTCGAGGCTGCCCTCGATGTGCAGGTGGAGTTCGGCCTTGGGCAGGCCGCGGATGAAGTCGGAAACGGTGTCCATGGGGCGGACTGTCCCGAGGGAGGGGCGCCCGCGTCAAGCGCTCGCTGCGGCCGCGGCTCCTGCGTCGCATCGTAGCGGCCGGCCGCGCCGATTGCGCGATCGGGCGGCTTCATGCTTTCCTTAACCATCCCGAGGCACATTCCGCGGGTGTGTGGCGTGGCGACGTGCGCAGGGTCCCCCTTGCGCCGGACGCAGTTCGTTCACAAATGGACGTTTCCGCCATTGACGGAGGCGCGCCGATCCCTATAACGAGGCGCTTCCGCGAAAGAGCGCGAGTGACGCGCCGGCCTGGCCTTCGGGTCGTGGGGCCGGGGCGCCGTTCGCGCTTCTCTTGCGTGACCAGGAGAGAGATTCCCACGTGGCCCGTATCGCTGGCGTCAATATCCCTACGAACAAGCGCGTTGTGATCGCGCTGCAGTACATCCATGGCATCGGCCCGGCGAAAGCTCGGGAGATCGTCGGCAAGGTTGGCATCGAGGACGCTCGTCGCGTCAATCAGCTGACCGACCAGGAAGTCCTGCAGATCCGCGAAGCGATCGACCGCGACTACACCGTCGAAGGCGACCTGCGTCGCGAGACGGCGGTCAACATCAAGCGTCTGATGGACCTGGCCTGCTATCGCGGCCTGCGTCACCGCAAGGGCCTGCCGGTCCGCGGTCAGCGCACCCACACCAACGCCCGGACCCGGAAGGGTCCCGCCAAGCCGATCGCCGGCAAGAAGAAGTAAGAGAGCTTATCTCCGATGGCCAAGGAACCGGCGCGCGTCAAACGTCGCGAGCGTAAGAACATCACCTCGGGCGTGGCGCACGTGAACGCCTCGTTCAACAACACCATGATCACCATCACCGACGCGCAGGGGAACACCATCTCCTGGTCCTCCGCCGGCATGATGGGCTTCAAGGGATCCCGCAAGTCGACGCCGTACGCCGCCCAGATGGCGGCCGAGGACGCCGGCCGGAAGGCCGCCGAGCACGGCGTCAGGACGCTGGAAGTGAACGTCTCCGGCCCCGGTTCGGGTCGTGAGTCCGCGCTTCGCGCCCTGCAGTCGGTCGGCATGACGATCACCACCATTCGCGACGTGACCCCCATTCCGCACAATGGCTGCCGGCCGCCTAAGCGCCGGCGCGTCTAGAGTAATCACTACTGAAATTCGAGGCGCCGGACCGCGTTTGCGGCCGGCGATCCTGCGTTCGAGGGACACCCATCCGTGATCGAAAGAAACTGGAACGAGCTCATCCGTCCCGAGAAGCCGCTGATCGAGACCGGCGCCGACGCGAACCGCAAGGCGCGTCTGGTGGCCGAACCCCTCGAGCGCGGCTTCGGCGTGACGCTGGGCAACAGCCTGCGCCGCGTGCTGCTGTCGTCGCTGCAAGGCGCGGCGGTGACCGCCGTGCAGATCGACGGCGTCGTGCACGAATTCTCCTCGCTCGAAGGCGTGCGTGAAGACGTCGTCGACATCGTCCTGAACATCAAGCAACTGGCCGTGCGCATGCACGCCGAAGGCCCCAAGCGCATGACCCTGCGGGCCACCGGCCCCGGCGCGGTCACCGCCAGCCAGATCGAAGCTCCGGCCGACATCGAGATCCTCAACGGCGACCACATCCTCTGCACCCTCGACGAGGGCGCGCAGGTGCGCATGGAGTTCACCGTCCAGACCGGCAAGGGCTATGTCCCGGCCGAGATGAACCGTCCGGAAGACGCCCCGATCGGCCTGATCGCCGTCGACGCCCTCTATTCCCCGGTCAAGCGCGTCGCCTACCGCGTCGAGCCCACCCGCCAGGGCCAGAGCCTCGACTACGACAAGCTGATCATGGAAGTGGAGACCAACGGCGCGGTGACGCCCGTCGACGCGGTGGCCTACGCCGCCCGCATCCTCCAGGACCAGCTGCAGATCTTCATCACCGTCGAAGAGCCGAAGAAGAAGGTCGAAGGCGAGGCCAAGCCGGAACTGCCGTTCAACCCGGCGCTGCTGAAGAAGGTCGACGAGCTCGAGCTCTCGGTCCGTTCGGCCAACTGCCTGAAGAACGACAACATCGTCTACATCGGCGACCTGATCCAGAAGACCGAAGCCGAGATGCTGCGCACCCCGAACTTCGGGCGCAAGTCGCTCAACGAGATCAAGGAAGTGCTCGCCGGCATGGGTCTGCACCTCGGCATGGACGTGCCGAACTGGCCGCCGGAGAACATCGAAGAGCTGGCCAAGAAGTTCGAAGACCAGATGTAATTCGTTTCGGAGCGTGATCCTGCGATCGCGGTCCGCACTTTTGAAGTAGAGATGGCGCGTCGCGAGACGCCCCGACCTCAAGGAGAGTTCCTCATGCGCCACGGTTCAGCGCACCGCAAACTGGGTCGGACGACCGCCCACCGCACCGCCATGTTCGCCAACATGGCGGCGAGCCTGATCAAGCACGAGCAGATCGTGACCACGCTGCCGAAGGCCAAGGAGCTGCGCCCCTTCGTCGAGAAGCTGGTGACGCTCGCCAAGCGCGGCGACCTGCATGCGCGCCGCCAGGCGATCAGCCAGGTGCGTGACGTCGAGCAGGTCGGCAAGCTGTTCGCCGTGCTGGGCCCGCGCTACGCGGAACGCGCCGGCGGCTACATCCGCGTGCTGAAGGCGGGCTTCCGCCACGGCGACAACGCTCCGCTGGCGGTCATCGAGCTGGTCGACCGCGACCCGGCCGAAAAGGGCAAGGACTCCGGTCCGGTGGCGGAAAGCTTCGCCGAAGCCTAAGTCGGCCGCCAACTGATATTCAGACGAGCCCCGGAAGGCGACTTCCGGGGCTTTTCGTTTGTCCGGTTGCCGGGACTGTCACGCTTGGGCCATAGGCTGACGGCATGAACCTCCTCCCGCGCCTCCTGGCCGCCCTCGGCGCGGCCTTCGCCCTCACGGCCTGCGCCACGGTTTCGCCGCCGCCGCCGGCGCCGCTGACGATCCTGGTCTCCATCGACGGGTTCCGGAGCGACTACCTGGACCGCGGGGTGACGCCGACGCTCTCCGGCCTGGCGGCGCACGGGGCGCGCGGGACGATGCGCCCGTCGTTCCCCTCGAAGACCTTCCCCAACCACTACGCCCTGGTCACCGGGCTGCGGCCCGACCGCAGCGGCATCGTCGACAACACCATCTATGACCCGGCCATCCCGGGCGTGAAGTTCACGATGGCCGACAAGGCCACCACCGGCGACGCCCGCTGGTGGAACCAGGCGACGCCGATCTGGGTCACCGCCGAGCGGGCCGGCGTGCGCTCCGCGATCATGTTCTGGCCCGGCTCGGACGCGCCGATCCAGGGGGTGCGGCCGAGCCGCTGGCTGCCGTTCAACCAGGCGCTGCCGGCCGTGGCGCGGGTCGACCAGGTGCTGGCCTGGCTGGACGTGCCGCCCGACCAACGGCCGCGCTTCGCCACCCTCTATTTCGACGAAGTGGACACCGCCGGCCACGACTTCGGCCCGGACTCGGCCGAGGTGAACGCCGCCGCCGCCCGCACCGACGCCGCCATCGCCCGCCTGGTGGCGGGGCTGAAGGCAAGGGGGATCGTCGCCAACCTGGTGGTCGTCGCCGACCACGGGATGGCCCCCACTCCGCCCGACCAGACGATCTTCGTCGACGACCTGGTGCCCACCGACGCCATCCGCACGGTCACCATGGGCGCCTTCATGAGCCTGTCGGCGGTCCCCGGGCGTGAGGCGCAGGTTGAGGCGGCGCTCTTGAAGCCGCATCCGCGCATGCAATGCTGGCGCAAGGCCGACATCCCGGCCCGCTTCCATTACGGCAAGAACCCCCGCGTGCCGCCGTACTTCTGCCTGCCGCAGACCGGCTGGACGATCACCACCCACCGTTTCAAGCCGAAGAAGCCGGAGGTCGGCAACCACGGCTTCGACCCCTACGCGCCGGAGATGGCGGCGGTGTTCGTGGCCAACGGCCCGGCGTTCCGGCCCGGCGCGCGGCCGCCGGTGTTCGACAACGTCGACGTCTATCCGCTGGTGGCGAGGCTGATCGGCGTGAAGCCGGAGCCGAGCGACGGCCGGCTGGCCGACCTGGCCGGCGTCCTCGCCCGCTGACGCTTGCCGCGGGGCCGCCCGGGGCGCAGCCTTCGTCGATGGACGCGGAAGCCCAGCTCGAAGGCTTCATCGCCAAATACTCCGACGCCGTCGCGGCGCAGATCCGGGCGGCGCGCGCCCGGATGCGCGAGCGCCTGCCGGGCGCGACGGAGCTCGTCTATGACAACTACAATGCTCTGGCGATCGGCTACGGGGCGAACGACAAGATCGGCGGGCTGGTCTTCTCCATCGCCGCCTACCCACGCTGGGTCAGCCTGTTCTTCGCCCGCGGCGCGGCGCTGGACGACCCCGCCGGCCGGCTGAAGGGGGAGGGCTCCCAGGTCCGCCATATCGTGCTGACCGACCTCGCGGTGCTGGACGAGCCGGAGGTGCGGGCGCTGATGGATCAGGCGCTGGCGAGGGCGCAGCCGCCGATCGCCGCCTCGGGCGGGGGCGCGGCCATCATCAAGTCGGTCTCGGCCCGCCAACGACCGCGGCGGCCGGCTTGACGAGATAGTTGCGATATGCGTTAAATATTGTCGTCTTAGAGAAGGATTTGGCAAGAGAAGGAGTTGGCCATGACCGAGGCGACAACACCGGTCTTCATGCCTAGCGTCTTCTACCGCGACCCGCTGGCGGCGCTGCGTTGGCTCGAGGCGGCGTTCGGCTTCGAGACCACGACCCTGGTGACCGACGCGGAGGGGCGTCTGGCCTATTCCGAGATGAGCTTCCACGGCGGCGTCATCAGCGTCGGGAAGGAATGGGACGGACCCCCGCTCGCCCCGGCGCGCACGCGCAGCCCGGCCTCCCTGAATGGCGCCTGCACCCAGTTCATCCGGGTCCACCTGGCCGACGGGCTGGACGCCCACGCGGGCCGGGCGCGCGCAGCCGGCGCGACGATCGTGCAGGAGCCGGCGGACCAGTTCTACGGCGCACGCGTCTATCGCGCCCTCGACCCGGAGGGACATGTCTGGGCGTTCAACCAGGAGGTCGCCGACGTGCCCATCGCCGACCAGGAGGCCGCCACCGGCCTGACGATCAGAAGCCCTGCGAAGGAGATGTCCCATGGCTGACTGGCGCGCCCCGCTGATGTCGGCGGTCTGCTACCAGGACCCGAAGGCGGCCCTGGACTGGCTGGAGCGGGCGTTCGGCTTCGAGGTCTCGATGGTGATCGAGGACGAGAAGGGCAATCTGGCCCACTCGGAGATGCGCTTCGGCAACGCCGTGGTGATGATCGGCAACGAGTGGACCGCCGACCACAAGAGCCCCCGCTCGATCGGCGGCAAGAACACCCAGACGGTGCACATCCAGATCGACACCGACGTCGACGCCCATTGCGAGCAGGCGCGGGCGGCCGGGGCGGAAATCCTCATGGAGCCCGCCACCCAGTTCTACGGCGACCGCACCTACCGGTGCCGCGACCCGGAAGGCCACATCTGGACCGTCGCCCAGACCGTCCAGGTGGTCACGCGCGAGGAGGCTGAGCAGGCCAGCGGCCTGAAGATCACAGGCTGGGTGTGAGCAGCCGACCGGCCGAAATCGACCGGACCCTGGCGGCGCTGGCCGACCCCTATCGCCGCCGCGCGGTGGAACTGCTGTCGGAGCGGCCGCGGGCGGCGGGCGAGCTGGCGCGGGCGTTGGAGCTTTCGCCGCCGGCAATGAGCCGGCACCTGCGGACCCTGCGCGAGAGCGGCCTGGTGGAGGAAACCCACCCGGAGTTCGACGCGCGCGTGCGGATCTATGCCTTGAGGCGCGAACCCATGACCCATCTGCTGCGATGGCTGGAAGAGGCCGAACGGATGTGGAGCGAACAGCTTGCGGCCTTCAAGCGGCACGTCGAGGGCGGACCGCAGTGACCTCCAAGGTGTTCATCGCCTTGCGGGTGCTGGCCACGCCGGAGCGGACCTTCGCCGCCTTCGTCGAGGAGATCGGCGCCTGGTGGCGGCCGAACCCACTGTTCCAGACCACCCCGCGACCGCCCGGCAGGCTGGCGTTCGAACCGGGCGAGGGCGGGCGGCTCACCGAGACGCTGGCCAATGGCAAAGTGTTCGAGATCGGCCGGATCATGACCTGGGAGCCGCCGGAACGCCTGGTCTTCTCCTGGCGGCAGGCGAGCTTTCCGCCCGACCTGCATACCGAGGTGGAGGTCCGCTTCGCCGCGGTCGGCGAGGAGACCCGGGTCAGCGTCGAGCCGCGGCTTCGACCTGGTGCCCGCCGAGAGCGCCGCGCGCCACGGTTTCCCCAACGAGGCGCTGCTCATGCGGCTGGCCGAGTGGTGGCGGGCGCAGCTCGCCGCGCTGGGCGAGGTCGCCTAACGCGGTTACGTCCGATACACGTCGTTTCAAGGTCGGGGAGAGCCATGAACATGACCAACGCCGCCGCCGGATCGTCGGCCAAGGCCCCGGGCCGTGCGCCGGCCTTCGGCTTCATCTTCGCCAGCGCGCTGATGAACGCGATCTCGTTCGGGATCATGATCCCGATCCTGCCCAACCTGATCAAGCAGTTCGCCGGCGGCGACACCTCGCTGGCCTCGGAGTGGAACGCGCTGTTCGCCACGGTCTGGGGGGTGATGCAGTTCTTCTGCAGCCCGATCCTCGGCCTGTTGTCCGACCGCATCGGGCGGCGGCCGGTGCTGCTGATCTCGCTGTTCGGCCTGGGCGTCGACTTCCTGTTCATGGCGTTCGCGCCGACGCTGGCCTGGCTGTTCGTGGGCCGGGTGCTGAACGGCATGACGGCGGCCAGCTTCTCGAGCGCCAATGCCTACCTGGCCGACATCACCCCGCCGGAGCAGCGCGCCAAGGCCTTTGGCTGGATGGGATCGGCCTTCAGCTTCGGCTTCCTGATCGGCCCGACCATCGGCGGCCTGCTGGGCGAGCACAACCTGCGGCTGCCGTTCCTGGCGGCGGCCGCCCTGACCCTGATCAACTGGCTCTACGGCCTGTTCGTGCTGCCGGAGTCGCTGCCGCCGGAGCGGCGGGCGAAGGCTTTCGACTGGAGCCGGGCCAACCCGGTGGGCTCGCTCAAGCTGCTCCAGTCGCAGCCGGGCCTGCTGGGCCTGGCCGGCGTCGGCTTCCTGTTCCAGCTGTCCTACATGGTGCTGCCGTCGATCTTCGTGCTCTACACCACCTACCGCTACGGCTGGACGCCGCGGACGCTGGGGCTGACCTTCGCGGCCACCGGCGTCGCCGGGATCATCGTCCAGAGCCTGCTGGTCGGGCCGGTGGTGGCGCGGATCGGGGAGCGCAACGCCGTGCTGCTGGGGGCAGGGGCCGCGGTCCTGGGCTTCATCTGGTACGGCTCCGCGCCGTTCGGCTGGCTCTATCTCCTGGGCGTGCCGGTGTTCGCGCTGGGCAGCTTCCTGCAGCCCGGGCTGCAGGGCCTGATGACCCGCAGGCTCGCGCCGAACCAGCAGGGGCAGTTGCAGGGCGCCAATCAGAGCCTGACCGGCATCGCCGCGATCCTCGGGCCGCCGCTGTTCGGCCTGGTGTTCGCCTGGTCGGTGCGCCAGGATGCCAGCCTGCATGCGCCGGGACTGGCGATCTACCTGTCCGCTGCGCTGATGGGCTTGGCCTTTCTGCTGGGATTGGCGGTCGCCCACCAAGCCAGGCCGGCCGCGGCGCAGGTCTAGACGCGGACCCTCCGGACGCCCAATTTGCGCCCGAAACCTCGGCACTGTGCTGCTCGATTTCGGCAACCGGAGACCCCATGCGCGCCCATCGCGTCCTGATCCCGACCCTCGCCCTCCTGGCCGCCTGCTCGCCCTCGGGAAAGACCCAGGCGCAGACCTCGCTTCCGCAGCCGGCCCGCAGCGTCCCGACCAGCGCGCTCGGCATGAAGCAGTCCTTCGCCCCGGTGGTCCGCAAGGCCGCCCCCGCGGTGGTGAACATCTCCTCCAAGCGCCTGGTGCGCCAGCAGGCGGACCCGTTCTGGGAGCTGTTCGGGATGGGCGCGCCGCGCAACCGGGTCGAGGGCTCGCTGGGTTCCGGCGTCGTCGTCCGGGCGGACGGCGTCATCGTCACCAACAACCACGTGGTGGAAGGCGGCCAGGAGATCACCGTGGCGCTGGCCGACCGCCGGGAGTTTCCGGCCAAGGTGCTGCTGGCCGACGCGCGCACGGACCTCGCCATCCTGAAGATCGACCTGCCGGCCGGCGAGCGGCTGCCGGTGCTGGCGCTGGACGACAGCGGCGACACCCAGGTGGGCGACCTGGTGCTGGCCATCGGCGATCCCTTCGGCGTCGGCCAGACGGTGACCAACGGCATCGTCTCGGCGCTGAACCGCAACGCCGACCCGAACGGCGACGCCGGCTCCTATATCCAGACCGACGCGGCGATCAATCCAGGCAACTCCGGCGGCGCGCTGGTGGACATGGACGGCGACCTGATCGGGGTGAACAGCTTCATCCTCTCCCGCTCGGGGACCTCCTCGGGCGTCGGCTTCGCCATTCCTGCGGCGGTGGTCCGCCGGGTGGTGGAGACCGCGGCGGGCGGCGGGCGCGCCGTGGTGCGGCCGTGGGTCGGCGCCCGGCTGCAGAGCGTGACGCCGGAGATCGGCCGGTCCCTGGGACTGGCGACGCCGTCGGGGGCGCTGGTGGCCGATGTCTGGCCGGGCGGCCCGGCCGACCGCGGCGGCCTGCGCCAGGGCGACGTGGTCACCTCCGTCGACGGCCAGCCGGTGGTCGACGCCGCCGGCCTCAACTTCGCCGTGGGCAACCACCGGCCCGGCGACACGGTGCGCATCGGCGTGCGCCGCGCCGGCGGCAATCAGCAGCTCACCCTGCGGGCCGACCCGGCGCCCGCCACCCCGGCCCGCGACGAGCGGGTGATCACCGGCCGCAATCCGTTCGACGGGGCCACCGTGGTCAACCTCTCGCCGGCGGTCGCCGAGGAGCTTGGCCTGGATCCCTTTGGCGGCGCGGGCGTGCTGGTGACCAAGATCGCCGGCGGCGCCGCCGCGCAGGTGGGCCTGCAGCCCGGCGACATCATCCGCGCCATCAACGGCCGCAAGATCACCACCGTCCGCGACCTGGCGGCGGCGGTCAGCGTCGCGTCGCGGGTCTGGCAGGTGACCATCGAGCGCAACGGCCAGCAGGTGACGGCGACCTTCCAGGGCTAGCCGTCGGCCAGGAAAGGCGCCCGGCGTCGTCTTCACCGGGCGCGTCTTGTGGTAAGTCCCCGCCCATGGCCGATCTCTTCGAAGCCGCGGGCCTGACGCCCCATGCGCCTTCACCGCTCGCCGACCGCCTGCGGCCGCAGCGGCTGGACGAGGTGGTGGGCCAGGACCATCTGCTGGGGCCCGAGGGTCCGATCCGCCGGATGGCGGAAGCCAAGCGGTTGGCCTCGATGATCCTGTGGGGGCCGCCCGGCACCGGCAAGACCACCATCGCGCGCCTGCTGGCCAAGGAGGCCGGCTACGAGTTCCAGCAGCTGTCGGCGGTGTTCTCCGGCGTCGCCGACCTGAAGAAGGCCTTCGAGGGCGCGCGGGTGCGTCGCGCGGCGGGCCAGTCCACCCTGCTGTTCGTCGACGAGATCCACCGCTTCAACCGCGCCCAGCAGGACGGCTTCCTGCCGTTCGTGGAGGAGGGGATCGTCACCCTGGTCGGCGCGACCACCGAGAACCCGTCGTTCGAGCTGAACGGGGCGCTGCTGTCCCGCTGCCAGGTGTACGTGCTGAAGCGCCTCGACGACGAGGCGCTGGAGACCCTGCTCAAGAAGGCCGAGACCTACGAGGTCCGGCCGCTGCCGCTGGAGCCGGAGGCGCGCGCCGCCCTCATCGCGCTCGCGGACGGCGACGGCCGCTACCTGCTGATGCTGGCCGAGACCCTTTTCAACATCGGCACGGCCAAGCCGCTCAACACCAAGGAACTGGGCCAGATCCTGCAGAAGCGCAGGCCGGCCTACGACAAGGACCGCGAGGAGCACTACAACCTCGTCTCCGCCCTGCATAAGTCGATCCGCGGCTCGGACCCGGACGCGGCGCTCTACTGGCTGGCGCGCATGCTGACCGGCGGCGAGGATCCGCTGTTCATCGCGCGGCGGCTGATCCGCGCGGCCGCCGAGGACATCGGCGAGGCCGATCCGATGTCGCTGGTGCTGGCGAACGCCGCCAAGGACACCTACGACTTCCTGGGCTCGCCGGAGGGCGAGATCGCGCTGGCGCAGCTGACGGTGCACCTGGCCGCCGCGCCCAAGTCCAACGCCGTCTACAAGGCCTTCGGCGCGGCCATGAAGGCCGCCAAGGAGACCGGCTCGCTGATGCCGCCCAGCCATATCCTCAACGCCCCGACCCGGCTGATGAAGGACCTCGGCTACGGCAAGGGCTACGCCTACGACCACGACGCGGCGGAGGGCTTCTCCGGCCAGAACTATTTCCCCGACGGCATGGAGCGCCGCAATTTCTACCAGCCCAAGGGCGAGGGGTCGGAGGCGCGGATCAAGGAGCGGCTGGACCGCTGGGCGGCCTTGCGCAAAGAGCGGGGCGAGCGTTGAGCCCACGGCCGGCGCGGCGGACGCAGGAGACCGGGATCAAGCTGAGCGCCGACGAGATCGCCTTCGTCCGCAGCCTGGTGATCTACGAGGACCCCGACATCCTGGCGCTGAACAAGCCTTCGGGCCTGTCCAGCCAGGGCGGACGGGCGCAGGTCCATACGCTCGACGAGCTGCTCTGGGCGTTCGCCCGGCCGGGCAAGGCGCGGCCGCGGCTGATCCACCGGCTGGACCGCGACACCTCCGGGGTGATCCTCACCGCCAAGACCAAGCCGGCCGCGGGCTTCCTCGGCAAGGCGATGATGGCGCGCAAGTTCGCCAAGACCTATCGGGCGATCGTAACGCCCGGCGCGCCGCAGCCGCCGCAGGGCGTTATCGAGGCGCCGCTGCGCCGCGACGAGATCGGCCGCGAGGCCTACATGCGGGTCTGTCCGCCGGACCATGCGGACGCCGAGGCGGCGCGCACCCGCTATCGCACGTTGGGCGAGGCGTCCGGCGCGGCTCTGCTGGAGCTCGATCCGGAGACCGGCCGCATGCACCAGCTGCGCGTGCACCTGGCGTCGATCGGCCGCCCGATCGCCGGCGACCCGCGCTATGGCGGCGCGCTGGTGGTAGCGGGACACCCGGTCCCGCGGCTGATGCTGCATGCGGCGGCGCTGATCTTTCCCCACCCCGGCGGCGGCCTGAAGCGCCTGGAAGCGCCGGTTCCGGCGGACATGGCGCAGCTGCTGGCGGCGCTGAAGCTGGGCTAGCCGGAACGGTGCGGCCTGCTTGCCCGTTTCCTCCACGAAGTCGCGGAACCGCAACGGTTTTCCGCCCGGACCCGAAGCCGATGAAACGCCGCCTGATCCTGCCCGTCCTCGCCGCCCTCGCGCTGAGCGCCTGCGCCAGCGCGCCCACCCGCTACCAGCCGGCCGCCGGCCCGCAGGCGGTCGGCTATTCGGAGTACCGGATCGAGCCGGGCCGCTACCGGATCACCTTCCGCGGCGGCCCCGGCGCGGGGATCGAGCAGGTCAGCGACTACGCCCTGCTGCGGGCCGCGGACCTGGCTATCGCCGAGGGCTACGACTGGTTCCGGGTGTCGGACCGCTTCGTCCGTCAGGCGGGGCCGGACAACGGGCCGCGCCTGGGTCTCGGCGTGGGCGGCGGCAGCGGCAGTTTCAACCGGCACGGCGGCTCGGCGGTCGGCCTGGGCCTCGGCACCAGCTTCAACCTGGGCGGCGGCCCGTCGCTGGCGGCCACCCTCGAGGTGATGATGGGCCGCGGCCCGAAGCCGCCGGGCGCCGACGTCTATGACGCCCGCGGCGTGCGACGGGGAATCGGCACCCGCACCTGACGCCCTTTGCGGCGGCGAGCGGCCGTCGCATAAGGGGCCGATGTTGAATCTCCTCCTCGTCGGGGGCGGCGGCGCGCTGGGCGCAATCGCGCGCTACCTCCTCGGCTCCCAGCTCACCCGCTCGCTCGGGACCCGCTGGCCCTATGGCACCTTCGCCGCCAACCTGATCGGCGGCCTGTGCATGGGCCTGCTGATCGGCGTGCTGGCGCATCGCGGCGGCGCCGACCAGGAGAAGTGGCGCCTGCTCCTGGGGGTCGGCGTGCTGGGCGGCTTCACCACCTTCTCGGCCTTCTCGCTGGAGACCGCCCTGATGATCGAGCGGCGCACCTACGGCGCGGCCGCGGCCTATAGCGCCACTTCGGTGGTGTTCGCGGTGGTGGCGCTGTTCCTCGGCCTGATGCTGGCCCGGCGGATGTTCGCATGAGGGAGGTGCGCACCCTCTATGTGGACAGCGGCGAGGACGGCGTGCGCCTGGACCGCTGGTTCAAGCGCCGCTGGCCGCACCTGAACCACATCATGCTGCAGAAGCTGACCCGCTCGGGCCAGATCCGCGTCGACGGCGCGCGCGCCAAGCCGGACACCCGGCTGAGCGCCGGGGCGCAGGTCCGGGTGCCGCCGCTGCCGGACGCCCAGCCGCCGCGCGACAAGCAGGACCTCGATCCGCGCGAGGCCAACTACGCCCGCTCCCTGGTGCTCTACGAGGACGAGGAGGTGCTGGCGCTGAACAAGCCCTCCGGCCTCGCCGTGCAGGGCGGCACCAAGACCTCCAAGCACATCGACCGGCTGCTGAGCGCCTGGGGCGAAGGGCTGCAGCGGCCGCGCCTGGTGCACCGGCTGGACCGCGACACCTCCGGCGTGCTGGTGCTGGGCAAGACGCCGGGGGCGGCCGCCAAGCTCGCCGGAGCCTTCGCCCGCCGCAACGCGCAGAAGACCTACTGGGCCATCGTCGCCGGCTTCCCCAAGCCCGGCGAGGGGGTGCTGGAGCTGCCGCTGGCCAAGCGCGGCGTCGGCGATCGCGAGATGGTGATCCCCGCCGACCCCAAGGACCCCGACGCCGAGGCGGCCGAGACCGAGTTCGTCACCCTTGCCCGCGCCGGCCCGCGGGCCGCGTGGATGGCGCTACGGCCGCGCACCGGCCGCACGCACCAGCTGCGCGCCCACATGCTGGCCATGGGACATCCGATCCTTGGGGACCCGAAGTACAACACCGAGCTCTCCGTGGAGCTATCCGCCGGCCTGAAGCTGCAGCTTCACGCCCGACGGCTGGTGCTGCCGCACCCCTCGCGCGGCACGCTGATCCTCGAGGCGCCGCTGAGCCCGGAGATGAAGGCCGGCTTCGAGCACTTCGGCTTCGACGAGCACGAGGCCGATCCGGAGCCGTTCGCCCGCAAGCGCCGGTAGGTCAGGCGAGGTTCGCCACCGGCCGCACGCCGCCGCTGTCCGGGAAGACGGCGGTGTCGAGCGCCGCGCGGTCGACGCCCATGTGGTCGGCCAGAACGCCCTTGAACAGGCCGCGCATGTCGAGGCTCGGCGCCAGGTCGCGGTTCTCGAACAGGGCGCTCTGCTTCAGGCCCGGCCAGTCGCCGACGATGCCGCCGCGCTTCAGCGCGCCGCCCAGCAGCAGGGCCGTCGAGGCGGTGCCGTGGTCGGTGCCGGCGGTGCCGTTGACCCGAGCCGTGCGGCCGAATTCGGTGGCGACCACCACCACGGTGTCCTTCCAGGCCGGGCCGAGGCCGGTGTGGACGCCGTCCAGCACCGCGTCGAGGTAGCTCAGGCGGGTGGCGAGCTGGCCTTGTCCGGCGCCCTGGTTGGCGTGGGTGTCGAAGCCGTCCAGCGAGATGGCGGCGATCTGCGGCCCGCCGGGCTCGCGCATGAACCCGGCCAGGGTCTCGCCCAGCTTGGCGGCGGCGTCGCGGCCCTGGCGGAGCAGCGCCGGGGCGTTGGCGGCGGGCGGCGCGGCGGCGGCGGCCATCTGGGTCGGCGGCCCCCCTGCGGAAGGCGCGAGATTGCTCATCGCCGCCTGCGCCATGGCCTCGGTGGCGAGGCCGCGGGCCAGGGCCGGGCCGAGCAGAGGATCGTTCTTGTAGAGGTCCTGCAGCAGGGTCGGCAGCCGGGCGCTGCCGTCGACCACCCGGCCGGGCGACCAGGAGCCGGCCGGCGCCTTGCCGCGCAGGATCAGCGGGGCGGTCGGGCCGACGGAGAGCGCCTCGACCTTGCGGTGGGCGGAGATGGTCTCCACCGCCCGGTTCAGCCAGCCGGACGAGGTCCCGTAGACGCCGCTCGCCCCGGTCTCCAGCACGTCCTGCGCCTCGAAGTGCGAGCGGGCGCGGTCCGGCGTGGCGACGGCCGGGACGATCCGCGCCTCGCCGGCCTTGGCCAGCGCGTAGGTGGCGGTCAGCGCCGGGTGGAGGGCGAAGGTCCCGTCGAGCTTCAGCGCCTCGTCCTTGAGCGCGATGGGGCCGCGAAGGGCCGCATAGTCGGGGTCGCCCACCGGTGGCGAGACCGACAGCCCGTCCATGCCGCCGCGGCAGATCACCACGATCAGTTTCTTGCGCGCCAGCCCGTCTTCGGTGGCGGCGAAGCTCTGGGTGGCGAGGAACTGCAGGGAGACGCCGAAGCCGGCGGCTGCGGCCAGCACGCCGCGGCGGGAGAGGGGGCGGGTCATCGGCGTTGGAACTCCGGGCTCATCAGCGCCAGGGCGAAGCCTTCGGGGCGGCTCTCGGCGCGGGCGACGGCCAGGGCCGTGGCGGGCGTCAGGCGGGCGCCCAGGGCGTCGGCGGCGAGGATCTTGGGGTCGCGGTCCTGCACGGCCGCCGCGGCGAAGCCCTGGGCGAACTGCATCCGCTTGACGATGGCGTCGGGCGCGGCCCAGGAGTCGGCGTCCTCGGCCCAACCCTTGGGCGAGGGCGCGGAGAAGGGCTTCTGGCCGAGCGCCGTGAGCACCGGCGCCACCTGGCCGATGGCCTTCGGCTGGCCGCCGGCCGCGCGGTAGCTGGAGACCACGAAGTCGTAGGGCGTCTTGAACTTCGCCGGCTGCGGGGCCCAGGCCTCGGGCGCGGCCACCAGGGCCTCGGCGACCCGCGACAGGTCGCCCCGCGACGCGGTCCAGGCCTTCTCCAGCCGCGCCACCAGGGCCGGCGGCGGATTGTCGGCCACGAAGTGCCGCGCGATCTTGGTGCAGACAAAGCGCGCCGTGGCCGGCTTGGCGGCGAGGTCGGCGAGGATGGCCTCGGCTTGCTCACGGCCGCCGGCCGGATAGCGCACGCCCATCACCGTTCGCTCGCCGGGCTCATGCGCCGCCATCCGGAACACCGAGGCGCCGGCGGCCGAGTCGGGGTCGCGCGGGCCGCCGATCGAGACGCCGGTCATCGCGCGGGCGAACTCGGTGACGTCGGCCTGGGTGTAGCCGCCGTCCACGCCGACGGTGTGCAGTTCCATGATCTCGCGGGCGAGGTTCTCGTTCAGCCCGCCCTGCCGTCGCGCGCCGGCCTTCAGGAGGGTGGCGGCCCGGCTGTTCGGCCCGATCGACTGCGCCTGGTCGAGGTAGAGCAGCATCGCCGGATGGGTCTCGGCGGCCTGCGCCAGGTCGGCGAAGCGACCGAAGACGTGGGGCCGGAGGGCCTCGTTCTCGAACGGGCCGACCACGGTGGCGGTGATCAGCTTGTTGGCCGAGACGGTGAAGTGGTTGGCCCAGAACAGGGTCCAGCGCTCGCGGAAGCCGGCGTCGGTCGTGGCGCCCAGTTGGACGCGAGCCAGGAAGTCCGTGCCGGTGTCCTCCCGCAGCAGGCGCTGGGCGAACTTCACCGGGTCGCGGTCCGGAGCGGCGGGCGGCGCGGCCGCGGACTGGCCGGCCGGCGGCTGGGCCTGGGCGTCCTGGCGCATGGCGCGGCGGTCCTGCTGGTAGTCGCGCACCGCGATCAGCCGCTCGCGGGTGGTCTCGCCATTGGTCTGCGGCTGGTCGGCGCCCTCCCGGCGGATCTGCGCCCGCAGCCAGCCCTGCGGGTCGTGGGCGAGCTGGGCGATCTCGCCCGGCCTGGCGCCCAGGCCGAACCGCGTCGCCGCGATGGCCGCCTGCAGGTCCCGATCGGCGGTGGTCACGCGAGATGCCTCCTTGCGCGTTTCGGTCTTCGTCCCCATTCCACGCCGGATGCGCCGCGTTCCGTCGGCGAGCGGAGAGACGAAGCCTTGCAAAAGGGATTTCACGAACCGGTCGACAAGCCCAGGCGCTTCTACAAGACCGTCGAGGTGGTCGACGCCGTTCATGCCGACGGGGGCGGCTTCACGGTGCTGCTGGACGGCCGTAACGTGCGCACGCCGCACAACGCCCGCCTGGTGCTGCCGACCCGCGCGCTGGCCGATGAGGTGGCGGCGGAATGGGCCGGTCAGGGCGAGACGATCGAGCTGGCGACCATGCACGCGACGCGGCTCGCCAACACCGCGCTGGATTCCATCCCGCAGGCCCGCGAGGCCACCGCCGACCAGATCGCCGACTACGCCGGCTCCGACCTGCTGCTCTATTTCGCCGAGTCGCCGGAGGGTCTGGTCAGCCGCCAGTTCGAGCGCTGGAACCCGCTGCTGGAGCGCGCCGAGGCGGAGGCGCGGCTGTCCTTCGTACGCGCCTCCGGCATCGTCCACCGCGCCCAGCCGGCCGAGACACTGGCGGAGGTGCGGGCGATCGCGCTGGGGCTCGACGACTTCGGCCTCGCCGGGCTGGCGTTCGGCGCGGCGCTGTTCGGCTCGGCGATCCTGGCGATCGGCGTCCAGCGCCGCTGGCTGACCGGCGACCAGGCGTTCGAGCTCTCCCGCCTGGACGAGTCCTGGCAGGAGGAACAGTGGGGCGTCGACGCCGAGGCGGCCGAGCGCACCGAACGCCTGCGCGGCGAGGCCGAGATGCTGGAGCGGTGGTTCAGGGCGCTCACGCCCGCGGCGTGACCTTGCCACCTTCCGCGTCCGCCTCTACCCCTCTGATTCAAGTAGAGAAGGGCGCGGGCGTGAAGCACATCCTGGAAGAGCTCGAGAAGCGCCGCCAGACGGCCAAGCTGGGCGGCGGCGAGAAGCGGATCGCCTCGCAGCACGCCAAGGGCAAGCTGACCGCGCGCGAGCGCATCGACCTGCTGCTGGACGAGGGCTCGTTCGAGGAGTTCGACATGTTCGTCGAGCACCGGGCCGTCGACTTCGGCATGGCCGAGCAGAAGGTGCCGGGCGACGGCGTGGTCACCGGCTGGGGCCGGATCAACGGCCGCGTGGTGTTCGTCTTCTCCAAGGATTTCACGGTCTTCGGAGGATCTCTTTCGGGCGCTCATGCGCAGAAGATCCTCAAGGTCCAGCGCCAGGCGATGAAGGTCGGGGCGCCGATCATCGGCCTGTTCGACGCGGGCGGCGCGCGGATCCAGGAGGGGGTCGAGAGCCTGGCGGGCTACGCCGACATCTTCCTGGAGAACACCCTGGCGTCCGGCGTCATCCCGCAGATCAGCGTGATCATGGGCCCCTGCGCCGGCGGCGACGTCTACTCCCCGGCGATCACCGACTTCATCTTCATGGTGAAGGACACCTCCTACATGTACGTGACCGGCCCGGACGTGGTGAAGACGGTCACCCACGAGGACGTCAGCCACGAGGAGCTGGGCGGCTACCGGGTGCACGCCATGAAGTCCGGCGTCGCCGACGGGGCCTTCGAGAACGACCTGGAGGCGCTGACCCAGGTCCGCCGGCTGATCGACTTCCTGCCGCTGTCGAACCGCGAGAAGCCGCCGGTGCGCGAGAGCTTCGACGAGCCCTATCGCGACGAGCCGTCGCTCGACACTCTGGTGCCGGCCAACCCCAACAAGCCCTACGACATGAAGGAGCTGATCCTGAAGGTCGTCGACGAGGCCGACTTCTTCGAGATCAGCCCGGACTTCGCCAAGAACATCGTCGTCGGCTTCGCGCGCCTGGACGGCCAGCCGGTGGGCATCGTCGCCAACCAGCCGCTGGCGCTGGCCGGGGTGCTGGACATCGACGCCAGCCGCAAGGGCGCGCGGTTCGTGCGCTTCTGCGACGCCTTCGAGATCCCGATCATCACCTTCGTCGACGTGCCGGGCTTCATGCCGGGCACCAAGCAGGAGCAGGGCGGGCTGATCCGCCATGGCGCCAAGCTGTTGTTCGCGTTCGCCGAGGCCACGGTGCCGAAGATCACCCTGATCACCCGCAAGGCCTACGGCGGCGCCTACGACGTGATGAGCTCCAAGCACATCCGCGGCGACATCAACTACGCCTGGCCCACCGCCGAGATCGCGGTGATGGGATCCAAGGGCGCGGTGGAGATCATCTTCCGCAACCAGAGCCCCGAGCAGCTGGTCGAAGCCGAGGCCGAATACAAGGCCCGCTTCGCCAACCCGTTCGTCGCCGCCTCGCGCGGCTACATCGACGACGTGATCATGCCGCACGGCACCCGCCGGCGCATCGTCAAGGCGCTGAAGAACCTGGCCGGCAAGCAGCTGACCAACCCCTGGAAGAAGCACGACAACATTCCGCTCTGAGCGACCGCGCCGCCGGAACAACCGCCGCAGCTTCGGGTTTCGCCCTCAGGGCGAGATGCCCAAGAAACTCAGCAAGAGCGGAGGACTGCGTCATGGCCGACAAGTGGACGGAAGAGCGCGAGCGCCAGATGCGGGAGCGCGACCGGCGCCGGTCGGAGCAGTACGGCCGCGGCGGCGACTACGGCGGCGAGGACTATGCGGCCGGCCCCGGCGAGGCGCGCAGCTGGGACCAGGACGACGACGCCACCCGTGGCGTGCCGCGCGGCGGATCCGATCGTGACCGGGTGTTCGGGGAGCGCGAGACCGGCGCCAACTACACGCGTGGCACGGGTGTAACCGCCGGCGGCGGCGCCTATGGCGGCGGCGAGAGCTATGGCCGCAGCGGCGGGGCCGGCCGGCCCGCCGGCTACCAATCGACCGGACGCCAGGGCGGCGGCTATCGCGGCCCGGCGCCGCGGATCGCGCCCCAGGACTACACCGGCGGCGGCCGCTTCTACGGCGACGACGAGCGCGAGCCGATCTACCGCGAGGAATACGGCCAGGGCGGCGTCGAATACGGCGACGTGCCGCGCGGCTACGACGCCCGCAATTCCGGCGGCCCAGGCGGGGCCGGCGGCTACCCGGAGCGCACCGGCCCGACCAGCGACCGGCGGGCTTCCGGCGGCACCGGCGGCTACGACTACGAGCGCGGCTACGGCGACGCCGGGCGCGGTCCGATGGGTCGCGACCGCGAGCGCTGGGACGAGCGCGGCGGCGACAACCGCGGCGGCGAAGGCGTCGAGTTCATGCGCAAGGCCGGCGAGCGGATCTCCAGCTGGTTCAAGGGCGACCACCTGATGCACGGCAGCCGCCCCGACGAACGCAACGACTACGAGCGCGAACACCGCATCATGGAAGCCGACCGCGGCCGCCGCGGCCTGGGGCCGAAGAACTACAAACGCCCGGACGAGCGGATTAACGAGGAGGCGCACGAGCGGCTCACCGACGACAGCTGGCTCGACGCCACCAACATCACCATCACCGTCTCCGGCGGGGAGATCACCTTGTCGGGTACGGTGGAGAACCGCGAGGCCAAGCACCGGGCCGAGCGGGTGGTGGAGGACATCTCCGGCGTCAACCACGTGCAGAACAACCTGCGGGTCGACCGCGGGAGCTTCCTGACCAGTCCGGCCAGCGGCTACGGCGACAGCGTGCTGGAATCGCAGATGCGCAAGGATGACCCGACCGCCAACGCCTCCGGCGGCGTCGGCGGCGGCCAGTCCACGGCCGGCAAGAAGACCTGAGGCGGCCCGACGGCTAGTAGGCGAACGCCCGGTAGCTCTCTTCCTGCCGGGCGGCTTCGGCCTTGGTTTCGAACACCGGGTTGAACCGCAGCCAGCGGCGGGCGCGCTCGGGCAGGCCGACCAGCACCTCGGCGGGCACGCGGATGTTGACCTCCGGCCGATACAGCCAGCGCCGGGAGTAGCCGATCACCACCATCGGCCGCGGGACCGCGGTGCGGTTTGGCGTGCCGCGGTGGATATGGCGCACGTCGCGGATCATCACGTCGCCGCGGTTCATGTAGGCGCGTACCAGCGGGACCTCGCCGCTCTCGATGCGGCGCATGCCCTCGGCCTTGGCGGTCATGTGGGTGCCGGGCGCGTACTCCATCGGGCCGTTCTCGTCGGTGACGTCCACCAGGGCGAAGTTCACCGCCAGCTGGTAGGGCGGGGTCTCCGCACCGCTCTCCGGGAACAGCAGCTGGGTGTCGCGGTGCAGGTCCTGATAGTCCGAGCCGATCAGCGGGGTGTCGCTCGCCAGCTGGCACATGACGCCGTCCGCGCCCACGAGCTCCTCGACCACGGCCATGATGGCGTCGTTGTCGATGATGCCGGCGTCGGCCCAGAGGTCCTGGAAGGGCAGGGTGACGTAGTGGCGGTTGGCGCCGCGGTTCGGGTCGTCGCCCTCCCGCGCGATGGCGGCATTCAGGAGCGGCTGGAAGGCCTCGTTCCAGGCGTCGATGGTGGCGACCGGGATCAGGCCGCGCAGGATGGTCAGGCTGGTCTCGCGGACCTCGTCGGCCCGGGCCCTGGCTTCGGTGGGGGTGAGGTTCATGGCGGGCCTCCGCAAATTCCGTGGAGGGAACGCTAAACCCCGGCCTCCGGTCGCGCTCGCAGGGCGGATCCTCGCATGGGAACCGCCTGACGCCGCGGACGCTCAAGCTCCGATGGCGACGCAGGAGCGCTCATGAACGACCTGGAGCGCGCACTACTGGCGGCCTTCGTCATGGTGGTCGCGACCGTGATCATGCACCTGCTCGGCCTGATGGGGCTGATCAAGCTCACGCAGCTGCATATCAAGCATTTCCGGACGCCCTGGCTCGCCCTCGATCGGATGCTCGTGCCGCTGGGCATCGCCACGGGGCTGTTCGCGCTGCACGGGGCGGAGGTCTGGCTCTACGCCGCCGCCTACCAGCTGCTGCACGCCACCCACGGCTGGGAGAAGGCGCTCTACCTGTCGGCCGGCGCCTATTCCACGGCCGGCTGGCCCGGCGTGCAGACGCCCGAGGGCTGGCGGCTGCTGCCGGCCCTGGAATCGCTCAACGGCATGCTGCTGCTGGGCTGGTCGACGGCCTTCCTGTTCCAGACCCTGCACCGGATCCTGCAGACCGACGAAGGTCACCCGTTGCCGGAGGGCGCCATCGCCGAGGAGATCGAGGAAGAGGCCCCGGACGGCGAGGGGAAGGACTCGCCGCGGCCGAGCCGGTCGGGCAGCGGCGCGCCGCCGGGGACGAACTCCAGCGACACCGAGTTGATGCAGTAGCGCAGCCGGGTCGGCGGCGGGCCGTCGGGGAAGACGTGGCCCTGGTGGCTGCCGCAGCGCGCGCAGGTCGTCTCGATGCGGACCATGCCGTAGGAGACGTCCCTGATCGCCGTGACGTGGGTCTCGTCGAAGGGCGCCCAGAACGACGGCCAGCCGGTGCCGCTCTCGAACTTGGTCTTGTGCTCGAACAGCGGCAGGCCGCAGAGGCGGCAGCAGTAGACGCCGTCGTCCTTCTGATCGAGCAGGCCGCCGCAGAACGGCGCCTCGGTGCCATGGTGCAGCAGCACCTCGGCCTCCTCGCGGGTCAGCGAGGCCTCCAGGCGCTTGCGTTCCTCGGGGGTAGGCGGGGTCAGGTCGAAACCGGACGGGGAGACGGCTGGCGTGCTCATGGCCGCCAATCTAAGGTCGCGCCCTTCCGTTCGGAAGACTCGAAGGCCTTAGGGAGACTCAAAGCTTGGTGACGACGACACCGCCCGGGCCCGCTGCGGCGAGGCGCGCCTGATGTTCTCGAAGATCCTGATCGCCAACCGCGGCGAGATCGCGGTGCGCATCATCAAGACCTGCCGGCGAATGGGGATCGCCACGGTGGTGGTCTATTCCGAGGCGGACGCCGACTCCCTGGCCGTGGAGATGGCCGACGAGACGGTGTTCATCGGCGAGGCGCCGGCCGCGCAGTCCTATCTGGTGGCCGACAAGATCGTCGCTGCGGTGCGCGAGACGGGCGCCGAGGCGGTGCACCCGGGCTTCGGCTTCCTGTCGGAGAACGCCGGCTTCGCCCGCCGCCTGGCCGAGGAGGGGATCGTCTTCATCGGCCCCAATCCCCGCGCCATCGAGGCGATGGGCGACAAGATCGAATCCAAGAAGTTCGCCCAGGCCGCCGGCGTCTCCACCGTGCCCGGCCACGTCGGCGAGATCGACGACACCGCGCACGCGATTCGGATCTCCGAGGAGATCGGCTATCCGGTGATGATCAAGGCTTCGGCCGGCGGCGGCGGCAAGGGCATCCGGGTGGCCTGGAACCGCCAGGACGTCGAGGAAGGCTTCCCGGCGGTGAAGGCCGAGGCCAAGGCCAGCTTCGGCGACGACCGGATCTTCATCGAGAAGTTCATCGAAAGCCCGCGCCACATCGAGATCCAGGTGCTGGGCGACAAGCACGGCCACGTGGTCCACCTGTTCGAGCGCGAATGCTCGATCCAGCGGCGCAACCAGAAGGTCATCGAAGAGGCGCCGAGCCCGTTGCTCGACACCGACACCCGCGCCGCCATGGGCGAGCAGGCGGTGCGGCTGGCCCAGGCGGTCGACTACGACAGCGCCGGCACCGTCGAGTTCGTGGCCGGGCAGGACAAGAGCTTCTTCTTCCTGGAGATGAACACGCGCCTACAGGTGGAGCACCCGGTCACCGAACTGATCACCGGCGTCGACCTGGTGGAGCAGATGATCCGCTCGGCCTACGGCGAGCCGCTTCCCTTCGCCCAGCAGGAGCTGACGATCAACGGCTGGGCGATCGAGAGCCGGATCTACGCCGAAGACCCCTACCGCGGCTTCCTGCCGTCGATCGGGCGGCTGGTGCGCTACGACCCGCCGCAGGAGGGCGACGTTCACGGCGCCAAGGTGCGCAACGACGCCGGCGTGCGCGAAGGCGACGAGATCTCGATGTACTACGACCCGATGATCTCCAAGCTGTCGACCTGGGCGCCCGAGCGGCTGGCGGCCATCGACGCCATGGGCCGGGCGCTGGAGGACTTCCACATCGAGGGCCTGGGCCAGAACATCCCGTTCCTGGCCGCGGTGATGGACCAGGAGCGGTTCCGCTCCGGCCAGCTCTCCACCAACTACATCAAGGACGAGTTCCCGGACGGCTTCCATGGGACCGCACCCACCGCGTTCCAGCGCGACGTGATGGCGGCGGTGGCCTGCGCCATGCACCGCACCATCACACGCCGCGCCGCGCCGGAGCTGCTCAGGCAGGACTGGATCGTCGTCGAGGCCGGCGAGCGCCGCCCGGTGCGGGTGACCAACGGCGACGCCGGCTTCACCATCGCCTTCGTCGACGAGGACCGCACGCTGCGGCTGGACGGGATCGAGTGGCGGCCGGGCAAGCCGACCTTCTCCGGCGTCCTCGACGGCCGGGCCTTCACCGTGCAGGTCAAGCCGGCGGCGGAGGGCTTCATGATCCGCCACCGCGCCGCCCAGGCCCATGTGCTGGTGCTCACCCCGCGCTCGGCCGAGCTGCACGAGAAGCTGCCGCCGAAGACCGCCGCCGACACCTCGAAGATGGTGCTCTCGCCGATGCCGGGCCTGGTGGTGACCCTCGACGTCACCCTCGGCCAGGAGGTCCGCGCCGGCGAGCCGGTGGCGGTCATCGAGGCCATGAAGATGCAGAACATCATCCGCGCCGAGCGCGACGGCACGGTCAAGGCGGTGAACGCCAAGGCCGGCGACAGCGTCGCGGCCGACGAAGTGCTGGTGGAGTTCGCCTGACGGCGAAGCTCGCTATAGTGCGTGCGTCGGACAGGGAGCGGTGATGAACGGCCAGATCGATTGGGCGGAGCTGTTCTTCTCCGCCGAGGGGCGGGCGGCGCGGACGCCCTCGCTGGTGGCCGCCGCCATCCTGATCGCCGTCGCCGCCCTGTACGAGGCGATCGTCGGGCCGACCCTGCACTGGCTGACCGGCTGGCTGGCCTATCCGGCGCTGTTCTATTGCGGGGCCTGCGTGCTCTCCAAGCGGCTGCACGACCGCGGGCGCTCCGGCTGGTGGGCGGCGGCGATCCTGTTCGCCACCCTCGCGGTCTGGCCGCACCCCAACGGCTTCTTCAACTTCCTGTTCGTCCTGGTGCTGATCTGGGCGGCGGTCGAGCTGGGCGTGCTGGCCGGCGAGCCGGGGACCAACCGCTATGGCCCCAACCCGCTGCGCCCCGTGGCCGCGGCGGCCTAGAGAGGCGGCGGCGCCTCGGCCACCTCGCCGAACACCTCGCGGAAGCTGGCCAGCAGGGCGGCGTCGGCTTCGTCCAGGGTCACCGGCAGGCCGAGGTCCACCAGGCTGGTGACGCCGTGCTGGGTGACGCCGCAGGGCACGATGCCGCCGAAGTGGGTCAGGTCCGGCTCGACGTTCAGCGAGACGCCGTGGAAGGACACCCAGCGGCGCAGCTTCACCCCGATGGCGGCGATCTTGTCCTCGCGGGTTGGCAGGCCGGGGACCTTGCGCTCGACCCAGACGCCGACCCGGCCCTCGCGGACCTCGCCGCGGACGTTGAAGCGGGCCAGCGCGCCGATGGTCCAGGCCTCCAGCGCGGCGACGAAGGCGCGCACGTCGCGCCGCCGCCGCGTCAGGTCCAGCATCACATAGGCCACCCGCTGTCCGGGGCCGTGATAGGTGAACTGCCCGCCGCGGCCGCTCTGGAAGACCGGGAATCGGTCGGGCTGCAGCAGGTCGCCGGCCTTGGCGGAGACGCCGGCGGTGTAGAGCGGCGGATGCTCCAGGAGCCAGACCAGTTCGCCGGCGCGGCCTTCGGCGATGTCGGCGGCCCGCGCCTCCATGGCCGCCACCGCCTCGGGATAGGCCACCGGATCGCGCGAAACCGCCCAGCCTGCGGGGGCGCGGTCGTCGCGCGCGAAAAGCGGGGCCGTGGCCGGCGGATTTAACGTGCGGTCAAGCATGTCGCTCCAATGTGGGCGTCCGGCCTGCCTCTGGCAAAGCCGGCGGCGCGGTTTTTCGCGCATAGTCCGCGGGGGCGTAGTTTCTTGAGCCAGGTCAAGGCGGTAAACGTGGAGATCCAGGTCGTCCTGGGTCGCTCGACGCTCCCGATGCAACAGCTCCTGCGCATGGGCCGCGGCGCGGTGATTCCCTTGGACACCACGGTGAACGAGGAGGTCTGGATCCTCGCCAACAACCATCCGATCGCCCGCGGCGAGATCCAGATCAACGAAGACCGCATTTCCATCGCCGTCACCCGCGAAGCCAACGTCTACGATTACATGGCCGGGGAAGCCTGAACGAACTGCGGTGCTTTGCGTGGCCGTGGCCACGCGCCCTTCACAAAGCCTCAGGTGTTTGCTAACCCCCGCCGCTCACCACGAGCGGTCGTGGCGGAATTGGTAGACGCGCAGCGTTGAGGTCGCTGTGGGGCAACCCGTGGAAGTTCGAGTCTTCTCGACCGCACCAGTGAATCAGGGTTTTCAACCGGATAGGAACGAGACGTCCGTCATAAGCCAGGGAGGTCCGCATGAGCCGCGAAACGGACGACCTCATGGACCTGGCCCGGCGACAGAATCCCGAGACGGAAGAAGACCTTGAAGACCTCGCCCTCGGCGAGGACTACGCCCTAAATCCCGAATACGTGCCGATGGTGGCCGACGCGCTCGATCGCGGCGACACCGAGCGTCTGCGCGACCTGCTGGGCGCCCTGCATCCGGCCGACATCGCCGACCTGATGGGCTTCCTGTCGGCGGACGACCGCGAGGAGCTGCTGCCGCACCTCGATCCCGAGGCGCTGGCCGAGATCCTCTCCGAGCTCGACACCGAGATCCGCGAGGAAATCCTCGAGCACGTGCCCTCGGCGACGCTCGCCAAGGCGCTCGGCGAGATGGAATCGGACGACGCCGCCGACGTCGTCGACGACCTGGAGGCCGACAAGCGGGCCCAGGTGCTGGCCGCCATGCCCGACGTCGAGCGGGCGGCCATCGAGAACACGCTTGCCTATGAGGACGAGACCGCCGGGCGCCTGATGCAGCGCGAGGTGGTGGCCGCGCCGCAGTTCTGGACCGTCGGCCAGACCATCGACCACCTGCGCCGCGAGAGCGACGAGCTGCCGGAGCTGTTCTTCGACGTCTATGTGGTCGACCCGGCCTACAAGCCGGTCGGGGCCGCCCCGGTCAGCCACCTGCTGCGCAGCCGCCGCGAGACGCCGCTGGCGCAGATCATGGAGCAGGTCACCGAAATCCCGGTCGATATGGACCAGGAAGAGGTCGCCTACATCTTCGACAAATACCACCTGATCTCCGCCCCCGTGGTCGAGCCCGGCGGACGGCTGGTGGGCCAGATCACCGTCGACGACATCGTCGGCGTCATCCAGGAGGAGACCGAGGAGGACATCCTGGCCCTGGCCGGGGTTTCCGACGCCGGCCGCGACGCCGGCTTCCTGGGCATCGTGAAGTCACGGCTGCCGTGGCTGCTGGTCAACCTGGTCACCGAGGCGGTCGCGGTGACCGTCATCGGCCCCTTCCAGCCGATGATCGCCAAGATCGTCGTGCTGGTGATGCTGATCCCCATCGTCTCGTCGCTCGGCGGCAACGCCGGCACCCAGGCCCTGACCGTGGCGGTGCGCGCCATCGCCACCAAGGAGCTGAACGCCGCCAACGCCATGCGCGTGATCATGCGCGAGCTGGCGGTGGGCTTGCTCAACGGCGGCGCCGTGGGCCTGATGCTCGGCGGCGCGCTCTATCTCTGGCAACACGACTGGAAGCTGTCGCTGGTGGTCTTCCTGGCGATCATCGCCAACCTGTTCGTGGCGGCGCTCGGCGGGATCCTGGCGCCCATCGTGCTCGAGCGGTTCGGGCGCGACCCGGCCGTCTCCTCGTCGGTGGTGGTCACCTTCATGACCGATTTCTTCGGATTCCTCGCCCTGCTGGGCATCGCCGCCCTCATCCTGTTGTAAACCTCCGTTGGGCTATGACACGGCCTGGCTCTTGCCTTGCGAGGCATGACGCCCGCGCGTCTGTGTCAAACTGGGTCAGAGGGCATGAAGCCGCGCCACCAGGTCTCCCGAACCGCGATCGAGCTGATCAAGCGGTTCGAGGGCTATCGCCGCAAGGCCGCACAGCTCCCTGACGGGCGCTGGACGATCGGCTACGGCCATACCCTGACCGCGCGCCAGGGGGCGGAGGTGTCCGAGGAGGACGCCGAGGCGCTGCTGCTCTACGACCTGATCGCCGTCGCCCACGTGGTCAACGAACAGGCCTACGCGCCGCTCTCGCAGAACCAGTTCGACGCGCTGTGCGCCTTCGCGTTCAACATCGGCCTCGACAACTTCCGCCGCTCCGCGGTCCTGAAGCGGCTCAACGAGGGCGCCGCGATCCAGGCGGCCTTCGCCATGGAGCTGTGGCGCAAGGCGGAGTTCGAGGGCGAGCGGATCGTGGTCGACGCCCTGGTGCGCCGCCGGGCCGCCGAGAAGCTGCTGTTCCTCACCCCGCCGGGCGGCGCCTGGACGATCGCGCCGTCGCCGATCCTGAAGCCCGTCCTCGACCTCGACGGCTTCGACACCACGCCGCGCCAGACCCCGACGCCGATGGCGACCACGCTGGACGGCGAGCGGGTGCTGGTCGTGCGCGAGGACCGGCCGACCGCCGCGTTGGCGGAGCCGGAGCCGTCGGAGGCCGAAAATCCGATGAAGGCCGTCGCGGAACAGGTCTCCGCCCGGCTGCAGACCATCTTCCCCGAGACCGGCGAGCCGACCGAAGTCGGGCCGTCGCCGGAGCCGGTGGCCGAGGAGCCGCGCCCGCAGGCCGACTTTGCGCCGCCGATCACCGTGGGCGAGCCGCCGGGGCCTGCCCCTGAGCCGGCGTTCGAACTCACCGCTCCCGTGGAAGAGCTCGACGAGACGCCGGCAGAGCAGCAGGCCGAATCGCGCGGCGAGCCGGTGGCGGAGGAGGCGACCGGGCCCGACCTGTTCGATCCGCCAACCGCCGCCAACGACGCCCGCGAGGCGGAGGCCGCGGCGGAGCCGCCGGCCGAGACCTCCGGCCGGGTGGTGATCGACGACACCGTGCCCTACGACTTCATCGCGCCGACCGTGCAGCCGCTGCCGCAACAGCCGAAGGACGGGCTGCTGACGCTGGTGAGCCTGGCGGTGCTGGGCCTCGCCTTCTTCGGCGGCGGCATCTTCTGGGTGGTCAACGCCCAGCCGCGGGCCGACGGGATGATGCTGGACGCGCGCTGGGTGGGCGGGCTGGCGAGCGTCGCCGGCGTGGCGTTTTTCTGCGTGGCTATCTACCTGCTGCTGCGGCGGCTGGGCCGGGCGGCGGAGCGTCGGACCGACAACCCGCGCATCTGAAAACCCGCCCTCTCGCGAGGCGCGGCGACGCATGCTAACCCTCGCGCCATGATCCCGAACCACGGACCCACGCTGGAGTTCGGCCTCGGCGAGACCGCCGACGCCATCCGCGAGACCACCGCGCGTTTCGCCGCCGACAAGATCGCGCCGCTGGCGGCGCAGATCGACGAGACCAACAGCTTCCCGCGCGAGCTCTGGCCGCCGATGGGCGAGCTCGGCCTGCACGGCGTCACCGTCGAGGAGACCTACGGCGGCCTCGGCCTCGGCTACCTGGAGCACGTGGTGGCCATGGAGGAGGTGTCCCGGGCTTCGGCCTCGGTGGGCCTGTCCTACGGCGCCCACTCCAACCTCTGCGTGAACCAGCTCCGCCGCTGGGGCACTGAGGAGCAGAAGCGCCGCTACCTGCCGAAGCTGATCTCCGGCGAGCACGTGGGCGCCCTGGCGATGAGCGAGGCGGGCGCCGGCTCCGACGTGGTGTCCATGCGCCTCGTGGCCCGCAAGCAGGGCGACCGCTACGTCCTCAACGGGACCAAGTTCTGGATCACCAACGCGCCGCACGCCGACACCCTGGTGGTCTACGCCAAGACCGAGCCGGGCGAGGACAGCAAGGGCATCACCGCCTTCATCGTCGAGAAGGGCATGAAGGGCTTCAGCGTCTCGCAGAAGCTGGACAAGATGGGCATGCGCGGCTCGGACACCGGCGAGCTGGTGTTCGAGGACTGCGAGGTGCCGGCCGACAACGTCATGGGGCCGGAGAACGGCGGCGTGGGCGTGCTGATGAGCGGGCTGGACTATGAGCGCGCGGTGCTGGCCGCGGGGCCGCTGGGGATCATGCAGGCCTGCATGGACGTGGTCCTGCCCTATGTCCGCGAACGCAAGCAGTTCGGCCGGCCGATCGGCTCCTTCCAGCTGATGCAGGGCAAGGTGGCCGACATGTACGTCGCCCTGAACTCGGCGCGCGCCTACGTCTATGCGGTGGCGAAGGCCTGCGACGCCGGCATGACCACCCGGTTCGACGCGGCCGGCGCGATCCTGATGGCGTCGGAGAACGCCGTGAAGGTGGCGCTGGAGGCGATTCAGGCGCTCGGCGGCGCCGGCTACACCAAGGACTATCCGGTGGAGCGCTACCTGCGCGACGCCAAGCTCTACGACATTGGCGCAGGCACCAACGAGATCCGGCGGTTCCTGATCGGGCGGGAACTGGTGGGAGCATGAGGATACTGGGGGGCGTACTGCTGGCCGCGGGCCTGGCGCTGGCCGGTTGCGCGACGGCGCCGCTGCCGACCTGTCCGGCGGGGCAGGAGCGGCTGCGCACAGCCCAGCTGTTCTTCGGGCGCAACATCGGCGACAAGCCCGGCGTCAGCGACGCGGCGTTCCGCAAGTTCGTCGACGATGAGCTGACGCCGCGCTTCCCGGACGGGCTCACCATCCTCGACGGCGGCGGCCAGTGGCGGGGGCCGGAGAACCAGCTGATCCGCGAGGCCTCCAAGGTGGTGCTGATCGTGCTGCCGAAGACCAAGGACGCCGGCCAGCGGGTCGACACCGTCCGCGCCGCCTACAAGACCCGCTTCCAGCAGGACGCGGTGCTGCTGATCACCCAGGCGTCCTGCGTCTCGTTCTAATCGCCGCGCGCGGCCTGGAGCTGGCGTAGCGTCTCGGCGGTGGCCGGGTCGGCGGGGAAGAAGGTCTCCAGGGTCAGTTCGGACAGGGTGATGTCCACCGCCGTCCCGAACACGGTGGTCGTGCTGTAGAACGACAGGACGCTATCGCCGTTCAGCAGCTGCAGGGGCGTCGCGACGCCGCCGAAGTCCTCGGGGCGGCGGTCGGGCGCCGGCGGCGTCGGATAGGACTTCAGCTCCTCCACCAGCGCGATGAGGCCCGGATCGGCGGTGAGGTCGACCTGTCGGCGCAGACGCTCCAGCAGGTGTAGCCTCCATTCCGCCAGGTTGACGATCCGCGGGGCGAGACCCTGGGGATGCAGGGCCAGGCGCATGACGTTGGTGGGCGCGGCCAGCAGCTCCGGCGCGACGCCCTCCAGCAGCGGCGCCAGCGCGCGGTTCCCCGCCACCAGGTTCCAGCGCAGGTCGACCACCAGCGCCGGATAGGGCTCGTGGCCCGCCAGGATCACCTCCACCGCGCGGCGGGCGGCCTGCAGCGCCGGATCGTCGAGGGGCCGCTCGGGGAACACCGGGGCGAATCCGGCGGCCACCAGGATGACGTTGCGCTCGCGCAGCGGGATCGAGAGCTGGTCGGCCAGGTGCAGCACCATCTCCCGGCTGGGCTGGGCGCGGCCGGTCTCCATGAAGCTCAGGTGGCGGGTGGAGATCTCCGCCTCGCAGGCGAGGTCGAGCTGGCTCATGCGGCGGCGCTGACGCCATTCGCGCAGATGATCGCCGACGGTGCGGGCGGTTCCCAGCATGCCGCGACCATAGCTGCGGCTCCGCGGCGGCTCCATGACCTCACAGGTAATAGGCCGCAAACGGCGAAGGGCCGCCGGATCGCTCCGACGGCCCCTCTACTGGGCGTGCGCCCGGCGACTCTGATGAGCTCTCCAAAGCCGGTCGCGACTCCCCCAGTTTCCGGTTAGTGCGGAGCCGAGGCCGACCCGCTGGCCGAGCCGGACCCCGAGGCATTGGCCGAGGCGTTGGCCGAGCCGCCGAGGCTGAGGCCGCCGGAGCCCTGGGCGCCGCCCGAAGCGCCGCTGGGGCTGGCGTTCGCGCCGCCCGAGGCCTGGCCGTTCGCGGACGCCGACTGATTGGCCGCGGATCCTGCCGTGCCGAGCGCCTGACCGCCCGCCGCCTGCGCCTGGCCGACGCCGGACTGGGCTTGGCTGACGCCGCTGCGCGCCGCGCCGCGGGCCTTCTGGGCGCCGGCGCCGGCCGTCTGAGCGCCGGTCTGGGCCGCACCCGTCGCGGTGGAGCGCGCCCCACCGGCGGTGTTGCGGATGTGCGAGGTGAGGCCGCCGGTGTCGGCGCCCAGCTGGCCTGCGCCGCTCATCGAGCCGCCGAGCGCGCCGCTGGCGCCGCCGAGGCCGCCGCCGCCGAGGCCACCCATGAGGCCGCCGCCCAGACCGCCGCCGCCCGCCAGGCCGCCGCCGAGCAGCTGGGCGTTCGCCGCGCCGGCGAACAGCAGGGCCGCGCCCAGGGCGCCGAGCATGAGTGAGGTCTTGCGCATGGTTGTCTCCTGATTTCCGAAAAGCTTGCGCTTCCGACAGGGTCCAACGACCAGGCTTGGCCGGTTCATCCCGCGAGCGGGAACTTTTTTATGGCCCGCGGAGCGCCAGGGTGCGGGCGCCCACGGCGGCCGGGTCGGTGCGCAGCTCGAAGCCCACCAGGCCGCGGCCATAGACCGGGTCGGCCCCGCGGGCGCCCAGGTCGTCGGCGTCGTGGGCCAGGCGCTGCATCGCCCGCGCGGCGCCCGCACGATCGGGCTGCGGCAGGCTCCGCGCCAGCTCGCCGGCGACGATCGGGGCGGCGAAGGAGGTGCCGCGCACCGCCACGAAGCCGCCGTCCAGGCCGGCGGCGGCCATCTGCGCGCCCGGCGCGGCGAAGTCCACGTGGGTGCCGCGCCCGGCCTCCGGCAGCACTCGCCGCCGGCCGTCGACGGCGGTGACGGCGACCACGCCGGGATAGGCGGCCGGATAGAGCGGCGCGGCCGCCGGGCCGTCGTTGCCGACCGCCGCCACCACGATATGGCCGCGGTCGATCATCGCCTTCACCGCCGCGCCCAGCAGCAGGTTGGGCGGACCGACGAGGCTGATGTTGACCACCGGCGTGCGGGTCTGCGCCAGCCAGGCCAGCGCCTGGGCGATGGCGTTGGCCGAGCCGCCGGTCGGCGTCGGCCCATAGACGTCGGCGACCATCAGCGTCGCGCCGGGCGCTGCGCCCCGGAACGCGCCGCGCGCGCCGGCCATCAGCGAGGCCACCGCGGTGGCGTGGGCCGTGACCCGGGCGCCGCCGGGGGCGAAGGCGCGCTGGACCAGCCGCGCGCCGCTCAGCGCCGGCTGGCCGGCGGCCACCGAGCCGTCGACGAGCCCCAGCCGCATGGCGCCGCCGCCGCCGGTCACCGCAATCGAGCCGCCGGCCGGGCCGCCCGTCTCGCCGCCTCGGCCGACCGCGCCGCTCTCCTGGTAGATGTGGTCGAAGTCGTATTGCCCTTGCGGATCGAGGGCGCGCAGCCGTTGCACTGCTTCGGGCGCCGAGAGGCCGCGCGGCGCAGTCAGGGTCACGCTCTGCAGGCCCAGCGCGCTCAGCGCGCCGCTCGCCCGCACTCCGAATCCGGCCTGGCGGGCGCGGGCGAGAGCCGCGGGGCTGGGCGACAGCGCCAGGATCTCGCCTCGCACCACCGGTGCGCCGTGATCGTCGGCCTCGACGACGTCGGGGTGGTCGCGGATCAGCTGTTGGGCCTGCACGCGGCGCGCCTCGGTCAGGGCTGCGCCGGCGACACCGGCAGCAGCGCCCAGCGCATCCGTCACCACCTGGGGCGCGCCCTGCGCCGGCAGCGCGCTGCTGAGCACGCCGCCCACCTGCGGGCCGACCTGGGGCAGGGCGGGCGCCGGGGGCGCAGCCACGACCTGCGGGAGAGACGACGGCGTCGGGAGAGTGGACCGGCCGGGGCGCGGAGCGTCGGGAATCCGGCTGGCCGGCGCCCGTGTGTCCGGGAACGGCGAACCCACGGACGGCAGGCCGCTCGACGGCAGGGATGGCAGGCCGCCGCCACCCAGGCCGCCGCCGCCGCCGAGGATCTGCGCCGGCGCCGGCGCGCTGCAGCCGAGCGCTAAGGCGAGGCCGGCGGCGAGGGCGGTGCGGATCGGCTTTGGCGGTGGCATCGGTGGTCGCACTCCTGTGCCCGCGCGTCGGGGCTTGCGGCGCAGATCGGCATTTGTTGTGACTTAAAGGATGAAACGTGGCGTTCGGTTCGTTTCATCCTTCGAAGGCGGATTCTTGGAGCCCATGCAGCGCCAGATCGTCGAGTTGCTGCCGCGCCTGCGCCGGCTGGCCCGCGTGCTGGCGCGCAACCCGGCCGACGCCGACGACCTGGTGCAGCTGACGGTGGAGCGGGGGCTCGCCCGCCAGGGCCAGTGGGTCGCAGGGACCCGCCTCGACAGCTGGATGTTTCGGATCATGAAGAACGCCTGGATCGACGAGAGCCGCGCCCGCACGAGGCGTAGCGCCGTCTTCGCCCCCGAGGAAGCCGGCGAGCACGTCGGCCACGACGGCGCCGGCGCCATGCAGGCCAGGCTCGAAGCCGCCGACGTGGACCGCGCCATGGCCAAGCTCCCCGACGAGCAGCGGCTGGCCGTCGCCCTCGTGCTGGTCGAGGGCCTCTCCTACAAGGAAGCCGCCCAGGTGCTGGAGGTGCCGGAGGGCACCCTGACCAGCCGGCTGGTGCGCGGCCGCGCAGCCTTGCTGGGTCATCTGCAGGAGGTGGCGTGATGTCCCGCGAGGAACGCCTGGTCGCCTACGTGGACGGCGAGCTCGAAGCCGCCGACCGCGCCGCCTTCGAGCGCGAGATGTCCGCCGACCCTGCGCTGGCCGCCGAGGTGGCGTTGCAGCAACGCCTGGGCGCGCGGATCGCCGAGGCCTATGCGCCGGTGCTCGACGAGCCCGTGCCCGCCGGGCTGGTCGCGGCGGCCTCCGTCGCCAACGACCGGGGGCGGCCGAGGTTCGGAATAGCGCAGTGGGCGGCGATGGCCGCCTGCCTGGTGGTGGGCGTGCTGGCCGGACGTGCGGCGATGCCGCAGCCCGGGCCGCTGGTGGTCCGCGACGGGGCGCTGGTGGCGCGGGGCGGGCTGGCGCAGGCGCTGACGACCCAGCTCGCCGCGGAGTCTGGACCGGTGAAGCTGGGGGTCAGCTTCCGCAGCGGCGACGGCCGCTATTGCCGCAGCTTCCAGAGCGCCGCGGACCGGCTGGCCGGCGTGGCCTGCCGCGAAGCGGACCGCTGGGTGGCGCGCACCACCACCGCCTGGACGCCGTCGGCGAGCCCCGACTACCGCACCGCCGGCAGCGACGCGCCGCCCGAGGTGCTGGCCGCGGTCGACGCGATGATCGCCGGCGAGCCGCTCGACGCGGCCGCGGAACGCGCCGCGCGGGCCAAGGCCTGGCGGCCCTGAGGGTCGGTCACTGGCCCGGGTGGTAGCGCCGCTCGGTGTGGCCGGTGAGCTGCTCGGGATAGAAGTAGACCTCCCGCAGCGCGCCCTGGGTGTAGCGGACGGCCTGGTCGTCGAAGTGCGGGGATTTCGGATCGCCGCTCTCGCCGCCGGCCGAGATGGCCATGGCGCGGACCCTGTCGCCGAACTCGACGACGGCCACGAACGAGTTTCCCTTGGTCCCGTAGTAGCGCTTCGTCCCCTCGTAGGGCTGGGCGCCGAAGGCGGCCAGCGAGCCCCACTGCGACGAGGTGAAAGCCACCGGAATGCTCGGGGCGGCGTCCTTGAACGGCTGGACGATGTCGCCGGTGCGGCGCTGGAAGCGGTTGATCTGGCCCCAGGGCGTGCGCCAGCGGCCGAAGTCCGCCTTCAGGCGATCGGACGCCTGCGCCAGCGCTTGCAGCTTCTGCGCCGCGGTCGTGCGGCTGAGCATCTCGTCATAGGGCGAACGGCCCTCGCGGATGGCCTCCGGCGCGGCGACGGCCCACAGGGCCTCGCCCCAGAACACCGCCAGCGAGGTCGGGACCGAGTCCGTCGACCAGCGACAATCCCAGGCCCGCAGCGCCGCGACCTGGTCGGCCAGCCGGGCCTTCAGCGGATCCCCCGCCGGCGTCTCGTCGTAGGCCTGGAGCAGCGCCGGGATCAGCGTCGCGAAGGCCGGCAGGTAGGGGTCGTAGGCCGCCTGGATCAGGGTCGGCAGGGTGAAGTCCTTGCGCGCCTGCAGCACCCGGGTGGCATGGATCCCACGCGGGTTCTCGCCGTGGGTGTCCATGTAGCGGGGATAGTCCGCGAGCTTGGGGCTGTACGGACCCGCGGCGGAGTAGGGCCAGTCGTTGGTGTTGAAGATCCAGCCGTTCGGCGGGTTGAGCAGGTGCGGCGCCTCGTCCAGCGCATGCAGCCCCTTCCAGTCGGTGGCCGGGTCCGCGCCGTCCACGGGCTTGGTGTAGTCGAAGCGGTCGTCGCGCCGGGGAATGAACTGCGGGTGCAGGTAGGCGATCTCGCCCTTGGAGTCGGCGAAGATGGTGTTGTTGGACGAGTTGGCGCGCAGCTCGGCGATCTTCATGAACGACGCATAGTCGGTGGCCTTGGTGCGCAGGAACGACTGCTCCAGCGCCGGCACGGGCGTGTTCATCAGCGCCATGGCGATCCACTTGCCGTCGGCGGCGCGGACGATCGGGCCATGATGGGTGCGGTAGACGGTGAAGGTCCGGCTGGCCATCGCCCCGCCTTTGGCGCGATAGGGCACGGCGATGGTGGAGACGGCGACCGGCCGCTCCTCGCCGCCGTAGCGGTAGAAGAGCTTGCCGTCGCGGCTGACGATGGTCTCGGCGAACTCGTCGACCACGTCGACGCCGCTCGAGGTGTGCATCCAGCCGGCATGGGCGTTGAAGCCCTGGTAGATGAAGAACTGGCCCCAGGTCACCGCGCCATAGGCGTCGAGCCCCTCGTCGCTGCTCATCTGCAGCTCCGAGCGGAAGAAGAACGAGGTGTGCGGGTTGATCAGCAGCAGGGCGTGGCCGCCGGCGGTGTTCGACGGCGCGATGGCGAAGCCGTTGGAGCCGGTGGGCTCGACGAACCGCGCGCCGGTCTCTTCCGGGCTGAGCGCCGCCGTGCGCGGCTGGCCGTAGAAGGCCTTGAGCTCGGGCAGGGAGATCCGCTCGACGTCGCCGCCGATGCTGCCTTCGCTGAAGCTGAGCGCCATCCAGGGTTCGAACCGCCGGATCACCCGCGGCGTCACCTTGGGGTGGGTCGCCAGGTAGTAGTTGAGCCCGTCGGCCCAGCCGTCCATCAGCGCCTTCAGCCACGCGGGGCTGGCGGCGTATTTCGCCTTCAGGTCTGCGGGATCGATGAACAGCTTCTGGCGCAGGTCCTGCCAGATGGCGGCCTCGCCCTCCGCCTCGGCGGTGCGGCCCAGCGCGGTCAGGTAGTTGGCCTCGACGCGGTTGAAGTCGTCCTCGGCCTGGGCGTAGCTCGCCCCGAACACCGCCTGCGCGTCGGTCTTGCCGTGGATGTGGGCGATCCCCCAGTCGTCGCGCACGATGCTGACGTCGGCGGCCTCCTGCTTCCAGCGCGAGAGATCGTCGGCGGCGGCCGGCGCCGCGCAGGCGACAAGACCGGCCACCACCAGAAAAACGCCGATAGTCCTCACGCGCACCCCCGTTCGTCTCGCGCCCCTTACAGACCATTCGGCGCGCAAGGTACAGCCTGGCGCTCCGCGATTCCGCAGCGCCTCCCCGCGGCGCCTCGTTCCTGGGCGGGCGGCGCGCCAGATCGCGAAAGGGGTGTCGTCGCCGGGAAGACGTTGCGCAACCTCCGGTCGTCGTGGTCTGTCGGCTTCATCACATAGGCGTCGAGTCGTGACGCCTGACGCGGGCCTCCAGAGCCGGCGCGAATTGGGAGATTCTGACAGGATGCTGCAGGCGATGGCGCACCGGGGGCGGAGTCGCGCCGACGCCGGCCTTGCCGATGTCCGGCGAATCCTCGTGGCGGGCGTATTGATCGCCGCGGCTGCGGCGCCGATGGCCTGGTCGCAACCCCAGCCGACCCCGCTGGACCGACGCGATGCGGCCCGCCTCGACACCCTCGGGGCGGGGCTAGACGTTTCGCCCAGGCGCCTCACGCTGACCCCCGGCCGCTCGGCCAGCGTCTACATCTTCAACCGCACGGGGCCGCGCACCACCTTCGACGTCACCCTGGTCGACCGGGTGATGCTGCCGGACGGGCGTCTCGTGGAACTCGCCGACGCAGCCGCCGACCCGGCGCAGAGGACTGTCGCGGACCGGATGCGCTCGGCGAAGCCGGTGCTGAAGTTCATGCCCCGGCGCATCACCCTGGAGCCGAAGTCGGGCGAGACCGTCCGGATCAGCGTCCCGCGGTCCGCAGCCATAGCGGGCGAGGTCCGCACCCACCTGTCGATCACCGCCATTCCGCCGCCCGAAGCCGGGCTGACCGCGGACGCCGCCGCGGCGGGCGAGCGGGGGCTCGCCTTCCGGGTGCTGGCGCTGTTCACCACCAGCCTGCCGGTGATCGTGCGGCCGGCCGCCGCCGACGTCCGCGCGCAGATCGAGAACCTCACCCTGGAGACGCCGGGCGGCGGCGGCTCCGCCGATTCCACGCCGGTGCTTTCGTTCGACCTCGTGCGGGTCGGGGCCAATTCCCTGTTCGGCAATATCGAGGTCCGCGGCCGCCGCTCCGACGAGGCGCCGCTCAGCCTCGCCAAGGGGGTCGGCGTCTACCCCGAGATCGAGCGCCGCCGCGTACGCCTGGCGCTGAACCGGGAGCCGTTCGGCGACGAGCTTCTGAGGATCACCTTCACCGACGACGACACCATGCCCGGCCGGGTGCTGGCGACCCACACCCTGGCCTATCGACCGAACCTGCCGGTCGCGCCGCGGAAGTCGGACGCCGTGGCCATAGCCCGGCGCTGAAGCGTCGCAGGCGCCGGAATGCAAGAAGCCCCGGCGTCTCCGCCGGGGCTTCCGCTTTGTTGGGCTGCCGCAGGACGTCGTCGCCGACGGCCGTCTGACACCCAGCATTTGTCCGCGTGAGCGCTGGGGTCAGTTACGACCTTGATTCTCAACGGAGATTTCCAGCGCGTCGGCGAATGACAAATGAGACACTGGATCACCTCCTTTCAACTGTTGAACAGGGATGACGAATATGGGGCGGTTCCTGCCGGTGTGCAAACCCCGCCCTGAGGGTTTCCGGCGCGCGGTCAGCCGGCGGACGCCGTCCGGGCTGTGACGGTCGCGTCCTCGTCCTGCAGGCTGGCGCGACGGCGGAGTTCCTGGACGGGCCGGTCGAGCTTGTCGAGCGCCGCCAGCATGGCGCGGTAGCCCTCGGCCACGGCCGGGGCGTAGGCGCTCCAGTCGCGGATTTCCACCTTGGTGGTGTCGGGCAGGACCAGTACGTCGGTGGCCTCGCGGGCCGCCGCCAGGTCCCGGCCGGTGGAGACGGTGGCCGCGCGCATCAGCAGCGAGACGATCGGCGGTCCTTTCTTCCACTGGCCGGACCAGATCCAGCGCCAGGCGGACTCGGGCCGCGCCACGTCGTCGGCGGTGATGCTGCGGCCGGCGGTGACGTCGACGCCGACGATCGGGCCGAGCTGCGAGGCGCGCATCACGTCGGCCGGGAAGTTCTTCATCACCGCGCCGTCGACCAGCACGTTGTTGTCGAGGGTGGCCGGCGGCATCACCCCGGGCAGGGCGATGGTGGCCCGCAGCGCCTGCCGCAGCAGGCCGCGACGATGCAGGTGATAGGCGCCGGTGGTCAGGTTGGACGACAGGCAGAAGAACGGCAGCCAGAGGTCGGCGATCTCGGTGTCGCCGAAGTGCTGGGCGAGCCGCTCGCTGACCTTCTCGCCCCGGGTCAGGGCGAGGATCGGCAGGGCGATGTCGTCGAGCGGGCTGGTGTCGACGAAGGCTTCGCGGATGCGGCGATCCAGTTCCGCGTCGTCCCAGCCCATGGCCGCGCCGGCGGCGATGATCGCGCCCATGGAAACGCCGCCGACGAAGTCGATTGGGATATTGCGCTCGCGCAGCGCCTTGATGGCGCCGATGTGGGCGTAGGCGCGCGCGCCGCCGCCGGAGAGCACCAGGCCCACGGACTGGCCGGTCAGCACCCGCGCGATCCGGCGCACGTCGTCCGGGTTGTCGCGCCGCATGTGGAACAGCCGCGCCGGGTTGGTGGCGTCCATCCACGCCTCCGACCCCGAAGGCGCCCGCGCGTCGGCCGGCTGCAGCAGGATCAGGTCCACCAGCTGCTGCGCCTGCAGCGGGGCGGCGAGGTAGTGGCTCGGCATGTTGGCGGGCGGCTTGCGGTCGCCGCGCCCGACGCGGAACAGCCGGTCGACCTGCCGCGACACCGATTGACGCCAGCCGGTGTCGGTCGCCTCGGCCACATAGAGCACGAAGTCGTGGGTCCGCTCGACGTCGGAGAACCATTCGGTCGGGGCGCTGGACGCCTCGACGCCCACCACGGTGACCGAATAGCCCAGCCGGCTCACCTCCGCGCCCAGCCGGTCCACCATAGGCCGCAGCGCGCCGGGCTGGCCGACCGGCACGAAGCCGAACACCGAGGGCTCGCCCATGGTCCCGCTGCGCGCCGCCTGGCGGGTGCGCAGGATCATCAGCCGGGCCAGCTCGTTCATCACCGAACCGTCGGCCTCGCAGGCGTCGAAGAAGACGTCGCGCGGCAGGGCGAAGATCTCGGAGTCCCTCAGCGCCACCACGTCGGCCGAATGCGGCGCGCCGGCCACCAGCGCCATCTCGCCGGCCGGTTCGCCGGGCCGGATCACCCCCAGGAACTGGGTCTCATGGCCCTCCTCGCGGCGGAACGCCCCGAGCCGGCCGGTGCGCAGGAAATAGAGATGGTCGGCCGGGTCGCCGGCGCCATAGAGCCTCTGGCCGCCGGGCAGCGAGAACCACGTGGCCTCGTCCTGCGCGCGCTCCTGGGTGAAGAGCCGCGCCAGCGCCGAATCGGTCGCAATTTCGGGGAGCCTGGCCACGGACGGGGAGCCTAGCGCCTGGGCCGCCCGGCGGCTATGCCTTCACGGTGCGGCTCAGGCCGCCACCTTCGCCGCCGTCCGGCGTTTCGCCACCGGCGAACCCTGAGGAGGCCACCATGTCCAATCCCATCGTCGATCCGCTCGTGGAGGTGGTCGACACCAGCGCGACCTCCGAGCTCGTCGACATCGACGCGACCGCCGACGGCGCCGTCACCGTGACGCTCAATCGCCCGGCGCGGAAGAACGCCTTCGACGCCGACCTGATCTCCGCGCTGGAGGAGGCGTTCCAGACCCTGCAGGGCGCGGAAGGCGTGCGGGTGATCTTCGTGCGCGGCGCCGGCGGGACCTTCAGCGCGGGCGCGGACCTGGACTGGATGCGGGCGGCTGCGGACCGTTCGGAGGCCGACAACCGCGACGACGCCTTCCAGATGGCCAAGATGCTCAAGCAGCTCTGGGACATCCCGGCGCTGACCGTGGCGCTGGTCGAGGGCGCGGCGTTCGGCGGCGGCGTGGGCCTGGCGGCGGCCTGCGACCTGGCGGTGGCCACCGCGGCGACCCGGTTCAGCTTCTCGGAAGTGCGGCTGGGCCTGATCCCGGCGACCATCAGCCCCTATGTGGTGCAGGCGATCGGACCGCGCACCGCCCGGGGCCTGTTCGCCACCGGCCAGGTGTTCGACGCAGCCCACGCCCAGCGCATCGGGCTGGTCAGCGAGGTGGTCGCCGACACCGCGGCGCTGGAGGCCGCCCGCGACCGCATCTCGCGCGAGATTATGGACTGCGCGCCCGGCGCGGTGGCCGAGGCCAAGCGGCTGGTGGCCGACGTCTACGCCCAGGAGATCGACCACGGGCTGATGGAGGACACCGCCCGGCGGATCGCCGGCGCCCGCGTCGGTCCGGAAGGGCAGGAGGGCGTGCGGGCCTTCCTCGAACGCCGCAAGCCGTCCTGGGCGACCGGCGAGTAGGCGCCTCGGGGCGAATGAGGCCGCCCGCCGCACTGTTCAAGCCGGCCGCCGCGTCCTAATCCAGGGCCGATGCCTCTGCACATGATCAAGCTCTGCGTCGGTCTCGACACGGTCGAGGAACTGGTCGCCTGGCGCCTCGCGGAGGCGGGCGACGGCAGGCCCTGGATCATGCGCACCCGGCAGACGCCCAAGCGCGCGGCGGAGATGATCGACGGCGGCTCGCTCTACCGGGTGTTCAAGGGCGTGATCCTCTGCCGCCAGCGGATCCTGCACGTCGAAACGGTGGGCGAGGGCGTCAACGCCCGCTGCGAGGTGACCCTCGACGCCGAGGTGGTGCGCGTGGCCCCGACGCCACGGCGGGCCTTCCAGGGCTGGCGCTATCTGGAGACCCGCGACGCGCCCGAAGACCTCAGCCTGGAGGCCTTCGGCGAGGCGCCGCCCGAACTCGCCCGACAACTGCGCGAGCTCGGCGCCTGGTAGCGCCCGGCTCCACGCAGAGGTAGCGGGCTCCCTTGTCGGGAGAGAGCCCGCCCTGACCCTAGTGGAACAGCCAGTCCGAGGGGTGGAGGCTCGAAGGGGCGACGCCGTCCAGGGTCGTGATCTGGAACGGCCACGGGTTCGCCGTTCCAGGGCCGTCGGAGTCGAACAGCACCTTGGTGCCGCCGGCGCCGTCGGATTCCAGCTTCAGGTAGCCATCGGCGATCGGGTCCGACCCCGTATAGCCGCTCTGCGCGAACAGGGGGCGCAGGTCGAGGACGTCCGTGCCCGGCGTGAAGTCGGTCACGTGACCGGCGTTCCAGGGCAGGGCGCCGAACACGAAGTGGTCCGCGCCGGCCGCCCCGGTGAGTATGTCGGGGCCTTGCCCGGCGGCGAGCGTATCCGCGCCGGCGCCGCCCGTCAGGTGGTCGCCGTAGGTGGTCGAGCTCAGCGCCAGCCCGGGGATCACCGGCGGCGCGACCACGGCCGGGGCGGTCGGCGTGGCGGCCGTCTGCCCGGCGAGCACCTGGGCGGCCGTGAGGCCGGCCGGCGCCACGCCGTCGAGGGTGACGATGGTGTAGGGCCACGGGTTGGCCGTCGCCGCTCCGTCGATGTCCAGCATCACCTTGGTTCCGCCGGCGCCGTCGGACACGAAGGACAGGTAGCCGTCGGCGACCGGATCCGTCCCGTGGTAGCCGTTGGCGTAGAGCGCCGAGAGGTCGAGCTTGTCGACGCCCACCTGGAAGTCGCTGATGTGGCCGGCGTTCCAGGGCAGGTTCTTGAACACGAAGGTGTCCGCGCCCGCGCCGCCCGTCAGCTTGTCCGGGCCCTGGCCGGCGTTGAGCGTGTCCGCGCCGGCGCCGCCGGCGAGGGTGTCGGCGTAGACCGAGGAGGTCAGCACCACGCCCGGCGTCGCCGGCGGCGTGGGGGTGACGGGGGTGGCCGGCGTCGTCGAGGCGGCCCCGCCGAACACCTGGGCCGCGGTCAGCCCGGTCGGCGAGACGCCGTCCAGGGTGGCGATCTGGAACTTGATGGTGTTGGCCGAGCCGTTGCCGTCGGTGTCCAGCAGGACCTTGGTCCCGCCGGCGCCGTCGGAGACGAAGCTGACGTAGCCGTCGGCCACCGGATCGCTCCCGTGGTAGCCGTTGGCGTAGAGCGCCGAGATGTCGAGCTTGTCGACGCCGACCTTGAAGTCGGTGATGTGGCCGGCGTTCCACGGCAGGTTCTTGAACACGAAGGTGTCGGCGCCCGCGCCGCCCGTCAGCTTGTCCGGGCCCTGGCCGGCGTTGAGCGTGTCCGCGCCGGCGCCGCCGGCGAGGGTGTCGGCATAGACCGCCGAGGTTAGCACGACGCCCGGCGTCGCCGGGGCCGCCGGAGGCGTCACGACGGGGGGCGGCGTGGTGGTGGCTCCGCCTGTGCTGCTGGAGGTGTCGCCGGCGAGCGCGTAGGCGTGGATGTAGTCGATGGTCATGGTGGCGGGCATGTCGGCGTTGTCGACGGCGCCGCCCCATCCGCCGACCGCCATGTTGGCGATCATGTACATGGGGGTGTTCATGTCGGCGGGGGTGGCGGTGTGGAAGGTCTCGACGCCGTCGACGTACCAGACGAGGTCGGTGGGGGTCCACAGCACGCCGTAGGTGTGGAAGCCGGAGGTGGTGTCGGGGATGAAGGAGGCGACGCCGTTGGAGGTGTGGACGCCGCCGACCCCGGAGTGCTCGGTGGTCCAGTCGGCGTGGGGGTCGGAGGTCAGCGTCTCCATGACGTCGAGCTCCGGCGGCCAGGCGCCGTTGGCGGGGATCAGCCAGAAGGCGGGCCAGGCGCCGGCGGCCTGCGGCAGCTCGGCGCGCATCTCGAAGTAGCCGTAGGTCTGGGAGAAGGTCGGCTGGGTGGAGATCAGGCCGGAGGTGTAGCCGTAGCCGAAGATCTCGGGGTTGGCGGAGGGCTTGGCGGTGATCGAGAGGGTGCCGTCGGCGTTCGAGGTGAAGGGGCTCTCGGCGAAGTCGCCGTTGTGGTCGCGGAAGTAGGGCGAGGTGTAGATCTGTTGCTCGTTGTTGCTGGACAGGGTGTAGCTGCCCAGGCCCTGGCTGCCCTGGTAGCCGAAGTCGGGGCGCCAGGTGCCGGTGGGGTTGCTCTCGGCGTCCCAGATGGAGAGCTTGCCGGAGAACTCGTCGTCGAAGGTCATGGCGCCGAGCTTCGAGGGGTCGAGCTGGAGCTGGAAGTTGGCGGCGCTGAGCTGGGAGACCTGCAGGTTGCGGAACACCAGGCCGTCGCCGTTCCCGAGGTCGAGCTTCACGTCGGCGCCGACCTGGGTGAGGTGGCTCTGCACCTGGCTGAAGCTGGTGAAGCCGGCCGTCAGGCGGACCACGTCGCCGTCGGCGGGGGTGAAGTCCTGGATGGCGTCGTTGCCCTGGCCCTTGACGACGATGAAGGTGTCGGCGCCGGCGCCGCCGATCAGCACGTCCTGGCCGCCGCCGCCGTAGAGCTGCTGCGAACCCGCGCCGCCCTGGATGACGTTGTCGCCGGCATTGCCGGCGCCGTAGGTCTTGTCGCCGTCGACCTCGAGGTTCTCGACGTTGGCGTAGTGGGGCAGGTAGACGTTGGTCCAGGCGACGATCTTGTCGGTGCCGCCGCCGGCCAGCTCGACCACCTGGTCGGTGGCCGACTTCAGGTAGTAGGTGTCGTCGCCGAGGCCGCCGGTCAGCAGGTCGCCCTGACCGCCCCACAGGCTCTCCGCCTGGCTGGTCCCGGTCAGCGTGTCGACGCCGTCGGTCCCGTAGAGACCCGTCACCGGCGCAGCCGTTTCAGCGGCCAGCGTGCCGTCGTACTTCAGATAAGACATCTAAGATTTCCCGTCCTGAGATGGCGGGACCAACCCGCCGTCCGCCGCCCGGCCCCGACAGCCCTGCGACAGGCCGGAACCTACCGACATCACGGTTTTCAAAAGCTTCCCCAAGTTGTCGCAGATCGCTGTTCTGCCGCGGTCTTGACGGACGACGATGTCTCTGCGCCACCCCTGGTTGAGGGTCATTGGAGGGCCGTCCGGAAGCTGGCGCTAATGGTCAAGCTTGTTTCATAAGGCGTGGATGAACAACGAAGATCCTGCCATACAAGCTCTACCGTAGGGGCGTATACTGAAGCTTCGAGAATCGTTGCTATAGGGACGATGAGCGTTGCCCCGGAAGGGATCCGGGGAAGCGCTGCTGTGGCGACTTGTCACAGTGAAGGTGTGCGCGGACGTCGCAGTTCGGCATGCGACCTCTGCGGCGGGGCGCCGCGCCTGCCGCGTCGGGTCGCCGCAGAGCGCCGCCGTAGGGGGCTCAGGCCCCGAAGATCCAGCCGTCATGCAGCGACGCGAGCTGCACGTTGGCCAGCACGAGCTGGTCGCCATTGCCCATGTCGACCACGGTGTCGGCGCCCACCTGGCTCACCGAATAGGTCGTGCCGGGGTCCAGCTGAACCCGGTCGCCTTCCGCCTGGCTGAAGTCGAGCACCCGGTCGAGGCCCGCGCCGGCGAAGCTGTGGAAGATGTCCGCGCCGGCGCCGCCGGTGAGGGTGTCGCTGCCGCGGTCGCCCGACAGCCAGTCATTGCCCGCGCCGCCGTAGATGACGTCGTCGTTCTGGCCGCCGCGGAGGATCTCGTTCCCCGAGCCGCCGTTCAGCGTGTCGGCGCCGATGTTGCCGTAGAGGATGTTGCCGCCGGCGTGGGCGGTGATCAGGTCGGCGCCCTGGCCGCCGACCAGCCAGTCGTCGCCGCCGGAGCCGCCGTCGATGGTGTCGTCGCCCTTGTTGCCGTTGATGTTGTCGAAGCCTGAGCCGCCGACGATGGAGTCGTTGCCCTCCTGGCCCCACAGCTGGTTCGGCCCGGAGCCGCCGACCAGGGTGTCGTTGCCCGAGCCGCCGTTCAGCGTGTCGCCGCCCTGGACGGCGATCAGCGAGAGCCCAGGCGCGGCCGCCGAGCTCCCGCCCGAGCCCGTGGGCGCTGGCGTAGGCGTGCTCACCGGCGGCGGCGTCGGCGTGGTGGTGGCTCCGCCTGTGCTGCTGGAGGTGTCGCCGGCGAGCGCGTAGGCGTGGATGTAGTCGATGGTCATGGTGGCGGGCATGTCGGCGTTGTCGACGGCGCCGCCCCATCCGCCGACCGCCATGTTGGCGATCATGTACATGGGGGTGTTCATGTCGGCGGGGGTGGCGGTGTGGAAGGTCTCGACGCCGTCGACGTACCAGACGAGGTCGGTGGGGGTCCACAGCACGCCGTAGGTGTGGAAGCCGGAGGTGGTGTCGGGGATGAAGGAGGCGACGCCGTTGGAGGTGTGGACGCCGCCGACCCCGGAGTGCTCGGTGGTCCAGTCGGCGTGGGGGTCGGAGGTCAGCGTCTCCATGACGTCGAGCTCCGGCGGCCAGGCGCCGTTGGCGGGGATCAGCCAGAAGGCGGGCCAGGCGCCGGCGGCCTGCGGCAGCTCGGCGCGCATCTCGAAGTAGCCGTAGGTCTGGGAGAAGGTCGGCTGGGTGGAGATCAGGCCGGAGGTGTAGCCGTAGCCGAAGATCTCGGGGTTGGCGGAGGGCTTGGCGGTGATCGAGAGGGTGCCGTCGGCGTTCGAGGTGAAGGGGCTCTCGGCGAAGTCGCCGTTGTGGTCGCGGAAGTAGGGCGAGGTGTAGATCTGTTGCTCGTTGTTGCTGGACAGGGTGTAGCTGCCCAGGCCCTGGCTGCCCTGGTAGCCGAAGTCGGGGCGCCAGGTGCCGGTGGGGTTGCTCTCGGCGTCCCAGATGGAGAGCTTGCCGGAGAACTCGTCGTCGAAGGTCATGGCGCCGAGCTTCGAGGGGTCGAGCTGGAGCTGGAAGTTGGCGGCGCTGAGCTGGGAGACCTGCAGGTTGCGGAACACCAGGCCGTCGCCGTTCCCGAGGTCGAGCTTCACGTCGGCGCCGACCTGGGTGAGGTGGCTCTGCACCTGGCTGAAGCTGGTGAAGCCGGCCGTCAGGCGGACCACGTCGCCGTCGGCGGGGGTGAAGTCCTGGATGGCGTCGTTGCCCTGGCCCTTGACGACGATGAAGGTGTCGGCGCCGGCGCCGCCGATCAGCACGTCCTGGCCGCCGCCGCCGTAGAGCTGCTGCGAACCCGCGCCGCCCTGGATGACGTTGTCGCCGGCATTGCCGGCGCCGTAGGTCTTGTCGCCGTCGACCTCGAGGTTCTCGACGTTGGCGTAGTGGGGCAGGTAGACGTTGGTCCAGGCGACGATCTTGTCCGTGCCGCCGCCGGCCAGCTCGACCACCTGGTCGGTGGCCGACTTCAGGTAGTAGGTGTCGTCGCCGAGGCCGCCGGTCAGCAGGTCGCCCTGGCCGCCCCACAGGCTCTCCGCCTGGCTGGTCCCGGTCAGCGTATCGACGCCGTCGGTCCCGTAGAGACCCGTCACCGGCGCAGCCGTTTCAGCGGCCAGCGTGCCGTCGTACTTCAGATAAGACATGGAACGCCCGGTATTCTGGTGCCGGCGCCCCGCCGCCGCACGCCGCCCGACCCCGACAGTCACGCAGGCCCCAACCGTACGCGGACAGGCTTAAGAGCACGTGCCGACACGGTGTCGCATAACTTGGTGTTGCCAGTAGATCGCCAGCAAGATCATGTGGTCGCGCTTGCGCTTACCAGGTCTGCGTCCCGCCTCGGAAGCTTCGCCGTCGCGGTGCTAAGCTGCCTGGAACAAACGACTTGGAGCTTGGCTGTAGACTGCTCGCGGCAGCGTCTTTCGCCCCTTGTCTGCGGCGAGCAGTCACAGCTTGGCCATGCGACGACGCGCCACAGTGCAGGTGTCGGCCGTGGGCCAGCCCGGCGGGCTCAGACGGCGATGTTGTCGATCAACCGCGTCCGGCCGAGGAAGGCGGCGGCCAGGATCCGGGCCGGGGCCGCGACCGGGCCGGGGCCCAGGCGGGCGAGGTCGTCGGCCGCGCGGACCTCCACGTAATCGATCTTGCGAAAGCCTGCGGCCTCGAGGGCGGCGCGCGCCTGGGCCTCGGTCTGGTCGACGGCTGCGCCGGCCCGGAGCTGCTCAGCGGCGGCGGTCAGGGCGCGGGCGAGGGCGGGGGCTGCGGCGCGTTCCTCGACCGAGAGGTAGGCGTTGCGCGAGGACAGGGCGAGGCCATCCGGCGCCCGCGCCGTGGGGCCGCCGACGATCTCCACGGGAATGTCCAGGTCGCGCACCAGCCGGCGGATCACCTGCAGCTGCTGATAGTCCTTCTCCCCGAACACCGCGACGTCGGGGGCGGCCTGCATGAGGAGCTTGCTGACCACCGTCGCCACGCCGGCGAAATGGCCCGGCCGTGCGGCGCCGTCCAACGGCTCCGAGACGCCGGCGACGGTGACGGTCGTCGAGAAGCCGGGAGCGTACATCTCGGCCACATCGGGCGCGAACAGCAGCTCGCAGCCGGCGGAGGCCAACAGTTCGGCGTCGCGGGCTTCGGTGCGCGGATAGGCGTCGAAGTCCTCGTTGGGGCCGAACTGGGTCGGGTTGACGAAGACGCTGGCGACCACGTGGTCCGCGCGCTCGCGGGCCAGCCGCACCAGCGACAGATGGCCCTCGTGCAGAGCGCCCATGGTGGGCACGAAGCCGACCCGCTCGCCGCGCGCCTTCCAGGTTCTCACGTGGGCGCGCAGGTCGGCGACGGTGCGGACGACGGACAGCGGGGGTTCGGACATTTCGTAGGCTCCGGCCGGTCGGCGCCGCTTATGGCGGAGGCAGGCGAGGGCGTCCATCCACAGGCGGCGACAAGGCGCGCGTTGACGCGACTCCCCACAACGGGCTCACGTAGCCGCGTTCGAGTCGGCGCGATCGCCGGCCTGGGGTGGAGCGTGTCGAATGTCGCAGGCCAGCGTCATCGTGGTCGGGAATGAAAAGGGCGGGGCGGGCAAGTCCACCATCGCCATCCATACCGCCACAGCCCTGATGCACGGGGGCGCCAAGGTGGCGGTGCTGGACCTCGACCTGCGGCAGCAGACCACCGGCCACTTCTTCGCCAATCGCCGCGCGTGGCTGGCGGCCAACGGCGTCGCCGCGCCCATGCCCATCGAGCACCCGCTGAGCGCCGACGGCGCGGCCCTGGCCCAGACCTCCGAAGCCGACGCCGTGGCGCGGTTCGGCGACGCCATTGCCGAGCTGCTCGACCAGGCCGACTTCCTGCTGATCGACACCCCGGGCAGCGACACGGCGATCAGCCGCGCCGCCCACGGCCAGGCCGACCTGATCGTCACCCCGATGAACGACAGCTTCGTGGACTTCGACATGCTGGGCGTGGTCGATCCGGTCACCCTGGAGCTGACCCGCCACAGCCTCTATTCCGAAACCGTCTGGAACAGCCGCAAGGCGCGCGCCACCAACGAACGCAAGCAGATCGACTGGATCGTGCTGCGCAACCGCCTGGCGCCGACCGAGGCGCGCAACCGCAAGCGCCTGGACGAGCGGGTCAACGCGCTGTCCCGCAAGGTCGGCTTCCGGGTCGGGCCGGGCCTCCGCGACCGGGTGATCTATCGGGAGCTGTTCCCGTTCGGCCTGACCATCGCCGACCTGTCGCCGACCATCCGTCCGGTGGCCATGTCCCTGCAGCATGTGGCGGCCCGCCAGGAGCTGCGGGCGCTGATGGGCGCCATGGGGTTCTCCGGCCTGGACGAGAGCCAGAGGATGGCGGCGGAATAGCCGCATGCTCTACCTCGCCCTCGGCTGCGCGGCGCTCTGGCTGATCCTGTGGGCGAGCGGCGGCAAGCCGATCCTGAAACGCCGGGAATGGCGATTCCTGTCGGCCGCCTTCGCCATCGTCGCCCTTGCGGGAGCCGCCTACGCCGGCTTGCGCGGGGCGTGGGAGCCGGCGATCGTGCTGGTGGTCCTTGGCCTGTGGCTGGCGGTGTCGGCGCGGCGCACGGGCCTCGCCGCCCAGCCGACGCCGGGGGGCCGCATGAGCCTCGACGAGGCGCGCTCGATCCTCGGCGTCGGCCCCGACGCTACGCCGGAGGAGATCCAGGCGGCCTATTCGCGGCTGATGCGGCTCGCCCATCCCGACAAGGGCGGCACCTCAGGACTGGCCGCCCAACTCAACGCCGCCCGCGACCGGCTGCTCAAGTCCTGAAACAGAAAATCCCCTGAAACAGAAAACCCCGGGCGCGAGCCCGGGGCTTTCCAACATCGCGATGTAGGGGCGGATCAGCTCCGGATGACCTCGCAGGCGAGGCGCTTGGCCTTCATCGCCCGGCAGGTGCTCTTCGCCTCGGCTTCCGACATGCCGTCGAAACGGGCCTGATAGCGGCGGCCGGCGCGGTTGGCGTCGCCGTTGGCGTCGCCCAGGTGCTTGCCGAACTTCTTCTCCACCAGGGCGATCTGCTCCTTGGCGTCGGACCTGCGGCGGAACTCGCCCACCTGGACGGACCACGCATCGGCCTTGGCGGCGGCCTTGCGGCCCTTGGGCTCGGCCTTTTCGATCCGGGCGGCGCGCTTGGGCTCGACGATCTGGATGTTGGAGGCGCGGGCCGGCGGCGTGGCGGAGGCCAGCACGATCTTCAGCTGGTCCTGGTCGCCGTCGCCCTGGTCGCTGCCGCCGCGGACCACGGGCCCGGTGGGTTCAGGCTCGAACAGGTTCTGCGCCACGGTGATCTTCTCGCCGAGCGAGCGGCGCTTCATGACGTCGAAGCCGGTGAGCAGCAGGTCCTCGGCGTTCTGGTCGCGCTGAGCGGTGGTCGGGCCGCCCATGACCACCGCGATCAGGCGGCGGTTGTCGCGCACGGCGGAGACCGCCAGGTTGAAGCCCGAGGCGTTGGTGAAGCCGGTCTTCAGCCCGTCCACGCCGGGCATGCGGCCCAGGAGGTGGTTGTGGTTGGAGATGGTCTGGCCGCGGAAGGTGAACGACTGCTGGCTGAACAGCCGGTAGTACTGCGGATAGTCGCGCATCACCGCCCGCGAGAGGATGGCGATGTCCCGGGCCGAGGTCAGCTGCCGGCTGTCCGGCAGGCCGTTGGCGTTCACGAAATGGGTGTTCTGCATGCCCAGTTCCTGGGCGCGCAGGGTCATCAGCGCGGCGAAGCGGCTCTCGGAGCCGCCGAGCTTCTCGGCCATGGCCACGGCCGCGTCGTTGGCGGACTTCACCGCCATCGCCTGCATGGCTTCCGACACGGTGACGGACTCGCCGGCGCGGATGCCGAGCTTGGTGGGGGCCTGGGCGGCGGCGTGGGGGGAGAACACCACCCGGTCGTCGGGGCGCAGCTTGCCCGAGGCCAGGGCCTCGAACGTCAGGTACAGCGTCATGATCTTGGTGATCGACGCCGGGTAGCGCGGGCTGTCGGCGTGCTTGGCGTACAGCACCTCGCCGGACTTCGCGTCCACCACGATGGCGGCGTACTTGGTCTGCGACGCGGCCAGCAGGTTCTGGAAATAGGGGATCTGCGCCTGGGCCGGCGGCGCGATCGTCGCGACCAGGGTCGCGGCGGCCAGGCCTAGGGAAACAAACAGGCGGCGGGCGTGCTTCAACATGCTTCGTCCGTCGAATCAAAAGGTTGTGGCGGCGGCCCGCCGCCGTGAATCCCACGTAGCATGACACCGCTACGGTTGCGCGAGAGTAAACAGCTGTTGAACAGGCCCAATTGTCGCGGTTGTGGGGGCTATCTCACGCAAGCGTGATCGGGAAGGCTACCTGATCATTGTGCAGTGCACAAAATCCGATTGACTGCTGCACTGCAACATGAGAGAAATCCACTGCGTTTCAGGGCCTCCTCCGGCCCTTCTGCATTGCGGCGTTCATGCCGCCCACCGTCGCCCGTTTCCAGGAGTCCAACCGATGGCCGCCGCCGAAGCCGTGAAGTCCACCGTCGAGCAGTTCACCGCCGCCTCCAACGTCGCCTTCAAGGACGGCGTGGAAAAGACCCTGGCGACGCTGAACGAAGCCAACACCCATTCCAAGAAGAACCTCGAAGCCGTGGTGGCCTCGGTCACCGCCGCGACCAAGGGCGCTGAAGCCCTCGGCGCGCAGGCCATGGCCTTCTCCAAGAGCAGCTTCGAGAACCAGGTCGCCGCCGCCAAGTCGCTGGCCGGCGCCAAGAGCGTGCAGGAAGTGGTCGAACTGCAGACCGCTTTCGCCAAGAGCGCGCTCGAATCCTACATGGCCCAGGTCGGCCAGATGTCCGAGACCGTCTCCGCCTCGGTGAAGGACTCCATGAAGCCGCTGAACGAGCGCGTGACCGCCATGGTCGAGCGCCTGCAGGCCGCTCGCTAAGACATCCCAGAGACGGCCCGAAAGGGCCGGGGGCGTCAGAAGGCCCGGACCGAGAGGTCCGGGCCTTTTCTCATGGATGCGCGGGCGCTAGAGGTCTCCCATGTCACACATCGAAGACCGCCTCGCCGCGCTGGGAATCACGCTTCCGCAGCCCAACGCTCCCGTCGCCAACTACGTGCCCTTCGTGCGGGCCGGCGACCTCCTGCACATCTCCGGACAGGTGTCGCTGGACGCCACCGGCGGGATCAAGGGGGTGGTCGGCGAGGACGTCGACGCCGAGACCGCCAAGCGCGCCGCGCGGCTCTGCGCCATCAACCTCATCGCCCAGATGAAGGCCGCCTGCGAGGGCGACCTCGGCCGGGTCGTGCGGGTGGTGAAGCTCGGCGGCTTCGTCCAGGCCGGTCCGACCTTCTTCGACATCCCCCAGGTGGTGAACGGCGCCTCCGACCTGATGGTCGAGGCGTTCGGGGACGCGGGGCGCCACGCCCGCTCGGCGGTCGGCGTCTATCGCCTGCCCCTGAACTTCGCCGTCGAGGTGGATGCGGTGGTCCTGCTGTCGTGACGGCGCGCTTCGGCGAGGCCTGGGAACGGCTGTTCCACCCGCCGGTCGCCCACCGCGGACTGTGGAGCCCGGACGGCGCGCCGGAGAACTCGCTGGGCGCCTTCCAGGCCGCCTGCGCCGCGGGCTACGGCATCGAGCTCGACGTCCAGCTCTCCGCCGATGGCGAAGCCATGGTGTTCCACGACGCCAACCTGAAGCGGATGACCGGGGTGGACGCGCAGCTCGCGGACCTCAGCGCCGCCGACCTCGCCGAACTGCGCCTGGCCGGGACCGACGAACGCATCCCGACCCTCCTGGAGACCCTGGCCCTGGTCGGCCGCCGCGCCCTGGTGCACGTGGAACTGAAGACCCCCGTCGGCCAGGTCGGGCCCCTGGAGCAGCGGGTCCATGACGTCCTGATCGACCACAACGGCCCGGTCTGCGTGATCGGCTTCAATCCCTATTCGCACGCCTGGTTCGCCGACCGGTTCCCGGGCGTCCTGCGGGGGCTGGACAGCTACTCCTACAAGGACGCGCCGAAGATGTCGGAGGCTCAGCGCGCGGCCTACGCCGGCCTCGAGCACGTGGCGATCGCCCGGCCGCACTTCCTGGCGCTGGGCCTGGACATGCTGCCCTGTCCGCTGGCCGCCCAGCGCCGCGCGGACGGCTTGCCGATCGTCGCCTGGACGGTGAGGGACCCGGCGCAGTGGGACGCCGTCAAGGACGGATGCGACAACCTGATCTTCGAGGGCTTCCTGGCGTGACCCTGAAGCCGGCGGTCCAGGTCCACCGCCGCGTCGCCGAAGTGGGGCGCGAGGCCTGGGACGCCTGCGCCGGAAATCCCGCCTACGCCGGCAATCCGTTCGTCCGCTACGACTTCCTGGACAGCCTGGAGGCCGCCAGCTGCGCCGTCGAGCGCACCGGCTGGGGTCCGCAGCACCTGTCGGTCGAGGACGGGAAGGGGCGGGTGGCGGCGGTGATGCCGCTCTACCTGAAGTCCCACAGCCAGGGCGAATACATCTTCGACCACGCCTGGGCCGACGCCTACGAGCGGGCGGGCGGGCGGTATTATCCGAAGCTGCTGTCGGCGGCGCCGTTCACGCCGGCCACCGGCCCGCGGCTGCTGGTGCGGCCGGACGTCGACGCGGAGGCGGCGAGGGGTCTGCTGATCGGCGGGGCGGTCACCCTGTGCGAGCGCTATGGGGCCTCCTCGCTGCACGTGAACTTCCCGACCCAGGACGAGTGGCGCTGGATGGGCGGCCATGGCCTCGCCCTGCGGGAAGGCCAGCAGTACCACTGGCAGAACCGCGGCTACGCCACCTTCGACGACTTCCTGGCCGCGCTGTCATCGGGCCGTCGCAAGACCATCCGCCGCGAGCGTCGCGACGCCCAGGCCGACCTGGAGATCCATGCGATCACCGGCGCGGACCTGACCGAGGACCACTGGGACGCCTTCTTCGCCTTCTACATGGACACCGGCTCGCGCAAGTGGGGCCGGCCCTACCTCTCGCGGCCGTTCTTCTCCCTGCTCGGCGAGCGGATGGCGGACCGGGTGCTGCTGATCATGGCGCGGCGGGATGGGCGGTGGATCGCCGGCGCCCTGAACCTGATCGGCGACGATTGCCTCTACGGGCGCAACTGGGGCTGTCTGGAAGAGGTCCCCTTCCTGCATTTCGAGCTTTGCTACTACCAGGCCATCGAATGGGCCATCGGCCGCGGCCTGGCCCGCGTGGAGGCCGGCGCCCAGGGCGAGCACAAGATCGCCCGCGGCTACCTGCCGGCGCCGGTCTACTCCGCCCACTACATCGCCGACCCGGCCCTGCGCGGTCCGGTCGAACAGTTCGTGATGCGGGAGCGCGAAGGGGTGGAGGCGCAGATGGAATGGCTGGCGGAGGAGTATTCCCCGTTCCGCGAGGGCGAGGCCTAGGACCGCGCCCAGGCCGCCCTGAGCAGCGCGGCGATCGCGGCGTCCGCCTGGTCCGGATTCTCCAGCAGCAGGCGCGCCTTCAGCCGCTCCGACCAGGCCTCGTTCCTGGGCGGCTCCAGGCGCGGATCGGCGCCGGGCTCGACCGCCAGGCCCAGCATCAGCTTGCCGCCCTTCACGGGCCGGGCGGCGGCGAACTGCACCTTGCGCGAGAAGGCGGTGAACTGCTTGCGCTGGCCGGTGACGACCTCCGGCAGGGCGGATGCCGCCGCTTCGACGGCTTCGAGGATCGCCGCGGATTGCGGATCGGCCCACAGGGCGGCGCGCAGTGCTTGCGGCTGGTCCCAGCCGGTGTCCGGGAAGGCGGCGGAGAGCACGACGGCGCCCCGGTTGGCGCCCAGGCCATGGTGTTCCTTCAGCCAGGCGCTGCGGGCTCGCGGCCGGGTCTCCGGGCACGTCCTGGCGATGGCGATCCACTCGTCCATCGACTTGCCGGTGTCGCGCTCGAGGCTCGCCTGCACGGAGGCGAACCACTTCTGCTGGCGTTCGGTGAGCCCGGCCGGATCCACGCCCATCGTTCCACCCTCCAGGCTGATTTGCTACGAACGGGCTCAGGGATCAGGAGCACGCCATGAGCTTGGACGGGACCTACGACCGCGGCAACATCTTCGCCAAGATCCTGCGGGGCGAGATGCCGGCGGCGCGCGTGTTCGAGGACGAGCACGTCTATGCCTTCATGGACGTCTTCCCGCAGGCCCGCGGCCACACCCTGGTGATCCCCAAGCACTCCCAGGCGCGCAACCTGCTGGAGGAGGAGCCGCAGGTGCTCAGCGAGCTGATCCTCGGGGTGCAGCGGGTGACCCGAGCGGTGCGCGCGGCGCTGAACCCGGACGGCATCGTGGTCACCCAGTACAATGGCGCGACGGCCGGGCAGACCATCTACCACCTGCACTTCCACATCATCCCGCGCTGGGAGGGCCAGCCCCTGGGTCGGCACGCCGCCGGCGGCATGGCCGATCCGGCGGAGCTGAAAGTCCTCGCCGAGCAGATCGCCGCGAAGATCGCCTGAGCTGGAGCCGGATGCCAAAAACCCCGAACCTTGCGGTCCGGGGCTTCGGGTTTCTGGTGGTTTAGAGCTGGCTACTCGACCGGCTCGACCGCGGCGTCTTCGGTCGGGGTCTCGATGATCGGCGCGCCGCGTTCGCGGTCCTCGCCTTCGATCTCGAAGCCGAGCTTGCCGTCCTTGAGCACCACGCGGACGTGGCCGCCCTTGATCAGCCGGCCGAACAGGATCTCGTCGGCCAGCGGCTTCTTGATGTTCTCCTGGATGACCCGGCCGAGCGGCCGCGCCCCGTAGAGTTCGTCGAAGCCGTTCTTGGCCAGCCAGTCGGAGGCGTCGTCGTCGGTCTCGATGGTGACGTGGCGATCGGCCAGCTGGGCCTCCAGCTGCATGATGAACTTCTGCACCACCAGCCGGATGATCTCGGGGGTGAGCGAGCGGAAGGCCACCACCGCGTCGAGGCGGTTGCGGAACTCCGGCGTGAACACCCGCTTGATCGCCTCCTCGGCCTCGTCGTCCTGCTTCCCGCGGCCGAAGCCGATCGAGTTGCGCTGGGCGTCGGCGGCGCCGGCGTTGGTGGTCATGATCAGGACCACGTTGCGGAAGTCGATCTTCTTGCCGTTGGAGTCGGTCAGCTGACCGTGGTCCATGACCTGCAGGAGGATGTTGTAGACGTCCGGGTGGGCCTTCTCGATCTCATCCAGCAGGACCACGGCGTGCGGATGCTGGTCGACGGCGTCGGTCAAGAGGCCGCCCTGGTCGAAGCCGACATAGCCCGGAGGGGCGCCGATCAGGCGGCTGACCGTGTGGCGCTCCATGTACTCGCTCATGTCGAACCGCAGGAGTTCGATGCCGAGCGTGGAGGCCAGCTGGCGGGCCGTTTCGGTCTTGCCGGTGCCGGTCGGGCCGGAGAACAGGTAGGAGCCGATCGGCTTGTTGGCGTCGCGCAGGCCGGCCCGGGCCATCTTCATGGCCGCGGAGAGCTGCTCGATGGCGTTGTCCTGGCCGTAGACCGCCCGCTTCAGGTCGGTCTCCAGCTGCTTCAGCGCCTCGGTGTCGGTCTTGGAGACCGACTTCGGCGGAATGCGCGCGATCTTGGCGACCACCGATTCCACTTCCTTCAGCCCGATGATCTTCTTCCGCTTGCCCTCGGGCAGCAGCATCTGGCTGGCGCCCGCCTCGTCGATGATGTCGATCGCCTTGTCGGGCAGCTTGCGGTCGGTGATGTACTTGGCCGAGAGCTCCACCGCCGCCTTGATGGCGTCGTTGGTGTACCGCAGCTTGTGGAAGTCCTCGTAGTAGGTCTTCAGGCCCTTGAGGATCTTGATCGTGTCTTCGACGGTGGGCTCGTTGACGTCGATCTTCTGGAACCGGCGCACCAGGGCGCGGTCCTTCTCGAAGTGCTGGCGGAACTCCTTGTAGGTGGTGGAGCCCATGCACCGCAGCGTGCCGGACGCGAGCGCCGGCTTCAGCAGGTTGGAGGCGTCCATCGCCCCGCCGGACGTGGCGCCGGCGCCGATGACGGTGTGGATCTCGTCGATGAACAGGATCGCGTCGGGGTGGTTCTCCAACTCCTTGACGACCTGCTTCACGCGCTCCTCGAAGTCGCCGCGGTAGCGGGTGCCGGCCAGCAGCGCGCCCATGTCGAGCGAGAAGATGGTCGAGCCGGACAGGACCTCGGGGACCTGCTTGTTGACGATCTTGCGGGCCAGGCCTTCGGCGATGGCGGTCTTGCCGACGCCGGGGTCGCCCACCAGCAGCGGATTGTTCTTGGTCCGGCGGCAGAGGATCTGGATGCAGCGCTCGACCTCGCTGGAGCGGCCGATCAGCGGATCGACCTTGCCCTGCTTGGCCTTCTCGTTGAGGTCCACGCAGTAGGCTTCGAGCGCCTCGCCGCCGGTCTTGACGGTGGGCTTCTCCTCGTCCTCGGACGCACCCTTGACGGGCTTGGCCTCGGCGGCGCCGGCCTTCTTGGCGATGCCATGGGCGATGTAGTTCACCGCGTCATAGCGCGTCATGTCCTGCTCTTGCAGGAAGTAGGCGGCGTGGCTTTCGCGCTCGGAGAAGATGGCCACCAGCACGTTCGCGCCGGAGACCTCCTCGCGGCCGGAGGACTGGACGTGGATCACCGCGCGCTGGATCACGCGCTGGAAGCCGGCCGTCGGCTTTGCGTCCTCGCCATCGTCGACCACCAGCGAGCGCAGCTCGTTGTCGACGTAATTGGTCAGGGTGGTGCGAAGGGACCCCAGGTCCACATCGCAGGCGCGCATCACACCGGCGGCGTCTTCGTCGTCAACCAGGGAGAGCAACAGGTGCTCAAGCGTCGCGTATTCGTGCTTTCGCTGGTTGGCGTAGGCGACGGCGCGATGAAGGGACTCTTCGAGCTGGCGCGAAAATGAAGGCAAGAGGCCTTAATCCTTTTCCATGGTGCACTGAAGCGGGTGTTGATGCCGCCGTGCCGTATCAACGACCTGGGCCACTTTTGTTTCCGCCACTTCGTACGTGAAGACCCCGCAGACGCCGACACCGTGCTGGTGGACGTGAAGCATGATCCGAGTCGCGTCTTCGCGCGACTTGTTGAAGAACTGCTCAAGCACATAAACGACGAATTCCATTGGCGTGTAGTCGTCGTTCAGCAGAAGCACCCGGTACATTGACGGCTTCTGCGTCTTGGGCTTCGTCTGGGTGATCACCGACGACCGAATGCCGGTGTCCTGATCACCCTGCTTACGTTCGGCCATCGAACGGATCTCCTGGCGGCGCATGCACGTCGCCCTTGTTGGATTAGATATGGAAAACATTTGCATTTGAAAGGGTCGAATCGTCACGGGCGTGCGGATAACCGCCATCGCGGCAAAATAGCCGACAGAGAGTGAGGCTGCAGCGACATCAATTCGCCTTGAGCGCCGCTTTCGCGCGCAAAATCCGGCCGGAGGTCACGGCGTCGGCCCCGAACCTGTCGCGGATGGCGTCCAGGGTGCGCTCGCCGGCCAGGGCGCGGCGTTCATCGCCGGCGAAGAAGTCGGAGGCTGCGCCCTCGGCGTCCACCAGCTCGGCGATGCCGATGCCGATCAGCCGCCACGGCTGGCCGCGGGCCTCCTTGGCCAGCAGTTCCCGCCCGACCGCGAACAACGTCTTGGCCGTCTGGGTGGGCACCGGAATGGTCCGCCGGCGGGTGACGATGCGGAAGTCGGTGGTCCGCAGCTTCAGGGTCACCACCCGGCCGGCGACGCCGCCCTGCCGGGCCTGGCGGGCTACCTTCTCGCAGAGCGGCGCCAGCACATCCTCCAGGTCGCCCAGGGCCGAGAGGTCGTCGTTGAAGGTGGTCTCGGCGCTGATGCCCTTGCGCGCCTGGTCGGGATCGACGGCCCGGGTGTCGCGCCCGTGGGCGAGCTCGTGGAGCCGCAGGCCGTGGGCGCCGTAGCGCTCCGCCAGGTCCTTGACGTCGGCGGCGGCCAGGTGGCCGACCGTCCGGTAGCCGGCCTTCTCCAGCGAGGCGACCATGGCCGGGCCGACGCCGGGCAGGATGCCCACCGGGCGCGGCGCAAGGAAGCTCTGCGCCTCCGCCAGGCCGATGACCGAGAAGCCGCGCGGCTTGTCGAGGTCGGACGCGATCTTCGCCAGGAACTTGTTCGCCGCCAGGCCGATGGAGACCGTCAGGCCGGTCTCCGCCTCGATGCGGGCCTGCAGCCGGGCGAGCGTCACCGCCGGCGGCGCGCCGTGCAGGCGCTCGGTGCCGGAGAGGTCCATCCACGCCTCGTCGAGGGAAAGGTTCTGGATCAGCGGGGTGAGCTCCCCGGCCATGCCCAGGATGCGGCGGCTTTCGGCCCGGTACTTGGTGAAGTCGGGCTTGATCACCACGGCCTGCGGGCAGGCCTTCAGCGCCTTGAACATCGGCATGGCGGAGCGGACGCCGGAGATGCGGGCGATGTAGCAGCAGGTGGTGACCACGCCGCGCTTGCCGCCGCCGACGATTACCGGCTTGTCGCGCAGCTCCGGCCGGTCGCGCTTCTCCACCGAGGCGTAGAAGGCGTCGCAGTCCATGTGGGCCATGGAGAGGCCCGCCAGCTCCTCGTGCGCCACCGTCCGCGGCGAACCGCAGGCCGGGCAGCGCCGCTGGGCCTCTTCCCCCTGCCAGAAGCAGTCGCGGCAGAACGCGCGCATGCGCCGGCCGCCGGTGTCCTCGCCGATGCGGGTCATGGGCGCGAGCATACCTGATTTGTTCCGCCGGCGCTGCGGCCTGCGGTCTCGGGCGCCCTAGTCGCTGGCCACCCAGGCCTTGGCGAGGTTAGGCTTCGGGATCGCCGAGGCGAAGGGGCCGGCCGCCTTGGCCTTGTCGCGCGCCAGCTCCGCCCAGGCGGCGGCGAAGGCGCCCGGCGTGCGCGGCTCCACGGCGACCTTGAGGACGCGCGCCGGGCGGTCCTTCAGGGCGGTGGTGATCTGCGCCCACAGGTCGAGGTCCTCGGTCGGCGGATCCTCGCCGGCCGCGATCCCGGCCAGCCGCCGCGCCACGCCGGCCGCTCCGGCGTCGGAGGTGCGGATCTCCAGCGCGGCGTCCTTGGGCAGGCCCTGCAGGGCGGCCGCCAGCCCGGCCAGCCCCATGCGTCCGGCGCGGGTGTGCCGCTCGCCGCCCGCCACGCCGGACAGCGCCGCGCCCTCGGCCCGGACAAAGGCCCAGCCGCCGCAGCCGAAGGCGGCGTGGTGCGAGGCTTCGATCCAGATGCGGATGGGGTCGGACATGGCCGTTGCCTACCACCAGCGGGCGGCCGGGCGCCACCGGCGTCGCCGCCGCTAACCGACGCGGCGCTGACTGATCGCGCTTTCTATGGCGGCGGCCAGTTCCGCCCAGTCGTCGATGCGCGGGTGCCGGTCGGAGCGCGGGGCGAGCGGGCGCAGGCGTTCGTCGGCCACGTGCTGGAAGGTGGCGGTCTGCGGCGCGTGCTCGGCGACCGAATCGAGGTTCGGCAGCAGGTCGTCGACAAAGGCCGACCGCGCCGTGGTCTGGGCCACCAAGGCGGCGGTCACCGGGCCCTTGGGCCCGACGTTGAGGATCAGGGCCTCGGGCAGGCCGTGGCGCTTCAGCCAGGCCGCGCGCAGGCGCTCAGCCTCGGCCGGGGCGTTGGAGAGGATCAGGATCTCCGCCCGCCGGCCGAGACGGCGCAGGGCGTCGACCGCCCCCGGCGCTGGTTCGATCTCGCCGCAGCCGGTGCGGAAGAAGTCGTCGTAGAGCCTGCGGCCCTCGTCGAGGTCCAGGTGCTCGACGGCGCCCGGGCGGTAGATGTTCTGGAACAAGGCGAACCGGTCGACCCGGAATTCATAGCCGCGGCGTTCCAGGAAGGCGCCGAAGCCGCGCATGAACAGGCCCAGCACCTCGTCGACGTCGACGATCACCAGCGGCCGGTCGAGGCGCAGCCCGAGGCTCTCCAGCCTCGGCGCACAGGCCGGCGCGGCGATCTTTGGGCCGGGCTCGGCCAAGGGCGCTCCAATCGCGGCTAACGAAGTTTAAGGATATCCGTGTGATCAACGCATGGAAGGTGGAGACTGCGCGCTTCCGCGGTCCTGCCCATAACAGCGTCGGGTCCCGAATGGCCAAGAAGGTCCTCATCGTCGAGGATAACGAGCTGAACATGAAGCTCTTTCATGATCTCCTCGAAGCCCAGGGGTACGAGACCCTGCAGACCCGCGAGGGTCTCCAGGCGCTTTCGCTTGCGCGCGAGCATCGTCCCGACCTGATCCTCATGGATATTCAGCTCCCGGAGATTTCCGGCCTCGAGGTCACCAAGTGGCTGAAGGAGGACGAGGAGCTCGCAGCCATTCCGGTGGTGGCGGTCACCGCCTTCGCCATGAAGGGCGACGAGGAGCGCATCCGGGAGGGAGGCTGCGAAGCCTACATCTCCAAGCCGATCTCGGTGTCGCACTTCCTCGAAACCATCCGCCGACTGCTGGACTGAGGCCATGTCCGCCCGGATCCTCGTCGTCGACGACATCGAGGCCAACGTCCGGCTGCTCGAAGCCAAGCTCTCGGCGGAATACTACGAAGTCCTGGTGGCCTATGACGGCCCCACCGCGCTCGCCATGGCCGCGGCCGACAAGCCGGACATCGTGCTTCTCGACGTGATGATGCCGGGCATGGACGGCTTCTCCGTCTGCCGCCGGCTGAAGGACGATCCCGAGACCCGCCACGTGCCGGTGGTGCTGGTCACCGCCCTGGACGGCCGCGCCGACCGGGTGGCGGGGCTGGAGGCCGGGGCCGACGACTTCCTGACCAAGCCCATCGACGACGTGATGCTGTTCGCGCGGGTGCGCAGCCTGACCCGGCTGAAGGCGGTGATCGACGAACTGCGCGAGCGGGAAGCCTCCGGCCGCCGGATGGGGGTGATCGCCGGCGCCGCCTCGCGGATGGGCGGCTCGGGCGGGCGGATCCTGATCGTCGACGACAACCAGCGCCAGGCCGAGCGGGTCTGCGCCGAGCTGTCCATCGAGCACCGGCCGATCGTCGAGACCGAGCCGGAGAAGGCGCTGATGGCCGCCCGCGGGCCCGTCGACCTGATCATCTTCAACGCCGCGGCCAAGGGCTTCGACGGCCTGCGCTTCGCCGCCCAGATCCGCTCCGACGAGGCCACCCGCAGCCTGCCGCTGCTGGCCATCGTCGACTTCGACGAGCGCACGCGGCTGGTGAAGGCGCTGGAGATCGGGGTCAACGACATCCTGGCGAGGCCGATCGATCCGGGCGAGCTCTCCGCCCGCGCCAAGACCCAGATCCGCCGTAAGCGCTACACCGACTACCTGCGCAACAACCTCGACCACTCCCTGGAGCTGGCGGTCACCGACCAGCTCACCGGCCTGCACAACCGCCGCTACATGACCGGCCAGCTCGAAGCCCTGCTGCAGCGCGCCGCCCAGGGCGGCGAGCCGGTGGCGGTGATGGCCATCGACATCGACCACTTCAAGAAGATCAACGACAGCTTCGGCCACGACGTCGGCGACGAGGTGCTGCGCGAGTTCGCCGTGCGCCTGGCGTCCAACGTCCGCGCCATCGACCTGCCGGTGCGCCACGGCGGCGAGGAATTCGTGGTGGTGATGCCCGACACCGACCTGGAAGACGCCCACCGGATCGCCGAGCGCATCCGCCTGCACGTCGCCGGCTCGCCGTTCCGGGTGATGGGCGGCCAGGAGCTGCTCACCGTGACCATCTCCATCGGCGTGGCGTCCAGCCTGCCGGAGGAGGCCCGCTCCGAGCCGCTGCTGAAGCGCGCGGACGAGGCGATGTACGAGGCCAAGTCCAAGGGCCGCAACCGGGTCGTCGCCCGCGCCGCCTGACACGAAAAAGCCCGGCGCAAGGCCGGGCTTTTCCTTCGATGGTCGTAGCGTCTCGAAGCTACTTGATCTTGCCTTCGCGGAACTCGACGTGCTTGCGCACGACCGGGTCGTACTTCTTCATGACCAGCTTGTCGGTCTTGGTGCGGGCGTTCTTCTTGGTGACGTAGAAGAAGCCGGTGTCCGCCGACGAGTTCAGGCGGATCTTGATTGAGGCGGGCTTCGCCATGGCAGGTCCTTGGGCGGGGCAGGCGGAAGGACCGCCAGCGGGTGTTCATAAAGAGCCGCGGAAAATACGAATCCGCAGCCCAAAGTCAATGGCGGCCGCTAGCGGGCCATGAAGGCCTCGAACTCGGCCTTGTAGTCGGGGTGCCAGCGGGAGAGCGCCGGGCGGTTCTTGATGACGTCCTCCGCGGCCCACTGCATCCGCCGCTCGTCGGTGGCGCGGTCGACGTCGTTGTCGGGGCACAGGATGTAGAAGTCGTCGCGCGCCAGCCTCTCCAGCATGAAGTCGACCACCTCCTGGGCGGTCCAGGCGGCGGCCGGCTTCTCGGCGCGGCCGGTGATGCCGGTGAAGGTGAAGCCGGGGATCAGCAGGTGGGCGCTGACCCGGTGGCCGGGGGTGTTGCGCAGCTCATGCGCCATGGCCTCGGTGTAGGCCTTCAGGGCGGCCTTGGAGACGTTGTAGGCGGCGTTGCCGGGCGGGGTGGTGATCCCCTGCTTGGAGCCGGTGTTGATCACCAGCCGCGGGGTGTCGTCGGCGGTCATCAGGGGCAGGAAGGCCTGCACCCCGTGCGCCACGCCCCAGAAGTTGATGTCGATCAGCCGCCGCCAGCCGGGCAGGTCCTCGGCGACGCCGCCGGGGTTGGCCCCGGTCCCGGCGTTGTTCATCAGCACGGTCGGCGTCCCGAACGCGGCGACGGCGCGGTCGCGCAGCTGCTCGACGTCCTCGAAGCGCGCGACGTCGGTGGCGACCGCCAGCACGTCGTCCGGACGGGCCGCGGCCTGCGCCACCGCGGCGGCCGCGGCGTCGAGGTTGGCGCCGCCGAGGTCGGCCAGGACGACCTTCAGTCCGGCGCGGGCGAAGGTGGTCGCGGCCGCGAGGCCGATGCCGCTGGCGGCTCCGGTGATGACGGCGCTGCCGCCGGGCGCGAGGGCGGGCAGGCGGGCAAGGTCGGGGCGGTCGGACATGCGGCGGTTTCCCTCTGCCGGTGGCTTGAGGCGCGGCATATATGCAGCCGTTCAGGAGCTCGCCAGACGGCGACGCCTGATGACCCCCTTATAGGTGCGCTGGCCGCATGGCGCCTTGCCGGAAGCGCAGGAACGGCTTCGGGCGGGCGGCGTCCTCCAGCCGCGCCACCGCCTCCTTGATCATCGCCCGGGTGACCGCGGGGAGTGGAAGGGCCAGGGCGTCGTCGAATTCCACCCAGGCGACCTCCTCCAGCTCGCCGCAGTCCGGTCGCCGCTCCAGGCTCATCAGCCGCTCGGCCTCGGCCATCAGGAACCAGGTGTCGAAGCGCTTGCCGACCATCGGCGGGGTGATGGCGCGCGCGACGACGTCCAGCGCCTCCAGGTCGGGCAGGGCGCCCTGCGCCAGGAACTCGCGCCAGGGGCCGGCGGCCGGGCGCGGCTCGGCGGACTTGGCGAGCAGCAGGCCGGCCTCCTCGAAGGTCTCGCGGATCGCCGCCAGCGCCAGCGCCCGCCCGCGGCCGGGCTTCAGGTGGGCGTTGAAGGTGGCGGCGACGTCCGGCTTCAGCTCCGTGGCGTGCGGCGCGCGGAAGTCGGCCCGGTCGATGCGGCCGCCGGGGAAGACCCACAGATTGGGCATGAAGTTGTGCCCGCCATGCCGCTTGCCCATCAGCACCCGCGGCCTGGGGCCGTCGCGGCGGACGATGATCAGGGTGGCGGCGTCGCGCGGGCGGACGGCGCGCGCTCCGGGGATGCGCGGCGGGCCCTCGGGCTTGCGGGCCACGGCTTCGAGTTCGGACATGAAACAACTGTATGACCCGCCGCCCCGGCGCGGAAGGGCGCCGTGACGGAAGGTCCTAGCGCCGCTTCTTGCCGCCCATCTTCTGCTTGCGGCCGGTGCGGATGCCGGGCGGACGCCCGCCGCCGCCGCCGGCGCCGCCGCTAGCGCCGCCGGGCCGACGGTCGTTGCGGGCGCGCATGCCGAGTCGCGGGCGCGGCGCGGTCTTGTCGGCCGGCGCGGGCTCGCTCAGCATCTCGAACAGCAGGCCGCCGGTGATCGGCGTGGCTTCGGTGAGCTTGACCTCCACCTGCATGCCCAGCGGCCACCGCGCGCCGGTGCGCTCGCCGACCAGGGCGTGGGCCTTGTCGTCGTGGATGAAGTACTCGCCGCCCAGCTTCGACACCGGCACCAGGCCGTCGGCGCCGGTTTCCGCCAGCCGCACGAACAGGCCGAAGCGGGTGACGCCGGTGATCCGGCCGGGGAAGGTCGCGCCCACCCGGTCGGCCAGGAAGGCGGCGACGTAGCGGTCGGTGGCGTCGCGCTCGGCGGCCATCGCCCGGCGCTCGGCGTAGGTGATCCGCTCGGCGGTGTCCTTCAGCTGGACGATGTCGTGGTCGGTGAGCCCGTCCTGGCCGAGCCCCAGGGCGCGGACCAGCGCCCGGTGGACGATCAGATCGGCGTAGCGGCGGATCGGCGAGGTGAAGTGGGCGTACTTGGCCAGGTTCAGGCCGAAGTGGCCGATGTTGTCGGTGGAATAGACCGCCTGCATCTGGCTGCGCAGCACCACCTCGTTGACGATGTCGCCGTGCGGGGTGTCGCGCACCTGGTCGAGCAGCCGGTTGAAGCGGCCGGTGGTGGGCGCCTCGCCCTTCGACCAGTTGATCTCCAGCGTCTGCAGGAAGTCGACCAGCGACTGGACCTTCTCCTGGCTGGGGGTGTCGTGGATCCGGTAGATCAGCGGCGTGCGCTTGGCCTCCAGCGTCTCGGCGGCCGAGACGTTGGCCTGGATCATCATCTCCTCGATCAGCTTGTGGGCCTCGAGCGAGGGCCGCGGCTGGATGGAGGCCACCTCGCCCTGGGGATCGATGACGATCCGTCGCTCCAGGCTCTCGATGGCCAGCGGCGAGCGGACGTCGCGGCCCTTCTTCAGCACCGCATAGGCCGCCCACAGCGGCTTGATGATGCTGTCGACCAGCGGCTGGGTCTTGTCGTCGGGCTGGCCCTCGCTGGCGGCCTGCGCCTGCTCGTAGGAGAGCTTGGCGGCCGAGCGCATCAGGCCGCGCACGAAGCGGTGGGAGGTCTTGCGGCCCGCGGCGCTGAACACCATCCGCACCGCCATGCAGGCGCGGTTCTCGCCCTCCCTGAGGCTGCACAGGCCGTTGGAGAGCCGCTCCGGCAGCATCGGCTCCACACGGTCGGGGAAGTAGACGCTGTTGCCCTTGTCGCGGGCTTCGCGATCCAGGGCGGTGTCGGAACGGACGTAGGCGGCCACGTCGGCGATGGCGACCCAGACGATCCAACCGCCGGGGTTCTTCGGGTCGGCGTCGGGCTCGGCGAACACCGCGTCGTCGTGGTCGCGGGCGTCGGCCGGGTCGATGGTGATGAAGGGGACGTCGCGCAGGTCCTCGCGGCCGGACAGGGTCGGCGGCTGCGCGGCCTCCGCCTCGGCCTCGGCGGCCGCCGAGAAGCCTGTGGGGATGCCGTGGGCGTGGATGGCGATCAGCGAGGCGGCGCGGGGCTCGTCCTCGCGGCCGACCACCTCCAGCAGCTTGCCGCGCTTGGGGCCGTAGCGGGTGGCGGCCGCGCCCACCTGGGCGATCACCAGGTCGCCGTCGCGCAACTCCTGCGCCTCCGGATCGGTGAGCAGCAGGCTGTCCTTGGTGCGGCGGTCCACCGGCTCGACGCGCACCTCGCGGCGTGACTTGCGGACCACGCCCAGCAGCCGGTGGGCGCTCTGGCCCAGGGTCTTGATCAGGCGCGCCTCGTACTCGCCGCTCTCCAGCTTCACGAACCGCACCAGCACCCGGTCGCCGAGGCCCGGCGCTGCGCCCGCCGCGGCGTCGCGGGCCGGCGCCAGGGGCACCAGCGGCGCGTCCTCGCCCTTGGTCAGCTTGACCAGCAGGTCGCCGTCCGGATCGCGCTCCACCACGTCGGCGACGCCGACCTCGGGCAGGGCGCCGGCCTCCGCGAAGCCCCGGCGTCCCCGGCGGCCGAGCGCGCCTTCGTCCTCCAGCGTCTTCAACATCTCGCGCAACGCGCGGCGATCGGCGCCCTTCAGCCCGAAGGCGCGGGCCATGCCGGCCTTGTCGGCCTCGCCGGTCTCCTTGAGGTATTTCAGCAGGGTGTCGCGGTCGGGCAGGCCTTGCGGCACGCGGGTCTTCGAGGGGCGGGGAGGTCGGGCCATGAGCGCTGCTTAGCACTTTTGAACGCGCCGGCTCAGCCCCGGTTCGTCTCCAGCAGGAAGGCCGCCATGGCCGGCGCGGCCGTGCGGTCCTGGATCATGAACAGGTGGCCGCCTTCGAAGATCTGCAGCCGCGCGCCGGGGATGCGGGCGGCCAGCTTCTCCTGGGTGGCGACCGGCGCGATGCCGTCATGGCGGCCGGCGGCGATCATCACCGGGCAGCGGACCTGAGGCAGCCGGTCCCAGGTGTCGTGGGCGGCGCGGGCTTCCAGCTGGCGGTGCGCGCCGGCCGCGTGTCCCGGCTCGTCGGCGAAGGGGTCGGCGGAGCCTAGGGCGACCAGCTGCTCGTACTGATCGGGATGGTCGGCGGCCCAGGCGTCGTCGCGCCGGACGTCGCCGATGGGGATCAGGTAGCGGGCGCGGGCCGCGCCCTTCAGGTGCTCGATCTCGTGGAAGGGGAAGGAGGCGCCGCCCTCGCCGCCGGGGGAGGTGCAGGCCAGCACCAGCCGCCGCACCCGCTGCGGATGCCGCAGGACCAGCTCCTGGGCCACCATGCCGCCGAACGAGACGCCGATCACCAGCGCCTCGTCCCAGCCCTGCGCGGCCATCAGCGCGGCGGCGTCGTCGGCATAGTCGGCCATGGAATAGGTGACGTCGGGCTTGTCGGACTGGCCGAGGCCGCGCTGGTCGTAGGCCAGGAGGTCGAACGACCTCGCCAGCGGCCCGTCGAAGACGTTGGGCTTGTTGCGCAGGTCGCCGCCGGTGCCGGAGATGAACAGCAGCGGCGGGCCCGAGCCGGCGCGCTCGAAGTAGAGGTCGATACCGTTCACCTGCGCAACGGGCACTCGAACGCTCCCCACATCGCTTGCCGAGGCGCGGTTCAGACCTCCTCGGCGACCTTCTTCTTCGCCGCGGGCTTCTTGGCCGCCGGCTTCTTCTTGGCCGGAGCCTTCTTGGCAGGAGCCTTCTTGGCCGCCGCAGCCTTGGGCTCGGCCTTGGCCTTGGCCTTGGCGGCGCGGGCCGGCTTCTTCTTGCCGCTGCCGCCCTTGGCCTCTCGTTCGGCCAGCAGGGTCACCGCCTGTTCCAGGGTCATCGCCTGGGGGTCGGAGCCGCGCGGCACGTTGGCGTTGGTGGAGCCGTGCTTGATGTACGGCCCGTAGCGGCCGGACAGCACGCGCACCGGCGCGCCGTCGGTCGGATGGACGCCCAGGTCCTTCAGAGCCGCGGCCTCGCCCCGGCCGTTCGCCCGGCCGGCCCGCTTTTCGGCGATCAGCGAGACGGCGCGGTTGACGCCGACCTCGAACACCTCGTCGGCGCCCGACAGATTGGCGTAGGTGCCGTTGTGCAGGACGAAGGGGCCGAACTTGCCGATGCCGGCCAGGATCGGCTGGCTGTCCTCGGGGTGCAGGCCGACCTCGCGCGGCAGGCGCAGCAGGCGCAGGCCCTTCTCCAGGTCCATGTCCGGCGCCGACCAGCCCTTGGGCAGGCTGGAGCGCTTGGGCTTCTCGCCTTCGCCGAGCTGGACGTAGGGGCCGAAGCGGCCAGCCTTTAGGTACACGGTCTGGCCGGTGTCAGGATCGACCCCGAGCTCGCGGTCGCCCGACGGCTTGTCGCCATCCTCAGCCTGCCCGATCGGACGGGTGTAGCGGCATTCCGGATAGTTCGAGCAGCCGACGAAGGGCCCGAACCGGCTGGTCTTCATGCTCAGGTGGCCGGAGCCGCAGGTCGGGCAGGTCCGCGGATCGGAGCCGTCGGCCTTCTGCGGATAGAGGAAGGGGGCCAGTGCGGCGTCCAGGCCGTCGAGGACCTCCCGCGTGCTGACGTTGAGGATCTCCTCCGTCTTGGGATGGAAATCCTTCCAGAACTCGCGCAGCAGCACCTTCCAGTCGAGGTCGCCGGCCGAGACCTGGTCCAGCTTCTCTTCCAGGTCGGCGGTGAAGTCGTATTCGACGTAGCGGAGGAAGAACTCCTCGAGGAATACGGTGACCAGGCGGCCCTTGTCCTCCGGGATGAACCGGTTCTTGTCCATCCGCACGTATTCGCGGTCGCGCAGCACGGTCAGCACCGAGGCGTAGGTGGACGGCCGGCCGATGCCGAGCTCTTCCATCTTCTTGACCAGGCTGGCTTCGGAGTAGCGCGGCGGCGGTTCGGTGAAGTGCTGGTCGGCCTTGGCGGCGATCACCCGGGCGTCGGCCCCGTCGTTGACCTGCGGCAGGCGGCCGCCTTCCTCGTCATCCGGATCGTCGCGGCCTTCCTCATAGACGGCGAGATAGCCGTCGAACAGCACCACCTGGCCGGTGGCCCGCAGGCCGGTGCGGCCGTCGGCGCTGTCGAGGTCGATGGTCGTCCGCTCGATGCGGGCCGATTCCATCTGCGAGGCGATCATCCGCTTCCAGACCAGCTCGTAGAGCCGGCCGAGGTCGCCCTCCAGCCGCATCTTGCCGGGATTGCGGGCCAGGCTGGTGGGGCGGATGGCTTCGTGGGCCTCCTGGGCGTTCTTGGCCTTGGTGGAGTAGATCCGCGCCTTCTCCGGCACGTATTCGCGGCCATAGATGCCGGCGATCACGCCGCGCGCCTCGTCGAGGGCTTCCGGGGCGGTCTGCACGCCGTCGGTCCGCATGTAGGTGATCAGGCCGACGGTCTCGCCGCCGATGTCGACGCCCTCGTAGAGCCGCTGGGCGGCCTGCATGGTGCGCTGGGCGGAGAAGCCGAGCTTGCGCGAGGCCTCCTGCTGCAGGGTCGAGGTGGTGAACGGCGGCGGCGGCGAGCGGCGGCCGGGCTTCTTCTCGACCGCCGAGACCTTGAAGCTGGCGGCCTTGACCGCGTCGCGGGCGGCGAAGGCGGCCGTCTCGTTTCCGAGGTCGAACTTGGTGAGTCGCTTGCCGTCGTGCTTCACCAGGCGGGCGGTGAACGGGTCGCCCCCGGCGGAGACGTCGCCCTCGACGGTCCAGTATTCCTGGGTGCGGAACTTTTCGATCTCGATCTCGCGGTCGACCACGAGGCGCAGCGCCACCGACTGCACGCGGCCGGCCGAGCGCGAGCCCGGCAGCTTGCGCCACAGCACCGGCGAGAGGGTGAAGCCCACCAGGTAGTCCAGCGCGCGGCGGGCCAGGTAGGCGTCCACCAGCTCCATGTCGATGTCGCGCGGGTTCTTCATGGCCTCGGTGACCGCGGCCTTGGTGATGGCGTTGAACACCACCCGCTGCACGGTCGCGCCCTTCACGGCCTTCTTCTTCTGCAGCACCTCCAGGACGTGCCAGGAGATGGCTTCCCCTTCGCGGTCGGGGTCGGTGGCCAGAATCAGGTGGTCGGCGCCCTTCATGGCGTCGGCGATGTCGTTGAGGCGCTTGGCGGCCTTGGCGTCCACCTCCCACGACATGGCGAAGTCGTCGTCCGGGCGGACCGAGCCGTCCTTGGCCGGCAGGTCGCGGACGTGACCGTAGGACGCCAGGACTTTGTAGTCCGAGCCCAGGTACTTGTTGATGGTCTTGGCCTTGGCCGGACTCTCGACGACGACGACGTTCATGCAGGGATGATCTGAGATTCCGCGGGACGAACCCGGTTCAAAAGAGGCCGGAAAGTGGGGGTGGCCCCTAGGCCCTGTCAACGCCCCTTGGAGGCGCAGGTCGCGGAGCCCCTTAGGGGCTCTTTTTGCGGACGTCGCCGTCGGCCGCGTCGGTCAAGGTCGGAATGCGGGCGAAACCAGCGCCGCGGCTAGGCGGCGCTGGCTCAACCGGTGGGGCTACTGCGGGCGCGCCGGGCGGGCCGGAGCCTTGGCCATGGCCTCCGTGCAGGGGGCGCTCAGCTTGGCGGCGTTGTCGTGCAGGCACATCATCAGCTCGCGCCTCTCCTTGCCGTCGCAGAGGGTCTTCGCGTCGGCCGCGCAGGCCTTCGTCATCGCTTCGCGCGCAGCCTGCATTTCCGGCGTCATGCCGCCGCCGCCCTGGGCGTAGGCGGCGCTGGCGGCCGCGAGGGCGGCGAGGACGATCAGCGGGGTCAGTTTCATTGTCGAGTCTCCGGGTTGCGTTTCCGATCGCGACATTGGCTGAGCTTGCTGTCAGGCGTATTTCCGAGCTGAGAGGTCCGGTCACAGACGGCTCACGCCGTCGAGACCATCCCGCCCGGCAGCAGCTCGCAGCGGTCCGCCAGCGACAGCTCCACCAGGGCGGCGAACACCAGAGGGGCCGGCGCGCCGGTGGCGCGGGCGATCTCGTCGCGGGAGACCGGGGTCGGCGACAGCAGCGCGGCGACGCGCTCGCGGAGCGCGTCGTCGGGGTCGAGCGGCCCGGCGCCGGCGAACAGGTCGCGATCCGGTTCGCGGAAGCCGCGCAGGCCCTCGATGGCCCGCAGGACGTCCTCGGCGCCTTCGCAGAGCGCTGCGCCCTGGCGGATCAGGTCGTTGGTCCCCCTGGCGCGGGGATCGAGCGGTGAGCCGGGCACCGCCAGCACCTCGCGCCCCTGCTCGGCGGCCAGGCGGGCGGTGATCAGCGAGCCGGACCGCAGCTCGGCCTCCACCACCACGACGGCGCGCGACAGGCCGGAGATGATCCGGTTGCGGCGCGGGAAGTCGCGGGCCGTCGCCGTGCGGCCCGGCTCGCTCTCCGACACCACGCAGCCGGCCTCGACGATGCGGGCGTAGAGGCCGGCGTGTTCGGCCGGGTAGATGTCGTCCACCCCGCCGCCGAGCACCGCGACCGTGCCGGTGGGCAGGGCGCCCTCATGCGCCGCGCCGTCGATGCCGCGGGCCAGGCCCGAGACGATCACCTGGCCGCCCTGGCCGAGCTCGGCGGCGAGGCCGCGGGCGAAGCGCTGGCCGGCCGCCGAGGCCACCCGAGCGCCGACGACCGCTACGCACGACCCGTTGAGGATCTCGATGCGGCCGCGGGCCCAGATCAGCGGCGGCGGCGGGTCGAGCGCGGCCAGCGCCTGCGGAAACGCCGGCTCGCAGGACGCCAGCAGCCGCGCGCCCAGCGCCGCGCCGTCGGCCAGCTCCTTGTCGACCTCGGCCTCGGTGGGGACCTTCAGCCCGCCCATCCGGCCGCCGCGCCGGGCAAGGTCGGGGAGGGCGGCCAGCGCCTTGCCGGCGCTTCCGAACCGGCCGACCAGCTGGGCGAAGGTGACCGGGCCGACGTTCTCGGTGCGCGCCAGCCGCAGCCAGTCGCGCCGCTCGGCGTCCGTCAGGGCGCGACTCACGCCGTGGCGTCCTCGGCTTTCCTGGCGCCGCCGATGCGCGGCTCCTCGTTCTTGATCAGGCGGCGGATGTTGGGGATGTGGCGGATGTAGATCAGCACCGCCATGAACAGCGCCAGCTCGGCGATCGGCATCGGTCGGCCGAACAGCAGCGCGAAGAGGATGGCCAGCAGGGCGGAGGTCAGCGCCGCCAGCGACGAGATTCGGAACACCGCGGCCACGAGGATCCAGCTCGCCCCGGCCGCCAGCCCCACGGGCCAGGCCGCCGCCAGCAGCGTCCCGAAGAAGGTCGCCACGCCCTTGCCGCCCTTGAACCCCAGCCAGACCGGGAACAGGTGGCCCAGGAAGGCCGCGCCGCCGGCCAGGGCGGTGAGCACGGCCTGGGTGTGGGGGACGGCGTGGCGGGTGGCCAGCCAGGCGACCAGCACGGCCAGCGCCCCCTTGCCGCCGTCGCCCAGCAGGGTCAGCACCGCCAGGCCCCGCTTGCCGCTGCGCAGGACGTTGGTCGCCCCGATGTTGCCGGAGCCGATGGCCCGCGGGTCGCCGGCCCCCGCCGCCCGCATGACGAGCACCCCGAACGGGATCGACCCCAGCAGGTAGCCGCCGATGACGGCTGCGGCGATCAGAACAGGATTAAGCTCTGTAAACATGGATCCCCCTGCCGCGATTGGTAGCGCCGCAGGGCTCCGGCGTCACGCCCGATAGACGACGCGCCCGTCCACCAGGGTCTGCAGCACCTTGCCTTGCAACCGCCGCCCGTCGAAGGGCGAGTTCTTGGACTTCGACACCAGCTTGTCGGCGTCGATCACCAGGGGGGCGTTGAGGTCGCAGAGCACCAGGTCGGCCGGCGCGCGCTTGGCGAGCCGCCCGGCCGGCAGGCCCAGCAGGTCGGCGGGGGCGCAGGTCACCGCGCGGATCAGGTCGATCAGCGGGATACGCTCCTCGTGGTGGAAGGCCAGCAGGGCGGGCAGCAGGGTCTGCAGCCCGACGGCGCCGGGGGCGGCCTCGTCGTAGGGCAGCCGCTTGTCCTCGGCCGGCGCGGGGGCGTGGGCGGAGACCACGATCTGGATGAGGCCCGAGGCCACGGCCTCGATCACCGCCTGGCGGTCGTCCTCGCTGCGCAGCGGCGGGTCCAGCTTGCAGAAGGTGCGGTAGTCGCCGATGTCGATCTCGTTGAACGACAGGTGGTTGATCGAGGTGGTGGCGACCACCGGCAGGCCGCGGTCGCGGGCGCGCTTGAAGCTCTCGATGGCCGCGGCGGTGGTCAGCTGGTCGACCAGCAGGCGCGCGCCGGTCAGCTCGACCAGCGCCAGGTCGCGCTCCAGCATGATCTTCTCGGCGATGGCCGGCACGCTGGGCAGGCCCATGCGCGAAGCGAACTCGCCCGAGGTGGCCGCCGCGCCGGCCGACAGCCAGGGATCGGCCGGGCGGTGGGCGACCAGCACGCCGAACGCCTTGGCGTAGGACAGCACCCGCTGCATGACCTTGGAATTGACGATCGGCCGGTCGGCGTCGGTGACGTAGAGGCAGCCGGCCTCGTGCATCAGGCCGATCTCGGCCATCCGCTCGCCCAGGGCCCCCTTGGTGGCGGCCCCGGCCGGGTAGACGTTGACCAGCTCGATGTCGCGCGCCCGGCGCAGGATGAAGTCGACCACCGAGGGCTCGTCGACCACCGGGTGGGTGTCCGGCTGCACGACGATGGAGGTGACCCCACCGGCCGCCGCCGCCAGGGCCGCGGACTTCAGCGTCTCCTTGGTCTCGGTGCCCGGCTCGCCGGTCTTGACGCGGATGTCCACCAGGCCCGGCAGCAGCAGGGCGCCGCGGCCGTCGACCACCTCGATGTCGGGCGACAGGGCGCCCAGGTCGCCGCCGCGCGCCACGTCGGCGATAACCCCTTCGGTGACGATCAGGGCGCCGGGTCCCTCGTAGCTGCTGGCGGGGTCGACGAGGCGCACGTTGGTGAAGGCGAGGGGGCGGGTCATCAGGCGTTGTCCAGCCGGGCGGCCAGGGCGGTCAGCACCGCCATGCGGGCGGCCACGCCCATCTCCACCTGGTCCTGGATCAGGCTGACGGAGAGGTCGTCGGCGACGTCGGAATCGATCTCCACCCCACGGTTCATCGGGCCGGGGTGCATGACCTTGGCGTTGGGGGCGGCGTAGGCCAGCTTCTCGCGGTCGAGGCCGAAGAAGCGGAAATACTCGCGCTGCGACGGCGCCATCACCCCGTCCATCCGCTCCAGCTGCAGGCGCAGCATCATCACCACGTCGCAGCCGGCGATGCCCTTGCGCATGTCGTGGTGGACGGCCGCGCCCCAGCGGTCGGCCTGGGATGGGATTAGCGTCGGCGGACCCACCAGCCGCACCTCCGCGCCCAGCATCTGCAAGAGCGCGACGTTGGAGCGGGCGACGCGGCTGTGCAGTATGTCCCCGCAGATGGCGACGCTCAGGCCGGCGATCCGGCCGAAGGCGCGGCGCATGGAGAGCGCGTCGAGCAGGGCCTGGGTCGGGTGCTCGTGCTGGCCGTCGCCGGCGTTGACCACCGAGCAGGTGACCTTCTGCGACAGCAGGGACGCCGCCCCCGACGACGAGTGCCGCACCACCAGCAGGTCCGGCTGCATGGCGTTCAGCGTCACCGCGGTGTCGATCAGGGTCTCGCCCTTGGAGATCGACGAGGAGCGGGGGCTCATGTTGACCACGTCGGCGCCCAGCCGCTTGCCGGCCAGCTCGAACGAGCTCTGGGTCCGCGTCGAGTTCTCGAAGAACAGGTTCATCAGCGTCCTGCCCTTGAGCAGGTCGAGCTTCTTCGAGGTCTGGCGGTTGAGGGCCACGAATCCGTCGGCGAGATCGAGGAGGTTCGAAACCTCCACCTCGTTGAGGTCGGTGACCGACAGGAAGTGGCGTTTGGGAAACGAGAAGGTCCGTTGCAGGACCTCGTTCAGACCGGGCGGGGTCGTATCCATCAAAGCGCGGTCTTAGGTGACGCCGCCCCACAAGCCAAGCGCCCCTTTGCGCCGGGGGGGCGTCAGGGCATACCGGTCGCGACCGCGGCCCGCCTGGAGCCGGGGATTCCACAAGCACCCGGGGGAAATCCGTGAAGGCAGACCTTTATTCGTTCGTCGGCATCTATTCGCGCAATCTGGACACGCTCGCCAACATCCTCACGAAGGGGGCGGAGTTCGCGGCTGCGAACGGCGTCTCCGAGGCCGAGATGCTCGATTGGCGGCTGGCCGACGACATGTTCCCGCTGCGTCGGCAGGCGCAGATCGTGCGCGACTTCGCCGTCCAGTGGCCGGCGCGGGCGGCCGGCCTGCCGGTCCCTGCGGCGCTGGAAGGCGAGCCGGACCTCGCGCAGCTGCGCGCCGCCATCTCCGAGGCCAAGGCCGCGCTGGCGAATCTCAAGCCCGACCAGTTCGAAGGCCGCGACGAGGTCCCGCTGACCGTCAACATCGGCCCGATGGAGCCCACCCTGCCGGCCGCGCAGTGGATCCTCGGCTTCGCCACCACCAACTTCTACTTCCACCTGTCGATGGCGTACGCGATCCTGCGGGCCAAGGGCGTGCCGATCGGCAAGATCGATCTGTTCGCCGGCGGCCTCTAGGCGTTCCGCAGCCGCTCCAGCGCGCCCTGGAGGATCCAGGCGGCCGCCATCTTGTCCACCGCGTCGGCGCGGCGGGCGCGGGTGGCGTCCGCCTCGGAGATCAGCACCCGGTTCACCGCCATCGAGCTCATCCGTTCGTCCCAGAAGGCGATGGGGAGGTCGCGCAGGCGCAACAGGTTGCGAGCGAAGGCGCGGCTGGACTGGCAGCGCGGTCCCTCCGTGCCGTCCATGTTGACCGGCAGGCCGACCACGATGCCGGCTGCGCCGCGGCTCTCCATCAGCTTGAAGAGGGCTGCGGCGTCGTCTGTGAACTTGGTCTTGCGGATCAGCTGAAGCGGGCTCGCCACCGTGCGGGTGGCGTCGGAGACCGCGACGCCGACGGTCTTCTCGCCGAGGTCGAGGCCGACCACGGGCGCATAGGGCGGCAGGGCGGCTGGGAGTTCGAGCAGATCGACGACGGCCATGCGCCCTCCTTAGCATCAAGAGAGGGATGTCTTGCAAAACCAGGCCGCGCACGGCTAACCCACGCCCCTGAGTTACAGGAGGGCCCCATGGCCATCGATGCGGCGACCGTGCGTAAGGTCGCCAGGCTGGCGAGGATCGCCGAGCCCGAGGAGAAACTGGAGCCGCTGGCGAAGGAGCTGTCGGCGATCATCGACTGGATCGAGCAGCTCAGCGAGGTCGACACCGACGGGGTCGAGCCGATGACCTCGGCCGTGCATGTGCCGATGGCGATGCGCGACGACGTGGTCACCGAAGGCGGCGACCCTGAGGTGGTGCTGTCCAACGCGCCCAAGCGGGCCGGCAACTTCTTCGTCGTGCCGAAGGTGGTGGAGTGATGGCTGAGCTCACCTCCCTGACCCTGAAGGCCGCGCTGGACGGCCTGAAGGCCAAGACCTTCTCGTCGGTCGAGCTGACGCAGGCCCACGTCGCGGCCGTCGAGGCCGCCCGGGCGCTGAACGCCTTCGTGCTGGAGACGCCGGACAAGGCGCTGGAGATGGCCAGGGCCTCCGATGCCCGCCGCGCCGCCGGCCAGGCCGGGCCGCTGGACGGCGCGCCGCTGGGCATCAAGGACCTGTTCTGCACCGAAGGCGTGCGCTCGACCGCCGGCTCGAAGATCATCGGCGAGTTCAAGCCCACCTACGAGAGCACCGTCACCGCCAACCTCTGGCGCGACGGGGCGGTGATGCTCGGCAAGCTGAACATGGACGAGTTCGCCATGGGCTCGTCCAACGAGACCTCGGCCTGGGGGCCGGTGGTCAACCCCTGGCGGGCGCAGGGCGGCAACGCCCAGCTGACCCCGGGCGGCTCCTCGGGCGGCTCGGCCGCGGCGGTGGCGGCGGAGCTCTGCCTGGGCGCCACGGCGACCGACACCGGCGGCTCGATCCGCCAGCCGGCCTCGTTCACCGGCACGGTGGGCATCAAGCCGACCTACGGGCGGGTGTCGCGCTGGGGCATCGTCGCCTTCGCCTCCTCGCTCGACCAGGCCGGGCCGATGGCCCGCACCGTCGAGGACACCGCCATCCTCCTGAAGTCGATGGCGGGCCACGACCCCAACGACTCCACCAGCCTGCCGGTCGAGACCCCGGACTTCCCGGCCTTCGTCGGCAAGTCGGTGAAGGGGCTGCGGGTCGGGGTGCCCAAGGAGTACCGCGTCGACGGCATGCCGCCGGAGATCGAGAAGCTCTGGGAACAGGGAATCGCCTGGCTGAGGGAGGCCGGCTGCGAGATCGTCGAGGTCTCCCTGCCGCACACCAAGTACGCCCTGCCGGCCTACTACATCGTCGCTCCGGCCGAGGCCTCCTCGAACCTCGCCCGCTACGACGGCATGCGCTACGGCCTGCGGGTCGAGGGCGGCAACCTCACCGACACCTACGAGAAGACCCGCGCCGAGGGCTTCGGCGCGGAGGTCAAGCGCCGCATCCTGATCGGCACCTATGTGCTCTCGGCCGGCTACTACGACGCCTACTACCTGAAGGCGCTGAAGGTCCGCCGGCGGATCGCCGACGACTTCGACCAGGCCTTCGAGAAGGTCGACGCCCTGCTGACCCCGACCGCGCCCTCGGCCGCCTTCGCCCTGGGCGACAAGTCGGACGACCCGGTCGCCATGTACCTGAACGACATCTTCACGGTGACGGTGAACCTGGCGGGCCTGCCGGGGATGAGCGTGCCGGCCGGCGTCGACGCCAACGGCCTGCCGCTCGGCCTGCAGCTGATCGGCCGGGCGCTGGACGAGGGGACGCTGTTCTCGCTGGGCGGCGCGCTGGAGAAGGCCGCCGACTTCCGGGCCAAGCCGCAGAAGTGGTGGTGAGCTAGCAACATCTGCTCGTCATCACCCGGCTTGTCCGGGTGACCCATCCCAAGGCCCGTCTTCGACAGCCGCGGAAACGGGTTGGGCTGGGCGGCCCGGACAAGCCGGGCCATGACGAACTGTGGGTCGCTATTTGATCTTGTCGAACTCGGCCTGCAGGGCCTTCAGCTTGGCGTCGTCGAGGGCGCCCTGGCTCATCGGGGCGACCTGGGCCAGCGTCATGCTGCCGATCTGGTCGTAGTACTGCGTGATCGCCGGCAGCGCGGATTCGAGCACGGCCTTGGCGGCCGGGTTCTTGACGATGTCGCCGATCAGCGTGGTGTCGACGGAGATCTTGGCCGAGGCTGCCGCAGGCGCCGTGGCCGCCGAGGCGCCGGTCTTGGCGGTCGCCTGGGCCTGAGCCAGCGCCGGCGCGGCGGCCAGCGAGGCGAGGGCGGCGAGCGCCGCGAGGGTGGTGGTCTTCATGATGTCCTTCCCCAATGTCTTTCTTTGAATGCTCAAGCTTGAGCCTGTTTTCCGGCTTTCGCGCAATAGCCCGCATCGGCCCGCTTCCGCTGGCGGGCCGGCCGCTTTAGAAGACGCCCATGACTGAGAAGACCAAGCTGATCGAGGGCCGCACCGGCTCGTGGGAAATCGTCCTGGGGCTGGAAGTGCACGCCCAGGTGGCCTCCAACGCCAAGCTGTTCTCCGGCGCGGCGGTGGGATTCGGCGCCGGTCCCAACGAGCAGGTCAGCCTGGTGGACGCGGCCATGCCGGGCATGCTGCCGGTGATCAATCGCCACTGCGTCGAGCAGGCGGTGAAGACCGGGCTCGGCCTGAAGGCGCAGATCAATCACTGGTCGCGCTTCGACCGGAAGAACTACTTCTACCCGGACCTGCCGCAAGGCTACCAGATCAGCCAGTTCAAGGACCCGATCGTCGGCGAGGGCGAGGTGATCGTCGAGCGCGACGACGGCTCCACCTTCACCGTGCGCATCGAGCGGCTGCACCTGGAGCAGGACGCCGGCAAGTCGCTGCACGACCAGGACCCCAACGCCACCTACGTCGACCTCAACCGGGCCGGCACCGCGCTGATGGAGATCGTCTCCATGCCGGACATGCGAAGCTCGGAAGAAGCCGCGGCCTACGTGAAGAAGCTGCGGACCATCCTCGTCTATCTCGGCACCTGCGACGGCGACATGGACAAGGGCAACCTGCGCGCCGACGTCAACGTCTCGGTGCGTCGGCCCGGGGCCGAGCTCGGCACGCGCTGCGAGATCAAGAACGTCAACTCCTACCGCTACATCCAGCAGGCCATCGAGTACGAGGCGCGCCGGCAGATTGAGATTCTCGAGGACGGCGGCAAGATCGACCAGGAGACCCGCCTGTTCGATCCCGGCAAGCTCGAGACCCGCTCCATGCGCTCCAAGGAAGAGGCGCACGACTACCGCTACTTCCCCGACCCGGACCTCCTGCCGCTGGTGCTCGATCCGGCCTGGGTGAAGGAGATCGAGGCCACCCTGCCGGAGCTGCCGGACGCCAAGAAGGCGCGGCTGATCTCCCAGTACGGCCTCAGCGCCTATGACGCCGGCGTGCTGATCACCGAACAGGCCCGCGCCGACTTCTACGAGACCGCCGTCAAGGGCCGCGACGCCAAGCTGACCGCCAACTGGGTGACCAACGACCTGGCCGCCCGGCTGACCGCGGCGGGCCTGGAGATCACCGAGAGCCCGATCCCGCCCGACGCCATCGCCGAGCTGGTGCAGCTGATCGAGGAGGGGGTGATCTCCTCCAAGATCGCCAAGGACGTCTTCGAGCGCATGTGGGCCGGCGACGGCCGCCCGCGCGAGATCGTCGAGAAGCAGGGCCTGCAGCAGGTCTCCGACACCGGCGCGCTCGACGCCATCATCGATGCGCTGATCGCCGCCAACCCCGGCCAGGCCGCCGCGGTGAAGGAGAAGCCGCAGGCCATCGGCTGGTTCGTCGGCCAGGTGATGAAGGAGACCGGCGGCAAGGCCAACCCGGGCGCGGTGAACCAGCTCCTGAAGGCCAAGCTCGGCCTCTAGGCCTCAGTAGGGCACGACGTCGAAAATCTGCCCGGTCATGGTCGACATCAGCACGTAGCTGCCGCCGACCCGCATCCAGGTGTAGCCGCGCGGCGGCGGCCGCAGGCGATAGCGGCCGTAGTCCTGCATCGGGGCGCCGCGGTAATCCGGCGGCATGTAGCCGCCGCGGCGCAGGCTGCGCGGAGCGCTGTAGCCAGGCGGCGGGCCGTAGGAATAGGCGCCCGGGGGCGGACCATAGGACCAGCCCTGACCGCCGCGGTCGGGGCCGCGGCCGCCGCGATCCTCGCCACGTCCGCGATCACCACCGCCGCGATCGCCACCACCGCGCTCACCGCCGCGATCACGGCCACCGCGATCGCCGCCGCCGTGATCGCCGCGATCGCCGCCGCCGTCGCCGTGTCCACGGTCATGCTTGCCATCCGCCGCCGCCGTGCCGCCCGCGGCCAGGGATCCGGCCAGGGCGACGACAGCGGCGAGCGTCAGGATGAGGCGTCTCATATCGCCAGATTTCCTCAATTCTCGCCCTCGGTCGATGCACCATCGTCCAGGCGGGCTGAACTGAGCCTGAACGCTCAGTCTCACGGCGCTTGGGGCGGTTTCCGTCGCGGCCGGAAAACGCCGTCGTCCCGCGAAGGCTCCGGCTCGCGCTTGCCAGCCGGCCGCGGCTTGCCATCTATGCGTCACCATAAGATCAGATCGAGGGAGACGTCGAATGGCCCAGCCGGTCGAGGTGCACTACTGGCCAACGCCCAATGGCCACAAGATCACCATCGCGCTGGAGGAGATGGGCCTGGCCTACGAGATCAGGCCGGTGAACATCGGCCGCGGCGAACAGTTCACGCCGCAGTTCCTGTCGATCAGCCCCAACAACCGGATGCCGGCCATCGTCGACCCGGACGGGCCGGGCGGCGCGCCGATCTCGGTCTTCGAGTCCGGGGCCATCCTGCAGTACCTCGGCCGCAAGACGGGCAAGTTCTACGGCGCCGACGAACGCGCCAGGGTCGAGGTCGAGGAGTGGCTGTTCTGGCAGATGGCGGGCCTGGGGCCGATGGCCGGCCAGGCGCACCACTTCCGCCAGTACGCCCCCTCGATGATCTCCGACCAGCGCCAGGTGGCCTATGGCGCCATCCGCTACACCAACGAGGTCAACCGCCTCTACGGCGTGCTCGACAAGCGGCTCGCCGACCGCGAGTTCGTGGCCGGCGACTATTCGGTCGCCGACATGGCGGCCTGGCCCTGGGTGACGCCCTGGAAGCTGCAGGGCATCGTCATGGACCAGTTCCCGAACCTGAAGGCCTGGTACGCCCGCATCGAGGGTCGCGCGGCGGTGCAGCGGGCGATGAAGGTCGCCGAGGACCTGCGCAGCGGCCCCGGCCTGCAGGCCGCCACGCCCGAGGCCGAGGCGGCGCGCCGCGTACTGTTCGGCCAGCGCGCACGCTAATCACGCGCGCCGGCTTTTTCGCAGCGTAAAGCACGCGAATGCTGGGCTTTCTTCTGAAGATGAAGGGCGGACAACAGGCGGCTTAACCATGTGTTCAGGCGAAGTCGGGTTTCTTGAGCCTGTAAGAGCCGGATCAGGGTTCCAGAATGGAGCGCGTTCCGGTCAAAACAGGGACAAGGATCATGCTTCCGTCGATGGAAGTCTCCAACGAGGGCCTGCCGCTTCCGAGCGGCGATGCGAGCGGGGACGAGCTGTTCCGCCTGGGCCTGCTCTATTCCACGGGCCAGGGCGGCGCGCCGCTGGACTACGTCTCGGCGCACATGCTGTTCAACCTCGCCGCCATGCGCGGCTCGGTGGAGGCCAAGGTGTACCGCAAGGAACTGTCGGGCGAGATGGGCTCCGAGGAAGTGGCTGAAGCCCAGCGTCACGCCCGCGAGTGGCTGGCCCAGGGCTGACGTTCGCCCGCAGCCTTCGTAGATGGCGAAGCGAAGGCGAGGGTAGCTCATGAACGACGACCGGTTGGGCCGGGCCGTTCGGCTCGTGGCCATTCTGAACCTGGCCTACTTTGGCGTGGAGTTCGCCGTCGCCCTCTCCATCAGCTCGGTGTCGCTGCTGGCCGACAGCGTCGACTTCCTTGAGGACGCGGCGGTCAATCTGCTGATTTTCGCGGCGCTGGGTTGGAGCGCCGCCCGCCGGGCGAAGCTCGGCATGGCGCTGGCCGGCGTGCTGCTGATCCCGGCGGTCGCCTTCCTCTGGACCCTCTACCAGAAGTTCGCCGCCCCGGTCGCGCCGGAGCCGCTCCGCCTTGGGCTCACCGGGGCAGGGGCGCTGGCGGTCAATCTGTTCTGCGCCTTCACGCTGGCCCGGTTCCGCCACCACGGCGGCAGCCTGACCAAGGCCGCCTTCCTGTCGGCGCGCAACGACACGCTCGCCAACCTGGCGATCATCGCCGCCGGCGCGGTGACCGCCGTCTACCGCTCGATCTGGCCCGACGTGATCGCCGGCCTTGGGATCGCCCTGATGAACCTGGACGCCGCCCGCGCCGTGTGGACCGCCGCGCGCGCGGAGCATCGCGCGCCCCGGCCGTAGCCGCGCTGGGACTCTGCTGGGCTGGAGGGCGCGGCTCGGTTCGCCGTATGGTGCCCGGTATTGAGGAAAGGCGGTGACGGAGGGATTTGAAACCTCTCGGTGGGGTACTCCTGGGCGCATGGAGGGGAGCGGGACCGAGGGAGAAAAATGGTCGCACACCCCTCCAAGCACCCTCAGGTTCGCGCAATTGTCCCCGGCGCGTCGGTCTCTGGCCCTGGAGGCAGGTCGTCGGCCGGCCTGAGGCCATAGAAATCCAACACCGATCCCACGTGACCTTCGCAGCGGGCGTAGAAGCTCAGGGCAAGCGGAGAAGGCTCTATTTGATTGTTGTCCGGCGCGTGGAAGCCCATCCCGCTCGCGAACGCCAAGAGGCCCAACTCACGGAGGTGATCCACCGCCACATCCAGCGCGTAGATGTCATCGCTTCCGAACAATTCGAATAGCTTTTGGCGGGGGATCACCGGCCCATCGGCCATCGGCAAGCCTGCCGCACCGAGGCGCTTGTTGGCGTTCTGACATGCGTACGCCAGCACCTTGGCTTGGCTCGCTGTGATGCTGGAAAGCAGACCCACGAAGATCAGATTATCCTGACTTCGGCCCTCCGCAGTGCATCCGGAGGCCAATAGGCCCGCCCACATTTCCTGCACCTGGTCGTCATCTTCCCAAGAGCCGTTCTCTAACACGGCTGCCACCAAGCGCGGGTGAGCGTGTCGCTCTGCGTCTCCGAAGGCGGCGCGATACTTTCTCTCGGTGCGCAGGGTCAGCTTGATTCTCTGCTCGGTCCGCCAAGCCACCACGCGATCTTGCAATAGGAAGCCGAACTCCTCGGCGGCCGGCAGACAGATTCGGCTCAAGAATGCACCGGCTCCGTCTGTGCTTGCCTTCGTGACGACTAGCGCCGCATCCCCGAGCGGTTTGATCCCCAAAACGTCAAAGCTGTTCTTTGGTTCACTCATCACGCTCTCCCCCTGCGGAAGATAACGGAGCAGAGCCGGGGCGCTAGGGGGACAAGTTATCGTCCCGGAATTGTCTCGGTAGGCGAGACTCGCGTTTATAAACAACGGGAAAAGTGGCGGTGACGGAGGGATTCGAACCCTCGATACCCTTTCAGGTATGACGATTTAGCAAACCGTTGCCTTCAGCCACTCGGCCACGTCACCTTGTTGATTTTACTCAACTTTAGTCGATCCCCCTGAGCTGCCGGCAGTGAGCGCCTGCGAAGCGGCCCGAAAGGACGCCCCTCATAGCCGATAGGCCGGTGCGCGGGCAACGGCGTAGTGGCCGCGCCGCACGGTTCGCGCAAACTGGCTCCGGGCGCGGCGTCATCAGCGCGGAAAGAGGGTGTTAATTCTAGCTATAGTATCTGGTGCCGCGCGGCATGGTTGTGCCGACTTGGAGAGCGGCTGTCGGTGGGCGCGCCACCGACGGGCGCCTCGCCGGTCTCGGGGGCGGTCAGATGGGGTCTGCGACAGCAGCCAGGAAGGCGGCCGCCACCCAAGCGGAGCCGTCGGCCGAGGCCGCCGGCGCCCAGCGGGTGCTCGCGCCCGGCGTCTCCGAGTCGCTCGCCGCCTTCGACGCCCGGCTGCTGGCCGACGGGCAGATCACCCTGATTTCACTCGATGTGCTGGTGGAGCAGATGGGGCCGCGATGGCCCATGCGACGGCTGCAGGTGGAGAAGCACGTCGAGCGCCTGCTCGCCCGCGAGCTCACCGGCGCCGCGACGTTCCTGAAGGTGTCCGACGCGGACTATCTGGTCTGTCAGCCGGACGTCGCACGGCTGTCCGGCCAGGTGGCCTGCCTACGGCTCGTGCGGGAAGTGCTCGACCACTTCCTGGGTACGACGGTGCGAGCTGTCGAAGGCGTGTTCGAGGCCACGGCGCTCGGCGCCGGCGGGGTCGAGGCGCGCGCCATCAGCGTTGCGGACCTGCTGGCCGCGGAGGCCGCGGAAAAGGTCGAGCGTCAGCGCGCGGCGGACCTTGAACGCGCGACCTCGCCGTTCGCGGTGTCGGATGGGACGTCGGTGCTGGTGTCCTGCACGCTCGAGTCGGTGGTCGAGCTGAGGGCGAACTCCGTCATCGGCTATCGCTTGTGCCGTCGCGTCTCGGTCGCCAAGACCGGCGAGGTGTTGCCGCCGTCGCAGATCGCCGGGTTGGCGGGCGTCGACATCCTTCGCATCGACCTGGCGACGATGGTCCAGGGCCTGTCCAAGGTGCGCGCCTTGGCGACCCCGCCGCCGTCGTTGATCGTTCCGGTCTCCTATGCCTGCCTCTCCAGCCAGCGGGGGCGCACGGAGATCGTCGACGTCATCCAGGAAGCCCAGGGCTGCGTCCGACACGGCGTGATCGTCGAGATCTTCGATGTCGAAGGCGCGCCCCAGGCGAGTCTTCAGGAGGTGGTGGCGAGCATCCGACCCATCGCGCTGTTCGTCGCCGCGCGCCTGGCCCCGTCGCCTCCGATCAGCATCCGCCATTTGCGGGGCGTGGGCCTGCGGGCGCTGGCGTTCGAGTGCCCGCCGGCGCAATCGGATGGCGAATTCATCGGCTGGGCGCAGGCGAGAATCCGCATGGCCAAGCACGTCGCCAGTGCGGTGCTGCTGTATGGAGCGCCCGCGTCCTTCGCCACCCCCCCCGGACGGCTCTCGGAACTCGGGGCCACGCACGCCAGCCTGAGGGCCTGACGGCGGGGCCAGTCGGCGCGGATATCCCTAACCGATCGAAACCATCGAGACACACGAGTCGGTAAGGATGCCGAACGTAGTCGGTCCGTGACACCCGTTTGGGTTGTCCGTCGTACGGAGAAGCTGCGCTTGGAATACCCAGATCCCGAACAACGGGCCGCGCAGTGCCTTCGCCTGGCTCACGCCACCTACGACATCGCCGAGGAGTGCGACGACCACGAGATGCTGCATGCCTATCTGGATCTTGCAGGCAAATGGCTCGGCCTCGCGGACCGCGCGCTGGCGGAGGTGCGCGCCGCGCACTAACCCGGGGGCCCCACCGGAGCCGCCCATCGCTTTTCGCCGTCCTATGGCGGGAACCCGACACTGGGTGTCGGCGTTCTGTGTCGCTGGGTTGTCTGGGGAATGCGTATGGGGCGAATTCTCGTCGTCGAAGACGACCACGCGATCTGCGCACTGATCACCGATATCCTGCAGGACGCCGGATTCGAGACGCGGTGCGTTCAAACCGACCGCGAGGCCTATGCCGTCATCCCCAGCCTCCCGACGATCGAGGCCCTGATCCTCGACGTCAACCTGGGCTCCGGGACCACGGGGTTCGATGTGGCCCGGTTTGCGCGCCAGGTCATTCCGGAGCTGCCGGTGATCTACGTCAGCGGGGAGGCGTCACAGACCAACTTCAGCGCCTTTGGGGTCCCCGACAGCGACTTCGTCGAGAAGCCGTTCACGCCGGACGAACTGCTCACAACGCTACGGTCCCGGATGGCCGCCTGACCGACGCGGATTTCCCATGAGCCTCGATCTCTCCCGCCCGGTGCGCCTGCGCACGCCCGAGGGCGCGCCAGCGGTCTTCGAGGTCGCCATCGAGGGGACCGGCCCGCGCCGTTTCCGCATCGCCGAGCGTGGCGGCCGTTCGCACGCCTACGACCTGCCGACGCGGGAGCAGGGCGCCTATCTCGATCTCTTCGAGGGGCTCTGCCGCGACTTCGGCCTGCGCCAGCCGCTTGGCCGCAGCCTGCCGCCGGCGAACGGCCGCGCCGAGCCGCCGCTTCGCCCGCTGCTCACCGCGCCGGTCGACCCGGAGATCCTCTACGGCTACGGCGACCCCTGCGTGCTCCGCCTGGGCCCCCACGACTACCGGCTGCTGGTCACCTCCAACGACGCGCCGAACGCCTTTCCGATCCTGGCCTCCGCGGACCTGGAGACCTGGCGGCTGACCGGTTTCGTCTTCCCGCGCGGGCAGGCGCCTGGCTGGACGCTGACCGGCCCCGGGATGGCGGACTTCTGGGCGCCGGAGATGCACCGGATCGACGACCAGTACTGGGTGTGCTTCGCCGCGCGCGGCCAGGACCGGACGCTGGCCATCGGCATGGCGCGGTCCTCGACCCCGGACGGCCCGTTCGTCGCCGACGAGGCGCCGATCGTCGGCGGCGGGGTCATCGATCCGCATATCCTGGTCGACGCCGCGGGCGCGCCCTGGCTGATCTGGAAGCGGGACGAGAACGACCTGTGGCCCGGCCGGCTCGGCGCCCTGCTGCACGACCGCCCCGAGCTGGTCGACCGGCTGTTCGAGACCAGGCAGGACCGGCGCACCGCCGCCTTCGTGCTGACCCTGTGGCCCTGGGTCGGCGAGCTGGAGCCGATGGAGCAGTTCTTCGTCCAGCAGACGCTGATCGAGGCGGCGACCGCGGACTTCGCCGGATTCCGCGCCCGCCTGGCCGGCGTCGGCGGCCCGCTGGCGCAAGCGGTGCTCGAGGCGCTGACGACCCGCATCCACGCCCAGCGGTTGGCGCGGGACGGGCGCTCGCTGCTGGGCGAACCGGTGGTGATCCTGGAAAACGACCAGCCGTGGGAGGCGCACCTGATCGAAGGCGTCTGGGTGACCTGCGACGGCGGCCGCTACTACCTGCTCTACGCCGGCAACGACTTCTCGACCGCTCACTACGGCATCGGGGTCGCCGTGGCCGACCAGCCGACCGGACCTTACCGCAAGGTCTCGGAGGTGTTCCTCAGCTCCACGTCGCAGTGGTGGGGCCCCGGCCACCCGTCGGTGGCGACCGGGCCGGATGGGCGGCGCCACATCTTCCTGCACGCCTTCCGGCCCGGCGAAGCCGGCTACAAGGCCTTCCGCGTCCTGCTGACGGCGCCGATCCGGTTCGAGGACGGCCGCGTGTCCCTGGTCGCCGACGGCTGACCGCAAGGCGCTGTTGCCCATTGTCGCAGGCAGGCGAAGGACGATTGCCTCGCCCGGCCACTTACCCGACTGCTCCTGCGAGACCTCGAAAGGGTGGAACGGGATGACCCCCAAGCGCGGCGCGGACGACAAGTTCTCCGCGCTGAACAAGGCCCTCCGCGGGATGTTCAAGAGCCTCCAGGCGCGCCCCGTGCCTGGGCATATCAACTCGGTGGTCGACCAGCTCGACGAGGGCGGCGACAGCCAGCTTAAGAAGAGCGGCTAGGCCCGGCCGACCACGCTCATGTGCTCGAGCGCCATCACGTCGGTGGCGTCCTCGGCGTCCATGATCTTCAGCAGGCGGGCGCGAGCACGGTTCACCCGGCTCTTGATGGTGCCCAGCGCGCAGCCGCAGATTTCCGCCGCCTCCTCGTAGGACAGGCCGGCCGCGCCGACCAGGATCAGCGCCTCGCGATGCTCGTCGGGCAGCTGCTGCAGGGCCGCCTGCAGGGCGTGCATGGCGACGCTCCAGTCCTGGGTCGGCGGCGCCTTCAGGGCGCCGGCGTACTCGCCGCTCTCGTCGCGCACCTCGCGGCGGCGGCGCAGCACGTTGGTGTAGTAGGTGTTGCGCAGGATGGTGAAGAGCCATGCGCGCAGGTTGGTGCCGGGCTCGAACTTGTCACGGTTGGTCCAGGCCTTGATCAGGGTGTCCTGTACGAGGTCGTCGGCGTCCGAGCCGTTGTGGCTCAGCGACCAGGCGAACGCCCGCAAGGCTGGGATCAACCCGACAACCTCATCCCGCCAACTGGTGGTAGGCGCCATGCTTAGCCTCAATAGCCCCAGGCGGGCCCATTACCCACTACCGCTCCGGCGCCCGATGAACGCAGCCCCTAGGCATCTGTTCCGACACGTTTTCTCGGGGAAGGCGCTCGCATTTCTGGAACTTCGTGCGGCGGCTGGCGTTGGCGCCGGACTGATGACGCCCTAGCTATGAGCGTCGAGAGCCGGACATCGTCCGGCTTGGCCGCCGAGGGGACAGGGCTGATGGAGCGTTCCAACGAGGCGGCGGGGCTGGAATCCCGCACTGAGACCCAGACCGCCGACGAGGCCCTGCGTCGCTACCAGGCGGTGCGGCAGGCCAGCGAAGCCCTGACCCGCAGCCTGACGCCGGAGGACCAGCTCGCCCAGTCGATGCCCGACGCCAGCCCGACCAAGTGGCACCTGGCGCATACGACCTGGTTCTTCGAGACCTTCCTGCTGACGTCGCGGCTGGCCGGCTACCGGGTGTTCGACCCGCGCTTCGGCTTCCTGTTCAATTCCTACTACGAGGCGCTGGGCGCGCGGCAGCCGCGGCCCGCCCGCGGCCTGATCACCCGGCCGTCGCTGGACGACGTGCTGTCCTACCGCGCCCATGTGGACGAGGGCATGGCGCGGCTGCTGGCGCAGGGCGCGGAGGGGTTCGCCGACCTGCTCGACCTCGGCCTGGCGCATGAGCAACAGCATCAGGAGCTGATCCTGATGGACATCCTGCACCTGTTCGCCCAGTCGCCGCTGCACCCGGCCTATGCGCCGCCGAGGGCCGCCCCGGCTCCGGTCGCGGTCGCGCCCCTGGCCTTCGTCGGCTTCGACGGCGGCCTGGTGGAGATCGGCCACGGCGGTCCCGGCTTCGCCTTCGACAACGAGACGCCCCGCCACAAGGTCTTCCTGGGCCCGTACCGGCTCGCCGACCGGCTGGTGACCAATGGCGAATGGCAGGCCTTCATGGCCGACGGCGGCTACCGGCGGCCCGAGCTCTGGCTGTCCGAGGGCTGGGCGACCGTGCAGGCGGAGGGTTGGCGCGCGCCGTTCTACTGGCAGGACACCGACGCCGGCTGGATGGCCATGAGCCTGCACGGCCTGCGACCCATCGATCCCGCCGCCCCGGTGACCCACGTCAGCTTCTACGAGGCGGAAGCTTACGCCAGCTGGGCCGGCGCGCGCCTGCCCACCGAGGCCGAGTGGGAGCACGCCGCGGCCGGCCTGCCGGTCGAGGGGCGATTTCTCGGAGCCGGCCGGATCGACCCGACGCCCGCGCCCGACGGCGACGGGCTGCGGCAGATGTTCGGCGACGCCTGGGAATGGACCCGCAGCGCCTATTCGCCCTATCCCGGCTACCGCCCCGCGCCCGGCGCGGTCGGCGAGTACAACGGCAAGTTCATGGCCGGGCAGTTCGTGCTGCGTGGCGGCGCCTGCGTGACGCCCGCCGGCCATGTGCGGGCGAGTTACCGCAACTTCTTCTATCCGCACCAGCGCTGGATGTTCTCCGGCGTGCGCCTGGCGATGGACGCCGCGGCCGAGCGCGGCGCGACCTTCGCCGAGGACGTGGTCGAGGGCCTGTCGAAGCCGCAGAAGAGCCTGCCGCCGAAATACTTCTACGACGCCGAGGGCTCCCGCCTGTTCGAGGCCATCTGCGAACTGGCGGAGTACTATCCGACCCGCACCGAGATCGCCCTGCTGGGCGGGGCGGCGGCGGAGATCTCGCAGGTCATTCCCGAGGGCGCCGCGCTGGTCGAGTTCGGCAGCGGCGCCAGCGTCAAGACCCGGATCGTGCTGGACGCCGCGCCGCAGGTCGCGGTCTACGCCCCCATCGACATCAGCCGCGAGGCCTTGGCCGACGCCGCGCACGCCATCAACCAGGATTATCCCGCGCTTACGGTGGCGCCGCTGGCCGAGGACTTCACCCGCGCGCTGCAGCTGCCGGCCGCGGTCGACGGTCATCCGGTGGTCGGCTTCTTCCCGGGTTCGACGATCGGCAATTTCACCCCGGAGGAAGCGCGGAGCTTCCTCGATGGCGCCCGGCGGTTGCTGGGGCAGGGCGCGGCCTTCCTGGTCGGCATCGACCTGGTCAAGCCGCAGGCGGAGCTGGTCGCGGCCTACGACGACGCGCTCGGCGTCACCGCGGCGTTCAACAAGAACCTGCTGGCGAGGATGAACCGCGAACTCGGCGGCGATTTCGACCTGGAGGCCTTCGCGCATCGAGCGCGGTGGAATGCGGCGCAGAGCCGCGTGGAGATGCACCTGGAGAGCCGCCGGGCGCAGGCGGTCAAGGTGGCCGGGCGCACGTTCGACTTCGCGGCCGGCGAAACCCTGCACACCGAGAACTCCTACAAGTTCACGGTAGAGGGCTTCGCGCGACTGGCGGCCGAGGCGGGCTGGCGGCTCGAGCGGGAGTGGGCCAGCGCCCACCCCGCCTTCGCCGTCGTGCTGCTTCGGGCCTAGCTTTCGCGACCGCGCGAACGGCCGCCGCCGCGGCTGGCCTCGCCGCCCTTACGGCCGGCTGAGGCCGCGAGGTCACGGTCTTTTGCGAAGCTGCGCTTTTCGCCGGGCACGCTGGCCCCGCCCTTGCGGGCGATCTCGCGACGACGTTCGGGGTTCATGGCGGCGAAGCCTCGGCGGGCTCGCGGCTTTCCGGAATCAACGCTGGGCATGGGTACTGCTCTCCTGATCTGGCGACGACATGGGGAGGTCGTGCGAGGCGCCGGCATGGGGCTGCCCGCCGTCAGGCGGCCCGGCCTTGTCGGGCGCCGCGTTTTGCGGGCGCCCGGTCTCCGGCTGAGGCGTATCGGGTCTGTTTTCCAGCTCGGACATGGCGTCTCGCAGGGGTTGCGGTCTGGCTAACCCACGAAGCGCAGCAGAGGTTGCGTCGGAAATTATGGTATTCGCGTGAGGAGGACGATCACGGCGGCCATCGGGCGCGAGAGCTGCGGCCGGGCGGCGACCTAGAGTGGCAGCAGCACGCGCGCCGTGAGCCCGCCGCCGCTGCGGTTGAGCAGCGCCACGTCGCCGCCGTGCCCGCGGGCGATCGAGCGCACCACGGCCAGGCCCAGGCCTATGCCGCCGGTCTGGCGGCTGCGGGAGGGCTCGCGGCGATAGAAGGGCTCGAACACCCGCTCGGCGTCGGCGGGCGGGATGCCGGGGCCGTCGTCGTCGATCTCCACCACCGCGTGGACGCCCTCCTGGTACACCCGGGCGCGGGCGCCGCCGCCGAACTTCACGGCGTTCTCCAGCAGGTTCGAGAACAGCCGGCGCAGCGCCATCGGATCACCCTCGAGCACGACCTTGTCGTTGCGCTCGACCGCGGTCTCGGCGCCGGTCTCGGCCATCTCGTCGCAGAGGCTCTCGAGCAGGGAGGAGAGCTCCAGGGGCGTGCGCTCGCCGGGCCGCGTGGCGTCGCGGACGAAGGCCAGGGTGGCGGAGATCATCTCCTCCATCTGGTCGATGTCGGCGTTCATCTTGGGGCGCAGCTCCTCCGGCGCGCTTTCGATGCGGAACCGCAGGCGGGTCAGCGGCGTGCGCAGGTCGTGGGCGATCGAGCCCACCATCGCGGTGCGGTCCTCGACGTAGCGCCGCAGCCGCCCCTGCATGTCGTTGAAGGCGGCGGCCGCCACGGTGATCTCGGCCGAGCCGCTGATCTGCAACGGCGGGGCGCGCGGGTCGCGGCCGAGGCGCTCGGCGGCGTTGGCCAGGGCGCGGATCGGCGCAGACAGCCGGCGGGCGAATATCCAGGCGATCGGGGCCATGGCCAGGCCGGCGAGCACGAACCACAGCAGGATGCCCCGTTGCCAGGCGTTGAGCCCGAAGGCGCGCTGCGGCCGGACGACCGTCCACCGGCCGTCCGTGCGGCGCACGCCGACCTGGAAGGGATCGATGAGGAAGTGCTCCTCACGCAGCCCCTCGCGGGCCAGGCGGTTGCGCAGGGTGCGGATCACGCGGCGGTCGGTGAACGGCCCGGGGTCGCCGGAGATGACCACGCGGTCGACCGCGATCCCCAGCTCCTGGGCCACCGCCGCGCGGATGCGCGGCGCCTGGCGGCCCTCCATGGCCGGACGCGGCGCATCGGCCTGGGTGCGCACCTCCAGCGGCCGCCGGTCGGTGAAGGTCGGGGCAGGGCCGCGGAAGGCCTGGTCGATCTCGCTGAGCCGATAGAAGTCCGGCGTCGGCGGCGGCAGGTTGAACAGCAGGATCAGGCTGATCGCCTGGGCCGCCACCAGGGTAAAGCCGGTGAAGGTCAGCACCTGGACGAAGAGCGATCCCGTGGGCCGCCCGCGTCCGAACAGGCTCACGAGCGCTTCACCTTGGCGGTGAACATGTAGCCTTCGTTGCGGATGGTGCGGATCAGGTCCTGGCCGCCGCCGCCGTCATCGAGCTTTCGGCGCAGCCGGCTGATCTGCACGTCGATGGCGCGGTCGAAGGCGTCGGAATCGGGGCCGCGGGCGAACTCCAGCAGCTGGTCGCGGGTCAGCACCCGCTGCGGCCGCTCCACGAAGGCGCGCAGCAGGCTGAACTCGCCGGAGGACAGGTTCACCACCACGCCCGGCGGCGAGCGCAGTTCGCGCCGCACCAGGTCCAGGCGCCAACCGGCGAACTCGCAGCCGGCGGAGACCGCGCTGCCGCTGGCCCGCTGCTCGGCGCGGCGCAGCACGGCGCGGACGCGGGCCAGCAGCTCGCGGGGATTGCAGGGCTTGGCCAGGTAGTCGTCGGCGCCCAGCTCCAGGCCGACGATGCGGTCGGTGTCCTCGCCCATGGCCGACAGCATGATGATCGGCGGCGCGCCGTCGCCCACCGCCAGCCGGCGGCAGATCGCCAGGCCGTCCTCGCCCGGCAGCATGACGTCGAGCACGATCAGGTCGACGGGGCCGCGCCCCAGCGCCTGCTCCATCTCCTGGGCGTCGGCGGCGGTCTCGACCCGGTAGCCATGGCGGCCGAGGAAGTCGGAAACCACGTCGCGGATGCCTGGGTCGTCGTCGACCATCAGGATGCGGGCGCCCGCGGTGATCATGTCTGTCTGCGTCTCCATGGCCGCGATCTTCCGACCGTGGCGTAACAGTCCGATTTCGCGTCTGAAATCACGACTCGGCCAGGACCGAGTCGGCGACGAACGGATTGGTCCGCCGTTCCTGGCCGAAGCTCGACATCGGCCCGTGTCCCGGCACGAAGCGGACGTCGTCGCCCAGCGGCCAGAGCCTGGTGGTGATCGAGCTTATGAGGTCGGCGTGGTTGCCGCGCGGGAAGTCGGTGCGGCCAATGGAGCCCTGGAACAGCACGTCGCCGACCTGGGCGAAGCGCGCCTGCCGGTGGAAGAAGATCACGTGGCCCGGCGTGTGGCCCGGGCAGTGGTAGACCTCGAACTCGGTCTCGCCGAGCGTCACCCGGTCGCCGTCCTGTAGCCAGCGGTCGGGCGTGAAGCTGCGCGCGTCCGGCATGCCCCATTTGGCCCCGGAGGCGGTGATGTCGTCGATCCAGAAGGCGTCGTCCGGATGCGGGCCTTCGATGGGGACGCCGGTCGCTTCTTGCAGCGCGGCGGTCCCGCCGGCGTGGTCGAGGTGGCCGTGGGTGATCCAGATCTTTTCGAGCGTGAGGTTCTGGTCTTTCAGCGCCTGCAGCAGGCGCGGGACCTCGCCGCCCGGATCGATGATCGCCGCCTTGCTGGTCTTCGCGCACCAGACGATCGTGCAGTTCTGCTGCAACGGCGTGACGGGCGCGATCAGGGCGCGGATGGCGGGTTGGGTCGAGACGGCGTTCATGCCCCCCTAGAATAGGGGCCGCGCTCAAAACCACAACAAACCCCGGGACCTGCGGGCCATGGCGTCCAGCCTCATTGCCCGCGGGCGGCGGCCCCGCTAGCTTGCCGACGCCCGGATAGGGTCGAGTCAGGGAACAGGACAGCCTTATGGCCAATGGCGTGGGTATCGGGCGCATCTTCTTGCGCAAGTCGGTCGGGCAGATCCAGGCCGAGCATGAGCACGGCGAACTGAAGCGCTCCCTGGGCGCCATCAACCTGGTCCTGCTGGGGATCGGCTGCATCATCGGCACCGGCATCTTCGTGCTGACCGGCCGCGCGGCCGCGCAGTTCGCCGGCCCGGCCATCATGGTCTCCTTCGTGATCACCGGCCTGCTCTGCGCCTTCGTGGCGCTGTGCTACGCCGAACTCGCCTCGGCCCTGCCGGTTTCCGGCTCGGCCTACTCCTACACCTACGCCTCGATGGGCGAGGGCGCGGCCTGGGTCATGGGCCTGCTGCTGCTGCTGGAATACGGCCTGGCGGCTTCCACCGTCGCGGTCGGCTGGTCAGGCTATTTCACCAGCCTGCTCCACGACATGCACCTGATGATACCCCCGGCGCTGACAGCGGCGCCCGGGGTGCCGGTCAAGGACGCGGCGGGGACGGTGATCGCCACCGGGGTGATGAACCTGCCGGCCATCGTGGTCATCGGCCTCGTCACCCTGCTGCTGATCCGCGGCGTCACGGAGTCGGCCCGGGTCAACAACGTCATCGTGGCCATCAAGCTGACCGTGGTCATCGCCTTCATCGTCATCGGCGCGCGCTATGTGCACCCGGCCAACTGGACGCCGTTCGTGCCCGCCGAGATCCCGGTCAGGCCACCGGGCACCAACATGGACATCTGGCACCAGATTGGCCGCGCCCTGCTGGCGGTGGTCACCGGCGACAACTCGACGAAGTACGGCATCGGCGGCGTCATCCACGGCGCGGCGGTGATCTTCTTCGCCTACCTCGGCTTCGAGGCGGTCTCCACGGCCGGCGCGGAGTCGCGCAATCCGGGCAAGGACATGCCGATCGGCATCCTCGGCGCCCTGGTCATCTGCACCATCCTCTACATCGCCACCTCGGCGGTGCTGGTGGGCATCGTGCCTTACGCGTCGCTGGACAACCCGGCCCCGATCGCCACCGCGGTGAACGCCATCGGCCTGCCGTGGTTCGCGGTGCTGGTGAAGATCGGCGCCATCGCCGGCCTCTCCAGCGTGATGCTGGTGCTGCTCTACGGCCAGACCCGGATCTTCTACACCATGTCCCGCGACGGCCTGCTGCCGAGCTCCCTGGCGGTGGTCCACAAGACCTTCAAGACGCCCTGGATCAACACCATCATCGTTGGCTGCGCGGCCATGTGCGCGGCGGGCTTCCTGTCGCTGGACGCCCTCTCGGACCTCTCCAACGTCGGCTCGCTGGCGGCCTTCACCCTGGTTTGCATCACGGTGATCTACCTGCGCTCGACCAATCCCGAGCTGGTGCGGCCGTTCAGGACGCCGCTCTACCCGCTCACCCCGATCCTCGGCGCGGTCATGTGCCTGGTGCTGCTGCTGAGCCTGATGTCGACCCCGGCCACCCGGAACTTCTTCCTGATCTACCTGGCCATCGGCATCGTGATCTACTTCGTCTACGGCATCCGCAGCTCCAACCTCGGCCGCGGCGTCGTCGTCGGGGGCCACGAGCCCGAGCCGTTCGTCGATCTGCCGCGCAAGGGCGACCTGGACTCGTAGCCAGGCGGCCGCGGCGCGCTCTAGAAGGCGCGCATGCTGCCGATACATGAGGCTCTTCCAGAACTGAGGGCGGCGCTTTCCGCGGGGAGCGCCGCCGTGCTGGTCGCGCCGCCGGGCGCCGGCAAGACCACGGTGGTCCCGCTGGAGCTGCTCGGCGAGCGCTGGCGCGGCGACGGCAAGATCATCGTCCTCGAGCCGCGCCGCCTGGCCGCCCGCGCCGCCGCAGAGCGGATGGCCAGGACGCTGGGCGAACCGGTCGGCCAGACCGTCGGCTATCGCGTGCGGATGCAGTCGCGGGTCTCCGCCGCCACCCGCATCGAGGTGGTGACCGAGGGGGTCTTCACCCGGATGATCCTCGCCGACCCGGAGCTGGCCGGCGTCGCCTGCGTGATCTTCGACGAGTTCCACGAGCGCAGCCTGGACGCCGACCTGGGCCTCGCCCTGGCCCGCGACGCCCAGGGCCTGATCCGCGACGACCTGCGGCTGCTGGTGATGTCCGCGACGCTGGACGGGGCGGCGGTCGCCGGCCTGCTGGGCGACGCGCCGGTGGTCGAGAGCCTCGGCCGCGCCTTTCCGGTGGAGACCAAATACCTCGGTCGCGACGAGCGGCTGCGGCTGGAGGACCGGGTGGTCCGGGCGGTGGAGCGGGCGCTGGCCGAGGAGGCCGGCAGCGTCCTGGTGTTCCTGCCGGGCCAGGGCGAGATCCTGCGGACCGCCGAGCGGCTGGCCGAGCGGCCGCGGCCCGGCGTGGTGGTCGCGCCGCTGTTCGGCGCCCTCGACCCCGCCCAGCAGGACCGGGCGATCAGCCCTGCGCCGGCCGGCGTCCGCAAGGTGGTGCTGGCCACCTCCATCGCCGAGACCAGCCTGACCATCGAGGGCGTGCGGGTGGTGATCGACTGCGGCCTGGCCCGCGTGCCGCGCTTCGATCCGGCCAGCGGCCTGACCCGGCTGGCCACCGTCCGCGTCAGCCGCGCCGCCGCCGACCAGCGGCGGGGGCGGGCGGGACGCACCGAGCCCGGGGTCTGCTACCGGCTATGGGGCGAGGCGGAGACCCGGGCCCTGCCGGCCTACGCCGATCCGGAGATCCTCGACGCCGACCTGTCCGGCCTGGCCCTGGACCTGGCCCGCTGGGGCGCGGCGGACGCCTCGGGCCTGGCCTTCCTCGACCCGCCGCCGGCCGCCGCCTTCAGCGAGGCCCGGGCCCTGCTCAAACGGCTGGAGGCATTGGGCTCGGACGGCGTGCTGACCGCCCACGGCCGCGCGCTCGCCGACATGCCGCTGCCGCCGCGGCTGGCGCACATGGTGTTGAAGGCCGCCGACACCGGGCAGGCCGGCCGCGCCGCGCGGGTCGCCGCGCTGCTGACCGAGCGGGGCCTGGGCGGCCGCGACGTCGACCTGCGCCATCGGCTGGAGGGGCTGGACCGCGACCGCTCGCCCCGCGCCCGCGACGCCCGCGCGCTCGCCGACCGCTGGGCCGGCCTGACCGGCCGCGCCGGCAGGGGCGAGCCGCTGTCCGACGGCCTCCTGCTGGCCTTCGCCTATCCGGAGCGGATCGCCCGCGCCCGCGGCCCGCAGGGCGAGTTCCAGCTGGTCGGCGGGCGAGGGGCCTTCGTGGAGCCCACCGACGCCCTGGCGCGCGAGACCTGGCTGGCGGCGGCCGAGCTGGGCGGCGGCGAGCGTCGCGACCGCATCCTGCTGGCCGCGCCGCTGGAGGAGGCCGAAATGCTGGCCGCCTTCGCCGATCAGCTGGAGACCGAGGATCGGCTCGAGGAGAGTGGGGGCGGAAAGCTGCGCGCCAAGCGCTTGACCCGCCTGGGCCGCCTGGTGGTCCGCGAGCAGGTGGACGACAACCCCGACCCGGCGCTGATCGCCGCGGCCCTCGCCGACCGGGTGCGCGCCGAGGGCGTGGGCGTCCTGCCCTGGGGCGCGCCAGCCCAGGCGCTGCGCGAGCGGATCGCTTTCCTGCGGCGCTTCGACGACAGCTGGCCTGACCTCTCGGACGAGGCCCTGGCCGCGCGGCTGGACGACTGGCTGATCCCGCTGCTGGGCGGCGTGCGCGCGCTGTCGGCGCTCAAGCCCGACCCCCTGGAGGGCGCGTTGCGGGCGTTGATCCCCTGGGACCGCCAGCGGGCCCTGGACGCCGAGGCGCCCGGGCGTTGGACGGCGCCCACCGGCAACAGCTTCGCCATCGACTATGCGGCCGAGGGCGGGCCGCGGGTGGACGTGCGCGTGCAGGAGGTGTTCGGGCTCACCGTGCATCCGGCCGTGGCCGGCGGTCGGGCGCCCCTGACCCTGTCGCTGCTGTCGCCTGGGCATCGGCCGGTGCAGACCACCAAGGACCTACCGGGCTTCTGGAAGGGCTCCTGGAAGGACGTCCGCGCCGACATGCGCGGCCGCTACCCCAAGCACGTCTGGCCGGAGGACCCGGCCGCCGCCGCGCCCACCGCCCGCGCCAAGCCGCGCGGGACCTAGGCGGTGGCGGCGTAGATCATGATGCCGGTGGCCACCGACAGGTTCAGGCTGTCGGCCCGGCCGCGCATGGGGATCTTGACGTTGACGTCGCACAGCGCCGCCATCTCCGGCGGCAGGCCCTGCTGTTCGTTGCCCATCAGGATCAGGGCCGGCTTGCGGTAGTCGGCGCTGCGGTGGTCGATGGGGGCGGAGAGCAGGGTGCCCACCACCGAGCCCGGCCAGGCTTCGCGCCAGGCGGCGAACTCGCTCTCCGAGGCGCGGGTCAGGGGCACGGCGAAGATCGAGCCCATGGTCGCGCGCACCGCCTCCACCGAATAGGGGTCGCAGCATTCGCCGACCAGGATCACCCCGCCGCAGCCGGCGGCGTCGGCGGTGCGCACGATGGTCCCCAGGTTGCCGGGGTCGCGGACCCGGTGCAGGGCGACCCAGCAGGGGGCGGCCAGCGGCTCCAGCGTGTCCAGCGGCCGGAACACCTGCTGGAAGACGCCGACCACGGCCTGCGGGTTGTCCCGCCGGGAGACCTTGGCGAGGATGTCCTGGGTGACTTCGATGACCTCCCCGCCCGCCGCCGCGGTGGCCTGGGCGGCCTTCCTCAGCAGCGGGTGGTCGGCGGCGTCGCGGCCGTAGAGCAGGATGGTGGGCGCATGGCCGGTATCGACGCCCTCGATGACGTTCTTCAGCCCCTCGGCGACGAACAGGCCGGTCTCGTCGCGCTCCTTGCGCAGGTGCAGGGCGCGCACGGCCTTCACGGTCGGGTTGGACAGCGAGGTGACCGCGCGGCCGGTCACGAGGCCCATCGCGCGTAGAAGCTCATGCCGATCTCGCGCTCGCCGCCCTCCTGGGCCAGGGCGAGCTCGCCCCATTCGATGGTCCCGCCGCGCTGGGCGAGCTTCTCCGCCAGCAGGCCGGCCAGGGCTGCGCCGGAGATCCGCTCGGCGTAGGCGTTCAGCACCAGGAAGGAGGCGGTGTCGGACAGGAGCTCGGCGCACAGGCCGGCCAGTTCCGGCAGGTCCTCGAACAGCCGCCAGACCTCGCCGCCCGGCCCGCGGCCATATTTCGGCGGATCGAGGATGATGCCGTCGTAACGGGAGCCGCGGCGCACCTCCCGCTGGACGTATTTGCGGGCGTCCTCGGTGATCCAGCGGATCGGCCGGTCGGCGAGGCCGGAGAGCTCGGCGTTCTCGCGCGCCCAGCCGATCGCCTTCTTGGAAGCGTCGACGTGGGTCACCGCCGCGCCGGCGGCCGCCATCACCAGGCTGGCGACCCCGGTGTAGCCGAACAGGTTCAGCACCCGCGGCTGGCCGCTCGCGGCGCGCACCCGCTGGTCGAGCCACGCCCAGTTGGCGGCCTGCTCGGGGAAGAAGGCCAGGTGGCGGAAGGCCGTGAACCGGGCCTTGAACCGCGCCTGGCCCCAGCTCAGCGGCCAGGTGTCCTTCGGCTGGGCCTTGAAGCGCCAGCGGCCGGCGTCTTCCTCGTCGGTGGGGTCGAACACCGCGTCGGCCCCGTCCCAGGCGCTTTCCGGCAGGGCCGGGGTCCACATGCACTGCGGCTCGGGCCGCACCACCGTGTAGGGGCCGTAGCGCTCCAGCTTGCGGCCGGCGCCGCTGTCCAGCAGGGCGTAGTCGGCCCAGCCTTGCGTGCGCATCACGCCGGGGGTGTCGGCCACGCGGGGCTTTTGAAGGCTCATGCCAGCGCCCTTACGCGGTTCGCGGCGCCCCCGTCCAGCCTTGGCCGAAGTCCTTTGCCCTCAATACGTTCGCTGGACTTGTCACATCGACGTATTTGGGGTCCGGTACCCGTATTCGGAGGAGATGGAAGGATTCTCGTGACCGCAGCAGCGACCACCACGCGCCGTTCGGCGCGCAAGGCGAAAGGCGACGGCCATCTTCGGCGCGCCGAGATCCTGGAGGCCGCCGAACGCATCTTCATCGCCGAGGGCTATGAAGGCGCCACGATCCGCAAGATCGCCGATGAGGTGGGGGTCTCCTCCACCGCCCTCTACATGCATTTCCAGGACAAGGGCTGCATCCTCTTCGAGATCTGCGAGCGGACCCTGAGGCTGCTCCTGGAGCGCAATGGCGAGATCGCCGCCAAGCCGCTGGATCCGGTGGTGCGGGTGAAGATGATGCTCGACGCCTACATGCGCTGGGGGCTGGAGCATCCGAACGCCTATCAGCTTGTCTATTCGGCGCCGCGTCCGCTATCCGCTGCCCTCTGGCCCGAGGACACGGTGGACCTGAGCACCCAATGCTACGAGATCTTCTCAGGGGTGGTCCGCGAGATCGCCGCCACCGGCCGCCTGCGCACCGGCACCGCCGATTCGGCCGCCCAGGCGCTGTGGATGTCCTGCCACGGCGTCGTGGCCCTGCTCGCCGCGCGTCCGTCGTTCACCTGGGCGCCGCAGGAAGAGCTGATCCAGGTCACCCTCGACGGGCTGATGAACGGGCTGGTGGTCGACTGATCCTCGCCGCGCTGGCCGCAGGGCTGGCGTTCGCGGGACCTGCCGCCGCCGCCCAGCCTCGGGTCATCTCCCTCGACCAGTGCGCCGACCAGTACGTCCTGGCCCTGAGCCCCCGCACCGCGATCGCCGGCCTCTCCACCCGCGCGGACGACGCCGATTCCCGCCTGCGCGCCCTGGCCCGCAGCCTGCCGCTGCAGCGGGTGGACCTGGAGTCGGCCCTGCTCGCGCGGCCGCAGGTGGTGGTCCGCTACTGGGGCGGCGACCCGCGGCTGGTGCGCGCCCTGCAGGCGCGCGGCGTGCGGGTGGTGACGCTCGGCGAGGCGTCCGGCTTCGACGATGTCCGCCGCAACATCCGCCAGGTGGCCGCGACCCTGGACCAGGGCCCCGCCGGCGAGGCGCTGATCGCCGACATGGACCGCCGCCTGGCCCACGCGGCCGGCGCCTGGCGCGGGACCCGGGCCCTCTATCTGACGCCGGGCGGGGTGACGGCCGGCTCCGGCACCCTGGTGGACGCCGTGCTGCGCGCGGCGGGCATGACCAACGCCGAGCAGCGGCCCGGCTACCAGACGGTCTCGCTGGAGGGCCTCGCCCTCGATCCCCCGAAGCGGGTGGTGCTGGGCTTCTTCGACAGCTTCCAGCTGGCCGGCGACTCCTGGGGCGCGGGCCGCCACGAGGTGCTGCAGCGCGTGGTGCGCGAGCGGGCGGCCGCCAGCCTGCCGGGCGCGATGCTGGGCTGTCCCGACTGGGGGGCCGCCGAAGCCGCCGAACTGCTCGCCGCCCGGGCGCCTGTCGGGCCGCCGCGGTGAAGGACCTGCGCCTGAACCTGCTGCTGGCGCTGGGCCTGCTGGCGCTGATCGCCGCGGGCCTGTGGCTGGGCGAGACCCGGCTGAGCGCCGCCCAGGTCGCCCAGGCCGTCGCCGACCCGGCCTCGGGACCGGGCGAGGTTCTGTGGCGGATCCGTGCGCCTCGCACCGTCGCCGCCGCCGTGGTGGGGGCGGCGCTGGGGCTGGCGGGCGCGGTGATGCAGGGACTGCTGCGCAACCCGCTGGCCGATCCGGGCGTGCTCGGCGTCTCCGGCGGGGCCGGGCTTGGCGCGGCGCTGGCGATCTCGCTGGGCCTGGCGGGCTCGGCCGGGGCGGTCGAGGGGGCGGCGCTGACCGCGGCGGTGGCCACCGGCCTGCTGCTCACCGCGCTCGCCGCCCGCTTCCGCGAGCCGGAGACCCTGATCCTGTTCGGCGTCGCGCTGTCGGCCTTCGCCGGCGCCCTGACCTCGCTGGTGTTCAATTTCTCGCCCTCACCGGTGACCCTGGCGGAGGTGTTCTCCTGGCTGCTGGGCTCGGTCGCCAACCGCGACTGGAACGACATCGGCCGCGAGCTGATCCCGATGGCGGTGGGCGCCGGCCTTTGCGCCTACGCCGCCCGCGGGCTGGTCATGCTGACGCTGGGGGAGGAAACCGCGGCGCTTTCGGGCCTGCCCATGGCGCGCTTGCGAGGCGCGGCGGTGGCGGGGGCCTCGCTGCTGACCGGAGCCGCGGTGGCCATGTCCGGCATCGTCGGCTTCGTGGGCCTGGCGGCGCCCCACCTGGTGCGGGCCGGCTCCGGCGCCGATCCCGGCCGCGTGCTGGTCCCTTCGGCGCTTGCGGGCGCGGGCCTGCTGGTGGCCGCCGACCTCGCCGCCCGGCTGATCCCCACCGACCTGGAGCTGAAGCTCGGGGTGGTCACCGCCCTGTTCGGCGCGCCGCTGTTCGCCCTGATCGCCTGGCGCGCGGCGCGGAGCTGGCGCGGATGACCCCGGCCCTGGAGCTTGAGGGCGCCAGCGTCCGCCGCGGTCCGCGCCGGGTGCTGGAGGCCGCCACGCTGAGCGCCCTGCCGGGCGAGGTGCTGGGCGTCATCGGCGCCAACGGCGCCGGCAAGACCACCCTTCTGCGCGCCGCGCTCGGCCTGGCGCACCTGGAGGCCGGCTCCGCCAGGCTGGGCGGCCGCGACGTCCACGGCATGGCCGACACGGTGCGCGCGGCGCTGGTCGCCTACCTGCCCCAGGAGCGCCGCGTCGGCTGGAACCTGCCGGCCTGGCGGGTGGCGAGCCTCGGCGCCTTCCACCGGCCGCCGGCGGAGGCGAAGTCGCGCGCGCACGCGGCGCTGACGAGGGTTGGCCTGGGCGACCTTGCCGACCGCGGCGTGCTCGACATGTCGGGCGGCGAGCGTGGCCGCGCGCTGCTGGCCCGGCTGCTGGCCGCCGCGGCGCCGCTGCTGGTGGCCGACGAGCCCGCCGCCGGCCTCGACCCCGACGCCCAGTTGCTGGCGCTGGAGCTGTTCCGCGAGGAGGCGCGACGGGGCGCGGCCGTGGTCCTGACCCTTCACGATCTCAGCCTGGCGGCGCGGACCTGCGACCGGCTGGCGGTGCTGCACGAGGGCCGGATTATCGCCGACGCCCCGCCGCGCGAGGCGCTGACGCCTACGGTGCTGGCCCAGGCCTTCGCCCTGGACGGCCGGGTCGAGGAGACCGCCAATGGGCCGATCGTCTCCGCACGGAGACGCGCCTAGGGGATTTTCACGGGGGAGGGCGAGATGACGTTCGCAAAATGGGTGTTCACGCTGGCCGGGATCTACGGCCTCATTGTGCTGACGCCGTTCCTGTTCCTCGAAAAGGCCATCGGCCAGGCTTCCGCGCCGATCACCCATCCGGAATACTTCTACGGCTTCCTGGGCGCGGCGCTGACCTTCCAGGTGCTCTTCCTGCTGGTCGGCCGCGATCCGGTCGGACTGCGCAGGGTCATGCCTGTCGCGGTCCTCGAAAAGCTCGTCTGGGGCGTCGTCGTCTATGCGCTCGCCGCCCAGGGCCGCGTGCCGGCGCCGGTCGTGGGTTTCGCCACCCTCGATCTGGTCTGGGGCGCGCTGTTCGTGGCGTGCTGGTTGCGGACGCGGCGCGCCTAGGACCCGGTCGAGGCCACGCTCGGCAAGGCGGGTGGGTAGTTGTAGGCCCCGCGCTGCAGGTCGGAGGACAGGGTGAGCGGGACCGAGCCGCCGTTCAGCTTGGCGCGGTAGACCTGCATGTTCTCCATCACCCGCATCACGTAGTTGCGGGTCTCCGAGAACGGGATGCATTCGATGAAGTCGACCGGATCGGTGCTGGCGCCGCGCGGATCGCCGCAGTAGCCGGACCACTGGGTCGGCCGTCCGGGCCCGGCGTTGTAGGCCGCCGCGGCCATGATGTAGGAGCCGGAGAACTGGCTCACCAGCTGGCCCAGGAAGCTCGAGCCGAGACGCATGTTGTAGTCGGGCTCGTCCAGCATGCCGGCCGAGTAGCTCACTCCGATCCGCCGCGCGACGATGGCGGCGGTGCTCGGCATCAGCTGCATCATGCCGCGCGCGCCGACGCCGGAGCGCACGTTGGGATCGAAGCCGCTCTCCTGGCGGGTGATGCCAAGCACCAGGGCCGGCTCGGGGCCGCCCATCACCTGCGGCGGGTTGCGGAGGGGATAGGCGCGCTGCGGCAGGATGAAGCCGCGCTGGGCGGCGGCGCGCGCCACCTTCATGGAGGTGTCCTGATCGCCGTAGCCGCGGACCAGGTCCACGAGTTGCGCTTCGTCTTCCACCGTCGGCAGGATGTCGTCCAGCGACAGGGCGAAGGTGCGGAACAGGTCGCGCTGGCCGCTGTCATAGAGCAGGCGCATGGCCTGGACCGCGTCGCGGCCCTCGAAGCGGGCGCGATCCGTGGCCGACAGCTCCGGATCGCCGGGCAGGGTCAGCCGCCGGCCGAGCTTCTCGCCGGCCAGCTGGCCGTAGAAGCAGGTGTAGTACTTGGAGGCGGCCTCATAGAATCCCTGGGCGCCGTTCTGGTCGCCGCTGGCCTCGGCCGCGCGGCCGCGCCAGTAGAGGGCGCGGGCCCGGGTGATCGGCGAGGAGCCGATCCGGTCGATGGCCGCGAAGTGCCCCGCCGCGCGGGCCGGGTCCTTCAGCCGCGTCAGCGCGATCCAGCCGGCGTAGAACTCGGCTTCGGTGGCGTCGGACCCCGACGTCAGGCCGGAGCTCGCGGCCGCCGCGTAGGCGCTCTTGAAGTCGCTGTTCTTCAGCGAGGCCAGCACCAGTTGGTGGCGTTCGTCCCAGACGCGGTCGGCCTGGTCCTGGGTGACGACGTCCTTCGGGAAGTTCTGCAGCTGGCCAAGCGCCAGGTCGCTCAGGCCATGGCGGCGCAGATAGGCGGCGCGTTCGAAGGCCACGCCCGGGCTCTGGGCGACGTCGGCCGGCAGGGCGGCGGCCAGTTCGTTGGCGTCGGCGGTGTTGGCCCGCAGGGCGATCCGCGCCAGCGCCGCCTGCTGCTGGTCGGCCGGCAGCAGCGGGATCATGTCGCGCGCCGCCGGGCCTTGGCTGCCGTAGAGCAGGATGTCGGTGCGGCGGACGTGGTCGTCCACGGTCAGCACGTCGGCGAACCTCGCCAGCATGCTGCGCTGGACGTCGGCTTCGAAGCTCTTGTCGCGCCACCAATGGCGGATCAGGGCCGCGGCCTTGTCGGTCTGGCCGAGGCCGCGGTAGGCGGCGGCCAGCGCCAGGGCGCCCTGGGCGGTCTGCGGCTCGGCGCCGTCGAACCAGGCGATCGTCTGGGCGGGGGTCTTGCCGGAGGTCTCCAGCAGCTTCTCGGCTGAGTTCTGACGCTTGGCGGCCCGCGGCCAGCCGGCCAGCGAGCGCCGCGCCTGGTCGACCTCGAAGAAGCCCAGCGAATCACCGTTCGAATCGACCAGCACCCAGGTGGCGGTCTTCTTGGCGGTGGAATCGTCGATCGCGGCGATCGCCACGCGGGCGCCGGTGATGTCGCCGCGCCTGGCGGACTCCACCGCCTGGCGGAAATTGCCGAGGTCGGCCTGCGACAGCGGCGTGCGGACGGTCTGGCGGATCGGCTCGCCCGGCTGCGGCAAGGGGGCCTCCCGCTGCAGCAGCGCGTCGATCGGATCGCTCGGCTGCGCACGCGCAGCGGCGCCGGCGAGCAGGATCATGCTGGCTGCCACGAACGCTTTGCGGGCTTTGGCGTGCAACTCTCGCCCCCTTTGGGTCGCCGGACTGAATACGGACGTTGCGGGTGATACCCACCCTCCATATTGTCGCGGCAAATCTGAACGTCGCTTCAACAAGCGCTTTATTCACGGCAATTTGCAGACCATGTCCGATCCCTTGTTCAAGGGCGTCCTCCCGGCGCTCGTGACTCCCTTCCGCGACGGCGCGGTGGACGAAACGGCCTTCGTGGCGCTGGTCGAGCGCCAGATCGCCGGCGGCGTGCATGGCCTGGTGCCGGTCGGCACCACCGGCGAGACCGCGACCCTGAGCCACGACGAGCATCGCCGCGTGGTGGAGCTGTGCGTGAAGACGGCGAAGGGCCGCGTGCCGGTGATCGCCGGGGCCGGCTCCAACGCCACCGACGAGGCCATCGAGCTGGTCCGCCACGCCAAGACCATCGGCGCGGACGCCGCCCTGGTGGTGACACCCTACTACAACCGCCCCAGCCAGGAGGGCCTCTACGCCCACTACGCGGCGATCAACGAGGCGGTGCAGCTGCCGGTGCTGGTCTACAACGTCCCCTCGCGGACGAGCGTCGACATCTCCAACGAGGTCCTCGCCAGGCTATCGAAGTTGCCGAACATCGTCGGGATCAAGGACGCCACCGGCGACCTGCCGCGCGCCAGCTTCCAGCGGCTGATGTGCGGGCCGGACTGGGTGATGCTGTCCGGCGACGACCCCAGCGCGCTGGGCTACATGGCCCACGGCGGCCACGGCTGCATCTCGGTGACCGCCAACGTCGCGCCCGAGCAGTGCGCGATCTTCTACAACGACGCCCTGTCCGGCCAGTGGCAGGGCGCGCTGGAGGGCCAGGACCGGCTGATCCGCCTGCACCGGGCGCTGTTCACCGACGCCTCGCCGTCGCCGACCAAGTTCGCGCTCGCCCACCTCGGCCTCTGCGCCGAGGACGTGCGCCTGCCGATCGTGCCGGCTTCGGAAGCCTCCCGCGCCGAGGTGGTCGCCGCTATGCGGGACGCCGGCGTCGTCTGATGGCCGGCAAGCTGATCGCCGAGAACCGCCGCGCGCGGTTCGACTATTTCCTGGAGCAGAGCTTCGAGGCCGGGCTGGCGCTCACCGGCTCTGAGGTGAAGTCGCTGCGCAACGGCCGCGCCAACATCGCCGAGAGCTATGCCGCGGTGGAGGGCGACGAGATCATGCTCGTCAACGCCGACATCCCGCCCTACGCCCAGGCCGGCCCGCACTTCAACCACGAGCCGCGCCGGCATCGGAAGCTGCTGCTGAAGCGCAAGGAGATCGACCGGCTGATCGGCGCCGTGCAGCGCGAAGGCCGCACGATCATCCCGACCAAGCTCTACTGGAACGACAAGGGCCTGGCGAAGCTCGAGATCTCGCTCGCCAAGGGCAAGAAGGAACACGACAAGCGCGAAGCCACCGCCGCCCGCGACTGGCAGCGCGACAAGGCGCGGCTGATGCGGGACAAGGGCTAGGTGGACGTCGAAAGCCTGGAGCGGGCGACCGTCGCCGGCGTCGCGCCGGCCAAGCTGGTGGAGATCGACGGCTGGCTCGCGCCGATGGACGCCGGGACCATCGGCCGGGCGAAGAGCGCGGTCCCCCTCAGCCACACCGCCACCGCCGACGCGCTCAACGACGTCGAGGCCGCTTACTGGACCGAGGGCCTGCAGCCGGCGTTCCGGATCGCCGAGGCGCCCGGCCTGGCGGGGGTTCGCGACGCCCTGGCCGCCCGCGGCTACGTCGGCGTCCAGCCGACCCTGGTGAAGATCGGCGACGTCGCCCGCCTGGCCGCCTTCCGCGACCAGCCCGGCGAGGTGCTGGACCAGCCCGACGAGGCCTGGGGCGCGGTGTTCGTCGGCGACGGCTTCGACCCCGAGGACGGGGCCAGCCGGGTCGCCGCCCTCAGCCGCTCGCCGGACGCCCTCTACGGCGCGGTGCGCGAGGACGGCCGCACGGTGGCGGTGGGCGTCGTCACCTTCGGCCACGGTTGGGCCGGCATCCACGGCATGCGCACGGCGGCGGACCGCCGGGGCCGCGGGCTCGCCAGCCAGGTGCTGGCCGGCCTCGGCCGCGCCATCGCCGCGCGCGGCGTCGAGCGGGTGTTCCTGCAGGTGGAGGAGGCCAATCCGGCCCGTTCGCTCTACCGCAAGGCCGGCTTCGCCGAGGCGTGGCGCTATCGCTACTGGCGGCGCTGAGGCGCGCCTGCGTCAGGCGACGGCGTCGTCTTCGCAGGGCAGCAGGGCCACGCGGCGCTGGCCTTGCCAGAGTTCGACGGCGGGCGTGGCGTCGTCGCACATCTCATGCGCCGTCACCCGGGCCTGGCTGTCGGCCTCGGCTTCGATCCAGTGCCCGCTGACGATCCGCCCGGCCGGGTTGAGCTTGTAGACGCGGTACTGCACGATGGCCTCCTCGCATCCTGCCCCCCGCAGGCGCGCGTAGCGTGTTATGCGAACGACGCTCCTTCACCCATGCGACAAGAGGAAGCTTGGCCAATCTTTGGTCGGGGCTGCGGCTCGGGCCGTGACTCGTGTCACGCCGCGAACAGGGATCCGACGGATTCCCGCCGCGGCGAGCCGGCGTCGGGCGTAAATTGGCCTGGTCGTCAAGCCGACGGCATGCCAGCCAGGACACCAGGCCATGAACAGAATGCGTGCGGCCGCTGTGGTGTGTGCATCAGCCTTGAGCGCATCCATCGCGCTCCCTTCGGTGGCCAAGGAGGCCACGATGCGGGTGCGGATCGGCGACTTGAACCTCAACTCCGACGCCGGCGCGGCGAAGGCGCTCGACCGGATCCGCGGCGCCTCGACCCGCTTCTGCCGCTTCAACTCCGGACCGCTCTACCGCGCCCAGGAGGCCCGCTGCCGCCACGAGGTCAGCTACAAGGCGGTGCGCCAGCTCGACGCCCCCGTGGTCACCGCGCTCTACGAGGCCCGCACGTCCGGCGCCCTGCTGGCCCGTCGCTAGGGCAGGCCTGCTCGGCTACTTCGCCAGCTCCTTGAGCAGCACCTTCCAGTGGGCCAGGGCGCCGTCGATGGCGGCCACCGGCGCGCGCTCGTTGAGCCCATGGGTGAAGTCGTCCGAGGGCTTCATGTAGAGGCCGGCGACGCCGTAGCTAGGCACGCCGAGCGCGCGGAAGTGCATGCTGTCGGTGGCGCCCGCCGACATCGAGGGCACGATGGTCAGGGTCGGATGCTGGGCGTGCACCGCCTTGGTCACCGCCGCCATCACGTCGGGCCGAAGCGGCGAGGCCGGGGCGTCGATGGAGCCGTCGCCCGTCACCCGCGCCACCGTCACCTTGGGGTCGTCGATCACCTTGGCCAGGGTCTGGCGCACCTGTTCCGATGGCGTGCCGGGGAAGATCCGGCAGTTGATGTTGGCGGTGGCCTTCTGCGGCAGAGCGTTGGTGGCGTGGCCGCCATTGACCATGGTCGCGACGCAGGTGGTGCGCACCTGGCCGACGTACTCCGGCTCGGCGGAGAGCGTAGCGATCGCCGCCTCGTCCTTGGGGTCGACGAGGTAGGCTTTCATCGCCGCGCCGGCCGGCCCAGGCGTCAGCGGGGCGCTGGCCTTGAAGTAGGCGGTGGTCAGCTCGCTCTGCATGGCCGGGAACTTGTAGGCGCCGACCTTGGCCAGCGCCTGGGCCAGCTCGACGATGGCGTTGGTCGGGCCGGGCCGGCTGGAATGGCCGCCGGGATCGGTGACCGTCAGGGTGAAGTCGGCGTAGGTCTTCTCGCCGGCCTGCAGCTGGTAGATCACCGGCTTGCCGTCCTCGCCCAGCAGGCCGCCGCCGGCGTCGTCGTTCAGCACCAGTTCGGCGTTCTTCAGCCGGGCCGCCAGCTTCTGGGTGGAGGCCATCTCGGTCTCCTCGTCGCCGGACAGGGCCAGGATCACGTCGCGGCCGGGCTTCCATCCCTCGCGCCTCAGCTCGGCGAGCGTCGCCACCGCCATCGAGACGTCGAACTTGTTGTCCACCGAGCCGCGGCCGTAGACGTAGCCATTCTCCACCACCGGCGTGAACGGATCGCGCTGCCAGTCCTCGCGCCTGGCTTCCACCACGTCCATGTGGCCGAGCACGACAATGGGCTTCTTCCTGGGATCCGCGCCGGGATAGCGGGCGATCAGGATGGCCGTGCCGTCGGTCTCCTCGACGCGGACATCGTCGGGCTTGTAGCCGGCGGCGACCAGCACGCCCTTCAGGTAGGCGGCATAGGCCGGCGTATTGCCCGCGCCCTTCACCGTCCGGAAGGCGACGCCCTTGGTCAGGATCTCCAGCGCCTGGTCGTGCAGGGCGGGACCGGGCTTCGGCGCGGCCAGCGCCGAGGAGGCGAGGGCGGCCGCGGCCAGGGCGGCGACGAGGGCGAAGGACTTGGAGGCTTGCACGCTGGATGATCCGCGGAGTGAGGAAGAGCGCTACTATGCGCGAGATATTTGCTCGCGCGCCAGCCCGCTGCGGACCTCCGCCTAGTGAGTTGCGCGATAGGTCCAAACCATCAGGAACGGCATGGCGTAGGCCATGGCGACCGTGACGCCGACCCACCCGGCAATGACCGCAGCCGCGGCCGGCACGGTCATCGCCCGAGGCAGCGAGCGGAGCGCGTACGCCAGAATCAGCAGGTCCACTCCGGCCAGCGACGCCGCGACAACCAGCGGGCTCATCGGCGTCATCAAAAGCGGGAAGGCCAGCTCGTGCGGGAATCCGGCCCCAATCCAGGAGATGACGTTCGCCGCGCGCGTGCAGACAAGGCTCGACGCCGGCTCGCACCAGGCCGGGAGGAGGCTCGCCGCCAACGACAGAAAGCTGACCAACAGCGGCGACAGCACGACCCACCTTGGGACGGGTCGCCGTCGACCATCGTTAGCGGACCCTGATCTGTCCATTCTTGAGAGCCTTCCCATAGGCGTCCCGCGCACGTCCCCCGAGCGCGTCACCTCCGAGTTTGGGCATAAGCCCATCAACCCGCGCCTTTTGCGAGGGCGTCAGGAACACCGGGGTTGGTTTGAGCTGCGCTGGCCACTCCTCAACGTACCAGAACAAACAGAGAACACAAAATTCTGACTGCTGTTCGTATCGCTAAAAGGCTCGGGCGAGGGCAATTAAGCCGCGAGCAGCGCCCGCGCCCGCTGGAACACGGCTTCGAACATTTGCGGTGTGAGCCGGCCGGTGTTCGTGTTCAGCCTGGAGCAGTGGTAGCTGTTCAGCACCACGTAGGGGCCGGCGGGGAACTCCGTGCCGTGGCCGGCGATCCCGGCCGAGGCCTTCAGGCCCAGCGCGCGCAGCACGTTGCGGCGCGACACGTCGCCCAGGGTGACGATCACCTTCAGGCGGGGCAGGGCGGCGATGCGGGCCTCTAGGAACGGCCGGCAGCTGGCCTCCTCGACGGTCTCCGGCTTGTTGCCGGGCGGCGCGCAGCGCACCGCGTTGGTGATCAGGCAGTCGACGAGGCGCAGGTCGTCCTGGCCGTTCGGATCATAGGTCCCGGTGGCGAAGCCGGTCTTGCCCAGGGTCTCGTAGAGCAGCCAGCCGGCATGGTCGCCGGTGAACGGCCGGCCCGTACGGTTGGCGCCGGTGCGGCCGGGCGCGAGTCCCACCACGAGCAAGCGCGCGCCCTCGTCGCCCCAGGAGGGCGCCGGGCCGTTGAACCAGTCGGGCTGGGCGGCGCGGTTGGCCTCGCGGTAGGCCACCAGCCGCGGGCAGATCGGGCAGTTGCGCGGCGGCTCCGGGGCGACGACGACGGCGGTCGCGGCCTCAAACCTCGGCATCGGCCTCGGAATCTTCGGCGTGGTCGCGCTCGGCGGCGCGGCTTTCCTGGATGAACCGGGGCAGGCGCGAGGGGCGGCCGATGATGTCGGCGAGGTCGGCCAGGTCCACGAAGTTGTCGGCCTGCCGGCGCAGGTCGTCGGAGGCCATCGGCGGCTGCGACTTCACCGTCGAGACCACGGTCACCCGCGCGCCCTTGCGCTGCACGGCCTCCACCAGGCAGCGGAAGTCGCCGTCGCCGGAGAACAGCACCAGGTGGTCGGCGGAGGCGGCCATCTCCATCATGTCGACGGCGATCTCGACGTCCATGTCGCCGCGCCAGCGCTTGCGGCCCTGGCTGTCGGTGTATTCGCGGGCGGCCTTGGTCACCAGGCGGTAGCCGTTGTAGTCCAGCCAATCGACCAGCGGCCGGATCGGCGAGTACTCCTCCTGCTCCACCAGGGCGGTGTAGTAGTAGGCGCGGATCAGCACGCCGCGCTTGCGGAACTCCTCCAGGAGCTTGCGGTAGTCGATGTCGAAGCCCATCGCCTTGGCCGCCGAATACAGGTTGGCCCCGTCGATGAAGAGCGCCAGCCGGTCCGTGGGGTAGAAGGTCATTCGCTCGCAATTCCTAAATGCCGGCGGCGCGGAGCTCGACGACGCGGTCGTCGTGGCCCTCGGCAGCAATCTGGCCGGCGATTTCGCCTCGTCCGAAGCCCTTCTCGAGGCGACCTTGGCGCACTTCGCCCAGGCGGGATTGCCTGTGCTCGCCCGGTCGGGCTGGTGGCGCTCCGCCGCCTGGCCCGATCCGGACGGGCCTGAGTATCGCAACGGCGTCGTGATTGTCGAGGCGAACGGCGGTCCACGGACGGTGCTGGAAGGGCTTTTTTCACTCGAACAAATGTTCGGTCGCGAACGGGCCGCCCGCAACGCCGCGCGCACCCTGGATCTCGACCTCATCGCCTACGGCCGGCAGGTCATCGAAGCCCCGGAACTGGTGCTGCCGCACCCCCGTGCGCATGAGCGCCTGTTCGTCATGGGCCCGCTGGCTGAGATCGCGCCCGCCTGGCGCCATCCCGTGCTGGGCCGGACGGCGGCCGAGCTGGCTGCGGCGGCCACCGTCGGAGCGGACGCGGGGCCAGTCTAGGGCTTCCTCATTCGGCGCCTGCGGCCTTTGCGGCGTTGCACAATCGGGCCCGAACCTCTATTTTCTCCGGTTCTATCCCCCGCCTGAGGACTCCATGGCCCGCGTCACCGTCGAAGACTGCATCCAAAAGGTGCCGAACCGCTTCAACCTCGTTCTGCTGGCGGCGCATCGCGCCCGGGCCATCTCGGCCGGCTCGCAGATCCTGGTGGATCGCGACAACGACAAGAACCCGGTCGTCTCGCTGCGCGAGATCGCGGACGACGTGGTCGACGCCGACGAGCTGCGCGAGAACCTGATCGGCACCCTGCAGCGGGTGGACGAGCGCTCGGAAGCCGAGGAAGAGGCCGAAACCCTCGCCCTGCTGGCCGATCCGACGCACATGCAGATGAGCGAACTCGAGTTGGTTCGCGCCCTGCAGAGCGACCGCGACGGCGGTCAGGAGGAGCGGTACTGAGCCCACCAGGCCCAGAACCCCTAATTGCTCAGGCGGCGTCTGAACCCGCCGTCTCGCTGAAGGACGCCCCGACCACCGGGCCCATCGACGCAGGGATCGCCAACAAGGGAGCCCCCGACAAGGGGGTTCCGGCCCCCGCAGGGCCCCCCGCCGTCAAGCGTCCCAAGCTGCTTCGTCAGTTCGAACTGATCGAGAAGGTCCGGTCCTACGACCCGACCGCCGACGAGGCGCTGCTGAACCGCGCCTACGTCTACGCCATGCGGATGCACGGGGCCCAGAAGCGGGCCTCCGGCGACCCCTACTTCGCCCACCCGATCGAGGTGGCGGGCATCCTCACCGACTACCGGCTCGACACCGCCACCATCGTCACCGCCCTGCTGCACGACGTGATCGAGGACACCCCGGTCACGCGGCATGAGATCGACGAGCTGTTCGGGCCGGAGATCGGCGAGCTGGTGGAAGGCGTCACCAAGCTCTCCAAGCTGGAGCTCTCCTCCGAGCACCTCCGCCAGGCGGAGAACCTGCGCAAGTTCATCCTGGCGATCAGCCGCGACGTGCGGGTGCTGATGGTCAAGCTCGCCGACCGCCTGCACAACATGCGCACGCTGCAGTACATCAAGAGCCCCGCCAAGCGGGAGCGGATCGCGCGCGAGACCCTGGACATCTATGCGCCGCTGGCCCGCTCGATCGGCGTGCACCGGATCTGCACCGAGCTGGAAGAACTCGCCTTCGAGCACCTCAACCCCGTCGCCCGCGACGCCATCTACCGGCGCCTCGACACGCTGCGGCACGAGCAGGGCGGGGCGGTGTCGCTGGTCTCCGGCGAGATCGCCTCGAAGCTGGACGCCGCCGGCCTGCCGGCCCGGGTGTTCGGCCGCGAGAAGCATCCCTATTCGATCTGGCGCAAGCTGCAGCGCAAGTCGATCGGCTTCTCTCAGCTGTCCGACATCTACGCCTTCCGGGTGATCGTCGACACCGAGGACGACTGCTACCGCGCGCTCGGCGTCATCCACCGCGCTTGGCCGAGCGTGCCCGAGCGGTTCAAGGACTTCATCTCCACGCCGAAGCGGAACAACTACCGGTCGCTGCACACCACCGTGGTCGGCCCGCGCGGCATGCGCATCGAGATGCAGATCCGCACCGAGGCCATGGACCGGGTGGCGGAGGAGGGCGTCGCCGCCCACTGGCGCTACAAGGACCAGTCCTACGGCTTCGATGTCGAGCACCAGAAGGCGGCCGGCGGCCGCGACCCGCTGGTCAACCTGCGCCACCTCGTCCAGGTGCTGGAGCACGGCGGCGACGCCGAGGAGCTGGTCGAGCACGCCAAGCTCGAGATGTTCCTCGACCAGGTGTTCGTGTTCACGCCCAAGGGCCGGCTGATCAGCCTGCCCCGCGGGGCGATGCCGCTGGACTTCGCCTACGGGGTCCACACCGACGTCGGCGACACCGCCATCGGGGTGAAGATCAACGGCGAGCTCAAGCCGCTGCGCACCATCCTGCAGAACGGCGACGTGGTGGAGGTGATCCGCGGCGGCAAGCCGGTGGTGCCGCCCGACTGGCGCTCGCTGACCGTCACCGGCCGCGCCCGCTCGGCGATCCGCCGGCACATCCGCCAGACCGAGAAGGAAGAATTCACCCGCCTCGGCCGCGCCACCATCGACCAGACCTTCGAGGCGGCCGGCAAGTCGCGCAAGGAGGTCTCGCTCCGCCCGGCCCTGGACCGCTTCGCCCTCCCGACCGAGGAGGAGCTGTTCGACGCCGTCGGCCGCGGGCGGATCTCCCCGCCGCAGGTGCTGGAGGCGGTGTTCCCGGGCCTGAAGGCCTCCGAACGCGAGGCGGCCTCGGCCCGCCACCGGATCGAGGACGGCAAGAGCGCCAAGCTCTACGTGCGGGGCGGCGGCCTGACGCCCGGCGTCAGCATCCATTTCGACCCGTCCTGCTCGCCGGTGCCCGGCGACCGCATCGTCGGCATCGTGGAGAACGACGGCCGCGGCCTGACCGTCCACACCATCGACTGCGAGCACCTGGAGGCCTTCGAAGACCGCGAGGAGCTCTGGCGCGACCTGCAGTGGACGCCTGAGGCGGAGCGCAACTCCGTGGCCCGGGCCAAGCTCACCGCCACCATCCGCAACGCGCCCGGCGTGCTCGGCCAGACCTGCACGGTGATCGGCGAGGCCGGCGGCAATATCGTGGGCCTGCGCATGCACCACCGGCAGCAGGACTTCTTCGACGTCGACTTCGACATCGACGTCACCGACGCCCGGCACCTGACCCACATCGCCGCGGCCCTGCGCGCCAACCCCAGCGTCGAGACCGTCGACCGCGCCAAGGGCTGATCTGCGAGCGCCGCATCTTCCGATGGGCGGGAAACTTCGCTATCTGCCAGGGCATGAACACCGAAGACGTCCTCAACGAATTCCGCGGCGCCGGCGCCCTGCGCGAAGGCCACTTCATCCTGTCCTCGGGGCTGCACTCGGGCGTCTTCCTGCAGAAGAACCTGGTCTTCCAGTACCCGGACCGCACCGAGCGCCTGTGCAAGGCGCTGGCGGCCAAGATCCGCGACACGGTGGGCGAGTTGGACCTCTGCGTCTCGCCGGCGGTCGGCGGCATCATCCCCGGCTACGAGACCGCGCGGCACCTGGGCGTGCCCTCGATCTACGTGGAGCGCGAGGGCGGCGAGCTGAAGCTGCGCCGCGCCTTCCAGATCCCCGCCGGGGCACGGATCGCCATGGTCGAGGACATCGTCTCCACGGGCCTGTCCTCCAAGGAGTGCATCGAGGCGATCCGCAAGGCCGGCGGCGAGGTGGTGGTCGCCGCAGCCATCGTCGACCGCACCGGCGGCCGCTACGATCCCGGCATGCCCTTCGTGAGCCTGGCCCAGCTGGACATCCCCGCCTATCCCGCCGACCAGCTGCCGCCCGAGCTGGCGGCCATCCCGGCGGAAGATCCAGGCAGCCGGCGGCTGCACGCATGAGCAAGCTCCGCCTGGGCGTGAACATCGACCACGTGGCGACCGTCCGGAACGCCCGCGGCGAGAGCTATCCCGACCCGGTGCGGGCCGCGGAGATGGCGCTGGCGGCCGGGGCCGACGGCATCACCGCCCACCTGCGGGAGGACCGCCGGCACATCTCCGACGCCGATATCGACGCGCTGGCGGTCATCACCCGGCGTCGCGGCCGGCCGCTGAACCTGGAGATGGCGGTGACGCCGGAGATGGAGACGATCGCGCTCGCCCACCTGCCGCACGCCGCCTGCCTGGTGCCGGAGCGGCGCGAGGAGGTGACCACCGAGGGCGGCCTCGACGTCGCCAAGGGCCACAACACCATCGCCCCGGTGGTGGGCCGGCTGTCGCAGGCCGGCATCCGGGTGTCCTGCTTCATCGATCCCGATCCGGCCCAGGTCGCCGCCGCCGCCTCCGCCGGCGCGGCGGTGGTGGAGCTGCACACCGGCGCCTACTGCGAAGCGGTGCGCGCCCGCTCGTCGGAGGCGCCCCAACTGCTCGAGGCGCTGAAGGGCGCCGCCCGCCAGGCCGCGTCCCTGGGCCTGGAGGTCCACGCCGGCCACGGCATCGACTACGAGACGGTGAAACCCGTCGCCGCCATCCCGGAGGTCGTGGAGCTGAACATCGGCCACTTCCTGATCGGCGAGGCGATCTTCATCGGCCTGGGCCCCGCCATCCAGCGGATGCGCGCCCTGATGGACGAAGCCCGCGCGGTGCGCGCCGCGTGATCCTGGGCATCGGCTCGGACCTCTCCGACATCCGTCGGATCGAGACCAGCCTGGAGCGGTTCGGCGAGCGCTTCACCAACCGCTGCTTCACCGAGATCGAACGGGCCCGCTCGGAGCGCAAGCCCGACCGCGCCGCCAGCTACGCCAAGCGGTTCGCCGCCAAGGAGGCCTGCGCCAAGGCGCTCGGCACAGGCATGCGCCGCGGCGTCTTCTGGCGCGACATGGGCGTGGTCAACATGCGCTCGGGCCAGCCGACCATGGCGCTCACCGGCGGCGCCTTGGCGCGGCTACAGGCGATGACGCCCGCCGGCCATCAGCCGGTGATCCATCTCAGCCTCACCGACGACCACCCCTACGCCCAGGCCTTTGTGATCATCGAGGCGGTCGCGACGTAGGTTGGTCCGGCTAGAGCCAGGCCGCGACGCCGCCATGCCGAGAGCAGGAGCCGGATCGGCTCTTGCTGTGGCTGGTGGTGCCGTCCTTACAACGCGCCGTGACGGCGCCGGCCGCTACCGGGTGAGCCGGGACGATCGCGGTGGTGCTCGTGGCGGTGCCGGTGCGGGCTTGCACTGTGCGCGTTGCCACGGGCGCGGGCGCAGCGGCCGCGTTGGCGGCTGCGGGCGCCGGGCACTTTGTGAAGGCCCCGCTGGCGGTTCGGCAGCGCTGGCCAGGGGCCGCCGCCTTGGCTGCAGCGGCCGGAGCCGGACAGGCGATGTAGTGACCGGTCGCGTCACGGCAGGGCTTGGCGTCGGCGGCGCCTGCGGCCAGCATGAGCGCCGCGGAGGCGACCAGGGTGGAGATGCGAAACATGGCGGTCCTTTCGTAGCGGTCCCCTCGATCCGCGCCGCCAACCCGGATTTGGCCGTGCTTGTTCCGCTGCTCGTGCGATTTCAGGCGACGCTGGCCGCCCGCCTGCGCTCCATCATCGGCCACAGGGTGTTGATGGCCAGGCCGCCCAGCACCAGGGCCGCGGCGGTGAGCTTCCATGATGACAGCGGCTCGCCCAGGAGGACCGCCGAGGCGGCCATGCCGAACACCGGCACCAGCAGCGACAGCGGCGAGATGGTCGCCGCCGGATAGCGCGCCAGCAGCCAGCCCCAGGCCGCGTAGCCGAACAGGGTGTTGCCCACCGACTGCCACAGCACCGCCGCCCAGGTGAGTGCGTCGGCGTGGGCGATCCCCTGCGAGATCGCCGGCCAGCCCTCCGCCAGCAGGGCCAGGACGAACAGAGGCGGGGCGGAGAACAGGCTCGCCCACACCACATAGGCCAGCATGTTCACCCCGCCCGAGGCGCGGGCGACGATGTTGCCGCCGGCCCAGCTCAGCGCGGCGAACAGCACCAGCGCCAGGCCCAGCGGCGTCACCTCGGCGTTGGCGTGGGCCATCAGCCAGCCGAGGCCCGCGGCCGCGAGCGCCAGGGCGGCGACCTGGAAGCCGCGGATCCGCTCGCCGGTCAGCTTCATCGCCAGGGCGATGGTGAAGAATACCTGCATCTGCACCACCAGCGAGGCCAGGCCCGGCGAGATCATGCTGCGCATGGCGATGTACAGCACGCCGAACTGACCCACCCCGATCAGCACGCCATAGGCCGCCAGGTTGCGCCACGGCACGGCCGGACGCCTGACGAAGAACACCGCCGGCACGAGGGCGAAGGTGAACCGCAGGGCCGCGAAGGTCAGGGGCGGCAGCCGCCCCAGCCCCACCTTGATCACCACGAAGTTGGTCCCCCACACCGCCACCACGGCGAGCGCGAGCAAAGCGTGGAGCGGCGTGAGCGTCGTGCGGTTCATGGAGGCTATGTGGCCGCCCCGTCGGCCTTTGTCACGGCGTCTGCGACGCCGCCGCGGAGCTCATGAGCGAGAGTTCACGGCCGTTAGCCTTGCTCCCGTCGTATGCAGCGCGTAGCTACAGCCGGTCCGGCGCGCCGGACATAATTGGGACAGCCGATGAGCGACAACGTGCAGGCCGCACAGACCCCCGACAAGTCCGGCGCCCTCGGCGAGATCGTCGAGATCGTCAAGACCATCGTCTATGCGCTGCTGATCGCGCTGTTCCTGAGGGTGCTGTTCTTCCAGCCGTTCACCATCCCCTCGGCGTCGATGGAGCCCAACCTCTACGAGGGCGACTACATCATCGTCTCGAAGTTCACCTACGGCTACTCGCGCCACTCGATCCCGTTCAGCCCGCACATCGTCTCCGGCCGTATTCTGGAGAAGCCGGCGCACCGCGGGGACATCGTGGTGTTCAAGCTGCCGCGCGACGGCCACACCGACTACGTGAAGCGGCTGATCGGCCTGCCGGGCGACCGCATCCAGATGAAGCAGGGGCTGCTCTACCTCAACGGCCAGCAGGTGCCGCGCACCTACCTCGGCTCGGTGAAGGAGGACTCCGGCTACGGCTTCGTCCGTGACGTGGCCCGCTTCCGCGAAACCCTTCCGGGCGGCAAGTCGTACGTCACCAACGACTACGGAACCGACGGCGAGCTCGACAACACCGACGTCTTCGTGGTGCCCGAGCACAGCTACTTCATGATGGGCGACAACCGCGACAACTCCTCGGACAGCCGCGTCACGCCGGAAGCCGGCGGGGTCGGCTACGTGCCGGCCGAGAACCTGGTCGGCAAGGCGCAGATCATCCTGCTCTCCTGGCACCCGGGCGCGACGATCTTCAAGCCCTGGACCTGGGTGCTCGACGCCCGCCCGAGCCGGTTCTTCCACATCCTCCAATGACCGCGCTGCGTCCATGAATGCGCGGGAGGCCGCCGTCGCGGAGCTTGAGCGCCGCATCGGCTACACGTTCGGCGACCGCGACCTGCTGGAGCGCGCCCTGACCCACGCCAGCGTCGGCGACGGCGCCAGGACCGTGCGCCACAACGAGCGGCTGGAATTCCTCGGCGACCGGGTGCTGAACCTGTGCGCCGCCGAGCGGCTGATGGCGCTCGATCCCGACGCCCGCGAAGGCGAGATGTCGCGGCTGATGGCGAGCCTCGTCAACTACCACGCCTGCTCGCGCGCGGCGCGGGCCGCCGGCCTGCCCGACGCCCTGCGGCTGTCGGCCAGCGCCACCAAGATCGGCGCGCGCAAGTCCGACGCGGTGCTGGGCGACGCCTGCGAGGCGTTGATCGCCGCCCTCTACATCGACGGCGGGCTGGAGTCCGCGCGCGCCTTCTTCCTGAAGTTCTGGGCCGAGGAGTTCGAGCGCCTGCACGAGCCGCGGGAGAAGGATCCCAAGACCCAGCTGCAGGAATGGGCGCAGGGCCGCGCCCTGCCGCTGCCGGTCTATGAGCTGGTCTCCCGCACCGGCCCCGACCACGCGCCCTGTTTCACCATCGCGGTGACGGTCGACGGCTTCGCGCCCGAACGCGGGGAGGGGCGCTCGCGGCAGGATGCCGAGAAGGCCGCCGCCCAGATGATGCTATTGAAGCGCGAAGGCCCGCCGCCGGCGGGTGCGCAGGACGAGGAGACGGGCGCATGACCCATGCGGGCTTTGCGGCCATCATCGGCGCTCCCAATGCGGGGAAGTCGACGCTCACCAACCGCCTGGTGGGCGCCAAGGTCTCCATCGTGACCCAGAAGGTGCAGACCACGCGCTTCCCGGTGCGCGGCGTGGCCATGGAGGGCGACGCCCAGATCGTGCTGGTCGACACCCCGGGGATCTTCCAGCCCAGGCGCCGGCTCGACCGGGCCATGATCCGGGCCGCCTGGGGCGGCGCCGAGGACGCCGACGTCATCGTCCACCTGGTGGACTCCGTCGCTGAGCTGGCCGCGCCGGAATCCGGGGCCAAGGCCGCCGACCGCCGGGCGGCGGTGGACGTGGAGTCCATCGTCGAGGGGCTGAAGGCGTCGGGCAAGAAGGCTATCCTGGCGCTCAATAAGATCGACGGCATGAAGCGCGAGACCCTGCTGGCGCTGTCGCAGCGGCTGTTCGAGACCGGCGTCTATTCCGAGGTCTTCATGATCTCCGCCAAGGACGGCAACGGCGTCGACGACCTGAAGGCGCGGCTCGCGGCCCTGATGCCGGAAAACCCCTGGTTCTACCCCGCCGAACAGACCGCCGACCTGCCGGTGCGCCTGCTGGCCGCCGAGATCACCCGCGAGAAGATCTACCTGCGGGTCCACGAGGAGCTGCCCTACGCGGCGGCGGTGGAGACCACCGCCTTCGAGGAGCGCAAGGACGGCTCGGCCCGGATCGAGCAGACCATCTACGTCGAGCGCGAGAGCCAGCGGCCGATCATCCTCGGCAAGGGCGGCCAGACGCTGAAGTGGATCGGCCAGAAGTCCCGCGAGGAGCTGATCACCTTGCTGGACCGCCCGGTGCACCTCTTCCTGCACGTGAAGGTCGACGAGCGCTGGGCCGACAAGCGCGAGTTCTACGGCGACGTGGGGCTCGACTTCGACGCCTGATAGGCTGGGCTGATGGAATTCGAGGACGACGCCTTCGTGCTCTCCGCGCGGCCGTTCGGCGAGGCGGGCGCCATCGTCGAGCTGCTCACCGCCCGTCACGGCAAGTACGCCGCCCACGTGGCCGGCGGCGCCTCGCGCAAGATGAAGCCCTTCCTGCAGGCCGGCGCCCAGGTGCTGGTCCGCTACCGCGCCCGGGTCTCCGACCAGCTGGGCTCGGCGACCCTGGAGCCGGTGGGCGAGGGGCCCTCGGCGCTGTTCGACGACGCCCTGGCGCTGGCCGGGCTCTCGGCCGCCGCCGCCGTGGCCGCCGGCGCCCTGCCGGAGCGCGAGCCGCATCCTGGCGCCTACCTGGCCTTCGAGGCGCTCGGCCAGGCGCTGGCGATGACCGATTACTGGCCGGCGGTGTTCGTGCGCTTCGAGGCGGGGTTGCTGCAGGAGCTGGGCTTCGGGCTCGACTTCTCCAAGTGCGCCGCCACCGGCGCCGTGGACGACCTGGTCTACGTCAGCCCCAAGACCGGCCGTGCGGTCAGCCGCACCGCCGGCGAGCCCTACAAGGACCGCCTGCTGACGCTGCCGCCCTTCCTCTTGTCCTCGCAGTCGCGGCTGGAGCCGGGCGACGTCCGCGCCGGCCTCGACCTCACCGCCCACTTCCTCGAAGCCTTCATCTTCAACCCCCTCAACCGCCCCCTGCCGCCGGCCAGGCTGTGGCTGGTGGACCGCCTGGGCGAGGCGGGAAGGCTGTAGGTCCCTTCTCCCACAAGGGGAGAAGGGCGACGATTTCACGCCTCGGCCTTTCGGCCGCAGCTACTTCCCGCCCTGACACCCGCTAAACTCGCTGTGCCATGAATTCGATTCTCCCATGACCGCCATTACCGCCCCGCCGCCGCCCGGCGACCGCATCATCGACGAGCCGCTGTCGGAGGCGCTGTCGCGGCGCTACCTGGCCTATGCGCTCAGCGTCATCACCGACCGCGCGCTGCCGGACGTCCGCGACGGCCTGAAGCCCGTGCAGCGCCGCGTGCTCTACGCCATGCGCGAGATGCGGCTGAACCCGGACACGGCGGCGCGCAAGTGCGCCAAGGTGGTCGGCGAGGTGATGGGCGGCTATCACCCGCACGGCGACCAATCGATCTACGACACCCTGGTCCGCATGGCCCAGGACTTCGCCCAGCGCTATCCGCTGGTCGACGGCCAGGGCAACTTCGGCAACATCGACGGCGATAACCCGGCGGCCATGCGCTACACCGAGGCGCGTCTCACCGCCGCGGCCATGCTGCTGCTGGACGGCATCGACGAGGACGCCGTCGACTTCAAGCCAACCTACGACGGCCAGGACGACGAGCCGGTGGTGCTGCCCACCGGCTTCCCGAACCTGCTGGCCAACGGCACGACCGGCATCGCGGTCGGCATGGCGACCTCCATCCCGCCGCACAACGTCGCCGAGCTGGTCGACGCCTGCCTGGTGCTGGTCGACAACCCCGACGCCACCACCGAGCAACTGATGGCCCACGTCCAGGGGCCGGACTTCCCCACCGGCGGGGTCATCGTCGAGCCCCGGGCCAGCTTGCTGGAGACCTACGAGACCGGCCGCGGCGGCGTGCGCCTGCGGGCGTTCTGGGAGAAGGAGGAGACCGGCCGCGGCACCTACCAGATCGTCGTCACCCAGGTGCCCTACCAGGTGAAGAAGGCCGATCTGGTCGAACAGCTCGCCCTGCTGATCGAGACCAAGAAGGCCCCGCTGCTGGGCGACGTGCGCGACGAGTCCGCCGAGGACGTGCGCCTGGTGCTGGAGCCCAAGAGCCGCAACGTCGAGCCCGAAGTGCTGATGGAGAGCCTGTTCAAGCTCTCCGACCTGGAGACCCGCTTCTCGGTCAACCTAAACGTCCTCGACGCCCGCGGCACGCCCGGCGTGATGGGCCTGAAGCAGGCGCTGAAGGCCTTCCTGGCCCACCGCCGCGAGGTGCTGGTCCGCCGCGCCCGCCACCGGCTGGAGAAGATCGAGGCCCGGCTGCACATCCTCGACGGGCTGCTGATCGCCTACCTCAACCTCGACGAGGTGATCCGCATCGTCCGCTACGAGGAGGAGCCGAAGGCCAGGCTGATCGAGACCTTCGAACTCTCGGAGCTGCAGGCCGACGCCATCCTCAACACCCGCCTGCGCCAGTTGGCCCGGCTGGAGGAGATGGAGCTGCGGCGCGAGCACGCCGAGCTTTCCGAGGAACGCGACGGCATCCTCAAGATGCTGGGCTCCGACGCCGCGCAGTGGACGCTGGTGGCCGCGGGCCTGCGCCACGTCCGCGGCGAGCTCGGCCCCGACACCACGCTCGGCAAGCGCCGCTCGATCTTCGCCGACGCCCCGCAGGTCGACACCGAGGCCGCCCTGGAGGCGATGATCGTGCGCGAGCCGATCACCGTCATCCTCTCCGAGCGCGGCTGGATCCGCGCCGCCAAGGGCCGCGTCGAGGACCCCTCCGAGCTGAAGTTCAAGGAGGGCGACAAGCTGCAGTTCCTGGTTCCGGCGGAGACCACCGACAAGCTCTTGGTGTTCGCCTCCGACGGCCGGTTCTTCACGCTGGCGTGCGACAAGCTCCCGGGCGCTCGCGGGCACGGCGAGCCGCTGCGCCTGATGATCGACCTCGACGACAAGGTCGGCATCGTCGACGTCTTCGTCCACAAGCCCGGCGGCAAGCGCGTGCTGGCCTCCGGGGAGGGCTACGGCTTCATCCTGCCGGAGGACGAGGCGATCGCCTTCCGCCGCGCCGGCAAGCAGGTGCTCAACGTCGGGGCCAAGGGCGCCGCCGCCGCCTTGCCGCTCACCGCCGCCGACCACCTGGCGGTGATCGGCGACAACGGCAAGATCCTGGTCTTCCCGGTCGACGAGTTGCCCGAGATGCCCCGCGGCAAGGGCGTCAAGCTGCAGTCCTATCGCGAGGGCGGCCTGAAGGACGCCATGGTCTTCAACGGCGACGAGGGCGCGAGCTGGATCGACGCCGGCGGCCGCAACCGCCGGTGGCCCGAGTGGCGCGACTGGCTCGGCAAGCGGGCCGGGGCGGGAAAGCTGTTCCCCAAGGGCTTCCCGACGACGAAGCGGTTCCGGCCGAAGGGGTAGGGGCGGAGCGGCCAGCCGCCTGCTAAGCTGCGTCTCGCGTCAGCCGCCTCAGCCGAGCGGCGCGGGCAAGCTTGTGCAGGATGAGCCAACACCCAGAAGTCCCGCCCGCGATCGTCGCCCGGCTTGCCTCGGTGTGCCTGGCGCTGCCCGAGACCCGTCAGGAGGCGGCCTGGGTGGGCGTGCGGTGGCGGGTGCGCGCGAAGACCTTCGCCCACGTGCTGATGATCGCCGCGGGCTGGCCGCCGGCCTATGCGCGCGCCGCAGGGTGCGACGGCTGCGTGCTGACCTTCCGCTCGAGGATCGCCGAGCTCGATCCGCGGGACTACGCCGAGGCGCCGTTCTTCCGGCCGGTGTGGTGGCCCGACATCGTCGGCCTGGTGATCGACGGCGACACCGACTGGGACGAGGTCGGCCACCTCCTCACCGCCAGCTACTGCGCCCTCGCGCCGCACAAACTGGCGCAGCTGGTGGAGCGGGCGACCGAGCCGCGGAGCTAGCCGCGGCGCCGGCGGCGTCAGGCGCCGTCTACGACTTCAGCCAGGGCCGCCGCGTCGCCCCGCAGGCGCATCGCGTCGCGGACCGGCGGAGCGCCGAACAGCCGGGCGTATTCGCGGCTGAACTGCGAGGCGCTCTCGTAGCCCACCGCGTAGCCGGCGCGCGCCGCGTCCTGGTCGGCCATCAGCAGCCGGCGCGCATGCTGCAGCCGCAAGCTCTTCTGGAATTGCAGCGGGCTCATCGCCGTCACCGCCTTGAAGTGCCGGTGCAGCGAGGCGGGGCTCATGCCCGCCAGCTCGGCGAGGGCGGCGATGCGCAGTTGCTGGTCGTAGTGGCCCCGGATCCAGGCGATCGCCCGGCGGACCCGTGACAGGCGGCTGTCGGCACGGGCGACCTGGCGCAGCACTTCGGCCTGCGGTCCCTGCAACAGGCGATAGAGGATCTCGCGCTCCAGCATCGGCGCCAGCACGCGGATATCCCGCGGCGTTTCGAGCAGGCTGAGCAAGCGCAGCCAGGCGTCCACCAGGTCGGCGGTCACCGGGCTCACACCGAAGCCTTGGACGCCGGTCTCGGAGCGGGCCGGGTCGTCGACGTTGGGAATGAGCGCCGCCAGCGCTTCCGGATCCAGCGCCAGACTCAGCGAGACGTAGGGCCGCTCGCGGCTGGCCTCGGTGACGCGGCCGGACGCCGCCAGCTCCACCGAGGCGATGAAGTAGCAGGCGGGATCGTAGCGCAGCAGCCGGTCGCCGACGGTGACTTCCTTGGCGCCTTGCAGCACCAGGCAGAGCATTGGCCGGACCACCCCGGGGAGAGGCTGGGTGGGCCCATGTCCCAGATTGATCGACACGCGCGGGATCGCCGTGATGCGCTCGTCGCGCGCGTGTCGGATGGCCAGGGCCAGCAGTTCGTCGAGGTGGGCCTGCATCCCTCCATGATCGGATCGTTGCAGGCGTAGTGCAAGGCCGCCGGCCCGCTGTCGCCGCCCGGTTGAGAGGATCAGGCAAGATTTCGAGGCGATCGGACGCGCGCCGGGCGGCCCGCTCCACCAGATGGGAACCAGCAGAAGCTACCCATGACGGAGCGGAGAAAGACCATGACCAAGACGTTCGGAGCTGAATCGACGACTGACGAGGTGCTGCAGGGCGTGGACCTGAGCGGCAAGCGGATCCTGGTGACCGGCGTCTCGGCGGGCCTGGGGGTGGAGACCGCCCGGACGCTCGCCGCCCATGGCGCCTGGGTGGTGGGCGCCGCGCGCGATCTGGACAAGGCCCGGGCGGCCACCGCGCCGGTGCGCGCCGGTGCGGCGAACGGCGGCGGTCTGGAGCTGGTGCAGCTCGATCTCGCCTCGCTCGCCAGCGTCCGCGCCTGCGCCGACGCCCTGGTGGCGGCCGGCCAGCCCCTGGATCTGGTGATCGCCAACGCCGGCGTCATGGCCACGCCGTTCGGCAAGACCGCCGACGGCTTCGAGACCCAGTTCGGCACCAACCACCTGGGCCACTTCGTGCTGGTGAACCGGATCGCGTCGCTGATGAAGCCGGGCTCGCGGCTGGTGAACCTGGCCTCCGCCGGCCATCGGTTCTCGGACATAGACCTCGACGATCCGAACTTCGAACGCACGGAATATGCGCCGTTCGTCGCCTACGGCCGCTCGAAGACCGCCAACATTCTCTTCGCCGTCGAGTTCGACCGCCGTCACAAGGCGAACGGCGTGCGCGCCGCCGCGGTCCACCCGGGCGGCATCCAGACGGAACTCGCGCGCCACATGACGCCGGAAGCTGTCCAGGCGCTGCTCGACTCGATCAGCACCGCCACCCCTGCGGGCGCGCCGGCCTTCGAATGGAAGACCATCCCACAGGGCGCGGCCACCTCCGTCTGGGCCGGCGTCGTTGCGCCCGCCGAGCTGGTGGGCGGCCTCTATTGTGAGGACTGCCACGTGGCCGAGCTCCAGGAGAGCGGCGACATCCGCGGCGGCGTCCGCAGCTATGCGCTGGATACCGAGCGCGCCAAGGCGCTCTGGGCCAAGAGCGAGGAGATGGTCGGCGAGCGCTTCTAGCGCCGCTCCTGCCGTTGCAGCCGCGGGCCGTTTGGGCCCGCGCGTTGCGCGGCTGAGCCCGCCTTTCCTTGCGCCGGAGAGCCGGAGCCCCCAAGCTTGGCGGCATAAAACATGGGGGATATTCGAAAATGATTCGTCGCGCCTATTGGGCCGCAACTCTGACCGCCGTCGCCCTGGCCGCCGCGCCGTTGGCGCAGGCGAAGCCCGCGCCTCGGCCTGCTCATCACGCCGCACTGGCGCCCGCCGCCAGCCCGGAATCGGTGGGCTTCGACTCCGCCCGGCTGAAGGTGCTGGACGCGGCGATGGCCAAGGTCGTCGCCGACGGCCGGGTGGCCGGCATGACCACGCTGCTGGCGCGCCACGGCAAGGTGGTGGAGTTCAGGACCTACGGGGCCTCCAGCCTGGCGACCGGCGCGCCGATGAGCAAGGACGCCATCTTCCGCATCTATTCGATGTCCAAGCCGCTGACCGGCGTGGCGATGATGATCCTCTTCGAGCAAGGCAAGTGGCGGCTCGACGATCCGGTCACCCGCTATGTGCCGGAGTTCAAGAACCTCAAGGTGATGGTCAGCGCCGACAAGGACGGCAAGATCACCGCGGTCGAGGACATGAAGCGTCCGCCGACCATGCGCGAGATCATGAGCCACACCGCCGGCTTCGGCTACGGCCTGGGTGACGAGCATCCCGTGGACAAGCTCTACCGCGAAAAGCAGGTGCTGGGGTCGACCGGCCTCAAGCAGATGATCGACCGCACCGCGGAGATCCCGCTGATGTTCCAGCCGGGGACCAACTGGTCCTATTCCTCGTCGGTCGACATCCAGGGCTACATCATCGAGAAGCTGACCGGCCAGACGCTGGGCCAGTTCATGCAAGCGCAGGTCTTCGGGCCGCTGAAGATGAACGACACCGGCTTCTACACCCGGCCGGGGACCGGCGATCGTCTCGCCGCGGTCTACCTGGGCGACAAGAAGACCGGCAAGATCCATGAGGCCAAGGAGCTGTTCGGCAGCCCGATGCCCGACTACACGCGCCCGCCGGCCATGGAGTCCGGCGGCGGCGGCCTGGTCTCGACCACCTCCGACTACGCCCGCTTCTGCCAGATGATCCTCAACGGCGGCGAGCTGGACGGGGTGCGGATCCTGTCGCCCGCCTCCATCCAGCTGATGGACACCAACGTCATTCCGCACGATGTGCTGGTGTCCTCGAACGGCACCAACACGGCGCGGTTCAACGAGGCGGTCGGCTTCGGCCTCGACTTCATGGTGGTCAACGACCCGCGCCGCGCCGGTTCGCTGGAGGGCAAGAACACCATGAGCTGGGGCGGGGCGGCCGGCACCTGGTTCTGGATCGACCCCACCAACGACCTGTTCTTCGTCGGCATGATCCAGCGGATGGGCGGCACCGGCGGCGACGATCTGGGCGGGCAGGCGAGGGCCCTGACCTACCAGGCCCTGACGCATCCGGAGAGGTGAGCCCGCCGGCGGCGGGAGGGATGCTTGACTTTCGCACCCCCACATGCGCCCTTCCGCGCCTCTTAAATCAGCTGATTTCCCTGACAAATGCACGCCTACCGCACCCACACCTGCGGCGAGCTCCGCGCCGCCGACACGGGCAAGACCGTCCGCCTTTCCGGCTGGATCCATCGCAAGCGCGACCACGGCGGCCTGGTCTTCGTGGACCTGCGCGACCACTACGGCCTGACCCAGCTGGTGATCAGCCCGGAGACGCCCGGCTTCGCGGTCATCGAGCGCCTGCGCGCCGAGAGCGTGATCCGCGTCGACGGCGAGGTGGTGGCCCGCTCGGCCGACACGGTGAACCCGAACCTGCCGACCGGTGAGGTGGAGATCCGCGTGCGCGAGATCGGCGTGCTGTCGGAGGCCGCCGAGCTGCCGCTGCCGGTGTTCGGCGAGCCGGACTATCCGGAAGAGATCCGGCTGAAGAACCGCCACCTGGACCTGCGCCGCGAGACCCTGCACCGCAACATCGTGCTGCGCTCCAAGGTCATCCAGTCGATCCGCAACCGGATGATCGGCCAGGGCTTCCTGGAGTTCCAGACGCCGATCCTCACCGCCTCGTCGCCGGAGGGCGCGCGCGACTTCCTGGTGCCCTCGCGGCTGCATCCTTCCAAGTTCTACGCGCTGCCCCAGGCGCCGCAGCAGTTCAAGCAGCTGCTGATGGTCTCCGGCTTCGACCGCTATTTCCAGATCGCGCCCTGCTTCCGCGACGAGGACCTGCGCGCCGACCGCAGCCTGGAGTTCTACCAGCTCGACGTCGAGATGAGCTTCGTCACCCAGGAAGACGTGTTCGCGGCCATCGAGCCGGTCATGCACGGCGTCTTCGAGGAGTTCAGCCAGGGCAAGCCGGTGACGCCGTACCCGTTCCCGCGCGTCCCCTTCCGCGAGGCGATCGCCAAGTACGGCACCGACAAGCCGGACCTGCGCAACCCGATCGAGATGCAGGACGTCTCGGAGCATTTCCGCGGCGCGGGCTTCGGCCTGTTCGCCCGCATCCTCGAAGACACCAAGAACGCCGTGTGGGCGATCCCCGCGCCCGGCGGCGGCAGCCGCGCCTTCGCCGATCGCATGAACAGCTGGGCCCAGGGCGAGGGGCAGCCGGGCCTCGGCTACATCTTCTGGCGGGAAGGCGAGGAGGGCGGCGCCGGTCCCATCGCCAAGAACATCGGGCCTGAGAAGACCGATGCGCTGCGCCAGCAGCTCGGCCTGAAGGTCGGCGACGCCGCCTTCTTCGTGGCCGGCGATCCGAAGGTGTTCCACAAGTTCGCGGGCTCGGCCCGCACCAAGGTCGGCACGGAGCTGAACCTGGTCGACGAGAACCGCTTCGAGTTCGTCTGGATCGTCGACTTCCCGATGTTCGAGTGGAACGAGGACGAGAAGCGCGTCGACTTCTCGCACAACCCGTTCTCGATGCCGCAGGGCGAGCTGGAGGCCCTGGAGACCAAGGACCCGCTCGATGTCCTGGCCTACCAGTACGACATCGTCTGCAACGGCTACGAGCTGTGCTCGGGCGCGATCCGGAACCACCGTCCGGAGCTGATGCTGAAGGCCTTCGAGATCGCCGGCTACGGGCCGGAGGTGGTCGAGGAGCAGTTCGGGGGCATGCTGAACGCCTTCCGGCACGGCGCGCCGCCGCACGGCGGCCTGGCGCCCGGCATCGACCGCATCGTCATGCTGCTGGCCAACGAGACCGCCATCCGCGAGGTCATCGCCTTCCCGCTGAACCAGCAGGGTCAGGACCTGATGATGAACGCGCCGTCCGAGGTGTCGGACAAGCAGCTCAAGGAGCTGCACATCCGGCTGGCGCCGCCGCTCAAGGCCTGACGGCTGGCCTGAGAGGGCGGGCGGCGATCACCAGCGCTGCGCGACGGGCGCAGGCGGGGCCGGCGGCGCAGGAGGAGCAGGCGGAGCGGGCGGCGTCATCGGATGCATGATGAACCGGAACCCGCCCGCACAGGGCTTGGCGATCAGCCGCCCGGGCAGCCGCGTACGCGAGTCGCCGCAGGCCTCGTCCACCTGCTCCTGGGCCAGCCCGCGGGCGCGGGACAGGTCGACGCCGGCGATATTGGCGCGGGCCAGGCTGGCGTCCTTGAAATCCGCGTCGGCGAAGCTGCTCCCCACCAGCGCGGCGCCGGTCAGTTCCGCCGAGCGGAAGGACGCCTTGTCGAACTGGCCGCCGACCATGTTGGCCCCGATCAGCTCGGCGTCGCGGAAGTCGGCGCCGCGGGCGTCTGCCCGGCTGATGACCGCGCCGTGCAGCTCGGCGGAGCGCAGGCTGGCCCCTCGCAGGCTCGACTTGGCGAAGTTGGCGCCGGTCGCCTCCATGCTGCTGAGGTCGGCGTTCGTCAGGTTGGCGCCGGCGAAGGTCACGCCCCGGGCCTCGGTGGACCGCAGCCGGGCGTTCGACAGGTTGGCGCCCGCGAAATTGGCGCCGACGATCTCGGAATCACTCAGGTCGGCGCGCGACAGGTCCGCCCCGGCGAAGGTCGAGCCAAGGAAGTGCGCCTGGCGCAGGTCGGAGCCGACCAGGGCGGCGCCGGAGAAGTTGGCGCCCAGGAAGTGCGCCCCGGCCAGCTTGCGCCCGGACAGCTCGCAATTGGGGCAGGCGCCGCCGAACGACGTCACCCGGGCGACTTCCTTGTCGCCCTGGACGGCGGCCGCGGCGCCGGCGACGCCCGGGACGAGCGCCAGGGCGGCGGCGGCGGCGAGAAGCAGGCGGCTCACGACTTTCATCCGGGGCACGAAATCCTTTAAGGACGACGTGATCCATCTGCGCTCGCCCCATCTCAAGCGCTACTTAATTCGCGGTAATTCTAAGGGCTTAGCTGGCCTGGTCCTCGCCGGCGCGGCCGGCTCGGGCGCCGCAGGTTTCGCAGATCATCGCCTGGCCCTTGCGCACCACGGCGATGTCGCCGCACGCCGCGCAGACCTCGGCGGCCTCGAAGCTGGCCGGCCCGCTCAGGCGGTTGGCCGTCGGCAGGAAGACCAGGTTGTCCGGCGCCGCGCCGCGCGAGAAGCCGCGGGAGATGAACCGGCTGGCCGGCTGCGGCTCGTCGCTGGCGAGGGCGTCGGCCTTGCCGTGACCCAGGCCGTCGGCGTTCAGCTCGCCGGGGTCGTCGCTCGCCAGGTCGTTGCGGCCCAGGTAGGAGACGCCCAGCTCGCGGAAGATGTAGTCGAGGATCGAGGTCGCCGACTTGACGGTGTCGTTGCCGGTCACCGGTCCGGCCGGCTCGAAGCGGGTGAAGACGAAGGCGTCGACGAACTCGTCCAGCGGCACGCCGTATTGCAGTCCGATCGAGATCGCGATGGCGAAGTTGTTCATCAGCGAGCGGAAGGCGGCGCCTTCCTTGTGCATGTCGATGAAGATCTCGCCGAGCTCGCCGTCGTCGTACTCGCCGGTGTGCAGGTAGACCTTGTGGCCGCCGACGGCCGCCTTCTGGATATAGCCCTTGCGGCGGTCGGGGAGCTTGCGGCGGGTGCGGTCGCGCTCGACGATCCGCTCCACGACGCGTTCTTCGGGCGGCGCCTCGCGGGCGGGCCGCGGCGCGGCCTCGGCGGTCATGGCGGGCAGGTCCAGCGTCAGGTCGGCCGGTGGCGCGGCGCGGCGCAGGCGCACCGCCAGAGGTCCGGCGAGCCGGCCGACGGCGGCCTCGGGTTCGGCGTCCCAGGGCAGCACCACCTCGGCCAACGGCGGTGTGGCGAGCGCGGGCTCCAGCGCCCCCAGCATGGCGTGCCGGGGCGCGTCCCCCAGATCCGCGGCCGTACGGAAGATGCGCCGCTGCTCGAGCGTCAGGGCCTCGGCGTCGGCGAGGTCGGGGGCGCCCAGCGCGTAGGCCTCCGCCGCCGCGATCTCGTCGGGCGTGAAGCCGGCCAGCGCCAGGACGTCGAGGCGCGGGTCGGCCAGTTGGTCGGCGGTGGCCCCCAGGACGTCGCGCACGAAGCCTTCGCCGATCACCTGCGGCGCGAAGGCGTCGGCGAGGCGGCGCGCCAGGGGCAGGGCGGCTTCCGCCGCGGCGATCTCGTGGTCGGTGAAACCGCGGGCGGCGAGGGCGCGCGCGTCGATCGCCGGCGCCTCGGCCAGGTCGCCACGGCCCAGCAGGTGGCCGCGCATCTCGCCGGGATCGACGCCTAGGACGGCGAAGCCGCGCAGGGCGGCCTCCGACAGCACCCGGACCGGCTCCCCGTCCAGGGTTTCGGCCAGGGTCACCGGGCCGCTGGACGGCGCCGCGGAGAGGTCGCCGCCGCCGAGCCGCAGCGACAGCTCGGGGTCGACGAAGACGGCGAGGCCGCCCTGGAGCCTGGCGCCGGACGCTTCGATCGCCGCCCCGGCGGCAAGGTAGAGCTCGCGCGCGGTCTCGCGGCCGGCCTCGCTGTCGTAGTCGAGCCCGTGGGCGATCAGCCAGTCGGCGAGGCCCGCCAGGCCCAGCAGCGCCGGGCCGTCGCTGGCCGCCGCCAGGGCGCGGGCCAGGAGCTGCACGGCCGCCTCGAAGCCGGCGATGTCGAAGCCGGGCTCCGACCAGAAGGCCATCAGGTCGACGCCGCCGCGCAGCGCGGGTTGGGCCTCAGCCAGACGGGTGGCCGCCGCCATGCCGGGCGCGACGGCCACGGCGCCGGTGGTCCAGGCGGCGAGCGCGATCTGGCGGCCGGCCGGGCCGGCAAGGTTGTCGGGGGCGGCGGCGACGATCAGGCGCAGACGATCGACCGCCGGCGCAGCGCCTTCGACCTCCCAATGGCTTTCGCCGGCGCGGGCCAGGGCGATGGCGTCGAGGATCATGGCCGCGGAGGCCCCGCCGCCGCGGGCGGCTTCGGCGGCGCGGGCGAGACTGGCGTTGCGGGTCGGATCGGCGCAGGCGGCCGGGTCGCCCTCGCAGCGCAGGACGGCGTCCATCACCGCTTGCAGGCGGTCGGCCAACGCGCGGCCGGCCGCCGCGGCGGCGAGCTCTCCCCGGCAATCGGAGGCCAGCCGGCGCAAGGCCGCGGCGAGCTCGGGCGACGCGGCGTCGATCACCGCCGGCGCGTTGGCGGTCGGCTCGGACCCGATGGCGACGGCGCCGCTCAGCAGCGCCGCCGTGAGGTTGTCGCGGAAACGGGTGCGGCCGCGCACGTCCTTGACCAGTCCCTTGGCCTGGGCGTGGGCGGTGAGGGTCTCGACATAGTCGGCGATGGCCTGCGGCAAGTCCGGCTCTCCCCCTGCCCAGTCGATCCAGGCTTCGACCCGGGCGTCGGGCCAGTGCGCCGGGGCCAGGACTTCGAGGACGCGGTCGGACAGCTCCAGGATCCGCCCCTCGATTCCCACACCCGCCGTTGCTGCCGCCATTGAGCCGACTCCCGTCTTGGGAGGTTAGGGGGCGTCGGCGCGGCCGGGCAATAGATGTTGCGGTCACGGCGTGGTTCATCCCCAACATCTTGCCGCACCCAAGGCTCCGGCGCGCGGCTGGACGCTCCCCGGGCGGCCCCCTATAGTCCGGCCGCGTTCAAGCCTCTCCGAGAGCAGTCGAGCCCAGTGTCCAACATCTTCAAGACCATGTTCACCTGGTGGAACGGCGCCACCGCCGGCATCCACTTCACCATCGCCCGCCGCGGCGTGTTCATCGGCCAGGACGAGAACGGCAACCGCTACTACGAGGCCAAGGACACCTCCGACAGCTACGACGGCCGCAAGCGCCGGTGGGTGGTCTTCAACGGCTATGCCGAAGCCTCCAAGGTCACGCCCGACTGGCACGGCTGGCTGCACCACACCTTCATCGAGCCGCCGACGGTCGAGCCGTTCGTGGTGAAGTCGTGGGAGAAGGAACACCGGCCGAACCTCTCGGGCACCATCCACGCCTACCGGCCGAAGGGGTCGCTGGCCCGCGGCGGCGAGCGCCAGCGCGCCACCGGCGACTACGAGGCCTGGAAGCCGGAATAGCGGCGCGCGTCGTGACCCGCCCCTCGCGAACCCCGCAACTGATCCGCCGGAGCGTCTGGCTGGCGGCGATGGTCGGCGCGTCGGCTGCGGGGCTGGTCTCCGCCCAGCCCGCACCGCCGGCGCCGCCCGTCCTGGTGACCCCGCCACCGGCGCCGACGCCGGGGCCGGGCGGTCCCGCCGAGGAAGCGCCGCCGGTCAACGTGCCGACGCCGGCGCCGATGGTGGTGCCGCCGATCTCCGAGAAGGAGGTCGCGCCTGCGCCGCCGCCGAAGCCCAAGGTCGAGGAGAAGCCCGCCGAACAGGTCCGGCGCGCGCGCTACGACGTCGCCATCCTGCAGGCGCTGGACAAGGTCACCGCCGAGTCGCTGCGGTTCGAGGCCCCGGTCGGCCGGCCGGTCCGCTACAAGAGCCTGGTGTTCACGGTCCGGGCCTGCGAGCGCTCGGCGTCGGACGAGGCGGTCGAGGACTCGGTCGTCTACATGACCATCGACTCCCAGCCGAGGCCTGCGCCGGGCAAGCCGACCCCGCCGGCGAGGCAGGCGTTCAAGGGCTGGATGTACGCCTCGTCCCCCGGCCTGCACCCGTTGGAGCATCCGGTCTACGACGCCTGGCTGATCACCTGCAGGGCCGCTGCGCCGCTCAATGCGCCGGCGCCCATTCCGGTCGCGGCGCCCGCCACGCCGGCCCCCAAGGCGACGCCCGCCGCCGCGCCGGCGGCAGCCAAGGCGGCCCCGACCGCGCCGGTGACGCCGAAGCTGGTCCCACCCGCGCCTGAGCCGGCCGCGCCCGCGCCTCCACCCCCGGCGGAGCCGGAAGTCCCGCCCACCTGAAAGACGCCCACGACCTTCAGCGCCGCGTCCAGGCGGCGATGATATTCGCGCCGTGAGATCTCCACCGCGCCGAACTGGCTGAGGTGGTCGGTCATGAACTGGGCGTCGAGCAGCCGGTAGCCGCCGAGGATCAGCCGCGCGACCAGGTGCACCAGCGCCACCTTGGAGGCGTCGCGGCGACGCGAGAACATGCTCTCGCCGAAGAACGCGCCGCGCAGCGAGACGCCGTACAGGCCCCCGACCAGTTCGCCGCCTTCCCAGCATTCGACGCTGTGGGCGACGCCCTGGTGGTGCAGGCGGGTGTAGAGGGCCTCGATGGGGTGGTTGATCCAGGTCTCCGTGCGGCCCGGGCCGCTCTCGGCGCAGGCCTGCACCACCTGGCGAAAGGCGGTGTCGACGCGGATCTCGAAGGGGTCGCCGCGCACCGTCCGCGCCAGGCGCCGCGAGACATGGAACTCGTCGAGCGGGATCACCCCGCGCCGCTCCGGATCGATCAGGAAGACCCGCGCATCGTCACGGGCGTCGGCCATCGGGAAGACGCCGCGGGCGTAGCAGGCCAGGAGGTCACGGGCGGTGAAGGTCTCCATGCCCGCTTCTTCTATCAGGCGGCGGCCTGGGCCTTCATCCAGTTCTCGAGCCAATGGATGTTGTAGTTGCCGGCGATGATGTCCGGCTGGGCCATCAGCTCCTGGAACAGCGGGATGTTGGTGTCGATCCCGGCCACCACGATCTCCCCCAGGCAGCGGCAGAGGCGGGCGATGCATTCGTCGCGGTCGCGGCCGTGGACGATCAGCTTGCCGATCAGGCTGTCGTAATAGGGCGGGATCGAATAGCCGGCGTAGAGGGCGCTATCCATCCGCACGCCGAGGCCGCCGGGGGCGTGGTAGTCGGTGACCAGGCCGGGCGAGGGGACGAAGGTCTTAGGGTTCTCGGCGTTGATCCGGCACTCGATGGCGTGGCCCTCGAACGCCACGTCCTCCTGGCGGAACGACAGCGGCAGGCCGGCGGCGATGCGGATCTGCTCGCGCACCAGGTCGATGTCGGTGATCGCCTCGGTGACCGGGTGCTCCACCTGCAGGCGGGTGTTCATCTCGATGAAGAAGAACTCGCCGTTCTCGTACAGGAACTCGATGGTGCCGACGCCGAGGTAGCCGATGGCCTTGACCGCATCGACCACCACCTTGCCGATCTTGGCGCGGGCGGCGGCGTCGATGACAGGCGAGGGGGCTTCCTCCAGCACCTTCTGGTGGCGGCGCTGCAGCGAGCAGTCGCGCTCGCCGAGGTGGCAGACGTTGCCGAAGCTGTCGGCGATCACCTGCAGCTCGATGTGCCGCGGGGTCTGGAGGTAGCGTTCCATGTAAACCGCGTCGTCGCCGAACGCCGCCTTGGCCTCGGCGCGCGCCGTCGAGACCGCCTCGGCCAGGTCGTCCTCGGTCTGGGCGACCTTCATGCCGCGCCCGCCGCCGCCGGCGGCGGCCTTGATCAGCACGGGGAAGCCGATTTCCTTGGCGGCCGCGAAGGCCTCCTCCTCGGTGGTCAGCGCGCCCTCGGAGCCGGGCACCACGGGGATTCCGGCGTCCTTCACCGCCTGCTTGGCGGTGATCTTGTCGCCCATCATCTTGATGTGCTCAGGCTTGGGTCCGATGAAGGTGAAGCCGTGGGCGTTCACGATCTCGGCGAAGCGGGCGTTTTCCGAGAGGAATCCGTAGCCCGGGTGGATCGCCTGAGCCCCGGTGATCTCCGCCGCGGCGATGATCGAGGGGATGTTCAGGTAGCTCTTGGCGGCCGGCGCCGGGCCGATGCAGACGCTCTCGTCGGCCAGCCGCACCCACATGGCGCCGCTGTCGGCCTCGGAATGCACGGCGACGGTGGAGATGCCCATCTCCTTGCAGGCGCGGTGCACGCGAAGTGCGATCTCGCCGCGGTTGGCGATGAGGATTTTCTCGAACATGACCGCTACTCGATGACGGCGAGCGGTTCGCCGAACTCCACCGGCTGGCCATCGGCGACGATGATCTCGACCACCTTGCCGCCCTTCGGGGCCGGGATCGGGTTCATGGTCTTCATGGCCTCGATGATCATCATCGTCTGCCCGGCCTGCACCGTGTCGCCCACTTTCACGAAGGAATCGGCGCCCGGCTGGGGCTGCAGGTAGACGGTGCCGACCATCGGCGAGTTGACCAGGTCGCCCTTCGACCGTTCGACGACCGCCGGTTCGGCGAAGACGGCGACTGGGTTCGGCGCGGCGGCCGCCATTGGGGCAGGCGCGGCGACCTGCATCATCGGCTGGGCGGTCAGGGTCTTGGCCACCCGGATCTTGAGGCCCGCGTGCTCCACCTCGATCTCGGACAGGCCGGTGTCGGTGAGGATGTCGGCCAGTTTGCGCACCAGGCGCGAGTCGATGGGATCGGCTGGAGCCTTGGGACTGCTAGCCATGGGAAGTTCCTTGTCTCTTGAAGGCTTCAGCGGGCCAGGCCCGCAGCGGCCTCGACGGCCAGTTCATAGCTCGCAGCGCCGAATCCGGTGACCACGCCGGTGGCTGCGAGGGATACGTAGGTCTCACGGCGGAACGCCTCGCGGGAAGCGGGGTTCGAGAGGTGGCACTCCACCACGGGCACGCCCACCATCTTCAAGGCGTCGAGGATGGCCACCGAGGTGTGGCCATAGCCGGCGGGGTTGATGACCAGGGCGCAGGCCTTCTCGCGGGCCTCCTGGATCCAGTCGATCAGCTCGCCTTCGTGGTTGGATTGGCGGAACACGACTTCACGCCCCAGCGACGACGCCCGCGCCTCGCAGAGGCCGCGCACGTCGTCCAGGGTTTGATGGCCATAAATCTCGGGCTCGCGGACGCCCAGGAGGTTGAGATTGGGGCCGCTCAGCACATAGATCGGTTTCGACATTCGGCTCCGCCGTCGATTCCGGCGACTTGTAACGTTCGGCGACGGGGGTCACAAGCTTGCCGACCGGAGGTGCGTCCTTGAAGCTGACCGTCAACGGAGAGAGCCGCGGCTTCGAGGCCGTTTGCGACGTCGCCGCCCTGGTGGCGGCGCTGGGCCTGGACGGCCGCAAGGTGGCGGTCGAACGCAATCTGGAGATCGTCCCCAGATCGGCGTACGGGAGCACCGCGCTCTCGGACGGCGACCGGATCGAGATCGTGCATTTCATCGGAGGCGGCTGACATGGACGGTTCTGTCCAGGCTGAAGACACCTGGTCAGTGGCGGGGCGGACCTTCCGCTCGCGGCTGATCGTCGGCACCGGCAAGTACAAGGATTACGCCCAGAACGCCGCGGCCGCGGAGGCCGCCGGCGCGGAGATCGTCACCGTGGCGCTGCGCCGGGTGAACCTCTCCGATCCCAGCCAGCCGATGCTGGTCGACCACGTGAAGCCGGACCGCTTCACCTTCCTGCCGAACACCGCCGGCTGCTTCACCGGCGAGGATGCGGTCCGCACCCTGCGCCTGGCCCGCGAGGCGGGCGGCTGGGACCTGGTGAAGCTGGAGGTGCTGTCCAACACCAAGCACCTGTTGCCGGACATGGAAGAGACGCTCAGGGCGCTGAAGCTGCTGATCGCCGACGGCTTCCAGGTGATGGTCTACTGCTCCGACGACCCGGTGTACGCCAAGAAGCTGGAGGACGCGGGCGCCGCCGCGATCATGCCGCTGGGCGCGCCGATCGGCTCCGGGCGCGGCATCCAGAACATCCTCAACCTCGGGCTGATCATCGAGCAGGCCACCGTGCCGGTGCTGGTGGACGCCGGCGTCGGCACCGCGTCGGACGCGTCGCTGGCCATGGAGCTGGGCTGCGACGCGGTCTTGATGAACACCGCCATCGCCGAGGCGCGCGATCCGATTCGGATGGCGCGGGCGATGAAGCACGCGGTGATCGCCGGTCGCGAGGCCTACCTCGCCGGCCGCATGCCCAAGCGGATGTACGCCGACCCGTCCTCGCCGCTGGCCGGACTGATCTGAGCCGTGGCCGCCGAGCGCAAGTCGATCTTCATCACCGGGGCGGCGTCGGGCATGGGGCGGGAGACCGCCCGGCTGTTCGCGTCCAAGGGTTGGTTCGTCGGCGGCTATGACGTCAACGAGGCGGGGCTGGAGAGCTTGCGCGAGGAACTGGGGCCGAAGAACTGCCTGGTCCGTCGCCTCGACGTCACCGACCGCGCCGACTACCGCGCCGCCCTGGACCGCTTCGCGCCGGCGGCCGGCGGGCGGCTCGACATCCTCTACAACAACGCCGGCATCGGCCGCGGCGGGCCCTTCGATCAGCAGCCGTTCGAGGACATCGCCGCCGTCGTCCAGGTCAACCTGATGGGCGTGCTGATCGGCATCTACGAGGCCGTGCCGCTGCTCAAGGCGACGCCCGGCTCGCTGTGCTTCACCACCTCGTCGTCCTCGGCGACCTTCGGCATGCCGGGGATCGCGGTCTATTCGGCCACCAAGCACGCGGTGAAGGGGCTCACCGAGGCGCTGTCCGTGGAGTTCAAGGCGCTGGGCGTGCGGGTCGCCTGCGTGCTGCCCGGGCTGATCGACACCCCGATCCTGCCGCCCGGCGTCGCCGCCAATGCCCCCAAGGAGGGCATGTTCCGCGCCATCCCGCCGGCCGAGGTCGCCCAGGTGGTCTGGGACGCCTACCACGCCGACAAGCTGCACTGGTACGTGCCGCCGGAGCTGGCGGAGCTCGATAAGGCCGCGGCGCTGAATCCCGAGGCCGTGCGCGACCAGATGGGGTCCGGCGCCTTCTTCACCGGCCCGACCGAGCGCAAGGCCGACTGACTTCAGGCCGCCTGCGCCCGCAGGCGCTCGATGTCGAGGCTGGGCGACAGACCGACGGCGGTCATCATCTCCTCGCGTCCCGGCCCGGCCTTGGCGGGATAGGCCTCGGCGTTGCGCCGACGCCCGCGGGCCCAGTACCTCAGCACCTTGGCGAGATTGGCCGGCCGCTTCAGCCAGGCCTGCGGGTGCTCCAGCATGTGGAAGCCGCGCAAGGCCGCGCGCAGCAGTTCGACGTCGGAGCGTACGGCGATCGCCACCCCGTCCTGAAAGAAGCTCCGGGTCAGGCGGGCCTTCAGGGTTGGACGATAAGCCGGGGTCAGCATCTGGCGGGCCCGCCGCACGGCCGCGCGGTCGGCGTCGCGCATGACCTGATAGTAGGGCCGCAGTTCGGTGTCCGCGCCGGCGCGGTAGCGGAGCAGCCGCTGGGCCGGGTCCGGCGTCGCCTCCAGAGCGTCGCGCAGCAGATAGGCGCAGACCGCGGCGAAGGAGCAGCCCCGCCCGTACAGCGGATTGGTGCGCGCCAGGCTGTCGCCGACGGCGAAGTACCCCAGCACGGCCGGTCGGCCGCCGGGCGCCAGGTCCCGCCAGAGGCTCTCCAGCTGGCCCATGCCGAACACCCGGCTGACGCCGCTCGCCCGCTCGGGCTCCACCCAGGCCGCGGGGCCGGGCAGCTGGGCGCAGATGGCGTCGAACATCGCCGGATCGACCACCGCCTTGCGCAGCTCCTCCTCGACCTCGGGGACGCACAGGGTGACGGAGAAGCAGCCGTTGTCGCCGGGAAAGACGCCGAACTTCAGATAGCCCAGGTCGCCGGTCGCGGGCCCTTTGCCGCCGCGCGGCGGCTCCGAGGCGTCGGGGTTGAGCCGGTAGTGGCGGGTGAAATAGATGACGCCGGCGCCTTCCGAGGCCTCGCCGACCGCGGCTCCGGCGGCGACCAGTTGCTCGAGGGCCGACGAGGTGCGGCCTGCGGCGTCCACCACCAGGTCGGCGGTGAGTTCCAGCGGACCTTCCGGGCCGTCGATCTCGACCCCGGTCACCACCGGCGTCGGCCCCGGCGCGATGCGCAGGGCGCGGACGAAGGTTTCGGAGCGGATCGAGACGCCGGGCAGGCGCTCCACGTAGCGGCGCATCACCCACTCCAGGGTGGTGCGGCGGCTGGTGAGGATCACCAGGTCGCCGTCCACCGGTTCCGGCGTGTAGGCGCGCCGGTGCAGGGCGGTCAGCGTGCCGTCAAAGCCCAGTTCGCGGCAGCCCGCCGCCAGCAGCTCGGCCAGCAACTCCGGGTGCTGGTCGCGGATCAGCAGCCGCAGGCGGGCCAGGAAGGCGTGGCTGTGCCGCAGGTGCCCCACGCCGCGCCGGGTCCAGTCGGAGAAGGCGGCTTCTACCCCGCCGGGCGGCGGCGGCGGATCGCGCTCCAGCAGCAGCACCTCGCGGCCCGTGGGGGCGAGCGCCAGCGCCGTCCAAAGGCCGGCCATGCCCGCGCCGATCACCAGAACCCGTTCGGTCATCTGGTCCGTCCCGCGCCCCGACGGCGCCTGAAGAACCCTAGACCAGACCTCGGGCCCGGTCGAACGGAGGCCCTAGCCGAGCTTCTTGAGATTGCCCGCCTTGGCCACGGTGATCGCGGCGCGCAGCGCGGTCATGTCGGCGCCCGGCACCAGGGTGTCGCCGATGATGAAGGCCGGCGTGCCTTCGATGTGCAGCGCCTGGGCGAGCTGGCGGGTGTCGGTGAGCTGGCGCTGGATGGCCGGGTCCTGCGAGGCTTTGCGGACCGCGGCGGGATCGAGGCCGGCTTCCTGCAGGTGGCGGTCGACGGCGGCCTCGTCCAGGGCCTTCTCGCCCATCCAGGTCTGGTAGAGTTGCAGACCCTTGGTCTTGCCGGGCGCAGTCAGCGCGATCCTGGCGGCGGTGTCCGACACCTCGCCGAAGATCGGGAATTCCTTGAACACGAAGCGGATGTCCGGATTGTCGTGGATCAGCTTCACCACCTCCGGCGCGGCCAGCTTGCAGTAGCCGCAGCGGTAATCGAAGAACTCCACCACCGTGAACTTGCCGTCGGGATTGGCCACGAAGTCGCGCGGATCGCGCTCCAGCTGGGCGCGGTATTTGCCGAGCGCTTCGGTCGAAGCCTTGGCGGCGGCCAGCTGCTCCTTCTCGTTGAGCTTCTGGACAGCCTCGCGGATCACCTCGGGGTGCGCCATCAGATAGGCGTGCACCCGTTGGCCGAAGGCGGCGTCGTCCGCCTTCTGGCAGCCGGCGAGGGCAAGGGCGGCGGTGAGCGCGAGCAGGGTGCGGGAAATCAGGGTCATGGCAGCCCAGATAGGGGAACCGGAGCGGTTTGCGAAGGCTCAGTGCCGGGCGCTGGTGATGGAGCCCTCGCGCGCCAGGTCCTTCAGGTCGTCCTTGCTGGGCTTGGACGTCAGTACGATGTCCGTGGCGCGGCGCCATTCCGGCGTGTCCTTGGCCAGCTTCTCCCGCGCCCGCATGGCGAAGATCCGCGCCTGGGTCGCATCGCCGATGCTGAAATTGTATTCGGCGGTGGCGAGGCGGGCCAACCCGTCGTCGCCGCGCTTGTCGTAGGCCTCCGCCAGCAGCCGCCAGGCGACGGCGTTGTCGCCTTCCTTGAGCAGGGCCTTGCGGAGCTCGGCCACGCCTTCGTCGACCTTGGCCTTGTCGTCGAGGGCGATCAGGGTCTGGCCGAGGTTGACGCGCAGCAGCGGCGCGTCCGGCTTCAGCGCCACCGACTTGCGCTGCGGCGCTTCGGCCTCCTTGGCGCGGCCGAATTCGAACAGCACCTGGCCCTTCAGTTCCCAGAGATAGGGGTTGTCCGGCTGCTCCTCGATCAGCGCGTCGATCAGCTTCAGCGCCTTGTCCGGCTCGCGCATCTGGTAGTAGGCGATCGCGCGGGCGTAGCGGGCCGGGTAGGCCTTGTCGGTCTCGGCGTACTTCACGATCGAGACCTGCGGGTTGATGAACCCGTCCAGCTTGGCCTTCATGATCTCGTGCTCGGCGATGGCCTCGGGCCCGTCGACCTCCTTGTAGTGCGGCTGGGCGGCGACGCGGCTCTGCAGGGCGTCGATGCGGTCGGACGACAGCGGGTGGTCGACGAAATACCGGTAGCGGCGGGCCTCGGCGAAGACCTCCTGGTAGCGGAAGTTGTCGAAGAACTCGGCCAGGCCGCGGCCGGACAGGCCGGCCTTTTCCAGCAAGGTGGCGCCGGCCTGGTCGGCGCGGGATTCCTGCTCGCGGCTGTAGCCGATGGCGCCCAGGGTTCCGAAGTAGCCGGCGCTGCCCACCAGTCCCGCCGCGGCTTGGCCCGAGCCGGCGATGGCGGCCAGCACGCCCAGCCCCATGGTCAGGATGAAGGGCACCATGCCGGCGTGCTGCATCTCGCCGGAGCGGGCGCTGTGGCCGGCCGCGAGGTGGCCGACCTCGTGGGCGATGACGCCCTGGAGCTCGTTGGGATTCTTGGTCTGCAGGATCAGGCCGGTGTTCACGCCCATCACGCCCGGTCCGGCGAAGGCGTTGAGCTCCTTGGAGCCGATCAGCGCGATCTGCACGGTCTTCGGATCGATGCCGGCCGCCCTGAAGATCGGATCGGCGTCGTCGTGCAGGATCTGCTCGATCTCGGTGTCGCGGATCAGCGACTCGCCCTGCTGGGCGGCTGCGGGGGCGGCCCGCAACACCAGGCTCGCCGACAAGGTGACGGCGAGCGCGATGCGAGAGATCGACCGGGCAGTGGAGACCATGCTCTACTCTCTAAAAGCTGCCCCACGCCCGGTCGGAATCTAGTCGGTCATCCGCGCCGCCACCAGCCTTTGCGTGGCGCGGCCGGCGGGGTGGAGATCTCCGCCGGATCCGGGACGCGCGGGGCCGGCGCAGCGACCGCCGCCGGCTCGGGTTCCGGCGTCGGCTCGACCGCTACGGGCGTAGCGGCTTCGACCGGCGTGGCCGCGGCGTCGGCCTCGGCGGTGGCCGCCTTGCGGCTGCGGCTGCGCGGCTTGCGCGCCGGCGGAGCGTCGGAATTGGCCGCCACCGGCTCGGGGAGGGGCTCCGGGGCCGGCGCGGGCTCGGCGACGGTCTCGGGCTCCGACACGGCAACCTCGGGGGCAGCGCTCTCGGTCGGGGCCTCGGCCTCGTCGCGGCCGCGGCCGCGTCCACGGCCTCGACGGGCGCGCTTCGGCTTGTCCTCGAGCGCCGGCAGTTCGACCCAGACCTCCTCATCGCCGCTCTCGGTGCGGGGGCTGGAGACGACGGGCGCGGGCGCCTGGGCGACTTCCGCCGCCGCCGCCGCGGGGCGGGGCGCCTCGCGGTCGTTGGCGGGCGCGGCGACCGGCTTCAGGTCTTCCGCCGGGTCGTACCAGACGAACGGATCGTCGCCGTAGGGCACCCAGGGGCGGGTCCAGGCGAAGGTGTCCTGCGGCCGGGCGTCGTCGCGCATGCGGCGACCGCCTCTGCGGCCGCGGCGCCGGCGGCGTCCGCCGTGCCCGCCTTCGTCGTCGTCGGCGTGCGGGGTTTCCGGACGCGGGGCGGGCGCGGATGCTTCGCCGGCTTCCCGGACCTCGCGCGGCTCGTCACCGCGGCGGCCACGCCGGCGGCGGCGGCGGCCGCCGCGACGGGCGCCGTCGCCGTCCTCATGGCTCTCGTCGCGGTCGACGCGGGGCGCGCGGTCGGCGACGGCGGTCACGCCGCCTTCGTTTTCCTCGTCGGCCTCCTCGTCTTCCTCTTCCTCGTCTTCGTCCTCGTAGGCCTCGTCGTCGAAGTCGTCCTCGGCGACCGGCTCATAAGTCACGGCCGGGGCCTGGATGACCGCGGCGTGCTCGGCGCGGGTCTCCATGGAGGTCCGCTCGATCAGCACGTCGGAGTGGGCCATCTCGTCGTCGATCACCACCGTGACGAACAGGCCGAACGTCTGGTGCAGTCGGGCGAGGTGGGCGCGCTTCTCGTTGAGGATGTAGAGGCCGACGGCGCGGGGCAGGGTCAGGGTGACTTCGCCGCCGCCCTTCAGCGCCTCCAACTCCAGCGAACGCAGCGCGGCCAGCGCGCTGGACTCCACCGAACGGACCCGTCCGGTGCCGCCGCAGTTCTCGCAGACGTGGGTGGTGCCTTCCAGCACGCCGGTGCGGCGGCGCTGGCGGCTGATCTCCATCAGGCCGAAGGCGCTGATCTTGCCCATCTGCACGCGGGCGCGATCGTCCTTCAGGCAGTCCTTGAGCTTCTTCTCGACGGCGCGGTTGTTCTTCGACTCATCCATGTCGATGAAGTCGATGACGATCAGGCCGGCCAGGTCGCGCAGGCGCAGCTGCCGGGCGGTCTCTTCGGCCGCCTCCATGTTGGTCTTCATCGCCGTGGCTTCGATATTCCGCTCACGGGTGGAGCGGCCGGAGTTCACGTCGACGGCGACCAGCGCCTCGGTCTGGTTGATCACCAGATAGCCGCCGGACCTCAGGGGCACGACCGGCGAATAGATCTGGCTGAGGTGGTCCTCGACCCGGTGCTTGACGAACAGCGGCGTCGGCTCGCGATAGAGCTGCACCTTCTTCGCCTGGCTGGGCATCAGCATGCGCATGAAGTCGCGCGCTTCCTTGAACCCGGCCTCGCCCTCGACGAACACCCCGTCGATGTCCTTGTCGTAGAGGTCGCGGATCGCCCGCTTCACGAGGTCTTCTTCCTCGTAGATCAGCGCCGGGGCGATGGAGTGCAGGGTCTTCTCGCGGATGTTCTCCCACAGCCGCAGCAGGTAGTCGTAGTCGCGCTTCAGCTCGGCCTTGGTGCGCTTGGCGCCGGCCGTGCGCACGATCAGGCCCATGCCCTGCGGCACGTCGAGGCTCTGGACGATGCCCTTCAGGCGCTTACGGTCGGTGGCGGTGTCGATCTTGCGGCTGATGCCGCCGCCGCGGGCGGTGTTCGGCATCAGGACGCCGTAGCGGCCGGCCAGCGACAGGTAGGTGGTCAGCGCCGCGCCCTTGTTGCCGCGCTCTTCCTTGACGACCTGCACCAGCATGATCTGCCGGCGGCGGATCACTTCCTGGATCTTATATTTGCGCATCAGCCGCCGGCGGCGCCGGGCGACCTCTTCTTCCATCACGTCGTCGTCGTCATCGGAGACGGCGTCGGCTTCCTCGTCCTCGTCTTCCGAGGATTCGGCGGAGGCCGCGCTCGACCGGCGGCCGCGCGGCTCGTGGTGCTCGTCCTCGTCCTCCGCCTCTTCGCGCATCAGCGCTTCGCGGTCGGCGGTGGGGATCTGGTAGTAGTCGGGATGGATTTCGTTGAAGGCCAGGAAGCCGTGACGATTCCCGCCGTACTCGATGAAGGCGGCCTGCAGCGACGGCTCAACGCGCGTCACCTTGGCGAGATAGATATTCCCTCTGAGTTGTTTGCGGTTGGAGCTCTCGAAATCGAATTCTTCAACGCGCGTACCGTCGACCACCACCACACGCGTTTCTTCCGCGTGGGCGGCGTCGATCAACATATTCTTGGACATTAATTGAATCTCCGCGGCGCGCAGTGGGGTCTTGGCCCGAGCGCTGCCGGTGCATGGGATGGACGCGCGCGCCGGCCCGGAGGACGCCGGAAGCGGCGTCTCGGGCGGCCCTAGGCCGAGGATTGGCTTGAGCTGCGCAGCCCATCAGGTGTGTTCCTAGGCGCGCCTTGAGTGGCGCGGATCGGATGATGCGTCGTGGCCGATGATCGGTCGAAGCCGACGCTGGCTTTGTTTTCGCGCGACCTGGGCTCTGCTCAGAAGCTTGAGCGGTTCGCCGCGCGGCCGGACTTTAGCAACACCGAACCCAAAAAGGAAAGCCGAACCGATCCGCCCTGTCGGCGGAAACGTCTCGTTAACCGATTGGCTACGGTGCCTGCGTCTATATAGGCGCTTCTATCGCCAAACAGAATCCTTAGGGTGGCGAGACAAAAATGTTGGTTCGCGTCGTGCAGGTTGTGGGGAAAATCCGGGGGCTCGCCATCGCGGCGTCGGCGGTCGCGCTGGCGTGCGTGGCCGCGGTCGCCGTCTCCCATGCCGCCACCGCGACTGCGGGGCTGCTGAAGGTCCGCCTCGGCGGCGACGCCACGCAGACCCGGATCGTCATCGACCTCGACCAGGCCGTCAGCGGCAAGGTGATCTCCGACGGCTCGGCCGACCGCCGCGTCGTGCTGGTGCTGTCCGGCGTCTCCACCGAGGGTGCGCAGGGCGCAGGGCAGGGCCTGGTGAAGAGCTGGTTGGTGGACCAGACCGGGGGCGGCGCGCGGCTGCAGATGGACCTGGCGGCCGACGCCAAGGTCAGCCGCCGCTTCCTGCTGCCGCCGGCCGACGGGGTCGACCACTACCGCTACGTCGTCGACGTGACCGCCGCCGCGCCGGGCGAGGTGCGGCTGACCAAGGCGGCCGGGGGGCCGCCGTTGATCCTGCGCGGCCAGATCGTGGCGGGCAAGACCGCGCCGCTTCCGCTCAAGAAGGTGATCGTCATCGACGCCGGCCACGGCGGCCACGATCCCGGCGCGCACGGCGAGCAGGGCCTGGAGAAGGACATCAACCTGGCGGCGGCCAAGGCCCTGAAGGCGCGGCTGGAGCGCACCGGCCGCTACAAGGTGGTGCTGACCCGCGACGCCGACGTCTACGTGCCGCTGGAGAGTCGGGTGCGGATCGCCCAGCGCGCCGACGCCGACCTGTTCATCTCCCTGCACTCCGATTCCGGACCCGACGCGCAGCTCCGCGGGGCCAGCGTCTACACCCTGTCCGACAAGGCCTCGGCCCGCGCCGCGCGCTTCGTCAACAAGGACGACTGGTTCATGAAGGCCAGCCTGACGGCCGACCGCGGCGTCAGCGACATCCTGTTCGACCTCACCCAGCGGGCCACCCGCAACCGCTCCGCCGAGTTCGCCCAGACCCTGGTCGGCCGCATCGAGGGCAAGGCGCCGCTGCTGCGCCGCAGCCATCGCGACGCCGGCTTCATGGTGCTGCTGGCGCCCAACGTCCCGGCGGTGCTGCTGGAGATGGGCTTCGTCTCCAACCGCGAGGACGAGCAGTTCCTGAGCGATCCGGAGACCCGCGGCCGCCTGGTGAACGCCGTGGGCGACTCCATCGACGACTATTTCGCCGAAGCCACGCGGCTTGCGGCGCGCTGACGCGGCGACGTCCGGGCCCCGTTGGCGCCCGGCGCGATGCACGTTAGACGGAGGCTGAAGGGGGCGGGGCGCCTCCGGAGGCCAGTCGAAGTTGAAACCCCCCGAAAGATGGGTCGCGATCGCCGGCGTCGCCGTGCTGAGCGCTATCGCCGTGGCGGGATTCGCGGCGGCCATCTGGGCGGCCTGGCTGTTCCATGACATGCCCGACGCGGGCGACCTGGCGGACTACCACCCGCCGACCGCCACCCGCGCCTACGCCTGGGACGGCACCCTGATCGGGGAATTCTCCCGCGAGCGGCGCATCTTCGTGCCCTACGACAGCATCCCGCCGCAGTTGGCCCAGGCCTTCATGGCCGCGGAGGACCACAACTTCTTCAAGCACGGCGGCGTCGACTACGCCGGCATCGTCCGCGCCTCGGTGAAGGACGTGGTCAACATCGCCCAGGGCCGGCGGCTGGAGAGCGGCTCGACCATCACCCAGCAGGTGGCCAAGAACATCCTGCTCACCAACGACGCCACCATCGGCCGCAAGCTGAAGGAGGCGCTGATCGCCAAGCGGCTGGAGGAGACGCTCTCGAAGGAGCGCATCCTCGAGCTCTACCTGAACGAGATCTGGCTCGGTTACCGGTCCTATGGGGTCGGGGCGGCGGCCTACAACTACTTCGGCAAGTCGATCACCGACCTCGACCTGGCGGAGTGCGCCTATCTGGCGTCCCTGCCCAAGGGGCCCGACAACTACCATCCGATCCGCCGCAAGGCGCAGGCCATGGCGCGCCGCAACTGGGTCCTCGACCAGATGGCGGACCTGGGCTGGGTCACCCGCGCCCAGGCCGACGCCGCCAAGCGCGAGGACCTCAAGGTCCAGCCGGAGCCCACGCGCGCGAAGTACCGCGACGCCGACTACTTCGTCGAGGAGGTGCGCCGGCGCGGCCTGGCGACGCTCGGCGACCGCGTCAACGAGGGCGGCTACTACATGCGCACCACCCTCGATCCGGGCCTGCAGAGCTCGGCGCGGACCGCGCTCATGGACGGCCTGGAACGCTACGACCGCCGCCACGGCTGGCGCGGGGCCTGGGGCCACGTGACGACCCTCACCGGTTGGGAGGCCGTGGCCAAGAAGTCGGCCAAGCCCGCCGAACGGCGCACCTGGCGCGCGGCCGTGGTCACCGACGTCGGCGGCGGCGCGGTGCGCATCCACACCATCGAGGGCCAGTTCGGCTCCCTGGCCGCCGAGGACGTCGCCTGGGCGCGGGCCGGCAAGGGCATCGGCGCCGGCGACCTGATCTTCGTCGCCCCCGACGACAACGGCGGCCCGGCCTTCCGCCTCAAGCAGGTGCCGCAGGTGAACGGCGCCCTGGTGGCGATGGATCCCTATTCCGGGCGGGTGCTGGCCATGGTCGGCGGCTATTCCTTCTCGCTCTCCAGCTTCAACCGCGCCACCCAGGCGATGCGGCAGCCGGGCTCGGCGTTCAAGCCGATCGTCTACGCGACGGCGCTGGAGAACGGCTACACGCCGTCCAGCGTGGTGATGGACGCCCCGATCACCCTGCCGGGCGCCAACGGCCAGGCTTGGTCGCCGGAGAACTACGAGCACGACTATTTCGGCGCCCTGCAGCTGCGCCGGGGCCTGGAGCTGTCGCGCAACACCATGACCGTGCGCCTGGCCCAGGGGGTCGGGATGACCAAGATCGCCGCCATGGCCGACCGGCTCGACGTGGTCCACAACATGGACAAGGTGCTGGCCATGGCGCTGGGGTCCGGCGAGACCACGGTGTTCAAGCTGGCCGGGGCCTATTCCTCGTTCGTCAACGGCGGCAAGAAGATCGAGCCGCACCTGATCGAGATGGTCCAGGACCGCGAAGGCAAGACCATCTTCAAGGCCGACCGCCGCGACTGCGACCGCTGCGGCGCCGGCTTCAACGGCGACGAAAGCCCGCGCCTGCCGCAGGCCGGCGCCCAGGTGCTCGACCCGATCACCGCCTACCAGATCACCTCGATGCTGCAGGGCGTGGTCCAGCGCGGCACGGCGACCGCGGCGCTGTCGCTGGGCCGCAACGTCGGCGGCAAGACCGGCACCACCAACGACTTCCGCTCGGCCTGGTTCATGGGCTTCTCGCCCAAGCTGGTGGTCGGCGTGTTCGTCGGCTTCGACGACAACCGCAGCCTCGGCCACGGCGAGACCGGGGCGGTGGCCGCCGTGCCGATCTTCATCGACTTCATGAAGGACGCCCTGAAGACCGAGCCGGTCGACGACTTCACGCCGCCGGCCAATGCCAAGTTCGCCATGGTGCGCGGCATCCGCGAGGCCTTCCGCCCAGGCACCGAGCCCCGGGTGGCCACGACGCCGGTCGGCGGCGGGCCGAGCGTCATTGGTCCGCAGCCCTACAACAAGGTCTGGTCGAACGGGGTGACCGGTGCGCCGAACGCCGGCGCCGCGGTGGCTCCGCCGCCGCCGCCGAAGAAGACCGACGACGTCACCGGCTTGTACTGATCCGGGCGGCGGGCTATCCCGCCGGCCCACGTGTTTCGGGAGTTTCCCCATGAGATTGGATGTCGAGGCCGCCAAGGCTGACATCGAGCAGTCGGTTGAACTGCTCAGGAGGCGTCTTTGACTGGGAGCCCGCGCTCCGCAAGCTGGACGAACTGAACGCCCGGGTCGAGGACCCGACCCTCTGGGACGACGCCGCCGCCGCCCAGGCGCTGATGCGCGAGCGCACCCGGCTGGCCTCGCAGGTCGACGCCGTCCGCTCGCTGGAGCGTGACCTGGCCGACGCCATCGGCTACGCGGAAATGGCCGATGAAGAAGGCGACGAGGCCTCGCTCGACGAGGCCCGCGCCCAGCTCAAGGGCCTGAAGGAGCGCGCCGGCCGCGCCGAGCTCGAAGCCCTGCTGGCCGGCGAGGCCGACGGCAACGACGCCTACGTCGAGATCAATTCCGGCGCCGGCGGCACGGAGTCCAACGACTGGGCCGGCATGCTGCTGCGCATGTACACCCGCTGGGCCCAGGCGCACGGGATGACCGTCGAGATCATCGAAGAGACCACCGGCGAACAGGCCGGCATAAAGTCGGCGACCCTGCAGGTGAAGGGGACCAACGCCTACGGCTGGCTGAAGACCGAGGCCGGCGTCCATCGCTTGGTGCGCATCTCGCCCTACGACTCCAGCGCCCGGCGGCACACCAGCTTCGCCTCGATCTGGGTCTATCCGGTGGTCGACGACGCCATCGAGATCGAGATCAATCCGGCCGACGTGCGCACCGACACCTATCGCGCCTCAGGCGCCGGCGGTCAGCACATCAACAAGACCGACAGCGCCGTGCGCCTGACGCACATCCCCACCGGCGTGGCGGTGGCCTGCCAGGCGGGCCGCTCGCAGCACCAGAACCGGGAAGAGGCGTGGAAGATGCTGCGCGCCCGGCTCTACGAGCTGGAGCTGCAGAAGCGCGAGGCGGCGCAGCAGGCGCTGGAGGACCAGAAGACCGACATCGGCTGGGGCCACCAGATCCGCTCCTACGTCCTGCAGCCATATCAGATGGTGAAGGACCTCCGAACCGACGTGGAGACCTCCGACAGCCAGGGCGTGCTCGACGGCGACCTCGACGCCTTCATGGGCGCGGCGCTGGCGCAGCGGGTGGGCGTCACCCGCGACGCCAAGGAAGAGGCGTAGGAAGCGGCTACTCGGCCGCGACGCTCAGCGGCTCCGCCGCGGGCTCGGCGGTCAGGCTGCGGCCCTGGAAATGGGCGCCGGCCTCCATCGAGAGCTGGGCGTGGGTGATGTCGCCGTCGACCCGGGCGGTGCCGTAGAGCCGGACCGTGCGGGCGGTGATCGCGCCCGCCACCCGGCCGCGGACGTCCACCGTCTCGGCCTCGATGGCGCCTTCGACGCGGCCGCTCTCGCCGATGCTCAGGTGCGCCACGCGCACGTCGCCGACCACCGCGCCGTCCAGCTGCACGTCGCCGTCGCTGGCGAGGTCGCCCTTGAGGGTGACGTTCTGGGCGATCAGCGAGGCGGCGATCGATTTGCGGCCGGGGCCGTCGGGCCCGTCGAGGCGCGCAGAGGTCGGCTTATCCGGCTTGGAGAACATAGGCGCCCGCCTTGACGAAACGATCCGGGTTCTGGGCGCGGCCGTTGACCCACACCTCGTAGTGCAGGTGCGTTCCGGTGGAGCGCCCGGTGGAGCCCATGCCGCCCAGCCGCTGGCCGAGGCCGACGCGGTCGCCGACGCGCACGCCGATGCTGGCGAGGTGGGCGTAGCGGGTCTTGAAGCCGCGGCCGTGATCGACCTCGATGGTGTTGCCGTAGCCCGAGCGCACGCCGGTGAACGACACCACGCCCGGCGCCGTCGACTGCACCGGCGTCATCAGCCCACCGGCGAAATCCAGGCCGGAATGGAAGGCGGGATGGCCGGTGAAGGGATCCACCCGCACGCCGAAGCCGCTGGTCTGCGGCGTCTGGCTGGTGGGCCGCGAGAACGGCAGGGCCCGGGCGGCGTCGGTCAGGGCGCGGGCGTCGGAGAGGTCGGTGGCTGCGTGCTGGATGCGGTTGGCGAAGCCTTCGTCGACGTCGAGCACCACGGCGAGCGCGCGCGGATCCTTGGACTCGATCAGCGGACCGCCCAGGGCGCCTTCCTTGGGCATGTAGGAGGTCGGCGTCAGGCCGGCCAGGCGGAACGCCAGGCGCAACCGGTCGGCGCGGCTCTTGGCGAAGCTGTCGGCGGCGTCCAGCAGCTGGTCCTGGCTGGCGCGCACCATTTCCATCCGGTGCGCCGGGTTGGCGCCGCTGGTGGCCAGGGCGCGGTTGATGGCCGGCGTCAGGGCTTCGGCCGCGCCGGGCGCGCCCTTCAGGTCGGTGAGCAGCAGGGCGAGCGCCGCGTGCTGTTTCTCGATGGTCGTGGCCACCTGTTCGGCCGACCCGCCGCCGGCGTTGAGCTGCGCGACCGCGGAATTCAGGCGCGCCTGGCGGTCGGCGATCCAGCGTTCGTACTTGGCCTGGGTGCGGGCGATCTCACGGTCGGCGGAGGAGGCGGAGAGCAGGCTGACCAGCATCGCGGCGGTGCAGACGCCCATCCACAGCGCGGCGGCGGCGACGCCGCCAGCGGCGGCCATCTGCTTGCGCGTCGTCAGCACGAAGGCCCGCATTTCGCCGCCGGACCGAACGTAGAGATGACGTTCCGGAAACAGCTGTTCGAGCGAACGCCGAAGGCGCGCTACGCGTGTCATGCTTGTCGCCACACCCCAAGCCCTTGGATCGCGGCGATATGCAAGGAAATCTTAACCACGTGCAAGCGCGCACTGAGTCGCGGCCCGCGGAGCCGGCGGGAGCCTGGACCTAGAGCGCCTGGACGGCCTGCAGCACCTGCTGCGCGTGGTTGGCGACCTTCACCTTGCGCCAGGCGCGGCGGACCACGCCGTCCCGGATCAGAAAGGTGGCCCGCTCGATGCCCATGTACTGGCGCCCGTACATGCTCTTCTCGACCCAGACGCCGTAGCGCTCGATGACCGCGCCCTCGGGATCGGCGGCGAGCCGGACCGCCAGGTCGTACTTGGCGGCGAACTTCGCGTGCGACTTCACGGAATCCTTCGAGACGCCGACCACGGTCGCGCCCGCCTTGGCGAAGTCCGCGGCGGCGGCCGTGAAGTCCTGCGCCTCGCGCGTGCAGCCGGTGGTGTCGTCCTTCGGGTAGAAGTAGAGCACCAGGGTCTTGCCCTTGAAGTCGGCCAGCCGGATCGGCCCGTCTGGGCTTTCCAGTTCGAAGTCAGGCGCCGCCGCGCCCTCGGTCAGTTCGCTCATCAGTTCGCCCCTGAGATGCCTGCTGCGGGCGCCTTAGCGCGCCCCTCGGCTGTCCTCAAGCGGCCAGCGGGCGGCGGAGACCCCAGGTTCAGCTCGCGCTGATAGAGCGCCCGGTGACGCAAACTCGCGTAGACGGCTGCGGCGTGATCGAGGTCGGGGTGGATCGCCTGGCGCATCTGCGGCGCGCGCAGGCCGGACTGGAAATCGGTGACCAGCCGGCGGGTCACGTCGCTGGTGCGGACCGCGGCGAGGCCCATGGCCGCCTGCTGGCCAAGAAGCAGGACCGCGATGGCGGCCAGCACGCCGCCCGTCCCAGCGGGCTTGGTCCTGGCCAGGCGGTCGGCGTAGGGCAGGGCGAGCATCAGCAGGCCGACGTGGGCCGGGGCCAGGAACACCGCGTACCGCAGCGGCACGTTGGAGGCGCCGCCGTCGGCGACCCGCCCCAGGGCCGCCATCGCGGCGGTCCCAAGCGAGAACAGGATCAGGGCGCAGGCGACCCGCTCGGCGCGCGGGGCGTCGGCTCGGCCCTTCAGCAGCAGCGCGGCGAGGCAAAGCGCCAGGACCACGAGGCCGCCGAGCCAGCCCAGGCTAGGGACCGCCCGCGTCCAGGGCAGGGCGAGGTAGTTGAGGAACAGCAATCCCGCCGCAGCCGGATCGTGCGTCGCCCCGCCGACCGCTCCGCCCGGCGACTGTCCCCAGGCGTACAGCGCGACGAAGGCGGCGCCGACGATGGTCACGGCGGCCAGCCAACGGCGGTCGCCCTGCCGCCAGGCCACAAAGGCCAGCGCCGGCCAGAGCGCCAGCCCCGCGGCGTTCCCGAACGCCGAGGCCATGGCGCAGGCGAGGGCGGCCAACCCGAGCCAGGGCCCCCGCGTCCCCTCTGAGGCAGGCTGCGCGAGCACGATGGCGAGCACGCTCAGCCCGACGCACTGCACGTAGGTGATGTTGATCGGCGTGGCGGCGTCCAGGATGTTCCCCGCCATCAGCGCCAGCATGGCCGCCACGGTCCCCGCGCCGAGGGCGAGTCCCGGCGGCGCGGCGCGGGCCGCCTCGCGGGCCAGCAGAGCGGCCGCCAGCCCGAGCCCCGCGGTCCCGAGCGCGATCAAAGGCAGGTTGGTCCCGCCCAACACGCCCATGTCCAGGGCCAGCGCGGCGAAGGTCCACGGCAGGCGATGGAAATTGTGCGGCGCCAGCAGATAGCCGGCCAGATCGCCATTGGCCCGGAACTGGTCGTAGTGGACGATCCAGTCGAGCATGTCGGAGTAGGGCCGCAGGACAATCGAGCGCCAGAGCAGACAGGCCGACAGCAGCAGGTAGCCGCCCAGCGCCAGCAGCGTGACGACCCGCGCCGGGTCGGAGAGCCGCGTGTCGGCCGCCTCCAATCCGGTGTTCAGGATGCGATCGGACATCCGCCCCCGTGGCTAGCCGGCCTGACCTAGATTGGCCTGACCAGAACGATCTTCTTCTTGCCGGCCGCCAGCTTGACCACACCGTCCACCAGATCGGCAACCGTGACGGTGCGGTTGGCGTCGTTTTCCGCCCTGTCGTTGACCCGCAGGCCGCCGCCCTGGGCCAGGCGACGGGCCTCGCCGCGCGACCCCGCCAGTCCGGCGTCGGCGGCCAGCGCCGCCAGCACGATCCCGGCCTCCAGCTCCGCGCGGGGAACCTCGTGGGTCGGCAAGTCGTCGGAGAGCCGGCCCTGTTCGAATGCGGCCTCGGCCGCCGCGGCCGCCTTCTCGGCTTCCTCGCGGCCGTGCAGCAGGGTGGTGGCGGCGTTGGCCAACACCTTCTTGGCCTCATTGATCTGGGCGCCGGGCAGGGCCTCCAGGAGGGCGACCTCGTCCAGCGGCAGGTCGGTGAACAGCCGCATGAACCGCCCGACGTCGGCGTCTTCGGTGTTCCGCCAGAACTGCCAGTAGTCGTAGGGGCTGCGCATGTCGGCGTTCAGCCACACCGCGCCCTGGGCCGTCTTGCCCATCTTGGCGCCGGAGGAGGTGGCCAAGAGCGGCGTGGTCAGGCCGAAGGCGGGTTTCTGGTCCACCCGCCGGATCAGCTCCACGCCGTTGACGATGTTGCCCCACTGGTCGGAGCCGCCCATCTGCAGCACGCAGCCGTAGCGGCGGTTCAGCTCCAGGAAGTCGGTGGCCTGCATCAGCATGTAGTTGAATTCGATGAAGGTCAGCGGCTGTTCGCGGTCCAGCCGCAGCTTGACGGAGTCGAACGCCAGCATGCGATTGATGGTGAAGTGGACGCCGTACTCGCGCAGGAAGTCGATGTAGCCGAGCTTCGACAGCCACTCGTCGTTGTCCACCAGCATGGCGTCGGTCGGTCCGTCGCCGAACGTCAGGAACTTGGCGAACGCCTGCTTCTGAGAGGCGATATTGGCCTGGATCTCGGCCTCGCTGCGCAGCTGGCGCGTCTCGTCCTTGCCGGAGGGGTCGCCGACCTTGGTGGTGCCGCCGCCGACGATGACGATCGGCTTGTGGCCCGCCTGCTGCAGCCGGCGCAGCATCATGATGGTGATCAGGTTGCCGACGTGCAGCGACGGCGCCGTGGCGTCGTAGCCGATGTAGGCGGTGATGATCCCGTTGCTCGCCGCCTCGTCCAGTTCCTCCGGATGGGTGACCTGGTGGATGTAGCCGCGCGCCTGCATGGTCTTCAGGAACTCGGATTTGAAGGCATGTTCGGGCATCGGAGGAATCTCGGGACTTCGGTGGCCGGGCTCTAGCACGGCGGCGCCCGGAATTTCGAGAGACTGGGAGATTTCGAGGGACATGGCGGGCTCCTTGGGAAACGAGGAGGCCGGCGGGACGGTCAGTCTGGGAGCGCGGCGCCGGCCGGTTGGCGGGCGCGAGGGGTCGGCCGCCTGCTGCTAGGGCAGGCGGTAATAGCGGCCGAAGAGGGCGGCTTTGCCGATCATCGCGGCTAGCTACGGCCGCGAGGTCATGGCAGTCAAGCCGCATGCGCGTGCTTGGATTCATGACCGGAACCTCCCTCGACGCCGTCGACATGGCGGTGCTGGAGACCGACGGCGAGACGATTTCCGCGTTCGGTCCGGCCGGCGAGCGCAAGCTAACCGAGGCCACCCGCGACATCATGCTGGAGGCCACCAGGCAGGCCCTGGCCTGGCCGCGGGGCGCGCCCGAGCCGGCGATCTTCGCCCAGGCGGCGCGAGCCGGCGCCGAGGAGCATTACGCCGCGGCGACCGAATTCCTGGCGGCGAACGACCTGGCCTGGTCCGACATCGACCTGATCGGCATGCACGGCCAGACCGTGCTGCACGAGCGGCCTCAGGAGGGCCGGGTCGGCCGCACAGTGCAACTCGGCGACGCCCAGTGGCTGGCGACCCAGACCCGCGTGCCGGTGGCCCACGACTTCCGCACCGCCGACGTGGCGGCCGGCGGGGAGGGCGCGCCGCTGGCGCCGATCTACCACCTGGCCCGCGCCCAGGCCTCGGGGCTGGAGGCGCCGCTGGCGGTGCTGAACATCGGCGGCGTGGCCAACGTCACCTTCTGGTCCGGCGGCGACGAGATCGCCGCCTTCGACACCGGCCCCGGCAACGGGATGATCGACCTCCTGGTGCAGGACCGCGGCGCCGGGCGCTTCGACGAGGGCGGCAAGTACGCCAGCGTCGGGCGGCCGAACGAAGGCGTGGTGCGGGCGCTGCTGGCGCACCCCTATTTCCAGGCGCCGCCGCCCAAGTCCCTCGACCGCTACGACTTCTCCCTGGAGCCGTTGGCCGGCTGCGAGCTGGAGGACGCCGCTGCCACCCTGGTGGCCTTCACCGCCGAGGCGGTGCGCCACGGCTTCGAGCTGGTCGGCCAGACGCCGCGCGCGGTGGTCGTCGCCGGCGGCGGCCGGCATAACCCGGAGATCATGAAGGCGCTGGCGGCCCGCCTGCCGGCCCCGGTGAAGAGCGCCGACGACTATGGCTGGCGCGGCGACGCCATCGAGGCCGAGGCCTTCGCCTACCTGGCCGCCCGCACCGCCCGCGGCCTGCCGATCTCGTTCCCGAAGACCACCGGCGTCCCGGCGCCAATGACCGGCGGCCGGATCGTCCAGCCCTGAGCGGCCGCCGCCGCTAGCGCTTCACCAGGGCGCCGGCGAAGTCGACCGTGCACATCGAGCCGTAGACCCGGTGCCGGCCGCAGGCGACGCCGGCCACCTGATAGGCGCGGCCGAAGATGTTCTGCCGGTGGCCGCGGTTGGGAATCCCGCTGTCGACGATCAGCTGGCGCACGATGTCCCGCGGGCTGCGGTAGCCATAGGAGATGTCCTCGGCCGCCAGGCCCGCCCACACCCCGTGTCGGTGCAGCCGCTCGCCGAGGCTGTCGCCGCCTGGGCCGCCATGACCGACGTCGCCGCGCGGCCCCTGGCCCGCGGTGTGCGCCATCGCGGCGGCGGCGAGCCGCTCGTCCGGCTTCAGCGGCGGCAGCGGCGGCTGGCGGCGCAGGAAGTCGATGGCCTCGTCGAAGGCGTCGGGGTCCTCGTAGGCGAAGCCCGCCGACTCCGGGTCCTCCGTCTCGCCCTGGCGGCTCAGCTCGCGCGCGTATTCCGACGGATGGCTGCGGGCGAAGTTCATCTCCTGCAGGACGGCCGCGTCGAGGCTGCCGGCGCTGGCGCGCTGCGGCGCGGCGGCGAGCAGCAGCAGTCCAAGGGCGGAGAGGGAGAGGAGCTTGAGGCGGACGCCGGGCATTTTACGCACCCATTGAATCACGTCCCCGTCGAACCTCTAGCATGGTGGTGCGGACGCGCCCTGTGATCGGTCGCCGCAGGCGTTTGCATCGGCGCGCGTTTCTTGCCGGTTCGCGCCGCAGTGCGGCAATGAATCTGCGTCTTGCGCCTTGCTGGCGGTTCGTGCGTTTCTTGTCGGACACAGAGGGAAGCAAACTGATCCCCCAAGAATTTCCCGCCGCCAGCCTGGGTGAGAGCGTGACCGTCCAGCCTTTGCCGCCGCCGGCGGCCTCCACCCTCGACCTGATCGGGCGCACGCCCATGGTCGAGCTCTCCGGGTTCGACACCGGCCCGTGCCGGCTGTTCGTCAAGCTGGAGAACGCCAATCCCGGCGGCTCCATCAAGGACCGCATCGCCCGCTCGATGATCGAGGCGGCGGAGGCCGACGGCCGGCTGAAGCCCGGCGGGACGCTGGTGGAAGCCACCGCCGGCAACACCGGCCTGGGCCTGGCGCAGGTGGCGGTGCTGAAGGGCTATCCGCTGCTGCTGGTGGTGCCCGACAAGATGGCCCGCGAGAAGATCCAGCACCTGCGCGCCATGGGCGTCGACGTGCGCATCACCCGTTCCGACGTCGGCAAGGGCCACCCGGAATACTACCAGGACATGGCCGAGGCCCTGGCGGCCAAGATCCCCGGCGCGGTCTACATCAACCAGTTCACCAACCCGGCCAACCCGCTGGCCCACGAGACCACCACCGCCCCGGAGATCTGGGAGCAGATGGAAGGCGACGTGGACGCGGTGGTGGTCGGCGTCGGCTCCGGCGGCACGCTGACCGGCATCGGCCGCTACTTCGCCCGGGTCTCGCCGCGGACCGCGATGGTGCTGGCCGACCCCACCGGCTCGATCCTCGCGCCGCTGGTGGAGACCGGCCAGACGGTGGCGGCCGGCTCCTGGGTGGTGGAGGGGATCGGCGAGGACTTCGTGCCGGTCAACTGCGACCTGTCGCTGGTGAAGAAGGCCTATGCGATCCCGGACCAGGAGAGCATCGCCACCGCCCGGCAGCTCCTCATGAAGGCCGGCATCCTCGGCGGCTCCTCGTCCGGGACCCTGCTGGCCGCGGCGTTGCGCTATTGCCGCGAGCAGACCGAGCCCAAGCGGGTGGTGACGCTGGTCTGCGACACCGGCTCGAAATACCTCTCCAAGGTCTACAACGACTCCTGGGTGGCCGAGCAGGGGCTGGTCGACCGGCCCCTGCACGGCGACCTGCGCGACCTGATCGCCCGCTCGCAGGGCGAGGCGGTGACGGTGGGGCCACAGGACACCCTTCTCACCGCCTACAACCGCATGCGCCAGGCCGACGTCTCCCAACTGCCGGTGCTGGACGACGGGCGGCTGATCGGGCTGATCGACGAGAGCGACCTCCTGGAGGCGGTGGAGGACCGGCGCACCGAGGGGCGGTTCACCCAGGCCGTCAGCGCGGCGATGACCGCGCGGCTGCACACCCTGCAGGCGCATGAGCCGCTGGACGCCCTGCTGCCGATCTTCGAGCGCGACGAGGTGGCGATCGTCCTCGACGGCCGGGAATTCCTCGGGCTGATCACCCGGATCGATCTCATCAACTACCTGAGGCGCGCGGCGTGAAAGACGACACCCACGGACGCAACCGGCTGGAATTCGCCACCCGCGTGATCCACGGCGGTCAGTCGCCGGACCCGTCCACCGGCGCGGTGATGCCGCCGATCTACGCCACCTCGACCTACGCCCAGGCGAGCCCCGGCGTGCACCAGGGCTTCGAGTACTCGCGCAGCCAGAACCCGACCCGGTTCGCGCTCGAGCGCTCGCTGGCGGACCTGGAGAGCGGGACCAAGGGCTACGCCTTCGCCTCCGGCCTGGCGTCCATCTCCACCCTGCTGGACGCCTTCGACGCCGGCGACCACGTGATCGCCAGCGAGGACCTCTACGGCGGCACCTTCCGGCTGTTCGACAAGGTCCGCCGCCGCTCCGCCGCCCTGGAGTTCAGCTTCGTCGACCTGGCCGACGTGGCCGCGGTCGAGGCGGCGATCACGCCGCGCACCCGGATGATCTGGGTGGAAACGCCCACCAACCCGATGCTGCGCCTGGCGGACCTGGAGGCGATCGCCGCGCTCGCCAGGCGGCGAGGGGTGATCGCGGCCGCCGACAACACCTTCGCCAGCCCGTACGTCCAGCGGCCGCTGGAGCTGGGCTTCGACGTGGTGATGCACTCCACCACCAAATACCTCGGCGGCCACTCCGACGTGGTCGGCGGCGCCCTGGTGGTCGGCGACAACGCCGAGCTGCGCGACCAGCTCACCTTCCTGCAGAACGCGGTGGGGGCGGTGGCCTCGCCGTTCGACAGCTACCTGACCCTGCGGGGGATCAAGACCCTGGCGCTGCGCATGCAGCGGCACTGCGACAACGGCATGGCCGTCGCCCGCTGGCTGGAGGGCCGCGGGGTGGGTCAGGTGGTCTATCCGGGCCTGGAGAGCCACCCGCAGCACGCCCTGGCGCAGAAGCAGATGCACGGCTTCGGCGGCATGATCACCGTGGTGCTGGACCGCGACCTGGAAGGCACGCGGCGGATGCTGGAGCGCACGCGCCTGTTCACCCTCGCCGAGAGCCTGGGCGGGGTGGAGAGCCTGATCGAGCACCCGGCGATCATGACCCACGCCTCCATCCCGGCGGACACCCGCGCCCGCATCGGCATCGCCGACTCCCTGGTCCGGCTGTCGGTGGGCGTCGAGGACGCCGAGGACCTGATCGCCGACCTGGACCAGGCGCTGAGCTGACGCCGGCGGCTTGATTTCGCGTCGCCGGCGGCCCCCACTCTTGCCGTCCCCGACTCGTCGGGGCGGGGGAGTTCGCACGATGAAGAGCTGGGGACTGGCGCTGGCCGCGCTGCTGGCGGCGACCGGCGCGCACGCCGAGGTGGTCTACGTCCACGCCGGGCGCCTGGTGGATCCCGAGAGGGGCGTCGTCGAGACCGATCGGCTGATCAAGGTGGTCGATGGGCGGGTCGCGGCCGTCACCGCCTGGGCGCCGCCGGCTGCGGACGGCCGGGTCATCGACTGGTCGGGCTACACCGTCCTGCCCGGCTTGATCGACATGCACACCCACGTGGCCGACGGCTTCGCCGAGGGCAACGACCCCACCGAGCCGCTGAAGCACTCGGCCGCCGAGACGGTGCTGAAGGGCGCGGCGACCGCTCGGGTGATGCTGGATGCCGGCTTCACCAGCGTCCGCGACGTCGGCGTCTACCGCGGCCTGAACGACGTGGCCCTGAAGAACGCCATCGCCGCCGGCTGGGTCGAGGGGCCGCGGATGACGGTGGCCGGGGCCTACATCACCGTTCCCGGCGGCGGCGGGGCGGTCACCGGAGCCTCGCCCGACGTGGCGATCCCGGCGGATTTCCGGCTGGGCGAGGTGCGCAGCCCCGACGAGGCCCGCGAGCGGGTGCGCTACCTGTTCCAGCACGGCGCCGACTTCATCAAGCTGATCGCCACCGGAGCGGTGCTGGCCATGGGCAGCGAGCCCGGCCAGCTGGAGCTCACCGAGGCGGAGATGAAGGCCGCCTGCGACGAGGCCGTCCTGCACGGCAGCTACTGCATCGCCCACGCCCACGGCGCGGCGGGCGTCAAGGCGGCGATCCGCGCCGGGGCGCGCTCGATCGAGCACGCCTCGCTGATCGATGACGAAGGCATCGCGCTCGCCAAGGCCCGGGGCGTCTGGCTGGACATGGACATCTACGACGGCGACTGGATCGACGAGGTCGGGACCAAGGAGGGCTGGCCGGCCGAATATCTGCGCAAGAACCGCGACACCACCGAGTTGCAGCGCGAGGGCTTCCGCAAGGCGGTGAAGGCCGGCGTGAAGCTGAGCTTCGGCACCGACGCCGGGGTCTATCCGCACGGCCTGGGCGCGCGGCAGTTCGCCTACATGGTCCGCTGGGGCATGACGCCGATGCAGGCGATCCAGTCGGCCACCACCACGGCTGCGGCCCTGCTACGGGCCAGCGCCGACGCCGGCGCGCTCAGCCCCGGCCACTACGGCGACATGATCGCGGTCGCCGGCGACCCGCTGGCCGACGTCGGCGTGCTGACCCACGTCGCCGGCGTCATCAAGGGCGGCAAGCTGGTGAAGGCGCCGGCGGCGAAGCCCTAGCCGGCCAGGGTCACGTAGAGCTCGCTCTCGATCACCCACTGGCCGGTGACCTTGCGCCAGACCGCGAGGTAGGTCCCGGACATCGCCACGCCGGTCCAGTCGGCGACCCAGCGGCCCTGCTCGGCGGCGCGCTCGCCGGCCTGGTCGAGCTCGACGCTCGCGGTGGTCCGCACATAGGTGACGAAGGCCGGGTCGGCGAACTGGCCGGCGAACGCCTCCACCACCGCGTCGACGCCGAGGATCAGCGCCCCGTCGCCGGCGATCAGCTTGATGTCCAGCGCGAAGAACGGCCTCAGCCGCGCGGCCTCGTGGGCCGCGATCAGCTTGTTGGTCAGCCGCCGGCGGGCGCGGATCGCGTCGTCCGGCGCCGTCATGGTCGCGTCAGGCCGGCTCGGCGGCCAGGCGCTTGTCGAGATAGGTTCCGACGCGGCCCTCGACGTCGGGCAGGTTCTCGACCCAGAAGTGGCTGGCGCCCTCGATCACCTCGTAGTCGATGACGATGCCCTTCTGCGTGCGCAGCTTGGAGACCACGCGCTCCACCTCGACCGGCGGCACCACGCTGTCGCTGCCGCCGTGCAGGATCAGGCCGGAGGCCGGGCAGGGCGCCAGGAAGGAGAAGTCGTAGGCGTTGGTCGGCGGCGACACCGAGATGAAGCCGTCGGTCTCCGGACGCCGCATCAGGAGCTGCATGCCGACCCAGGCGCCGAAGGAATAGCCGGCCACCCAGCACTGCGACGCCGCCGGGTTGGTGGACTGCAGCCAGTCCAGCGCGGTCGCCGCGTCGGCCAGCTCGCCGATGCCGGAGTCGAACTCGCCCTGGCTGCGGCCGACGCCGCGGAAGTTGAAGCGCAGGACCGAGAAGCCCCGCTTCATGAACAGGTGGAAGAGCTGCACCGTGACCGGATTGTTCATCTGGCCGCCCGCCTTGGGGTGCGGATGCAGGATCAGCGCGACGGGAGCCGTCTCGCTCTTGCCCTGCGTGTAGCGGCCTTCGATCCGCCCGGCCGCGCCGGTCAGAACCACTTCTGGCATGCGAACCCTCTCAACAGCCTCAGGCCGAATACTTGACTACTGCGCTTGGTCTTCCTAAGTCGCAGCCATCCGGCCGGACCGGGCCATGAGCCCTGCGCAAGGCGGCGGCTTGTAGCACAGGCGGGCCCGGATGCGCGCGAAAACTGCATTGGGTCAAAGCCATGCGCCTCTCCACCAAAGGCCGATACGCCGTGATGGCGATGGCGGACCTCGCGCGCCGCGAATCGGGCGCCGAGCGCGCCGTCGCGCTGGCCGAGATCGCTGCGCGGCAGGAGATTTCGCTGTCCTATCTCGAACAGCTCTTCGCGCGCCTGCGCCGCAAGGGGCTGGTGAAGAGCGCCCGCGGCCCCGGCGGGGGCTATCGCCTGGCCCGCACCGCCGACGAGACCACCATCGCCGAGATCGTCCACGCCGTCGACGAGCCGCTGCGCGCCACCCGCTGCGCCAGCCAGGGCAAGGGCTGCATGCTGAAGGGCGAGCGCTGCCTCACCCACGACCTGTGGGCCGACCTCGGCGACCGCATCGAAGACTACCTGTCCTCCGTCAGCCTGGCCGACGTGGTCACCGGCCGCCTCGGCGCAGCCCGGCAGGCCGCATGAGCACCCCCGTCTATCTCGACTACAACGCCACCGCCCCGGTGCGGCCGGAAGCCTGCGCGGCCATCGCGCATGCGCTGGAGGTCGGCGGCAATCCCTCGTCCATCCACTCGGCCGGACGCGCCGCGCGGGCCATCGTCGAGCAGGCGAGGGCCGACGTCGCGGCCCTGATCGCCGCGCCGGCCTCGACGGTGGTGTTCACCTCCGGCGGCACCGAGGCCAACGCCCTGGTCATCGAGAGCGCGGTGGCGGCAGGCGCGCGGCGCCTGATCGTCTCGGCGCTGGAGCACGACAGCATCCAGGAGACCTCGCGGGTGATGGGCGTCCCGGTCGAGGTGCTGCCGGTCACCGCCGACGGCGTCGCCGACTTCGACTGGCTGCGGAGCCGCCTGGCCGCCTGGGACGCCGCCGACGGGAAACCCTTCGTCGCCCTGATGCTGGCCAACAACGAGACCGGCGTGATCCAGCCGGTCGCTGCGGCCGCCGAGATCGTCCGCGCCGCCGACGGCTGGCTGCACGTCGACGCCATCCAGGCGGCCGGCAAGATCGCCGTCGACAGCCGCGCCCTGGGCGCCGACACCCTCAGCGTCTCGGCCCACAAGATCGGCGGTCCGCAAGGGATCGGCGCGCTCACCTTCGGCCCCCGCGCCACGCTCTCCCGCCGCCAGCACGGCGGCGGCCAGGAGCGCGGCCGCCGCGGCGGCACCGAGAATGTCCCGGGCATCGCCGGCTTCGGAGCGGCCGCGAAGGCGGCGCTGCGCGACCTCGACGCCTTCCAGGCGAACGCCGCCTGGCGCGACGCCGCGGCCGAACGGCTGAAGGCCGCCGGCTGCGCGGTGATGGGCGAGGCCGCCCCCCGGCTCGCCAACACCCTCAGCATCGCCGCCCCCGGCTTCGGCTCCGACCTGCAGGTCATGGCGCTGGATCTCGCCGGGGTGATGGTCAGCGCGGGCTCGGCCTGCTCGTCCGGCAAGGTCAAGACCTCGCCGGTGCTGGCGGCCATGGGGCAGGGCGACCTGGCCGGCTGCGCGATCCGCGTCAGCGGCGGCTGGAACACATCGTCAAATGACTGGAACAGGTTCGCAGACGCCTGGTTCGAAGCCCATGAGCGGCACGCCACGCGCCGCCGGGCGCCCGCGGCTGCAGGAGTTGAAGCGTAATGGCCGCCGTCCGTCAGACCGTCGAACACGTCGAGAGCCTTGAGAAGTACAAGCACGGCTTCGTCACCGACATCGAGCAGGACTTCGCCCCGAAGGGCCTGAACGCCGACATCGTCCGCTTCATCTCGGCCAAGAAGGACGAGCCGGAATGGATGCTGCAGTGGCGGCTGGACGCCTTCGAGCGCTGGTTGGCGATGGACGAGCCCTCCTGGGCCAAGGTCAGCTTCCCGCGCATCGACTACCAGGACAGCTACTACTACGCCGCGCCCAGGCAGAAGGTCGGACCCAAGAGCCTCGACGAGGTCGATCCGGACCTGCTGGAGACCTACAAGAAGCTGGGCATTCCGCTGCGCGAGCAGGAGGTGCTGGCGGGCGTCGAGGGCGCGCCGCGCTACGCCGTGGACGCGGTGTTCGACAGCGTCTCGGTGGTCACCACCTTCAAGAAGGAGCTGGCCGAGGCCGGGGTGATCTTCTGTTCCATGAGCGAGGCGATCCGCGAGCACGGCGAGCTGGTGCGCCAGTACCTGGGCTCGGTGGTGCCGGTCAGCGACAACTACTTCGCCTGCCTGAACGCGGCGGTCTTCTCCGACGGCAGCTTCGTCTACATCCCGCCGGGCGTCCGCTGCCCGATGGAGCTCTCCACCTATTTCCGCATCAATGCGGAGAATTCCGGCCAGTTCGAGCGCACCCTGATCATCGCCGACAAGGGGTCCTACGTCTCCTACCTGGAAGGCTGCACCGCACCGATGCGCGATGAGAACCAGCTGCACGCCGCCGTGGTCGAGCTGGTCGCGCTGGACGACGCCGAGATCAAATATTCCACCGTCCAGAACTGGTACCCGGGCGATCCGGAGACCGGCAAGGGCGGCATCTACAACTTCGTCACCAAGCGCGCCGACTGCCGCGGCGACCGCTCCAAGGTCTCCTGGACCCAGGTGGAGACGGGCTCCTCGATCACCTGGAAGTACCCGTCCTGCATCCTGCGCGGCGACGGCAGCTCGGGCGAGTTCTACTCGATCGCCATCACCAACGGCCGCCAGCAGGCCGACACCGGCACCAAGATGATCCACCTGGGCCGCGACACCCGCTCGCGGATCATCTCCAAGGGCATCAGCGCCGGGAAGAGCTCGAACACCTACCGCGGCCTTGTCTCGGCCCACCCCAAGGCCAAGGGCGCGCGCAACTTCACCCAGTGCGACTCCTTGCTCATCGGCAAGCACTGCGCGGCCCACACGGTGCCCTATATCGAGGCCCGCAACGGCCAGGCGAAGTTCGAGCACGAGGCCACCACCACCCGGCTTTCCGAGGACCAGCTGTTCTATGTGATGCAGCGCGGCCTCAGCCAGGAGGAGGCGGTGCAGCTGCTGGTCAACGGCTTCGTCAAGGACGTGTTGCAGGAGCTGCCGATGGAATTCGCCGTGGAAGCCCAGAAGCTGGTCGCCATTTCGCTGGAGGGGAGCGTCGGATGACGTCGAAGACGAAGAAGAACGAGACCACCCGCCTGTCGCTCAAGGACGCGTTCGAGGTCGAGCACGCCCGCCGCGAGCTGGAGCGCCGCTCCCGCGCCGAGGCCGAGCGCCGGCAGCAGGAGGAGGACCTGGCGAGCGCCGAGCGCCTCTACGACGCCCTGGCCGCCGATCCGGAGTTCCTGGCCAGCCACAAGCTGACCGTCGACCGCCGCCGCTACACGGTCTCCCTCGACCACCAGGACTACCGCCTGGCGGCCTATTTCGAGGCGGGCAAGGCCAGCGTCACCGCCGCCGACAAGCGCTCGACGCTCACCGGCTCCGCCGCCCCCCGCAAGCAGGAGAGCGCGGAGACCGTCGAAGAGGCGCTCGCCGCGCTCGCCAAATTCCTCGCCGACGAGACCCGCTAGACATGCTGAAGATCGAGAACCTGCACGCCGCCGTCGACGGCAAGGAGATCCTCAAGGGCCTGACCCTGGAGGTCCCGTCCGGCGAGGTGCACGCCATCATGGGCCCGAACGGGGCGGGCAAGTCGACGCTGTCGTACGTGCTCACCGGCCGTTCCGGCTATGAGGTCACCGAGGGTTCCGCCACCCTCGACGGTGAGGACCTGCTGGCGCTGGCGCCCGACGAGCGCGCCGCCCGCGGCGTCTTCCTGTCGTTCCAGTATCCGCTGGAGATCCCCGGTGTGCCGGCGCTGACCTTCATCCGCACCGCGCTCAACGCCCAGCGCCGGGCCCGCGGCGAGGACGAGATCGCCGCCCCGGCCTTCCTCAAGCTCGCCCGCGAGAAGGCGGCGGCGCTGAAGATCGACTTCGAGATGCTCAAGCGCGCGCTCAACGTCGGCTTCTCCGGCGGTGAGAAGAAGCGGATGGAAATCCTTCAAATGGCGATGCTTTCGCCGCGCTTCCTGATCCTCGACGAGACCGATTCCGGGCTCGATATCGACGCCCTGCGGATCGTCGCCGACGGCGTGAACGCGCTGCGCGCGCCGGACCGCTCGATGCTGGTGATCACCCATTACCAGCGCCTGCTCGACTACATCAAACCCGACCGCGTCCATGTGCTGGCCGCCGGCCGGATCGTCGCCTCCGGCGGGCCGGAACTGGCCCACGAGCTGGAGCGCGAAGGCTACGACCGCTACGCGAGGGCCGCTTGAGTCTCGCCTCCGCCATCAAGACCGGCGACGTCGCCGAGCTGCCGGGCAAGCGCGACGAGGACTGGCGCTGGACCGACCTGCGCGGCCTGGTCCGCGTGCTGCCGGACGCCTCGGCCCTGCTCGATCCCGCAGGCCTGCCGGCCGGCCCGTTCGATGGCCTGGCGCCGCAGACGGTCATCGCCAACGGCCGTGGCGACGCCCGCATCGAGGTCCGGCCCGGCGAGAGCGCCGAGCACGCCCTGCGGATCGTCGCGCGCGGCGCCGGCGCCCATGCGGCGCGGGTGAGCATCAGCGTGGCGGCCGGCGGCCGGCTGCGCCTGCTGGAGAGCTACGAAGGCGAGGGCGGCTACCTCTCGCAGACCTCGCTGGCCATCAGCCTCGGCGAGGGCGCGGTCGTGGAGCGCATCGTGCTGGCGCAGGACGACGCCGAGGCGGTGTCGGTCAGCCAGGCCGAGGTGACCCTGTCGCCCGGCGCGAGCTTCTCCCAGACGGTGCTGACCTCCGGCGCGCGGCGCCAGCGGATCGAGACCCGCGTCGCCCATCCCGGCGGCGAGGCCAGCCTGCGCCTCAACGGCGTCTACCTGCTGGCCGACAAGCGCCACGCCGACCAGACCACGGTGGTCACCCACGCCGGGACCGACGGCGCCACCGTGCAATTGACCAAGGGCGTGGTCCGCGACCAGGCGCGCGGCGTCTTCCAGGGCCGGATCGTGGTGTCCGAGGGCGCCGACCGCACCGACGCGCGCATGGGCCACCATGCGCTGATCCTCTCCGACCGCGCCGAGGTGGACGCCAAGCCGGAGCTGGAGATCTACGCCGACGACGTGGCCTGCGCGCACGGCAACACCGTGGGCGCCCTGGACGACGAGGCGCTGTTCTACGCCCGCCAGCGCGGCATTCCGGAGCCCGAAGCCCGGTCGATGCTCACCGCGGCCTTCGTGGGCGAGGTGGTGGACCGGATCGAGCACGAGGCCGCCCGCGAGGTGGTCCGCGCCTGGGTGGCGGAAAGGCTGAAGGGCTGACCATGGCTTTCGACGCCGAAGCGATCCGCGAACAGTTCCCGATCCTCAAGCGGCAGGTGAACGGCAAGCCGCTGGTCTACCTCGACAGCGCCGCCTCGGCCCAGAAGCCACGGGCGGTGATCGAGGCCATGACCCACGCCATGGAGCACTCGTACTCCAACGTGCACCGCGGCCTGCACACCCTGGCCAACGAGACCACCGAGGCCTTCGAGGGCGCCCGCAGGAAGGTCGCGGCCTTCATCGGCGCGGAGCCCAACGAGGTGGTGTTCACCAAGGGCGGCACGGAGGCCATCAACCTGGTCGCCGCCGGCCTGGGCGCCAGCCTCGGCGAGGGCGACGAGATCCTGCTCTCCGAGATGGAGCACCACGCCAACATCGTCCCCTGGCACTTCCTGCGCGAGCGCCGCGGCGTGGTGCTGAAGTTCACGCCCGTCACCGATGACGGCCAGCTGGACCTGGAGGCCTTCCAGAGCCTGCTCGGGCCCCGCACGCGGGTGGTGGCGCTGTCGCACATGTCCAACGTGCTGGGGACCATCAACCCGGTGATGGACCTGACGCGGATGGCGCATGAGGCCGGCGCCCTGGTGCTGCTCGACGGCTGCCAGGCCATCGCCCACAAGCCGGTGGACGTGAAGGCGCTGGACGTCGATTTCTACGTCTTCTCCGGCCACAAGCTCTATGGCCCGACCGGTATCGGCGCCCTCTACGGCAAGGGCGAGCGCCTGGCCGCCTTGCCCCCATACCAGGGCGGCGGCGAGATGATCGGCGCGGTGAGCCTGGAGACCATCACATACGCCGACCCGCCGCACCGCTTCGAGGCCGGCACGCCGCCGATCCTGGAGGCGATCGGCTTTGGCGCGGCCATCGACTGGCTCTCCGGCCTCGACCGGATCGCCATCGCCCGCCACGAGCACGAGCTCTACCAGCACGTCCGCGAGCGGCTCGCCGGGGCCAACTGGCTGCGGGTGCTGGGCGAGGCGCCGGACAAGGGCGCTATCCTGTCGTTCACGGTCGACGGGGCGCACGCCCACGACGTGGCGCAGATCCTGGACCGTTATGGCGTCGCGGTGCGGGCCGGGACGCACTGCGCCGAGCCGCTGATGAAGCGTTTCGGCGTCACATCGAGCGCCCGCGCTTCCTTCGCCCTATATAATACCCACGACGAGGCGGACGCTTTCGTGGACGCCTTGACCAAGACACAAGCTTTCTTCGCGTAACGTGAGCCCCATGGACGACGCCGCAGCCATCGAAACCCAGTCGACGACGCCGCTCAGCCAGGCCGAGCTGGACGCCCTGACCGACCAGCTGATCGAGAAGCTGAAGACGGTGTTCGACCCGGAGATCCCGGTCGACATCTACGAGCTGGGGCTGATCTACAAGGTCGACGTCTCGGACGACAAGGACGTGGTCATCGACATGACGCTGACCGCGCCCGGCTGCCCGGTGGCCGGCGACATGCCCGGCTGGGTCGAGGATGCGGTGCGCGAACTGCCCGAGATCCGTTCGTGCAAGGTCGAGCTGGTGTTCGATCCGCCGTGGGATCCCTCGCGGATGTCCGACGAGGCCAAGCTGCAATTGAACATGTTCTGATGGAAAACCTGTCCGTCACCCCACAACCCCGCGCCCGCCGGCCCCGGCCGAAGGTGGTCACGCTCACCGAGCGCGCCGCCGACCGCGTGCGCGAGATCATGGGCAAGGCCGACAAGCCCTATATGGCGCTGCGCGTCGGGGTGAAGAACGGCGGCTGCGCCGGGCAGGAGTACGTCCTGGAGTACGCCGAGGCCGCCAACCCGCTGGACGAGGTGGTCGAGGACAAGGGCGTCACCATCCTGGTCGAACCCAAGGCGGTGCTGTTCCTGGTGGGCACCGAGATCGACTACGAGGCGACCAAGCTCTCGGCCAAGTTCGTGTTCCGCAATCCCAACGAGACCGACGCCTGCGGATGCGGCGAGAGCGTCACCATCGAGCCGGCCAGCGCGGAATAGGGAGCCCGGGTAGCGAGCTCAGCGGCCCTTGAACTGGGCCACGCGCTTCTGGATGAAGGCCAGCACGCCCTCGCGGGCGTCTTCCGTCCGGCCGGCGTCGCCCTGCTTGTAGGCCTCGGCCTCGATCTGCTCGTGCCAGGTGGCGTCGAGCGACTCCCAGATCAGGTTGCGGGTGTAGCCCAGCGACTTCGGCCCGTCGGCCAGCGCCCGGGCCAACTCCATCGCCTTCGGCATCAGCTCGGCGTCGGGGACGCAGCGGTTGATCAGGCCCCACTCCAGCGCTGTCGCCGCCGGCAGCTTCTCGCCCAGCAGGGTCAGCTCCATGGCGCGTGCCTTGCCGACCAGCCGCGGCAGCAGGTAGGTGGCGCCGCCGTCCGGGACCAGGCCGATGCGGCGGAAGGCCTGCAGGAAGTAGGCGCTCTCCGCCGCGACGATCAGGTCGCAGACCAGGGCCAGGGACGCGCCGACGCCCGCCGCCACGCCGTTCACCGCGGCCACCAGGGGCTTGGGCGAGCGGCGCACCGCGCTGACGAACGGGTTGTAGGTCTTCAGCAGCGCCTGGTTCGGCCCGGCCGCGGCGCCGCGGTCGCCCGCCCCGCCGCCAGAGAGGTTCGCGCCGGAACAGAAGCCCCGGCCTTCACCGGTGAGCACGATGGCGCGCACCGCGTCGTCGGCCACGAAGCCCTCGAAGGCGGCGACCAGCTCGCGCATGAGATCCAGGCCCGCCGCGTTGAGCGTGGTGGGATCGCTGAGCGTGATGACGCCCACACCGTCCTCGGCCGAGGTTCTGACCTTGGTTGCCGTCGCCGCGCCGTCCATGGCGTCCTCCCTGGAACGAGCCTCGTTGTGCGGGCTCGATCTAGCGGAGCATACCCCGGCGGCAGGCTAGCGAAAAACGTCGGCGGTTCAGGCGGCCGCTGCGGCGGCGGAGACCGGGTCGGCGGCGGAGGTGCGGTTGCGGCCGGCGTGCTTGGAGGCGTAGAGGGCGGCGTCGGCGCGCTCGACCAGGCTGGTCACGCCCTCGCCGGGCTGGCGCTCGGCCAGGCCCACCGAGACGGTGACGGCGCCGAGGTCTTCGTTGGTCGACCGGCGCTTCAGGATCCGCGACGAGATCTCCTCGCGGATCTCCTCCATCGTCGTCAGCGCCGAGCGGGTGCTCTCGTCCGGGAACACCAGGGCGAATTCCTCGCCGCCATAGCGCGCCGCGGTGCGCGGGGCCGCGCCCACCCGACCGATGACGCTGGCCACGTAGCGGATCACCTGGTCGCCGGTCTGGTGGCCCCAGGTGTCGTTGAAGGTCTTGAAGTGGTCGATGTCGATGACTGCCAGGGTCAGCGGCTGGCCGCGGCTCTCCGCCGCCTCGCAGGCCCGCTCCAGCGCCTCGTCGAAGGCCTTGCGGTTGGCGAGGTTGGTCAGGCCGTCGGTCATGGCGTCGCGGCGCACCAGCTCCAGGTGCTCCTTCAGCCGGCCCACCTCGGCGGTGGTGTCGGCGAGCTGGGTCTCCAGGGTCTTGTTCTCGCCCAGCACGCGCTGGGTGGCCGAGGTCAGGGTGCTGACGATGGTCTTGAAGGCGGCCGTGTCCTCGACCTCGAGCGACTGCGAGGCGGTGGCCAGCTGTTCGCCATAGGCCTCGCTGGATTCGCGGGCCGATTCGATCGCCCGGGACACCGAGTCCAATTCCTTCGACAGGGCGTCGCCGGCGTCGAGGATCTCGCCGTTCAGCTTGGCCTTGGGCAGGAACTCCGCGGCCAGCGCCTCGCCGACGATGTCGGTGAAGGCCTCGCCGGAGGCGATGATCTGGGTGATCTCGGCGCCCAGCGGGCTGTCCTTGGCCGCGACGTAGTGGACCCACAGCTCATAGTTCAGCGCGGTCGGCCAGACCTTGTGCGCTTCCATCGCTTCCAGCGCCTTGCGGGCCAGGCCGTAGGCCTTCGGTCCACGCAGCAAGGTTTCGACGTCTGCGACCATGGCGCCCTTCCCGACAGGGCGCAGCGCAACCAGCGCTTGCACCCGTTCCCGACCGCAATGCTACCGCCTGAGCCCAAACGCCGGGTTAAGGCGCGCGCAGGTTCCGCCGATCAGTCGTCGGCGGGGCGGGGGGCTGGCGCCTTCGCCAGGAAGGCCGGGACGTCGGAGCCGAAGCCCACGACGCCGTCGCCGTCCTCGCGGTCGCGACGGTTGCGGTCGGGACGGTCCGGCTCGAGGCGTTCCGATCGGCCGCCGGCGCGTTCGGCCCGCTCCGGACGCGCGGAGCGCTCCGGCCGGTCGCGGCGGGGGCGGTCGCGATCCCGTTCCGGCTCGCGCGCCACCGGCGGCGGGGCCGCCTCGGCGGCCGCGGGCGCGGGACGCGCTTCGCTGCGCTCTGTGCGCTCAGCGTGTTCGGGGCGTTCAGCCCGTTCGCCACGCCCGCCGCGTGCGCGGCGGCTGCGCGGGGCGCGCGGCTCCTGCGCCGGCGCAGCTTCGGCGGTCACCGCGACCGGGGCCACCTCGGCGGTGGGGTCGAAGGGGCTGGTGGAGGCCTGGTCGTGGCGCGGACGCTGTTCGCGCGGGGCGTGGTCGCGTTCGCGGCCCGGGCGTGCGCCGCTGCGGCCGGAGCGTTCGCCGCCTCGGCCCGAACGTTCGCCGCCGCGGCCGGCGCGGGGCTCGTCCTTCAGGCTGGCCCAGTCGAGATCGAGGGTGATCTCCTCCGGCGCCTTGCCGGTCAGCTTCAGCACCTTGTCGAGGTTGCGGCTGTCGGCGGGGGTGGCGATCATGAACGCCTGGCCCGAGCGGCCGGCGCGCCCGGTGCGCCCGATGCGGTGGACGTAGTCGTCGGCGTGGTGCGGCACGTCGTAGTTGAAGACGTGGCTGACGTCGGGGATGTCGAGGCCGCGGGCGGCGACGTCGGAAGCGCAGAGCAGCTTCAGCGAGCCGTTGCGGAAGCTCTCCAGCGTCCGCATCCGCGTCGTCTGGTCGAGGTCGCCGTGGATCGGGGCGGCGTCGAAGCCGTGGGTCTTCAGCGACTTGGCGACGATGTCGACTTCCGACTTACGGTTGCAGAAGACGATGCCGTTGCGCACGTCGTCGCGGCCGATCAGCGTCCGCAGGGCTGTCCGCTTGGCCTTCGGGTCGATGGTGGGGATCCGCACCAGGTACTGGGTGATGGTCTCCGCCGTCGTCGCCGGGCGCGAGGCCTCGATGCGGATCGGGTCGTTGAGGAACTGCTTGGTGAGCCGGGTGATCTCCGGCGGCATGGTCGCGGAGAAGAACAGCGTCTGCTTCTTGGCCGGCGTCAGCTTGAAGATGCGCTCGAGGTCCGGGATGAAGCCCATGTCGAGCATCCGGTCGGCCTCGTCGACGACCATGATCTGCACCCCGGTCATCAGGAGCTTGCCGCGCTCGAAGTGGTCGAGCAGGCGGCCCGGGGTGGCGATCAGCACGTCCACGCCGCGGTCGAGCTTCAACTCCTGGTCGGAGAAGGAGACGCCGCCGATCAAGAGCGCCCAGGAGAGCTTCTGGCCCTTGGCGTACTTCTCGAAGGACAGCGAGACCTGGTCGGCCAGCTCACGGGTGGGGGCGATGACCAGGGCGCGCGGCATGCGCGCCTTGGAGCGGCCGGCCTTCAGCCGGTCGATCATCGGAAGGGTGAAGGCGGCGGTCTTGCCGGTGCCGGTCTGGGCGATGCCCAGCACGTCGCGGCCCTGCAGCGCGAAGGGAATGGCCTCCGCCTGGATGGGTGTTGCGGTCGTGTAACCGGTGTCGGCGACGGCCTGCAGGGTCGCAGGCGAGAGGCCCAGTTCTGAAAATTCGGTCATTCGTTACGATAAGAGCGGGGCCGCGCCGTATCCCTCGGATAGGAATTGAGGCTGGCGTACCGCGGCGGCGCGGACGGAGATCGCCACGCGCGCGGAAGATACGGACAGCACACGACAAGTCAACGCGTTCGGCGCCGCCGGGGTTCAGGGAGCCCGAATCGGCCGGTCCGCGCGGTCATCGCGGCCGGATCAGGTTGATCTGTATGAAGCCTCGGAAAGTCGAGTTCGTCGAAGCCCGTGCAAATTCCGCCTCGGCCTCCTTGCGACCCCGCCAGCGGGCGAACCGCACCAGCCCCCGCGTGCCGATGGCGGCCAGTCGCCCGGCGAGGCCGGCGTCGCGCGGCTCAAGTCCGCTCGTCCACGCGCTTGCCGCGGGGTAGCGCCGGCCAACGGTGGTCAGAACAGCGGCCCCGCCTCGGGCGCGGCTTGCTTTTTTTTTCCGTCGTCGGGCCCGCCGTAGTCGGGCGTCCAGGTCTCGCTGGCTCCGGACAAGTCCCCGTCGTGGGGGATGCCGTTGTGGCGATCGAGGGCGGCGGCGAACGAGCGGGCGGCCTCGCCGAGCGCGAAGGCGAAGGTCGAGCCTGCCTCCTCCACCTTGTCCTTGGCGTCCCCGGCCTTGTGCTTGGCGTCACCGCCGAGGGTCTTCATCTTGTCCGCTGCGTCGGCCATTAGATGCTGCGCCTTGGGACTGTCGGCGGTCTTCTTCGCCGCGCCGACCGCGCCGGCCGCCATAAGGGCTTCGGCGATCAGCGCCTGGCCGGTCCGCGAGGCGAGCAGTTCGCCCAGCCGGCCCTTGCGCACCGACTTCGGCACCTTCACGCCCGCGATCCGCTTGGGCAGGAAGCTCTTCGTTTTCTTGGCCATCGGCGACCTCCTGGTCTCATAGGCCAAACGTGCGCAGGCTGAACCGTGTTCCGGTCCTAGACGTCGAGGTCGGCGACCGCGAACTCGGCGTTTTCCTGGATGAACTGGAAGCGCAACTCGGGCTTGCGGCCCATCAGCTGCTCCACCAGGCTCTCCACCGCCTCCTCGGCGCGGGGCAGGGTGACGCGCGCAAGGGTGCGCTTGGAAGGATCCATGGTGGTCTCCTTCAGCTGCGCCGGCATCATCTCGCCCAGGCCCTTGAAGCGGCTGATCTCCGGCTTCTTGCCCTTGAACTCGGTGGCCAGCAGCTCGTCGCGATGGGCGTCGTCGCGGGCGTAGACCACCTTGGTCCCGTGGCTCAGGCGATAGAGCGGCGGCAGCGCCAGGTAGAGGCGGCCCGAGCGGATCATCTCCGGCATGGTGCGGTAGAAGAAGGTGATCAGCAGGCTGGCGATGTGGGCGCCGTCCACGTCGGCGTCGGTCATGATGACCACCCGCTCGTAGCGCAGGTCCTCTTCCTTGAACTTCGAGCCGCCCTGGACGCCGAGCGCCAGCATCAGGTCGGACAGCTCCTTGTTGCCGCCCATCTTGTCCAGCGACGCCGAGGCGACGTTGAGGATCTTGCCCCGCAGCGGCAGGATCGCCTGGGTGCGGCGGTCACGCGCCTGCTTGGCGGAGCCGCCGGCCGAGTCGCCTTCGACCAGGAAGATCTCGGTGCCGTCGGTGGCCTGGCCCGAACAGTCGGCCAGTTTGCCGGGCAGGCGCAGCTTGCGGGTGGCCGAGGCGCGGGCGACTTCCTTGTCCTTGCGCCGCTTCAGCCGCTCCTCGGCGCGCTCGATGACGAACTGCAGGAGGGCGGTGGCGGCCTTGGGCTGGGCGGTGAGCCAGTGGTCGAAGGGATCGCGCAGGGCGTTTTCCACCAGCCGCTGGGCGTCGGCCGAGGACAGCCGCTCCTTGGTCTGGCCCTGGAATTCCGGATTGGCGACGAAGACGCTGACCAGGGCCCCGGCCTGGGCCACCACGTCCTCGGCGGTCAGCAGGCCGCCGCGCTTCTCGCCGGTGAGCTCGGCGTAGGCCTTGAGCCCCCGCGTCAGCGCCGCGCGCAGGCCCGCCTCGTGGGTGCCGCCTTCCGGGGTCGGCACGGTGTTGCAGTAGGACTGCATGAAGCCGTCGGCTTCGCCGAAGCCGGCCGGCGTCCAGGTGATCGCCCACTCGACCTTGCCGGCCTCGCCCGGGCGGGCGTAGCGGCCGGCGAACGGCTCCGGGGTGACGGTCTCGATGTCCTTGACCCGCTCGGCCAGGAAGTCGGCGAGGCCATTGGGGAAGCGGAACACCGCCTCGGCCGGCGTCTGGTCGTGGATGCGCGCCGGGTCGCACTTCCAGCGAATTTCGACGCCGCCGAACAGGTAGGCCTTGGAGCGGGCCATCCGGTAGAGGCGGGCGGGCTTGAAGGCCACGCCTTCGCCGAAGATCACCGGGTCGGGCGTGAACGCGATGGCGGTGCCGTGCTTGCGGGTGGGGGCGAGCTTCTCGATGCCGCCCAGCGGCTTGCCGCGGGTGAAGGCCTGGCGCCACTCGAAGCCGTCCTTCCAGGCGGTGACCTCGACCCGTTCGGAGAGCGCGTTGACCACCGAGACGCCGACGCCGTGCAGGCCGCCGGAGGTCTCGTAGGCCTTGCCCGAGAATTTCCCGCCGGAGTGCAGGACGGTCATGATGACCTCCAGCGCCGACTTTCCGGGGTGCTTCGGGTGCGGGTCGACGGGGATGCCGCGGCCGTCGTCCTTGACCGTCAACTGGCCGTCGGCGTCGAGGCTGACCTCGATGACCTTGGCGTGGCCGGCGACCGCCTCGTCCATGGCGTTGTCCAGCACCTCGGCGAACAGGTGGTGCAGGGCCCGCTCGTCAGTGCCGCCGATGTACATGCCCGGCCGCTTGCGGACCGGCTCCAGGCCCTCGAGGACCTCGATGTCCTTGGCCGAGTAGCCGGACGGCGCCTTCAGGCCCACCGCCACCGGGTCGGGGCGCGGCTCATGGCTCTCCGCCAGCGGGGCGGCCGGCGCAGGGTTCAGCGCATCGTCGAACAGGTCGGGCAGGGACTGGGTGGAAGGCTTCGGCATGTGGGGGAGGGTGTCGCGATTCTGGGTCCCCCGGTATGAATCGGCGGGCGGACGAAGGCAATGCGGCGCAGCCGCCGCCTTCGTCCGCGCAGGGCCTACTTCCTCGGCGCGTAGATGGCCGCGAGGCGGTCCGGCGTGCCGGGGATCCGCTCCAGGCGCGGGTAGCGCAGGCCGTCGCGGTAGTCGATCGCCACGGTGCGGTAGTGGTCGCCGTCCTTGACCAGCAGGCTGACCGGCTGGCCGCCCTTGGCCGCGGTGATCGCCTCCTTCAGCCGCTCGGTGTCGTAGGCGATGCCGTTGACCGCCACGATCTTGTCGCCGACCGTCAGCCCCGCCTTGAAGGCGGGGCTGTCCCACAGGACGCTGGTGAGCGTCGTCTCGCGGTTGAGCACCAGGCCCAGCGAATAGGTCAGGTCGACGATCTTCCGCGACGCCTCGTTGTCCTTCCAGAACTCGGTGGGCTTGTCGGTGTAGACCAGCCGGTAGCCGCCGCGGGCGAGGCCGGCGAGCGGCGGCTCCGGCGCGACCTGGCGGATCCGGGCGGTCAGGAAGCCGGCCCAGTCGTAGGGCATGACCTGGTTGAGAGCGGCGACCACGTCGTCGAAGGTGTAGGTCAGCTCGGTCCAGCTGCCGTCGTTCATCCCGAAGAAGGCGCGGGCGAAGTCGTCGAGGGACTTCTTGCCGCCGGACTTCTCGCGGATCAGCGTGTCGGCGTCGAGCCAGACCAGCTGGCCTTCCGAATAGTAATCCTCGCTGCGCTGCCAGCTGAGCCACGGGATCGGTCGGCGCTGGGCGATGATCGGGTCGTTGGTGGTGTCTTCGACGCTGCGCCACTTGCGGCCCGGCCGGCCGTCGGAATAGGCCGCCGCGGTGCTGGCCAGGGCGTCGAGGGTCTGCTGCACGGTGTTCAGCCCGGAACGCGCGCCCAGCACATAGCCCCAGTACTGGTCCTGGCCCTCGTAGACCCACAACAGGCTGTCGCGCATCGGCACGTTGAAGGTCGGCGTCCACAGGTCCGCGGGCCGGCGGTACTTGCCGTCCCAGGAGTGGTTGTACTCGTGCGGCAGCAGGTTGCGGGCCGGGGCGTTCCGGGCCCATTCGGTGAAGTAGTCCGGCGTCGTGCCGTTCTCGCTCGACCGGTGGTGCTCCAGGCCGATGCCGCCCATGCGTTCGGTCAGCGCCAGCAGCATGTCGTAGTGGTCGTAGTGCCGCGCGCCGTAGAGCCTGTCCGCCTGCCGGATCAGGGCGCGGTGCAGTTCGACCTGCTCGGGCTTGATCTCCAGCAGCTCGGGACGATCGGCGACGATGTTGAGGCGCACCGGCGAACGGCCGCCCGGATCGAGGTCGATCTGCTTGAAGTAGCGGCCGGCGAACATCGGCGAGTCCACCAGGGTGTCGAAGCCGACCGGCTTGAACCGGGTCACGCCGGCCACGGTCGAGGCGGTCTCCAGGGCGGCGCCGAAACCCCAGCCGGCCGGCAGGCGCACGCTGGGATCGACCTGGATACGGCGGGTGAAATAGCCCGCCGGATAGAGCGCCACCGCGTTCCACTGCAGGTTCAGCATCTCCGGCGTCATCACCACCCGGCCCTGGTCCGTGGCGGTGGGCGAGACGTACTGGAACTCGACGTCCAGGGCGGCGGCGCCTTGCGGCACGTCCACGTGGAAGGCGAAGACGTTCACTGGGTCGCGGGTCCAGGCGATCGGCTGGCCGTTGGCGCGGACGATCAGGCCGGCGACCTTGTCCAGCGGGCCGCTGGGCGAATGGTTGCCGGGAAGCCAGGCCGGGTAGAGCAGGGTCATCGGCCCGGCGCGGGGGACGGGGATGGTCTCCTTGACCCGGAAGATCCGCCGATCGAGGTCGGTGGCGTCCACATCCAGGCGCAGGACGCCCGGAAAGGCCACGTCCTGCGGGGCGGCGATCGGCGGCGGCATGGGCGCCGGCTGCGGGCCCTCGGAGGGCTGGGCTGCGGCGGAACCGGCGAGCGCCAGCAGGGAAGCGAAAGCGACGAGGGCAAGTTTCAACGCAGGTGCACCTTGATGCCAGGAGGTGCAGCATTTGTAGGTCTGCTTCGCGCCGGCGGGCAAATGGCGACCGGTGTTCGGCAGCAAAAAGGGCCGCGGATTGCTCCGCGGCCCTCTTGCCTCGCGTCAGCCGACGTCGACTAGCACTTGAAGTACATGTCGAATTCCACCGGGTGCGGGTGGAGTTGGAGGCGCATGACTTCCTCCATCTTCAGCTCGATGTAGGAGTCGATGAAGTCGTCGTCCATGACGCCGCCCTTCTTGAGGAAGGCGCGGTCCTTGTCGAGATTCTCGAGCGCCTCGCGCAGCGAACCGCAGACCTCGGGGACCTTCTTCTGCTCGCGCGGCGGCAGGTCGTAGAGGTTCTTGTCCATGGCCGGACCCGGATCGATCTTGTTCTCGATCCCGTCGAGGCCGGCCATCAGCAGGGCCACGAAGGTCAGGTAGGGGTTGCCCATCGGGTCGGGGAAGCGGGCTTCGATCCGCTTGCCCTTCGGCGAGTCGACGTGCGGGATGCGGATGGAGGCCGAGCGGTTGCGGGCCGAGTAGGCCAGCTTCACCGGGGCTTCGTAGCCCGGCACCAGGCGCTTGTAGGAGTTGGTCGTCGAGTTGGCGAAGGCGTTGATGGCCTTGGCGTGCTTGATGATGCCGCCGATGTACCAGAGGCACATGTCCGAGAGGCCGGCGTACTTGTCGCCGGCGAACAGCGGCTTGCCGTCCTTCCAGATCGACTGGTGCACGTGCATGCCCGAGCCGTTGTCGGCGAACATCGGCTTGGCCATGAAGGTCGCGGTCTTGCCGTAGGCGTGGGCGACGTTCTTGATCACGTACTTATAGAGCTGAAGGCGGTCGGCCATGGTCAGCAGGTCGGAGAACTTCAGGCCGAGCTCGTGCTGGGCGGGCGCCACCTCGTGGTGGTGCTTTTCAGGCATCATGCCCAGCTCGCCCATCACCGCCAGCATCTCGCCGCGCAGGTCCTGGCCGGAGTCCGTCGGGTTGACCGGGAAGTAGCCGCCCTTGGGGCCCGGGCGGTGGCCCATGTTGCCTTCCGGGAACGACTTGGTCGAGCTCAGCGGCAGCTCGGAGGAGTCGTAGGCGTAGAAGGTGTTTTCGGGCGAGGTGCCCCAGCGGACGTCGTCGAAGATGAAGAACTCGGCCTCGGGGCCGAAGAAGACGGTGTCGCCGATGCCGGCCGACTTCACATAGGTCAGCGCCTGCTTGGCGATCGACCGCGGGTCGCGGTTGTAGGGGGTGTTGGTGTCCGGGTTCACCACGTCGCAGAACAGCACCATCGTGGTCTGCTGGTAGAACGGGTCGATGTGGGCCGAGGCCAGGTCCGGCCGCAGCTTCATGTCGGACTCGTTGATCGCCTTCCAGCCGGCGATCGAAGAGCCGTCGAACATCGTGCCGTCGTTGAGGAACTCCTCGTCGACCAGGTCGATGTCGAAGGTGACGTGCTGCATCTGGCCGCGGACGTCGGTGAAGCGGACGTCGACGTATTTGACGTCCTTTTCCTTGATCTGGGCCAGGATGTCTTTGGAGGTGGCCATGGTCATGATCCCCTTTGGTTATCTCGATATTGGGTTGGCTTAGATCGCCGCCGGGCCGGTTTCCCCGGTCCGGATGCGCATGATGTCGATGATCTCGGAGACGAAGATCTTGCCGTCGCCGATGCGGCCGGTGCGCGCGGCGCCGGCGATCGCTTCCAGGGCGCGGTCGAGCTGGTCATCGGCCACCACGACCTCGATCTTGATCTTGGGCAGGAAGTCCACGACGTACTCGGCGCCGCGGTAAAGCTCGGTCTGGCCCTTCTGGCGTCCGTAGCCCTTGGCCTCGATCACCGTCATGCCCTGGACGCCGAGCTCCTGCAGGGCTTCCTTCACCTCGTCCAGCTTGAACGGCTTGATGACGGCTTCGATCTTCTTCATGGCCCGCTTGCACCCGTGCGACGCCGCCCCGGCGGTCGCCGCGGACGGAGCACGCCGCAGCGTCGGGCGACAAGGGCGGCCACGCTGCGCCGGGCCTTCCGCGCCTTGAACTTTGACCGGCGCCCGAAAAGAAGGCGCCTAGAGGTCAAAAACCGGTCAGTGCGGGTTTCGCCTTGTGAGCGCGGTTCCGGCGCCTAGGATCGCCGCTGACCGGGGTGCGGAGGCGGGCAGGGAATGGGCGACAACACTCCAGTTATGATCGGAGCGGGCCAATTCAGCTATCGCGGCGATCCGGCAGCTTCGCCGTCGCCGGTCGCCCTGCTGAAACTTGCGGCGGAACGCGCGGCCTTGGACGCCGGGCTGTCGGCCCGCCAGCTGGCGGCGATCGACGCGCTCGCCGTGGTCGGCTTCACGGTCGACGCGCCGGGCGGCGGCCGGGCCGTGCCGCACGCCTCCAATCCCCCCGCCAGCCTGTCGCAACAGATCGGCGCCAGCCCGCGCTGGGCGGTCTATTCGCACATGGGCGGGAACACCCCGCAGCAGCTGGTGAACGTGCTCTGCGAGCGGATCGCCCGCGGCGAGACCGAGCTTGGCCTTGCAGTGGGCTGCGAGTTCCTGGGCTCGGCGGTCAAGCGGCTCACCCGGGGGCTGGGCTTCGACGACTGGCGCGAGGACCAGGAGCTGCCGGCGCCCGAGCGGATCGGCGATCCGCGGCCCGGCGTCAGCCCCTACGAAGCCCGCCACGGCCTCGGCCGGCCGATCAACACCTATCCGCTGTTCGAGAACGCGCTCCGGGCCCGCGACCGCCGCTCGATCCCCGACCACCAGCGCCGGCTGGGCGAGCTGTTCGCGCCCTTCACCAAGGTCGCGGCGGAGAATCCCGAGGCCTGGTTCCCCGTCGAGCGCACGGCGGAGGAGCTGGTCGCCGTCTCGGAGAAGAACCGGATGGTGGGCTTTCCCTATCCGAAGCTGCTCAACGCCATCATGGAGGTCGACCAGTCGGCCGCGGTGATCGTCGCCAGCGAGCGCAAGGCCCGCGAACTGGGCGTGCCGGAAGACAGGTGGGTCTACCTGCACGGCTGCGCCGACGCCGCCGACCTGTGGAATCCCATCGACCGGCAGGACTTCCACTCCAGCCCCGCCATGCGGCTGACCGGCCAGCGGGCGCTGGAGATGGCCGGCGTCGGGCTGGACGCCATCGGCCTGATCGACCTCTATTCCTGCTTCCCGGTGGCGGTGGAGATCGGGGCGGAGGAACTCGGCCTGGCGCTGGACGATCCGCGCGGCCTGACCGTCACCGGCGGCCTGCCGTACGCCGGCGGCCCCGGCAACAACTACGCCATGCACTCGATCGCCGGGATGATGCAGAAGCTGCGGCGCCGGCCCGGGGCCTACGGTCTGGTGACCGCCAACGGCTGGTTCCTGACCAAGCAGTCGACCGGCGTCTATTCGACCCGATCGCCCGGCCGTCCCTTCGAGCGCGAGGACCCTGGCGTCCTGCAGCGCCAGATCGACGCCCTGCCGCATCCAGCCGTCATCGAACAGCCGCAAGGCGCCGCCAGGATCGAAACCTACACCGTGGTCCACCGCCGCGAGGGTCCGTTCCTGGGCATCGTGATCGGGCGCGACGCCTCGGACCGGCGGTTCGTGGCGCACACGCCGGCCGATCCCGAGACGTTGACGGCCTTCGAGGCGGTGGAGCAGGTGGGGCGCACCGGGACCGTGCGTCCCGCCGACGACGGCCAGACCAACCTGTTCATCCCGGATTGATCGATGACCCGCCTCTACCTGATCCGCCACGGCAAGCCCGCCGCCGTCTGGGGCGAGGCCGACGACGACCCCGGACTCGACGGAACCGGCCAGGCGCAGGCCCGCGCGGCGCGTGACTGGCTGATGGCCCTGCCGGCGGCCGAGCGGCCGCAGCTGGTGGTGAGCTCGCCGCTGCGCCGCTGCCGTGAAACGGCCGAGCCGACCGCCGCGGCGCTGGGGGTCGCGGTGCAGGTGGACCCCATCGTCGGCGAGATCCCGACGCCGAGGGCGCTCGCCCAGGCCGACCGCGGGCCCTGGCTCCGGCGCTCGTTCCAGGGGACCTGGGCGCAGATCGACGGCGACCTCGACTATGACGCCTGGCGGCGCGACATCGCCCGCGCGGTCGCCGCCCGGGGCGGCACGGCGGTGTTCTCGCACTATGTGGCCATCAATGCCGTCATCTCGCTGCTGGCCGGCGACGACCGGGTGCTGAGCTTCCGCCCGGACCACGCTTCGATCACCGTGCTGGAAACCGACGGCGAAACCCTGACCCTGGTCGAGAAGGGGCGGGAAGCCGCCACCGGGGTCCTTTGAACAGGTCCGTGGAACAGGCCGGGGGGCCGCGCCAGATCCTCACCGTGGCGGAGATGGCCGCGGCCGATGCGGCCGCCATCGCCGCTGGGACCTCCGGCGTGGAGCTGATGGAGCGGGCCGGGACGGCTGTGGCCGACGCGATCTGCGCGCGGTTCCGGCCGCAGCCGGCCCTGGTGCTGTGCGGTCCGGGCAACAACGGGGGCGACGGCTATGTGATCGCCCGCGTCCTGGCCGGCCGGGGCTGGCCGGTGGAGGTCCGCGCCCTGCGCGAGCCGGCGACCGATGACGCCAGGGCCGCACGGGCCCGCTGGACCGGCCCGACCGCGCCGCTGGCAGGCCGCCTGGAGCCGGTGCTGTGGATCGACGCGCTGTTCGGCGCCGGCCTCTCGCGGCCGCTGGACGGGGAGGCGGCTGCGGCGGCCCTGCGCATGGCCGAGCGGCCGGAGCGGGTGGTGGCCGTCGACGTGCCGAGCGGGCTGCCGGGGGACACGGGCTTGGCGCGGGGCGCCAGCGTCTGCGCCGGACTCACCGTCACCTTCCACGCCAAGAAGCCCGCCCATGTGCTCGAGCCCGGCCGCGGCCGCTGCGGCGAGATCGTCGTCGCCGACATCGGCCTGGGCGCCACCAGCTCGCGGTTGGTGGAGAACGGGCCGGAGCTGTGGCTCAGCCGCTTCCCCTGGCCGTCCGCGACGTCGCACAAGCATGCCCGCGGGCGGCTGATCGTGGTGAGCGGCGAGGCGTGGAGCACCGGTGCGGCGCGGCTGTCCGCGCGAGCGGGCCTGCGGATCGGGGCCGGACTGGTGACCGTGCTGTCGCCGCCCGACGCGCTGGCGGTGAACGCCGCCCACCTGGAGGCGGTGATGCTGCGCGCCTTCGAGACCGACCTGGAGCTGGAGCAGGCCGCCGCCGATGTGGACGTGGCGGTGATCGGGCCGGCGGCGGGCGTCACCGAGACCACCCTGCTCAACGTCCTGGCGCTGGCCCGCACGGGCGCGGCGCTGGTGCTGGACGCCGACGCCATCACCGTGTTCCGCGACGATCCGGAAGAGCTGTTCTCGGTGCTCGACCGCGACGACGTGCTCACCCCGCATCCCGGCGAGTTCGAGCGGCTGTTCCCGGGCCTGCTGGCCTCCGCGCCGGAGCGGATCACCGCGGCCCGGCGCGCCGCCGAGCGGGCCGATGCGGTGGTGCTGCTGAAGGGGCCGGACACGGTGGTGGCGGCGCCGGACGGCCGCACGGCGGTCAACGTCAACGGCTCGCCGTGGCTCGCCACCGCCGGCTCCGGCGACGTGCTGGCCGGTTTCATCGGCGGCCTGGTGGCGCAGGGCATGGAGAGCTTCGAGGCGGCCTGCGCGGCGGCCTGGATCCACGCCGAGGCGGCCGACCTGCACGGCCCGGGCCTGATCGCCGAGGACCTGCCGGGCCTGGCGCCGGCGGTGCTGCGCCGGCTCTACGACGAGCGCTGACGAAAAACGGCGCGGGAGAAGCTCCCGCGCCGCGATTCAGTCCAGCGATTTCGCCAGGGCTTACGCCTCGACGTAATTGCCTTCGATCGAGCCCGCGCCACCTTCGAGGAGGTCGGCGACCGCCTGTTCGTCGGCGATCCGGTCTTCCTCGAATTGCGAGTTGATCACGTTCTCGCCGCGCGCCTGGCGCTCGGCTTCGTCCTGGCTGCGGGCGATGTTGAGCGTGACGGTGACGGTGACCTCGGGGTGCAGACGGATCTTCACCTCGTGCAGGCCGAGCGTCTTGATCGGCTTGTCGAGCACGACCATCGCGCGTTCCACCTTGCCGCCGGCCGCGGTGACCGCGTCAGACACGTCGCGTCCCGCCACCGAGCCGTAGAGCTGACCGCTCTCGCCGGCCTGACGGATCAGGATGTAGGACGTGCCGTCCAGGCCTTCGCCGGCCTTGCCGGCCTCGGCCTTGGCGCGGGCGTTGCGGGCTTCGATCTCGGCGCGCTGGCCTTCGAAGACCTTCAGGTTCGCCGAGTTCGCACGCAGCGCCTTGGAGCGCGGCAGCAGGTAGTTGCGGGCGTAGCCGTCCTTGACGTTGACGACGTCGCCGAGGCCACCCCAGCCTTCCACGCGTTCGAGCAGAATGACTTTCATGTGCTCAGTCTCCCTTACTTCACGACGTAGGGGAGGAGGGCGAGGAAGCGGGCGCGCTTGATGGCCTTGGCCAGTTCACGCTGCTTCTTCGCCGACACCGCGGTGATGCGCGACGGCACGATCTTGCCGCGCTCGGAAACGTAGCGCTGCAGGAGCTTGACGTCCTTGTAGTCGATCTTCGGGGCGTTGGCGCCGGAGAACGGGCACACCTTGCGGCGACGGAAGAACGGACGGCGTTGGCCGCCCGCGGCGGCTCCCGCGGCGGGAGCGGTTGCGGTTTCGTCGGTCATCAGAAGCCCCCTTCCTTCGGAGCGAAATCATCCCGGCGCGGTTCGCGTTCGCGGTCGCGATCGCGGCGGGCGAGGATCGGGGAAAGCTCGAGGTCCAGCTCTTCGACGCGGACGGTCAGGTAGCGCAGCACGTCTTCGTTGATCGACAGCTGGCGTTCCATCTCCTTCACCGCGTCGGCGGGCGCGTCGATGGCGAGCAGGGAATAGTGACCCTTGCGGTTCTTCTTGATCCGGTAGGTCAGGTTGCGCAGGCCCCAGTACTCGATCTTGGCGACGGATCCGCCGCCGGTTTCGATCAGACCCTTGAGGGTGTCGTTGAGGGCTTCGGCCTGTTGCGGCGAGATATCCTGCCGCGAGATGACTACGTGTTCGTAGAGCGCCATAGGTTCCTTCTTCCAGTTGGGAGACGGCGCGTCCGGCGGCGGAAGGTCCGCCGGATACGATGGCTCTCAAGCGCGGCGACCGGGGGTTTCCCGGCCCATTCGCGTTCCGCGTGAGACCGTCTTCCGTGAAGAGGCGGGCAAATAAGGGAAATCCGCCCGCCGAGCAAGGTTTTTCAGCCCCGCGGTCGTCCCGGCGACGTGTGGCCCGCCGCCTACTTGTGGCTGGCCCGCCAGGCCTTCACGGCCCCCAGCGTCTGGTTGACGTGCTCCGAGGGGTCCATGTTCGTGTAGGCCGCGAGGATCTTGCCGTCGGGAGCGACCACGTAGGACGTCCGCGCCGACAGGTCCTTCGGGATGGTGACGCCGGCGATCTTCAGGGGCGCGTCGTACTGCCTGGCGATCTTGGCGCCGGGATCGGCGGCCACCGGGAACTTGCCGCCGCAGTGCTCGGTCTCCTTGGAGAAGTCGGCGAGCTCGTCGACCTTGCCGGCGGTGACGCCGATCACCGAGGCCTTCTCGGCCTTGAACTGGTCGATGGCCTCGGAGAACAGGTGGGCCTCGAGGTTGCAGCCCTTGGTATGCGCCGACGGGAAGAAATAGACCACCACCGGGCCCTTCTTCAGGGCGTCGGAGAGCTTGTAGGTGAAGGGCTGGCCGGCGAGGTAGGCGGGGGCCGTGAACTCGGGGGCCTTGGCTCCGGGCTGCAGGTCCGCCCAGGCGGGCGCTGCGGTCAGCGCGACGCCGGCGGCAAGGATGGCGACGAGGCGGTTCATGGCGGTCTCCCCTGTTTCCGGCAGTCTATACGCAGCCAGGGGCCGGTGTCGCCTGGCGAAGGTGCGGCTTGCCTAGACGAACAGGAAGTCGCCGGAGTTGAGCGCCGACAGCTTCACGTTCAGCAGGGTCAGGACTTCGTCGGCGTCGTGGGTGATCACCACGTTGGCGCCGCTCTGCACGGCGTGGGCCTTCAGGTCGTTGAACGACGAGAAGGTCGAGCGGCTCATGGTGATGACTTCGTTCTTGCTGTCGAAGTCGGTGATCGTGTCGAGCCCGAAGTGCTGGCTGAACACGAAGGCGTCGGGGCTGTTTCCGCCGGTCAGCGTGTCGTTGCCGGCGCCGCCGTCCAGCAGGTCGGAGCCGTTGTCGCCCAGCAGCAGGTCGTTGCCGGCTCCGCCGTAGAGCAGGTCCGCGCCGTTATTGCCGTGCAGGGTGTCGGCCCCGCCGTTGCCCATCAGGACGTCCGAGCTGTTGCCGCCGAAGATCTGCTCGCCCAGCGCCGTGCCGTTGAGGACCTGCGGATGATTGCCGCCGACGATGTCCGGGCCGGTGGCCGACGGCGGCGGCGCGGGAGGCGGGGGCGGGCTGCTGACCGTCACCGTCACGGACGCCGTGCTCGTGGCGCCGGCCGCGTCGGTCACGGTGTAGTAGAAGGTGTCGGTGACGCTGTGGCCGGGAGCCACGGCGTCGAAGCTGACGGCGTTGGCGGTGTACAGCAGTTGCCCGCTCTGGAAGCTGATGGTCGCGCCGAGCGCGCTCTTGGCGCTCAGGCTCGCGCTGATCGCCGACGCGCTGGGCCCGAAGCCGGCGATGCCAAGCGTGTCGCCGTCCGCATCGGTGTCGTTGCCGAGGACATTGATCAGCACCGTGCCGTGGACCGTGGCCGCCGCGACGTCCTGCACGGCGACGGGGGCGTGGTTGACGGGCGGCGGCGTGACCGGGGGCGGCGTCACCGGCGGCGGCGCCTGCGTGGTGTCGACCACGAGCGACACGTTGTCGAACGCGCCCCAGGCTTCCACCGGGTTGGTCGTCGTCCAGGTGAGGGCGGTGAGACCGGTGGCGAAGTCGGTCGGCAAGACCACCTGCTGGAAGCCGTCGACCGCATCGGTCGTGAAGGTGAAGTGCACCTCGGTGTAGTCGGCCCGCACGCCGGTAAAGTTGAAGCTCACCGTCGATGAGCCGGGAATGACGTTGTTGTTGGCGTCGAAGCCGGCGTTCCGGTAGCCGTTCACGTCCAGCGAAAGGACCCCGAACGTCGTCGTGCCGCTGTATTTCAGGACGACCGTGTCCTGGCTGTATTCGTTGATGAGGTATCCGCCGGTCCCCTGCGGCGACGTCAGGCCGCCGTTCCACAGGACGTCCGTCAGGTGCAGGTCAGTCGCCTGCTGCGTCGTCAACGTGAACTGGGATTCGCCGTAGCTGGCGAAGAGGCCGGCGGGCGTCGTGTCGAAGGTGAGCGTCGGCATTCGTCAGTCCCCATGTGCCGGTCTGGTACAGCTTGATCCCCGTGGGAACAACCTAGGCGCCCGGCACGCTGAATTTGTCGGCTGCGCCGCAAGAACGGCGCCGCGTCTCAGTTGTAAGCCACTGTCACGGCGAAGGTCCCGGCGTAGGCCCCCGTGGGCGTCGCGGGCGCGATCGGGATCGAGCCGCCCACGTAGAAGCTGTAGGTCCCGGCGGCGCCGAGGCTGCCCGTCAGGCCGGTGATGCCGATCGCGGTGTTGCTGGTGGTCACGCTCAGGGCGTTGGTCCCGTTCGACATGGTGAAGCTGGACGGCACGGTCACCGCGAGGGTCTGACCGCCTTCGCCGGTGACGGTGTAGGCAGCGCGCGAGAACGTGGAGCTCAGCAGGATCGCGCCGCCGGAGGCGACCCGCGCCCCCGCGGTCGTCACGCTCACGACGCCCCCGGTTCCCGTCGCAGGCTTGACGATGCGGCCGAACGCCAGGTCCGAGCCCTTGGCGATGGAAAGCCGCCGGAAGACCGTGGCCGTCGCCGACCCGCTTGTGCTCGACGAACTGGCGCCCTTGGAGTCGGTGGTCGCGAGATAGAAGCCGGAGGCGGCGGAACCCGTCGCCAGGGTCGTCTCGTCGCCGGCGATCGAGAGGCTGGCGCCGATGTAGACCGTGGCGGCCGCGCTCTTGCCGATCGGCTTGAGCGTGAAGGTGACGGGATTGCTGCCCGTCGGCCCGCTCGCCAGCACGGCGCCTGCGCCCATGGTGACATTGAAGGCCGACAGCGCCTTGGCGCGCCCGCTCGGCGATCCGACCGATCCCACCGTTACGACCGTATTGCCCTTGTCGCAGTAGGCCACCGAACAGGTGATGGTGACGCTGGCGCGGGCGGTTCCGGCCGACACCCGGGCGCCGGCGCCGCTGTTCTTCGTCACCGCGCCGCTAGCCGAATTGAAGCTGAAGCTGGTGTCGCCGCTGGCGGCCGCAGCGATCGTCCCGAGGCTGGCGTTGCCGACGCTATAGCTCTGGGCCTGCGCGGCCGGCGCGAATGCAATCGCCGCGAGCAGGGCGAACAACACACCAAGCGGTTGAAATATACTTGGGAGCCCCGATCTCACCTGAGACTTACTTGCCTTCATGAGTCTCGTTACACCGAAATCACTTAACTTCCAATGATGCGGAGTCTTGGGGCTTCTCCTCGGGTCGCGGCTGGAATTTCACTTCCGCTTCGGCGTCGGGAAGGAACTCGCCGTCGCCCTTGATGGTGACGGTGACGGGCTTGACCAGGCTCATGCGGAGCCGGGCGGCCTGATCGGGGTCGAGCTCCAGGTGATAGGTCCCGGCGGGCAGGCTCTGGAAATTGGCCGAGCCGTCGAACTCCGTCTTGGCCTCGACGACCTGGGCCTTGTCGCCGACCATCCGCACCTGCACCGCCGAAAGCCCAACAAGGGCTCCGTCCGGACGCCGCAGCGAGACCTTCACCATGATTTCGCCGGTGGGGCGCATGGGATAGCGAATGATGGTGAAGCTGCCGGCGTGCGGCGTGAACTGGATCGTGCCGGGCGGGGCCTGCACCGAGGTGTTCTCGACGTTCTCCAGCCCGACGAGCAGGCGGGCGGTGGGGCCTGCGCCCAGGCCGGTGATGAAGACGCGACCGTCCTTACCGGTCACCGCATGCTTGTCGCCGCCCTCGACGGTGACGTTGGGCACCGGCTCGTCGCCGGCGTCGAAGATGCCGTTGCCGTTGCGGTCCAGGAAGGCCTCGAACAGGACGCTGCCGCCCGATCCGGGACCCGGCCGCGTCACGCCGTAGCCGCCCCGGGAGGGATCGTAGCTGAGGCCGAAGTTGAGCTGCACGCCGGTTTCCCAGCTCCGGTCGGCGTTGTTGTAGTCGGCGGTCAGGGCCAGGTCCCCGTAGCGCAGCTTGAAGGTGCTGCTGGCGGTCAGGTTGAAGCTCTTGAAGTCGTCCAGCGCCTCGCCGACGCCCAGTCGCAGCGAGGCCACCTTGGAGATGTCCCGGTCGGCGGTGATGGCCAGGGAGCGAGCCTTCAGATCCGGAAGAATGTCAAAGTCGATGGTCGAGCGGAGCTGCCACTTGTAGCTGCGGAAGGTGGAGCCCGCGAAATAGCCGCTGAGGGTCTGCGTGCTGGAGCCGAGCACCGGATTGGTCCTGGCGTACTCCAGGCCCGCCGAGAACAGGATGTCGACCGCGGTCGCCGAGCCCCGGGCGGAGGCGATATAGTCGCTGCCGCCGTCCGCATAGACGTCGTGCAGGCCGTGCAGGGACACCGGCACCACCTGGCCGCCCAGCTTGACGTTGCTGTCGAGGGAGATTTCGCTGCGGTTGGACAGCGGCCGGGTGAGGTCGACGCCGGCGCCGTTCTCGTCGATGAAGCCGCCGCGGTACTCGGCGTGGCGCAGGACCACCGAGGATCCGAACACCTGGCCGGCCAGGCCGAGCGACGCAGCCGTGCCGCCGCGGCTGTCCTGCGCCAGGTCGAGGTTGCTGGCGAACCCGAAAAGCGAGGTGCGCGCGCCGAGGGTGTAGATCTGCCGCGAGGCCGTGGCCGTCGTGGGCACGAGAGCCGCCCCGAGGGACATCGTCAGGAATTGCGTCAGGCCGTAGTTGGCGGTCCCCACGATCCGCATCCGGCCCTTGCCCGGGGTCGTGGTGGTGGTGTCGCCGGCCGGCGTCGGAAAGCTGATCAGGGAGTCGTCCTGCTGGACCGCGCCGAACGCGAAGGTGGCCTCGCCGCGTTGCAGCAGGCCTGCGCCGACGTTGACGACGCGGACGTCCTCGTTGCGCTCGCCGTGCGGCCCGTAGGTGACGATCCGCACGACATTGACCCCGGAGGTCAGTGGCACGTTCAGGAACTCGTAGCGGCCCTTGGTCGGGGTGTTCTGACCGCTTCGCAGCACATCGTTGACGTAGAGCTCCACGTCGTAGCCGATCGGCAACTCGCCGCGCAGGTCGATGCGGTTGAAGACGTTGGCCTGGTCGAGCGGCACGGTGGAGAAGGCGATCCCGGGTCCGCCCAGGCTGCGCGGTCCCAGCGACAGGGCGGGCGTGAAGACGTCCCCGACGCTGACCGTGCGCGCGTGGAGGGGGCCGAGCAGGTGGCCTTCCAGGGACCGGCGCTCGAAGAGCAGCCGCGCGGTGGCCGGCTGGCCGCGTTCGTCGGAGCCCAGGTAGCCCTCGAAACCTGAGTAGAGGAGGTCGCCGCCGGCGCGGATGTCATATCGCAGCGGTTCCCGCGGCGAGGTCGTCCCGGCGCCGACCCCAAGGTTCACGTCGAAGGCCGGCCAGGAGAACAGCCGGTACGGCGTCGCCACCGATAGCGACTGGTCGCGGCTCTGCAGGTCCTGCGAGGGGTCGCGCCGGTGCGCCATCCGCTCGAGCCGCCCCTGGATCGGCAGCAGCTCCGTGGCCGTGAGCTTGATGCTGAGCGCCTCGGGATCGACGTCGAATTTCAGCGGGAACAGCTTCTGGACGGCGGAGGCCCGCATATAGATTTCGCTGGGGCTCACCACCACGTCGCCGGGGCCGAGCTGGACCGTGCGCGGGCCGTCGCGGGCGGCGCCGGAGGCGAGGTCGACCAGCAGGGCGCGGCGGGATTCGCCGAGACGGCCGACGATGCGGCGTTCGGCGGGGGAGACGTCGACGTCGAGTTCCAGCAGCCGTGTGAGTTCGCCGATCGGCAGGAGGGGGTCGGCGGGCGCGCCGTAGGCCGTAAGGCTGTCGGTCAGCGTGAGGCCGTCCAGCTCCACGGAGAACAGCAGCAGGTTGGCCGGGTCGATTTCGCTAGGGGCGGCGGCGATGGTTGCCGCAGGGGTCGCGTGCGCGGCCGAAGCCGCAGCGGCGGCCTCAGCGGCCGCGCTAGGAGATAGACAAAGAAGGGCAAGCGCCGCGGTTACTGACCACGCGAACCACCTACGGCGCTTGTTTCGCAAGCAGCTTGCCCGGAGACGTGTCGTCGTCGGTGAACGTTATCTCCAGCTTGGTTCCGGCCGGCGGCGCGCTGCTCAGCGGCACGCGCACCGTCCGGCGGGCGATCTCGGTGTAGACGCCGACGCCGCGTGCGACCCCGATCGGATCGCCGCGCCGCTGGCCAACCGGCCGGATCTCGATGTTGCCGAACAGCGAGTTGCTCCCCTGGCGCACGAGGTCGAAGACCATGATCGCGGTGCGGCGCGGCGGCGATTTGCCGTCGAGCGAGACGTCGGCGTACTCGACGCGGGCGTTTTCGATGCCCGCGCGCACGTCCAGGTCGCCCATGCGGACGATGGCCGGGATGCTGAGGCCGAAGACGGAGTTGATTTGGAAACGCAGTTCGTTGGGCTGTCCCGCCGCGGCCTGCTCGGCGGTCAGGCCGACGTCGGCGGGCGGGATGGTGGTGATCGTCAGATGGCTGCGGTACTCGCCGCTGGCGCCGTCCGGCACGCTGGCGACCCGCAGCCGAATGGTCTGGCCCTGGCCGGGCGCGAGCGTGGCGCGGCGGGGGGAGACCTGCAGCATCGCCTTGGCGGACTTCACCTGGTCGGCCACCGTCTTGGAGTCGGGTTTGGCGGCGGCGTCCTCGACCGTCACGATCTGGCCGTCCGGCAGCATGGCCCGGTCGACGAGGGCGATGTCGAACGTCGCCGGCGCGGAGCCCTGGTTATAGATGTAGACGGTCGCCGAGCGCCGCGAGCGGTCGAACGTCACCCGCTTGGGCGAGATGTTGAGGTTGGCGCCGACCGTGGTCACGGTGGTCACCGGCGCGGGCGCTGCGGGCTGGGCCGTGGCCTGGGCGGCCGCGAAGGCCGCGAGGAGGGCGGCGGCGGCCGCGAGGACGGCGCGGGTCAATTGTATTGAACCACGACAACCAGCAGCCCTGCGTAGGGCCCCGGAACGAGGCGGTCGGCGGAGGCCAGGTTGACGGCCCCGCCGACGTTCACGCTCATGGTGTCGCCGTTCATCACGGTTCCGAGGACGACCCCATTGTCGTTGAGGCCGGCGTTTGTGCTGGTGTTCACCGTCAAGGCTTCAGTCCCCCCGCTGCGGACGACCCTGAAGCTCTCAGGAACGGCCATCGACACAGCGTCGCCAGACTGTCCGTGAATGGTTAATGTGGCGTTGCCCGGGCCGCTCGAGCTCGAGGTGGAGCCGGCCCGTCCGGCCGTCTGGCCGGCCACGCTGGTGGTGACGCTCGGCAGAAGCAGCGGGCTGACGATGTCGATGCCGGCGCTCTCGACGATCGTCGCCTGGACCGGAAGGTCCGCGCGCGCCGCGGCGAACGCCTGGGCTCCGAACGCCAGGGCGACGACCGACGCGATGATGTAGGCGGGCGCTCGGGTCATGGCCATGGCTTAGCTGTAACAGGTTGCGCAAGGGTGAGCGCCGGTTTCCCGGCGCTCACCTGCGTCGTCAGCAACGTGACTAGTTGTAGGCGATGGTGATCGACAGCTTGGAGTCGGCCACGGTTCCGTGGAAGCCGGTCGGGACCGTCAGGGTCCCGCCCACGCCGACGCTGCAGGACGTGCCGGTCGTGATGGTCGTCGGAAGGCCCGAGGCGAAGGTGCAGTTGGTGTCCCCGGCCAGCGCCGGGACCAGGGTGAAGCCGTCGGGAACCGTCGGGGTGACGGTGGTCGTGAACACCTGGCCCAGCTCGCCGCCGATCGTGAAGGCGCCGGCGCTGCCGGCCGCGCTGGCCAGCAGGGTGGCCGTACCGGACCGGGCGCCCGTCGGGCTCATGATGATCGTCTTGCTGCCGCCGGAGGGCGTCACAGCCGTGCCGAAGTCGATGCCGGTGACGCCGGAGATGGTCAGCGGGGTGATCAGCTTGGCCGAGACGGTCAGGTCAGCGCTGGCGCCGGTGCCGGTGCTGGTCTGGGCGGAGGCCGAGGTCGCGATGGCGGCCACGGCGGCGGCGCTCACGGCGCCGATCAGGATGTTCCGGAGGATGTTCATGTTCGCCCCTGGCGAGAGTTGATTCAATGTAAGCTTGCACTTGATCTTGGCATAGACTTGAATAGCATCTTAAAGTCGCGCATTTGGGGTATTTTTTACCCCATGAGGACTTATGGTTGCGTAATCTCTGCTGTGACCGATGATCGATTGGGCCATCTAGAACCTGGGTATCTCACTGTCAAGGTTGAGGACAATTGGGAATACCCATATTGGGGGAGTGACCAATCTACTTATAAGTGTTTCAGGTCGCCTATTCAGATCGGTGGGGCGATCTTCAAGACGTCCTAGACCTGGACGGCAGCGCAAGCTCCGTGCCAGCGGTGAATTCAACCGCCTTGAGGTCCCAGGCTCCCGAGAATACGGGGTTTCCGAGGGGAAACGTCTCGATTTCGATTGCGGCGCAACGACGCTTCAAGCCCGCGACGGGCGAACTTGTGCCGTATTGGCACGACGGCGGCCGCCGATCTGCGGCTCGCGTCGCATAACGCGGTACGGGCCTGGCCGCGTCAGGTCATGTAATCGCGAAGAGGTATTCGCAATTTCGGAAGTGAAAACCGTATAGGTTGAAGGTCTGCCGAAAATTGCACGCGGCGCGCGCATTGCGCGGCGAAGCCGAATCAGTCGGCGGGTCGGACCAGGATCTTCACGTGCGCTTCCGGATCGGCGAGGTCCCGGAAGGCGCCGGCCACGCCGTCCAGGCCCACCGTCCCGGTGACCAGGCCGGAGACGTCGATCACGCCTTCCGCCAGCTGGCGCAGGGTCGCGGCGAACTCGTCGGGCGTGTAGCCGAAGATGAAGGTCAGCTCGATCTCCTTGGTGATGGCGATCGACGGCTCGATCCGGTCGCTTTCCATGCAGACCCCGGCGACGACGATCTGCGCCCCGGCCGGCGCCGCCTCGATCAGCCCCTGCAGGACGCCCGGCGCGCCGACGCATTCGAACACTACGGGTCGGCCGAAGCGTCCGCCCATCATGCGGATCATGTTCTGCGCCGCGCGGGTTCTCGGCACGCCGAGCGCCTCCCAGCGGTCGTGCGGCGACTCCAGGGCGGGATCGACCACGATGTCGGCCCCCAGCCGCTCGGCCGCCGCGCGGCGCCGGGGCGAGAAGTCGGCGGCGATCACCGGGCCGTGGCCCGCCGCCTTCAGGGCGGCGACCACCGCCAGCCCGACCGGGCCGCAGCCCACCACCAGGCTCGCCGAGTCGGCGTCCAGGCGGGCCATGGCGACGGCGTGCGCGCCGACGGCGAACGGTTCGGTCAGCGCCGCGGCCTCGGTCGGCAGGCCGTTCGGCGTTTCCAGCAGCAGGGCTTCGCTCAGCAGCATGCGCTCGGCGAACCCGCCGGGCAGGCGGTTGGAGTAGCCCAGCAGTTCCACGCCGGTGGCGGTCAGGGTGGCGGGAATGCTGACCACCCGCGCGCCGGGCTTCAGCCGCCGCTCGCTCCCGGGGCCGTAGTCCAGCACCTCGGCGCAGAATTCGTGGCCGAAGACGGTGTCGGCGGTGGGGTCGAAGTCCAGGCCCGCCCCGGCCCGCCGGCTGAGCTCCACCATGTGCTCCATGTGGTGCAGGGCGTGCAGGTCGGAGCCGCAGATCCCGCAGGCGAGGGTGCGGACCAGCACCTGGCCGGGGCCCGGAGTCAGCTCGGCGATTTCGTCGCACACCAGCTGCTTGTTGCGTCGGACCACTGCGCGCATCGGCGCCTCCTTCGCCCCCGCCTTGCCGGGGCTTTTCTTATCCCCTAACCCTCGCCGCTCGGAATCGATAGAGCGCGGAGCGCCGTGATGAGCCTAGCCTTCCTCTTCCCCGGCCAGGGCAGCCAGGCGATCGGCATGGGCGCCGATCTCGCCGAGGCGTTCGCCTCCGCGCGCGAGGTGCTGCAGGAAGTCGACGATGCGCTCGGCCAGCACCTGTCGCGGCTGATGCGCGAGGGGCCGGAGGATCAGCTGACCCTGACCGAGAACGCCCAGCCGGCGCTGATGGCCGTCAGCCTGGCGGTGATGCGCACGCTCGAGCGGGAGTTCGGCGTCGGGGTGGAGAAGGCGGCCTTCGTGGCCGGCCACAGCCTCGGGGAATATTCGGCCCTGGCCGCGGCCGGCGCCATCAGCGTGGCCGACACCGCCCGGCTCCTGAAGCTGCGCGGCCAGGCCATGCAGCGCGCCGTGCCGGTGGGGGCGGGCGCCATGGCCTCGCTGATCGGCCCGAAGACCGACGTCGCCCTGGCCGAAGAAGCCGCCGCGGAGGGCGCCAAGATCGGCGTCTGCGTCGTCGCCAACGACAACAACCAGGGCAACGTGGTGATCTCCGGCGAAAAGGCCGCCGTCGACGCCGCCATCGAGAAGGCCAAGGCGCTGGGCGCCCGCGCCATTCCGCTGAACGTCTCCGCGCCCTTCCACTGCCCGCTGATGCAGCCGGCCGCCGACGAGATGGCCCGGGCGCTCGCCGAGGCCACGATCCTCGCGCCGCGCGCGCCGCTGGTGGCCAACGTCACCGCCCGGCCGACCCACGATCCCGAGGAGATCCGCCGCCTGCTGGTGGAGCAGGTCACCGGCCGGGTCCGCTGGCGTGAGAGCATGCTGTGGCTGGTGGAGCAGGGCGGAGTGACCCGCTTCGCCGAGGCCGGGGCCGGCAAGGTGCTGTCGGGCATGGCCAAGCGGATCGCGCCGGACGCCGAGGCCACGCCGCTGAACACCCCCGCCGACCTCGAAGCCTTCGCCAAGTCCCTGTAGAGAGCCCCGCATGTTCGACCTCACCGGCAAGACCGCCCTCGTCACCGGGGCCACCGGCGGCATCGGCGCCGAGATCGCCCGCGCCCTGCACGCCCAGGGCGCGCACGTGGTGCTGTCCGGCACCCGCGAGGCGGTGCTGCAGGACCTGGCCCAGACGCTGGGCGAGCGCACCTCCGCCGTCCCGGCCAACCTCTCCGATCCGGATGCGGTGGATGGCCTGGTGGACGCAGCGGAAGCCGCCGCCGGCCAGCCGCTGGACATCCTGGTGGCCAACGCCGGCATCACCAAGGACGGCCTGCTGCTGCGGATGAAGGACGACGACTGGGACACGGTCCTCAAGGTCAACCTGGAGAGCTATTTCCGGCTGTCCCGCGCCGCCATCAAGGGGATGATGCGCCGCCGCTCGGGCCGGATCATCGGAATCACCTCGATCGTCGGGGTGATGGGCAATCCGGGGCAGGCGAACTACGCCGCCTCGAAGGCCGGGATGATCGGCTTCTCCAAGGCGCTGGCCCAGGAAGTCGCCACCCGCGGGATCACCGTCAACTGCGTGGCGCCGGGCTTCATCGAAAGCCCGATGACCGACGCCCTGAACGAGCAGCAGAAGAGCCATATCCTGTCGACCATCCCCGCCGGACGCCTGGGCGCGGGCGGCGACATCGCCGCAGCCTGCGTCTATCTCGCCAGTCAGGAGGCCGCCTACGTCACCGGCCAGACGCTGCATGTGAACGGCGGCATGGCGATGATCTGACGCTCGCCACCCCGGGAGGAACATGCTACCCGGCGGCCCGAACCACCCATCACCCCCGGCGACAGTTGACTTCACCGTCCGTGTCGCCGATGCAAAAGCCTGACTAAGCCTTGAGGGACCTACCTAATGTCCGACGTCCTAGAACGCGTCCGTAAGATCGTCATCGAACACCTCGACGCCGATCCGGAGAAGGTCACTGAAAAGGCCAGCTTCATCGACGACCTGGGCGCCGACAGTCTCGACAACGTCGAGCTGGTGATGGCGTTCGAGGAAGAATTCGACATCGAAATCCCCGACGACGCGGCCGAGCATATCCAGACGGTCGGCGACGCGGTGAAGTTCATCCAGGAGCGCCTGGGCGCCTAAGGCCCTGATTTCGCCCAGCTTTCCGGCCGCCGCGTCGCTGAGGGTCCAGCCCTCGGCCGCGGCGGTCTTCGTTTGAGGATCGCCATGCGTCGAGTCGTCGTCACCGGCATCGGTCTGCTCACCCCGCTGGGGCAGGGCACGGAACTCAGCTGGCAGGCGATCCTGGCCGGCAAGTCGGGCGCAGGCCCGATCACCGCCTTCGACGCCACCGACTACGCCTGCCGGGTGGCCTGCGAGGTGCCCCGCGTCGACGGCCGCGGCGGCGGCGGCCCGGACATCGAGGGCTCCTACGACCCCGACAAGACCCTGTCGCCGAAGGACCGGCGGCGTGTCGACGACTTCATCCTCTATGCGATCGCCGCGGCCGACGAGGCCGTGCGCGATTCGGGCTGGGCGCCGCAGGACGACGAGGGCCGCGAGCGCACCGGCGTGATGATCGGCTCCGGCATCGGCGGCCTCGGCACCATCGCCGAAACCGCCATCGAGCTGCACGAGAAGGGCCCGCGCCGCATCTCGCCCTTCTTCATCCCCGCCAGCCTGATCAACCTGGCCAGCGGTCAGGTGTCGATCCGCCACGGCTTCAAGGGCCCCAACCATTCCGTGGTCACCGCCTGCGCCACCGGCGCCCACGCGATCGGCGACGCGGCGCGGCTGATCAAGTACGGCGACGCGGACGTGATGGTCGCCGGCGGGGCCGAGGCCTCGGTGGTGCCGCTGGGCATCGCCGGCTTCATCGCCTGCCGCGCCATGTCCACCGGCTTCAACGATGAGCCGCAGCGCGCCAGCCGCCCTTACGACAAGGACCGCGACGGCTTCGTCATGGGCGAGGGCGCCGGCATCCTGGTGCTCGAGGAATACGAGCACGCCAAGGCCCGCGGCGCGAAGATCTACGCCGAGGTGGCCGGCTATGGCCTCGCGGGCGACGCCTATCACATCACCGCCCCGGCCGAGGACGGCGACGGCGGCTTCCGGGCGATGAAGGCGGCGATCAAGGACGCCGGGATCACGCCGTCGGACATCGACTACATCAACGCCCACGGCACCTCGACGCCGCTCGGCGACGAGATCGAGCTGAACGCGGTCCAACGCCTGCTCGGCAACGCGGCCTCCACGGTGACCATGAGCTCGACCAAGTCGGCCACCGGCCACCTGCTGGGCGCGGCCGGCGCCATCGAGGCGGCCTTCACCTGTCTGGCGATCCGCGACCAGATCGCGCCGCCGACCATCAACCTGGACAACCCCTCGGTGGAGACGCCCATCGACCTGGCGCCCAACAAGGCCCGTCCGCGGGAGATCAACATCGCCATGTCGAACTCCTTCGGGTTCGGCGGCACCAACGCCTCCGTGGTGTTCAAGAAGGTCGCGTGAGCCGTAAGCGCCGCCCGCGCCGACGCGCGCCCGTCCGACGGGGTCCGCATCCCTTGCGGATGGCGGGAAAGGCCGTGCTGGCGGCCCTGATCGTCGTGATCGCGGCGTCGGGCTGGGTGGTCTGGACCTACTCGGGCCCCGGCCCGGCGGCCCGGCAGGGACCCGCGACCACCGTCATCCTGGAGCATGGCTCCGGCGTGGCGCAGATCGCCCGGGACCTCGCCAAGGCCGGGGTGATCCGCTCGTCCAGCCTGTTCATCGCCGCCGCCAAGCTCTCCGGAGCCGGACGTTCGCTGAAGGCCGGCGAGTACGACGTGCCGAGCCACGCCTCCATGGCCCGCATCCTCGGCGACATCCGCGCCGGCCGGGTGGTCCGTCACCTGATCACGGTTCCGGAAGGCTGGACCAGCGAGATGGCGGCCGACGCCGTGGCCCGCTCGCCGGTGCTGACCGGCCAGGCCGAAGCGCCGCCCGAAGGCGCGATCCTGCCCGACAGCTATCAGGTGGAACGCGGCGAGGCCCGCGCCGCGGTGCTGCGGCGGATGACGGCGGCGCAGGACAAGGTGCTGGCCGAGCTCTGGGCCAGCCGCCAGCCCGACCTGCCGTTCCGTACCCCCGAGGAGGCGGTCGCCCTGGCATCCATCGTCGAGAAGGAGACCGCCCTGCCGGCCGAGCGGCCGCGGATCGCGGCGGTCTACATCAACCGCCTGCGCGCCGGCATGCGGCTGGAGAGCGACCCGACGATCATCTACGGCGTCTCCAAGGGACGGCCGCTCGGGCGGGGGATCAGCCGCGCGGAGCTGACCACCTTGACGCCCTACAACACCTATCTGGTCGCCGGCCTGCCGCCGACGCCGATCGCCAACCCGGGGCGGGCGTCGCTGGCCGCGGTGCTCAATCCGCCGAAGACCACGGAGCTGTTCTTCGTCGCCGACGGCGGCGGCGGGCACGTGTTCTCCTCGACCTTCGCCGAGCATGAGAAGAACGTCGCGCGCTGGCGGGCGGTCGAGCGCCAGCATGCGGCGGCGGAGAGCGGAAAGTGAGTGGAGCATGAGCCTGTCCGGCATGACCGGCTTCGGCCGCGCCGAGGGCGCCGCCGGCGCCTGGAGCTGGGCCGTGGAGGCGCGCTCGGTGAACGGGCGCAATCTCGAGGTCCGTTTCCGCGGGCCTCCGGGTTTCGAGGGCCTGGAGCGCGTCGCCCGCGAGGGCGCGCAGGCCCGTTTCCAGCGCGGCCAGCTGAACGTCGGCCTGCAGGCCAAGCGCACCGAGGGCGCCGGGTCGGTGCGCATCAACACCGAGCAGCTGGAGCGCTACCTCCAGGCCGGCGCGCCCTATGTGGCCACCGGCATGGCCGCGCCGCCGCGGCTGGACGGGCTGTTGAGCCTGCGTGGCGTCATCGAGGCCGCCGACGGAGTGGACGACCCTGACGCCCTGGCCGCGCTCGAAGCCGCCATGGGCGCCTCGATCGCCGCGGCCCTGGACGCGCTGGCCGCGGCGCGACGCGAGGAGGGCCTGGCGCTGGACGGCGTGCTCGGCGGGCTCGTCGAGCGCATCGCCGAGCTGGTCGGCCAGGCCCAGGGCCATGCCGCCGCCCAGCCGGCCGCCATCAAGGAACGATTCGAGCGGCGCATGGCCGAACTGGCGGGCGAGGCGGTCGACGCCGATCGCGTGCTGCTGGAAGCCGCCGCCCTGGCCACCAAGGCCGACGTGCGCGAGGAGCTGGACCGCCTGACCGGCCATGTGGCCGCCGCCCGCGGGTTGTTCTCCGGCGACGGCGCGGTGGGCCGCCGACTGGACTTCCTGACCCAGGAGTTCATGCGCGAGGCCAACACCTTGTGTTCGAAATCCGCCATCGCCGCCTTGACCACGGTGGGGCTGGACCTCAAAGCGGTGATCGAGCAGTTCCGCGAGCAGGTCCAGAATGTGGAGTAGGCCGGAAGTGTGGAGCTGGTACGCGTGAACGCCCACCTCGAACATCGCAGACGCCGCGGCCTGCTGCTGCTGGTCTCCAGTCCCTCCGGCGCGGGCAAGACCTCGCTGTCGCGACGGCTGGTGGCCGACCACGCCGACCTGACCCTGTCGATCTCGGCGACCACCCGGCCCCCGCGGCCCGGCGAGGAGCACGCCCGGGAGTACTACTTCGTCTCTGACGCCGAGTTCGACGACATGGTGGAGCGGGGCGAGCTGCTGGAGTGGGCGCATGTCCACGACCACCGCTACGGCACCCCGCGCACGCCGGTGATGGCGGCGCTGGAGGCCGGCAAGGACGTGCTGTTCGACATCGACTGGCAGGGCGCCAAGTCGATCGCCGAGAACGCCCCGGAAGACAGCGTGCGGGTGTTCATCCTGCCGCCGTCCATGCACGAGCTGTCGCGCCGGCTCTATGCGCGGGCCCAGGACAGCGTGCCGGTGATCGAGGGCCGGCTGCGCCGCGCCTATGACGAGATCGCCCAGTGGCGGGTCTACGACTATGCGATCGTCAACGTGGACTACGACCAGGCCTATGCCGACCTGGCGCACATCTACCACGCCGAGCGTCTGAAGCGGGACCGTCAGGGCTGGCTCAGCCCCTTCGTCGAGGGCTTGCTGGGCGAAAAGCTGGGCTAGGGCAGGCGGATTTCCGGCCGCCGGAACCAAAGTATCTTCAAAGAGTTAAGGTCACATGCCTCGCATCATGACGACCTGCTCCCAGACCGGTGGTTCGGTTCCCACCGGCCACCGCAGCAACGATCCGCTCCTGGGCGCCTTCACAGGCGGCCACGCCTTCCGTTGCCCGGTCTGTCACCAGGTGCACGCCTGGACGCGCGACGAGGCCAAGCTTGAGACGACGGTCTCCATGGCCGAGTTCCGGCTCGGCGCCGCAATCTAGCGAGCGCCCGGACCGAAGCGGCTTTTCCATCGGCTGTCTCTATGCAAATGCCAAATTCAATCGATTGGCTCTGTCTTGGTCGGGGTGAGACAAGGCGCGCTCTCACGAGCAGGGAGCGCCTATGCGCCAGACCACTTTCGACACCTCAAGCCATCGGGCAGCAGCCGTAGTGGACAATTCCGGAGCCGGGGGCCCGCATCCCATCGACGTCCACGTCGGCGTGCAGATTCGAATGCGCCGTAAGGAGCTGAGGATCACCCAGGAGCAATTGGCCGAACGGCTCGGCCTCACCTTCCAGCAGATCCAGAAGTACGAGCGCGCCTCCAACCGCGTGAGCGCCTCGAAGCTCTGGGCCATCGCCTCGGCCCTGACGGTGCCGATCGGCTATTTCTATCAAGGCGCGGAGGATCCGGACTCCAACGGCCTGCCGGCGGCCGCCGATTTCATGCTGATGCCCGAAGGACTGGAACTCGCCGCCACCTTCCCGAAGATCAAGGCTCGGAAAATCCGCCGGCAGATCCTGGAGCTTGTGGGCGTGCTGGGGGACGAAGCCCGGGCCGCTGGCTAGCGCAGGCTCCGGACGGCGATCGGCTTGCCCATGCGGATCAACGGCACCGCGGCCCCGCCGCGGGAGTCCTCGATGGCCTCCAGGGCCACGAACCCGTGGCGGGCGTAGAGTTCGCGGCCGGCGAGGGTGGCCATCAGCTCCAGGCGGGTGAAGCCCTCGGCTGCGGCCGCGGTCTCGCACAGCTGCAGGATCAGGCGCCCGACCCCACGCCGGGCGAATTCCGGATGGGTGTACATGGCCCGCACCCGCGCAGCCTCGGTCGCCGGGTCGAGCAGGGCGGCGTCGCGCCCGGGCGTGTGGTCGCCGCCATAGAGGGTGGCGCGCCGGCTCCAGCCGCCGCAGCCGGCGATCCGCTCCTCGGCGTCGACCACGAAATAGGTCCCGTCGGCGATCAGCTGGCGGTCGAGGCCCATGATCGTGCGGCTGGCCTCGATCTGCGCCGGGCTGAGGAAGCCGCGCTGCAGCTCGGAGATGGACGCCGCCATCAGCGGTTCCAGCGCCGGGACGTCCTCCAGGCGAGCCAGCCGGTGCGACAGGCCGCTCACGGCTACTCGGCGGCCTTGGGCAGCTCGGGATAGGCCGGCTCAGGCTGCGGTTGCGGCCGACCGGCCAGCGTCCGCTGGCTCCCGCCCCACATGCGGCCGAAGCGGACGGAGACCACCTTCGGGGCGGCGAGCAGGACCGGCGTCAGCACCAGGGTCAGAAGGGTCGCGAACGACAGGCCCCAGACCACCGCGCCGGAGAGCTGCACCCACCACTCCGAGCCCGGCGCCTTGTACTCCAGCTGGCCGACGTGGAAGTTCGGGTGGATCTGGAACATCAGCGGCAGCAGGCCCACCACGGTCACTACCGTGGTCAGCATCACCGGGCGGAACCGCTGGGCTGCGGCGCGGACCGAGGCGTCGTCGGCTTCGAAGCCCTGCCGCCGCAGCTGGTAGAAGGTGTCCACCAGCACGATGTTGTGGCCCACGACCACGCCGGCCAGCGCCACCACGCCGGTACCCAGCATGATCACCGACACGTAGTCGAAGGTGTGGGCGATGTTCAGCTGGATGCCCAGCAGCACGCCGACGGTGGAGAGGGCGACGGCCGAGAGCGTCACCAGGACGCCGTAGAAGCTGTTGAACTGCCAGAGCAGGATCACGCCCATCATGAACAGCGAGACCGACATGGCGACCATGAAGAAGGTCTGCGCCTTCTTGTTCTCCTCGTCGGCGCCCCGGAATTTCCAGCGCACCGACGGGTCGATGCCGGCCTTCTCCAGCCAGGGCTTGAGCGCGGCGAGCTTCTGGTTGGCGGCGACGCCGGGCAGGGTGTTGGCCTGGACGATCACCACCCGCTGGGAATCCCGGCGCTGGATGGAGGTCACCTGCTGGGCCGGCACGCGGCGGACGAAGTAGCTGGCCGGCACCGGCCCCTGGGCCGTGGAGACCTTCAGGGCGTCGAAGGCGGCGATGTTGCGGGCTTCCGGCGGGAAGCGGACGCGGATGTCTAGCTCGTTGTCGGAATCGTCGGGCCGGAAGCGGCCGGCCAGCACCCCGCCGGTGACGAACTGGATGGCTTGGCCCACCGAGAGCACGTCGACGCCGTAGCGGCCGGCCGCCTCGCGGTCGACGGTCAGGTTCCATTCGATGCCGGGCGAGGTGCGGTTGTCCTCCAGGTCCTTGAGGCCCGGATCGGCGGCCAGCTTGGCCTTCATGATGTCGGCGGCGCGGCCCAGGGCGACCGGGTCGCGGCTGCGGAACTCCACCTGGACGTCCTTGCCGGTCGGCGGCCCGCCCTGCGGCTCGCGGACCTCGATCTGCAGGCCGGGGATATTGGCCACCCGCTGGCGGACCACCTTGGCGATGTCCTCGCCGCGCAGGCCAAGCGCGTGGCGGCCTTCGTAGTTCTCGAACTCCACCTGGATGCGGCCGATGGTGTCGTTGGGCGGGCCGCCCTGGTTGCCGCCGGCGCTCAAGGGACCGGAGCGGACGTAGAGGGACTTCACCCCCTTGATGTCCACCAGCCGCCGCTCCACCGAGGCCACCAGGGCGTCGTCGGCGGTGGGGGACAGGTTGCCCCGCGCCTTGACGTAGACCGCGACGAACTCGGGATCTTCCTTGAGGAAGAACTGGGTCTCGTGGGGCGTCTTGCCGAACCACATGAAGATGCCGACCACGATGGCCAGGGCCGCGGCGATGGTCGCGAACGGGTGCAGGCCGAGCCGGGAGATCAGGCGCGCGTACCAGCCCATGAAGCCGGTCATCTCGCGCGGGTCGCCGTGCTCGGACTTCTCGATCTCGGCCAGGTGCGCGGCGTCGATGGCGGCCTTGCGCCCGAACAGCGACCCCACCGCCGGGGTGAAGATCAGGGCCACGAAGATCGAGGCGCCCAGTACGAAGAACAGGGTCAGCGGCAGGAAGCTCATGAACTTCCCGGCGATCGAGTTCCAGAACATGAACGGCACGAAGGCGCAGAGCGTGGTGAGGGTGCCGTTGACCACCGGCCAGAACATCCGCTTGCCGGCGGCGGCGAAGGCCTCCTCCTTGGGCAGGCCCTCGGCCATCTTCCGGTCGGCGTACTCGACCACCACGATGCCGCCGTCGACCAGGATGCCGACCGCCAGCACCAGGCCGAACATCACCATCTGGTTGAGGGTGACGCCGCGGGCGTTGAGCATCAGGAAGGCCAGCAGGAAGCAGACCGGGATCGCCGCGCCGACCATCAGCCCCTGGCGGATGCCCAGGCTGCCGACCACGATCATCATCACCAGCAGGGTGGCGGTGATCAGGCCGGACTCCAGCACGATCAGCGTGCGGCCGATGAACTCGGAGTTGTCGTAGGTGTAGTCGACGCTGATCGTCTTGGGCCAATGCGCGCTCTCGGCGGCGACCATGGCGCGCACCTGGGCGGTGGTGGCGAGCACGTTGGCCCCGCTGCGCTTCTGCACCTCCAGGGTGAAGGCCTGCTCGCCGTTGTAGCGGGTGATCGAGGCCGGCTCCTTGAAGGTCCGCCGGACGTCGCCGATGTCGCCGATGGTGACCAGCTTGTCGCCGGCCTTCTTGATCGGCAGCGACAGGATGTCGGCGGGGTTGGCCACCACGCCCGGCACCTTGACGGCGAACTTGCCGGCGCCCGACTGCAGGTCGCCGGCCGGCACCAGCTGGTTGTTGCGGCCGATGACGCCCGCCAGGTCGTTGACCGTGACGTTGTAGGCCTCCATCCGCAGGGGATCGACGGTGACCTCCAGCATCTCGTCGCGGGCGCCGTTGACGATGGCGTCCAGCACGCCGGGGATGGTCAGCAGCCGGTCGCGCAGGTCGCGGGTCACCTGGAACAGCTCACGCTCCGGCGCCACGCCGTGCAGCGCGATGCCGATCACCGGGTTCTCGGAGGTGTTGGCCTCTTCGATGATCGGCTGCTCGGCGTCGGGCGGAAAGCGGGCGCGGGCCAGGTCGACCTTGGCGCGGACGTCGGCCAGCACCTTGTCCTTCTTGAAGTTCGGCTCGAACTCCAGCTGGACGATGGCCACGTTCTCGCGCGCCACCGCGTTCATCTCCTTCAGCCCTTCCAGGGTCTGGAGTTGCAGTTCCAGCGGCTTGATCAGCAGGCGCTCGGCGTCCTCGGGGCTGACGCCCGGGAACGGCACCACCACGGCCACGAACGGGAAGGGGATGTCGGGGTCGGCTTCCCGCGGCATGCTCAGGTAGGCGAACAGGCCGAACAGCGCCGCGATGATGGTGACGCCAAGGACGACCTTGCGCCGTTTGATGGCTCCGTCGATCAGGGCGCCGATCATGATCCGTCTCCAGGGTCGGCGGGCCTCAGGCCGCGCCGACGCGAACCTTCTGACCCTCGGCCACATAGGACTGGCCGACGGTGATGATGCGCAGGGCGCCGCGCAGGCCGGTCACCCAGGCGCCTTGCGGCGTCTCCTCCATGACCGCGACGGGCGCGAAGGCCACGCGGTCGTCGGCCTGCACGTAGCGCACGCCCTGGCGGCCGGCGGCGTCCAGCACCAGGGCGGACACCGGCACCAGGTGCGCGGGCCCCGCGCCGGCCACCACGCGCACGTCGGCGGAGAGGCCCGAGCGGACGTCCATGCGCGGGTTCGCGGCGGTGATCTCCAGGTGATAGGTGCGGGTCTGCGGGTCGGCGTCCCGAGCGACGTAGCGGATGCGGCCGTTGATCGTCTGGCCGGACACCAGCCGGGCCGTGGCCGGCGCGCCGACGTGCAGCCGCGCGGCCTCGGTCTCGGGCACGTCGCCGACCACCAGCAGGGGATTGAGCTCGATCATCGTCCCGCAGGGCTGGCCGGGCGACAGGTAGGTCCCGATCTCGGCGTCGCGGCGGTCGAAGACGCCGGTGAACGGCGCGCGGATGTTCATCTGGTTGAGGGCGATCTCGGACTGGCGCACCGCGGCCTGGGCGACATCGAGGCTGGCTTGGCCCTCCAGCAGCTGGGTCTGGGAGCGGAAGCCCTTGCGGGCGAGTTCGGCCATGGCCTGCTGCTGCAGCTGGCGCGAGCGCAAGGTGGCCTTGGCCTGGTCGAGGGTGGCCTGGCGCGCGTCGACGGCCAGCCGGCACAGCACCGCGCCCTTGGCCACGGCCGTGCCCTGCAGCACCGGGGCCGCGGCGACCACGCCGGCGGTCTCGGACCGCACCACGACGGTGCGAGTCGACTGGGTGCGGCCGCGCAGCACCACCTCGTACTCGCGGACGGTCTCGGGGGTGAGCTGGACCTGGACGCTGGGCGGGCCGGAGGGGGCGATGGGCTTGGCGTTGGCGTCCGAATGGCCGCCGCCGAACAGGCCGCGCACGATGAAGTAGAGCGCCACGACGCCGGCGATGCCTATGACGAAAAGATACTGTGATTTGATCCGCATAGCCGCTCCCCCGAGCACTCCCAGCCCGTGCGATCAGCCTCCCCCGCCGTCGCGCGACCCACCTGAGGCGCCTACGCGGCTTCTGATGCCACCGTTATGTCAGCGCAAATGAATTCGCGGACATGATGATGGCGGTGGGGCGGATTTTCTGCGCGCACCTATCTGCTATTGCAGCGCGGCCTCGTGCGCCGCGCCGCGTGGCGTCATGTCGCGCAACTTACATCGTAAGGGAAAATACCGCCAGTGAGATACCTTCACACCATGGTCCGGGTGGCGGACCTCGACGCCGCGCTCGACTTCTACTGCGCCAAGCTCGGCCTGACGGAGGTCTCGCGCGTCGAGAACTCCGGCGGCCGGTTCACCCTGGTGTTCCTCTGCGCGCCCGGCGACGAGGCGCAGGCCAAGGCCGACAAGGCCCCCATGGTCGAGCTGACCTACAACTGGGATCCGGAAGCCTACGAAGGCGGTCGCAACTTCGGCCACCTGGCCTATGCGGTGGACGACATCTACGCCGTCTGCCAGCGGCTGAAGGACGCCGGCGTGACCATCAACCGCCCGCCGCGGGACGGTCACATGGCCTTCGTCCGCTCGCCCGACAACATCTCCATCGAGCTCCTGCAGGCCGGCGAGCGCCTGCCGCCCGCCGAGCCGTGGGCCTCGATGCCCAACGTCGGGGTCTGGTAGAGCCGCGCCGCCGAACCCATCTGGGGCGGGGCGCCACTGCCCCGTTTCCCTGGAGCTTCGACCATGTCTGTCCAGACCCTCTCCGCCGCGCCGGCCATCCCTCTGAACGACGGCCGGACCATGCCGCAGGTGGGGTTGGGGGTCTGGCAGGCGCCGGCCGAGGTCACCGCCGAGGTGGTGCGCGCCGCGCTCACGGTCGGCTACCGCTCCGTCGATACCGCGGCCGCCTACCGCAACGAGCGGGGGGTGGGCGAGGGGGTGCGAAGCTCCGGCGTCGACCGCGAGAAGGTGTTCGTCACCACCAAGCTGTGGAACGACGACCACGGCTATGACGCGACGCTCCGGGCCTTCGAGGCCAGCCTGGCGCGGCTGGGGCTGGAGGAGGTCGACCTCTACCTGATCCACTGGCCGGCGCCGACGCAGGACCGCTACCTCGACAGCTGGCGGGCGCTGGTGCGGCTGCGGGAGGAAGGGCGCGCGCGCTCGATCGGGGTCTCCAACTTCATGATCGAGCACCTGCGCCGGATCATTGGCGAGACCGGCGTGGCCCCGGCCGTGAACCAGATCGAGCTGCATCCGAAGTTCCAGCAGACGGATCTGCGCGCCTTTCATGCGGGCCAGGGGATCGTCACCGAGTCCTGGAGCCCGCTCGGGCGCGGCCGGCTGCTGGCCGATCCGGTGGTGGCCAAGGTGGCGGCCAAGCACGCCACCACCCCGGCCCAGGTGATCATCCGCTGGCACATCGACCTCGGCCTGATCGTCATCCCGAAGTCGGTGAACCCCGACCGCATCGCCGAGAACTTCGACGTCTTCGACTTCCGGCTCGACGACGAGGACATGGCCGCGTTCGCCCGGCTGGACGATCCCGCCGGCCGGATCGGCCCCGATCCGCTGGCCTTCGGCTAGCGGGCGGCGGCGGTCAGAGCGGTCGGCCGGCCAACCAGCGCGCGACGTTCTGGAAGTAGCCGACCGTCTCGGCCATGGCCGCCTCGTCGCGCAGCACGGCGTCCCCCGGCGGCTCGGTGACGAAGCTGGGCGAGCCCAGCCGCGGATCCAGGTTGTAATCCGCGAAATGGTGGAAGGTGCTCTGGGCGATGGCCGGCCCGCCCGCCTCGCTGGGCTCGAAGGCCACGGCGATGTTGAACGGCCGGCCGGTCGCCTGGCTGAGGCCGGTGGCGATCACCCGCGCGGAGGGATCGCCGGGCGGCGCGGCGACCGCGCCCTCGTGCGGGTGCGCGGGCAGGTGGCTGATGAGGCCGCCGTCGGGCTTGCGGAACACCGGGTGCGGCTCGCCCTGCAGGCTGATGGTCTGGAAGTCGCCGTTGGCGCCGGAGTGGTAGTTCGGCCAGTCGATGTTGGTCGTGTAGGGGTCGTCGCGGGTTCGACGGCTCTCGTCGGGGTCGAGGTTGCGGCTGTGGAAGTAGTGGGCCTCGCCGACGCCGCCGAGGGTGCAGACGGAGCTGCCGAGGTCCATGTGGTCGCGGGTGACCATCAGCCCGCCGCCCTGCTTGCGGAAGCGGCTGATCGCGCCGCACTCGTCCGTGTTCAGCCCGTCGCCGGTGTCGACCGCGAACAGCCAGAGCTCGTCGAAGTCCGAGGTGTCGAGGCCGCCCAGCACCGGATCGGTGTCCCCGGACCGGGCTTCGCGGTCGCGCGCGGTGACCTCCACGCCCGCCATGGACTCGAGATGGTGACGCAGTCGCGAGAAGCGGCCGATGTGCCAGTCATCGGTGGTCGGCTCGATGGTGGTCTGCAGAAGGATGCGGATAGGGCCGGCCATGTGCTCGCTCCCGAACTCCCAAAGACCCTAACATAGGTCCCGAGGCGCCGGCATGAGAGCGAGCGGGGGCGAAGTCGGAAGGCGCCAAGCCGCGGAGGCGACGGCTCAGCTGAACCAGGCCGCCAGGGCCGGGAGGAGCGCGCCGGCGGCCAGGACCAGAAGGGCCCGCCGCCGAGATCGCGGGAGCTTGACGGCCATCCACACGCCCAGCGCCGTCGTACAGCTCAGCGCGACCGACATGCAGAGGACGAACGCCTTCAGCACCGTCACGATGATGGAGGCCGCGCCGCCCGGCTCCCGCCGCCCGGCCGCCCGCGCGGGGGCGGTCGCTGGACGCGGCGCTACGGTCGCCGTCTGGTTCTTGTGCAGCGACGCCAGGCGCCGAACGACCTCCGGCGGCGACGCCTGGTTCGGCCACGCCTTGTGCAGGTCCAGGGTCTGCACCGCTCCGGTCAGGCTGAAGAACAGGATCGCCGGCGCGAAGAACAGCCCGGACCACTTGTGGATGGCGCGCAGCCCAATGGGCCGCGCGCGCTGATTTCCCGCCATCCGGGCCTCAGAACTTGGCCTTGAGGGTGAGCTGGTAGTTCCGCGGCGGAAGCCTCTGGAAGGCGTTCTGCGCGCCGCCATCGGCCGAGGTCGTTGCGAACCGATCGGTCCCGGGGATCAGGGCTGTGCCCTTCACCGCGGTGATGTCGTTGCGGTCGGTGAGGTTGATGACCTGGGCCTCCAGGCTGTAGCGGCCGACGCGGTAGGTCACCGAGAGATCCACCGTGTTGATGGTCGGAAGCCGGCCGGTCACCGGCGACAGCACCGCGTTCGCCGCGCAGACGCCGTTCGGCGCCGACGAGCACTTCGCCGCGGTCGCCCACTGCGGGCCAATCCACTTGCTGTTCAGCGCGACGATCAGGTTGTCGTCGTCGGTCAGGAGGTGGTCGTGCTCGTAGCGGACGCCGGCCGCGGCGGTCCAGTCGGCGACGCCGGTCAGCTGATGTCCGTTCGACAGCGGATTGCTGGGGTCGTCCTTGCCGATCGCCCGCGCCTTCGACCAGTTGCCGAACAGGCTGAGGTTGTCGGTGAGCAGGTAGCTGCCCTGCACCTCGAGGCCCCGATAGATCGCCCCGCCGCTGTTGGTGTCGTAGGGCTGGCCGGTGACCGCGTCGGTGAACGACTGGATCTTGTGTTTGAATTCAATGTAGTAGATGTCGCCGTCGAACGAGAACCGCCCGGCCTGGAAGACGCTGCCCAGCTGGTAGTTGGTCGATTCCTGCGGGACGATCTTGGTCTGCTCGGCGCTGCCGACGTAGAGGTTGCCGATCTTCGGCACCAGGAAGCCCTGGGCGTACTGCGCATAGGCCGACCAATTGGACCGCAGCCGGTAGTTGGCCGTCAGGAACGGCAGGGTCTTGGTGTAGGTCTGGTCGATGTACAGCGGCTGGCTGGTGCTGCCGATCAGCTCGGCCGGGGCGTGCACGTAGAGGTCGAAGTTCACGTACTTGACGCCGGGGGTGACGGTCAGCTTGTCGCTCGGCCGCCACTCGAACTGGGCGAAGGTCTGGTACTGATGCCAGCCCGAGTACTCGTCGTACTGGACGTTGAGCGGGACCTGCACGTAGACGCCGGACGGGCCCGGGAGCTTGGCCGCCTTCTGGCGGTAGTCCGGCTGGCCGGTGAGCATGTCGAGGTCGTGGATGAAGCGCTGGGTGCGCGCCACCTCGTACATGCCGCCGACGGTCAGGGTCCCGACGTCGAAGGCCTTGGTGAACTTCAGGATGTCGCCGGTGACGCGGTAGAGGTTGAGCTTCTCGTAGCCGGGGACGCCGTTCACCTGCAGGGCGGTGCTGTAGCCGCCTCCGGGCGCCGGATAGGTCGCGCCCGGCGTGAGCGTGACCTTGTTGGCCGAGGCGGTCGCCAGGTTGTTGGCGCCGGACATCGTCGCGTTGTCGTAGCCGTAGCTGTAGACGGTCTGATCGACGCCGAAGCCGCCGCCCAGGTCGCCGGCCAGCTTGACGTATTCGAAGTCGGTCTTCTTGCTCGCCCAGTTGTAGCCGTAGAAGTTCTGCATGGACGGGTCGTTCGAGAGCGAGAACGACGGGCCGTAGAGTTCCTGCTGGGCGACGCTGGCGTCGCCGATGTCGGACTTGTTGTAGAAGTTGTCGGTGCGGGTGAAGAGGCCGGTCACCGTCAGGCGGTCGGTGATCGGCACGGCCCCTTTCAGCATCAGGGTAGAGCCGTGGCTGCGGTTGTAGGACAGGTAGCCGTCCGAGCCGTACTGCTGGTAGGTGGCGAGGAACTGGCCGTCCGCCAGTTGCGGGACCACGCCGCTTTGCAGGTTGGTGACGGACTGCCAGGTGTTCCACGAGCCCGCCGTCGCGACCTCGCTGACGCTGCGCTCCTGGTCCAGCGCCGGTGAGAGCAGGTTGATCGAGCCGCCGAAGTTGGCCTGGCCGAGGTCGGTGGCCGCGCCCGGGCCCCGGTCGATGATCACGCCGCCGATGGTGGAGGCCGGGAAGAAGGCGGTGCCGTGGTGCGAGGGGCCGTTGGTGTCGCCCCAGGCGATGCCGTCGTAGGTGACATTGTACTGGCCGTCGCTGAACCCCCGCAGGGTGATCTTGCCGCCGTCGGAGAGGCCCGCGCCGTTGCTCGACGGGACGCCCGAAACGCCGGGGGCCAGGAGCACCGTGCTGCTGAAGTCGCCGACGCGCGGCGCCGCCTCCTCGATGAACTTGCGGGTGATGATCGCCTGCGGCTCGGTCGCGGTGAGCGAGCTGCGCACCGGCGCGACGGCCGCGGCGCGGCTGCCCTGGTTGGTGACGACGACCTCCGAGACCTCGGTCTCGTCCTTCGGCGCCTCCGCGGCGTCAGCCGCCCGGGCATGGCTTGTGGTCGCCGACAGGCCCGCCGCAACGATCAGAGCCCAAGCCGAGCAGCCAATGCGGCGCCTGCCGCTGTTCGAAAGTCGCATGTCTGTCCCCAGGTTTCGACGCCATCGCCTCCGGAGGTCTCGCTCCGGAACGGCTCCACGCGGGGCCCTTCCATCAGTCGTGCGGGGACGGCTCAAATGAAGAGAATGCGACAGGTCTGGGGATCGGCGTCAGTAGTTTTGAAATCGCCAGTAAAATCAGGGGTGTGCGCCCAAAGTCCGGGCTCTGCGAGAACTATTGAGTTTTCTTTATGTTTATGGCGCGCCGAGATCATCCAGGGTGCGCCACGGGTACGCCGTGCGATTACAATATCGTCACGCGCGCATGAGACATTGGGGTCGGCTGATCTCAAGCCGCCCGGGGATAGGCGCTTGCCGCCGGCGTCTGGCCGGCGGCCACGCGATCGCCGGAAGCGGGGAACGCGACCGTGACCGCAAGGCCCGGCCGATTGTCATCCAGCTCCAGCCGCGCCCGGTGACGGGCCGCGACCGCGGCCACCAGCGAAAGCCCGAGGCCGGCGCCCGCCGTGCCGCGGCTCGCATCCAGCCGGAAGTAGGGCGCCAACACGGCCTGGCGCATGTGCGCCGCAATTCCAGGGCCGTCATCGGCCACCGTCAGGCGCGGCCCTTCGGGCGCGGGGGCGACCGTGACCCTGATGGTCGACCCGACAGGCGTGTGACGAAGCCCGTTCTCGATCAGGTTGGCCAGCATCTGGGCGATGAGCGCGGGGTCGCCGGCGAGCGCGACGGGGCTGGCGTCGAGCTCCAGCCGGCGGCCGCTTTCCTCCAGGTCCGGCCGGAAGGCGTCGCAGACCCGGCGCGCCACGTCGGCAAGGTCGAAGGCCACCCCTTCGTCGGCCAGGCTGCGCCCCTCGATCTCGGCGAGCTGCAGCAGCGCGTCGAAGGTCCTGAGAAGCTCCAGGAGGTCGCCATGCACGGCGCCGATGGAGGCGCGGTGGTGGGCTCCGAGGTCGCGCGCCCGCTCCAGGCGTTCGAGCTTCTGGCGCATGCGGGTGAGGGGCGTGCGCAGGTCGTGCGCCACGTCGGTGGTCACCCGCCTCAGTTGGCTCACCAGGCCGCCGATCCGGTCCAGCATGACGTTCAATGCGCCGCCGAGCTCGTCGAGGTCGTCGGGCGTTCCGGCCCCCGCAGCAGGCACCCGGACGTTCAGGCGGCCTTCCGCCACCAGGTGGGCCGTGTCCGACATCGCGGCGAGGCGCCGCCACGTGTGCCGGCCGAAGTAGATGCCGGCCGCCACGCACACGAGCGCCCCGCAGGCGGACGCCATGACCAGCCGCCAGGTCACCAGCAGCATCTCGTGCTCGACGTCGGCGAGGTTCTTGCCGACCGAGAGCCAGGCCCCGCTGGGCGTGCGCGCCGTGAAGGCCAGGAAGGTGCGGCTTGCGCCCCAGGCGCCGCGGCCGTGGATCCGCGACCAGCCCGGCTCACCGCGCGGGCCCCCGAGGCGCCCGCCGAGAAGCTGGCCTCTCTGCGTCACCAGGCCATATTCGAAGCCCCGCCAGAGTCGCGTCCGCCGCTCCACCGTGGCTGGCAGCCGCGCCTCGCCCTGGCGCACGATCTCGTCCTGCAGCGAGGCCATCTCGCCGCGGATTTCGCGCTGAAGGGTGCGCTGGTTGGACTGGTGGATGTCGGCCCGGGTCATGATCCCGGCGACGCCGAACGACAGCAGCACCACGATCACCTGGACCGCGGCCAGGCGCACGCCGGTGCGTCGCCAGAGGCGCCGGCGCAGGGCCTCGGCGCGCCGCAACGTCGGCAGGAGGCCGCTCACCAGGGCTTCGCCGCCGCGGCGCCGATCACATAGCCTGCGCCGCGGACCGTGCGGATCAGCGGCCGCCCGTCGCCGCGTTCAAGCTTCGACCGCATCCGGCTGATGTGGGTCTCGACGATGTTGGTCCGCGGATCGAAGTGAAAGCCCCAGACCTGCTCGAGCAGCATCATGCGGGTGACCGGCTCGCCGGCGTTCAGCAACAGGACCTCCAGCAGGCGGTACTCCAGCGGCAGCAGGTCGATCGGCTCGCCGGCGCGGCGCACCTGGCGGGCGAGGCGATCCATCACCAGGTCCTCGCACTCCAGGCGGGTGGGCTCGCGCCGCTTCTCCGGGCTGCGTCGCGTCAGCGCCTTCACCCGTGCGTGCAGCTCGTCGAAGGCGAACGGCTTGACCAGGTAGTCGTCGCCGCCGCTTTCCAGGCCCGCGACCCGGTCGGCCACCGTACCCAGGGCGGTCAGGAACAGGGCGGGGGTGCCGATCCCGCGGGTGCGCAGCGCGCGGACCAGTGAAAGTCCGTCCAGGCCGGGCAACAGGCGATCGATGATCATGACGTCGAAGGTTTCGCTGGAGCCCGCGCCCAGCGCCTTCAGGCCGTCGCCGACCACCTGGACCTGGTGGCCTTCAGCGGCCAGGCTGTCGGCCATGTCGCGCGCGGCCTCCGGCTCGTCCTCGACGAGGAGGAGCCGGAGGCCAACCGCCTTGAGCGCTGCGGGGGCCGCGTTGGGGATCGTACCCGCGGTCTGCATGCGCCCAAGCTAGGCGGCGCCGGCGACAGCATCGTGACATCGACGCCGGCGCACGCACGACAACATTGAATTTGCTCAATGTTCCGAGAGGCTACCGGCTCGCGGTCGCCACCGCGTTCGGCCCGGTGAGCCGGGCGGCCTGCAGCTCTTCCCGGGCCGCCTGCAACATCGGCGCGACCTTGGGACTGGCCAGGAACTCCCGCGCCACGATGGTCCCGAGCACATGGCTGGCCTCGGTGTCCGACCCGTAGTGCGCGCCGCAGACTTCGCGGCTGTAGGCGTATTCGGCCGCCCGCGTCAGGATCGCCTGCGACTTCTCGGGCATGAGGTCCGCCAGGACCCCGCCGACCGAATAGGCCAGCGTCGCGTGGCCGCTGGGATAGGAGGTCTTCGGCGCGGCGTTCGGCTTGTAGTCGCAGGCCACGATGCTCGGATCGATCGCCCAGGGCCGGTTGCGCAGGAAATAGCGCTTGGCCATGTTGGCGCTGACCGACTGGTCGTTCTCGACGAGCGCGAGCAGCTTGGCGGTCGCGGGCAGCTTGGCGAGGTCGAACTTGGGGCCGAGCGTGCGCGCGAAGATCATCGAGTCTTCGTGGGCGTCGTCCCATTTCGCCGTCTCGTAGCGCTCCGGCGTGCGGGTGCGATAGATGCGCTGGACCTCGGCCAGGTCGGCCTTCTGGATCGGCGAGCCGTCTTCCGGCGGCGGCGGCAGCAGCCGGCCAGGGTCGACCTGCTCCGGCGTCAGGATCTTCAGCGTCTTCGCCGGCTTGGCCATGGTGGGCGCCGCGGCGGCCACGGGCTGGGCGGCGCTGGCGGCGGCGCCGCAGAGCAGGAGCGCCGCCGTCGCGGCGAACATGGCGGTTCTCGATCGGGTGCGCATCGTCGTGTTCCTCGCGTCCGTGACGGCCGCGTCGAGGGACGGGCGTCGTCAGGTTGATGGGCTCTGCGGGCTCGATCGCGACGGAATCAGTAAGGCTTGAGGTCTTCGTCCCGGTCCCGCCCGCACGACCTCCATCGTCGCGGGCAGGCCGCGGTTCAAATGAAGAAAACACGACAGCGGACGGCGGGATTTGCTGGCTCGGCGCAGCGAGAGGTCTGAAATGTCGAGCGTTTTTCGGTGTCGCGAAGCAATGCTCCGCGGCTGCGATGGCGAATGTTGAGAATTCTCAACCCGCGCGCCGGAGCGGCTGATAAGCGCGTTGGCGGACGCTAGGGAATGCTCGACGGCTAGTGAGCTTCGCGGTCTTGAACCGCGATGGCTCCCCGGGCAGGACTCGAACCTGCGACAAGTCGGTTAACAGCCGACTGCTCTACCAACTGAGCTACCGGGGATCAGGCCGTCGAGGGCCGGGCCTATACGCTGGCCCGGGCAGGCATGCAAGCCGGTGCGGAGCACATGGTCAACCGCTTCTGGCGGCATACGCCCGCACCGGCGAAAAAAGAGCCCGGCGCGAGCGCCGGGCTTTGAAAAGTCGGTGATGGTGGGGTGTCTTCAAGGAAGACAAGCGAGAGACTCGGCCGAGTTGGTAAAGGGCGCGTTAACGTTGGGAGCGGGTTCCAACACCCGCTTAATCCCTTCGCGGCGCGGATCGGCGAACGGCGACCGTCGGGTTCATTGTCGCGCCCGGCTGGACGCCGTCCACGGATCGTCTAGTCACAGGATCTGAGCGGCCGGAGAGTCGGAATGCGCATTCATTTCACCGGGATGGCCGGGGCCGGCATGAGCGCCGTGGCGCTGATGATGCGCGACGCGGGCCACGAGGTCTCCGGGTCCGACGCGGACGTCTTCCCGCCGATGTCGACCTATGTGGAGGGCCTCGGCTTCCCCTTCCACCGCCGATTCGACGCCGCCAACCTGCCGGCCGGCCTCGACGTCCTGGTGCTGGGCGCCAGCGCCAAGCTCGGCGGGGAGGCCAATCCCGAGGTCGCCGAGGCCCGCCGCCGCGGCGTGAAGGTCACCACCTTCCCCGAGCTGGTGGGGGAGGCGACCGCCGGCCGCCTGAACACCGTCGTCGCCGGCTCGTTCGGCAAGTCCACCTGCACCGCCCTGATGGCCCATGTGCTGCGCGAGGCCGGCCACGACGCCGGCTGGATGATCGGCGCCATCTCGCCCTCGCTGCCGGCCACCGGCCACTGGGGCGGCGCGCCCGAAGTGGTGCTGGAGGGCGACGAGTACATCGTGGCCCCCGGCGACCGGCGCTCGAAGTTCGTGCTCTACCACCCGCGCGACGTGCTGCTGACCTCGCTGATCCACGACCACGTCAACGTCTTTACGACCTTCGCCGACTACGAGGCGCCGTTCCACGAGCTGCTGCGGCTGCTGCCCGCCGACGGCCTGCTGGCGGCGCGCGAGCATCCGGCCATCCGCGCCATCGTCGGCGAGGCCGCCAGCCGCGTCGTCTGGTACGACACCGCCCCCTGCGACGGCTGGTATTCCGAGGCCGTGGTGTTCGGCGAGACCACCCGGTTCACGCTGGTGGGGCCGGGCGAGCGCCGGCTGTCGCTGTCCACCTCGCTGCTCGGCGAGCACAACATCGAGAACATCGTCGGCGTCTGCGCCTACCTGCTGGAGCGCGGGCTGGTGGGAGAGGCGGCGCTGGTGCGCGCCATCGCCAGCTTCGCGGGCATCCGCCGACGGCTCGACCGTCTGACGCAGCGCTCGGCCGTTCCGATCATCGAGGGCTTCGGCTCCTCCTACGAGAAGGCGCGCTCGGCCATCGAGGCCCTGCTGCTGCACTATCCGGAGCGGCCCCTGACCGTGGTGTTCGAGCCGCACACCTTCTCCTGGCGCAGCCGCGACGCGCTCGCCTGGTACGACACGGTGTTCGAAGGCGCCGCGCGGGTGCTGATCGTCCCGCCGCCGACCCACGGCGCCGACAGCCACCACCAATCCGCCTTCGAGGAGATCCTCGCCCGCGCGGCTGCGACCGGCATCCCGGTCGAGGGCGTGCGCACCGCCGACGAGGCGACCGAAGCGCTGAGCGGCCTCAGCGGCGGCGAGGTCGTCCTGCTGTTGTCCTCCGGCCCGCTGCTCGGCTTGCCCGACAGCCTGCCCGCGGTGTTCGACGAGCTCTACGCCGAGGCCGTAGCCGCCTGAGCCGCCTCGAACGCCCGCCGCTTGGGACCGGCGTAGCCGAACAGGTAGGCGGCGACCTTGCGCATCTGGATCTCCTCCGAGCCCTCGGTGATCCGGTAGCGGCGGTGGTGGCGGTAGATGTGCTCGAAGGGCTTGTGCCGCGAATAGCCGATGCCGCCGTGCACCTGCATGGCCCGGTCGGCGGCCTCGCAGACCAGCCGGTTCGCCCAGTAATTGCACATGGAGACCTTGTCGGAGATCGTCCGCTCGATCTCCTTGTGCTCCATCCGGTCCATCTGCCAGGCGGTCTTGCGGATCAGCAGGCGCAGCATCTCGGCCTGGGTGGAGAGTTCCACCAGCGGCCACTGGATGGCCTGGTTCTCGGCCAGCGCCTTGCCGAACGGCTTGCGCTCGCGGGCGTACTTCACGCTCTCCTCGATGCAGTAGACCGCGGCCCCCAGCGACGACGCCGCCTGGCGGATGCGGTTCTGGTGCACGAAGCTCTGGCCCAGCCCCAGCCCGCGGTCGATCTGGCCCCAGTAGCTGTCCTCCGGCACCCAGACGTCGGTGAAGCTCACCCGCGGGTGGTCGGTGGGCATGTTGAAGGTCCAGAGGTACTCCTCGACCTTCACCCCGGGGGTGTCGGCCGGGACGATGAAGCAGGTGATGCCGGCGGCGTCGCCGTCCTTGCCGGAGGTGCGGGCGAAGACCATCACGTGGGTCGCCACGTGCATGCCCGTCGTCCACATCTTTTCGCCGCGGATCAGCCAGCCGGGCCGGCCGTCCTTGTCCTGCCGGACGGCGGTGGTCTCCATGAAGGTGGCGTCGGAGCCGTGGTTGGGCTCGGTCAGGCCGAAGCCCGTGCGCATGCCGCCGTTCAGCAGCTTGTCGGCGTCGCGCTCGTACTGGGCGTTGGTGGCGAACTCCTTGAACATCAGCACGAACGGGTTGTTGCCGACGATCGAGTGCTCGTTCTGCAGGTCGTTGTGCAGGCCGAGCCCCTTGGCGGCCAGGTGCTCGCGGATCACCGCCATGGACAGCTGGCTGCCGCCCTTGCCGCCCATCTCCGGCGGCCAGGCGTAGCGGTAGTGGCCGGCTGCGTCGGCCTTGCGGCGGGCGACCGCGAGCAGCTCCTCCCACTCCTTGCGCGGCAGACCCTGGTTGTCCCAGTCGGTGCGGGCGTGTTCGCGCCGGTGGTCGAAGAAGCGGATGTTGTCGTCCTGTTGCTCCAGCGGCCGGATCTCGGCCTCGATGAAGCGGTCAAGCTCGTCGAGGTAGTCGAGGAGGTCCTGCGGCAGGTCGAAGTCCATGGCGTTTCCTCATCTGCTCTTGGGCGGGCTTGACCCCAGGGAGGCATTTACAAGCCGCCGGAACCCCCGCCAGATCACCGACTAGAACATAAAAGGGAGGTTCCGTCGGGTCATGGACGTCGACGTTCCAGAGGCGCTCTCGCGTCTGGCCGTGAGGCTGGCCGGACCGGGCGCGCGCCTGGAGAACGCCCAGCGGCTGACCGGCGGCGCGAGCATGGAGACCTGGGCCTTCGAGGTCGTGCGGGGACATGCGCGCGAGGCCCTGATCCTGCGCCGCCGCGCCGGGGCCTTCGATCCGGAAAGCTCCCGTTCCACCAGCCTGGCGGCGGAGGCCGCGTTGATCCGGGCGGTGGCCGCCCACGGCGCGCCCGCGCCGCCGCTGGTCCACCTGTGCGACGCCGCTGACGGCCTGGGCGAGGCGCACGTCACCCGCCGCGTGGCCGGCGAGACCCTGGGCCGCAAGATCGTCGGCGACCCGCGCTTCGAGGCCGTGCGGCCGAGGCTGGCGCGGCAGTGCGGCGAGATCCTGGCGAGGATCCACGCCACGCCGGCGCCGCCGCAGGCGCAGCTGAAGACCGCCGACGCCCTGGCGGAGCTCGGCCGCTACGAGGAGATCTATCGGGCCAGCGGCGCCGAGCGGCCGGTGCTGGAGCTGGCGTTCCAGCACCTGCGGGCCCATGCGCCGGAGCCGCGGCCGCCGGTGCTGCTGCACGGGGACTTCCGCAACGGCAATCTGATGATCGATGCGGAGAAGGGCGTGGCGGCGGTGCTGGACTGGGAGCTGTCGCACCTGGGCGATCCGGCGGAGGACCTGGGCTGGATCTGCGTCAATTCCTGGCGGTTCGGCCGACCCGACCGGCCGGTGGGCGGGTTCGGCGCCTACGAGGACCTGCTGGCGGGCTACGCCGCGGCGGGCGGCGAACCGATCGCGCTCGCCCGCCTGCGCTACTGGCAGGCGCTGGGGTCGCTGAAGTGGGGCGTCATGTGCCTGATGATGTACGCCAGCTGGGCCACCGGGGCGGCGCCCTCGGTGGAGCGGCCGATGATCGGGCGTAGAGTTTCCGAGACCGAGATCGATCTACTGAACCTGCTGGAGGCGGGCCTGTGATCACCCATCCGAAGCCGGAGGAGCTGACCGAGGCGGTGGCCCGCTGGATCGAGCAGATCCGCCCCGGCCTCGACCCTCGCAACGCCTTCCTGGCGCGCGTGGCGGCCAATGCGCTGGCCGCGGTCGGCCGCGAGCTGGCCCAGGGCGAGGCCGCCAAGGCCGCGGCGGTGGAGCGGCTGTCGGACCTGCTGGGCCATGGCGGCACCTACGAGGGCCTCACCTGGGAGCTTTGCGAGCGCCTGCGCGACGGCGGGATGGACGCGGCCACGCCGGGGCTGCTGGCCGCGCTGCGGGCGAACGTCGTCGACCAGCTGGCCATCGACCAGCCGGGCTATCGGCACGAGGGGGCTTAGGCTGCCAACCGGGCGTCGGCGGCTTCGAACACCCGGATGATCTCCTCCTCGCGGGCGTTCCAGAGGATCGAGACGCCGGCCGCACGGGCCGCCTGGTCGCCGAGCGCGGCCTTTACCTCGGCGTCGCGCAGCCGCCGGGCGCTGAACCGCAGCAAGGTGCGGCCGCCGCCCTGGTCCAGCTCCTCGTCGTGGTAGCGCAGCAGGGCGTCGACCACCGCGCCGGGCAGCGGGGCCGGGGTGAGCGGGCGGGCGGGACGTTTCGCCGTCCTGGGGGCGGCCTTGGGGGCGAAGCTGCGGGGGCGGAACTGGGAGGCCATCGGGCGAAACTCCGTTGCAGGTCGGGTCTGCTTCGGTTCTGATGTCCCGGTGCGACAGAATCGGACGTAGGTTTTATGCGCCATGAAAAAGCCGGTCGGCTGCTGGACCTGGCGCGGCTGTTGGCCAGCACCGCCGAGGGGCTGACCCTGGACGAGATGGCCGAGCGGCTGGGCGTCGGCCGGCGCACCGCCGAGCGGATGCGCGACGCCGTACGCGAGGTGTTCCCGCAGCTCGAAGAGGTGGACGACCCGCCCACTCGGCGCTTCCGCATCCCGTCGGGGCTCGACGGGCTCTTCCAGGCGCCCACCGCCGACGAGCTGGCGGCGTTGCGCGGCGCGGCGGAGATGTTTTCAGCCCAGGGCGCCCAGACCCGGGCCGGCGCCCTCCTGTCGCTGGAGCAGAAGGTGCTCTCGGCGACGCGGGCGGCGGCGCGGCGCAGGCTGGCGCCCGACCTCGAGGCCCTGCTGCAGGCCGAGACCATCGCCGTCCAGGCGGGGCCCCGGCCGTTCGAGGACGAGACGGTGCTGTCGGCGGTGCGCGAGGCGGTGAAGTCGCTGTCGGCGCTGCGCTTCCGCTACGAAGGCGGCTCGACCCCCGGGCGGGTGCGGGAGGTGACGCCGTTCGGCGTGTTGTTCGGGCGCTCGAACTATCTGGTGGCGGCGGAGGACGTGCAGGCCGGGCCGCGCAACTGGCGGCTGGACCGGATCCACGACGTGGAGGTGGTCGATCGCCCCGCCGCCCGGCCCGAGGCCTTCTCGCTGCAGGACTACGCCGACGAGAGCTTCGGCATCTACCACGACGAGGTGCAGGACGTGGTGCTGCGGATCACCCAGGCGGGCGCCGACGAGGCGGTGCGGTGGCGCTTCCACGCCAACCAGAGCGTCGAGCCGCAGGCCGACGGCTCCGTCCTGGTCCGCTTCCGCGCCAGCGGCATGCTGGAGCTCGCCTGGCACCTGTTCACCTGGGGCGACAAGGTGCAGGTGCTGGCCCCGCCTATCCTGCGCGAGACCCTGCTCGAGCAGATCGTGCTGGCCGGGCGCGCGCATACGTCCGGATCTGACGCAGGCGGCGCCTAGAGCTTCTCCTCACCAGACGAGGAGACCGCCATGACCGCCACCGCCGACTACGCCAGCTTCTACGAAACTAAGGTCCGCGGCCGCCGCCGGGGCTTGCGCTACCTTGGCGTGCTCGCGGTCTGGAGCGCGCTGTTCCTGGTGCGCCCGAACCTGGCGCTGACGATCTGGCGCGAACGCTTCACGCCGGTCGACGGCCGGCCATGACCTTGTCGAGGGTGAGCGGATAGTCGCGGATCCGCACGCCGCAGGCGTTGTAGACCGCGTTGGCCACCGCCGCCCCGACCCCGCAGATGCCCAGCTCGCCCAGGCCCTTCGACTTCAGCGGGCTGGCCTTGTCGTCGAGCTCCGGCAGGAAGATCACCTCCAGGTCGGCCACGTCGGCGTTCACCGGCACGTGGTATTCCGCCAGGTCGTGGTTCACGTAGGAGGTGAAGCGGGGATCCATCACCAGCTCCTCGGTGAGCGCCGCGCCCAGCCCCATGGTCATGCCGCCAAGGCACTGGGAGCGGGCGGTCTTCTCGTTGAGGATCCGTCCGGCGGTCACCACGCTGACCATCCGCCGCACGCGAATCTCGCCGGTGTCCATGTCCACCGCGGCCTCCACGAAATGGGCGCCGTAGGACTGCTGGGCGTACTGCTCCGTCAGGTCTCCCGGCTTGAACTCCGCCGCGGCCTCGACGGGCTGCCCGGCGGCCAGCTGCACCAGGGTCTTGGAGACGTTGCCCGCCACCAGCCGGCCGTCCTCCAGCCGCGCCTGGGCCGGATCGACGCCGGCGGCCTGGGCGAGCTTCTCCCGCAGCACCTCGCAGGCGGCGTAGAGGGCCGAGCCGGCGCTGTTGGCCCCGAACGACCCGCCGGACCCGGCGGCGTGGGGAAAGTCCGTGTCGCCCATCAGCACGCTCACCTTGTCGATCGGCAGGCCCAGCATGTCGGCCGCGACCTGGGTCATGATGGTGTAGGTCCCGGTGCCGATGTCGGTCATCGCCATCCGCGCGGTCGCCGTGCCGTCCGGATTGAGCGTGATGCGGCAGCTTGACGGCTGCAGGATGACGTTGCGGGTCGCCGCGGCCATCCCGAGGCCCACCTGCCAGCGGCCGTCGCGGACGTCGCCCGGCCTGGCCTTGCGCCGCTCCCAGCCGATCCGCCGCGCACCTTCGCGCATGCAGGGGATCAGCTGGCGGGTGGAGTAGGGGACGTGCTTCTCCGGGTCCTCCTTCGGCTCGTTGCGGACGCGCAGTTCGATGGGGTCGAGGTCGAGCTTTTCCGCCAGCTCGTCCATGGCGCACTCCAGCGCCAGGAGGCCGACCGCCTCGCCCGGCGCGCGCATCGAGCAGCCCACCGGGATGTCCAGGTGCACCAGCCGGTGGCTCGTGCGCCGGTTGGGCGCGGCGTAGAGGCTGCGCGTCGCCATGGCCGCGGTCTCGTAGAAGGTCTCGTTCGGATTGTTGTCGCACCAGGTGTCGTGGGCGATGGCGGTCAGCCGGCCGTCGCGCTCGGCGCCCAGCTTCAGGCGCTGGAGGGTCTGCGGGCGGTGGCCGGTCATCTCGAACATCTGCGGCCGCGCCAGCACCACCTTCACCGGTCGCCCGCCCAACTTGCGCGAGGCTAGCGCGGCGAGGATGCAGTCCGGCCAGACGTCCAGCTTGCCGCCGAACCCGCCGCCGACGAAGCGGCTGACCATGCGGACGTTCTCCTTGCGCATGTTCAGGGTGGCCGCGACGCTGCCGATCCCGTGCGAGATCATCTGGTGGGAGGTGTGCAGGGTGAGCTTGTCGCCCTCCCAGGCGGCGATGGTGGCGTGCGGCTCCATCATCGCCTGGCTCTGCGGCGGCGTGGTGTAGGTGACGTCGAGCTTCACGGGCGCCGCGGCGAAGGCGGCGTCGACGTCGCCCACGGCGCTGTCCGGCTCGCGCTCCTCCGGCTTGATCGCCTGGGCGAGGTGCGGTTTCAGCTCCGAGGCCGGCGGGGTGCGGTCGTAGACCGGCTGGATCAGCCGCGAGGCCGACCGCGCCTGCTCGAAGGTCTCGGCGACGACCAGCGCCACCGGCTGGCCGTAGTGGTCGATGCGGGGGTCCGCGAGCTGCGGCACCGCCTTCTTGGCGGCGATCGGGCCGTCCGGGCTGCGCTTGCCCTGGCCCTGCGGCGGACTGGCGTTCTTGTAGGTCAGCACCGCCAGGACGCCCGGCGCGCGCTCGGCCGCCGCGGTGTCGATGGCGGCGATGCGGCCCTTGGCGATGGCCGACGGCAGGACGTAGCCGTAGGCGACCTTGCCCTGGCCGGCGTACTCCGCGGCGTAGGTCGCCCGGCCGGTGACCTTCAGCCGGCCGTCCACCCGGTCGATGGGCTTGCCGAGGACCGGATTGCGGCGGTGGTCGAGCGGGGTGTCGGGGATCGGAGCCTTGAATTCCATCGCCGGCTCCTAGGCCTGGGCCGCTTGGGACAGCACCGCCGCCAGCGTCTGGCGGGTCAGCGGGATCTTGAAGTCGTTGGAGCCGAAGCCCTTCGCCCCCTCCAGCACGCGGTCGGCCGCGGCGTTGGCGGCGGCGGACGCGGGGTGTCCGGCCAGCGCCTGCTCGGCGGCCTCCACCCGCCACGGCTTGTGCGCCAGGCCGCCGAACGCCAGGCGGCCGCCGCGGATCTCGCCGCCGCGGGTGTCGACCACGGCGGCGACCGAGACCAGGGCGAAGGCGTAGGAAGCCCGGTCGCGGACCTTGCGATAGATCTGCACGCCCGGCGGCGGCGGGGGCAGGGTGACGTGGGTGATCAGCTCGCCGGCGCTCAGGGTGGTGTCCCGTTCGGGATGGTCGCCGGGCAGGCGGTGGAGCTCGGCGATCGGGATCGCGCGGCGACCCTCGGCGGACACCGTCTCGACGGTGGCGTCCAGCGCCCGCATGGCGACGGCCATGTCGGAGGGGTGGGTGGCGATGCACTTGGGACTGGTCCCGACCACCGCCAGGATGCGGTTGAAGCCGTCGAGCGCCGAGCAGCCGGAGCCGGGGTCACGTTTGTTGCAGGGCTTGGCGGGGTCGTAGAAGTAGTAGCAGCGGGTCCGCTGCAGCAGGTTGCCGCCGGTGGTGGCCTTGTTGCGCAGCTGGCCGGACGCCCCCGCCAGCAGCGCCCGCGACAGCACGCCGTAGCGCGTCCGCACGCGCGGATCCCAGGCCAGGTCGCTGTTGCGCACCTGGGCGCCGATGCGCAGCCCGCCGTCGGGCGTCTCCTCGATCCTGTCGAGCCCCAGGTGGTTGACGTCGACCAGATGGCTCGGGGTCTCGATCTCCAGCTTCATCAGGTCGAGCAGGTTGGTGCCGCCGCCGATGTACTTGGCGTTGGGATGGCCGGCCGCGGCCTTGACCGCGCCCTCAGGCGTCTCCGCCCGTTCGTAGCTGAAGGCCCTCATGCCAGGCCTCCCGCCTGCTTGATGGCGGCGACGATGTTCGGGTAGGCGGCGCAGCGGCAGATGTTGCCGCTCATCCGCTCGCGGATCTCGTGGTCGTCCAGCGCCGCCGCCGCGGCGAGGTCGGCGGTCACGTAGCTGGGCACGCCGGGCGCGGACTCCGCCAGCATGCCGACCGCCGAGCAGATCTGGCCCGGCGTGCAGTAGCCGCACTGGAAGCCGTCGTGTTCGAGGAAGGCGGCCTGCATCGGATGCAGGTGGTCGGGATCGCCGAGCCCCTCGATGGTGGTGACCTCGTCGCCCTCGTGCATCACCGCCAGCGACAGGCAGGCGTTGATGCGCCGCCCGTTCACCAGCACCGTGCAGGCGCCGCACTGGCCGTGGTCGCAACCCTTCTTCGAGCCGGTCAGTTCCAGGTGCTCGCGCAGCGCATCCAGCAGGCTGGTGCGGGTGTCGAGCGTCAGGCTGCGCTCCTGGCCGTTGACCTTCAGGCGGATCGTCGCGGTCTCAGGCGTTCGGGCCTGCGGCGCGGCGGTGGCGTCGCCAAGCCCCAGGACGGCCGTTGCGCCAAGCGCTGCGCCTGCGTGCATTGCGGTTCTCCTTGAGACGGGCAGGAATCCCGTCAGCTCCTCGGAAGCGGGCATCGGGCGCTCCAAGGGACACGGAAGACGATCCCGGCGCTTCAGGGGGCGGATATCGACTGTCCGGAAACGCCCAGGCGCGCGCCGCGATCCGGCGATGCAGCATGGAAAATCGTCTTGAGCTCGCCGCCGCCTTCCCGTCATCTGGGACCGGAGCGGGGGTTGACCACATGAAGATGCGTGCGTTCGCGACGCTGATGGCGGGAGTGTTCCTGATGGCTGCGGCGCCGGCGCCGACCGACGATCCCAACGCCTACCTGGAGGAGATCAACGGCGCCCGTGCGCTCGACTTCGCCAAGGCGGAGAACGCCCGATCCCTGCCGCAGCTGCAGAACGATCCGCGCTATGCCGGCTTCTATGCCGACGCCCTGAAGATCGCCACCGCCACCGACCGCATTCCGGCGGTGGGCTTCGCCGGGACGGGCGAGCTGCGCGACTTCTGGCAGGACGCGACCCATGTGCGTGGGATCTGGCGCACCACGACCCTGGCCAGCTACCGCAGCGGCGAGCCGCAGTTCCGCACCCTCATCGACCTCGACGCGCTCGCCAGGTCCGAGAAAGCCAACTGGGTCTGGCACGGGGCGACCTGCCTGGCGCCCGAAGACCGGCTCTGCCTGGTGGAGCTGTCGGACGGCGGCAAGGACGCCGCTTCGGTGCGCGAGTTCGACACCGTCACCGGCCAGTTTGTCACCGGCGGCTTCAGCCTGCCCGAAGCCAAGTCCAACTACGCCTGGCTCGACCGCGACACCCTGATCCTCGGCACCGAGTGGGCCAAGGGCGAGGTGACCGAGTCCGGCTATCCCTACGTGGTCAAGCGGCTGAAGCGCGGCCAGCCGCTGTCGTCGGCCACGGAGCTGTTCCGCGGCGACGTCAAGGACGTGTCGGTCGCACCGACGGTCCTGCGCGACCCCTCCGGCCAGGTCCAGGCGGTGCTGATCGAGCGGGCGACCGACTTCTTCAACACCGAGCATCACCTGCTCACCGCCAACGGCGTGGTGAAGCTGGACCTGCCGACCAAGTCCACCGTGCAGGGCTTCGTGGACGGGCGCCTGGTGGTCAGCCTGGAGGAGGACTGGACGGCCAAGGGGTTCAAACAGGGCGACCTGATCGACTTCGACCTCGCCGCCGTGAAGGCCCACCCCGCCCAGCTGGCGGCCTCCCTGGTGCTGCGGCCGACGCAGAGCCAGGCGATCGAGCAGGTGGCCACCACCCGCAGCCGGCTGGTCGTGGCGCTCTACGACAACGTCAAAGGCCAGGTGCTGAGTTTCCGGCGCGGCCCCCAGGGCTGGACGTCGACCCGCCTCGACCTGCCGAAGGACTCCTCGATCGGCATCAGCTCCGCCTCCGACCACGACGACCGCATGCTGATCGGCGTGACCAGCTTCCTGGAGCCCTCCAGCCAGTGGCTGGCCGACGCCACCGCCGGCAAGCCGGAGCTCCTGAAGACCACGCCGGCCCGGTTCGACGCCTCCCGGGACGTGGTCGAGCAGTTCTGGGCGACGTCGAAGGACGGGACCAAGGTTCCGTACTTCGTGGTCCGGCCGAAGGACCTGAAGCTGGACGGCCAGGCGCCGACCTTGCTCTACGCCTACGGCGGCTTCCAGGTCAGCCAGACCCCGTCGTACGCGGCGACGGTGGGCAAGCTGTGGCTGGAGCGCGGCGGGGTCTACGTCATCGCCAACATCCGCGGCGGCGGCGAGTTCGGGCCGCGCTGGCACAACGCCGGCCTGAAGCTGAACCGCATGCGGGTCTATGACGACTTCTTCGCCGTCAGCCGCGACCTGATCGACCGCAAGATCACCAACCCGAAGAAGCTCGGCATCATGGGCGGGTCGAACGGCGGCCTCCTGATGGGCGTGGCCCTGACTCAGCACCCGGAGCTCTACAACGCCGTGGTGGTGCAGGTGCCGCTGTTCGACATGATCGGCTACACCCACATCGGGGCCGGCGCCTCCTGGGTCGGCGAGTACGGCGACCCGGCGATCCCGGCCGAGCGGGCGGTGATCGAGACCTATTCGCCCTACCAGCGCCTGAAGGCGGGGCAGCCCTATCCGAAGGTGCTGATCGAGACCTCCACCAAGGACGACCGGGTGCATCCGGCGCACGCGCGCAAGGCCGCCGCGCGCCTGAAGGAGCTCGGCTACGACTTCCTCTATTACGAGAACATCGACGGCGGCCACGCGGCGGCGGCCAACCTCAACGAACGGGCGATGCGCCAGGCGTTGGAGTACACCTACCTCTCGCAGCGGCTGATGGACTGACGCCTAGCGGCCGTAGATCCGGTCGAGCACCCGGGCGACGTCCACCAGCCGCTGGGCGGCGGGATCGAAGCGCTCGCCGGCCGCCAGGCGCCGGGCCCAGTCGGCGGCGGCGCGGCCGCCCCACGCGTCCGGTGGCGAGGCCAGGGTTTCGCGCGCCGTGCCGCGGTAGCGCTCGGCGGTGAAGTCGTAGAACGAGCCGCCGAGGTTCTTCAGCGCCGCCCCACCTTCCGTGCCGTAGAAGCTGGCGGAGATCACCGCGTCGCACCCGGCCTGCAGCCGCCACGAGCAGGCGAGCCGCACCACGGCGCCGGTCGCCAGCTCCAGGGTGGCGACGGCGTAGTCCTCGACCGTGTCGGACCGGCCGGCCAGCGGTTCGCCGCCGGCGAACAGCTTGCCGGCAGCCTCGTTTACCTGCGGGAAATCGAGCGCCCAGAGCGCCAGGTCCACCAGGTGCACGCCCAGGTCCATCACGCAGCCGCCGCCGGCGAGAGCAGGGTCGTAGAACCACGGCTTGTCCGGGCCGTAGGCGTTGTGGAAGACCAGGTCGACGGCATGGACGCGGCCCAGCTCGCCGGCCGCCAGCAGTTCGCGGATCTGCCGCATGCCCTCGGTGAAGCGATAGGAGAGGTCGATGCACAGCAACCGGTCGGCCGCCCGCGCGGCGTCGACCACCGCCTGGGCCTCGTCGGCCGTGCGGCCGAGCGGCTTCTGGCAGAACACCGCCGCGCCCCAGGCCAGGGCGCGGATCGCCTGTTCGGCGTGCAGGGCGCTGGGGCTGGCGATCGCCACGCCGTCGACGCCGCTGTCGAGGAGGTCGTCGAGTGTGCCGACCAGGGCGGCGCCGGGCGCGAGCCTGCCCGCCTCCGCGGCCATCTCGACGGAGGGATCGGCGATGGCGGCGACCTCGACCGCGCCAGCTTCCAGGATCGCCTCCAGGCGATGGCGGCCGATCCAACCGACGCCGAGGAAGCCCACGCGGGGGCGGGCGACGACGCGGCCTTGCGCCGGCTTGCCGGCCGGCGCCTCGCTCACGGGATCACCAGCGCCTTGAGGAAGCCGTCGGGGCGGTCCCGGGTGGCGTTCAGCGCCTCGTCCAGCCGCTCCAGCGGATAGATGTGGGTGTAGAGGCTGCTGGGGTCGAGCCGGCCGGAGGCGACCGCCCCGATCGCCTCGCGGACGCCGTCGGCATAGGCCTTGGGATCGCGCTCATGGGCGTTGATCACGTCGAGCCCGCGCCAGTTCCACAGCTGCATGTTGACCTGCCGCGGCCCGTCCTGGTGATAGCCGGCGACGATCAGCCTGCCGCGCTCCCGGGTCAGCTCGGCGGCGAGGTCCAGCGGCCACTGCTTGCCGACCGCCTCGATCACCCGGTCACAGAAGACGCCGCCGGTGAGCGCCTTCACCCGCGCGATGATGGCGTTGTGGTCGTCCATGGGGACCACCTCGGCCGCGCCCATCCGGCGCGCGACGTCCAGGGCGAATTCGCGCCGCGAGATGGCGATCACCCGTGCGCCGGCCTCGGTCGCCAGCCGGGTGAGGATCGCGCCCAGGAAGCCGATGCCGACGATGGCCACCGTCTGGCCGGCGCGGATCTCGCTGCGGCGGAAGATGTTCATGGCGCAGCCCAGCGGCTCGCCGGGGAAGGGCTGGCCGGCGAGCGCGTCGGGCAGGGGGATGGCCGCCTCGGCGTCGACAAGGTCGTACTCGGCGTAGCTGCTGTAGGAGAGGGCGGCCACCCGATCGCCGACCGCCAGGTCTCCGACACCGTCGCCCACCGCGTCGATGACGCCCCAGCCCTCGTGGCCGAGCGCGCCGGGCTCGGTGGGGAACCGCATCCACTCCGGGCCTTCCCAGGGCGTCAGGTTGGACGCGCAGACCCCGCAGCCTTCCAGCCGCACCCGGACCTGGCCGGCCCCCGGCGCCGGCCGTGCGACCCTGTCGGTCCGGATCTGACCCGGCCCGAAGAGCACCGCGGCCCGCATGGCGTCAGCGCCGGCGAAGGCCCCATCCATCCTGGCATTCCCAAAGCCGCGCGCCTTGCGGCGCCCGCGTTCTCACACCCGGCGCCAGAACCTGATCTGCCGAGCTTTGTTCCGGCCGCGGCGGCGGCGGGTGGTTGCGAATGTCGGGGAAAGCGGAGGGCCTGGCCGAGAACATCGCCCTGAGAGGTAGGAGTCCCAGCCAGGAATCGAACCTGGGTGCCCCCACAGGAGCAGCCAGGGATAGAACCCGGTGCTCCTGAGGGAGACTGCGGGGTTGCCGCCCGCTGCATAACCACTCTGCCACTGGGACGTAGGGCTACTGTAGAGACGGCCAATGAGGGCCGGACCCCTACCTTCCAGCTTCAGGGCCGGCCGGGGCGTCTCCCGGCTGCGCAGCGCCAGCGGATTGCGGCCGTTGAAAACCCTCGGGATTTAACTTGCGGCGCGGACGCGACGGGCCGACAGCCAGAAGGGCTGGGGCAGGGCGGCTAACCACCGGATTTTACGCGGGGGAGGGTTGGAGGCCTGACCGAGAATCGAACTCGGGTGCACGGATTTGCAGTCCGCTGCGTAACCACTCCGCCATCAGGCCGCCGAAGGGCCGGATGACTAACAAAAGGTCCTGCTCGCGGCAATCTCTCTCCGCACACGCGCCGATTGCCTAAGGCCGCGGCGCGGACCTATAAGCCGCCGACGCTTCCTTCCATCCAGAGGACCTGATGGCTGACCTCGCCGCCGCCCGATTGAACATGGTGGAAAGCCAGGTGCGCACCGCCGACGTCACCGACGTGCGCATCCACGACGCCATGCGGGAGATCGCCCGGGAGCGGTTCGTCCCGGACCGGGTCTACATGGCCTACGCCGACATGGAAGTGGCCTACGAGCCCGGCCGCTGGCTGCTGAAGCCGCGGGACGTGGGCAAGCTGCTGCAGGCGCTCCGGCCCATGCCGGGCGAGCGCGCGTTGGCCATCGCCGCGCCCTACGCGGCCGCGGTGATCGAGGCCATCGGCCTGCCGGTCACCCGCCTGGACGGCGAAGACCTAACCGCCCTGGGCGACGAGACCTACGACCTGATCGTCTGCGAAGGCGCGGTGGCCCGCGCGCCGCAGGCCTGGCGCGATGCGCTGGCGCTCGGCGGCCGGCTGGGCGTGGTGGAGCGGGACGGTCCGGTGGGCCGGGCCTGCCTCTATGTCCGCGCCGAGGACGGCGTCGGACGTCGCGAGCTCTTCGACGCCACGCCGCCGGTCATGCCGGGGTTCGAGGCGCAACACGGTTTCGCCCTATAGGACTGATTAGAAACGCCGCCGGAAATTAATGTCTCGGTGACAAAAGCTTAAGCAGAAGGCCACTTGGTCTGGGCGGCATGCCCCGGCATATAGGGTCCAAATCTTTTCTGACCTCGGGGATCAGGTATGTCGAAGAGCTTTCGCGGACGGTTGCTCGCCGCGATCTTCAGCGGGGGAGTCGCCGTCGTCGCAGCCGCGCCGGCCTGCGCCGAAACCCTCGCCGACGCCATTGCGCTGGCCTACGATTCCAACCCCACCCTGCAGGCGCAGCGCGCCACCCAGCGGGCGCTGGACGAGAACTACGTGCAGGCGCGGTCCGGATGGCGCCCGACGCTGACGTTCCAGACGCAGGCGGCTTACCAGGAGATCCGCACCCCGCGCGCGGCTCTGACCCAGTTTGGCCAGCGGACGATCGGAGAGGCGAACTTCGGGGTCGCGGTGCTGTCGTTCTCGCAGCCGATCTGGACCGGCGGCCGGGTGGCGGCGGCGGTTTCCGCGGCCACCGGCGACATCCTCCAGGGCAGGGAGAACCTGCGGCGGGTCGAGGGCCAGGTGCTCGGATCCGTGATCCAGGCCTATGTGGACGTGCGCCGCGACCAGCAGGCGCTGGACGTCCACCAGCAGGACCGGGAGGTCCTGCGCAAGCAGCTCGAAGAATCCCAGGCCCGGTTCGACGTGGGCGAGATCACCCGCACCGACGTCGCCCTGTCGCAGGCGCGGCTCGCGGCCTCCCAGGCGCAGCTCCAGAGCGCTCAGGCGCAGCTGGCGGTCAGCCGGGCGACCTACGCCGCCCTGGTCGGGCACAACCCCGGCGATCTCGCGCCCGAGCCGTCGCTGGCCTATCTGATGCCCGGCAACGTCGACGACGCCTTCACCATCGCCGAGCAGAACAATCCGACGCTGCGCGCCCAGCAGTACGCCGAGGCGGCGAGCCGCGCGCGGGTGGCGGGCGCCCGGGCGGAGCGGATGCCAAGCCTTTCCGGGTCGAGCAGCCTGAGCTTCAACAACGGCCCCGTGGCGCCCTTCAACCAGGGTCGCTACAACACCGAAGTGCAGGCGGCGGTGACGCTGACGGTGCCGCTGTTCAACGGCGGGCTCACCACCTCGCGCATCCGCCAGGCCATCGAGCGCAACAACTCCGACCGGATCACCATCGAGACCCAGCGCCGCAGCGTCCTGCAGACGCTCACCCAGTCGTGGAACCAGTTGATCGCCGACCGGGCCAACATCGCCTCGACCGCCGAGCAGGTGCGCGCCACGCTCATCGCCGCCGAGGGCACGCGCCAGGAGCAGCAGGTCGGCCTGCGCACCACCCTCGACGTCCTGAACGCCGAACAGGAGCTGCGCGCCGCGCAGCTCAACCAGATCAGCGCCAGCCACGACGAGTACGTGGCCTCCGCCACGGTGCTGCTGACCATGGGCCGGCTGGAAGCCCGCGACCTGATCCCGACGCAGCCGCAGTACGACGCCAAGGCCAATTTCCGCCGGCTGCGGCTGACCTGGGGCTGGGTGCCGTGGGAAGAGCCGATCTCCATCATCGACCGGGTCGTCACCGCCGCGCCGGCGCCGGTTCCCAGGGACCGGCCGGTCGAGGCGCCGATCGCGCCAGGGCTGCAACCGCCGCCCGCGCCGCCGGCCCCCGCGCCCCGGCCTTAAGGGTCCGCCGGCGACGACTCGCGTGGCGGGCGAATCCGCCGCGCGTATAAAGCGGCGCCGGAAATTGCAGGATCGCTGCGGCAGGCCTAGGCTAGGCCAACGGATTCTCCCTTTCACTCGGCGGTCAGCCCATGTCCGAACAGACTTCGCAAGAACCGACGATGGAGGAGATCCTCGCCTCCATCCGCCGCATCATCTCCGAAGACGATGCGCCGCCGGCCGCTGCAGACGAGACCTCGCCGCAGGTTGACGAGCCGCCGGCCCCCGTCGAGGCCGAGGCCGCGGCTGAGCCGGAGGCGGCCGAAGAGCCCGAATCGCCTCCGCCGCCCGCGCCGGAGCCGGAGCCGGTGCAGGCCGCCGCCGAGCCGATCGAAGAGGACGACGACGCCCTGGAGCTGACCGAGAAGGTCGAAACCCACGGCGATCTCGACGTCTACACGCCCAGCGCGCCGGCCGCCGTCGCGCCTGCGCCCGTGTCCGCACCGGCTGCGCCCGCGGCCCGCGCGGTGGAAGCCCTGGTGAGCGAGCGCGCCGCGACGGCTGCGGCCTCGTCCTTCGGGCAGTTGTCCGCGGCGATGCTGATGCCGGAGCACGGCCGCACGCTGGAGGACGTGGTGCGCGAACTCCTGCGGCCGCTGCTGCAGCAGTGGCTCGACGACAACCTGCCGGTGATCGTCCAGCAGGCGGTGGAATCCGAAGTCGAACGCATCGCCCGCGGCCGAGTACGCTAACCCTCGCGGCTCATCCCCGCGAAAGCGGGGACCCCGGTGCTTTTGTGCTACTGAGCCTGTCGCTCGCAGGCCGTCGCCAGCCATCCCGCTGAAAACGGAAAAAGCCTGGGTCCCTGCTTCCGTGGGGGCGAGCGGACTTGTATTGGACCGGCCCAGCCAGAATTTCGGACATGCTCGACAAGACCTTCGATCCCAAGACCGTCGAACCGCGCCTCTACGCCGCCTGGGAGGCGTCGGGCGGCTTTGCGCCCATCGACGACCCGGCCGCCGAGCCGTTCTCCATCGTCATCCCGCCGCCGAACGTCACCGGCTCCCTGCACATCGGCCACGCGCTGAACAACACCCTGCAGGACGTGCTGATCCGCTTCGAGCGGATGCGCGGCAAGGCGGCGCTGTGGCTGCCCGGCACCGACCACGCCGGCATCGCCACCCAGATGGTCGTCGAGCGCCAGCTGGCCGAGCAGGGCAATCACAGCCGTCGCGACCTGGGCCGCGAGGCCTTCGTGGCCAAGGTCTGGGAGTGGAAGGCCAAGTCCGGCGGCCAGATCGTCAACCAGCTGCGCCGCCTGGGCGCCTCCTGCGACTGGAGCCGCGAGCGGTTCACCCTCGACGAGGGCCTCTCGGCGGCGGTTCGCAAGGTCTTTGTGACCCTTTACAAGGAAAAGCTCATCTACCGCGACAAGCGGCTGGTGAACTGGGACCCGCACTTCCAGACGGCGATCTCCGACCTGGAGGTCGAGCAGCGCGAGGTCGACGGCCACTACTGGCACTTCGCCTATCCGCTGGAGGACGGCTCCGGCGAGATCGTGGTCGCCACCACGCGGCCGGAGACCATGCTCGCCGACACCGCGGTCGCCGTGCACCCCAAGGACGAGCGCTACAAGGACCTGATCGGCCGCGCCGTGCGGCTGCCGATCGTGGGTCGACCGGTGCCGATCATCGCCGACGAGTACGCCGATCCGGAAAAGGGCTCCGGCGCGGTGAAGATCACCCCGGCGCACGACTTCAACGACTTCATGGTCGGCAAGCGCAACAACCTGCCGATGATCAACGTCTTCGACGACTTCGCGCGGATCAACGACAACGCCCCGCCCGAGTACCGCGGCCTCGACCGGTTCGCGGCCCGCAAGAAGGTGGTCGCGCAGTTCGAAGAGCTTGGCCTGCTGCGCGGGATCGAGAAGACCCGCCATATGGTCCCACATGGCGACCGCTCCGGCGTCGTGGTCGAGCCTTACCTGACCGACCAATGGTATGTGAATGCCGAGGAGCTGGCGAAGCCCGCCATCAAGGCGGTCGAGGATGACGCCACCGTCTTCGTCCCCAAGCACTGGGAGAAGACCTATTTCGAGTGGATGCGGAACATCCAGCCCTGGTGCATCTCGCGCCAGCTGTGGTGGGGTCACCGCATCCCGGCCTGGTTCGGGCCGGACGGCCGGATCTTCGTCGCCGAGACCGAGGAAGCCGCCAAGGCCGAGGCGCGCGAGCACTACGGCCACGACGAAGTCCTGCGCCAGGACGAGGACGTCCTCGACACCTGGTTCTCCTCGGCGCTGTGGCCGTTCTCGACGCTCGGCTGGCCGGACGAGACCGACGACCTGCGCCGGTTCTACCCGACCCACACCCTGATCACCGGTTTCGACATCATCTTCTTCTGGGTCGCCCGGATGATGATGCAGGGCATCCACTTCATGGGCGAGGTCCCCTTCAAGCGCGTCTTCATCAACGCCCTGGTGCGCGACGCCGAGGGGAAGAAGATGTCCAAGTCCAAGGGCAACGTCCTGGACCCCCTGGAGCTGGTGGACGAGTTCGGCGCGGATGCGCTGCGCTTCACGCTGACGGCGATGTCCGGGGCGGCGCGCGACATCAAGCTGTCGCGCGAGCGGATCGAGGGCTACCGCAACTTCGGCACCAAGCTGTGGAACGCCACCCGCTTCACCCAGATGAACGGCTGCGCCCGGGCGGAGGGCTTCGACCCGGCGCAGGTCAAGGTCCCGCTGAACCGCTGGATCGTCGGCGAGACCACCCGCACGGCCCAGGCGGTGACCGCGGCCCTGGCCGACTGCGGCTTCGACGAGGCCGCCAACGGCCTCTACCGCTTCATCTGGCGCCAGTACTGCGACTGGTACGTCGAACTCGCCAAGCCGCTGCTCGGCAAGCCCGACGAGCCGCCGGCCGACCTAGAGGCCCAGGCCGAGACCCAGGCGACCGCCGCCTGGGCGTTGGACGTGATCCTCAAGCTGCTGCACCCGGTGATGCCGTTCGTCACCGAGGAGCTGTGGGCCCAGACCGCCGACCTCGGCGCGGCCCGCGGCTACCAGGGCCTGCTGATGACCGCGCGCTGGCCGGACCTGCCGTCGAGCCTGATCGACCCGGTCGCCGACGCCGAGATCGGGCTGATCATCGAGACGATCTCCGAAGGCCGCTCCGTGCGCGAAGGCCTGCGGGTGCCCAATTCGGCCCGGCCGCCGCTGCTGGTGGCCGAGGCGACGCCCGCCCAGGCCCAGGTGCTGAAGTCCAGCGCGCCGCTGATCGCCCAGCTCCTGCGGGTGTCGGAGATCCGCTTCGTCGACGCCGTGCCGGAGGGCGCGATCCCCTACGTGGTGGAGGGCGCGACGCTGGCCCTGCCGGTGGCGGAGTTCATCGACCTGACGGCCGAACGCGCCCGCCTGTCGAAGGAGGTCGCCACCCTGGCGTCCGACATCGACCGCACCGCCAAGAAGCTCGCCAACGCCGACTTCGTGGCCCGCGCCCCGGACGAGGTGGTGGAGGAGAACCGCGAGCGGCTGGCGGAGGCGGAGACCGCCAAGGCCAAGCTCGAAAGCGCCCTGGCGCGGCTCGGCGCGGTGGCCTGAACGGGGACCGCGCCCGCTGCGGCGATTGCTGCCGGCGGGGCGGGGATCGGGTATGATGCGGCCAGGTCAGCCCGCCTGGCCGTCAGGCGGACGCATCCCAACCGAGAGGGCGTCATGCGCAAGTACATCGACTGCCGCGAGGTCCCGAGCGAGCGCAACTGCACCGTTGCGATCTCGGCCGATAGCGAGTCCGAGCTTCTCGAGGCCGCCGTGCAGCACGCCGTGGCCGTGCACCAGCACCAGGACACCCCGGAGCTGCGCAGCATGATCAAGCAGGGCATCCACGAAGGCCAACCCGCCGCCTGAGCGGGGCTGCCGCCAGGTCGCCTGGCGACGTTAGGACCGCGCCGGAGCCGCGGTGGCCCCGCTCGGCCGGATCGGCCTCCCGGCGCTCGCCCAACCCCGGTTTTGCTTGCCGGAGCCCCGATCTGCGCCATCTTTGCCGCGGTCGAGAGGGGATTCTGCATGCGAAGGACGATGATGGCGGCCGCGGCCGCCCTGGCGCTGGCGTTCGGGCTGGTCGCCGCCGGCCCGGCTGCGTGGGCGGACGACGCCCCGGCCAAGGCCGACGCCGCCAAGAAGGACGGCGACAAGGACAAGGTCGAGCTGCCGCCGTTCCCCGCCGACGCCAGCGTCAAGCAGGTCACCCACGTCGCCGGCAAGACTCTCAACTACACCGCCACCGTCGGCTCGCTGCCGGTGCGCGACGAGAAGGGCAAGAAGATCGCCGAGGTGGTGTTCACCGCCTATGTGCTCGACGGCCCGAAGGACCCGAACCGGCCGGTGACCTTCGCCTTCAACGGCGGCCCCGGCGCGGCGTCGGTCTACCTCAACCTCGGCGCCATCGGCCCCAAGCGGGTGCAGTTCGGCGCCCAGGGCGACAGCCCCTCGGACCCCGCCCGGCTCACCGACAATCCCGGCACCTGGCTCGACTTCACCGACATGGTGTTCATCGACCCGGTCGGCACCGGCTTCTCACGCTCGCTGGTCGACAAGGACGAGACCAAGAAGCAGTTCTATTCGATCAAGCCGGACATCGAGTACCTGTCGCGGATCGTCTACGACTGGCTCTTGAAGAACGGCCGCATGGCCTCGCCCAAGTACGTGGCCGGCGAGAGCTACGGCGGCTTCCGGGCGCCGAAGATCACCTACTACCTGCAGACCAAGCTGGGGGTGGGCGTCAACGGCGTGGTGATGGTCTCGCCCTACCTGGAGCCGTCGGCCGACAGCGCGCCGGACTTCTCGCCGATGGCCTGGGTGGCCACCCTGCCGTCGATGACCGCCGCCAACTACGAGCGGCAGGGCAAGGTCCTGTCGCCGGAAGCCATGGCCGAGGTGGAGGCCTACGCCCGCGGCGAGTTCGTCAATGATCTCCTGAAAGGCCGGCGCGATCCCGACGCGGTGGCGAGGGTGGTGCGCAAGGTCACCGCCTACACCGGCCTGAACGAGACCTTCGTGCGCCAGTCGGGCGGCCGGATCGAAAGCCGCGCCTTCCTGCGCGAGCTCTATCGCGACAAGGGCCGGATCGGCAGCTGGTACGATTCCAACGTCACCCAGGACGATCCCTTCCCGTGGTCGCCGGACGGCCGTCGCGGCGACCCGATCCTCGACGCCATCATCGCGCCGACCACCAGCGCCATGGTCGACTTCGACACCCGCGTGGTCGGCTGGAAGGTGGAGGGCCGCTTCAACGCGCTCAGCAATGACGTCAATGAGAACTGGGAGAAGGGGATCGAGCTGACCGACGCGGCCACCGACCTGCGCCAGGCGGTCGCCGCCGATCCTAAGATGAAGGTGCTGATCGCCCACGGCTACGACGACCTGTCGTGCCCCTATTTCATCTCGCGCCTGATCATCGACCAGATGCCGATCAGCGGCGATCCCAACCGGGTGCGGCTCAGTATCTATCCGGGCGGCCACATGTTCTACAGCCGGCCGTCCAGCCAGGCGGCGTTCCGGCGCGACGTGATGAGCGTCTACGGCGCGGCGGGGTGACGGCGGCGCCACATTCGCCTTCAAACGGCCGTTTGCCTCCGGCGCTGGGTTATGCTTGTTCACTTATGAAGTAGCCGACGCAGAGCGGCGTACGTTTTTGAGGAGAACGTCCATGACCGAGGCCGCGCTGCCTCCCGGCTGGCCCGCCATGTCCATCGCCCAGGCGCATGCGTTGATGACGCAGCCGGGCAGTCCGCTGGAGACCGAGGAGAAGGTCATCGGCGGCGTGCCGCTGAAGGTCTGGAAGAACCTGCCGCCGTCGCTGCGCTCGGTGGTCGAGGCCTCCCGCGCCCATGGCGAGCGGGTGTTCCTGGTCTACGAGGACGAACGGGTCACCTTCGAGGCCTTCTACCGCGCCGTCTCGGCCTTCGCCCGCGAGCTCGCCGCGCAGGGGGTGGGCAAGGGCGACCGGGTCGCGGTGATCATGCGCAACCTGCCCGAATGGGTGGTGGCCTTCTACGCCGCCGCCTCGCTGGGCGCGGTGATCACCCCGCTGAACGCCTGGTGGACCGGGCCGGAGCTGGAATACGGCCTCACCGATTCCGGCGCCAAGGTCGCCATCGTCGACGCCGAGCGCTACCAGCGGCTCAGCCAGCACCTCTCGAACTGCCCGGGCCTGGTGCGGGTCTACGTCAGCCGCGAGGCCGAGGAGATCGCCCATCCGTGGGTGGCCAAGCTGGAGAGCGTGCTGGGCAGCGCCAACGACTGGGGCCGGCTGCCCGACCAGCCGCTGCCGCCGGCCGAGGTCGGTCCGGAAGACGACGCCACCATCTTCTACACCTCGGGGACCACGGGTAAGCCCAAGGGCGCGCTCGCCACCCAGAGGGCGGTGAACTCCAACATCATGACCGCCGCCGCCGCCGGCGCCCGCGGCTTCCTGCGCCGCGGCGAGGCGCCTCCGGCCCCCGACCCCAGTGCGCCGCAACGCTCGTCGCTGATCTCGGTGCCGTTCTTCCACGTCACCGGCTGTTTCGCGGTGCTGAACCCGTCGCTGTTCTCCGGCGCCAAGCTGGTGATGATGTACCGGTGGGACGTGGTCCGCGCCTTCGAGCTGATCGAGCGCGAGAAGATCCAGTCGGCCGGCGGCGTGCCGACCATCGCCTGGCAGCTGATCGAGCACCCGGCCCGCGCCAACTACGACCTCTCCTCGCTGGAGGCGGTGGCCTACGGCGGCGCGCCCTCGGCGCCGGAATTGGTGCGGCGCATCCGCGAGACCTTCCCCAAGTCGCAGCCCGGCCAGGGCTGGGGCATGACCGAGACCTGCGCCACGGTGACCTCCAACAGCGCCGAGGACTACATCAACCGCCCCGACAGCTGCGGCCCGGCCGCGGCGGTGGCCGAGCTGCAGATCCGCGACGCCGCCGACGGCGTGACGGTGCTGCCGGCCGGCGAAGTGGGCGAGCTGTGGTCCAAGGGGCCGATGAACTGCAAGCTCTACTGGAACAAGCCCGAGGCGACCGCCCAGACCTTCGTCGACGGCTGGGTGCGCACCGGCGACCTCGCCAAGCTCGACGAGGAGGGCTTCTGCTTCATCATCGACCGGGCCAAGGACATGCTGATCCGCGGCGGGGAGAACATCTACTGCGTGGAGGTGGAGAACGTCCTCTACGACCACCCGGCGGTGATGGACGCCGCCGTGGTCGGCATCCCGCACCGGACGCTGGGCGAGGAGCCCGCGGCGGTGGTGACGCTGAAGCCCGGCGCGGAGGCCACCGAGGCCGAGCTTCGCGCCCATGTGGCCGAGCGGCTGGCGGCCTTCAAGGTGCCGGTGCAGATCCGCTTCTGGCACGAGACCCTGCCGCGCAACGCCAATGGCAAGATCCTCAAGAACGAGCTGAAGAAGCTGTTCGAGGACGCGCCGGCCAGCGCCTGACGTCGCCGGCGTGAGCCGCAGGCGGGCCGACGTGCTGCTGGTCGAGTGCGGCTTCTTCGGGAGCCGCGCGAAGGCCCGCGCCGCCATCGAGGCGGGCGGCGTCACCGCCGACGGCCGGCCGGTGCTGAAGGCTTCGGATCCGCTCGACGAGGCGGCCGTCGTGGTCGCCACGCCGGCGCATCCCTGGGTCGGACGCGGGGCGCTGAAGCTGGCCCACGCCCTGGAGCTCTGGCCCGTGGCGGTCAAAGGCCGGGTCGTGCTGGACGTCGGGGCCTCCACCGGCGGCTTCACCGAGGTCTGCCTGGCGAAGGGCGCGCTGCGGGTCTACGCGGTCGACGTCGGCCGCGGACAGCTGCACCCGAGCCTCGCCGCCGACCCGCGGGTGGCGAGCCTGGAGGCCACCGACGCCCGCCAGCTCACCGCGGCGCTGGTCCCGGAACCGCCGGGCCTGATCGTCACCGACGTCAGCTTCATCGGCCTGGCGAAAGCGCTGCCGGCCGCCCTGGCGCTCGCCGCGCCGGGCGCCGATCTGGTGGCGCTGGTGAAGCCGCAGTTCGAGGTCGGACCCGACCGGGTGGGCAAGGGCGGCCTGGTGAAGGACGAGGCGGCGCGGCTTGACGCGCTGGAGGGCGTGAAGGGCTTCCTGGAGGGCGCGGGCTGGGCGGTGCAGGCGACCGCCGACAGCCCCATCGTCGGCGGCGACGGCAATCGCGAGTTCCTGCTCTGGGCGCGGCGGCCCGGCTAAGCCGGCCAAAGAAAAGGCCGCCTGCGGTGAAGCAGGCGGCCAAGTTCAACGGAAGATCGTGGGTGCGTCAGTCGACGACCTGATAGCGGCCCGAGCTGTCCTGGCAGACGCGGACAAAGCGCTTCTGGACGCGGCCGTCGGGCATGTAGATCGGGCTCTCGGCCAGGGTGCAGCCGTCGGCTCCCGGCGGACGGTCGACGATGCGGAGGCGCTCGCCACGGTGGCCGTAGACATAGACCTCCTCGACCCGGCTGCCGTAGCGGTAGGGGGGCGGGGGCGGCATGTCATAGCCCTGGGCATAGGGCGCGCCGTAGTCGGCCCGAGGCGGCGGCGGCGGGAGGGGCGGCGGCGGCGCGCTGTTGCACGCGGCGCTGCTGTTGCCGACCTTGGCCCCGGCCAGGGCGCCGAGGACGCCGCCCAGCAGCGAGCCGTCGGTGCGGTGGCCGCTGGCCGCCATCTGCGAGCCGACCGTCGCGCCGAGCCCGCCGCCCACCAGGGCGCCGACGATGCCGCGGCCGCTGGCCTCGCGCTGGCAGGGATCGTAGCCGCCGCCGTAGGCCGGCGCGGGGCCGCCGTAAGGCTGGGCCGACGCGGCCGAACCGCCGAGCGCCATCGCGCCCGCGATGGCCGCGAAGGCGACCTTGGCGAAGATGGAAGACTTGGACATCGCTGTTCCCTCTGACGTATCTCGATGGCGCTTCGGCCTAAGCCTGACTATGGCCGGCCCAAGCTGAACGGCCGTTAATCGCCGCGTTCATCTTCGTTCATGTGGCGTATACGCCTGCGCGAACCGCCATTTCCGTGAGCCCTAGCATGCGACGACCCAGACCCGCCCCGCGTCCCAATGCCGCCGCCCGTCCGCCGGTCGAGGTGGCGATCGAGGCGATGGGCGGGGAGGGCGACGGCATGGCGCCGGGGCCGGTCTTCGCGCCCTTCACCCTGCCGGGCGAGCGGGTGCGGGTGGCGGGCTCCGGCGAGCGGCGCGAGCTGATCGAGGTGCTCGAACCCAGCCCGGATCGCGTGGAGCCGCCGTGCCCGCACTTCGGGATCTGCGGCGGCTGCGCCCTGCAGCACTGGGCGCACGCGCCCTACCTGGCCTGGAAGGTGGAGCGGCTGCGCGGCACCCTGGCGCGCCAGAGCCTGGAGGCCGAGATGCTCCCGGCCTTCGCCGCCGCGCCGGCGACGCGGCGGCGCGTGGCCCTGCACGCCCGCCGTGGGACCCGCCAGGCCGCACGGCTGGGCTACAAGACCCGCAAGTCCTGGGACTTGGTGGACATCGCCGTCTGCCCGATCTCAGATCCGGCGATCCAGGCCGCGATCCCGGCGCTGAAGCGGCTGGCCGCGCCGCTGTTCGAACACCCGAAGTCCGCGCCGACCCTGCACGTGACGCTCACCGCCACCGGGCTCGACGTCGACATCTCCGGGGTGGAACGCAAGAGCGGCGGGCTGTCGGCGGACGCGCGGATGCAGCTGGCCGAACGGGCCGCCGAGGCGGACTTCGCCCGCGTCACCCTGGACGGCGAGATCGCCTATCTCGCCCGCCTGCCGCAGGTGACGTTCGGCGCCGCGACCGTGGCCCTGCCGGCCGGCGCCTTCCTGCAGGCGACCGCCGGCGCCGAGGCCGCCATGACCGCCTTCGTCGCGCAAGCGGCGGCCGGCGCCAACCGGATCGCCGACCTCTATTGCGGCGTCGGCACCTTCACCTTTCGGCTGGCGGAGATCGCCCAGGTGCATGCGGCGGACTTCGCGCCGGCGGCCGTGCAGGCGATCAGCGGCGCGATGGCCAGCGCGCCGGGGCTGAAAGGCGTCACCGCCGAGGCCCGCGACCTGGTCCGCCGGCCGATGCTGGCCGAGGAGCTGAAGAAGACCGACGTCGCGGTCTTCGACCCGCCGCGCGCCGGGGCGGCCGAGCAGACGGCGGAGCTGGCGCGGTCCGCCGTGGCGCGGGTGATCGGCGTCTCCTGCAACCCCGCGACCTTCGCCCGCGACGCCCGCACCCTGGTCGACGCCGGCTTCCGCCTGGAGCGGGTGCTGCCTGTCGACCAGTTCCTTTGGTCCCCGCATATAGAATTGGTGGGTGTGTTCTCGCGCTGATCGGCCCCCATATGGTGGCGATGGTTCCTCTCTCAGTCCTCGACCTGTCGCCGATCCTGCAAGGCTCGAACGCGACCCAATCCTTGCGCAACAGCCGCGACCTCGCCCAGCACGCCGAGCGGCTGGGCTTCCATCGCTACTGGCTTGCCGAGCACCACAACATGCCCGGCATCGCCAGCGCGGCGACCTCCGTGGTCATCGGCTATGTGGCGGAGGGCACCTCGACCATCCGGGTCGGGGCCGGCGGGGTGATGCTGCCCAACCACGCGCCGCTGGTGATCGCCGAGCAGTTCGGCACCCTGGAGGCCCTCTATCCCGGCCGCATCGACCTTGGCCTCGGCCGCGCGCCGGGCACGGACCAGATCACCGCCCGGGCGCTGCGCCGCACGCTCGTCGGCGACGTCGACCGCTTCCCGCAGGACGTGCTCGAGCTGATGGCCTACTTCCAGGAGCCGCAGCCCGGCCAGGCGGTGCGGGCCTATCCCGGCGCCGGCCTGAAGGTGCCGGTCTGGATCCTCGGCTCCAGCACCTACGGCGCGCAGCTCGCCGCGGCGCTGGGCCTGCCGTACGCCTTCGCCTCCCACTTCGCGCCGGCGCAGATGGAGGAGGCTATCGCCCTCTACCGGGCGCGGTTCGAGCCCTCCGAGCAACTCGACAAGCCCTGCGTGATGCTGGGGCTGAACGTGGTGGCGGCGGAGACCGACGCGGAGGCCAAGCGACTGTTCACCTCCCTGCAGCAGGCCTTCCTCAACCTGCGGACCGGCCACCCCAGCCCCTTGCCGCCGCCGGTCGACGACATCGATGCCCGCTTCGCCGCCGCCGGGATGAGCCCCGGCATGCAGGGCGCGCTGGCCAGCGCCGTGGTCGGCGCGCCGGAGACGGTGCGGCGCGGCCTCGACGACTTTGTGCGCCGCCACCAGCCCGACGAGATCATCGTCACCGCCCAGATCTACGACCACGCCGCGCGCGTCCGCTCCTTCGAGATCGTCGCCGCAGCCCGCGACCAGCTGGCGAAGGCGGCGTGACCACCGTCGACGGGCGCCCCCAGCTAGGGCGTCACGAACCACATCCCGTTCGGTTGCCCCAGGCCGATGACCACCGGGGTGAGCTCGCCCGAGCTCATGTCGAGTTTCAACACCGAGCCCCGTCCTGAGCTGTACGCAGCGCCGGGGACGAAGTCGCCGTCCAGGCGGTAGAGGGTGTTGGTGGCGGTGTCGGCGAACAGCAGGAAGGCGTTCTTCGCCGCCGGCGCGAACCGGGTGTCGTCCAGCGGCCAGAGGTTCCTGTAGAGCCTGACCGGCAACATCCTCGCGCTTTGGGCCGCCGTTCCGGGCTCATGGACAATGACGAGCTGCGAGTCCGCGACGCCGTCGACGATGAGGTCGCCGTTCGGGGCAACGGCCTCCGAATCCGGCTGGGTGAGGTTCAAGGTCATCGCCGCGCCGGTCACCGCGTGTGTCACCTGGGCGTTCGACGCCAGCACCGGCTTCCAGTCGAAGGTGTGGCTGGCGCTGTTCAGCCCGATCGCGATCACCGCCGGCGCGCCGGTCACGATCCCGTTCGGGGCCACGGAGTGATGGGAGGCGGTGGCGTAGACCACGCCCTTGATGATCACCATGTCGTCGACGCCGCCATGCGGCAGCGGCGTGGTCGGCTGGTACTCCGCCTGCGACCCGCTCTGCAGGTCGATGACGGTGAGAACCGGGTGATCGTCCTCGTTGGACATCGCCCACAGGGTGTGGGCGTCGTACGCCATCAGGCCGTCGTTGTGTCCCGCGACGCTGAACACCTTCCCCATGCGGCCGTGCAGGTCGTACTGGATGACCTCGGTCCGGCCCTGGACGGGGGGATGGCTGCCGGGGATGGCGCCGTCTCCGTCGAGGGCGTCGGCGTAGCCGACGAAGACGCTGTCGCCGAGTTGGAGGATGGAGTCCGGCTTGGTCGACTTCGCGGCGTTGGCGGGCGCGCCGGCGAAGACCGAGAGCTTGTAGCCGGCGACGGCGGTCACCGATCGGGGCGCGGCCGGGGCGCCCGGCGGCGGTGCGGCCCAAGCCGCAGCGCCGAGCGCGCCGATCGCCAGGGCCATCGGAATGGCCAGCAACTTGTGAGCGTTCATGTGAGGTCCTGGGGGCGGGGCTAGAGGGCCGCGGTGAAGCCTACCAGCACGGCGGGCCCGAACATCTCGCGCTGGATGACGCGGTTCTTCGAGCCTTCGGTGATGGTGTGGGCGGTGTTCAGCAGGTTGCGGCCGGCGACATAGACCGAGAACGTCGGGCTCAGCGCGTAGCTGGCGCTGAGGTCCGCGGCCAGGCGGGCTTCGGTGAACTGATCAACCGCCCGGCTGGCGCCGACGAACAGCAGGCTGCGGCCGACGTAGGACACCGCCCCGCGCACGCTCAGGCGGTCGTCCTCCCAATAGAGCGCGGCGTTGGCGTTGTTGCGCGAGGTGGAGGGCAGCGGGCCGTTCTCGCCCGGCCGGATCTGACCGGACGAGTCCACGTAGGTGTAATTGAGGCTCGTCCCGAGGCCGCTCAGCACGCCCGGCAGGAAGCTGAACTTCTGGTCGTAGTTCAACTCGAAGCCGACCGCCCTGGCGCTGGCGATGTTGCCGTAGGTCACCACCTGGGTGGCCGTGGACTGGTTGCCCAGCGCCCCGAGCACGACCGGGTCGGTGATCCCGCCGAACACCGTGCGCCCGAAGATGTAGTTCGACAGCTCCTTGTCGAAGACGTTGAACGAGGCGATCCCGCCGTGCGGCAGGTAGCCCTCGACCGACAGGTCGAGGTTGTTCGAGGTGATGGGCTTCAGGTTCGGGTTGCCCATCGCCACCACGTTGTTCGCCACGTCGATGGTGGCGGCGGGGTCGATCTGGTTGAACCCGGGCCGCGCGATGGTGCTCGAGTAGGAGGCCCGCAGAATCAGGTCCGGCCGGAGCTCATAACGCGCCTGCACCGACGGGAAGAGGTTGGTGTAGTCGGCCTTGGAGGAGACCGGCAGCAGGGTCGAGCCGTTGAAGGTCGGCGTCTGCCCGCCACGCTCGCCGCCGGCGCCCGTCGTGCCGGTCGGCACGCTGGTGTTGCCGCTGTAGCTGGCATGGGTGGTCTCGACGCGCAGCCCGGCCAGGATGCCCAGCTTGCCGAATGTCATCTGCTCCTGGGCGTAGGCCGCGTAGACGTCCTCCCTGTTGTCCTGCTGGACCGCGCCGCCGGCGAAGGCGTTGGCCGCCGGGTTGGTGGCGAAGCCGGCGCCTGCGCCGCCCTGGAACAGGTTGCGCGAGCCGTCGACGCTGATGTTCTGCCCGTTCGCGTAGTGGTCCTGGTAGTAGTAGATCGGCGATCCGTAGACGACGCCGCTCAGGCTCACGGCGGGCACGGCGGTCGAGGTGTAGGGATTGAACTGGTGGGTGTTCGTGCGCAGCCGCGCCGAGGCCCCCACCTTCAGCTCCTCGTCCGAGGCGCCGGTGAAATGGGTCGGCAGGCTGGCGTTGACCGCGGCCGTCCATTCCCGGGTCCGGTAGAGCTGGGTGTTGTCGGTGACGCTGGCCAGGCCGTAGGTGCTCGGATCCAGCTGGTTCGCGCCGATGATGGTGTAGCTTGGGTACCGGTAATCAGCCTGGTTGTAGTTGATGGACGCGGCGCCCGGCTTGGCGGTGTAGGTGGCGATGTTGTCGTAGGGCCGGTAGTCGCGGCCTTCGGCGAAGGCGACGTGGTAGTCGACCTTGGCCGCGCCGATCTGGTTTTCGCCGCCGATCTCGGCGATGTTCAGGCTGACCTGCTCCTGCATGTAGCGGAGCGACTTGTCGAACTGCTTGACGCCCGAGGTGATGCTGCCGTCGGGGTTCTGCACCGAGGCGCCGGCGGTCTTGACCACCCAGCGGTCGCGTTCGACGTCCTCGACGTATCCCGAATAGAGATAGCGGGCATAGAACCGATTGTTGGCGTCGGGCTGGTAGGCGAGTTCGCCGCCGACGCCCTTGGTCGTCCGGTGGAACTGGTAGTAGGCCTGGGTCATGTTCGACCAGGCCAGGTTCGGCGAGGTCGACTTGTCGATGAAGGCGGCGCGGCGGTCGTCCGTGCCCAGCGCGTCCTTGTAGTAGGACAGGGAGCCGACGAACGAGAAGGGCTTGTCCTCGCCTGCGCCGCCGAAGCGGAAGCCGCCGCTCGCGGACAGGTCAACGACGCCGGTCTTGCGCGAATACTGCTCGCCCGTCCCGGCGCGCAGCTCCAGGAAGTGGTCGCGGCCGTCGGGGATGGCCTTGGGCGTGATCTCCACGGTGCCGCCGAGCGCTTCGGCGTCCTGTTCGGGCTTGTTGGTCTTGGTGATCGTCAACGAGCCGATCATGCCGGTCGGAAAGGTGTCGAAGGCGAAGGCCCGGCCGCCGTTCTGCGGGCTGACGGGGTTGGTCGGGGGCAGGTGGACGCCGCCGTAGGTCGTGCTGGTCAGGTCCGCGTCGAGGCCGCGGATGTTCACCCAGCGGCCCTGGCCGGTGTCGACGGACAGCGCCGCGCCGGGCAGGCGGGCGATGGCCTCGCCGGCGTTGATGTCCGGCAGCTTGCGGACCTCCTCCTGCGTGACCGTCTCGATGACGTTGGGCGCGGTCTCCTGGCGGGTGCGGGAAGTGACCTCGGGATCCAGCCGGGCGGCGTTCACCGTCACGGCGCTGACCTCATTGGCGCCCGCAGCGTCGGTCGCGACGCCCGCGGCCAGGGCCGCGGTGGCGGTCGAGCTCAACAGTCCCGCCATGAGGACTGCGAGTTTCTTTCGCGGCAAGCGCTGGAGCCGCGTCATTTCTAACGATTGCAAAAGATATCTCCGTCGCCGTCTGCCATAAAATCTTGCAGAATACTTCTCATCCACAGATCGGCGCAGAAGTTGATTGCGAAAAATTATCTGAAAATTATCCAGCCATAGCATCGCCAAAATTTCACAAAGAATACGAACCTTCACATCAGTGTCATTTGCGCCGTCTAAAATCGGTTGGCGGCCGGAGTGCTGCGCTCCCCTGACAAAGTCATTGTCGATGCGGCTACTTCTGATCGAGGACGATCCCATGCTGGGCGCCAGCATCCGCATGGGATTCCAGCCCTATGGCTTCACGGTCGACTGGGTGCAGGACGGAGACGCCGCGGACGAGGCCCTAGAAGCCGAATCCTTCTCGACGGTGCTGCTGGACCTCGGCCTGCCGCGAAAGTCCGGCCTCGAGGTGCTGAGGAACCTGAGGGGCCGGCGAGACGATACCCCGGTGATCATCCTGTCGGCGCGCGACGCCGTGCCCGACCGCATCGCCGGGCTGGACGCGGGCGCGGACGATTATCTCAACAAGCCCTTCGACCTGGACGAGCTCGCGGCCCGCATCCGGGCGGTGCGCCGACGGCGCGACGGCCGGACCAGTTCGGTGCTGCGCCACGGCGCCATCGCATTCGACCCAGCGACGATGACCGTGTCCTACCACGGCAAGACCGTCAGCCTGCGCACCCGCGAGCTGGCGCTGCTCGCCGCGCTCATCGAGCGGCCGGGCGCGGTGCTGTCGCGCAACCAGTTGATCGACAAGATCTACGGCTGGGGCGCTGACATCGAGAGCAATACGATCGAAGTGCACGTCCACGCGCTGCGGAAGAAGTTCTCGCCGGGCATCGTGCGGAACATCCGCGGCATAGGGTACGTGCTGGCCGATGAATACTCGACGCTCGTCGATTAAGCGGACCCTGCTGCTTTGGCTGGTGTCGGCGCTCTTCGCGCTGAGCGCCCTGTTCATCGCCACGACCTATGTGGTCGAGCGGATCATGCTGGAGCACGACCAGAACGGGCGGCTGGAGCAGATCGCCCGCGCCATACCGCCGAACCTCAAGCAGGCGGACGTCAGGGCGATCAACGTCAAGCTGCACCACGGCCCGGACGATTTTCTCCTGCAGATCTGGGACGGCGGGGCCGAAATCTACCGCTCGCACGATGACCTCCGGTTGCCGCGGTTCTCGGTCCCGGGGTTCAGTATCGAGAGCTGGGGCGGGCAGAGGTGGAAGGTCTATGTCCGCCGCGCCCAGGGACACACCATCCAGGTCGCCCAATCCCTGCAGGCCCGCGCCGCCATCGCACGGGGCCGGGCCCTGCACACGATGGTTCCGCTGCTCCTGTTCATCCCAGTCATCGGCCTGTGCATCCCGCTTTGCATCGACCGCGCGCTAAGGTCGTTGAACCAGCTGTCCGGGGAGCTTCACGGCCGCAGCGCGGAGACGCTCGCGCCGGTGTCCCGCGGGGATCAGCCGGCCGAGATCGTGCCGCTTACCGAAGCGCTGGATACGCTCTTCCACCGCCTGCGCGAGGCCTCGGACCGCCAGCGCAAGTTCATCGCCGACGCGTCCCATGAGCTGCGCACGCCGCTGGCGACCCTGCAGGTGCAGACCCAGGTGGTTGAGCAGAGCCTGGGCCCGGCGCAGCAGCGCGCCGCCCTGGAGGCGCTGAAGGCGGGGATCAAGCGCACGAGCCATCTGGCGGAGCAGCTCCTGCTCACCTCGCAACTGGAATCGGCCGCCCCGCCCGCGGCGGCGGAGGTCCTGCGCCTGGACCACCTGGCCCGCGACGTGATCATGGATCTGCTGCCCTTCTCGGTCTCCAAAGACATCGACCTCGGGATGGGGCGCACGGATCCGGCGACGGTGACCGGTTCCGGTTACCAGCTGCGGTTGCTGGTCCGGAACCTGATCGACAACGCCATCCGCTACACGCCCCGAGGCGGCCGCGTGGACGTGGCGGTGGAAGGCGGGCTGGGCGGGGTCAGCCTCGTGGTCGCCGACAGCGGCCCGGGGATTCCGCCGCAGGACCATGACCGGGTCTTCGACCGCTTTTACCGGTGCCTAGGCCATGACACCCCGGGCAGCGGCCTCGGCCTGGCGATCGTCAAACAGGTGGCGGTCCAGCACGAGGCCCAGATCCGCCTGGACCGTAGCGCCCATCTCGCCGGCTTGGAGGTCACGGTCCGTTTCCCGCAGAGGCCTGCGTAACGCTCAGAGCCCGAACAGGTCGATCTGGTCGCCGGCCTTGGGCGGGGGCCGGAACCGGGTCAGGTCCAGGCCGTCGAAGCGGAAGTCGAGGCCGTAGCGGCGCTTGGCGGCGGCGAAGCGCTGGGACATCAGGTCGGCGATCGGGCCTTCGCCCTTCATCCGCTTGCCCCACTGGGCGTCGTAGTCCTTGCCGCCGCGCATCTGGCGGACCAGCGACATGACCCGGCTGGCGCGGTCCGGGTGGTCGCTCTCCAGCCACTCGCGGAACAGGTCCTTGATCTCCAGCGGCAGGCGCAGCGCCACATAGCCCGCGCCGCGCGCCCCGGCCTGGGCCGAGCGCTCCAGCACGCCTTCCATCTCGTGGTCGTTGAGGCCGGGGATGGCGGGGGCGAACATCACGATCACCGGCACGCCCGCCTCGGACAGCCGGCGCACCGCCTCCAGCCGCTTCTCCGGCGTGGCGGCCCGCGGCTCCATCGAGCGCGACAGCTTGCGGTCCAGCGAGGTGATCGAGATCGCCACTCGCACCAGGTTCTTCTCCGCCATCGGGGCGAGCAGGTCGAGGTCGCGCAGGATCAGCGCGGACTTGCTGATGATCGAGAACGGGTGCTCGAAGCGCGACAGCACCTCGATCACCGAGCGGGTGATCCGCAGCGACCGCTCCTGGGGCTGGTAGGGATCGGTGTTGCCGCCGATGTGGATCACCTCGGGGACATAGCGCGGCCTGGACAGTTCCCGCTCCAGCAGGGCGGCGGCCTCGGGCTTGAAGAACAGCTTGGATTCGAAGTCGAGGCCCGGCGAGAGCCCCATGTAGGCGTGGGCCGGCCGCGCGTAGCAGTAGATGCAGCCGTGCTCGCAGCCCCGGTACGGATTGATCGAGGCCGAGAAGCCGACGTCCGGGCTGTCGTTGCGGGTGATGATCACCTTGGCCTTCTCGGGCGAGACCGTGGTCGAGAACGATTTCGGGTCCGGCTCGTCCGGCGTCCAGCCGTCGTCGAACGCCTCGCGGCCCTGGGCCTCGTAGCGGCCGGAGTGGTTTGACCTGGCCCCACGCCCGCGCGCGGCGCCCACGATGACAGGTGACGGGGACATCCCGCGATCATAGGCCGACGCCAGAACAAAACAAGAACCTACATCTGGAATCCGCGCGCCCCGGCGTGACGAAAACCCGTTGCGCGGTGTCGGATGGGGCCGCTGTCGTGCGTTCTTAGGGAGCGCCCACCTCTGGAGGCATCCCGATGAAGGTCACCCAGCATCTCTGGTTCGAGAAGGACATGGAGGCGGCCGTCGCCTTCTACACCTCGCTGATCCCCGGCTCATCGATGGAATGGACCTCGGCCGTTCCGGTCGACAACCCGAGTGGCCCGGCCGGCAGCGTCAAGATTGCGGCGTTCACAATCGGCGACCAGCGCTACATGGCGATCGAGGCGGGACCGCTCGACGCGTTCAACCATAGCTTCTCGGTCGTGGTGGAGTGCGACGACCAGGCGGAAATCGACCGGCTGTGGGAGGCGTTGAAGGCGGGCGGGTCGGAGGAGCAATGCGGCTGGCTGAGGGATCGCTGGGGCCTGTGCTGGCAGATCACGCCCAGGCGGCTTGGCGAACTGATGCGGGACCCTGACCCGGCAAAGGCCAAGCGGGTGGCAGCCGCGATGCTCCAGATGGTGAAGTTTGACATCGACGCACTGGAAGCGGCGGCCGAGGGACTGAGCCGCCCCACCGCTGCGACGGCCGGCGAACCTGCCTGAGGCGGATGGACCTGAGGTTAGCTTGCAGGCTGCGAGTTGATGTCCGCGCCTGATCCGTTCCTGGCGTGGAACAGGTCCCACGCGCCGGAGTGAGTGGAACGAAACAAGAACATAATCCTTGTGCGCCCGGGCCGGAAACTGTAGCGCTTAGCTTGGCAGGGGTCGGATCAATGCGCGCCGTCGATGCTGAGCACTACTGGATCGCCGCCCGCTTCGAGCGGCGCGAGGGTTGGAACGGGGACGCCTACCCCTTCAACCTGCCGGTCGTCCGCGACCTGGACGAGATGAGGTTCCATCCGAAGGTGACCTTCCTGGTCGGCGAGAACGGCTCGGGCAAGTCCACCCTGATCGAGGCGCTGGCGGTCGCGTGGGGCTTCAACGCGGAGGGCGGGAGCAAGAACTTCAACTTTGGCACGCGGGAATCCCACTCGCAGCTGCACCAGTTCGTCAGGCCCGTGCGGTCTGCGAGGCGAGCCCAGGACGGCTACTTCCTGCGCGCCGAAAGCCATTTCAACGTTGGCACTCAGATCGACGAACTGGGCGCAACCGACTCCTACGGCGGCGTTTCACTGCACGAGCAGTCGCATGGAGAGTCCTTCTTTGCGCTTCTCGATAATCGCTTTCGAGGCGCCGGCCTCTACATCCTGGATGAACCGGAGGCGGCGCTGTCGCCCAACCGACAGCTCAGTTTCCTCGTGCGGATGCACGAACTCATCGGCTTGAGGTCGCAATTCATCATCGCCACCCATTCGCCGATCATCCTCGGCTACCCGGACGCGTGGATATATCAGACCACCCCGACGGGGCTCGAAAGGGTCGACTATGAAGACACCGACCATTTCCAGGTGACGCGCAACTTCCTGAACCGGCGGCAGACGTTCCTCGACATCTTGCTGTCTGACGACTGATGCCATGCGCCTAGCGGGGGGTAGAGTTTCAGGCAGTGGGTCAGTTTGAAACTTGGCCCTTGAAGCGGCGGCCCTTCAAGCCGAGCAAGTCCATCGCGAGCCAAAGAAGTGTCGGTAGCCCATAGACGCTCGCGGCGTAGAGAAACCTCGGCGGGCCGCCGTCGGCATAGCCTAGACCACCAAGTCCTACGGCCAGAACGTAAGCGACGGCATGGGCGACAAGAATTCGGCGCTCATTGTCACCAAGCCTTTTGAACATCCACAACGTCAGGCGGCTGAGTAGGAGCATTCCCACGACGCCACCTACCGCCATACCGATCATATAAGCCATGAAGTCCCCCCTCGTGAGGGTCAAGCTTACACTGAACCCGGCTGCTTGTAAGAGCCTCGCGTTGTAGAACATAACAAGAACCGAGTTGACGCGGCCGCCGCGGCGGCGCTTCTCACGGCATGCTTTCGGTGATCGTGGTTCCTGGAGATTCGGCCCGCCTACCGGGCCTGCTGGCGGCGCTGACGCCCGGGGCCATCGACGGCCTGTTCCGCGAGGTGCTGATCGTCGACGACCCGCCCAGCTCCCTGGCGGCGGCGCTCTGCGAAGACATGGGGGCCACCGCGGCCGCCGATCTGTCGCAGGCCGCGGCCCGGGCCCGCTCGGACTGGCTGCTGGTCGTGCCGCCGGAATTGCGGATGAAGGACGGCTGGCTGGAGCGGCTCGGCGACCACCTGAGGGCCGGCGGGCGCGCAGCGCTGCTGGTCGGGGAGGGCGGGCCGTTCCGGCGGCCCTATGGCGTGCTGGTCGGCAGGGCGGCGGCGGCCGGCCTACTGCATCCCGACCTGAAGGGGCTGCGCGGAAAGCTGGGTTCCGGCGCCCGTCGGCTGGGTTAGGTCGAGCCGCGCGTCGACGAAGCGGCCGCCGGCCACGGCGTCGAGGGTCGGCGTCTCCTCGCCGAACATCTTCTTGTAGGTCCAGTAGCCGGCCATGACCTTCTCGACGTAGTTGCGGGTCTCCTGCGAGGGCAGGCTCTCGATCAGCAACAGGGAGTCGGCGTCGCCGCCCAGCATCTGGGCGGTCTTCAGGATGGTGTTCGGACCGCCGTTGTAGGCCGCCACCGTGCGCAGCAGATCGTAGCCGACGCCGCGCTCCATCAGCCAGGTGACGTAGTCCTGGCCGACCCGCAGATTGAAGGCGGGATCGAACAGCGGGCTCATGTCGGCCTTCAGCTTGTCGTCGCCGGCGGCGCGGGCGGCGGCCTCGGGCATCAGCTGCATCAGGCCGACCGCGCCGACCGGCGAGACCGCCATCGGGTTGAAGCGGCTCTCCTGGCGGACGATGGCGTAGACCAGCGCCTTGTCGATGGTGAAGCCGGACTTGGGCTCCAGCGACGGCAGCGGATAGTCGTCGGGCGAGGCGGTGCGGCGGATCGAGCCGCCGCCGGCGCCGCCGAGCTGGGCGGCGAGCGCGGTCCAGCGGCTGCGGTCGGCGGGTGTCCTGGCCAGGCTCAGCCCCGCCCGCAGCTCTTCGCCGGCCTCTTGCGCGCGGCCGATCTGGACCAGGGCGGCGGCGCGGTGGGCGCGCGGATCGTCCTCGATCAGGCGGGCCACGTCGGCTGAGGGCTGGACGTAGGCGGCGCGGATCAGCAGCGGCCGGGCTTCGGCCTCGCGCGGCGCCTGCAGGCGCAGCTGCCGCTCGGCGATCATGCCGTAGAAGGTGTCGGCGTTCTGGGCGGCGAGCCGCAGCTGGCCGGACGCGGTGACGTTGTCGCCCAGCGCCGTGGCGGCGCGCGAGCCCCAGTAGGCGGCGGCCGAACGCAGCCAGGCGTCCTGCGAGCCGTCCCGCGCCAGCTGGCCGAACCAATTCTGCGCCTGGTCGTAGGCCTTCAGCCGGTAGGCGGCGAGGCCGGCGATCCAACGATCGCCCGCGGCGGGGGCCAGCTCCAGCGCCCGCTTGGCGTCGCCGGCGTAGAAGGCTTCCCGCGCCTGGCGCGCGCGCTCGGGCGAGCCGCCGGCCGCGGGCCCCGGCGCCAGCTCGGCCACGGCGATGGTCGGCGTCGGCAGGGCCCCGGCGTCGGCCGGCTTGCGCTTGGAGGCGAGCTGGAAGATCCGGTCGGCCAACGGCAGGTCGCGGAACTTGGCCAGCCAGCCGGACAGCTCGTCGAAACTCGCCTTGTGGGCGGTCGGGTGCATCAGCTGCTGGAAGGTCACGTAGCCGAGCAGCGACTTGTCCTTGATCTCCACCGTCTGCATCTCGGCGTCGATGAAGTCGCCGCGGTCGCAAGCGTCGAAGGCGGCGGCGTAGTGCTGGGCGTCGGTCGTCGAGAGGGCTTGCGGCGCGGCCTGTGCGGCGGCGCCGAATGCCATGGCGGCTGCGCAGACCAGGACCGAGGCCCCAACCTGCAGGCGCTTCGTCAGCGTCATGCCGTCTTCCGCGCGACCCAAATTAAGCGGGTAAGCCCGGCCCTTTCCCGATACGAAGCGGGGAGGCTATGCGGGCCGCTCCGGACGATCAAGCCTTTCCGTCAGGGTCAGCAGGTCACTCCAGGCGCGCTTCTTCGCCGCAGGCTGGCGCAGCAGGAAGGCCGGATGCAGGGTCGGCATGGCCGGAAGCTCCTGGTTTCCGTCGGCCGAGCGCCACTCGAACCAGCGTCCGCGCAGGGCCAGGATCCCCTCGTCCTTGCGGAGCATCGCCTTGGCCGAGGCGCCGCCGACCAGCAGCAGCAGCTTCGGCTGCACCAGCGCGATGGCCCGCTCCACGAAGGGGGCGCAGATCATCTGCTCGGACGGCGTCGGCGTGCGGTTGCCGGGCGGACGCCAGAAGACGGTGTTGGTGATGAAGGCGCGGTCGGCGAGCCCGGCGGCCTTGAGCATCTTGTCCAGCAGCTGGCCGGCGCGGCCGACGAACGGCGCGCCCTGCAGGTCCTCCTCGGCGCCCGGGCCCTCGCCGATCACCATCAGCGGCGCGTCCGAGGGGCCGCGCGAGAACACCGCGCGGGTGGCGCCCTCGAATCGCAAGGGACAGCCCTCGAAGGCGGCGATGGCGGCGGCCAGCGCCTCCAGGTCCGGCGCCTGGGCCGCGAGCGCCTGGGCCTGCGCGACGGCGGCGGAAATGTCCGGCTGGCCGGGACGAAGCGCAGGGGCGGCCTTCAGCGGCGTGCGGGCGGCCGGCGGCTGCGGCGGCGCGATCCGGCCAAGCGCGATGCGGTCCACCGGCTGGTCCAGCAGCATGGCGTCGACCCCCGCCTCGGCCCAGAAGGCCAGCAGGCTCTCCATGGCGGGATCGGCCGAGAGCGTGCGCGCGGGCGTCATAAGGTCCTGGATTCCTGAACTCGAACGGGGTTCGTGCTTGACCGCCGCCACGTGACCTTCCGATAAGTCCCGCAGTCGATCAACGGCATGTGGCGAATAGGCGAAAGCCGGGCGCCACGCGAGGGAGCATCTGGGGCATGAGCGAAGGCGTCGGCACTGAAGACCCTGGCCGGGAGTCCATGGAGTACGACGTCGTCATCGTCGGCGCCGGACCCTCGGGCCTGGCGGCGGCGATCCGTCTGAAGCAACTGGCCCAGACCGCCGGGACCGAGATCTCGGTCGCCGTGCTGGAGAAGGGCTCCGAAGTCGGCGCGCACATCCTGTCCGGGGCGGTGATCGACCCGATAGGCCTCAACGAGCTGTTCCCCGACTGGAAGGCGATGGGCGCGCCGCTGGAGACGCCGGTCACCCAGGACAAGTTCCTGCTGCTTGGACCGCAAGGCAGCCTGTCGCTGCCGATGTTCGCCATGCCGAAGTTCATGCACAACGACGGCAACTACATCGCCTCGCTGGCCAACGTCTGCCGCTGGCTCGGCCAGCAGGCCGAGGCGCTGGGCGTCGAGATCTACCCGGGCATGGCCGCCTCCGAGGCGGTGTTCGACGACGCCGGGCGCCTGAAGGGCGTCGTGGCCGGCGTCTTCGGCATCGACAAGAACGGCCAGAAGGGCCCCGACTACCAGCCGGGCGTCGAGTTGCACGGCAAGTACGTGTTCATCGGCGAGGGCGTCCGCGGCTCGCTGGCCAAGCAGCTGAAGGCCCGGTTCGGTCTGTGCGAAGGCAGCGACCCGGAAAAGTACGGCATCGGCCTGAAGGAGATCTGGCAGGTCCCCGACGAACGCTTCGTCCCGGGCCTGGTGCAGCACACCACCGGCTGGCCGCTGGACGACAAGACCGGCGGCGGCTCCTTCCTCTACCATTTCGGCGACAACTACGTGGCCATCGGCTTCGTGGTGCACCTGAACTACAAGAACCCCTGGCTGTCGCCGTTCGACGAGTTCCAGCGCTTCAAGCTGCATCCGGAGGTGCGCAAGCACCTGGAGGGCGGCCGGCGCATCGCCTATGGGGCCCGCGCGATCAGCGAGGGCGGCCTGCAATCGGTGCCGACGCTCTACTTCCCGGGCGGCGTGCTGCTGGGGGACTCGGCCGGCTTCGTGAACGTCCCGCGCATCAAGGGCAGCCACAACGCCATGAAGAGCGGGATGATGGCCGCCGAGGCGGCGTTCGCCGCCCTGCAGGCCGGTCGCTCCGGCGACGAGCTGGTGGAATACGAGGCCGCCTACCAGAAGTCCTGGGTGCGCAAGGAGCTGCACACCGTCCGCAACGCCAAGCCGATCCTCAGCAAATTCGGCACCGCGCTGGGCGGCGCGCTGAGCATGTTCGACATGTGGACGACCAACCTGCTCGGCGGGTTCTCGTTCTTCGGGACGATGCACCACACCAAGTCGGACGCGGAATCCACGGGCCTGGCGAAGGACTACAAGCCGATCGTCTATCCCAAGCCCGACGGCGTGCTCAGCTTCGACAAGCTGACCTCGGTCTTCCTGTCGAACACCAACCACGACGAGAACCAGCCCTCGCACCTGAAACTGAAGGATCCATCGGTCCCGATCGAAGTGAACCTGCCCAGGTTCGGCGAGCCGGCGCGGCTCTACTGCCCGGCCGGGGTCTACGAGGTGCTCTACGACGCGAACGGCGAGAACCCGAAGTTCCAGATCAATTTCCAGAACTGCGTCCACTGCAAGACCTGCGACATCAAGGATCCGTCGCAGAATATCGTCTGGACGACCCCGCAGGGTGGCGACGGGCCGAACTATCCCAATATGTGAGGACAGGCAGCGCTTGCCGCGGCCGACGGAACCGCAGAAGGTCCAGCCATGCGCCGCCAGCTCCTGATCTTCGCCGCCCCGCTCGTGCTCCTCTCGGCCTGCGCCAGCGCGGGCCACGATGTGCAGAGCGCCGCCGCCGACAGCCCGCCGATCGGGGCGACGCCGTACGGCATGTTCCTGGCCGGCGAGGCGGCGCTGAACGACGGCAAGAGCCGCGAGGCGGCGCAGTACTTCGAGCAGGCGCGGCTGCAGCCGGACGTCGATCCGCTGGTCTCCGAAAAGGCCTTCACCGCGGCGCTGCTGTCCGGCGACATCGACAAGGCCGCGGCCATCGCCCCGACCGGCCCTGACGCCCCCGAGGCCGCCAAGCGGATGGGCAAGCTGGTGGTCGGCGTCGCGGCGCTGGCCGACGGCAAGGGCAAGCCGGCGCAGGCCCTGCTGGCGCCCGAGGCCAACGCCTTCCCGCACAAGTCGGCCGCCGCCCTGCTGGCGCCCTGGGCCGCCGCCCAGGCCGGCGACGTCGAGGCCTCGCTGGTCCAGCCGCAGGTCAAGGGCGACCCGCTGGTCGACTACTTCGGCCAACTCGGCCAGGCGCTGCTGTTCGAGCGCGCCAAGCGCTACGACGAGGCGGAGACGGACTTCAAGGCGGTGACGGCGGGTAGCCGGGCCAGCGAGATGGCCGTGCTGGCCTATGGCGGCTTCCTCGAGCGCCGCGGGCGCAAGCTGGACGCCGTCGCCCTCTACGAGACGGCGCTCGGCCAGGACCGGTCGAGCGTGGCGCTCAACGCGGCGAAGCTGCGGGCAGCGACCGGCAAGTCGGCGCCCGCCGCGCCGAGCATCCGCGAGGGGGCGGCCCAGGCCCTGCTGGCCCCCACCGCCACCATGATCGCAGGCAAGCAGACGCAGATCGCGCTCGGCTACCTGCGGCTGATCCTGCGGCTCGACCCGCAGCGCGACGACGCCTGGCTGATGGTCGGCGACATCATGCAGGCGGCCGGCGACACCGACGCGGCGCGCGCGGCCTACAATCACCCGAAGCCCACCTCGGCGGAATACGGCGCCGGCCAGGCCAAGCTCGCCTGGACCTATCAGCAGGCCGACGATCACCAGACCGCCCTGAAGCTGGCCCGCGCCGCCGCCGCCTCCGGCGACGCCGACGCCCGGCTGACCCTGGCCGACCTGCTGCGGTCGAACGACCAGTTCGCGGAATCCGCCGACCTGCTCACCGGCCTGATCAACCAGGCCAAGACCCCCGACTGGCGCCTCTACTACGCGCGCGGCGTGGCCTATGAGCGGCTGAACCGCTGGCCCGAGGCCGAGGCCGACCTGCAGGCGGCGCTGAAGGCGAAGCCGGACGAGCCGGAGCTGCTCAACTACCTCGGTTATTCCTGGATCGACCGCGGCGTCCACCTGAAGGACGCCATGGGCATGGTCGAGAAGGCGGTGGCCGCCAATCCGCGGTCCGGGGCCATGGTCGATTCCCTGGGCTGGGCCTACTACCGCCAGGGCGACTACAAGAAGGCCGTGGACAAGCTGGAGCAGGCGGTCGAGCTCGACGCCGGCGATCCGGAGATCAACAACCACCTCGGCGACGCCTACTGGAAGGTGGGCCGCAAGGACGAGGCGCTGTTCCAGTGGCGCCGTGTGCTGACGCTGAAGCCGGACGACAAGATCAAGGCCAACGCCGAGACCAAGCTGGCCTCCGGCCTCGGACCGGACGGCGTCGCCCCGAAGCTCGCCGGCCAGTAACTCCGATGGCGCCTACGGCGCTGGCGCCGGCCAAGGTCAACCTGTTCCTGCACGTCGGCGCGCCGGGCGCGGACGGCTACCATCCGCTCTGCAGCCTGATGGCCTTCGCCGACCTCGGCGACCGGCTGGTCGCGCAGGAGGCCGAGGCCCTCGGCCTGCACCTGCACGGCCCGTTCGCCGCCGCCTTGGCGGGCGAGGGCGACAACCTGGTGATGCGGGCGGCCCGCGCGCTGCTGGCGCAGGCGAGGGGACCCGTCGCGCCGGTGGGTCTGGCCCTGGAGAAGGTGCTGCCGGTCGCCGCAGGTCTCGGCGGCGGCTCGAGCGACGCCGGCGCGGCCCTGCGCCTGCTGCGCGAGGTTCTTCAGATCCCGGTCGACGACGCTGAACTCGAGGCGATCGCGGCGGGGCTGGGCGCGGACGGCCCGGCCTGCCTCTGGGGTCGGCCGGTGCTGGCGCAGGGACGCGGCGAGCGGCTGTCGCCGGCGCCGGCGTTTCCGGCGGTGGATGCGGTGCTGGTGAACCCCGGGGTCCCGGTCTCCACGGCCGAGGTCTATCGCCGCTTCGACGCGCAGGGCCGGTTCGGCGCCACCGAGCCCCCGCCGGCCCCGGCCGCCTTCGAGGACGCCGTGGAGCTCGCCGCCTGGCTCGCGGGCCAGCGCAACGACCTGGAAGCCGCGGCCGTGGCGGTTGCGCCGGAGGTGGGCGCGGTGCTGGCGACGCTCGCCGGGGAGGGCGAGACCCTGCTGGCGCGGGTGTCCGGATCGGGCGGCACCTGCTTCGCCCTCTGCGCCGGCGACATCGAGGCCGAAGGCCTGGCCGAACGGCTGGAGGCGATGGAGCCCCGCTGGTGGGTGCGCCGCTGCGGGCTGGGCGGGCCCTGGCCGGATCCGCAGTAGGTCCTCACCCTTTTGTCATGGCCCGGCTCGTCCGAACCACCCAGCCCGAGGCGTAGGCCGCAGCTGGTGAAGGACGACCTTTGGGATGGGTCACCCGGACGAGCCGGGTAATGACGATCTTTGTGTCTGCCTCCGCAAACGAAAACGGGGGCCCCGAAGGACCCCCGTTCCGACGCTTCGGCTGGACCGCTGCTACTCGTGCAGCGCTTCCCCGTGCAGGGCCAGGTCCAGACCTTCCACCTCGCCCTCCTCGGAAACCCTCAGGCCGGTGGTGAACTTGCAGATGTAGAGGATGATGACGGTGAGCACGCCCGACCAGACGATGGTCGCGCCGACGCCCACCACCTGCTTCATCAGGCTGGCGTCCTTGCCGAGCGGGTTGATGCTCGGATCGGCCAGCAGGCCGGTCAGCAGGGCCCCGGTGATGCCGGCGACGCCGTGCACGCCGAAGGCGTCGAGGCTGTCGTCGTACTTCAGCAGACGCTTGATCCACACCGCGCCGACGTAGGCGGCAGCCGCGCCGAGGACGCCGACCACGAGCGCGCCCTGGGCGTTCACGAAGCCGGCCGCCGGGGTGATGGCGACCAGGCCGGCCACGGCGCCGGACGCGAGGCCCAACATGCCGGGCTTCTTGCGTTCCAGCCACTCGACGACCATCCAGGTCAGGCCGGCCGCCGCGGTGGCGACCTGGGTGTTCAGCATGGCCGCGCCGGCGAGCGCCCCGGACGTGACCGCCGAGCCGGCGTTGAAGCCGAACCAGCCGACCCACAGCAGGGAGGCGCCGATCATGGTCAGCACCAGGTTGTGCGGGGCCATGTTGTCGACGCCGAGGCCCTTACGCTTGCCCATGACCAGGGCGCACATCAGGCCCGCGATGCCGGCGTTGATGTGGACCACGGTGCCGCCGGCGAAGTCGAGCACGCCCATGCCGCCCAGGAAGCCGCCGCCCCAGACCATGTGGGCGAGCGGGGCGTAGACCACCAGCGACCACAGGGTGATGAACAGCAGGAGGGCGGAGAACTTCATGCGCTCGGCGAAGGCGCCGGCGATCAGGGCCGGCGTGATGATCGCGAAGGTCATCTGGAACATCATGAAGACCGATTCCGGGATGGTCGCGGCCAGCGGATTGGCCTGGTCGACCTTGACCCCCTTCATCAGCGCCTCGGCGAAGCCGCCGATGTACTTGTTCATCCCCGCGTCGGGGTTGGTCGTGAAGGCGACCGTGTAGCCGACCACCATCCACAGGACGGTGACCAGGCAGGTGATGACGAACGACTGGGCCACGGTGGCGATGACGTTCTTGCGCCGCACCATGCCGCCGTAGAACAGCGCCAGGCCCGGGATGGTCATCAGCAGCACCAGGGCGGTGGAGGTGAGCATCCAGGAGGTGTCGCCGCTGTCCAGCTTGGGCGGGGCGGGGGCGGCGGCCGGAGCGGCGGCGGGGGCCGCTGCGGCTGCGGCGGCGGGGGCTGCGGTGGCGTCGGCCGGTGCGGCCGCCGCAGGCGCGGCGGCTTCGGGCGCGGCGGCGGCCGGCGCGGCGGTCTGGGCGAGCGCCGGGGTCATCGGCGCGCCGATCATCCCTACGGCGAGCATCAGCCCGGCCAGCCTTTTGAATCCGATGAGCTTCATTGGTCGATATCCCCTTTTCTTGTCCGCTAGAGCGCCGCGGCGCCGGTCTCGCCGGTCCGGATGCGCACGGCGTCCTCGACGTTGAGGACGAAGATCTTGCCGTCGCCGATCTTGCCGGTGGCGGCGGCGGCCTTGATGGCCTCGACGGCCTTGCCGACGGCGGAGTCCTCGACGACGACTTCCAGCTGCACCTTGGGCAGGAAGTTCACCTGGTACTCCGCGCCCCGGTAAATCTCGGTCTGGCCCTTCTGCCGGCCGTAACCTTTGACTTCCGAGACCGTCAGTCCCTCGACGCCGGCGGAGACGAGCGCTTCGCGCACGTCGTCCAGCTTGAAGGGTTTGACGATCGCCATGATCAGTTTCATCGCTCGCTCCCGCGCGACCCCTGGCGAGGTCCGCCCCTCGTGTTGCCGTTAAGCCCGCCGCGGACATCCCCTGCACAGCGGTCGACTGACGCTATCGGGGGCGGGCCACCTCAGCGCGGATCGCCCCGAGCTTCGCCATAAGAAGCTCGCGCGCGCCTGTTTCCTGAGCGACTGCGGAGCGCGGCGCCCGCAAATTGGGCGGAACCGGCTTCGACAAGGGCCTGAGGCGCTCATTCGCGGGCCGCCGAGGGTGGGTTGGCACGCCCTCCGGCCGTTCACGAAGCCGTGTGATCGGCAACCTCGAAGCTTCGCCGCGCGTAGTCACCGCGAAACTCATGACGGCGTGAGCGCGTTCGATTGGCCAAGCGCAGCAAGACCTCGAGGATCTGATGCTAACCCACCGCCTGCTGACCACTGCGGCCGCCCTGGCGATCGGGCTGGCGGCGCCGCAGCTCGCCGCCGCCCAGGCGCAAGGCGCCAAGCCCGCCGCCGCCCAGGCGCAGACCCAATCGGCCGCCGCCCAGGCCACCGGCAAGGCGACCACCGACACCCCCGCCGCCAGCAACACCCAGGGTACGGCCTGGGCGGTGCAGCAGGGCGCCGCGTCCAACCCCGGCGCTGCGGCGTCCGCGACACCGTCGCGGCCGACCGCCGCCCAGGTCGTGCCGCACGGGGACCTGATCGAGACCGCCAAGGCGTCGGGTCAGTTCACCACCTTCCTGAAGGCCGCGGACGCCACCAACCTCACCGCCGTCCTGAAGACCAACCAGAACCTGACGGTGTTCGCGCCCACCGACGCGGCCTTCGCGGCCCTGCCGCCGGGCCAGCTCGACAGGCTGATGGCCGACAAGCCGGCGCTGCAGAAGCTCCTGACCCATCACATCATCAACGCCCGCGTCGACTCCACCAAGATCAAGGGCGCCAAGGGCCCGGTCCCCTCGGTGGCCGGCGACCAGGTGCAGCTGGACGGCAGCGGCCCGATGCTGAAGGCCGACAACGCCGACATCGTCCAGTCTGACGTCATGGCCTCCAACGGCGTGCTGCACGTGGTCGACCGGGTGCTGACGCCGGGCGTCCCCGCGGCCCCCATGGCGGCGGCGGCCACCGGTGCGGTCGCGCCGGCCTCGACCACCACAACCACCACCACCTCAACGACCCCGGCGGCGACCGCGCCCGAGTCGCCGAAGCCGAGGGGGAAGTAGAGCCAGCGTTTGGGGGCCCTCGAATCCATCGTTCAGCAAACAAGGAGTCCTGAGATGAGACTGCATTACCTGCTCGGCGCCGTTGCGGCGTCTGCGCTGATGACCGGCGCGGCCTATGCCCAGGCCGGCTCCGGCGTCTCGTCGTCCACCGGGGCGACGACCGACCCGACCATGCCCGCGGCCAGCAGCAGCAGCTCCGCCACCACGCCCAGCGGCCAGGTGAGCGGCTCCGTCTCGACGGACACCACGGGCGCCTCGACCAGCACCACCACCGACACGACCGCGACCGGCGCCATGGCCACCTCGGCCACCAACTACGCCCAGGGCGCCAGCGTGACGACCACCACCCTGACCAACGGGCCGGTGCCGGACACGCCGGAGAACCGCGCCAAGTACGGCAAGCCCATGTCGAACGCCGGCAAACGCACCCCCGCCAAGGGCAACTAGCCAAGGCTGATTTCGGCCGCCTTGCGTGGCTTGAAGCGAAGGTCGGCGGGCCCTATGGTCCGCCGACTTTTTTTGCGCCTGCGAACGGCCCCCTTTTCGATGCCAGACAAGCCGCTTTCGTTTCAGGGCCTGATCCTGAAACTGCATGACTATTGGAGCCAGCAGGGTTGCGTGATCCTGCAGCCGCACGACGTCGAGGTGGGAGCGGGGACGCTCCACCCGGCGACGGTGCTGCGCGCGCTGGGGCCCAAGCCCTGGCGGGCGGCCTATGTGCAGCCCTCGCGCCGCCCGGCCGACGGCCGCTACGGCGAGAACCCCAACCGGCTGCAGCACTACTACCAGTACCAGGTGATCCTGAAGCCGAACCCGGACAACCTGCAGGACCTCTACCTGGGGAGCCTGGAGGCCATCGGTCTCGACACCCGCCTGCACGACATCCGATTCGTCGAGGACGACTGGGAGAACCCCACCGTGGGCGCCTGGGGCCTCGGCTGGGAGGTCTGGTGCGACGGCATGGAGGTCACCCAGTACACCTACTTCCAGCAGGTGGGCGGCCTGGACGTCTGGCCGGTGGCCGGGGAGCTGACCTATGGCCTGGAGCGGCTGGCCATGTACCTGCAGGGCGTCGACCACTTCACCCAGCTGGCGTTCAATGATCCGGACGGACCGGCGCCGATGACCTATGGCGAGGTCTTCCTGGAGAACGAGCGCCAGCAGTCGGAGGCCAACTTCCACCTCTATGACGTCGACACCCTGAAGCGGCAGTTCGAGGACATGGAGCGGCAGGTTCCGCGCCTGCTGGACGGTCGCGGACCGCAGGGCCAGCGCACCGTGCTGCCGGCCTACGACCACGTGCTGAAGGCCAGCCACCTGTTCAACCTGATGGACGCCCGCGGCGCCATCGCCGTCGCCGAGCGCCAGAGCTACATCGGCCGCATCCGCGACCTGACCAAGATGTGCGCCGAGGCCTGGGTGGAGAACGAGGGCGGGAACGCCTGATGTTCGAGCACGCGGGGCATACACCGAGCCAGATCGCTCGGGCGCGGCGCTTTCGCCGCACCGGCGGAGTGCCGGAACAGCGGCTCTGGCGCGAGCTGCGCAAACTCGACGCCAACGTCCGGCGCCAGGCGCCGCTCGGCCCCTACGTGGCTGACTTCGCGATCCACAGCGCCAAGCTGGTGATCGAGGTGGACGGCGGTGTTCACGAGCGGATCGCCGAGGTAGCCGCGCGTGACGTGGCGCGCACCGAATGGCTGCAGAGCCAGGGCTACAAGGTCGTGCGGTTCACCAACGCCCAGGTCACGCAGGACATCTTCGCCGTGGTGCGGGAGATCGAACGTCATCTCGCCCTCCCCCTCGATGGGGGAGGGTTGGGTGGGGGTGCGGTTGCTGAGCTGAGCTGCGGATCGCGGTTGGCGCCGACGCCGACCGGAGCCCTTCATCCCGTGGCCGCGGCCACACCCCCATCCCCGACCCTTCCCCCATCGAGGGGGAAGGGAGAGTAGCCATGCCTCAGCTTCTGCTTGAACTGTTCTCCGAAGAGATCCCCGCGCGCATGCAGGCGCAGGCGGCGCGGGACCTCGAGCGCATGGCGCGCGAGCGGCTGGCGGCCGAGGGCCTGCTGCCGGAGGCGCTGAAGACCTTCGCCGGTCCGCGGCGCCTGACCCTGGTGGCCGAGGGACTGCCGGCGGCGCAGAGCGATCGCCACGAGGAGCGCAAGGGACCGCGCGTCGGCGCGCCGGACCAGGCGATCGACGGCTTCCTGCGCTCCACCGGCCTGACCCGCGAGCAGCTCACCGAGCGCGACGGCGTCTGGTTCGCCCATATCCACAAGCCCGGCCGGCCGACTCCCGAGATCGTGGCGGAGATGGTCGACGCCATCGTCCGCGGCTTCCCGTGGCCGAAGTCGATGACCTGGGGGCGCGGCACGCTGCGGTGGGTGCGGCCGTTGAAGCGCATCCTCTGCGTCTTCGACCGCGAGGTCGTGCCGTTCTCCATCGACGGGATCGATAGCGGCGACGTCGGCGAGGGCCACCGGTTCATGGGCGACGCCCAGCCGTTCCGCGCCCGCGACTTCGACGAATACGCCGACGGCCTGGCCCGCCACTTCGTGGTCCTCGATCCCGAGGAGCGCAAGGAGCGGATCATGGACGCCGCGCGCACCCTGACCTTCGCGCGCAACGTCGAGCTGGTGGAGGACGAGGGCCTGCTGGCCGAGGTCTCCGGCCTGGCCGAGTGGCCGACGCCGATCCTCGGCGACATGGACCCCGACTTCCTGGACCTGCCGCCGGAGGTGATCCGCACCTCGATGCGCACGCACCAGAAGTATTTCGCCGTGCGCGACCCCCAGACCGGCTTCCTGGTCCCGCACTTCGTCACCGTGGCGAACATCGAGGCGGCGGACGGAGGCAAGGCGATCGCCGCGGGCAACGCCAAGGTGCTGTCGGCGCGGCTCAGCGACGCCCGCTTCTTCTGGGACGAGGACCGCAAGATCCGGCTGGCCGACCGGCTGGAGACGCTGAAGGGCGTCACCTTCCACGCCAGGCTCGGCACCATGTACGAGCGGGTGGAGCGGATCGCGGCCCTGGCGGCCGAGCTCGCCCCTTATGTCCGCGACGACGGCATCACCCGCGCCAAGGCCATCGAGGCCGCGCGGCTGTGCAAGGCCGACCTGGTCACCGGCATGGTCGGGGAGTTCCCCGAATTGCAGGGCGTGATGGGCGGCTACTACGCCGAGAAGGAAGAGCTCGACCCGGAAGTGGTCGACGCCATCCGCCACCACTATCGCCCGCAAGGCCCCAACGACGCGGTGCCGGTGCAGTCGGTGGCCGCCACTGTCGCCCTGGCCGACAAGCTCGACACCCTGGTCAGCTTCTTCGCCATCGACGAGAAGCCGACCGGCTCGCGCGATCCCTATGCGCTGCGCCGCGCGGCGCTGGGCGTGATCCGCATCATCCTGCAGTCGAGGACGCGGCTGCCGCTGAAGCGTTTCGCCTCGGACGACCTGCTGGCCTTCTTCGCTGACCGGCTGAAGGTGCTGCTGCGCGAGCAGGGCGAGCGGCACGACCTGGTGGACGCGGTGTTCGCCCTGGGCGACGACGACCTGGTGCGGATCGTCAGCCGCGTCGAAGCGCTGTCGCAGTTCCTCGCCACCGACGACGGCGCGAACCTGCTGGCCGGCTACAAGCGGGCGGTGAACATCCTCAAGGCCGAGGAGAAGAAGGGCCCGCTGCCCGAAGGCGATCCGGCCGAGATGGCCGGCGCGCCGCCGGAAGAGGCGGAGCTGGCCAACTGGATCGGCCACGTGGAACTGGAAGTCGGCAAGGCGCTCTCCAAAGAGGATTTCGCCGCCGCGATGCTAGAGCTCGCCAACCTCCGGGCCCCGGTGGACGCCTTTTTCGACAAGGTGTTAGTGAACTCGGATGTCCCGGCGGAACGGGAAAACCGTTTGCGACTTCTGGTGAAGGTTCGTGACGCCATGGGGCGTGTCGCGGACTTCTCACAAGTGACAGGCTAAAAGAGGATCTCATGGTTGCCGACACGATGGTGAAGACGCGTTGGGTCTATGCCTTCGGCGGCGGGGGCGCGGACGGCGACGCTTCGATGAAGAACCTGCTGGGCGGCAAGGGCGCCAACCTGGCGGAGATGTCCTCGCTCGGCCTGCCGGTGCCCCCCGGCTTCACCATCACCACCGAGGCCTGCGTCCACTACTACGCCAACGACCGGCAGTACCCGGCCGACCTCAAGGAGCAGGTCGCCGTCGGCCTGAAGCGGGTCGAGGAGCTGACCGGCAAGACCTTCGGCGATCCCGCCAACCCGCTGCTGGTCTCGGTGCGCTCCGGCGCGCGGGCCTCGATGCCGGGCATGATGGACACCGTCCTCAACCTCGGCCTCAACGACGAGACCGTGGACGGCCTGGCCAAGCTCTCCGGCGACCGGCGCTTCGCCTTCGACAGCTACCGCCGCTTCATCCAGATGTATTCCAACGTGGTGCTCAACCTCGACCACCACATGTTCGAGGAGATCCTCGACGAGCATAAGGACCGGCTGGACGTCACCATCGACACCGCGCTCAGCGCCGACGACTGGGAGGCGGTGGTGGCCGACTACAAGGCCGCCGTGCAGCGCGAGCTCGGCAAGCCGTTCCCGCAGGAGGTCAACGCCCAGCTGTGGGGCGCGGTCGGCGCGGTGTTCGCCAGCTGGATGAACGACCGGGCGAAGTTCTACCGCCGCATGCACGACATCCCGGAAAGCTGGGGCACGGCGGTGAACGTGCAGTCGATGGTGTTCGGCAACATGGGCGAGACCTCGGCGACCGGCGTGGCCTTCACCCGCAACCCGTCGACCGGCGAAAACCGCCTCTACGGCGAATTCCTGATCAACGCCCAGGGCGAGGACGTGGTCGCCGGCATCCGCACCCCGCAGGCCCTGACCCGCATCGCCCGCGAGGAGATGGGCGAGAAGCAGCCCTCGATGGAAGAGGCGCTGCCGGACGTCTTCGTCCAGTTCAAGGCCGTCGTCGAGAAGCTCGAGAAGCACTATCGCGACATGCAGGACATCGAGTTCACGGTCGAAAAAGGCCGGCTCTACATGCTGCAGACCCGCAACGGGAAGCGCACCGCAAAGGCAGCGCTGAAGGTCGCGGTGGACCTCGCCAGCGAGGGCCTGATCACCCGGGAAGAGGCGGTGATGCGGGTGGAGCCGAGCTCCCTCGACCAGCTGCTGCACCCGACCATCGATCCGGCGAGCCCGCGCGAGGTGATCACCTCGGGCCTGCCGGCCTCGCCCGGCGCGGCGACCGGCAAGGTGGTGTTCACCGCCGAGGAGGCCGAGAAGCTCGGCGGCGCCGGCGAGGCGGTGATCCTGGTCCGCGAGGAGACAAGCCCCGAAGACATCCGCGGCATGGACGCGGCGCGCGGCATCGTCACCGCCCGCGGCGGCATGACCAGCCACGCCGCCGTGGTCGCCCGCGGCATGGGCCGCCCCTGCGTCTCCGGCGCCGGCGAGATCCACATCGACATGAAGGCCGGCGAGTTCCACGCCCGCGGCCGCACCATCAAGGCCTATGAGATCGTCACCATCGACGGCTCGACCGGCGAGGTGCTGTCCGGCGCGGTGAAGATGGTCGAGCCGGAGCTGTCCGGCGACTTCGCCACCCTGATGGCCTGGGCCGACGGCGTGCGCCGGCTGAAGGTCCGCGCCAACGCCGAGACCGCGCTCGACGCCAAGGTGGCGCGGCAGTTCGGGGCCGAGGGCATCGGCCTTTGCCGCACCGAGCACATGTTCTTCGACCCCGACCGGATCGCCGCCGTGCGCGAGATGATCCTGGCCGACGACGAGGCCGGCCGCCGCCAGGCGCTGGCCAAGATCCTGCCGATGCAGCGCCAGGACTTCGTCGAGCTGTTCCACATCATGGAAGGCCTGCCGGTCACCATCCGCCTGCTCGACCCACCGCTGCACGAGTTCCTGCCGCACAGCGAAGAGGACGTGCGCGCGGTGGCCGAGGCCACCGGCCTCGACGCCGCCAAGCTGCTGCGCCGGGCCCAGGAGCTGCACGAGGTGAACCCGATGCTGGGCCACCGCGGCTGCCGTCTCGGCGTCTCCTATCCGGAGATCTACGAGATGCAGGTGCGGGCGATCATCGAGGCCGCCTGCGAGGTGGCCGCAGCCGGCCGTCCCGCCCCGATCCCGGAGATCATGCACCCGCTGGTGGCCAAGGGCGAGGAGATGAAGTTCCTGCGCCAACTCACGGACCGGACGGCGAAAGAAGTCATCGCCGAGCGCAAGGCCGAGATCCAGTACCAGGTCGGCACCATGGTCGAGCTGCCGCGCGCCTGCGTCCGCGCCGGCGACCTGGCGGAGAACGCCGAGTTCTTCTCCTTCGGCACCAACGACCTGACCCAGACCACCTTCGGCATCAGCCGCGACGACTCCGGCCGGTTCCTGAACGCCTACATCGAGAAGGGCATCTTCGAGCGCGACCCGTTCGTCAGCCTGGACCAGGAGGGCGTCGGCGACCTCATCCGCCTGGCCGCCGAGCGCGGCCGCGCCGTGCGTCCCAACGTCAAACTGGGCATCTGCGGCGAGCACGGCGGCGACCCGGCCTCGATCCAGTTCTGCGAGAGCGTCGGCCTGGACTACGTCAGCTGCTCGGCCTACCGCGTGCCGATCGCCCGCCTGGCCGCGGCGCAAGCCGCCATCGGCGAGCGGGAGAAGGACCGCTGACCTCGGGCTGCATCGTCATCGCCCGGCTTGTCCGGGCGACCCATCTCGATGCCGATCGTCCGTAGCTGAGGCGAGCGCGGCGGGCTGGGTGGGCCCGGACAAGCCGGGCCATGACGAAAGCTCGTGGCCTGCGCCCGCGCCTCAGCGCTTCCTGACGAACACCGTGCCGGCGGAATAGCCGGCGCCGAACGAGCAGATCAGGCCGGTCTCGCCGGGCGCGAAGTCGGCGTTGGCCTTGTGGAAGGCGATGATCGAGCCGGCCGAGGAGGTGTTGGCGTACTCGTCGAGGATGATCACGTTCTCCTCGGGGGTGGGTTCGCGGCCCAGCACGCGGCGGCCGATCAGCTCGTTCATGTTGATGTTGGCCTGGTGCAGCCACATGCGCTTGAGGGTGGTCGGGTCGAGGCCGAGGTCGCGGGCATGCTCGACGATCATCTCCGAGACCATTGGCACCACTTCGCGGAACACCTTGCGGCCCTCCTGCACGAACAGCTTGTCCGCCTGGTCGATCCCGTCCGGCGCGGCGCGGTTCAGGAAGCCGAAGTTGTTGCGGATGTTGTTGGAGAACACCGTCTTCAGCCGCGTGCCGAGGATGTTCCAGCCGCCGGTGGCCTGGTCGGCGCGCTCGACGATCACCGCGGTGGCGACGTCGCCGAAGATGAAGTGGCTGTCGCGGTCGCGGAAGTTCAGGTGGCCGGAGGTGATCTCCGGATTGACCATCAGCACCGCCTTGGCGGAACCCGAGGCGATGTAGTCCGCCGCGGTCTTGATCCCGAAGGTGGCCGAGGAACAGGCGACGTTCATGTCGAAGGCGAAGCCCTCGATGCCGAGCGCCTGCTGGACCTCGATGGCCATCGCCGGATAGGCGCGCTGCATGTTGGAGGCCGCGCAGATCACCGCGTCGATCTCGCTGGCCGGCTTGTCCCACCGGACCAGGGCGTCCATCGCCGCCTCGACGGCGATCTCGGCCAGCACCGAGAGCTGTTCGTTGGAGCGCTCCGGGATGTTCGGGCGCATCAGCTCGGGGTCGATCAGGCCGGCCTTGTCGATCACGTGGCGCGACTTGATGCCGGAGGCCTTCTCGATGAACTCCACGGAGGAGGGCGTCAGCGCCTCGGCCTCGCCGGCCGCGATGGCCTCGGCGTTGGCGGCGTTGAAGCGCGCCACATAGGCGTTGAAGGTTTCCACCAGCTCGGCGTTCGAGAGGGTCTCGGGCGGCGTGTAGAGGCCGGTGGCGGCGATCACGGCGTGATGCAAGGGCGGGGGCTCCGAAAGCGCCGGTATCCCGGCGCTCCAAAAGGGGCGGCCTTGATAGCACGGCCGGCCGGGGCGGCGGCGGACATTGTGGCCGCAGGGCCACACCTGACGCTCCGCCGTCGGACGGTAACCGAACTGACTCGATCTCGCCGCGTTTGACGCCGAACCAGACCACGGCTGGGGGCAGCTGTTCAGTTCGAGTGGAGTACAACGAAAATGAAGTCTCTCATCGCTGCGGCCTCGGTCGCCGCTCTTTCCGCCCTTGTCCCCGCCTTCGCCCAAGCCCAGACCGTCGCCGCTCCCGGCGCCTACGGCACCCTGGGATACGCCGACGCCCACTCGAGCGGCGTAGACCTCGGGGCCATCCAGGGCCGGCTCGGCTACCGCGTGAACAACTGGTTCGGCGTGGAAGGCGAACTGGCGGCCGGCGTGACCTCCGACAAGTCGAGCACCGTCGTGTCCGGGACCACCGTGGACACCAAGGTCAAGCTGCAACACGAGGAAGCCATCTACGGCGTCGGCTTCCTGCCGGTCACCCCGAACATCGACCTGATCGGCCGTGTCGGCTACGGCCACACCAAGGCCAAGGTCAGCGCGTCCACGACGGGGACCACGCCGATCACGGTTTCGGATACGGCCTCCGGCGATTCCTGGAACTACGGCGTGGGCGCGCAGTACCACATCGACCCTGTGAACGGGGTTCGCGCCGACTACACCCGCGAGGAGTTCACCGGCAGCAACAATGGCCACGCCGATGTGTGGGCCGTGGCCTACACCCGCCGCTTCTAGCGACAGCTTGCCGACGGCGTCGCGCTGACGCCGTTGCGAGCGGAAAGCCCTCCCGGTTCCGGGAGGGCTTTTTCTTGACCGCAGCGGAGGTTCGCGGCCACCCTCCGGCAAGGGAGGCGACCTTGGCCGCTGCATTCTTCATCCAGGTGGCCGCGTCGGGAGCCGCGATCGCCGTGCTCGTGGGCCTGGCGGCGTGGGCGCAGATCGCGCGGCCGGCGAGGCCGCTGGACGACGCCCGCGCCCGGGCGCTGCTGGCCGAGGAATTCCCCGGCCGCACCCTCGACGGTCTCTGGATCGCCGTGGACGGGAAGGGCGCGGTCGCCAAGTCGGGCGCTGCGGCGCTGGTGCTCTGTCAGCTGGGCGACGGCTTCGTGGCCCGCCAGATCCCCTGGGGCCAGGCGCTGGCCGCCAGCTTCAGGAACGGCCGCATCGTCATCGACCTGGCGGACGTTTCCGCGCCCAAGGCGATCATCTCGCTGCCCGGCTGGCCGCCGCCGGAGCTGACCAAGGACCTCGCCGCATGAAGGCGGCGTTCGACCCGGTCACGCTGGCGACCCCGTTCTTCATCCTCACCGTCATCCTGGAGATCGTGCTCGCCCGCCTCGGCAAGGCCGACGCCCGCTACGAGGCGAAGGACACGGCGGTGTCGCTGGGCATGGGGCTGGGCTCGACGATCGCCGGCGTGCTGACCGGCGGCGCGAGCTTCGCCGCGGCGCTGTGGGTCTACCAGCACCGGCTGTTCGACATCCCGATGACGGCGGCCTGGGCGTGGCTGGCGGTGTTCCTGCTGGAGGACGCCACCTACTACTGGTTCCACCGCCTGAGCCACGAGCGGCGCATCTGGTGGGCGGCGCACGTGAACCACCACTCTTCCCAGCACTACAACCTGTCGACGGCGCTGCGGCAGACCTGGACCGGCGGGATCGCCGGGACCTGGCTGCTATGGCTGCCGCTGTCTTTGCTGGGGTTTCCGCCGGCCATGGTGGCGATCGAGAAGGGGATCAGCCTCGTCTACCAGTACTGGATCCACACCGAGGCGATCCGCCGGCTGCCGGCCTGGTTCGAGGCGGTGTTCAACACGCCCTCGCACCACCGCGTCCACCACGCCCGCAACCCCCGCTACCTGGACCGCAACTACGCCGGCATCCTGATCGTCTGGGACCGGCTGTTCGGCACCTTCCAGCCCGAGCTGGACGCCGAGCCGTGCCGCTACGGGATCGTCAAGAACCTCGGGACCTTCAACATCGTCCGCGTGGCCTTCCACGAGTGGATCGGCATGGCCCAGGACATCGCCCGCTCGCCCCGGCACGCGCCCGGCTACCTGTTCGGGCCGCCCGGCTGGAGCCCCGACGGCAGCCGCGAGACCAGCGCCATGATCAAGGCGCGCTGGGCGGCCGTTTGCTCCTCCCCCGAGCAACGCAGTGAAACGGGGGAGGGGGACCGCGAAGCAGTGGAGGGGGCGCGCCTAGGCGCGACGCCCTGACGCCCCCTCCGTCTCGGCGCGTCGCGCCGATCCACCTCCCCCGCAGGCGGGGGAGGAGCGAAGTTGATCACTCCCGAAGCAGCGGCAGCGACAGACCCGACACCGGGCGCGCGGCAAGGATCTCGCGCCTGAAGCGGAACAGCTCGGCGGGGCGGCCGCCGGTCTCGGTCTCCAGCCGGCCCAGGCCCTCCACCAGGTCGGCCCGCTCCAGCGCCCGGCGGAAGTTCTGTTTGTGCAGCGGCACGCCGGCGATCGCCTCCACCGCCCGTTGCAGCGCCGAGAGGGTGAAGGCCTCGGGCATCAGCTCGAACGCCACCGGCCGGTACTTCAACTTGCCCCGCAGGCGGGAGAGGGCGGTGGCCAGAATCCGGCGGTGGTCCGACAGCATCGGCTCGCCCAGCGCGGCGGCGAGGGCAGGGGCGAGGGCGGCCGGGGACTCGCCGCGGTCGCGCGCCGCCTCCTGCGCCAGGCCCGCCTCGTAGAGCAGTTCGTAGCGCTCCAGCACGCGCTCCTCGTTCCACGGCGCCTCGTCGAGGGCGAACAACAGCCGCACGCGGGCCAGCCGCTGGGACCCGCCGCCGGCACCGGCCTCCGCCCAGGACCTGAGGGCGGGCTCGATGACCCCCAGCGCCGCCGGCCGGCCCTCGCGCCAGTCCTCGTAGGGGAAGAACCGCGACCAGGGCTGCCAGTCGGAATCGGCGCTGTGGCTGTCGAGCGCCGCCGGCGCCAGCGCCAGGTAGCCGACCGAGATCACCCGGGCGGCGCCGGCCCCCATGTCGGCCAGCGGGGCGTCGCGGCCCTTGTCGCCGAAGGTGTAGAGCTGCTCGACGTAGCCGAGGTCGAACCGGGTCTGCTCGGTGACGAAGGCCCGCAGCGCCAGCTCGAAGGTGCGGTGGCCCTCGGGGCTGAAGGGGCCGAACGGCAGGCCCTGCAGCTCGGCGTCGCGCGGGCGCACGGCCAGCACCACGGCCTCGCCGTCGCGGATGGCCATCACCACTGCGGACAGGCCGATGACGACGGGCGCGGCCATGCCTACTCCGTATCGAAGGCGGACGGGCCGGGCGCGTAGCCGGCGGCCTCGGAGAGGGTGTGGAAGCGCTGGACGTAACGGGCCTGGGCGAGGCCCGGCGCCCAGGGCTCGATGTGCAGGCTGTAGCCGACCGGCGGCGGGTCGAAGATCTCCAGCGCCTCGGCGTGGCCGAAGCCCGCCAGCTGGGTGGCCTCGAAGAAGGCGCAGGCGCGGTCGGCCTGCTTGATCAGCGTCTTGATCGCCGCCGGCGTCTTGGCCGGCAGGCCGAAGCGGATATGGATCGCCGTCTCCAGCCGGTCCTCGAAGGTGCGGTAGTCGACGCCCAGGGCCGCCTTGAACGGCGAGATCATGTCGCCGATGACGTATTCGGAGGCGTCGTGCAGCAGGGCCGCCAGTCGCCAGCGCGGCGCGACATCCGGCTGGATGTGGGCGACGATCTCCTCGACGACGATGGAATGCTGGGCGACCGAGAAGGCGTGCTCGCCCACCGTCTGGCCGTTCCAGCGCGCCACCCGGGCCAGGCCATGGGCGATGTCCTCGATCTCGATGTCCATCGGCGAGGGGTCCAGCAGGTCGAGCCGGCGGCCGGACAGCATGCGCTGCCAGGCGCGCGGTTCGGCCTTCGCTCCACGCAGCCCTTTCCTCACCCGCGCATTCCTTTCACAGTCAAGGTCGTGAACTGGCCCAGGACCTGTGAAAGATCAATGCAGGCATAGGCGCTTGGGTCCAAGGCTTCACAAGAACGAAAGGGCTTGAGCATGAGTTGGGCGCGGATCATGGCGCCCCTGTCCGGAGGGCAGGGAGACCAGGCGGCCGTCGCGGCCGCCGTCATGCTGGCGGAGCCGTTCGGGGCGGAGGTGGCCGGGGTCTATACGCCGGCCGACGTCGCCGACGTCATGCCCTGGATGGGCGAGGGCTTCCTGGGCGGCGTGCAGACGACGGCCCTGGAATCGCTGAAGGAGGCCGCCGCCGCCGGCGAGGCCAGCGCGCGGACGGCGATGGAGGCCTGCGCCTACGGGAAGAAGCGGTTCATCGCCCTGCAGACCCCGGTCTGGGCGGGGCTGTCGGCCGAGAGCCGGCTGTCGGACGTGGTGGTGTTCAACAACGATCCGGCCCGCGGCCGCGGGCCGCTGGCGGAGGCCTTCCAGCAGATGCTCGCCGACGAGCAGCGGCCGGTGCTGATCGCCCGCGCGGGACTGAAGGTGGGGGGAACTGCGGTCGTCGCCTGGGACGGCGGCAAGGAGGCCTCGCGCGCGGCGCGGCTGGCCCTGCCGCTGCTGGAGAAGGCGCGCCGGGTGGTGATCCTGGCGGCGCCCAGGGCCAGCTCCAGGACCTTCGATCCCGTCCGCCTGCAGGCCTACTACGCCGCCCGCGGCATGAAGAGCGAGATCGAGATCCTGCCGGACAGCGGCGACGCCGCCCCGGCGCTGCTCGCGGCCGCTCACCGGGCCTCGGCCGACGTCCTGGTGGCCGGCGCTTTCGGCCATCCGCGGCTGCAGGAATTCATCTTCGGCGGAACCACGCGGACGCTGTTGAATTCTGAGCAGCCGTCGTTGTTCTTGTCTCACTGACGCTTTCCAGCCGAAGTGAACGCGGAACTCCGGCGCAGGTCCAAAATCCAAGGAACCACGAGCCGGACCCGGGCGTCCGACTCTCTCGAGTGAAGAGGTGAACACATGTCCCTGTCGCGCATCGTCATGCGGCTGGCCCGCAACCCTGGCACGGAGTTCGCCGGCGGCGACGATCACCGCGGCTACGCACTCACCGCGCCGTTGACCGACGACGGCCATCTGGACGAGGCGGCCTTCTCCAAGGCCAAGGACAATTGCACGGTGCGCCGGTTCGCGCCCGACGAGGATCCGATCGACGGGCGCCTGAGCCGTCGCGGCCAGCGCTGGTTCTTCGACTACGACGAGGACGACGCCGCCGACGACGAGCCGGTCCACCGGCTGGGCGCGCACCGGTTCGCGGTCGGCGAATACGTCACCGTCACCGACGAGGACGGCCGGCCGCTGACCTACAAGGTGGTCGAGGTGCAGCCGACCGGCTGAGCCTCAGACGCCGCCGTTGCGGCGCACCAGCTTCTTGACCGAGTTGAAGAGGTGGTGGTGCTCGCCGGTGCGCGACTTCACCACCGCGACGGTGATCGGCCCGGTGCGCGGGCCGGCGGCCTCGTAGCCGACCGCCCGATAGCCGTCCTTCAGGTTGTCGCGGGCCAGGATGTAGCTGGCCCTGAAGCCGCGCTTCTCCGGCGAGAAGGCTTCGCCGCGCAGCCGGACGTCGCGCGACATCCGGATCACCGCGCCGTTTTCGCCGGCGTTCACATGGATCATGCCGACCTGGACCTCGGCGGTCTCCCGGTCGCCGTCGGCGTCGACGTGGACTCCGGGGAGGTCGATGTGGGTGCTTTCGCCGTGATGGCGGTGGGCGCCTGAGGCGGTCGCGCCGCCGTCGGCGTCAGCGTCGGCCTCGGCGTCTGCCTTGGCTGCATCGGCGGCGATTTCCCGGGCGGTGCGCTCCGGCCCGGCGGCCGTCCCGGCGCCGGCGACGCGGGGCGGCTTCGGCGACTTGGGCGAGGCAGGCTGGTCGTCGGAGGCCGTGTCCGCGGTTGTGGGCGGTCCGACCTCGGCCTGCAGTTCCTGCTCGATCGGGGCAAGCGCGGCCTGCACGCCGTTGCTGACCGGGATCAGCCGCAGCGAGACCTCGTCGCCGGTGCTGCTCACATAGGCGCAGGTCTTTCCATCGGCCCCCATGCCGGTGCGGGTGAGCTTGCCCTGGGTGGCCGGGCAGTCGAGCGCGGCGCGGGCGGCCGGCGTGTGCGGCGCGCAGGCGGCAGCGCCGACGAGCGACAGACCGCAGGCGGCGCTGAAAAGCAGGGACTTCATGAAAAAGGGGCTCCGTCCGTTCGTTGCAACGGTGGCCGGAACCCCTTCGAAAATCGAGTGAATTCGACGTAACGCGCGGTTACGCCGTCGCCCTCACTGACCGGGACGCGAGCCCGCGCCTTCGCGGCGGGCCAGGAAGGCCAGGCGCTCGAACAGATGCACGTCCTGCTCGTTCTTGAGCAGGGCGCCGTGCAGGGGCGGGATCAGCTTGGTCGGGTCCTTCTCGCGCAGCGAGTCGGCGTCGATGTCCTCGACCATCAGCAGCTTCAGCCAGTCGAGCAGCTCGGAGGTGGAGGGCTTCTTCTTCAGGCCCGGCACCTTGCGCATGTCGTAGAAGATCCGCAGCGCCTCGGCGACCAGCTTCTGCTTGATGCCCGGATAGTGGACCTCGACGATCTCGTTCATCGTCTCGGCTTCCGGGAAGCGGATGTAGTGGAAGAAGCAGCGGCGCAGGAAGGCGTCCGGCAGCTCCTTCTCGTTGTTCGAGGTGATCAGCACGATCGGGCGCACGGCCGCCTTGATCGTCTCGTTGGTCTCGTAGACGTAGAACTCCATCCGATCGAGCTCCTGCAGGAGGTCGTTCGGGAACTCGATGTCGGCCTTGTCGATCTCGTCGATCAGCAGCACCGGGCGCTGTTCGCTTTCGAACGCCTCCCAGAGCTTGCCCTTCTTGATGTAGTTCTTGACGTCCTTCACCCGCTCTTCGCCGAGCTGGCTGTCGCGCAGGCGGGTCACCGCGTCGTACTCGTAGAGGCCCTGGATGGCCTTGGTGGTCGACTTGATGTGCCAGGTGATCAGCGGCGCGCCCAGCGCCTCGGCGATCTCGTAGGCCAGCACCGTCTTACCGGTTCCGGGCTCGCCCTTGATCAGCAGCGGACGCTCCAGCGCGATGGCCGCGTTCACCGCGACCTTCAGGTCCTCGGTGGCGACGTACTTGTCGGTGCCTTCAAAACGCTGGCTCATTCCGGCTCCCCGGCGGACCTCGGCCCGCATTCGAACAATCGTTTCAACTGGGAGCAAACTAATGGCCGCGGCGCGGCATGCAAGCGCGTTGAACGCCGCAGGCGGGCGGCCGGCGTTGCGCTAGTCTTCGTCCGGCTTGGCGCGGGTCTCGCCGTCACGGTCCTCGGAATAGCCCATCCGCTTGAGATCCTCGTCGCCGACGTTGCGGGCCTGGAAGTTGGTGACGTCGTCCTCGCCGCCGGACACGCTGTCGGCGTCCTCCACCTCGTCGAGCCCGTCGATGTCGCGGGCCGAGAGGGCGTCCTCGTTGAAGCGGCCGGACCCGGTCTCGCCGCCCTGGCCGTCGAGGTCGTCCTCGTCCTGCTCGGTCACCGCGCGGTAGTCGAGCTCGTCGTCCTCCTCCAGGTCGTCGTCGTCGATGGCGTCCTCGTCGAATTCGTCGGCGTCCAGCGCCACGGCTTCCTCGTCGTCACGATCACCCTCCGCGCGGGTGGCGTCATAGACGTCGGGCATCTCCTCGAAGGTGCGCATGTCCTCGCCGATCGAGAGCGGTGAGTCGTCCGCCAGGGGGGAATCGCCTTCCCCGCCGACCGTCATGCTTTCGTCGAAGGTCTCGGCCTGATCCTGCGAATCGAAATCGGCGTCGTCGCTCTCGAAGTTGCCGGGCATGGGGGGCTCCTCGCATCGCGCCGGATCGGCGCGCTCACGGAAGAACAAATCCCCGAGGGGTTTCAGTGTTCCGCGGCGCCCGCGAAGCCGGCGAGTGCGTCGGCGACCTCGGACATCACCGGTCCCCAGTCGCCATAGGCCTCGGGTGCGAACACCTTCACCTGCGGATACCAGGGATAACGGTCGCGGGTCCCCAGCCGGGGCCAGGAGCCCGGCACGGTGATCAGCCAGGCCGGCGCGCCGCAGGCCGCGGCGAGGTTGAAGCTGGCGTTGGAGAAGCCGACCACAAGGTCCATGGCGCAGCAGAGCGCGGTCACGTCGTCGAGGTCCTGCTTCAGGTCGATGCCCGGCGGTTGCCAGATCTCGACCCCCAGCTCGCGCTGGGCGAAGGCCAGCTCCTCGGCGCAGTCGCCGTACTGCAGGTTGACGAAGGTGACGCCGGCCTGGGCGAGCACCGGCGCCCAGTCGGCGAACTTGGCGAAGTAGCGGTGCCGGGCGTCCTTGCTGATGCCGCTCTTCCAGAGCAGGCCGACCTTGCGGCCGGGCAGGGCCGCGACCTGCGCGCGCCAGTAGGCGACGCGATCGGGATCGGCGGTCAGCAGAGGCTCGCGGACCGGGAAATCGTCGACGGTGCGGCGGAAATCCCGCAGCAGGGAGGCGATCGGCGCCCACAGGTCGATCGCCGCCATGTCCTCGACGAACGGCGCGGCGCGGGCGGGCCGGGTCCCCAGCCGATAGGTGGCGTGGGCGCCGACGTCCACCTGCGGGAAAGCGCGCTGGAAGAGGGTGACCAGCCGCGGCTCCACCGCCAGGGTCAGGCGGCCGTCGGGGCCCAGCCGGTCGAGCACGTCGCGCAGGGTGTTGGCGAACAGCACCTCGTCGCCCAGGCCCTGCTCGCCGACCACCAGCAGGGACTTGCCCGTCAGGTCGGCGCCCGGCGTCCAGCGCGGCCGGTCGATCAGGAAGTGGGTGATCTCGGCGAACTGCGGGTGGAAGCGCGCCTCGTACTCCTCCCAGCCGTCGCCCAGCCGCCCCAGCGCGATGAGGATGGTGGAACGGGCGAGCCGCATCATCTGCCGCTCGTCCTCGGCCGTGACCGCGGCGATCGCGGTGTTCGAGGCCTCCAGCGCGCCTTCGGGGTCGCCGAGGTTCAGCAGCGCGTTGCCGAGGTTGTAGCGGGCCTTGGCCAGGCCGGGCTCCAGCCGCAGGCATTCCTCGAAGAAGATCCGCGCGGTGGGGAAGTCGCCCTGTTCGGCCACCACGGTGCCCATGGTGTTCCAGAGCATGCCGACTTCGGGGTTCTTCAGCAGGGCGGGCTTGAGGATCTCCACCGCCTCTTCGAGCCGCGACTGGTCGCGGATCGCGCAGGCGAGGTTGTTGGCGCCTTCCGGGTGATCGGGATGACGGATCAGGAAGTGGCGGAACAGCTTCTCCGCCTGTTCGCGCATCCCCATGCGGAAGGCCAGGCGCCCGAGGTCGTTGGCCACCTCGGCGTGGTCCGGCAGCAGCTTGAGCGCCGATTCATAGGCCGCCACCGAGGAGGCGAAGTCTCCGGCCCGCTCGCGGGCGATGGCCAGCAGGTACCAGCCGAAGCCGTTGTGCTCGTCCTGCTCGAGCGCCTTGATCGCCCACTCGGTGGCGGTGCCGGGCTCGTCGGCGCGGATCGCGTTCACCGCCCGCTGCAGCATCGGGGCGACGGCGAGCGCCTTCAGCTCGCCCATGGCCTGGTTCAGCCGGGCCAGCGCGTCGTTGGAGCCGGCGCGGCCCATGGTGTCGGCCGCCAGGCGCGCGGGGGTGGGCAGGGCGGCAGTCTCGAGCGCCTGGCTAGAGGTGGCGCTCGGCGGGCCCTTACGCGGCATGAGGCGACTCCAATGGGATGTGACCCCTTGGTCGCCCGATTATGCTTAACCCTTGCTTAAACCGAGGGCGGCGCAAGCTTAGCAAGAGCCCGTTAACCGGCGCCCGTTAAGCGTGAGGTGCGCTCGGCCCATCGGAAAGCGACAATGGGTCTGTCGAATCGGAATGATGGTTCGTGGGCGCTGAGATCGGGAGGCGGGACTTGCCGCTAAAATTGTCGCTGAAGCCGGGAGAGAAGTTCGTTCTCAATGGCGCGGTCGTCCAGAATGGCGACCGTCGGGGCGTTCTGGTGTTGCAGAACAAGGCCTCTGTCCTTCGCGAGAAGGACATCATGCAGCAGGAAGAGGCGAACACGCCGGCCCGCCGCGTCTATTTCCCGGTCATGATGATGTACCTCGATGAGGTCGGGGCGGACCGTTACTATGACGAGTTCGTCCGCCGCCTCAGCGAATTCATGGGAGCGATCCGCAATCCGGTGATCCTTGCCGACTGCGTGACCATCTCCAAGCACTGCATGTCGCGCGAGTACTACAAGGCGCTGATGCTGTGCCGGAAGCTTATCGAGTACGAAGACGAGAGGTTGGGCAATGTCCCTTCAGGCTTATCAGCAAGCCGCGACCCGGGCTGAGAACCCCCGGGAGACGGAGTATCGCCTGTTCGCGCAGGTGACGCTGGCGTTGATGGAAGCGGCCAAGTGCGATCCCACGGATATCCGTGGGCGCATCGACGCGCTCGATTGGAACCGCCGCATGTGGTCGGTGCTGGGCACCGACTGCTCGGATTCCGAGAACGGCCTGCCGCCGCCGCTGCGGGCCTCGATCATCTCGCTCAGCATCTGGGTGGCCAAGCACACCAGCGCCGTGATCCGCCGCGAGGAGGAGATCCAGCCGCTGATCGACGTCAACCGGACGATCATGCAGGGCCTGATCGGCGGCGGATCGGCCGCCGCGGCCTGAGGCCTCACCAACTCTGCGCCCCACCCATTCTGGCGCCCCCCAACTCTGGCGCCCCCCAACTCTTGCGCCCCCCAACTCTTGCGCCCCCGGGGACCCTGACGCACCAAATCCGGCGCCCCGCCGGTCCTGACCCAACTCCGACGCCCTGCCAGGCCGCGGCCCCCGCTGCGGCCTTTTGCGTGTCCGGAAGATAGCGCCCGGCAAGCGCTGCCGGGCGGCAGGATCGCCCTCGGCCGCCGCCGCCCACCGGCAAAAAACCATCAATGAAACCAGCCTCTTATGCTGAAGCTGGCATTTACCATGTTGGCCTCGCGCTTGCGATGCTTGGGCGGGGCGAAAAATCGCCCGCTGGCAAAACGCCGCGACCTACCTCCCAGAATGGAAGGATGACCAAATGCCGTTCAATTCGGTGAATACCAACGTGGGCGCCATGGTGGCGCTCCAAAACCTCAACTCGACGCAAGCGGAGCTGGCAACCACTCAGACACGCATCAACACGGGGCTCAAGGTGTCGAGCGCGAAGGACAACGGCGCGATCTGGGCTATCGCCCAGAACCAGCGTGCGACCTCCCAGGCGCTCAACTCGGTGAAGGAGTCGCTGCAGCGCGGTCAGTCGACCGTCGACGTGGCGATCTCTGCGGGCGAGACGGTCTCGGATCTTCTCCTTCAGATGAAGGAAAAGGCCCTGGCGGCATCCGATACGACCCTCGATGTGAACAGCCGCGTCGCGCTCAACGACGACTTCGTGTCATTGCGCGATCAGATCTCGAAGGCGGTGAACAACGCCGACTTCAACGGCGCCAACATGGTCAAGGGCACTGCCCCCACCACCATCCAGGCGCTGGCAAACGGGGACGGGACGGCGGTGATCACGGTCCAGGCGCAGAGCCTCGACCTCGGCACCGGCGCCCTGAGCGGCATCGCAGCGACGGACTCGATCAGTACGCAGACTCTCGCCCAGAACATGATCGCCCAGGTCAATACGGCGATCATCAACGTCTCGAGCGCCTTGTCCAAGTTGGGCACAGGCTCGAAGTCCCTGGCTTCCCACCTGACGTTTATCGGGAAGCTGCAGGATTCCGTGGATGCGGGCGTAGGCAATCTCGTCGACGCCGACCTGGCGAAGGAAAGCGCAAAGCTCCAGGCGCTGCAGACGAAGCAGCAACTGGGGATCCAGGCGCTCTCGATCGCCAACCAGTCGTCGTCTGTCCTGATGTCGCTATTCCGGTAGTCGCGACGCCGGGCGGCCCTTCGGGGCCGCCCGGCCTCCTTTAGCGCGCGGATCGGCAAAAGCTGCCGTCCGACGCGGCAATTTTTGCCGCCCACGGCCTGCCGATCGGCAATAACTGCCGGGCAGAGGCATCGCTAACAACCCTATAACATTGTGAATTCAGCGGCTTGGGGCCTTCTCGCCCTGGCGCCGCCGTGGCCTGCGACTTGCTGCGGATGTTGCCGGGCAAAATGCCCCCGGCTGTCAAAATGCGGCCGGCGACCTTGAAAAAAGGAAAGTTCGTATGCCCAATAGCGTGAATACCAATGTCGGCGCGATGGCGGCGCTGCAAAACCTCACCGCCACCCAGTCCCAACTGATGACCACCCAGAACCGTATCAATACGGGCATGAAGGTGGCGTCGGCGAAGGACAACGGCGCCATCTGGGCCATCGCCCAGAACCAACGGGCCACCTCCCAGTCGCTCAACGACGTGAAGGACTCGCTGCAACGCGGCCAATCGACCGTGGACGTTGCGATCTCCGCCGGCGAAACCGTCTCCGACCTTCTCCTTCAGATGAAGGAAAAGGCCCTGGCGGCGTCCGACACCACGCTCGACTCGAACAGCCGCATCGCGCTGAACGACGACTTCAAGTCGCTTCGCGACCAGATCTCGAAGGCCGTGAACAACGCCGACTTCAACGGCGCGAACATGGTCAAGGGCACGTCGCCCAGCACCATCCAGGCCCTGGCCAACGCTGACGGCACCTCGGTGATCACCGTGGCGGCCCAGTCGATGGACCTTGGCTCGGGCGCGCTGAGCGGCATCTCGGCGACCGACTCGATCGGCACCCAGTCGCTGGCCCAGACGATGATCGCCACCGTCAACACGGCGATCACCAACGTCTCCAGCGCCCTGTCCAAGCTCGGCACGGGTTCGAAGTCGCTGGGATCGCACCTGACCTTCGTCGGCAAGCTCCAGGACACCCTGGACGCTGGTGTGGGCAACCTGGTCGACGCGAACCTCGCGAAGGAAAGCGCCACCCTCCAGTCGCTGCAGACCAAGCAGCAGCTGGGCATTCAGGCGCTCTCGATCGCGAACCAGTCTTCGTCGGTCCTGCTCAGCCTCTTCCGTTAAGGCTCACTGGGCGCGGGGTGAAAGCCCCGCGTCCGCTCGTGGCGGCGGGGAGGGTGACCTCTCCGCCGTTCGCGCTCAAAGCGGAGCGCTGTCGTCCTAAGCGCCAGCGACGGAGACATGCAAAGCAAGGTTGCGAGTTTCGCAGCCACGCCAGATCCCACGTTCGGCCAGCAATCCTCCTCCGGAAGATCCGGCAAGGATCAGGCCCCGAAGCGAGACGCTCCGAACGAGGATCCGGTCGACCTGCGACTGATCATTGAAGAGGATCAAGCGAGCGGCACCTACGTCTACAAGACTGTCAACCGCCGGACGGGTGAGGTCATACGCCAGCTGCCCAGGGAAGTGATCCTGAAGCTGCGGGATGAGGCCGAATACGTCGCCGGCGAGGTGATCCGCACCAAAGCCTGATCTGCCCGCTTTCGAGTGGCGGGACCCGAGTTCGCTAACCGCCCCGGTTCGCCGGCGGCGGCGCTCGGCGTGGTCGCGTTAACCTTCTGGACACCATGTTCTCAATAGCCTGCCCTCGAACACCTTTGCGACTCGGGTAGCCGGCGCGGGGGACGACCGAGGAGAATCCGTGATGTCGATCAGCGTCCACACCAACAAGTCTGCGCTGGTTGCGCTGCAGAACCTGAACCAGACTCAGCAGGACCTCAGCGACGTTCAGAACCGGATCAACACCGGCCTCAAGATCGCCAACGCCAAGGACAACGCCGCGGTCTGGTCGATCGCCCAGAACCAACGGGCCGACATCGGCGCCCTGGGCGCGGTCAAGATGAGCCTCGACCGGGCCAGCTCGATCGCCGAGGTCTCGATGACCGCGGGCCAGTCGGTCTCCGACCTGCTCGTGCAGCTCAAGGAGAAGGTGGTCGCGGCGATGGACACGTCCATCGACGCCAACTCCCGCACCGCGCTGGACTCCGAGTTCAAGTCGATCCTTCGCCAGATCGGCCAGATCACCGGGAATTCCGCGTTCGACGGCGCGAACCTGCTGAACGGCTCGATCCCGTCGAATATCCAGTTCCTCGCCAACGCGGACGCCAACTCGTACATCACGCTCTCGACCCAGGACATGTCGCTGGGCGGCGGGATCATCACCATCCCCTCGACGTCGTCGCTGGCCACGGTGACGCTTTCCACCCAGGTGCTGGCCGACCTCAACCTGTCGATCACCAACGTCAACCAGTCGCTCGGCAGCCTCGGCTCGCAGGCCAAGCAGATCACCGCGCACGCCGACTTCGTCTCGAAGCTGTCCGACACCCTGACCACCGGCGTCGGCAACCTCGTGGACGCCGACCTGGCGAAGGAGAGCGCCCGGCTGCAGGCCCTGCAGGTCCAGCAACAACTCGGCGCTCAGGCGCTGTCGATCGCCAACCAGTCGCCGCAGATCATCCTGTCGCTGTTCAAGTGATCGGCGGCGCTGGGCGCAGCCCGGCCGCGCCCGCGGATGGCGCGCCCGGCTTTTCAGCCCAGCCTTAACCGGCTGTCAGCCCTGACCGGGGCATATGAGCGGGGCGGGCGCAGGCTCGTGGGTGTGCAGCCATGACCATCAGCTTCGATCCGACGCTTCTGCTGAGCTACTATCAGGCCAAGGCGGGGATCCCGTCGGCCACGGCGTCGGGAACCGGCGCCCCCACCGCCAAGGTCGCCCCCACGGCGCCCTGGAGCTCGCCGGCAACCCCGGCCCAGGTCAGCGCGGCCGTGAAGAGCGCGATGTCCGGGACCAAGCTGGTCGACGAGAACGCCGCCAAGCTGGACCTGCCCGGCGCCAGCGCCGACTACAAGAAGCTCTTCGCCCTCTACCAGAGCCTCGACACGCTGAGCGGCGTCGCCAACCAGATGACGGCGAAGGGCCTGACCAACAGCAGCAAGACCCAGATCAGCTCGGTGTTCACCAAGGGCCTCAGCGAGATCGAGGCCTATATGAAATCCGCCCAGTTCGACAAGCTGCGCCTCACCCAGGGCGCGACCGCGTCGACGGTGAAGACCACCCTGGGCGTGCCGACCAACACCACCGTCACCTACGCCACGACGCCGCTCACCAGCTCCACCTCGGACCCGGTCCCGGCGTTCGAGGGGGACGTCCAGTTCAACATCTCCGTCAAGCGGGTGAACCAGACGTACGACGTGCCGATCGACCTGACGGCCATGGGCTCGCAGCCCCGGACGATCGGCAACGTCATCAACTTCATCAACCAGCAGCTCCAGGACGCGGGCGTCGAGACGCGGTTCGCCTCTCAGCGGATTCCGGGCCAGGCGCGCACCGTGACCGCGGGAACGAAGACCGTCACCTTGCCGCCGGGCCCCGACCAGTGGGCCATGCAGGTCAAGGTCGGCACCAGCGAGGCGGTCAGCTTCTCCGCCCCGGCGACGGCCGGCGCGCTCTATGTGGCGCAGAAGGCCGGCGACCCGGATCCCGACCATAACCCCGCCACCAACGACGGGGTCATCCAGCAGCAGCTGCTGAAGTTCCAGACCGACACCACGGCCGTCGCCACGCCGCCGCAGCCCGAGGGCGGCGCCAACTGGGTGGATGGACGGGTGTCGGCGCAGACCCTTGGGCCGGAGATCAAGACCGTCCATGCCCAGACCGTCGGTCCCGACGGCGCGGTCTACATGCTGGCCGACGTCACCGCGACGACGTCCGGCCAGGCGATCCAGGGCACGCAGGACGTCGCGCTGCTGAAGTACGATTCCGCGGGCAAGCTGCTCTACACCCGCACCCTCGGGGCCGCCGCCAGCGCCACCGGCCTCGGCCTGGCGGTCTCCGCCGACGGGAAGGTGGCGGTCGCCGGTTCGGTCAGCGGCGCCCTTGCCGGCTCCACCGACGGGGCGCTGAACTCCGGCACGACGGGCGCCTACGCCGGCGCCCCCGACAGTTTCGTCACGCTCTACGACGCTTCGGGCCAGGAACTCTGGACCCAGCGCCGGGGCGCGCGCCAGGACGACGAGGCGAGCCAGGTGGCGTTCGGCGCCGACGGCAGCGTCTATGTCGCCGGGCGATCGAAATCGGCGATGCCCGGCGGCGGCGACGCTCAGGGCAACTGGGACGCCTATGTGGAGGGCTTCAAGGCCGACGCGTCCGGCAAGGTCCAGACCCTGTTCACCCAGGGTTTCGGCTCGGCGGGCGCCGACAAGCCCGCGGGGCTGGTGGTGGACGGCAACGCGCTGGTCACCGCCAGCGTCGAGGACGGCCATGCCGTGCTGAGGCGCTTCGACCTGTCGAGCGGGACCCCGAGCCTGGCGTCGACCCGCGACGTCGGCGATCTGCAGGGCGGCGACATCGCCGGCCTGGCGCTGGACGGCGGGCAGGTGGTGCTGGCCGGCACGACGGCGAACGCCTCGCTGTCCGGCGGCTCGGTGACCCGGGCCTATTCCGGCGGCACGGACGCCTTCGCCATGCGGGTGTCGTCAACCCTGACGCCGGCCGCCGGGGACAAGATCGCCTACTACGGCGGCAGCGGCGACGACCGCGCCACCTCGCTCGCGGTCGCCAACGGCCAGGTGTGGATCGGAGGCTCCGCCGGGACCGACCTGCCGGGGCAGGATCCGGTCGGCGCGAAGGACGGCTTCATCGCCAATCTCGACGTGAACACCGGCGCCATCGGCTGGTCGCGGCGGTTCACCGGCAAGGACGGGCAGGCGGCGGTTTCGGCCATCGCCGTGGACCCCAAGGGCGCCAGCGTGCTCGATCGGCTGGGATTGCCGAACGGCGCCCTGGCCCCGGACACCACCCAGCAGATCACCGCCGTCAGTTCGCTGCGGGCCGGCGACCAGTTCACCATCGGCGTCGGCGCGGCCGTCGGCACGGTGACGATCGACCAGGCCGATACCCTCGACACCCTGGCCCAGAAGATCCAGCGCGCCTCGGGCTTCCAGGCCAAGGTGACCATCACCACGGTCAGCGGCGTCAAGCAGCTGAATATCCAGCCGGCGGTCGCCAGCGCCGTGCTCCAGATCGGCTCCGGCAAGACCGACAAGGACGCGCTGAAGCTGCTGGGCATTCCGGACGGGGTCGTCCGCACGACCACGACGGTCGGCGGGGTGACGGCGCCGGCCGACGGCAAGGGCCAGATCTACGGCCTGCAGATGGCCTCCGACCTCAACCTGTCGAGCGACGAGCAGGTGCGCCACGCGCTGGCCGAGATCGCCACCGCGCAAGGCGTCATCCGCAACGCCTACAAGGACCTGGTCACCGCCGCGACGCCGAAGTCCCAGCTGGCGGCGCAGGCGGCCGCCGCGGCCGCCAGCAAGAGCGGGGCGGTGCCGGCCTATCTGACCACTCAGATCGCCAACTATCAGGCGGCGCTGGATCGCCTCACGGGCGGCAGCGGCGGCAGCACAACCAGCGGCGCGGCGACCGGCGGCAGCATCGCCAGCACCCTCCTGGGCGGCGGCTGACCTCCGCCCGCGCGGCTTGAAAGCCGGCCCGGCGCAGTCTAGCGAAGGCCATGGACTTCACCGACCGCCGAACGCAGCTCGTGATCGCCGGCGGCGCGCTTGCGCTGATCGCCGGAGTCCTCATCGGCTGGGCGATGACGTCCGGGCATCGCGGCGAGCGCGCGCCGCCGCCGCCGGCCTCCCGCGGCGGACTCGTGATCGACTCCAACGCCGCCCCGAACGAAGGCCACATGGACCCCACGAAGCCGCTGCGCTGCTTCGTGGCCGGCCAGTTCGTGGGCGAGCTCACCCTGGCGCAGTGCGCCCAGCACAACGGGGTGGCCACCGACGCCCTGGACGTCGGCGTCGATCCTTCCGGCGCCCTGGCCGCGGCCGAACAGGCCGGCACCGTGCTGACCCCGCTGCCGCCCCCCGCCGAACCCGCCACCCCGGTCGCCGCGCCGCCGACCGCGCCGACCGCCGCCGCCGCCCCGCAGGCGGTCAGCGCGCCGACCGGAAGCTGCTGGCGCTACAGCGAGAGCCAGTGGCGCAAGCTGCCGACCGATCTCACCCTCAACGCCTGCGTCCAGACGCTGTTCGCCGGCCGCTGCGAGCGGCAGGGCGGCGCCACCTACGGCCGCTGGTTGCAGCAGACCCTGCGCCTGGTGCCCGGGCGGGTGGAGATCTCGGGCGACAACCGCAGCTTCCGCACCCTGGTGGAGCAGGGCGGCGGCTGCAGCGTTCCCCCGGTGGGCTGACGCCCTCGCGCCCGACTGACCCTTCGATAGGCTGGCCCCATGAACCGAACCGCCCTCATCGCCACCCTTGCCGCCGCCGCGGCGCTCTCGGCCTGCCAGAAGCGCACCGAGCCGCCCGGCGACGTGCGGGTCTGCTACCATGTGGTCCCGCAGAAGGACGGCTCGCTGAAGTACAACAAGCTGGTCGTCGCCCCGAACCTCGAGACCTGCGCGGCCAACCTGGAGGCCATGCGGGTCAAGTTCCTGCGCATGGGCGGCAACGCCCAGAACATCTACGGGGCCTACCAGGCCAACTTCCTGTTCCTGGAGAAGGAGGGGGTGATGACCTCCACCTCGCTGGAAGGCCCGCGCTACGTCGCGCTGGTGCGCACCGGCGACGGCCGGCTGGCGATCCCGGGCGCGATGCCGCAGTAGCGGCCAAATGCGCTGCGGCCAAAATGCGCTGTGGAGCGTCTGGAACAAAAACAGAACACGGGGTTGCCGAGGTGTTAACGGCGCGCTAAGCCTAGATCAGGGCTGACGGCCCGCATTCCACGGAAGCTTAGGACAATCGACATGGCGGGCAGCGTCAACAAGGTGATTCTGGTGGGCAACCTCGGGGCCGATCCCGAGATCCGCAGCCTCGGTTCGGGCGATCGGGTGGCGAACCTGCGCGTCGCCACGTCGGAGACCTGGCGGGACCGGTCCTCGGGCGAGCGCAAGGAGCGCACCGAGTGGCACCGGGTGGTGATCTTCAACGAGAACCTCGTGAAGGTGGCCGAGCAATACCTGCGCAAGGGCTCGAAGATCTACCTCGAGGGGGCGATCCAGACCCGCAAGTGGACCGACCAGTCGGGCCAGGAAAAGTATTCCACCGAGATCGTGCTGCAGAAGTTCCGCGGCGAGCTGACCATGCTGGACGGCCGCGGCGGCGACGCCGAACAGGGCGAGGGCGGCGGCTATTCCGGCGGCTTCTCCTCGTCGGCCGGTCCGAAGACCCAGAGCTCCGGCGCGCGCGAGGACTTCTCCGCCGACCTGGACGACGAGATCCCTTTCTAGCGGCTAACGGCTAGCCGGCGGCCTCCGCCGGGCAGGCGTCGGCGAGGCGCTTGGCGTCGGTGCTGGCGCGCACCGGGATCGTCACGCCGCCGACCTGGGTTTCGACCCGGGCGTCGAGGTGGAAGCTGTCGCTGGTGAAGACACCCTGGCCGGAGATCGGCACGGGCTTGCCTTCCCGCGTCTTGCAACTGCCCGCCAGCCGGATCTTGCCGTCGGCGATCTGCCGGGTCGGATAGGTGCAGGTGTAGATGTGGTTGCTCGGCCCCTCCATGAACTTGGCGACGTCCGAGGGCTTGATGCACCGGCGCTCGACCTTGCGCGTCGGGAACGGCGAGGTCACCCGGTTGGTGGTCTCCCAATAGCCGGGCTGGATGGCCGAGGGCTGGGCGGCGGCCGGGGCGGCGATCGCGGCGGCCAGCAGGAAGGGGATCAGGGGCTTCATGGCATCCCATATGGGGTCGGAGTCGTCGCAAGCTTGCCTGACCGGGCCTGAACGGTCGATGACCGCCAACATCGCCGCGACCGATCAGGCCGCGGTTTCGCCCACCCGTCGCCGATAGGCCTCCAGCACCGCGTCCCCGGCGGCGTCATAGAAGAAGGGCAGGAAGGCGTAGCGCCGCCCTGCCGTCACCCTCAGCGCCTCGTGCAGCAGGGCGCAGGAGAAGACCACCGCGCCGCCGACCGGCGGGCGGTAGGCGGCCGGGCCGAACTCCGGGAACCGCAGGTCGCCGCCCTGGAAATCGTCGTTCAGGTTGATCGAGCAGGCGAACTTGCGGTGCGCCGTGCCCTGGGTGGTGTTGTCCCGGTGGGCGTGGAAGACGCCGCCTTCCGCGGCGTCGTAGCAACTCACCACGTAGCGCTCGATGTGGGTCGCCTCGAAGCCGAGGGCCTTCTGGATCTGCGGGAACAGCCGCCGCTCCAGCCGCTCGCGGACCTGCGCCTGCAGACCGGGCTCGGTCACCAGCACGTCACGGCGCTTCTTCAGCTCGTCCATCACCGCCACCGTGCGGTCGCCGGCGTCGCGCATGACGCCGGTGAACGGCGCCTCGCCCGCCGCGTGCAGGGCGATCAGCGCCTGGCAGAGCTCGGGCTCGAAGATCCGCGGCGCGATCAGCACCGGGGCGTGCAGCGGAACCCCGGCGTGATCGCCGGGCGCGGGCAGGGCGGCGAGCACGCGGAATACGCTGGCGGTCTCGGCCAGCGGGGCCGAGCCCATCACCCGCAGCGCCGGGTCGAGCAGCATCCAGGCGAAGGCGTCAGCCTCCCCGTCCAGCCCGAACTGGCGGCTCACCTGGCCGTCGAGGTCCAGCACCCAACGCAGGCCGCGCATGTCCTTCGCCGTCTCGGCGGTCTGGGCGTCGCGGGCGACGGCGAACGCCGACAGCTTGGCGTCGTCGAACAGCGCCTGATGGGCGGCCAGCGCCTTCAGGGCCGTGGTGCGGCCCTCCACGTCCCGCGGCAGGAAGGCCAGCAGGATGAAGCGGCCCGCGACCGTGTCGAAGGCGAACTCCGGGTTGGACGGCGTGGCGGCGTGGAACCAGGGCGCGGGCTCGCCGGGCGTCAGCGGCATGGGAGGGTCCTCTCGGCCGGCTGTTCTAGGCTCCGGCGGGCGTCCGGTCATCTGCGGCGACGCGCCTCGCGCGGGCGCACGCGCGGGAGTTGGCGCAAAGGCCTACAGAATGCTAACAACAATCCCCACATAAGCAGTCCGATTCTAACGGCAAAATCCCTCCCTTGACCGACGAGAACACTACCCCTCCGGACGACCGGCGCGGGGGCGTCGCCCCTATCGCGATCGAAGACGAGCTGAAGCGCTCGTATCTCGACTACGCCATGAGCGTGATCGTCAGCCGCGCCTTGCCTGACGTCCGCGACGGGCTGAAGCCGGTGCACCGGCGCATCCTGTTCTCGATGAACGAGCAGGGCCACACGCCCGACCGCTCCTACGTCAAGTCCGCCCGCGTGGTCGGCGACGTGATGGGTAAGTACCACCCGCACGGCGACTCGGCGATCTACGACACCATGGTGCGCATGGCGCAGCCCTTCTCAATGGGCCTGCTGCTGATCGACGGCCAGGGGAACTTCGGCTCGGTGGACAACGATCCCCCGGCGGCCATGCGCTACACGGAATCGCGCATGACCAAGGCGGCCATGGCGCTGCTGGCCGACCTCGACAAGGACACCGTCGACTTCAAGGACAACTACGACGGCACCGAGCAGGAGCCGGTGGTGCTGCCCGCGCGCATCCCCAACCTGCTGGTGAACGGGGCCGGCGGCATCGCCGTCGGCATGGCCACCAACATTCCGCCGCACAACCTCGGCGAAGTGGTCGACGCCTGCCTGGCCTACATCGACAACCCGGAGATCGGGCTCGAAGACCTGCTCGACATCGTGCCCGGGCCCGACTTCCCCACCGGCGGCGAGATCATCGGACGGACCGGCGCCCGCCAGGCGCTGATGACCGGCCGCGGCTCGGTGATCATGCGCGGCAAGGCCAGCATCGAAGAGGTCCGCAAGGAGCGCGAGGCGATCATCATCACGGCGATCCCCTACCAGCTGAACAAGGCTTCGCTGGTGGAACGGATCGCCGAACTGGTGCGCGAGAAGCGCATCGAGGGCATCGCCGACCTGCGCGACGAGAGCGACCGCGACGGCATGCGGATCGTCGTCGAGATGAAGCGCGACGCCTCGGCCGAGGTGATCCTCAACCAGCTCTACCGCTACACGCCGCTGCAGTCCTCGTTCGGGGTCAACATGCTGGCCCTGAACCGTGGCAGGCCCCAGCAGATGGGGCTGCGCGAGATGATCACCGCCTTCGTGGAGTTCCGCGAAGAGGTGGTGGTCCGGCGGATCAAGTTCGAGCTGGGAAAGGCCCGTGACCGCGGCCACGTCTTAGTCGGTCTCGCCATCGCCGTCGCCAACATCGACGATTTCATCCAGATCATCCGCTCCTCCAAGGACCCGGGCGAGGCGCGCGAGCGCCTGGTGGCTCGCGACTGGCCGGCGGGCGACATGCTGCCGCTGGTCGAGCTGATCGCCGACCCGCGCTCGCTGGTCATCGACGGCGACAAGATCCGGCTCACCGACGAGCAGGCCCGCGCCATCCTGGCGCTGACCCTGTCGCGCCTGACCGGCCTCGGCCGCGACGAGATCTTCGGCGAAGCGCGCGAGCTGGCCGGGACCATCGCCGGCCACCTGGACGTGCTGTCCTCGCGCGAGAAGATCATGGCCATCGCCCGCCAGGAGCTGGTGGAGGTCCGCGAGGCCTTCGCCGTGCCGCGGCGCACGGACATCGTCGACGGCGACGCCGACGTCGAGGACGAGGACCTGATCGCCCGCGAGGAGATGGTGATCACCGTCACCCACGGCGGCTATGTGAAGCGCACCCCGCTCAGCATCTACCGGACCCAGCACCGGGGCGGGAAGGGCCGCTCCGGCATGGCGACCAAGGAAGAGGACGCGGTCACCCGGGTCTTCTCCGCCAACACCCACACCCCGATGCTGTTCTTCTCCTCCGGCGGCAAGGCCTACAAGCTGAAGGTCTGGCGCCTGCCGATCGGCACGCCGACCTCGCGCGGCAAAGCGTTCGTCAACCTGCTGCCGATCGAGCCGGGCGAAAGCATCACTTCGATCCTGGCCCTGCCCGAGGACGAGGCCAGCTGGGACCAGTACGACGTGATGTTCGCCACCCGCTCCGGCGGGGTGCGGCGCAACAAGCTCTCGGACTTCGTGGACATCCGCCGCAACGGCAAGATCGCCATGAAGCTCGACGAGGGCGACGCCATCGTCGGCGTCGGCGTCTGCAACGCCCAGGCCAACGACATCCTGCTGACCACCGCGCTCGGCCGCTGCATCCGTTTCGCGACGGAGGAGGTGCGGGTGTTCGCCGGCCGCGACTCCACCGGCGTGCGCGGCATCCGCCTGGCCGAGGGCGACCGCGTCATCTCCATGGCCATCCTGCGGGCCGTGCCGGCCACGCCGGCTGAGCGCGCCGCCTACCTGAAGCACGCCAAGGCCATGCGCGCGGCGACCGGCGAAGGCGAAGAGGGCGACGAGACGCCCGTGGTCGAGGACGACGAGGCCGAGGGCGACGACATGGTCAGCCTCAGCCCCGAGCGGATCGCCGACCTGGGCGCCGCCGAGGAGATCATCCTCACCGTGTCCACCGAAGGCTTCGGCAAGCGGACCTCGGCCTACGAGTTCCGGCGCACCGGCCGCGGCGGCCAGGGCCTGCTGGCCCAGGACCTCACCAAGCGCGGCGGCCGCCTGGCCGCCTCCTTCCCGGTGGAGGATCCCGACCAGATCCTGCTGGTCACCGACCAGGGCCAGCTGATCCGCACCCCGGTGGCGCAGGTCCGCCTGGCCGGCCGCAACACCCAGGGCGTGACCATCTTCCGCAAGGGCGCGGACGAGCATGTGGTGTCGGTCGAACGGCTGGCGGACAGCGGCGAGGACGAGGAGAACGGCGAGGAGCCGGGCGGCGTCGTCGCCGGCGGCGAGACGCCCGAGACCTGAGCCTGACAAGATTGGGCTTGCCATAACGCCGATCCGCAGCGAAAGCCGAGGTGGGTAAGTTGGGGGATCAAGCCGCATGATGCGCGTCGGGCTCTATCCGGGCACGTTCGACCCAATCCACAACGGGCACACCGACATCATCGGGCGGGCCGTGAAGCTGGTGGACAAGCTGGTCCTGGGCGTGGCCATCAACACCGGCAAGAGCCCGATGTTCAGCCTGGAAGAGCGGGTGGAGATCGTTGAGGAGGCGGCCGCGCCGCTGCGCAACCGCGCGGAGATCGTCGTCCAGCCGTTCGAGGGCCTGACCATGGCCTTCGCCCGCGAGGTCGGCGCCTCGGTGATCGTCCGCGGCCTGCGCGCCGTGGCCGACTTCGAATTCGAATTCCAGATGACCGCCATGAACCAGCAGCTCGACCGCGAGATCGAGACGGTCTTCCTGATGGCCGACCCGCGCCACCAGGCGATCGCCTCGAAGTTGGTGAAGGAGATCGCGGAACTGGGCGGGGACGTGGCGAAATTCGTCAGCCCGCACGTCAAGGAACGGCTGCTGCAGAAGGTCGGCCGCGCTTGAGCCACACGGCCGGTGCGGATGGGCTGGTCCGCGAGGCCGCGGCCTATTACGAGTGACCCCATGAATCGCACTGCCATGCTCGTCGCCGCCCTGGCGGCCGTCGCCGCGACCGCTGTCGCCGCTCCCAAGCCCAAGCCCAAGGCTCCGCCCGCCGCCGCGCCGGCCGCCGCCGCGGCGCCCGGCCAACCTTCCGCTGCCGACTGGCGCACGCCCGATCCGAGCGACGTCCTGGTGATCGACACCAACAAGGGCCGTGTGCTGGTCGAGATGGTCCCCGAGGCGGCGCCGCAGACCGTGGCGCGCATGCGCGAGCTGGCGCACGAGAATTTCTTCGACGGCCAGCGGTTCTTCCGGGTGGTCGAGAACTTCATGGACCAGACCGGCGACCCGCAGAACAACGGGCAGGGCGGCTCGACCAAGCCCAACGTGCCCGGCGAGTTCGTCTTCCGCCGTGGGACCGACCTGCCGTTCGCCACGGCGGCGGACCAGACGGTGGCGGAAATCGGCTTCGTGAAGACCCTGCCGGTGATGAGCCAGTCGATGGCGCTCGCGCCGCTGACCCGGGACCAGAAGGTCGCCGCCTGGGGGCTGTTCTGCCAGGGCGTCGCCGGCATGGCGCGGGGCCAGGATCCGAACTCCGGCAACAGCCAGTTCTTCCTGATGCGCGCGCCCTATCCGTCCCTGGAAAAGAACTACACGGCCTGGGGCCGGGTGATCGCCGGCCAGGACGTGGTCGTGGCCATCAAGGTGGGCGAGCCGGTGGCTGATCCGCAGGACCGGATGGAACGCGTGCGCCTGCTCGCCGATTTGCCTCCCGCGGACCGGCCGAAGGTCCGGGTGGTCGATACCAAGAGCGCCTGGTTCAAGTCCGCCATCGAGCGGGCCCGGGCGCAAAAAGGGGCCGACTTCTCGGCCTGTGACGTGACAATTCCTGCTGAGGTGAAGTGATGGCCGACGATGCCGAGAACACTCTGATCATGACGCTCGAGAGCGGTCCGGTGACCATCAAGCTGCGGCCCGACCTGGCGCCCGGCCACGTGGAGCGCATCAAGGAGCTGGCGCGGGAAGGCTTCTACGACGGCGTCGTCTTCCACCGCGTGATCCCGGGCTTCATGGCCCAGGGCGGCGATCCCAGCGGCACCGGCTCGGGCGGCTCGGAAAAGCCGAACCTCAAGGCCGAGTTCAGCCGCGAGCCGCACGTGCGCGGCGTCTGCTCCATGGCCCGCACCCAGAACCCGAATTCGGCCAACAGTCAGTTCTTCATCTGCTTCGACGACGCCACCTTCCTCGACGGCCAGTACACGGTCTGGGGCGAGGTGGTCGAGGGCATGGACAACGTCGACGCCCTGCCCAAGGGCGAGCCGCCGCGCGCGCCCGGCAAGATCGTCTCCATGAAGGTCGCCGCGGACGCCTGACGGCCATGGCGCCGCGCCTGAAGGTCTTCGTCACCTCGGACGGGCTCACCGACTACGTCATCGCGACCAGCTCCAGGGCCAAGGCCCTGGCGGCCTGGGGCGTGCGCCAGGACATCTTCAAGGAAGGCCTGGCGCACGAGACCGACGATCCGGCGCTGGTGAAGGCGGCCACCGCCGAGCCCGGCGAGGTGCTGCGCCGGCCGGCCGGCACGCGCGCCGATCTTGCCAAGCTGAAGCCGCCGAAGGCCGCCAGGCCGGCCGGGCCGTCGAAGGCTGCGCTCAGGAAGGTGGCGGACCTGGAAACCAAGCTCGCCGCCCTCGACGCCGCGCATTCGCAGGCCCGCGCGAAGCTGGAGGCGGAGCGCGCGACGCTCGAGCGCAAGGCCGAGGCGCTCGACGCCGACCACACCGTCCAGCGGGAGAAACTCGAGGCGGCGCTCAGCGCGGCGCGACAGGCGCCAGGATGACGACCACCGGATAGTGGTCCGAGCCCAGCTTCGGGCCGCGCCTGACGCTCACGGTCGCCCAGCCGGACCCGGCGTAGACGTGGTCGATCGCCAGGTAGGGAAAGCCGGTCCACCGCAGCCGCTTGTACTGCACCGCCGGCCAGGAGAAGAGCGCCCGCTCCCGGCGGACCAAGCCCAGCGCGCGGTCCCAGCGCCGGCGGGAGAACGACCAGGGCGTCGAGTTGAAATCGCCGGTGACGATGGTCCGCTCGCGCGGAAACCTCGCCACGGCTGCGGCCAGCCTGCGTTCCTGCATCGGCTGGTCGGGATCGGTCGGCCAGGCGTTGTGGACGCCCAGGACGGTGAACTCGCCCCGGGCGTCGCGGAAAGTGGCGCGCGACAGCGGTCCGGACCGGTGGCCCAGGAAGGCCACGCCGTCGGCCACCGGCGGCCGGCGCGACAGGATCATCACCTCGCACTTCGGGCAGGTGACGTACCAGTTGGTCTTCGCGGCGATCAGCGCCCGGATCGCCGGGGTCGTCTCCTCGATCACCACGATGTCGGGCGCCTCGCGGGCCAGCCAGTCGATGGTGCGCTCGAGGTCGGCGTTGTTATGCCAGGCGTTGAACTGGACGATCTTCAGCTGGCCCGGAGCCCCGGGCGCGGCGTGAGGCCCGGTGTGGCGGACCAGTTCCGGTGCGATCAGGGCGCCGGCGGCGAACGTCCCGACCAGCCCCAGGCCGACGATCGCCACGCGGACCGGTCCGCGCAGCGCCAGGCCGGCGAGCGTCGCCACCAGGGCCCCGGCCAGCCAGAACGGCGCGAAATGGGTGAGGACGTCGAAGGCGAGGCTGGTCCGGCCCCATTGCGCCGCCACCGCCGCGGCCGCGCAGACGGCGCCCAACCCGAGCAGGAACGTGGCCAGGATCGCCGTGAACACGACTCGCAGGAAGCGCATCGAAAGGGCTCTATCACGGTCGCGCGCTTGACGTGCAGGCCCTCGCATGGCCTTGACCCGCCCTTCATGCAGCTTGCCGATTTCGACTTCGATCTTCCTGAGGACCGCATCGCCCTGCGGCCCGCGAGCCCGCGGGATTCCGCGCGCCTGCTGGTGGTCGAGCCGGGGCAGGCGCTCCGTGACCTGCAGGTGCGCGACCTGCCGGGCCTGCTGCGGGCCGGCGACATCCTGGTGCTCAACGACACCCGGGTGATTCCCGCGCGGCTGAAGGGCGTGCGCAGGCGCGAGGCGACCAGCATGCGGGTCGAGGCCACCCTGCATAAGCGCCTGTCGCCCCACGCCTGGACGGCGTTCATGCGGCCGGGCAAACGGCTGGCGGTGGGCGACCGGGTGTCGTTCGGCGAGACCGACGACCGCGCCTGCCTGCTGGGCGCGCTGGACGCCACGGTGAAGGCGAAGGGCGAGGGCGGCGAGGTGACGCTGGCCTTCGACCTCTCGGGGCCGGACCTCGACGCGGCCATCGCCGAGCGCGGCGCCATGCCGTTGCCGCCCTATATCGCCGCCAAGCGGGGCGAGGACGCCCAGGACCGCACCGACTACCAGACCGTCTATGCCGAGGAGGACGGCTCGGTCGCCGCGCCCACCGCCGGCCTGCACTTCACGCCTGAGCTGTTCGCCCGCCTCGCCGAGGCTGGCGTGGAGACCGCCTTCGTCACCCTGCACGTGGGGGCCGGCACCTTCCTGCCGGTGAAGACCGAGAACCTGGCCGAGCACCGGATGCACGCCGAGTGGGGCGAGGTCGACGCCGCCACCGCCGAGCGGCTGAACGCCGTGCGCCGGGCCGGCGGGCGGATCGTCTGCGTCGGCACCACCTCGCTGCGGCTGCTGGAGTCGGCCACCGGCGAGGACGGCGTGGTCCGCCCGTTCATGGACGAGACCGCCATCTTCATCACCCCCGGTTACCGCTTCCGCGCCGCCGACGGACTGGTCACCAACTTCCACCTGCCGAAGTCGACGCTGTTCATGCTGGTCTCGGCCTTCGCTGGGCTGGAGACCATGCGCGCGGCCTACGCCCACGCCATCGCCACCGGCTACCGGTTCTATTCCTACGGTGACGGCAGCCTGCTCTGGAGGGCCGCCTGATGGCCGGGTTCCCGTTCACCATCGCCGCCACCGACGGCGAGGCCCGCACCGGCGTGCTCTCGACCTCCCGTGGCGACATCCGCACGCCGGCCTTCATGCCCGTGGGCACCGCCGCCACCGTCAAGGCGCTGACCGTGGACCAGGTCGCGCAGAGCGGCGCCGACATCATCCTGGGCAACACCTACCACCTGATGCTGCGGCCGACCGCCGAGCGGGTGGCGCGGCTGGGCGGGCTGCACCGGTTCATGCGCTGGGAGAAGCCGATCCTCACCGATTCCGGCGGCTTCCAGGTGATGTCGCTGTCGAAGATCTCCAAGGTGAAGGAGGACGCCGTCACCTTCCAGAGCCACCTGGACGGCTCCAGGCACGTGCTCAGCCCCGAGCGGTCGATCGAGATCCAGGCCGACCTGCTGGGCTCCGACATCGTCATGCAGCTCGACGAATGCGTCGCCTGGCCGGCCGAGGAGGCGCGGGCGGCCGAGGCCATGCGGCTGTCGGCGCGGTGGGCGCAACGCTGTAAGAACGCGTTCGGCGAACGCGATACGCAAGCGCTGTTCGGCATCCAGCAAGGCTCCACCTTCGAGGCTCTGCGGCGCGAATCCGCCGACCGGCTGATCGAGATCGGCTTCGACGGCTACGCCATCGGCGGGCTGGCGGTGGGTGAGGGGCATGAGGGCATGGTCGAGGTGCTGGAGTACGCACCGGCCATGCTGCCGGCCGACCGGCCGCGCTACCTGATGGGCGTCGGCAAGCCCATCGACCTGGTCGAGGCGGTGGCGCGCGGCGTGGACATGTTCGACTGCGTGCTGCCGACGCGGTCCGGGCGCCACGGCCAGGCCTGGACTTGGGAGGGCTCGGTGAACCTGAAGAACGCCCGGTTCGCCGACGACGACGAGCCCCTCGATCCCACGAGCGACGTGCCGGCCAGCCGCGACTACTCCAAGGCCTACCTGCACCACCTGGTGAAGTCCGAGGAGATCCTCGGCCAGGTGCTGCTCTCCTGGCACAACATCGGCTTCTTCCAGACCCTGATGGTCCAGCTGCGCGCCGCCATCGCCGAAGGCCGGCTGGACGCCTTCCGCCGCGAGTTCAAGGCGCGTCAACGGATCGGATAGCGGGGCTTCATGTCCTGGGTGACGACCGGGGCGCCGGCCAGCACGTGCGAGGGCGTCGCCGGCGGGCTGCAGCCATGCGCCTCGCCGAGGCCCTTGAGGTAGGCGCGGCGCACGCCGCCGGCGGTGATCGCCGCCTGCACCAGGCGATCGTGCCGCTCCGCGCCCGACAGCTTACGCACCCAGCCGCGGAACGGGATGGCGTCGGAGGCGACGCCGGCCACCGCGCCCAGCGCGGTCGTCCGGCCCTTCTGCAACAGGTCGTCCTCGTCCACCGATGGCTCGTCGAGATCGGCGCCCAGGGCGTCGTTCAGCGGCTTGAGCAGGGCGGCGAGCTCCGTGCATTTGAGCTTCTTCGACGGTCGCCCGTAGGGGTCGGCCATGGCCTGCAGCAGCACCTCCGGGATCCAGGTGCGCCGGACGTTGAGATCGCGCAGCGGCGCCGACACCGCGCCCTTGATGTCCTCGCGGTTGGCGGCCGAGGTGGTCTGCACGCGCTGGGAGCCGTTAGGCGGCGGCGTGGCGGCGCAGCCGGCGCCCGCGAGCGCGGCGGCGAGAAGGCAGGCGAGGGAGATTCGGCGCATCGCGGCCAATTCTAGCCGACCGTTCGCCGCTGTTTAAGGCCGCGCCGCCCTTGCGCGGACAGGGGCTGGCGCCTAAGGTCCGCGCCGCTTCGCCGGGGCGTCCGAAGGACCCTGTGCGTCGTGGGCCGGTAGCTCAGTGGTAGAGCATTCGACTTTTAATCGAATGGTCGTGAGTTCGAACCTCACCCGGCCTACCAGATTTGATAATGATATCAGCAAGTTAAAGTTCCGTGGTCGCGGAACGATGTTCACCGGCCGCTTTAGGTCGGTGAGATGCGAGCGATGGGCTAGTTCCGGCGACGAGAGGTCCCCGGACTCCGGCGGGCGGGTTGGGCCGCGCCGGAGCCGGGGTGGCCGGCGTCAGGCGGCCCTGGCCGCCTCGTCCTTCAGGGACTGCATGTCGATGACGAAGCGGTACTTCACATCGCTCTTCAGCATGCGGGCGTAGGCGGCCTCGATGTCCTGCATCGGGATGATCTCGATGTCGGAGACGACGCCGTGGGCGGCGCAGAAGTCCAGCATCTCCTGGGTTTCCGGGATGCCGCCGATGCCGGAGCCGGCGATGGAGCGCCGCGCCATCAGGAGCGGGAAGACCGACGGGCTCTTGTGCGCTTCAGGCGGCGCGCCCACCAGCACCATGGTCCCGTCCAGCGCCAGGGCGGCGATGTAAGGGTCGAGGTCCATGGGAACGGCGACGGTGTTGATGATCAGATCGAAGGTGCGGGCCTGGGCGGCCATCGCCTCGGGGTCCCGCGACAGCACCACGTGGCTGGCGCCCAGTCGGCGGGCGTCATCTTCCTTGCCCGGCGAGGTTGTGAAGAGCGTCACCTCCGCGCCCATGGCGTGGGCCAGCTTGACGGCCATGTGGCCGAGGCCGCCCAGGCCGACGACCCCGACCTTCTTGCCGGGCCCGGCGTTCCAGTGCCTGAGCGGCGAATAGGTGGTGATGCCGGCGCAGAGCAGCGGCGCGGCGGCGGCCGGGTCCAGGCCGTCGGGGAGGCGCAGGACGAACTCCTGCCGCACGGTGATCTTGTCGGAGTAGCCGCCGTAGGTGTTGGCGCCGGTCCCTTGCTCGGGGCCGTTGTAGGTGCCGGTCATCCCGACTTCGCAGTACTGCTCGAGCCCCCGCTTGCAGGGGTCGCAGTGCTGGCAGCTGTCGACCATGCAGCCGACCCCGACGAGGTCGCCTTCCTTGAACTTCGAAACCTGGGCGCCGACGGCGGAGACCCGGCCGATGATCTCGTGGCCCGGCACGGAGGGAAACATGACCCCCTGCCATTCGCCGCGGGCGGTGTGCAGGTCGGAGTGGCAGACGCCGCAGAACAGGATGTCGATCGCGACGTCGTTGGGGCCGGGGTCGCGGCGTTCGAAGCTGAAGGGGGCGAGCGGCGTGGCGCCGCTTTGCGCGGCATAGGCGTGGGCGTGCATCAGAAAGGTCCAGGCAAGTTTGGGGAGCGTCCGTCGGGGGACGAACAGGCTGCAGATGTGCGCTCAGAGGCAAAACGTCAGACCTTGACAGCGTCGCGCCGCAGACCGGCTCGCCGAATTTGTCGTGCAGCCCGATTCAGACCGAGGCTGGTCGCGCAGGATCGCGGTCAGGGGGCGCAAGATCGACTGCCCCCCCGAGGCTCCGTCTCGCCGCGTTAGTGCAGCCGCGCCACAAGGGTGGCCAGGCGGTGCAGGTTCTCTTCGACGTGGTGTCTGCGAGCCCAGGGCGCCTGGGGAATCGGGAGCTTCGGCTTGTTCCGCACGTGGACGGTCACAACGGAACCGCCTGCGGTCGGAGCGACCTGGTACACGACGACGCCGCTCTCGGATCCCTCCACGATCTCCATCACAAGGCGGCGATCGGGTTCCAGCTCCGTGACCTCCGTCACAAACGGGGCCCGCATGCCCAGCAGGCCGGCCGGGTGACGGACGCGAGAGCCGACGGAGATCGGGCCGTCGGTCAGCTTCTCCGCGTTCCCGGCTTTCCCGACCCATTGGGCCTCAAGCTCAGGATCGAACATTATCCGGGCGACCTCGGCAGGCGCGGCGTGAATGACATGCTCGACGTGGAGTTCCACGGGACACGCTCCTGGAATGATCACGCATTCAACGGAGGAATTTCACCAAGCGCCAATCAATTTGACCTGTTCGCCCATGGAGCCCGTACCAGCGGCGACGCCGATCTGGCCTCCAGATCTACTGGTCGTATTCGAACCCGGCCTTGGCCTTCTTCGGCGCGCCGAAGGTGTAGACGAAGCCGACGTAGGCGATGCGGCCGATCTGGTGGCGCAGGTAGTCGTCGCGGAGCTGCGGCGTGGTGACGAGCCGGCGGTACCGCTGGCCGTCGAAGAGGTCGCTCACGGTCAGCGTGACGGCCAGGTCGGGCCGGATCTGCCGGCGGTAGCCGATGTTCACCAGGTTGAGGGCGGTGACGTAGCCCTGGGGCGTGAGCCGCTTGTCCGACCGCGAGACCGAGATCTGGGCGGTGTCCGCGCTGGTCGGGCGGTAGTCGAGGCTGGCCTTGAGGTTCACGCCCGTCGTCGACTTCAGTCCGGCCGCGCCGAGCGAGACGGCGTCGATCTGGCTGTAGAAGACGTCGCCGCTGACGCCGTAGGACAGTTTCGGATTGATCCTGCCGTTGGCGCTGAATTCCACGCCGCTGGACCGGGTCAGGGGCAGGTTGGCCTTGGTCACCAGGACCACGTCGGCGCTGATCGGCGTGGTGACGTCGGTGACGCTGTTGCGGTCGGTGCGGTAGTAGGCGGTGGCGCTGTAGGTCTGCGAGATCACCGTGCCGCTGTAGCCGAGCTGGTACGACCAGGTGTCCTGCGGGCGCAGGTCCGGATTGCCGGCCCGCAGGTTGTGGGTGTCCTGGTAGTCGACGAAGGGGTTGAGGGCTTCCGGGTCCGGGCGGGTGGTCCGCCGGGTGACGCTGGCCGAGAGCTTGCCGGCGTCGCCGACGTCGCGATCCAGGTGCAGGCTCGGATAGGCGGCGACGTCGCTGCGGCCGCCGGGGACGTCGCCGGTGATCTGCAGGGTGGAGACGTGGGTCGCTTCCAGCCGCAGGCCGGCCTGCAGGCGCCAGGCGCCCAGCGGGGTCTGGTACTCGCCATAGGCCGCGTTCACCTGCTGCCGGTACCGGAAATGGTTGGTGAGGAGCGGATTGGCCACCGGCAGGCCGCTCGCCGGATCGATGTTGTCGCCGGTGTTGTCGAAGGCGTTCTGGTCGCCCTCGAAGTCGTAGCCGAATTTCACCTCCCGCTCGTGCGCCAGCGGCAGGTCGTAGTCGGCGCTGAACTCGGTCTTCACGATGTCGTGGCTGAGGTGCAGGTCGTCGAAGGTCGGGGCCGCCGCGGGCATGGCGAAGGTGTTCTGATAGGCGTAGCGCTCGCGCTCGCGGTTGACGCTGCGTTGCAGGGCGATGCTGAGCGTCTCGTTCGGACGCCAGAGCTTCTGGTCGAAATGCAGAGCCTCGCTCTCGTCGACGCTCCACTCGTGGCCGTCGCTGTGCCGGTCGGAGAGGCTCGTCGCCGGCCCCATCGCCGGGCCGCTGAGGTCGTGCTGATCGAAGAACCGCGCCCCGGTCAGCTCACGGTGGCTGAACGAGGCGCCGACCGATTGGCGGTCGTTCAGGTCGTAGTCGACGCTGCCCCTGACCGAGGGGATCAGGCGGCGGAAATGCTCGTCGATGTTCTGCTGGCTCTGGACCAGGTCGTTCGAGGTCGGATCCAGCACCGTGCGGTTCGAGGTCGTCAGGCGCTCCTTGGCGTCCTGGCGCAATCCGATCCCGCCGGAGAGCTTGAGCCTGTCGGTGTTGTAGCTGCCGTCGACCCCGAACACGTAGCGGCGCTTGTCGCCCACGGTCAGTTGCGTGGAGCCGGAGAAGCCCGCCTTGCGGGTCTTCTTGGTGATGATGTTGATGACGCCGCCGGAGCCCTCGGCCTTGAACTGGGCCGGCGGATTGGCCAGCACCTCGACCCGGTCGATCTCGCTGGCCGGGAACTGCAGCAGGCTCAGTCCGCGGGCCGCGCCGGAGAACTGGGCGGACGGCTTGCCGTCGACCAGAACCGTGACGTTGCCGTCGCCGCGAAGGGTGATGCCGCCATCCACGTCGACCGCCACCGACGGGACGTTGTTGAGGATCTCCGCCGCCGAGCTGGAGGCGGCCATGACGTCGTTCGTGACCGTGTACACCTTGCGGTCGAGCAGGGTCTGGGCGGGCGGCCGCGTTGCGGTGACCACCACCTCATCGACCGCGTGCGCCGTCGAGGCCGACGTCGTCGGCGGGCTCGTCTGGGCGCGGATCGGAGTGGCGGAGGCGAGGGCCAGCAAGGCCAGGGGACCGAAAATATGTCTCATGCAAGCCCCCGGCGGCGAAACGCGCACGCGCCACCGCCCTATAGCGACCCGACTTGACCGTGGGGTGTACGCCGCATTGCAAATCGCCAATGTGGTCCCTGGCCGCCCTTCCGTCGCCCTGCGCCGGCGCTTAAGTTCTGCGGGCTGCGGCGGGCTACGACGGCCCATCGGCGCGCCATGTCGGCCCCGTTCCGGACGGTGGGTCAAAGCGTCGTCGCAAGAGCGCTTTCCCGCCGCAGCGACCGTCCGCTTTTGAGCCTTTCAGCTTGGCCGTGCGTTGATGCCGCCATGGCCATCGATCCCGACGTCCTGTCGCAGCTTCCGCCCCGGCCCTACGCCGAGGTGCGGCGGCAAGTGCGCGACGGCGACATCCTGCTGTGCTCCGCCGACGACAGCTTCTCGCGGTTGATCCGCTGGTCCACGCGCAGCCCGTGGAGCCATGTGGCGATCGCCTTCCAGCTGGAGGAGATCGGCCGGGTCATCGTGCTGGAATGCGTGGAGAAGCTCGGGGTCCGCGCCGTGCCGCTGTCGAGCTTCGTGGCCCGCACCAGCAACGGGACCGAGCCATATCCGGGCCGGATCCTGTTGGCGCGGCATGCGGGAATGGCCGCAAAATCCCGCGCCAAGCCGTTGAAGAAGATGGCGGAGTTCGCGTTCGGCCGGCTGGGCGACCGGTTCTCCCAGGCCGAGGTGCTGAAGATCGCCCTGCGGATCGTCCTGAGCCGCTTCGACGTCCGCCTGCATCCCAGCCTCGGGCCGAAGAACGAGTTCATCTGCTCCGAGTATGTCGCCCGATGTTTCGAGACCGTGGGGCTGGAGTTTCCCTGGGACGGGCTGGGGTTCATGGCGCCGGCCGACATCGCCGGCGACCCGCGCCTGGAGGCGGTGGCGCAGATCCGGACGTGACGCCTACTGCTGTTGTTGCTGCTGCTGGCGCTGCTGCTGCTCGTAGGCGTTGCCGGCGGCGCGTCGCTGGCCGTTGCGCGAACGGGTGGGCTGCGAGGTGCGCAGGAACTCCGGGTCGCTGAGCGCCGCGCGCGCGCGTCGCACCGAGACGCCAACCGCCAGCTGGCTCTCGGCGTCGCCCTTGTAGACGCCGCGCGACGGCGGCACGTCGGAGTAGTCGCGGCCGACCGCGCAGGCGATGTGGCGCTCGCCGGCGACGATGTTGTTGGTGGGGTCGAAGCCGATCCAGCGCAGGCTGGGCAGGAAGACCTCGACCCAGGCGTGGGTGGCGTCCGGATCGGAACGGTCGCCCGCCTTGCGGTCGGTGAACAGGTAGCCGGACACGTAGCGGGCCGGCACGCCCCAGGCGCGGCAGATCGCCAGCATCACGTGGGCGAAGTCCTGGCAGACGCCGCGGCGAGCCTGCAGGGAGTCGTCGATCGGGCTGTCGGCGCGGGTGACGCCGGCCTCGTAGGCGAAGGAGTCGTAGACGATCGCCGACAGGGCGCGCACGGCGCTCAGCGGGTCGCGGGCGCGCAGCTTGTCGAGGCCCTTCTCCGCCATGAAGGCCCGCAGCGCCTCGGTCTCGCGGGCGAAGCCGTGGGGACGCAGGAATTCGAAGTTCTCGCCGAGGACGAAGTCGGAGCGCAGGCGGTCCCATTCGCCGAGGTCCAGCGCCTCGGGCAGGGCCGTCGCCGGCTGGGTCTCGACCGCCGAACGGGCGGTGATGGTCAGCTGGTCGTGCGGCTGGGGGACGTCGAAGTGGTAGACCGCGTTGCCGAACGGGTCCGGATAGGAGAACAGCTGGGCCGCCGGATCGATCTCCAGGTCGAAGCTCACCAGCCGCTGCAGCGCGCCCTTCTGGGGCTGCATCCACACCTCCATGATGCTTTCGCGCACCGGCTCGTCGTAGAGGTAGCGGGTCACGTGGCGGACTTCGAGCAACACGGGCGGGTCCTTACGCCGGCAGGCGCTGTTCGAGGGGATAGGCCACGAAGTTCTCGTAGACGGCGCGGTGGATGTTGGCGCCCTCGTCCAGGATCGAGGCGATGAAGGCGCTGGCGCCCTGGGCCTGCACCTCATTCATGTCGGCGTACTTCAGCCGCGCCCTCAGCCGGCCGGCCAGGCGGTCTGGGCCCGTGGCCTCCATCGTCTCGAAGTGGCGGCTGAGGCTCGCCAGGTGCTCCTCGATCTGGGCGGTGCAGTAGCGCAGCGAGCGCGGGAAATCCTCGTCGAGCAGCAGGAACTCCAGGATGAAGCGCGGCTGCATGTCGGCGGTGTACTTGCGCAGGTAGGGCTCCAGCGCGCAGCTCATCCGCAGCAGGCTGGTCAGCGCGAAGTGGTCGGTGATCGGGCGTTTGCGGCCCTCGCCGAAGCAGACCTCCAGGAGGCCGCCGATCAGCTGGGCCCGCTCCAGGTAGACGCCCAGCAGCAGGAACCGCCAGCCTTCGCCGTGGCTCATGGTGGCGTCCGCCGCGCCCTTGAACAGGTGCAGGTCGGCGATGGTGTCGTGCAGGAAGGCCTGGGACCCCTCGCGGAAGGTCCGCTCGGCGTTGGGATCGTTCATCCGCAGGTAGATGAGGTTGAGCCGCTCCCAGGTTTCGGTGGTGATCTGGTCGCGCACCTGGCGGGCGTTCTCCCGCGCGCGCGCCAGCGAGGTGGCGATGGAGCCCTCGTCCTCGCGGTCGAGCACCAGGGCCAGCGCCGCCTCGTAGGGGTTCTGCGCCTCGGCGTCGGAATCGCCCACCGCCGCCAGGGCGATCCGCGCCACCTGGGTGGCGGCCTCGGTGCGGTCGAGGGTGGCGTTGAGCATGACGTCGGAGAGCCGGCACATGTGCTCGGCCCGCTCCACATAGCGGCCGATCCAGTAGAGGCTGTCGGCGACCCTGGCGAGCATCATGCGAGCCGTCCTCCGCCCAGAACTCCGAGCATCATGGCCGGAGCTCCTTGGTGTCGGTGAGCACCCAGGTGTCCTTCGAGCCGCCGCCCTGGCTGGAGTTGACCACCAGGGAGCCCTTGCGCAGCGCCACGCGGGTGAGGGCGCCGGGCGTCACCTCGATCTTGTCGCCGCACAGGATGAAGGGGCGCAGGTCGACGTGCCGCGGCTCGATGGTCGAATCGATCAGGCATGGCGCGGTGGACAGCTGGATGGTCGGCTGGGCGATGTAGTTGTCCGGATCCGCTTTCAACGCCTCAGCGAAGGTCTGCTGTTCGGCGCGGGTGGCGTGCGGCCCCACCAGCATGCCGTAGCCGCCGGAGGCGCCCACCGCCTTGACCACCAGCTTGTCGAGGTTTGCCAGCACATGGCCGAGCTGCGCCGGCTCGCGGCACAGGAAGGTCTCGATGTTGGGCAGGATGGCGTCCTCGCCCAGGTAGTAGCGGATCATTGCCGGGACGTAGGCGTAGACGGCCTTGTCGTCGGCGACCCCGGTGCCCGGCGCGTTGCAGATCACCACGTTGCCGGCCCGGTAGGCGTTGAACAGGCCGGCGGCGCCGAGGCCCGAGTCCCGGCGGAAGGTGAGGGGGTCGATGAAGTCGTCGTCCACTCGCCGGTAGATGACGTCGATCCGGCGCAGGCCCGTGGTGGTGCGCATGTAGACCATGTTGTCGTGCACCACGAGGTCGCGGCCCTCGACCAGCGGCACGCCCATCAGCCGCGCCAGGTAGGCGTGCTCGAAGTAGGCGGAGTTGTAGACGCCGGGCGTCAGCACCACGACCTGCGGATTGGGCCGCCACTCCGCCGCCATGCTCTTCAGCGTCGACAAGAGCAGGTCCGGATAGCGGTCGACCGGCCGCACCGAGGCGCCGCGGAAGGTGCCGGGGAAGACCCGCTTGGAGGCCTCGCGGTTGGCCAGCATGTAGGAGACGCCGGACGGGACCCGCAGGTTGTCCTCCAGCACCGCGAAGGCCCCGTCGGGCTGGCGGATGAGGTCCGAGCCGCAGACGTTGGCGTAGGCCTGGTGCGGCACGTAGAGGTTCTGCATCTCCCGGCGGTAGGACGGCGCGCTGAGCACCAGGTCGCGCGGGACGACGCCGTCCATCAGGATCTGCTGGCCGGAATAGATGTCGGCCAGGAACATGTTCAGCGCCCGCAGCCGCTGGATCAGGCCGGTCTCGATGGTCGACCACTCGTCGCCGGGGATGATCCGGGGCAGCAGGTCGGTGGGGATGATCCGCTCGGTGGAGCTCTCCGCGCCGTAGACCGTGAAGGTGATGCCCTGCAGCAGGAAGAACCGCTCCAGGGTGCGCTGGCGCTCGGCGAGGTCGTCGGAACTGAGGGTGTCGAGCCGCGCCTCGAGGGCGGCGTAGTGCGGCCGCACCCCGCCGTCGGCGGTGCGCATCTCGTCATAGGCTGTAGCCTGTGCGCCGGGATCGATCACTGGGTTCGCCGCCGCCCGGGCCTGCGCCACGCTTGTCCGTCCCTCATCCACGTTCCTTGCTTAGGACGGTACGGGCTGCGCCGGAAGCGGGTCGGTGAAAAAGCACGTTCGGCGGGCTGAAGGCGGGGACTGCCCAGCAATTGGGCAGTCCCCTTGCCCTCTAGTGGAACAGCCAGTCCGCGCTGTGCAGGCTGCCTGGCGCGACGCCGTCCAGGGTGGTGACGGTGATCGGCCACGGCGTGCCCCCGCCCCAGCCGTCCTGGTCGAACATCACCTTGGTCCCGCCCGCGCCGTCCGACTGGAAGGACAGGTAGCCGTCCGCGATCGGGTCGCCGCCGTGGTAGCCGGCGGCGGTGAACAGGCCGCGCAGGTCGATGACGTCGACGCCGGGGGTGAAGTCGGTGATGTGGCCGGCGCTCCACGGGGCCTTGGCGAAGGCGAAAGAGTCCGCGCCCGCCCCGCCGGTGAGGCGGTCGGAGCCCTGGCTGGCGTTCAGCGTGTCCGCTCCCGCGCCGCCGGTCAGGGGGGCCCCCGGATAGGGCGAGGTCAGCAGCTGGCCGGCCGCGCTGGCGGGAGGCGTGGTCGGGGCGGCCGCGCCGGAGCCGCCGAACACGTTGGCGGCGGTCAGGCCGTCGGGCGACACGCCGTCGAGGGTGACGACCTGGAACTTGATGGCGTTGGCGCCGCCCCAGCCGTCGGTGTCCAGCAGGACCTTGGTCCCGCCCGCGCCGTCGGCGACGAAGCTGACGTAGCCGTCGGCCACGGGGTTCGCGCCGCTGTAGCCGTTGGCGTAGAGGCTGGAGAGGTCCAGCCTGTCGACCCCGACCTGGAAGTCGGTGATGTGGCCGGCGCTCCACGGCATGGCCTTGAAGGCGAAGGTGTCGGCGCCCGCGCCGCCCGTCAGGCGGTCGGAGCCCTGGCTGGCGTTCAGGGTGTCGGCGCCGGCTCCGCCGGTCAGGGTGGCGCCGGCGTAGGCCGAGGTCAGCACCTGGCCGCCGCCGGTGGTGACCGGCGGCGTCGTTCCGCCGCTGGAGCTGGTCGCGCCGCCGAGCACGTTGGCGGCGTTCAGGCCCGAAGGCGCGACGCCGTCGAGGGTGGCCACCACGAACTTGATGGTGTTGCCGCCCGCCCAGCCGTCGGTGTCCACCAGCACCTTGGTCCCGCCGGCGCCGTCGGCGACGAAGCTGACGTAGCCGTCCGCCACCGGATCGGCGCCGCGGTAGCCGTTGGCGTAGAGCGCGGTCAGGTCGAGCTTGTCGACGCCGACCTGGAAGTCGGTGATGTGGCCGGCGTTCCAGGGCATGGCCTTGAAGACGAAGGTGTCCGCGCCGGCGCCGCCGGTCAGGCGGTCCGAACCCTGGCTGGCGTTCAGGGTGTCGGCGCCCGCGCCGCCGGTCAGGGTGGCGCCGGCGTAGGCCGAGGTCAGCACCTGGTCGCCGCCCGACGTCACCGGCGGCGGGGTGACCGGGGCCGTCACGGGCGGGGTCACCGGCGGCGCGGCGGCGTTGGGATCGGGCAGGCCGTAGGCGCGGATGTAGTCGATCTGCATGTTGGCGGGCCACGGCGTGGAGCCGTCGGGGGAGCCCGGCCAGTTGCCGCCCACCGCCAGGTTCACGATCATATGCATCGGCGAGTTCATGTCGGCGGGCGTGGCCACCTGCCAGACCGGGGTCTGGTCGACGTAGTAGGTGATCGTCTGGGCGGTCCACAGCACGCCGTAGGTGTGGAAGCCGTCGGGATAGGGATTGTAGCTGTGGTTGCCGAGCGCCGGCACGGCGTTGCTGTGGATCGCGTTGTTGGCGGTCCGGGTGTCGCTCCCCAGGCCTTCGAGGACGTCGATCTCCTTGTTGTCCCCGCCCAGCAGCCAGAAGGCCGGCCACAGGCCCTGGCCGTGCGGCAGCTCGGCGCGCATCTCGAAGTAGCCGTAGGTCTGGGCGTAGTTGGATTCCAGCATGCCCGAGGCGTAGTTGTAGCCCCACATCTGCGCCGACTGGGCCGAGGACACCGGTGTCGCCGAGATGGTCAGGACGCCGTTGTTGAACGAGAAGGGATTGAGCCCGAGGGGCGCGTTCGACGTCCCCTGGAAGCTCGGGCTGGCGTAGATCTGCTGCTCGCCGTTGTTGGGCAGGGTGAAGCTGTTCAGCCCCGTGCCGGCATAGCCGTAGTTGGTGGCCCAGTTCGCGCCGATCGTGCCCGAGCTGTTGAAGTCCTCGCTGAACGTCGGCGCCCCGAACGCGGCCATGTTCAGCGGCAACTGGAAGTCCTTGGCCTGGAATTGCCCGATGCTGGCGTTGCGGAAGGCGATCATCGTCCCGCCGTCGTTCAGCACGACGTCGGAGCCCTGCTGCACCATGGCCGACTTCACCGCGTCGAAGGTGGTGAGGTTTCCGCCGATCAGCCGCAGCTTGTCGCCGCCCTCGCTGAAGTTCTGGATGACCTTGTCGCCCTCGCCCTGGGCGACGATGTAGGTGGTGCTGCCGTCGCCCACGAAGACGTCGGCGCCGCGGCCGCCATAGATGAGGTTGTTGTTCGCCACCGCCTTGAGGACGTTGTCCTGGTTGTTGCCGGCGGCGTAGTTGCCGTCGCCGAAGACGATCAGATTGTTAGCGCTGTCAGGCAGCACGTAGGACTGCCAGATCTTCACGGTGTCGACGCCGGGCGTGAGCGCCACGGGGGTCCAGGGATTGGGCAGCCAGTCGTAGTTGGCGTCCGACTGCGTCAGCCAAGCGCCCGCGTAATTTTGATAGGACACGGTGAAACCCCCGTCGGTTTTGACACGTTGTGATTGAAGTCAGACGGGCGGCCCTGAGGCCGCACGGCGCTCCCCCTGTGTCAGCGCCTTAGATGAGCCGTTTCAGGCCAGCAACTATAGATTATTGCTAAGCTTGCACTTTTAAGTGGATAGCGATTTTTGATGGCCAGATCGTCGAAATGCGCTGGCAATGCCACATTCTCGACCGAATGTATGGGGCGTGTCCCGCTGTTGCCAAGCTTGTTTACTTGTCGAATGCTTCTTAAGGCCTGATGTGTTCTGAGGCGCCGGCGCAAATCGCCGCACGAAAGAACCGATGCAAACTCAATGACCGACTCGCCCGGAGCGGGTGCGTGACAGCACTGGCGGGCGCCGCTACACCCGAAACCCGGGGCCGCTGAGGATTCTTGCGCTTGGGTCGACTGGTCTACGCCGTCGCCGCCACAGCGGCCCTGGGCGTCCAGGCTGTCGCAGCGCCGGCGTCCGCCGCGCAGCCGCGCGCCGTCGTCGAAGGCGCCCTCGATCCGGATCTGCACACTGCGATCATCGGCGCCGTCGGCGAGACCGACCGTCCCATCCAGAACCGCTTCGAAGCCCGCCGCCGCGCCACCGCCGCCGCAGAGGCGGCGATCGCCGTGCTCCGTTCGGAAGGCTACTACGCCTATGTGGTGGAGCCGGACGTCGGCGAGGGGGATGCGCCGCGCCCCGTGGTGCGGATCACCCCCGGTCCCCGCTTCGTCATCGCCGCGCCCGCCATCACCTGGGACGGTTCGGCCCCGGACCCGGCCGCCGCGCAGGCGGCGGGTTCGGCGCTCGGTCCGCTGGCGGGCCGGCCCGGCCGCGCGGCGGAGGTGGTCAGCGCCGAGGGCCGCGCCGTCGCGGCGGTGCAGAAGCACGGCTACGCCGACGCCAGCGCCAGTCCGCGCGAGGTGGTCGTCGACCATGCCGACCGCACCGTGCGCCCGACCTACCGTCTGGCGGCGGGCCGGCTCGTCCGCCTCGACGGGCTGGAGCTGGTCACCAAGGGAAGGACCGACGCCCATTGGCTGCAGGGCCTGGCGCCCTGGAAGATCGGCCAGCCCTACGACCCCGAGGCGGTGGCCGAGCTCGAGCGCCGGCTGCTGGACGCGGGCGTCTACGACTCCGTCACGGTGGCGCTCGCGCCGGCCGACAAGACCACGCCGGACGGGCTGCGACCGGTGGTGGTCAGCCTTTCCGAACGCAAGCGCCGGACCGTTGAACTGGGCGCCAGCTACGGGACCACCGAGGGCCTCGGCCTCGACGCGCGCTGGACCCGCTACAACCTGCTGGGCCGCGCCGACACCCTGGCGCTGCTCGGCCGCCTCTCCAACGTCGACAGCCGGGTGGGGGTCACGCTCACCCTGCCGCACTGGCGCAAGCCCGCGCAGACGCTCACCAGCACCGCGGCGGTCTACAAGACCAGCACCGACGCCTATGACGAGACCGGCGTCGGGGTGCGCGCAGACCTCCAGCGGCGGTTCGGCAAGACCTCCTACCTGACCTTCGGCGCCTCCGCCGACTTCAGCCGCACCGACGAGATCCGCATCGGCTCGCTGACGCCCCTGGGTCGCGACATCTTCGCCCTCGGCACGCTGGCCGACCTGGCGCTCGACCGCTCCGACGATCCCCTGAACCCCAAGCGCGGCTGGCGGGTCAGCGCCCGCGCCGAGCCCACGGTGCTGCTCGGGCAGGGGGTGCTGCCCTACGTGAAAATGCAGGCGCAGGGCTCTTACTACCTGCCGATCGGCGCCCAGGCGCGGACGGTGCTGGCGGCCCGCGTCCACGTGGGCAGCATCGTCGACGCCACCACGGCGGACGTCCCGGCGTCGCGGCGCTTCTACGCCGGCGGCGGGGGTTCGGTGCGCGGCTACTCCTACCAGGCGGTGGGGCCGCGGCTGGCCGACAACACCCCGCAGGGCGGCGTCTCCCTGCTGGAGATGTCGGCCGAGATCCGTCACGAGCTCACCCGCAAGTGGGGCGTGGTGGCCTTTGTCGACGCCGGTTCGGTGGGCACCGACAAGTTCCCGGGACCGGGCAATCTCAGCGTCGGGGCCGGCGTCGGCGTGCGCTATAATCTGGGCTTCGGTCCGATCCGGGTCGACGTGGCCACGCCGCTCAACCCGCAGCAGGGCGACCCGCCGATCCAGATCTACGTCAGCATCGGGCAGAGCTTTTGACCGCCCCCGACGACACGCCCGCGCCGCCCGCGGCGCTGAAGGGCTCGGCGATCCCGAAGACCATCGTCGCGGTCTGCCTGGCGCTGCTGGTGCTGCTGGCCGGCCTGCTGGCGGTCACCCGCTACGGCGTGCTGCTGCCCCAGGCGCGCGTGCTCATCGAGGCGCGCACCGACGGGCTGAAGATCGGCCGCTTCGGGCGGCTGAAGATCGAGGGCCTGGCCGGCGACGTCTGGCATGACTTCACCATCCGCAAGCTGACCGTCCGAGACGAGAAGGGCGTCTGGCTGCAGGCCGACGACCTGCACATGACCTGGCGGCTGATCGACCTGTTCCGGCGCAAGTTCCACGCCGACGAGATCGACGTCCGCGCCGTCCACGTGCTGCGCCGGCCGACGCTGACGGCGAAGACCAAGGATACCGGCCTGCCGGTGTCCTTCGAGATCGACCGCGCCCGGGGCCGCCTCGAGATGCTGCCGGCGTTCAGCTTCGAGCGCGGCGTCTACGACGTCGACCTGACCCTCGACGTCCAGCGGCGCGGCGGCCAGCGCGGAAAGGTGCGAGCGTCGAGCGTGCTGCATCCCGGCGACCACCTGAACGTCGACTTCGACGTCGCCAAGACCCGTCCGCTGGTGGTTCTGGCCGACGGGGTGGAGGCGCAGGGCGGGGCGCTGGCCGGCGCGCTCGGCCTGTCGTCGAAGCAGCCGTTCGTGCTCAAGGTGGCGGCGGGCGGGTTCCTGTCGACCGGCCATTTCACTGCGCTCGCTGCGTCAGGAACCACCGAGCCGCTGAAGGCTTCGGGCGCCTGGACCCGCGCCGGCGGGCAGGCCAGCGGCCGCGTGCTGCTGACCGCCTCGACCCTGACCGCGCCCTACGCCCGTCGGTTCGGTCCGCAGGCGGATTTCTCGATCACCGGGCGGAAGTCGGCGTCGAACCTCTATGCCCTGGACGTCCAGGCGCGCGCGGAGAACCTCAGCGTCAGGGCGCAGGGCCTGGGCGATCTCGGCGAGCGCCGGCTGGGGCCGCAGGGAGCGACGATCGCCGCCGCCAGCAACGCCCTGTCGCGGATCACCGGCGGGCCGTCGATGGGGCCGGCGCGGGTGGCGGGCGTGCTGACGGGCGGGGAGGCCGCGGGCTGGCGGTTCGCCGGTTCGGCCAACGTCACGCAGCTGGCCATGGGCGGCTACGGACTGGCGCAGGTCGCCGGGCCGCTGGAGCTGACCCAGCATTCCGGCGTCACCACGCTCAGGGGACGGCTGGCCGCCAGCGGCGGCCGGGGCGCGGGCTGGATCGCCGCGGTGCTGGGCGGGGCGCCGCGGGCCAGCTTCGACGCCGCGCGGCTGGCCGACGGGCGGCTGGCTCTGAACAAGCTCGACGTGGTCGGCAAGGGGCTGAAGCTGCAGGCGACCGGCGGCCGCGGCCTGCTCGGCGGCCTGACCTTCAAGGGACGGGCGGACCTGTCGAACCTCGCCGCGGCGCGGGCCGGTGCGGCGGGGTCGGCAAGCGGCGCCTGGTCGGCGGGGCAGGCGAGCGCCGGCAAGCCCTGGACCTTCAGCGTCAACGCCCAAGGCCAGAAATTCGCCACCGGCTACGCCGAGCTCGACCGGCTGCTCGGCGCGCGGCCGCAGCTGAAGATGCAGGCCAATCTGCAGGACCGCCGTGTGTCGGTGGCGAGCGCCGTGCTCTTCGGCGCTGCGTTGAAGGCCTCCACCGCCGGCGTGCTGGCGCCGAACGGCGGGCTGACGTTCAAGCTCGACTGGAGCGCCACCGGGCCGTTCCGCGCCGGGCCGGTGGAGATCGCCGGCCACGCCAAGGGCTCCGGAGCCATCACGGGCACACTCGGCGCGCCGCGGGCCGACCTGCTGGCCGACCTGGACGCCGTCGACCTGCCGCGCCTGCCGCTGAAGAACGCCCACGTCACCCTGAGCTTCCTGCGGCTCCCTGACGGCTCCAGCGGCCTGATCGCGGTCACCGCCGACAGCGCCTATGGCCCGGCGCGCGGCCGTTCCGCCTTCCGCTTCCCGCAGGGCGGCGTCGATCTCACGGAGCTTTCCGTCGACGCCGGCGGGCTGAAGGCCGCGGGCGCGCTGTCCCTGCGCCGGCGCACGCCCTCGGCGGCGGACCTGACGCTCGCCTTGACCCGCGGCGCCTTCCTGGACGCCGGCCGCGTCGCCGGAACCGCGCGGATCGTCGACGCGCCGGGCGGGCCGCGCGCCACGCTCAGCCTGGCCGGCGAGAACGCGCGGCTGCCGGGCTCGACGGTGACCCTCGCGTCCGCCCGCGTCACCGCCGACGGACCGCTGGCGAGACTGCCCTACGTCGTCCAGGCGCAGGGGGTCTCGGGCGCGGGCAAGTGGAGCCTCGATGGCCGCGGCGTGCTCGCCGAGGCCCAGCCGGGCTACGCCGCCACCTTCGACGGCCGCGGCCAACTGGGCGGTCGGGATGTGCACACCACCGAGACGGCCAGCTTCCGCTTCGGCGGCCCGGAGCGCAGCGCGCGGCTGCGCCTCGCCGCTTCCGACGGCGGCCGGATCAGCGTCGACGGGCGGCTCACCGATGCGGCCGCCACGGTGCAGGCGCAGGTCGCCGGATTCGGCCTGCGGATGGTGGACGAGGACCTCGACGGCCAGATGGACGCGACGCTGTCCCTGCAAGGGCAAAACGGCCGTCTCGACGGCACGATGGAAGCCAGGCTGGCGGGCGCGCGCGGCCGCGGCGCGCCGGCGGCCTCGGGCATCGACGGCGTGGTCCACGGCCGGCTGGCGGACACCGCGCTGACCCTCGACGCCAGCGCCGGCAACAGCCAGGGCCTGCGCGCCAACGTCAACCTGGTGCTGCCGACCGAGGCCTCGGCCTCGCCGTTCCGCGTGGCGATCGCCCGCCAACGGCCGATGCAGGGCCGGTTCTCCGCCGAGGGCGAGGTGCGGCCGCTTTGGGACCTGCTGATCGGCGGCGAACGCAGCCTTTCGGGACGGGTCAGCACCCAGGGGACGCTCGGCGGGACGCTGGCGGACCCCAGCGCCACCGGCCAGATCGCGGTGGCGGACGGCCGCTTCGACGACGGGGCGACGGGCCTGTCGCTGCGCAACGTCGCGCTGCAGGCCGGCTTTGCGCAGAACGCGGTGAACGTCACCCAGGCGAGCGGCGTCGATGGCCATGGCGGATCGGTCGCGGGCGCCGGCCGCATCAGCCTGTTGCGCGAAGGCGTCTCCAGCTTCCGGCTCGACCTGAAGGGCTTTCGGCTGATCGACAATGAGCAGGCCACCGCCTCGGCCAGCGGGCAGGCGACCATCGCGCGGGCCGCCGACGGCAAGGTCCGGCTGTCGGGCGCCCTGACCATCGAGCGGGCCGACATCGCGCCCAACCTGCCGACGCCGTCCGGTGTGGTGGAGATGGACGTGGTCGAGAAAAACCGCCCGCCGGATCTGGCCGTCTCGCTGCTGCCGCCGACGCGCCGGGGCGACGGCTGGGCGCTGGACGTGACGCTGAAGGCGCCGCGAGGGGTGTTCCTGCGCGGGCGAGGGCTCGACGTGGAGCTGTCGCTGGACGCCCACGTGGGCGGCACGACCGCCAACCCGGCGCTGTCCGGGACAGCGCGGGTGGTGCGTGGCGACTACGACTTCGCCGGCAAGCGGTTCACGTTCGACACCACCAGCGTGGTCTACCTGTCGACCCACGCCCAGGACATCCGGCTGGACCTCACCGCCACCCGCGACGACCCGACATTGACCGCCGGCGTGCGGATCCGCGGCACGGCGGCCAAGCCGGAGATCACGCTGACCTCGACGCCCAGCCTGCCCAACGACGAGGTGCTGGCGCAGGTGCTGTTCGGGCGCTCCGCCTCGCAGCTGTCGCCGCTGGAGGCGGCGCAGTTGGCCTCGGGGCTCTCGGCCCTGGCGCGCGGCGGCGGCCTCGACATCATCGGCAACCTGCGGACCTTCGCCGGCCTCGATCGCCTGGCGCTGGGCGGCGGCGACGCCTCGGGCGTGACGGTGTCGGGCGGCAAGTACTTGACTGACAACGTCTATCTGGAACTCACCGGCGGCGGGCGGGAAGGGCCCATGGCTCAGGTCGAGTGGCGGGTCCGGCGCAACCTGTCAATCCTGTCGCGGCTGGCCGGGCAGAGCGGCGCGCGCCTGGCGGTGCGTTGGCGGCGGGACTACTGAGCCGCTGCGGCGCGCGAAATCGCGTAAGCCTGGGTGCCGCGGGTGAACACCTGGTCGGCGGGTTCGACCGCGGCGATCGGGATGTCCTGCGCCCGCGACAGGCGCTCGTAGATCGGGCTGAAGTCCTGCAGCGTCGCGTCCAGCAACGCCCGCAGCGATGGGATCACGAAATAGACCTGCTGGAAGTCATCGATCCGGTAGGGCGTGCGCATCACCCGCTCCAGGTCGAATGCCAGGCGATTGGGCGAGGGGTCGTCGAGGGCGAAGATCGACTCGGCGCGGCTGGAGACGATGCCGGCGCCGTAGATCCTCAGGCCCTGCGGCGTCTGCAGCAGGCCGAACTCCACCGTGTACCAGTAGAGCCGCGCCAGGTTGTGCAGCCGGCCCAGGCCCATTGCGCGCCGCCCGCCCTCGCCATAGGCCTGCATGTAGTCGGCGAACACCGGGTCGGTGAGCATCGGCACGTGGCCGAAGACGTCGTGGAAGATGTCCGGCTCCTGCAGGTAGTCGAGCTGGTCGGCCTTGCGGATGAACTGGCCGGCCGGGAAGCGGCGGTTGGCCAGGTGGTCGAAGAACACCTCGTCCGGCACCAGGCCGGGGACGGCGACCACCGTCCAGCCGGTCAGCCGCATCAGCTCCTCGTTGATGCGGGCGAAGTCCGGGATGCCGGTGCGGTGCAGGTCGAGCGCCTCGAGCCCCCCGAGGAACGGGTCGCAGGCGCGGCCGGGCAGCAGCTTCGCCTGGCGCTCGTAGAGGGTGATCCAGACGTCGTGCTCGGCCTGGGAATAGTTCTCCCAGCCCTGGTCGATCGTCCAGTCGGCCCGCGCGCCCGGTGGCGGGCCGCTCGTCAAGCCATCCGCGCTCATCTCGCGAGAATGGCCCCGTAGACGCGGAAGTTCCGTTCGGAGTTGTCGGCTTCCGGGCCGTCGCCCGGAAAAACATTGCGCCTAGTGGCTGATCCGGGGCCGAAGCGTGTACTGGCCCTCGCGGAAGGACTCGAACAGCAGCTGGGCCTGCGGATGGCCGACCGGCTGGCCGGTGTCGTCGGCCAGCAGGTTCTGCTCGGAGACGTAGGCCACGTAGGAGCTTTCGTCGTTCTCGGCCAGCAGGTGGTAGAACGGCTGGTCCTTGCGCGGCCGGATGTGTTCCGGGATCGACAGCCAGTATTCCTCGGTGTTCGAGAAGGTGGGGTCCACGTCGAAGATCACGCCGCGGAAGGGATAGACGCGGTGTCTGACGACCTGGCCGATGGCGAATTTGGCGAGTCGCGTGTCCATGGCAGCGAATCTATCGCCCTTTTCCTGACCGGGGGGTGAACGTAATGCCCAGATTCTTCCGTACAAGGCCGCGCTTCCTGCGCCCATCGGGGCTTGCTACAGTCCTTGCGAAGTGAGGCGCGCCTGGGGGCCCGCCTGCGAAGGACGGATGGCGGTCCATGACTGAGGCGCCGAGCGCGCCCGGCGCCGATACGCGTGGCCGGGATAGATCTTCCGACGAGCCCGCGTGCTATGCGGCGCTCGACCTGGGCACCAACAATTGCCGCCTGCTGATCGCCACCCCGCAGGGCGGCGGATTCCGCGTCGTCGAGGCCTATTCCCGCATCGTGCGGCTGGGCGAGGGGCTAGGCCAGAGCGGCCGGCTTTCCGAGCCCGCCATGGAGCGCGCCATGGCTGCGCTCAAGGTCAGCGCCGAGAAGGTCCGCCGCCGGCGGGTGGTGCGGCTGCGCGCCATCGCGACCCAGGCCTGCCGGATGGCGGAGAACGGCCAGACCTTCATCGACCGGGTCGCGGACGAGACCGGCCTGCGCCTCCAGATCATCAGCCCCCAGGAAGAGGCGCGGCTGTCGGTGGCGGGCTGCCTGAACCTGCTGGACCGGACTTATGACGCGGCCCTGGTGGTCGACGTCGGCGGCGGCTCCACCGAGCTCTCCTGGGTGGAGTTGAAGGACGCCCCGCCCACCGGCACGCCGCCGCTGCGGGCCTGGCTGTCCGTCCCGATCGGCGTGGTGACCCTGGCCGAGCGCTTTCCGGAGGGCGAGACGGCGACGGACGGCTGGTTCAGGACCATGGTCGAGACGGTGAAGGCCGAGATCGCCGCGTTCAAACGCGCCGACCCGCTGCGTGACGTGTTCGACGCCGACCGCGCCCACCTGATCGGCACCTCCGGGGCGATCACCAGCCTGGCGGGCCTGCACCTGAAGCTGCCGCGCTACGACCGCAGCCGCGTCGACGGCATCTGGATGACCCGCGACCAGTGCGACGCCGCATCCGGACACCTTCTGGCGCTCAATCCCAGGCAGCGGGCCGACCAGCCGTGCATCGGCCCCGACCGCGCCGACCTGGTGTTGGCTGGCGCGGCGATCCTGCAGGCCGTGCAGGAGCTCTGGCCCTGCAGCCGCGTGCGCGTCGCCGACCGCGGCCTGCGCGAAGGCATCCTCATCTCCCTGATGGCCGAGCGCAGCGGACGCCGCCGCCGCAAGCGCCGTCGCGGACCCCGATCCATGGCCGCCGCATGACTGACGAACCGCCCCGCAAACGCATGGTCAAGCCGCCCACCGGCGGCACCGAGGCCGGTCGGCCCAAGCCGGCGCGGCTGAAGACCGCCTGGAAGCGCACGCCCTCCCAGCAGGCGTGGCTGGAGCGGCAGATCAACGACCCCTTCGCCGCCCAGGCCCGCGCCCATGGCTACCGCAGCCGCGCAGCCTACAAGCTGACGGAGATCGACGACCGCTTCCACCTGCTGCGGCCGGGCGCGCGGGTGGTGGACCTCGGCCTGGCGCCCGGCGGCTGGACGCAGGTGGCGCTGGAGCGCGGAGTGACCAACATCGCCGGCGTCGACCTGCTGCCGGTCGATCCGCTGCCGCCCGCCCACATCCTGCAGATGGACTTCACCGACCCGGTCTGCGGACCGCAGCTGATCGAGCTGCTGGGCGGGGCGCCGGACCTGGTGATGTCGGACATGGCGCCCAACACCGTCGGCCACCGCCAGACCGACCACCTGCGGATCGTCGGCCTGATCGAGGCGGCGGTGGATTTCGCGGTGCAGGTCCTGAAGCCCGGCGGCGCCTTCGTGGCCAAGGCCTTCCAGGGTGGCGAGACCGCCAGCATCATCGCCCAGCTCAAGCGCCATTTCGCCGACGTGAAGAACGTCAAGCCGAAGGCCAGCCGCGCCGACTCCTCGGAGACCTACATCGTGGCGATCGGCTTCAAGGGGCGGAGCTGATCCTTCGTCATGGCCCGGCTTGCCCGGGCCACCCAGCCCAAGGCGCATGCCTCAACTGATGAAGTCGGGCTTTGGGATGGATCACCCGGACCAGCCGGGTGATGACGAGCTTTTTGTCGATTGAGCGGCTTCGTCAGCCAGGCCCGGGCGGCGCCGGCGTCTTGGCGCCTTCCGCCACCAGCCAGTTGCGGAAGCGGGTCAGGGCGCGGGTCTCGGCGCCGGGGGCGGCCAGGATGGCGAAGGCGCTCTCCGCCTTGCGGAAGCCGAACGGCGCCGCCAGTCGCCCGGCGGCGATGTAGTCGGCCACCAGCGGCCAGGGCATCACCGCCACGCCCAGGCCCGCCAGCGCCGCATCCATGGCGAAGTGCAGGTGGGCGAACGGCCGCTCGGGCGCCGGCGGCAGCTCCACCCCGGCCACCGCCGCCCAGATCGCCCAGCCCTGCGGGTGCGACTGCGCCGCCAGCCGGGGGGCGAGCAGGGGATCGGCGGCGTGGCGCTCGGCCAGGTGCGGCGCGAGCACCGGGCCGATGTGGTTGGGCATGAAGCCGGTGACCAGCGGCTCCGCCAGCCGCCCGGCCGGGACGATCCGCACCACCGCCTGGGCGCCGCGGTGCGCCGTGGCCTGGGGCGCCAGCTCGGCCAGATGCAGGCGCACCTCGGGATGGGCGCCGGCGAACGCGGGCAGGCGCGGGATCAGCCACTTCACCGACAGGCTGGCGTTGACCGCCAGGTGCAGGTCCTCGCCGTCGCTGCGCACCCGCCGCACCGCCGCGGCGATCTCGTCGAAGGCGCCGGTGAGCGCCGGCAGCAGGGCCTGGCCGGCCGCGGTCAGCTCCAACCGGTGCTTGGGTCCTGTGAACAGCCGCACGCCCAGTGTCTGCTCCAGCGCCTTCACCTGGCGGCTGACCGCGCTATGCGTGACGTAGAGCTCCTGCGCCGCCAGGGTCGCCCGCCCGGTTCGCGCCATGGCCTCGAAAGCCCGCAGCGCATTGAGCGAGGGCAGGGGACCTGCTGTGAGATTTTCGAACATAGGCTGACGCATATGTCGATTTCGGTCGAGCCGCAATCGGCGCAGAAGCCCGCGATGGAAGGCCATCCCGTCGCCACCGCCCCGCAGAGCGCCCTGGTGCTGGCGCTGGGCGTTGGCCAGACGATCGCCTTCGCCTCCAGCTTCTACCTGCTGGGCGTCCTCGGCGATCCGATCGCCCGGGATCTGTCGCTGCGGCCTGCGCTGGTCTCCAGCCTGCTCTCCGTTTCCCTGCTGACCTCCGCCCTGTGCGCCCCGGCCGCCGGCCGCTGGATCGACGCGCGCGGCGGCAAGGTGGTGCTGCTGGCCTCGAGCGTGGCGTTCGCCGCCGGCCTGGCCGTCCTGGCCATGGCGCACGGGCTCGCCGGTCTGGTCGCCGGCATGACCGTGCTGGGCGTGGCGATGTCGCTCGGCCTCTACGAGACGCCGTTCGCGATCCTGGTCGGCCTCCATGGAGAGGCCGCGCGCCGGCCGATCACCGGGGTCGCTCTGCTGGGCGGGCTGGGCTCCAGCCTCGGATGGCCGCTCAGCCTGATGTTCTCGCAAGCCCTCGGCTGGCGGGGGGCCTGTCTGGCCTGGGCCGCGATCCACCTGTGCGTCTGCCTGCCGCTGGCGGCGTGGATCGTGCCTCGCATGGGTCGGCGGACGCACGCCGGGCGGACCACCCGCACACCGGTCGCCTGGGATCGTCGCATGGTGCAGCTCGCCGCCCTGTTCGCCGGCGCTTGGTTCATCTCCACCTGCATGAGCGCCCACCTGCCCAGGGTGCTACAGGCGCTCGGGCTCTCTCCGGCCGCCGCGGTCGGCGCGGCGTCGCTCGTCGGCGTGGCCGCGGTGACCATGCGGCTCCTGGAGTTCACCGTGCTGCGCCGCCTGCCGCCGGTGGTGACCACCCGTCTTGCGACCCTGCTGCATCCGATCGGGGCCGCGGCGCTGCTGAGTTTCGGCCCGGTGGCCGCCCCGGCGCTGGCGCTGGGGCAGGGCGGCGGCAACGGCATGCTGACCGTCGCCAAGGGGGTGCTGCCGCTGACCCTGTTCGGGGCGGAGAACTACGGCTACCGCTCGGCCCTGCTCAGCACGCCCGCCCGCTACGCCCAGGTGGCGGGGCCGGCGGTGTTCGGCTTGGCCCTCGACCAGTCGGCCCGACTGGCCCTGATCGGCTCCTCGGCGGTCTGCCTTTTCATGTTTGCGATGACCCTGGGGCTGGCCAGGGGCGGCGAAACGGCGCAGGAGGACGCCACCGCATGACAACCCTCGATCCCACACTTGCCCCAGCGGCGGGGTTACACGTATATCCGCGCCGCAAAACGGAGAGTCTCATGGAGATTCGCGAAGGGCTCACCTTCGACGATGTTTTGCTCGAACCCGGTCCATCCGATGTGATGCCGACCCAGGTGGATGTCTCCACCCGGTTCACGCGAGAGATCAATCTGAACATCCCGCTGGTGTCCGCCGCCATGGACACGGTGACCGAAAGCCGGCTGGCCATCGCCATGGCCCAGAACGGCGGGCTCGGCATCCTGCACCGCAACCTCACCGTCGAGGAGCAGGCCGACCAGGTCCGCGAGGTGAAGCGCTACGAAAGCGGCATGGTCATCAATCCGCTGACCATCCACCCGGACACCCCGCTGAGCGAGGTCCGGGAGATCAAGGCGCGCCGCAAGATCTCCGGTTTCCCGGTGGTCGACGAGAAGGGCAAGCTCTGCGGCATCCTGACGAACCGCGACATGCGCTTCGAGGGCAACGTCGACGTACCGGCCAAGGCGCTGATGACCCGCGAGAACCTGGTCACGGTGAAGGAGGGCGTCGGCCAGGCCGAGGCCCGCGAGCTGCTCCGCCGCCACAAGATCGAGCGCCTGATCGTCGTCGACGACGACTATCACGCGGTCGGCCTGATCACCGTCAAGGACATGGAGAAGTCCGAGGCGCACCCGAACGCCGCCAAGGACGCGCAGGGCCGCCTGTTGGTCGGCGCGGCCTCCACGGTCGGCGACGCGGGCTACGAGCGCTCCATGGCGCTGGTGGACGCCGGCGTCGATGTGGTGGTGATCGACACTGCCCACGGCCACAACGCCGACGTCGCCAAGGCGGTCGGCCGGATCAAGCGCGAGACCAACCGCGTGCAGATCGTCGCCGGCAACGTCGCCACCTATGACGGCGCACGCGCGCTGATCGAGGCTGGCGCGGATGCGGTGAAGGTCGGCATCGGCCCCGGCTCGATCTGCACCACGCGGATCGTCGCGGGCGTCGGGGTGCCGCAGCTGACCGCCATCGCCGACGCGGTGCGCGCTGCCCTGGGGTCGGACGTGCCGGTGATCGCCGACGGCGGGATCAAGTACTCCGGCGACCTCGCCAAGGCGCTCGCCATGGGCGCCTCGGTGGCGATGATGGGCTCGGTGTTCGCCGGCGTCGACGAGGGGCCGGGCGAGGTGTTCCTCTACCAGGGCCGCTCCTACAAGACCTACCGCGGCATGGGCTCGCTGGGCGCCATGTCCCGCGGCTCGGCGGACCGCTACTTCCAGAAGGACGTCTCCGACGCCCTGAAGCTGGTGCCGGAAGGCATCGAGGGCCAGGTGCCCTACAAGGGCCCGATCGCTCCGATCCTGCACCAGATGGTCGGAGGTCTGCGCGCCGCCATGGGCTATGTGGGCGCCGCCGACCTGGAGCAGTTCCGCACCCGGGCGCGGTTCATCCGCATCACCGGCGCAGGCCTGCGCGAAAGCCACGTCCACGACGTGATGATCACCCGCGAGGCGCCGAACTATCCGAGCCCGACCTAGGATGGTCCGCACCGCGCCCGAACTGCAGTTGCTGGGGTTCGCGATCCTCATCGGGATCGTGCAGCTGGCCTGGGCGGCGGTGGCCGCGCGGCGCCAGCAGAACCTCGCCTGGGCGCGGGGCCCGCGGGACGAGCCGATGCCGATCAGCGGTACGGCGGCGCGGCTCGACCGGGCGTTCCGCAACTTCATGGAGACCTTTCCCTTGTTCGCGGCGGCGGTGGTCGCCGCCGACCTGCTCGGGAAGCTGGGGCCGCTGACCCTGTGGGGCTGCGGCCTCTATGTGGCGGCCCGCGCGCTCTATGTGCCGCTCTACGCCACCGGCGTGCCGACCGTCCGCACCCTGGTCTGGCTCGTCTCCCTCGTCGGCCTCCTGATGGTGGTCGTGGCGATCTTCCTGTGAGCAAAGCCCTTGCGTGACGCCGGACGCCTCGCGGCGGCCATCGATGTCCTCACCGATATCGAGGAACGCCACCGGCCGGTCCGGATGGCGCTGAAGACCTGGGGCGAGAGTGCGCGCTACGCCGGGGCGAAGGACCGCGCCTGGGTCTCCGGCCTGGCGCTGGACGTCCTGCGCCGGCGGCGGTCGCTGGCCTGGCGGATGGGCGAGGAGGGCCCGCGCGCGGCCTCCCTGGCGGCGCTGCGCTTCCTGTGGGACTGGCCGATGGAGCGGATCGCCGAGGCCGCGGCGGAAGAACCGCACGGGCCCGGGCCGCTCACCGACGCCGAGCGGGCGGCGCTGGCGACCCCGCGGGACCTCGCCGAGGCGCCGCCGGCCGTGCGCGGCGACTATCCGGACTGGCTGGACGCCTCGCTGGTCCGCGCCTTCGGCGACGACCGGGCGGCAGAGGGCCAGGCGCTGTCGGAACGCGCGCCGGTCGACCTGCGCGTCAACCGCCTGAAGACCGATCCGGAGCGGGCGCTGAAGGCGCTGACGCCGCTGCACGCCGAGCCCAGCGGGGTGCTGGCGACGGCGCTGCGCATGCCGGCGCTCGATCCCACGGCCCGCAGCGGGGCGGTGGAGGCCATCCCGCAGTTCTCCAAGGGCTGGTTCGAGGTCCAAGACCTGGGCTCGCAGATCGCCGCATCGGCGGCCGGCGAGGTGAAGGGCAAGCAGGTGCTCGACCTCTGCGCCGGCGGCGGCGGCAAGACACTCGCGCTGGCCAGCGACATGGGCAACACCGGCCAGATCTACGCCTACGATTCCGATGCCCGCCGGCTCGCCGACACCATCCGCCGCGGCGAACGCGCCGGGGTGCGCAACCTGCAGATCCGCTCCCCGATCAACCCGGACCCGCTGAAGGGCCTGGAAGGCCGCATGGACGTGGTCTTCCTCGATGCGCCCTGCACCGGCACCGGCTCATGGCGCCGCCATCCCGACACCAAGTGGCGGCTGACCCCGGAGACGCTGGAGAAGCGCCAGGCCGACCAGGACGCGGTGCTCGACGCCGGCGCGACCTTCGTCAAGCCGGGCGGCCGGATCGTCTACGTCACCTGCTCGGTGTTGCCGGAGGAGAACGAGGACCGGGTCACCGCCTTCCTCGCCCGCACCGACGGCTTCGAGGTCCGGCCCGCCACCGCCGATCCGGCGCTGACCGGGCGGCTGACCGCCGAGGGCTACCTGCGGCTGTCGCCCAGGACCTCGGCGACCGACGGCTTCTTCGTCGCGGTGCTGGAGCGCCGCAAAGACCCCAAATCCAGCTAGAGCCCCATGACCGAGACCGCACACGCCCCCACCGATCACGAGCGCGTCCTGATCGTCGACTTCGGCAGCCAGGTGACCCAGCTGATCGCTCGGCGCCTGCGCGAAAGCGGCGTCTATTGCGAGATCCACCCCTACGACAAGGTCGAGGGGATGCTGGACGCCTTCGCCCCGAAGGCGGTGATCCTCTCCGGCGGCCCGGCCAGCGTGCACGAGGCGCAGAGCCCGTCGGCTCCGCAGCGGGTGTTCGAGCTCGGCGTGCCGGTGCTGGGCATCTGCTACGGCGAGATGACCCTGTGCGCCCAGCTGGGCGGGGCGGTCGAAGGCGGCCAGGAGCGCGAGTTCGGCCGCGCCGAGATCCTCATCGAGCGGCTGTCGCCGCTGCTGCAGGGTCTGGGCGACATCGGCGAGCGCGAAACCGTCTGGATGAGCCACGGCGACAAGATCACCGCCATCCCGCTGGGCTTCGAGGTGGTGGCCGCCTCCGAGGGCTCGCCGTTCGCGGTGATCGCCGACGAGGGCCGCCGCTTCTACGGCATCCAGTTCCACCCGGAGGTGGCGCATACCCCGCGCGGCGCCCTGATGCTGCGCAACTTCACCCACAAGATCGCCGGGCTGAAGGGCGACTGGACCATGTCCGCGTTCCGCGACGAGATGGTGCAGAAGATCCGCGACCAGGTCGGCGACGGGCGGGTGATCTGTGGCCTCTCCGGCGGCGTCGACTCCTCGGTGGCGGCGGTGCTGCTGCACGAGGCGATCGGCGACCAGCTGACCTGCGTCTTCGTCGACACCGGCCTGCTGCGGCACAACGAGGCCGAGCAGGTCGTCACCATGTTCCGGGACCATTACAACATCCCGCTGGTGCACGTTGATGCGGCTGATGAATTCCTCGGCCAGCTGTCCGGCGTTTCGGACCCGGAAACCAAGCGCAAGACCATCGGCCGGGTGTTCGTGGAGATCTTCGACCGCGAAGCGGCCAAGGTCGAAGGCGCGACCTTCCTGGCCCAGGGCACCCTCTATCCGGACGTCATCGAGAGCGTCTCGGCGCGCGGCGGCCCCTCGGCGGTGATCAAGAGCCACCACAACGTCGGCGGCCTGCCGGACTACATGAAGCTCAAGCTCGTCGAGCCGCTGCGCGAACTGTTCAAGGACGAGGTCCGCGCGCTCGGCGTCGAGCTCGGCCTGCCGCCGGCCTTCGTGGGCCGCCATCCGTTCCCCGGTCCCGGCCTGGCCATCCGCATCCCCGGCGAGGTGACGCCCGAGCGGGTCGCGGTGCTGCAGAAGGCCGACGCCATCTACCTCGACGAGATCCGCAAGGCCGGCCTCTACGACTCTATCTGGCAGGCCTTCGCCGTCCTGTTGCCGGTGCGCACCGTCGGCGTCATGGGCGACGCCCGCACCTACGATGAGGTCTGCGCGCTGCGCGCCGTGACCTCCACCGACGGCATGACCGCCGACTTCTTCGAGTTCCCCTGGGAAGTGCTAGGCCGCGCAGCCACCCGCATCATCAACGAGGTGAAGGGGATCAACCGCGTCGTCTACGACGTGACCTCCAAGCCCCCCGGCACCATCGAGTGGGAATGAGTCGGGCTGCGTGACCTCGTCTTCACGAGGTCATCGCACGGCATGTACCCAACCTAGCCGGACGCCGGTGTCTCGGGGCGAGCGGCTGCGGCATCGACGAGGAAGTCGATGAGCGCCCGGACGGGCGGGGCCACCCCGCGACGGGACGCATAGGCCACCTGGAGCACGCCGGCGCCGGCGCTCCAGTCCGGCAGCAATCGGACCAGGCGGCCGGCGGCCAGATCGTCGGCGCAGGCCATCAGCGGAATCAGCGCGACACCTGCTCCGTCCAACGCTGCGCGCCGCACGGCCCCCATGTCGTTGGTGATCAGCCGCGGTCGGTGGCTGAGATGATGAACGTTCCCGGACGCATCGACCAGCCGCCAGAGGTGAGGCTCGTCGCTGGCGGTCGCCAGCGTCTGTCCGTCGGCCAGCAGGTGGAGATTGTCCGGGCCGAGGCCGGCCAGGCGTTCGAGCCGTTGCGGCGCGGCGACCAGGATGTCCGGGGCGTCCAACAGCTTGCGTATGACGCAGTCCGGTTCTTCGATCTGGGCGTGACGCACGCGAAGCGCGACGTCGATCCGCTCGGCGATCAGGTCCACGCGGCGGTTGGTCGTCTCCAGCACCACCTGGACCTGTGGATAGCGGGCGAGGAAGGCGGGAAGCTGCGGACTGAACCAGTATTGCGAGATGGTGACGGGGCAACTGACGCGGAGCGTTCCTTGCGGCTGTGCGCGATGACCCTCGACCATGGCCCGGGTCGCCTCGATTTCGGCCAGGATCGCTTCGGCCTTCTCGCGAACCTGCTCGCCGATCGCGGTAAGCGAGAAGCCGCGCGAGTTGCGCTGGATGAGGCGAGCGCCGAGCCGCTCTTCGAGCCCTGAAAGGCGCCGGCTCAGCCGCGACTTGGGAATGTCGAGGGCGCGACCGGCGGCGGAGAAGCCGCCATGCTGGGCGATCCTGGCGAAAAGGATGAGATCGTCCGCCTCGCTGTCGCCCATCCCGACACTCCCCCGGTTCGTCACCACGATCCGTTAGACTATGGCGCCCAGGCGGCCAGCGCGAAAATCGGAGAAGGCCTGTTGGATCTCCTCTGCGGTGTTCATCACGAACGGGCCGCCGCTGACGATCGGCTCGTTGATGGGCTCGGCATGGCCGAACACCAGGACCGTATCGGCCGTCGCCTCGATGTCCACGGCGTCGCCCTCGTCGAGTTCCACCAGATCGAAGGCGGCGGCCCGGCGGCCGGCCACGTCGATCGCGCCGCGGGCGACATAGAGGAAGACATCGCGACCGCCGAGGCCGTCGAAGCGGACCTTGCCGCCGGCCTGCGCCGTGACCGTGGTCATGAACACCCCGGTCAGCGAAGGGATCGGGCCTTCGGCGTCGTGGTGACGGCCGGCGATCAGGTTCACCTGCGCCTTGTCGTTGGCGCCGGGCAAAGACGGGATGCCGGCGCGCTGCACGCCGATATAGCGAGGCGTCGTCATCTTGAGACGTGCGGGCAGGTTCACCCAGAGCTGGAGAAGCTCCAGCGGTCCGCCCTGGCGCTTGAACTCCGACGAGGAGATCTCGGAATGGACGAGGCCGCTGCCGGCCGTCATCCACTGGACGCCGCCCTCGAGGATGACGCTCTCATGGCCCGCCGTGTCGCGATGGGTGAGCTCGCCTTCAAGGATGAAGGTCACGGTCTCGAAGCCGCGATGGGGATGGGGACCAAAGGGCAGGCCGCCATTGTGCGGCGGATAGACCTGCGGCCCATGGTGATTGAGGAACAGGAAGGCGCCGAGGTTCGGCAGGGCCCGACTCGGCAGAGGCCGACGGGTCTGCAGGTCGGCGATGTCGTCGCGCAGCGCGGGGTGCAGGCGCTTGATGGTTCGCTGGGTGGTCATGGGGTCGTCCTTGCGGTGAGGGCTCGTGGAGCGGCGAGGGATCGCGGACACCTGGCCGCGATCCCCGGTACGTGGGTCAGCGTGAGCCTTCCTTGAGCGCGAGCAGCTGCCACTGCCAGCGCAGGCCCTGGCCGAAGCCGCCGCCGCGCGCGGCGAACAGGTTGGACACCGCGCCGGCGGTCTCGCGCGCCCAGTCGCGCTGGAGCTCGCTCACATAGGCCCAGGTGGTCATCGGCACGGCGCCGGCCTGGACCATCCGCTGGACGGCCATGTCGTGCGCCTCTTTCGTGGCGCCGCCCGACGCGTCCGTGATGATGTAGACCTCATAGCCGTCGGCCAGCGCCGAGAGCACAGGCATGGCCAGGCAGACCTCGGTCCACTGGCCGGCCATCACCAGCTTGCGCTTGCCCTTGGCCTTTACCCAATCGGTGATCCGCGGGTCTTCCCACGAGTTGAGCGTGGTGCGGTCGATCGGAACCTGATCGGAGGTGGCGTCGGCCAGCGCCGAGACGACATTCTGCTTTTCGGCGAAGGCGGTGGTCACCAACGTGGACACGTTGAAGATCTTCGCGCCCTCGGCGACGGCTGCGACATTGTTGATGATGTCGCCCACTTCATGGGAACGGGTCGTGAGCATCTGCAGATACTGATGGTCGATCAGCAGAAGGGCGTGGTTTTCGGGATTGAGGAGCGGGTCGTGGCGAGCGCTGACAGTCATTGGAGGTCTCCGTTGCTTGTGACGCGCCACATATGCAGCGGTCGAAAGCGACGGAGTATCCAGCAGCGCCGCGACGCAGCGTTCCAATTTCAGAACGGAGCTGCCGGCGGATGGCGCTACGCCCGGGTCGGGCTCCGCCGCGCCCAGAGCGTCGTAGGGCTTGCCAAGCGTGCATGGAGCCGAGTTCCGCTAGTGCCGGGGAAGCCGTGGAGGGCTCTCACTGACCTTCATCTCTGCTCGTCGCCGTCAGCGACGTCGGCCTCCCGCGCGTTGCGGAGCCAGTGCTCGGCCGCGCGAAAGTCGGGCTCGACGTATTCCCCGTCTCGAAAGATCCGGGCCAGGGCGGAAACGGCCGCTCGGCTTCCCGCGCCCGCCGTCTTCTCCAGCCGCCGGAGGCCCTGGGCGACGTCGCGTCGCCCCAAGGCGCCGCTCACCTGCAGCAGGCCGAGGTTGCAGGCGGCGTCGAGGTTTCCCAGACGCTCGCCTTTGAGAAACCAGTCCAGGGCCAGGGCTCTCTGGTCAAAGCCGAGCGTCCCGTCGGCGTACATGAGCCCCAGCTTCAGGCAGGCCTCGCCGACGCCGGCTTCGGCGGCTTGCAGATACCAGCGCTCCGCCGCCGTGGCGTCCTGCGTCCCCGCAAGACCATATTCCTCGATCACGCCCAAGGCGAAAAGGGCAGGGCCATGCCCCCGCGCCGCGCCGCGCTCGAACCAGTCCCGCGCCGCGACGATGTCCTTCTCCACCCCGTGGCCGTCGGCGTACAACGCGCCCAGGCGCTCGTAGGCCGGCACGACATCCTGCAGGGCGGCCGAACGAAACCAGCGGGCCGCCTCGTGGACGTCGAAGGGCACGCCGCGGCCCTGGAGGTAAAGCTCGGCGAGCGCGAACTGAGCCGGCCCGTCGCCAAGCTCCGCGGCCTCGCGGTAGTGGGCCCCGGCGGCGGCGAGATCTGCGGAGGCGCCCGCCGCGAACAGGTCACCGAGCGCGGTCATCGCCTTGACGTGCCCGCGGACCGCGGCGCGTCTGAGCCAGGTCTCGGCCTCGGAGGCGGCCGGCGGCACGCCCAGGCCCAGCCTGTGGAACTGTCCCAGAAGGTACATCGCCTCGAGTTCGCCGGCTTCGGCGGCGCGCGCGATCCACTCGGCTGAGCGCTGTTCGTCGGATCCGACGCCCTCGCCGCGCAGGTGCAGCACGCCGAGCGAGAGTTGAGCGCCGCTATTGCCGGAGGCCGCGGCGGCCTGCATCCAAGGCAGCGCGCGCTCGATATCCACATCGCCGAGCTGCCCTCCGGCATAGAGCATGGCCAGTCCAAACGCCGCGCCATCATCGCCGGCCGTGGCCGCCACCTCGAACCAGCGCTCTGCGAGCGCATGATCCTGAACGACGCCCAGGCCCGCCGCATAGATGAAAGCCAGTCGCACCTGAGCCGCCGTGTCGCCGCCTTCGGCCGCCAGCCGGCTCCAGTGCGCGGCCTCGGCGTAGTCGCGCGGCACGGTCACGCCGGACGGAAACAGGTCCCTCAGGGCTCCCGGCGCCGCGGCCAACTCGACGGTGGCCGGCGCGGCGCGGCCGTAGAAGTAGATCTCTCCGAGCTTCGCCTGGGCGGCATTGACGCCTGCGCACGCCGCCTGGCGGTAGAGCCGGACCGCCTCGACATGGTTCTGGACCACGCCTTGGCCAAGCTCGTGGCGTTGCGCAAGCGCGTACGCCGCCTCGGCGTCGCCGGCCTCGGCGAGGCGACGCCAGGTTGCGGCGGCTTGCACATGCCGTCCCTGCCGGTCTGCCGCCACTGCCTGCTCGTGCGGCGTCATGGGCGGGCGACGGCGAACGCGATCCAGGAGACCGGAGAAGAACATCACATCCGCCGTTATGGCTCGCGCATCGCTTCCGCCCCGGTCCGCAGGGCGCCGTCGAACAGGTAGGCGAGGATCGTCCGCCGGCCGACCAGGACCTCGCCGGTGATGGTGAGCCCGGGGACGAGGCGGAAGTTGGCCGGCACATTGCGCAGGCGGGCGTCCGTGATCGCCACGCGGGCCCGGTAGTACGGCTGCACGACCTGGCCGTCGTCGGAGGTCGTGAACGAACCGGCGCTGATGCCCTTGATCACCCCTTTGGCGACGCCATGGCTCGTGAAGCGATAGGCGTCGAGCTTCACGCGGACGGTGTCGCCGGGGCGGATGAAGCCGATGTCCTTCGCGCGGATGCGGATGTCCGCCACGAGAGGGCCGCTGAGCGGCGTCAAGGTGAAGAGCGGTTCGGCGTTGTTGGCGCTGGGGTCGATCACCGATCCGATCGACGCCCTGCCAACCTTCAGGACCACCGCGTCAGCGGGTGCGACGAGGGTGGAGAGGTCGCTGACCTTGGCGGCCTTGGCCAGGCCCTGCGTCGTCGCCGCCAGCTCATTCTCCGCCGTGACGAGCTGGGTCGCCACGTCCGAGCGCCATTTTCCAACGTACTCGGCGCGCTGCGCGCGTACGGCCGCAAGCTCGTGCTGGGCCTGGGCCGCGGTGGTGGCGTTTTCCGAGGTCATCCGGGTCATCTCGACCCGCGCGTCGGTGGCGCTGAGCGTTCGCAGCTTGCTGCCGTATCCCCGACGCTCGAGCTCCAGCTGCGCCTGCTCGACCTGTCGGGCGATGTCCGACCGACGCCGGTAGTTGGCCGCGCCCTGGCGGCTGCGGTCGATCGCCGCCGTCGCCGACTGGATGCGCGCGTCGTACTCCGCCATCGTGTGCTGGTGCTGCGCCTGCCGCTCCGCCCAGATCGAGGCCTGCAGCACGCTGTACGGGGAGGCGGGATCGGCGACGTAGGGCTGTCCGGTCTGCTCGGCCGTGAGCCGCCTCACCAGGGCGTCGGCGCTCGCCCTCTTCTGCTCCAGGTTGCTCAGATCGGCTTGCGCGAAGGTGGGGTCCAGGGAGGCGAGGACCTCGCCCTTTTTCACCACGTCCCCGGCGTGCGCGACGATCTGGGTGACGATCGCCCGGTCCAGGGGCTGGATGAACAAGGAGCCTTGCGACGGCAGGATGCGGCCTTCGCCGCTCACCACCCGATCGAGCTTGATGACCGCCATCAGCAGCAAGGCGAGCAACACGATGCCGGCGAGCACGTGCAGGATCGCGCGCTCGCTGTAGGGCGTGGTCCGCTGGATCAGCGCCTGGGTCTCGGACTCGAAGGCGCTGATCGGCGCTGCGATGAGGTCAGCGCGGTCGCGGTGCGCCGATGTAAGTAACTTGACCATGTTGATCGCCGGTGTGGGCGTGGCGGTTCTGTTGGTGCCACATTTGCTTGTAGATATCGCAGCGCTGAAGCAGGTCTTCGTGGGCGCCGATGTCGTAAGCGGCGCCCCGCTCCATGACGAGGATCGCGGCGGCCGGCACCAGCATCGACAGGCGATGCGATACGCAGATGATTGTGCGGTCCTCGGCGATGCGGAGCAGGTTGGCGTTGATGATCGCCTCGCTCTCCGCGTCGAGCGCGCTGGTCGCCTCGTCGAGGATCAGCACCGGCGGGTCGATGATGAGCGCGCGGGCGATCGCCAGCCGCTGACGCTGTCCTCCCGAAAGGTTGGTCGCGCCTTCGTCCAGGAAGGTGTCGTAGCCGCGCGGCAGGCGCTCGATGAACTCTTCGGCGCCGGCGAGCTGCGCGGCGCGCACGACCTCCTCGAAGCGCGCATTCGGGCGGGCGATGCCGATGTTCTCGCGGATCGTGCCGCGGAACAGGAAGTTCTCCTGCTGGACGACGCCGACGTGGCTCCGCAGGTGGTGCAGCTCGATCTCGCGCAGGTCCATCCCGTCGACCTTGATGATCCCTTCGTAGTTCGGATTCAGGCCCTGCAGCAGGCGCGTGATCGTCGTCTTGCCGGACCCGCTGCGCCCCATGATGCCGAAGATCGTGCCGGCGCGGATCTCGAATGACGCTGCCTCGAGCGCCAGGGGCGCGCCCGGCGCATAGCGGAAATGCACGTTCTGGAAGGAGATCTCCCCTCGGATCGGGAGGCGAAGCCCGGTTCCGGCGCGCGCCTGCTCTGGCGGAAGGTTCATGACCGAACCCACTTCGCTGACCGCGCCTCGCACCTCCTCCAGCTCCTGCATCATCTTGGCGACCTGCACGAGCGGCTGCGCGGTGCGGCCCGCGAGCATGGCGAACCCCAGGATGACGCCGGGCGCCATGTAGTCCGGGTGGGCCAGGGCCAACGCCGCGCCGACGATGATCGAGCCGGAGTAGATCATCCGCTCGAACGGCAGGACGTAGGTCTGGGCGTGGTTGGCCAGCGAGCCCAGCGCGTGGCGGGCGCCCACGGCGGTGGCGACCTTGCGGTCCCACTCCAGGCGCCGCCGGGCCTCCAGCGCCAGGGACTTCACGGTCCGCATGCCCTGCACCGTCTCATAGAGGTGCGCGCTCTTGTCGGTCTCGGCCTCGATCACGCGGGCGTAGCGACGGCCGATCGGCTTCAGGAAGAGGTAGATGATGACGAAGATGGCGCCGGCGCAGGCGAAGACCATCAGCGCCAACATCCACTGAAGGGCGATGAGCACCGGGACGAGCACGACAAGGGTGATGACGTCCAGGACGGTGGTGAGGAGTTGGCCGGTGAGAAAGCCGCGGATCTGCCAGAGCTTCGCCAGCTTGCTCATGGTTTCGCCGCTCGGCGTGCGCTCGAAATAGTCCATGGGCAGCCGCAGCAGCCGGTCCATGATGTAGAGGTTCAGCCGGCCGTCGATCCGCGTGGCGGTGGCTTCCACCAGCACGCGGCGCGCGAACGTCAGGACGGCGTCGAACGCGACGAGCAGGGCCAGGCTCAGCGCCAGCACCGACAAGGTCGCCGACGACTGGTTCACGAGCACCCGATCGATCACGATCATGGCGATGAACGGCGGGGCTATGGCGAAGACGGTGCTCGCCAGCGAGGCGATGCCGATGTCGCGGAAGATCCGGCGTTCACGCAGCACCTGGCCCAGCAGCCACATCAGGCCGAACGGCTGCTCCTCCGCCGACTGAGCGTGGGCGCGCTTCACCAGCATCAGCTCGCCGTCCCAGACCGCCTCGAGCTGCGCCTGGTCGACCACAGCGCGCGTTCCCTCGTGGGAGGAGGGATCCTTGATCACCGCCACCTGACCGGCGTTCGGGTCCTCGACGAAGGCTTCAAGAACGAGAGCCGCGCCGCTGCGCAGGGTCAGGATCGCGGGGAGAACCTTCCGCAGTCGCGGCAAGTCGCGCCAGCCGACGCGCAGGGGCCGCGCCTGAAGTCCAAGCTCAGCTGCAAGTCCCACGGCTTCCGAAGTCGTGAGTTCCTTGTCGCTCAAAGAAAACCGGCGACGAATGATGTCGACCGTGAGGTCCAGGCCCTGCTCTCGACCTACGACCGCCAACGCCTCAAGCAAAGTGCTGCGCTCTGAAGCTTCGGCGGTGGCCATGTTCATCGAAACGACGCCCGGACAGGTGCTCCATTGTGAGGAGCGCACGATCCGTCAGGTCTCGACAGAAACAGAGCGGCGTCAATAGAAATTAATTCGCCGCTGTCTGGCAGTCATTCGGCATATTGAATTATCAAATCTTATATTCGACCACTCTGAGCTTTTGTAAAGCCAAGCTGAATTTAATCGATCGCCGGTATCACGTTGAGTGGCCTTGATTGTTTGTCCGTCAGAATAATAACGTCGGCACAACGCTGGCATTGGGTTGCAGGTGTTCTGCAACCGGCGGGCGGTCATAAACGCGGTTTCGGTATTCGCGACGTTTAGGCGGGGCGGGCGGCGGCACATCCGTGCCGGCGAAGCACATCAACTTGTCCTTGTGTCGGCGGCTGAAGCGAGGCCGCGACGGAAGCTGCAGTGATCATAGAATTCGAGGGTGTAATGGGTAAGTCCGACTTTCTATTCGTGGATAGAGCTGTCGACGTCGAATTCATTGAGCCGCCGCTGACGCCTGCGGGCGTCGCGAGATATGCCAGGCTGCTGGCGCTCGAGGTGACCGTCTCCGGCCCGATCCCCGAGGGGCCCACCACCGCACCGGTCACCTACTTCGTCTTCGACAAGGCGAGGAACGCCATCGTCGGCAACCTCACCCTGCCGAACGCCTCGCCGATAAGCCGGGCCTTCCAGCTGAACGTGAAGGTGCCGGACCTTTCCGACAGCCTCGACGTGGGCGTGTTCGACGCGGCCGGCGACTTCGTCTCCGCCGGCTTCAAGGTCGAGGCGCCGACACGACCGCAGGGCGCGATCGGAGCCTGAGATGAGGTCCGCCGCGTCGATGGATCTCGCTTCCACCAATCGTCATCGCCCGGTCGCCGCGCGGCCGGGCCTTTCCGCATCCAGGCCTTGCGCCATGCAAACCGGTCTCCGGGGAACTGCATCATGACCAGCCCGTCCGAAATCCTCTTCATCGATCCCGCAGTCAGCGATCTGCGCACGATCCTCGCCGAGCTCCGTCCGGGCGTCGCAGCTGTGCTGCTGGATGCGACGCGTCCAGCCGCCGCGCAGATGGCGGAGGCGCTGGCCGGCCGCCGCAACCTGGCCGCGGTGCACGTCATCGCGCACGGCGCGCCTGGGCGGGTGAGCTTCGCCGGCGGGGACTGGTCCGCGGCGGCGCTCGCGCGCGATGCGGCGAACCTGGCGGCGATCGGACGGGCGCTGGCGGAAGACGGCGACCTGCGGCTGTGGAGCTGCGAGACGGCGGCCGGGCAGGGGGGCGCGGCGTTTGTCGCGGCGCTCGCCGAGGCGGCGGGCGCCGAGGTCTCGGCTGCGACGGCGCCGGTGGGCGCGGCGGCTCTGGGCGGGCGGTGGGATCTGGCGGTGTCGGCCGGCGCGCGTGTGGCGCCGCCGCTGACGGATGCCGGGACGGCAAGTTACGCGGGTGTCCTGAGCCTTGAAGTGACGCTCACGGGGACGCTAGATACTACCGCAAATGGCACCAGCCAGACCGGCGTGCAGTATTACATCACGAATTCGTCCGGAGTTATTGTATATAGCTTCGGACTCCCGGCAGCCGCCGCGGCGCCGATGACCTCGGTCGCAATGCTCGTGAATGTTCCTGTGGCTGGAACCTATACGATCACCGCGATGGTCCAGAACGGTGGCAACAACAACGCTAGCTGGAGTGTCATTGGGGCGGGGAATTTCACCGTCCCGGCTTCGGGTCCGGGTACGGTCAGCGGCGCCGACACGGATAACAACGACGGCGTCTTCCAGCTGACCGCGGCTGCGGCGGCCGGCAACACCGGCCCGACCGGTCCGACGGGCCCGACCGGCGCCGGCGGGACGGGCGGCACTGGCGGCACCGGAGGCACGGGAATCACAGGACCGACCGGCCCGACGGGATCGACCGGGCCGACGGGGACCACGGGGCCGACTGGCCCAACGGGCGGAACCGGGCCGACGGGCGGCACGGGCGGTACAGGACCGACGGGTGCGACCGGTGGCACGGGGCCGACGGGCGGCACGGGCGGCACAGGGCCGACGGGCGCGACGGGTGGCACAGGGCCGACAGGCGCCACGGGTGGCACAGGGCCGACGGGGGCGACGGGTGGCACGGGCCCGACGGGGACCACGGGTCCGACGGGGACTACAGGCCCCACCGGGACCACGGGCCCGACGGGGCCCACCGGCCCAACGGGTGAGACTGGCGGCACAGGCCCGACCGGGACCACCGGCCCGACCGGGACGACGGGGGAAACCGGTCCCACCGGACCAACCGGGACCACGGGCCCAACGGGCGGAACCGGCGGCACGGGACCGACAGGGACCACCGGGCCAACCGGCACCACGGGCGAAACCGGACCCACCGGCGCGACGGGCGGCACAGGCCCAACGGGCGAAACCGGCGGCACCGGCCCGACTGGAACCACGGGGCCGACGGGAACCACCGGACCAACGGGTGAGACTGGCGGCACCGGCCCGACCGGGACCACCGGGCCGACCGGGACCACGGGGGAAACCGGTCCCACCGGACCAACCGGGACCACGGGCCCAACGGGCGGAACTGGCGGCACCGGCCCGACCGGGACCACCGGGCCGACCGGGACCACGGGACCGACGGGCGAAACCGGCGGCACGGGACCGACCGGGACGACGGGGCCGACAGGAACCACCGGCCCGACGGGTGAGACGGGCGGCACAGGACCGACCGGGACAACCGGGCCGACGGGAACCACGGGCCCGACGGGGACGACCGGCCCAACGGGTGAGACTGGCGGCACAGGCCCGACGGGGACCACCGGCCCCACCGGGACCACGGGGGAAACCGGTCCCACCGGACCAACGGGGACGACGGGCCCAACGGGCGGAACCGGCAGCACGGGACCGACAGGGACCACCGGGCCAACCGGCACCACGGGCGAAACCGGACCCACCGGCGCGACGGGCGGCACTGGCCCAACGGGCGGAACCGGCGGCACGGGACCGACAGGGACCACCGGGCCAACCGGTACCACGGGCGAAACCGGACCCACTGGCGCGACGGGCGGCACAGGCCCAACGGGCGAAACCGGCGGCACCGGCCCGACTGGAACCACGGGCCCGACGGGGACCACCGGACCAACGGGTGAGACAGGCGGCACGGGACCGACAGGGACCACCGGGCCGACGGGAACCACGGGCGAAACCGGACCGACGGGCGGCACAGGCCCGACAGGCGCGACCGGCCCGACGGGAACCACAGGGCCGACCGGGACCACCGGCTCCACGGGAACCACCGGCTCGACCGGATCCACGGGACCGACTGGCGGAACGGGCGCAACGGGCGGCACAGGACCGACCGGGACCACGGGCACGACGGGCGCGACCGGTGGTACAGGCTCGACGGGCGACCCTGGCGGCACGGGACCGACCGGGACAACGGGCTCCACCGGCTCGACCGGATCCACGGGCCCAACCGGACCGACGGGCGGAACCGGCGCGACGGGAACCACCGGTTCGACCGGTGGCACAGGCGGCACCGGGCCTACGGGCGGCACGGGCTCCACCGGTTCCACGGGCCCAACGGGCGCCGGCGGCACCGGGGGCACAGGGCCGACAGGCTCGACCGGATCCACTGGCTCGACCGGATCCACGGGCCCAACCGGACCGACGGGCGGAACCGGCGCGACGGGAACCACCGGTTCGACCGGTGGCACAGGCGGCACCGGGCCTACGGGCGGCACGGGCTCCACGGGCTCCACGGGCTCCACGGGCTCCACCGGCCCAACCGGAACGGGCGGAACTGGTGCGACGGGGGGCACAGGGCCTACGGGTCCGACCGGAACCACCGGCTCCACCGGCCCAACCGGGACGACGGGCGGAACCGGCTCGACCGGCCGAACGGGCCCCACTGGTTCGACAGGGGGAACGGGCGGGACCGGGCCTACAGGTACCACAGGCGGCACGGGTTCGACCGGTGGCACAGGCCCGACGGGCTCCACCGGTGGGACGGGTTCGACCGGCCGGACGGGTCCCACAGGCTCCACCGGCGGCACGGGTCCGACGGGCTCCACGGGCGGGACAGGCTCGACCGGCCACACGGGACCGACAGGCCCCACCGGCGGGACGGGCTCGACCGGCCGCACTGGACCGACAGGCTCCACGGGCGGGACAGGTTCGACCGGCCACACGGGTCCGACGGGCTCCACGGGCGGGACGGGTTCGACCGGCCGCACGGGTCCGACAGGCTCCACGGGCGGGACGGGTTCGACCGGCCGCACGGGACCGACAGGCCCCACCGGCGGGACGGGCTCGACCGGCCGCACGGGTCCGACAGGCTCCACGGGCGGGACAGGTTCGACCGGCCACACGGGACCGACAGGCCCCACCGGCGGAACCGGCTCGACCGGCCGCACGGGTCCGACGGGCTCCACGGGCGGCACGGGTTCGACCGGCCGCACGGGTCCGACGGGCTCCACGGGCGGGACGGGTTCGACCGGCCGCACGGGACCGACAGGCCCCACCGGCGGGACGGGCTCGACCGGCCGCACTGGACCGACAGGCTCCACGGGCGGGACAGGTTCGACCGGCCACACGGGACCGACAGGCCCCACCGGCGGAACCGGCTCGACCGGCCGCACGGGTCCGACGGGCTCCACGGGCGGAACCGGCGCGACTGGACCTCGGGGCCCGACCGGCACGACAGGAGCCACTGGACCGCGCGGGCCGACAGGTCCGACGGGTCCCAGAGGTCCGACGGGTCCCGGCGACGACGACAACAACCGGGGCAATCAGAACTCGGCGGTGACGGCGAGCAGCACGACCCAGACCACTTCGGTGCTGCAGAGCCTCGTCGGCCGCGTGGACACCCATGGGTTCACCACGGGCGGAAACGCACAGTCGCCAACGCCAACGGGAGGAGCAGGCCTGGTCGTCGGCGCCCTGAAGACGCTGTTCGCCTTCCCCAGCGATGGGAAAACGACCGGCATCGTCTCGCCACAGGCCGTGGTGGGGGCGGGTGCGATCGGGACCAATGCCGCTTCGCCGCAGCAGCTGCTCAAGCAGCAGACTGCGGGCGGCGGGATCGCCACCGGCCTCGACGCCGCGAAGCAGGTCCAGGGGCTTCTCAGTCGTTCGAGCGGCCCTGACCATCCGCAGGGCGGCGGGACGTAATAGGGCCAAGAGGAGCGGCCCGGGCTGGAAAGTCCGGGCCGCTCGCTCGCCGTCGTCAGCGGCTCAGGCGCGCCCTCGCGTCAACCGGGCTTCAGCCCCGTTCGGAGAAACGCCGGCAGGTCGGGCGAGGCGCCCAGCTCCTTGCAGCTTTCCTCCCACTGCCTCAGGTACTCGGGGAGCGGCAGCTCCGTCCGACCCGGCCAGCGGTTCAGGGCGCCCAGCGCCTCGACGGCCCCGGGGATGCGCTCGTAGGCCGCCAGGATCTCCACCGAGGCCGCGCGCGCGAAGGCGTTCAGGCCGCCTCCGGCCTCGATCTCGGCCCTGTGGCGGCGGAACCAGGTCGCGGGGCGGCCCTTGGTCATGCCCTGCTCGGCCGCCAGCCGCCGGTAGTCGGACACGATGTTGGCCTGGTAGTCGGCGATCGCCTGGCCATAGGCCTGGTCGCCGGGGAAGGGCGGCGACGCCGACCAGTCCTTCGCCAGCCGGGCCAGGCCGCGCAGCGAGAAGGCTTCGACCAATGCCTCCTCCAGCCACTGGCTCGGGCCCTTTGGCTTGGCGTGCGCAACCCAGCTGTTCGCCGTCACGTGGCCGAGCTCGTGGCCGAACTGGTAGGCGAGCTGCGCCCAGGCGCGCTCGCCGATGTCGACGATGATCCAGGCCACCGCGCTCCCGTCCGGGTGGAGCCAGACAGCCGGAACTCCAGAGTCGTGTTCGTCGACGCGGATGCGGGTCGGCTGGCGGTCCGAGACGAGCCGCGCGTCCTGCAGGCAGGCCCGTCGCATCCGGTCGAGCACCGTGATTGCAGTGTCAGGCGCCATCTTGCCCCAGTCGCCGGCAAGCTCGATCGGCGCGGAGAGCAAGGTCACGCCAGGCTCGATGGGCGGCGAAAAGTTTGACATCGATCGCTCGCCTCCTGCGGTGGGTGACCGCGCCATGCTGATCAACGACCCCGCCAGGCTCGCGCCAAGTGTTGCGAACATGGCGCGCCGCGTCAGGCGGCCGGGATCACGTCGAGGCGCGCGAGAGAACACAGAAAGCTTTGCAGTGTTCAGGAAGTTCCGCATCGGCATCTGTTTTCGCAGATGGGTTCGGATCGGTCACGCGCTTCGACGAGTTGTAGGCCGCCCGCATGAACTCATCTTGCCGCGAGTTTATTCGGGTCTCGATGTCGCCCCACAGATCACGAGCCTGGACGACCAATGAACGCCGAAGGACGGACCGTTTGTCTTTGCATGATCGTCAAGAACGAGGCGCCGGTCATACGCCGTTGTCTCGATTCCGTGCGGCCGATCATAGACTACTGGGTGATCGTCGACACGGGCTCTACGGACGGGACGCAGGACATCATCCGCGCTCACCTGGCGGGGCTGCCCGGTGAGTTGCATGAGCGGCCCTGGCGGGACTTTGCGTTCAACCGGTCCGAGGCGCTGGCGCTGGCGCGGCCCCACGCCGCCTACTCGTTGATCATCGACGCCGACGACGCACTCGAGCTGAAGGCGGGCTTCGAGCTGCCGGAGCTCGACGCCGACGCCTTGATGGTCGACATCGCCGACGGCGGGATCACCTACCAGCGGATGCAGCTCGTCGCCAACCGGCTGCCGTGGCGCTACGAAGGCGTGCTCCACGAGTTCCTGACCTGCGAAGGGTCGGCCCCGCCCGGTCACCTGGACGGCGTCGTGATGCGGCGCAACCACGACGGCGCCCGCCGGCGGGACCCCACCACCTACCAGCGCGATGCGGCGGTGCTGGAGCGCGCGCTCGCGACCGAGCCGAGCGATTTTCTCCGGGCCCGTTACACCTTCTACCTGGCGCAGAGCTATAAGGACTTTGGCGAACGCTCGAAGGCCGTCGAATACTACCTGAAGCGGGCGGAGCTCGGCTTCTGGGACCAGGAGATCTACATCAGCCTCTATCGCGCGGCGCAGCTCAAGGACGAGCTGGGGGCCGACAAGGATGAGGTGCTGGCGCTCTATCGCCGGGCGGCGGAGGTCTGCCCGTGGCGGGCAGAGGCGCTGCATGGCGCCTGCCGCCTGTGCCGTCTCGAAGGCCGCAACGCCGAAGGCTACGAGATCGGGAAGCCCGGTCTGCAGCTGTCGGCTTCGCCTGGCGACCTCTTTGTCGAGACCTGGATCTACGACTACGGGCTGCGCGACGAGTTCTCCGTCAACGCCTATTGGGCGGAACACCACCAGGAGGCGCTCGACGCCTCCCTGGCCATCCTGGCCAGACCGGACCTGCCGCCGGGCGATCGGGATCGGATCGCCAGCAACGCGCGCTTCTCTGTCACCCGGCTGGCCGAGCGGCCGGCCACGCGGCTGGAACTGGCGGTGCGGGGGCCGGAGATCGCCTCACCGGCGTTTGCGCCGGCGCTGCCCGCGCCTGCGGTCCGCAGGAGCTCTTCCGGCCTGGTCAGCATCATCACCCCGACCGGCGGCCGGCCGGAGTTCCTCCAGGCCGCGATGGGCTATTTCGGGAGCCAGGACTATTCCGACGTGGAGTGGCTGATCCTCGACGACAGCTCCGAACCGCACCCCGCCTTGCGGCAAGCCGAAGCGCCGAACGTCAGCTATCAGCATACGGAGGGGCGCCTCACCGTCGGGGAGAAGCGCAACCGGCTGATCGACCGCGCGCGCGGCGAATACATCGTCCAGTTCGACGACGACGACTTCTATGCCCCCTCCTATGTGAGCCGGATGCTGGCCGCGCTGAACGACCAGCGCGCGGACCTGGTCAATCTGCGCGGCTGGTTCCTCTACGACGAGCGCTCGGACTTCTTCGGCTATTGGGACCTTCAGCGGAAGCAGGGCCCGCACTACCGATGCGACGCCGGCGGCGCGACGCTGGTGTCCCTGGATGGGACCAACAACGGCGGCTTCGCCGACAACGAACTCGGCTTTGGGTTCTCCTACGCATTCCGCAAGGCGGTCTGGGAAGCCGCGCCCTATCCGGATGTCGACTTCGACGAGGACGGGCAGTTCGCGCGCCAGGCGCGGGAGAGGTTTCGCATCGACGGCGTCTACGACCGAACGGGCGTGGCGCTCCACTACCTGCACAACCGCAGCAGTTCGCGGTGCTTTCCGCAGTACGAGCTCCCGAAGTTCCAGGCCGAACTGATCTTCCCGAGCCTGAATCCCCGGACGCTCCGGTTCGATCCGCAGCGCGATGAGGTCGCGTCCGCGCCCGGGCGCGACAAAGCGCGCCTGTCCGAGTGCGCCAAACCGACGGCCGGCGCGAAGCCGGGGCCCGAGATGCACGTCATCAACCTCGATCGCAGCCGCGACCGATGGACCAGCTTCATGGCCCGCAATGACCACCTCGCGCGCGTCCAGCGGTTCCCGGCGGTCGAGGGCGCGCTCCTGGATCGCGACGAGCTGGTCAGTTCAGGACTCATCCGGCCCGACTGCACCTATTCTGCCGGAACGCTTGGTTGCGCGCTGTCCCACATCGCTCTCTGGCGCAAGGCGGTGGAGGCCGAGCGCCCGCTCACCGTCTTCGAGGATGATGTCTCTGTAGACCTGGGGTTCGACGAGCGCTCCGCGGCCCTGATGCGTGAGCTGCCCGACGACTGGGACCTGGTTCTGTGGGGCTACCTCGTCGATCGCCTGCGGCTGTGGGTCGACTACGGGACATCGAAGGCGGCGATCGAGTTCTTCGGCTCGGACCTGAGCGATCACGAAACCTTCCAGGCCGCGGCGGGCGAGCCGAGGCTGGTGCGGCTGGTCAACGCCTTCGGCATGGTCGGCTATTCCATCTCGCCCAAGGGAGCCCGCGCGCTGTTGGGGGAATGTCTTCCCCTGCGCCATCGCGGCATCCATTTCGTCCAGGGCATGGACTACTGGGACGAGGGCATCGATACGGCGGCGAACGCGCTCTATCCGACCCTGAAGGCCTACGCCTGCTTACCGCCCTTGGTGGTGCAGGACCGCGTTGGCTTCGCGGTCTCCGCCCGGCTCAATCTCGAGGCGCGATGATCGATGGAGGGCCCCTCAGTCATCGGAGCTGAAGCTGTTTCCACGCCGCCTGATGACCGGGTGCTCGTCACAGCTCAACCGCAAGGGCTCCGAGGGCGATCGGGCGAGCTCGGCGGCGAAGTAGCGGCGCAGGGTCGGCAAGCTGACCCCGATGGTGTCGGCGATAGTCTCTCGCGTGCGGCCACGCCCATACATCGTCTCGACCAGCTGCCGCTGCTGTTCGCTCGGTGTGAACCGCGGGCGGCCACGTCCGCGGGACGGCTCGAACGGCGCCCATTCAGGAGCGATCGTCGGACGTGGAGAGTGCAGGGTCTCGCCGTTGAGCAGGGTCGGATGGCGCGCGCCGCCGCTTGCCGCGAAGGCCGCGCCCGAGGGCTCTATCGCCACCTGGCTTGAGAGCCAGCGCTGGATCCAGCCCTTGCGTCGCGTGATCGCGGGGGCGTTGCGGATCTCCAACTGACCGAGCGTCACCAGAAGGGCGATGGCGGCGTCGAAGCGCAGCACGACCCGGCCCTGTCGCGGCTCCCCGCCTGCGCCGATCGGTTCGCCCACGCGGACGAGCAGGGCGGCGATCGAGGCGTTGGGGATTGGGCCCGACAGGGCGAAGAGCACAGCGAGCTTCTTGGCGAGCGGCTCGGCGCGCCGGTTTCGGCGATGGTCTATGTGCAGCACCGAGCGTGGCAGTTCCGTCGTCGTTTCCAGCGCCAGGCCGGTCGCCAGGGCGGTTCCGGGCCGGACGATGAAGTCGGTGCGCGCGACGTTGCGCGGCGCGAAGTCGAAGAATGGCTGAACCCCGCCCGCCAGTTCCAGATTCAAGCGCGCCAACCGGCGCAGGTGCTCCAGGATCTTGCGTTCGAAGGCCTGGCGCTCGCGGCCGCAGCGCCGGTAGTTTTTCGCCTCGAGGACCGTGCGCGCGTTGACCACCGCGCCGTCGGGCGAGCGAGCCAGCAGGTCGAGCACGACCAGCAGGGCGTCGAGCGTGAGGGCGTCCATTTCCTCGAGATCGTGACCGCTGTCCTGCGCCCCGTCGGCCGCCAGAAGGATTCGTCTGTCCGGCGCCGCATCGCCGGTCTCGAACACCGCGCCGTGCTCGTGAACACGCCAACCCTGCCGGGTCGCATGACGCCCCGCGCGCATCACCGCAGATATGAGTTCCGCGCAGGCGGGGTCGCGCGGCAGCCGTAGAGCGGCGCTATGCAGGCTGCGCCTGAATCCGCTCGCCGCCTGCATAAGGGCTGGCGCGTTCACCTGAGCTCGTGCGGCCATGGACCATTCCCCGTCCGACGCCGCCAAATCAGAGGTTTCCGGAGACCGTTCCCTTTGCGCGCATTTTTTTTGCGTCGGCCGTTCGAACCTTGTTCGTTGAAATCGCTCGCCGCGCGGAGCCCTCGGACGGCGTTTGTCGCCCCGGTCTTGCGCTAATGAATGGCCGCCAACGCGCCGCCCCGACCCCGTTCATCGGCGATAGCGCAACCTCCTGCATGACGAGCGGCCAGGTCCCCTGGCCCTCGCAATCGGCCCTCCAGCCTGTCCGCCGGACATTGCTGGCGCCCGTGAAGGAGAATGGTTGTGAAGAAGATTTTGCTGGCCGTTGCGAGCCTCGCGGTCGTCGTCAGCCCCGTCGTCGCTTCCGCGCAATCGTACGGCCATGGCCGGGCAGGCGGTTGGAATGGCCGCGATTCGCAAGAGCGCAGCTATGATCGCGGCCAGGGCCGCACTGACTATGGCCGTGGCTACGATCGCGGCCGCAGCGGCTACGGCCGCGACACCTACCGTGACGACAGCGGCGCCGTCGTGGTGGCGGGCCTCGCCGGCCTGCTGCTAGGCTCGGCGCTCTCCGGGTCACAGTCGCAGGGCTACAGCCAGTCGTACGGCTACTCGCAACCCTACGCCTACGCGCCTGCCTACTCACAACAGCGGTGCGGCTGGCAAAACCAGGCCTATGAGGATGGCTACGGCGACGTCCAATATCGCCAGGTCCAGATCTGCCGATAGTTGTTGAAGCCGCCCGTCTCCAGGCTCAGTTCGGCCTGGAGGCGGGCCGATCAAGTGGGAATGAGGCGCGCACGAGACCCCGGCTGGGTCAGGCCCCCGCCGGGCTGACGCGCCACACCACGTTGCCGACATCGTCGGCGATCAGCAGCGCCCCGGTGTGGTCCAGCGTGACGCCCACCGGCCGGCCCCTGGAGTGTGCGCCGTCGGCGCTGAGGAAGCCCGTCACCACGTCCTGCGGCGGCCCGCTCGGGCGGCCGTCGCGGAACGGCACATAGACCACCTTGTAGCCGTTCAGGGGGCTGCGGTCCCAGCTGCCATGCTCGCCCACGAAGACGCCGCTGCGATAGGCCGGCAGGCTGGAGGCCGCGGTGAAGACCATGCCGAGCGGGGCGACGTGGGAGCTCAACGCGTAGTCCGGCGCGATGGCTTTGGCGACCAGGTCCGGCCGCCCCGGCTGCACGCGTACGTCCACGTGCGGGCCGAAATAGCTGTAGGGCCAGCCGTAGAAGCCGTTCTCCTTTACCGACGTCAGATAATCCGGGACGAGGTTCGGGCCGATCTCGTCGCGCTCGTTGACGATCGCCCAGAGCTTGCCGGTCTGCGGCTCGAAGGCCACGCCGGTGGGATTGCGTGTGCCCGAGGCGAAGATGCGCTTCAGCCCCGTGGCGCGGTCGACCTCCCAGATCGCGGCGCGGCCCAGTTCCACGGCCAGCCCGTTCTCGGTGATGTTGCTGTTGGAGCCGACGCCCACATAGAGCTTCGATCCGTCCGGGCTGGCCGTCAGGCTCTTGGTCCAGTGGTGGTTGATCGGCCCGGCCGGAAGGTCGGTGATCTTCACCCCCGGCGCAGTGATGTGCGTCTCGCCTGGCGCGTAGGGGAATTTCAGGATCGCGTCGGTGGCGGCGACGTAGAGGTCGCTGCCCACCAGCACGAGGCCGAACGGCGAGTTCAGGTGGTCGATGAAGACGGTGCGCAGGTCCGCGACCCCATCGCCGTTGGTGTCCCGCAGGAGGATGATGCGGTTGCCGGCGGGGGCCGCGGAGCCCGCCAGGGCCTTCACCTTGCCCTCCACATAGTCCTTCGGCCGGTAGATCGGCGATTTCGGGCCGTTGGACTCGACGACCAGGACGTCGCCGTTCGGCAGGCTGTAGACGGACCGCGGATGCTTGAAGCCGGTCGCGAACGCCCTGATCTGCAACCCGGCCGGCACGACCGGCGTCTGGCCCTTGCTCCAACCCGACCCCGGCGGGACCCGCATCGGCGGCATGAGGTATTGGTGCGGCGCGGGCAGTTGAGGATGCGCGCCATATTGCGTGCTCGGGTCCGCGATTTTCTGGCCGCAGGCCTGCAACGTCAGGAGTGCTGCGAGCGCGCAGCCCGCGCGAAGGGAGATCGAGCTCATCAGGCGGCTTCCCCAGGCTGGGAGGGATGGGCGTGGCGGACGGAGCCGAGGCTCCAGCCGCGCCAGCCGAGGACGAGGAGGATCACGGTGACCAGCGCCGAAAGCTCGAGCCCTTCCGGCACCACGGCCGTGTAGGCGTCGCGGCTGTGGACGAAGGCGTTCAGCAGCGAAAGCAGGGCCACGACGGTGAAGCCGGCGAAGCGGCCCCAGGCCATCGCGTCGATGCGTCGCCGCGCGACGTCCAGCAGGAGGGCCAGGCCGGCGAGGGCCGCCAGGACCAGGCCTGTCGCGAGCAGCCAGATGGAGAAGTTGTTCCACTGGAAGAGCAGCGTCCGCCAGTAGATGACGTCGGTGGCGAAGGCCGCGATCAGGAGGGCGGCGCCGGGCGCGACCAGGCGGGGGTGCAGCAGGTGCGACGGCTGTATTGCGTGACGGCTCTCGGCCATGTCCTCTCCTCGGCGCCAGATCGAGGCCGCCAACGGCGCCACGCTCTACGATCGAGTTGTCGGCGAGCGTGATGCGACCTTAATTTCCTGTGAGGCGAGCGCTGGCGGCGCCTGCCTCTCCGGTCTTCCGACGCCGCACCGCGGCGATAACGACAACGAAACGCCGGCGTCGCCCTGTGATCAATAGTAGGACGCCCGGGCCAAACACGTGCTGCAGGTGGTGAGCGTCTGGGTCAGCACCAGGCCCAGGTAGGCGCCCGAGCGGCCGGCCACCGTCTCCTGGGCCGCGCTAAGACTGACGACGGTTCGCGAGGGCAGGGTGTAGCCGATACTGGCCGCGTACAGCTCGTCCTTCTGCAGGGGATCGATGCGGTCGGTGGTCCAGCGCTGAGTGGTCGTCAGGTCGAGGATCCAGGGTCCGTCCATGTATTGCGCCGAGGCGCTGAGGAAGTCCCGCGCCCGGCCGGGCATCCCCTCGAAGTTGTCGCGGCGGGCCGCCTCGACATACAGGCGAACCTGGCTGTAGCGCCCGCGCAAGGTGTCGTCGACCGAGCCGTGGACCGGCATGCTGAGGTCCGCGCCCAGCGTGGTCCAGACCTCGCCCCGCTGTCCGCCGTAGGTCTTGCCCCATCGGATGACGCTGGCCTGGTAGTTCATGTGCGCCCAGTGCCCGACGGGCTTGTTCAGGACGTCCCAGGTCACCATCACGTTCTCGGGCCAGCGCGTGTTGCCGACCCCGCCGTCTTTGTAGTGGATGATGCCCTCGTTGTACGGGAAGCTCTCGTGCAGGAAGGTCCGGTCGACCATGAAGGCCGAGACCGAAAGCTGCCGCCAACCGCCGTCCTCGTCTTTGAAGACGTGGATCCGCTCGACGCCGATCATCTCCGTGGGCTCGTATCCCTGCTCGGACTCGGCGACCAGGTCCTGCGCCTGGAAGCCCGGCAGCAGGGCGTAGGCGCGTCCGAAGTCCTGCACGAACTTGCCGACCCGGTAGTCGCCGTAGCGGACGTAGAGCTCCTTCATCTTGCCGCCCTCGCGGCGGGCCGGAGCCTGGTTGATGAACAGGTTGCCGTTCGGGTCGCTGGCGGAAAGCGGCTGGCGGGGCTTGAACTGAAAGAGGCCGTCGACGGAAAGCTCGTCGCTGATCTGGGCCAGGAAGGTGGAGTCGAACCATAGCCGGGCGTCCGGGCCGCGGTTGGGACCGCTGTCGGGCTGGACCGACCCATATTCGAGCGTGGCGATGGTCTCGAACTGGATCTTGGGCCAGGCGCCCATCCCCTCGTCGGCGCCTGGCGGTCCGGACGCGGTCTGCCCGGTGGCGCGGGCCTGCTGGATGATGGCCGCCGACTGCGCCATGGCGGCCGGAGCCGCCGCCAGGAAGGCCAGCGCCACCGCGGCCAGGAGCCCGCGCAAATGCGGTCGCCGCTCAGTGCTGCGAGGCATGGGCGTTCTCCCTGTCGGTCGCCGAGGCCGGCATGTCGGCAGCTGCCACCGGTGAGGCGCGATCCGCGCCGGCGCCCCGGTGGTCCATCCCGGGCATGCTCATGTCCATGTCCCCGTCCGGCATCGGCCCGACCTTCGGATCGTAGACCTCGATCTGCGCCATCATGCCTTTGTCCTCATGCTCGAGGATGTGGCAGTGATACATGAAGCGGCCGACGATCTTCGGATCGGTGAAGGCCAGCCGGATCTTCAGCTCGCCGTGGATCGGCACGTTCACGGTGTCGACCAGTCCGTCGAACGGAACCGGCTTGCCGTTGAGGCTGATCACCTGGAACTTGACCTGGTGGATGTGGAAGGTGTGCAGCTCCTCGGAGGCGTTGCGGACCGTCCATTCCTCGATCGAGCCCAGGGGCACCTTGAGGTCCACCCGCGTGTGATCGAAGGTCGCGTGGTTGATGAAGAACAGGCCGGTCACCGGGTCTTCGGAAAAGATGATCGTGCGCTGCGCGTCGATCCGGTCGCCGGGAATGGGCTTCGTCGCGGTCTGTGAAACCTCGATCGGACCCAGCGGCGCCGGCGGCGGCCGCGCCGGATCGCGGGCGGAGACCATCAGGGCCATGTTCTGGGCCGGGAAGATGTCGCCCACCGGACCCGTCGAGGTCGTCTCCGAAATCAGCTTGTAAGGCCCGGCCGGGCCCGCCGTGACCAGCACGTCGGCGCGCTGGCTGGGACCGATCATCAGCTCCTGGACGCGCTCGGGCTGCACGACGGGTTGCGAGTCGCGGCCGACGACGGTGAAGTCGTGTCCCTCCAGCCGCAGGCGGAAGTAGGTGTTCGCAGTCTGGTCGCTGAACCGCCAGAGCTGGGTCTCGCCGGGCTGGATGTCGACCCGCGGCATCAGCTGGCCGTTGATGGTCTTGATGTCGCGGTTGAAGGGCTTGGGGACCCGATTGAGGTCGCCCTTGGGGTTGGGCGAGAACTCCTTGAGGGCGAACAGCCGCTCCTTCAGCGGCTTGGTCGCCGGCACCTCGTCCTGGAAGCCCTCGATCACCAGCGTGCCGCTCAGCCCGCCCATCAGCTGACGCTCGGCGAAGCTGTGGGCATGGGTGTGGAACCAGTAGACCCCCGGCGGGTGGTCTTTCGGGATCGGGATGACGTAGTCCCAGGTCTCGCCGGGCCCCACCATGTGCATGGCGTTGTCGCCATGACCTTGCGGCGAGACGGCCAGGCCATGGAAATGCATGTTGGTGGCCTGCGGCAGGTGGTTGATCAGCCGCAGGTGCAGCACGTCGCCCGGGTTCAGCCGCAGCACCGGTCCGCCATAGACGCCGTTGTAGGTGGCCCCGTGGATCAGGTCCTTGCCGAGTCTGACCGGCGTCTCGCGCGCTTCCAGGGTGACGTTCAACTCGCCGTTCTGGCTGCGGTACTCGAGCGGCGTGGTCAGCGGCGCCGTGGCGTCGCTGGCCGACGGGTTGGTCCGGATGCCGAGGAGCGTATCGAACTGTCCGGCGCAGGCCCGGTCGAGCCCGCCGCAAGCGAGGACGACCGCGAGGAGCGCCGACGATATGAGGACCTTCAATTCAACGACTCCCGTGCAGGCGGCGCGAGCGTAACCCCGTCAGAGCCGATCGCCTCGTTGGGTTCGCTGAAGCGGGGGCGCTGACCCGGTCTCGGTAAGGCGCCCTGGCAAGTTACGCCACCATGACGAGCCCCGCGATGCTGCCGAAATGTTCGAAAATTCGTTGCGAGCGGCGAACTCTGCGGCGCCGCTGAGGCCCCGGAACCGGTGCGCGATGAGGTCCGTGCGCTGTGAAGAACCCCGCCAAGCCGGTCATGGCGTTCCGACAGGAGAGGGCCGCGCCGGTCATGGCGCCGGTGTTCTGGGGGCGTCTATTTCTTGTCATCGAGATTTGACAGAATGCCGCAGGGATTTGGCAAAAGATAACCGCGTCGGTTGCGAATAAATCTGATACAACATTTAATAGATTTTCCGCGGAACGTTTAGACAAGAACAAGCGTTACCGTACGTGAAAACATGAGCTCGCCGGTCGGCCGTCTATCGACGTCTGCCATGAGCTTGGGGCAGTTAAATGATAAAGCGATCTTTATTGGCAGTCGCCATGCTGGCGGCTGGCACCAGCGCGTTCGCCCAACCGGTCGGCGCCGGAGGTCAGATCCAGCAGATCCCTCCGGCTCCCGCGCAGCCGAAATCCATCCCCGACATGCGCATCGAGCGCGGCCAGCCTCCCGCCAGCCCGGGCGAAGCGGGAGCCCGGATCGTGGTCAGTTCGCTTCACGTGACGGGCGAGACCCGGTTCACCGAAGCCGAGCTGATCGCAGCGGCAGGGTTCCGACCGGGCAGCGAGCTGGACCTGGCCGACCTGCGGACGATGGCCGCGCGGATCTCGGACTTCTACAACCGGCACGGCTACTTCGTGGCGCAAGCCTACGTGCCGGCCCAGGACGTCCAGAACGGGGCCGTGACCATCGCGGTCATCGAGGGCCGTTACGGCAAGGTCGGGCTGAACAACCAGACCAACGTCTCGGACCATCTGGCGCATAGCGTCCTCGCCGGACTGGAGCCGGGGGACATCGTCGCCACGGCGCCGCTGGAGCGACGGCTGCTGCTGCTGTCCGACCTTCCCGGTGTGGCGGTGAAGTCCACCCTGACGCCGGGCGAGGCGGTGGGAACCTCCGACCTGCTGGTCGATCTGGCGCCCGGTCGGCGGATCACCGGCAGCCTCGAAGCCGACAACGCCGGCAACCGCTACACGGGCGAGTACCGCGGCGGCGGAACGGTGAACTTCAACGAGCTTATCGGCCACGGCGACGTGGCCAGCCTGCGCGTCCTGACCGCCGGCTCCGGCCTCAACTATGTGCGCGGCTCCTATCAGGCGCGGATCCAGAACGCGACGGTGGGGGTGGCCTACGCCCACCTGGACTACCGGCTCGGACGGGAGTTTTCGGCCCTGCACGCCCGGGGCACGGCGGACATCGCCAGCATCTACGGCAGCTATCCGCTGATCCGCTCGCATGACAACAACCTGTACGGCCTGGCGGACTTCGACGCCAAGCGGTTCGAGGACAAGACCGGCGCGACCTCCTCGGTCTCGGAGCGGGACGCCCGGGTGTTCAACCTCGGCCTGGCGGGCGACCATCGGGACCGGCTGTGGGGCGGCGCCTGGACGTCCTATTCGGTCAACTGGGGGATGGGCGACCTCGATATCAAAACCCCTCTGGTGAGGGCGCTCGACGCCGCCACCGCCCGCACCAACGGCTCCTACAACAAGGTCACTTTCGACGTCGCCCGCCTGCAGGAGCTGGGCGGACCGCTCTCGCTCTATGGCGAGGTGCGGGGGCAACTGGCCTCGAAGAACCTCGACTCCTCGGAGAAGATGGAGCTGGGCGGCGCCTACGGCGTCCGGGCCTATCCCGAAGGCGAGGCCTACGGCGACCAGGGCTATATCGCCACCCTGGAGGCGCGGCTGAGGCTGGCGCAGCTCTCCGAACACACCGGCGGGCAGCTGACGGCCGTGGCCTTCGCCGACCAGGGCTCCATCACCCTGAACAAGAACCCGTGGGCCGCCGGCCCCAACCACCGCGACCTCAGCGCCGCCGGTGTCGGCCTGACCTGGGCGGACGCCAGCAACCTCGTGATCAAGGTCTCCTACGCCTTCAAGCTCGGCGACGAGCCCGCCACCTCGGCCCCCGACCGCTCCGGCCGTCTCTGGGTCCAGGTCTCGAAATTCTTCTGATGGCGGCGTCAGCACGCACCGCAGCTTCGCCTTCAGCCCAAAGGATCGCTTTCATGATCGCCAATCTTCGCACGACGGCCTCGCCAGGCCGCAGGACCACCGGCGGGCGGGCCTGGCTCGCGGCCTCTTCCGCCCTCGCGGGCTCGCTGGCCCTTGCATTCGCCTCCGGCGCCTACGCCCTGCCGACCGACGGTGTCGTCGTGGCCGGCCAGGCGACCATCGCCGGCACGCCCGGCGGCCTGACCATCAACCAGTCGAGCCAGAACGCGGCGATCAACTGGCAGGGCTTTAGCATCGGGCAGGGCGAGTCCGTCCAGTTCGTGCAGCCCAGCGCCAGTTCGGTGGCGCTCAACCGCGTGCTGGGCTCCGACCCCTCCACCATCCTCGGCCGGCTCTCGGCCAACGGACAGGTGTTCCTGGTCAACCCCAACGGCGTGCTGTTCGGGGCCGGCTCGCAGGTGAACGTCGGCGGCCTCGTCGCCTCGACCGTGCAGATCAAGGACGCCGACTTCATGGCCGGCCAGTACCGGTTCTCCGGAGCGGGCCCGGGTTCGGTCGTCAACCAGGGCTCCATCGTCGCCGACGGCGGCTCGGTGGCGCTGCTGGGCGCCCACGTCAGCAATCAGGGCGTGATCTCGGCCCGGCTGGGCTCCGTGTCGCTGGCGGCGGGCGCCGCCATGACGCTCGACGTGGCCGGCGACGGCCTGCTCAACGTCACGGTCAACGAGGGCGCGCTGAACGCCCTGGCCGAGAACGGCGGCCTGATCAGCGCCGACGGCGGCCGCGTGCTGATGACCGCGCGCTCCGCCGGCGCGCTTCTGCGCACGGCGGTCAACAACACCGGGGTGATCGAGGCGCGCAGCCTCGGGAGCCGCAACGGCTCGATCAGCCTGATGGGAGACATGCAGAGCGGCGTGGCGAACGTCGGCGGCGCCCTCGACGCCAGCGCGCCGAACGGCGGCGACGGCGGGGCCATCGAGACCTCGGCGGCGACCGTCAACATCTCCGACACCGCAAAGATCACCACCGCGGCCCCCCTGGGGCGCACGGGTAGCTGGCTGATCGACCCGCAGGACTTCACCATCGCGGCCGGCGGCAACATCTCCGGAGCGACGCTGTCCGCGCTGCTGGTGACCAACAGCGTCACGATCAGCACGACCACCGGCGCCAACACAACGGTGGCCGGAACGCCGCCCGTGAGCGGTCTTCATACGGCCAGCCCCGGCAACGGCGACATCAACGTCAACGAGGCGGTCAGCTGGACCGCGACGCCGAGCACCACGACCCTGACCTTGAATGCGGATCGGGACGTGAACGTGAACAGGGCGATCACCGCCACGAACGGCAACGTCGTGGTCTGTTGCGGCCGCGACGCCAACGTGAATGCGGCCATCACCACCACCAACGGCAGCGTCCTGCTGAGCGCCGGACGAAATGTCTTCCTGAACGCGGGCGGCGGCCTGACGACGACCGACGGCAACATCACCATCTGCGCCGGCCTGGACCTCAACATCGCCTCCGCAGTCACCTTGACCCGCGGCAGCAGCATTCCGGCCCAGAGCCTCGGCCTGACGACCGGTATGGTGCTGATCGCCGGCTATGCCGGCACGGGACCTGGAGTCGCCGGCGGCACGGTGATCTTTGCGCCGCTGGCCCCGCCCGTCGTGGTCACGGGGCCGAACGCGCCGGTCACCATCAACTACAACCCGCCCTCGTACGCGACCCCGACCAACTATTCGGGTCACTTCACGCTGACGGGCGGGGCCTCGCTGACCCAGCACATGTTGGTGTTCCCGAACGGCAGCAAGGCCTTCGACGGCGGCACGTCGACGACCCTCACGTCCTTCAACAGCACCGCGGCCAGCGGCCTGCCGGCCGGCGTCACCCTGGTCTCCGGCGCCGGAAGCACGGCGGTGTTCGACAGCTCGGCGGTCGGGACGAACGTCGGGGTCACCTACAGCGGATATACCCTCGGGGGCGCCAATGCCGGCGCCTATGCGCTGGCGGTCGCCTGCTGCACCCCCACCTTCCGCACCACCGGGACCATAAGCGCGGCCACGCCGACGCCCACCCCGACGCCGACCCCCACCCCGACGCCGACGCCTACGCCCACGCCCACGCCTACGCCCACGCCGACACCGACGCCTACTCCGACACCGACTCCTACTCCGACACCGACTCCCACCCCAACGCCTACGCCAACCCCGACGCCCACGCCTACTCCGACCCCCACGCCGGTCGCGACGCCGGCGGTCTGGACGCCTTCAAGCCCCGAGTCCCTGCCGTTGGTAGTGGTGGCGCCCGCCGGCCTGACCCTCGCCGTCCTCGGCGGCGGCGTGAAGATGCCGGTCGTGCTGGTGGCCGAGCGGCAGCCGATCCCGGTGGTGGCGGAAGTTCAGCCGACCCCCGCGCCGACGCCTGCGCCCTACGTGGCCCCGGTCTACCCTCGCAAGCAGGACCGCAACTAGCCGTAGGCGGGGAACGGAGCTTCAGACATGCGTGAGAGCACGAGGGCGCTGATCCTCTGCCTTGGCCTGCTGTCGGCCGGCGTGGCCTCGGCGGCGGCCGCCGCCGCCCGGCCGCCCGGCCGCGCCGACCCCGGCCCCGCGCCGATGTCGAACGACGTGCGGCAGGTCGCGGGCTGGGTGAATGCCTCGGGCGACAGTCACGGACTGCCCTTCGTGCTCGTCGACAAGGTGGGCGCGAGGGTCTTCGTCTTCTATCCGGACGGGCGGCTTCGGGGCACATCGCCTGTGCTTCTCGGCGCGGCGCGCGGCGATGATTCCGTGCCCGGGATCGGCGATCGCAAGCTCTCGACCATCCGGCCGGAGGAGCGCACCACCCCGGCCGGCCGGTTCGTCGCCTCCATAGGGAACGACCTTGGCGAGAAGGACATCGTCTGGGTGGACTATGCGGCGGCGATCTCCCTGCACCGCGTGATCACCAGCAATTCCAAGGAGCGTCGGCTGCAGCGGCTGGCGACCCCGTCGACCCTGGACAACCGGATCTCCTACGGCTGCATCAATGTCCCGGCCAGGTTCTACGACACGGTGGTGCGGCCGGCTTTCACAGGCACGAACGGGATCGTCTACATCCTGCCGGAGATCCGCCCGATCCGGAGCGTATTTCCGGGCTATCGCGCCGACGCGCACGGCCGGACGGAGGTGACCTCCGCGGCGCCGGCGCAATGACGGAGCGGCCCGCGATGGAACTCATCTGCTATCTGCATCCGGGCTGGCGGCCACTGGTCCGCCCCGCGAGCGCGCAACGCAGTTGGATGGACGACACGCCGGAGTCCTTCGCCTACCGCTGCCTGCCGCTCAGCATCGCCAACGCCCACGGCTGGGAGGTGGCCACCCCGACCGCCCTGGAAGCCTGGTGGGATGGCGGGTCGGGCGTCGAGGCCGTGAAGATCCAGGTCGAAGGGCAGGCCGATCCGGTGACCGCGCCCGTGTCGATCTTCGGGCAGGGGGTGCTCACCTTCCACCTGGCGGGCCTGTTCCGCACGCCGCCGGGGTGGAACCTGTGGGTTGGCGGCCCGCCCAACCAGCCGAAGGATGGCCTCTTCGCCCTGTCGGGCCTGGTCGAGACGGACTGGTCGCCGTTCACCTTCACCATGAACTGGCGCTTCACGCGGCCGCACCATCGCGTGCGGTTCGAGGCCGACGAGCCGATCGCCTTCCTGTTTCCCGTGCAGCGCGCGGCGCTGGAATCCTTCCAGCCGCGGTTCGCCCCGCTCGATTCGGCGCCGGAACTGCAGGCGGCGTTCTACGGCTGGAGCCAGTCGCGGGAGGCGTTCCACGAGGAGATGGTCCGCAATCCGCCGCAGAAGCCGGCCGACAAATGGCAGAAGCACTACTATCGCGGGGTCGACGCCAGCGGCTGCAGCCATGTAGACGACCACCGCACCAAGGTGCGCGCCCAGCCGTTCGCGCCCGACGCCTCGGGGTGGACCGGCGCGCCTGCCGCGGTCGCGCCGGCCTGCCCGGTGAGGAACAGCGCGGATCCCGACTCCGCCGAGTGAAAGTGAGCACGGTGGCCGCGACCCTCTACGGAATCCGCAACTGCGACACGATGAAGAAGGCCTGGACCTGGCTCGACCAGCATGGCGTCGCCTACGCCTTCCATGACTACAAGACGCAGGGCATAGACCCTGCGCGCCTGGAACTCTGGGCCGGGCAGATCGGCTGGGAAACGCTGCTGAACCGCGCGGGGACGACGTTCCGCAAGCTGCCTGACGCCGACAAGGCGCGCCTCACCCAGGACAAGGCCATCGCCCTGATGCTGGCCCAGCCGTCGATGATCAAACGGCCGGTGCTGGAGGCCGATGGCGCCCTGGTCGTCGGCTTCAAGCCCGAGATCTACGCGGCGACGTTTCCCTAGCCGTCTCCCCAGGCCATCCGTCCCTGGGTCCACTCGCTGACCCATGTTACCTTGATCCGCAGTCGTTGGGGCGGCGGCCCGACCGCGCCTGCGCCCCGTGATGCGCGCGGAGACTGCGGCCGGCCCGCCTCAAAGCCGTGGCGTCTCGTCCCAAATCATGACGAAGAATTCATGGGCCCGACTGCATCTATCAGGCGGGCCGGGCGCCTCTTTGCTATCAGGAACGGGCTGAACCGTCCGCGCAACTTCGAGAGGAGAAGATTAAATGGAAATACTGATCCCCATCACCCTGTTCGCGATGATCGCAGCGATCGTCATCGCGCCGCGTTACTTCAAGAGCCTCGAACGCCAGAAGCTGCAGGACACCCTGCGCGCGGCGATCGAGAAGGGCCAACCGCTGCCGCCGGAAGTGGTCGCGGCCATGACCACCGACGTGAAGCCGGACCGCACCCTGCCGTCGTCGAGCCGCGACCTGCGGACCGGGATCATCTGGCTGGGAGTCGGCATCGGCATGGCGGCGCTCGGCGTGGCGCTGAGCTTCGACGAACCCGACGCCACCTATCCGCTGATCGGCATCGCCGCCTTCCCGGCCTTCATCGGCCTGGCGTTCATCGTAATTTCCTTCCTCAATCGAGACCGCAAGTAGACTGGGCTAGCCGGGGGAACAGCCCATGCCGGGCTCAAGAAACTTACGGTTCGCCAGCCTGCACGACGTGGAGCTCTGCGCCCACGCCGCGACGGGCGAACGGCGAGCCTTCGGCGAGCTGGTGCGTCGGCACGGCTCGACCGTCAGAGGGCTGCTGCGCCGGATGGGCGCGCAGGCTTCCGAAGCCGACGACGTGGCGCAGGACGCCTTCCTGGCCGCCTTCGAACGCATCGCCGAATTCCGCGGCGAGGGCACGTTCGCGGGCTGGGTGAAGCGGATCGCCGCCCGGCTCTATCTGCGCCGGCTGCAGCGGGAGCGCCGGTTGGGCGCATTCGCCTTCGAGGGCGCGGAGGACGAGGTCGAGGTCCGGACCGGCGACGCCGACGCGGCGATCGACCTGGACGAGGGGCTGAAATCGCTCGCGCCGGCCGAACGGCTTTGCGTATCGCTCTGCTTCGGCGCAGGGCTGTCCCACGCCGAGGCGGCCGAGGCCTTGAACCTGCCGCTTGGAACGGTCAAATCGCATGTCAAACGTGGTCTGGAAAAGCTCAGAACGCGACTGGCGCCGACCGACGGCGCTGCTCTGGAAGGGAGGCGCGGCAATGGCTGAGGTCGAATTCGAACGCCGCCTTGAACGCTTCTTCGCCGAGGGGCCTGAGTTGCCCGACGCCGACGGTTTCGCCGAGCGCGTGGAGCGCCGGCTCGATCGCGGCTGGAACACGCGCCGCTGGCTGATCGGCGCGGCCGGCGTGTGCGGCGGGGTCATCGGCGCCAGCCAGCTGATCGTGTCCAACGTCTACCAGCGGGTGGAATCGGCCGAGAGCTCGGTGCGCCTGCTTTCCACCGGGCTGAGCGAGATGAAGCCCCGGGCCGAATGGCTGTCGTCGCTGTCGGCCGGCGGCGGCGTGGTGTGGATCGCCGTCGGGCTGGCCGTGCTGATGATGGGCTTTGTGCTGACCCGCGTGATCGAGGAGATCTGAGCCTTGTCATCCCATCGCCAGGAGGCGGTCAGACGCCTCGCCGCGCCGGACGTCCGGGCCCGCAAGGGCAAAACGCCGGTGGTCTGCCTGACGGCCTACACCGCCCCCATGGCCGAGCTGCTGGACGAGCATTGCGACCTGCTGCTGGTCGGCGATTCCGTCGGCATGGTGGTCCACGGCCTGCCGAACACCGTCGGCGTGACCCTGGAGATGATGATTCTCCACGGCCAGGCGGTGATGCGCGGATCGAAGACCGCCATGGTGGTCATCGACATGCCGTTCGGGTCCTACGAGGGCTCCGCCGAGGTCGCCTACGCCAACGCCACGCGGCTGATGAAGGAAACCGGCGCCCAGGCGGTGAAGGTCGAGGCCGGCCCGACCATCGCCGAGACCATCGACTACATGGTCAAGCGCGGCATCCCGGTGATGGGCCATGTGGGCCTGCGCCCGCAGGCGGTGCTGGTGGACGGCGGCTTCAAGGCCAAGGGCAAGGCCGGCGACGAGCGGCGCCGAATCCTGGAGGACGCCAAGGCCACCGCCGAGGCGGGGGCCTTCGCCGTCGTGGTCGAAGGCGTGGCCGAGGGCCTGGCGCGGGAGATCACCGAGGCGATCCCGGTCCCGACCATCGGCATCGGCGCCTCGTCGGGTTGCGACGGGCAGATCCTGGTCACCGACGACATGCTGGGCCTGTTCGACTGGACCCCGAAGTTCGTCCGCCGCTACGCCGACCTGCGCGGCGAGATCGGCCGCGCGGTGGCGGCCTACGCCGAAGACGTCCGCGAGCGGCGCTTCCCGGGCCCCGCTGAAATCTATTTCGCCAAGGCGGTCTGAGCCTATCTGGCCCGCGGGAACCGGGAGCGTTGCGGCGCGGGTCGGCGCGCTATAGGTTCCCGGCCTCTGTCTGACGCCCCTACCGAAGAGTCCGGAGTCCCCATTCGTGGCCGATCTGTTTGAAGAGGTCGAGGAGCAGCTTCGCTCCGACCGATACCGGACGCTTGTGCTGAAGGCCCTGCCTTGGGTGCTGGCCGTGCTCGCCGCCGCGCTGATCGCGGCCCTGGCCTTCTGGGGCTGGGAGAAGTACCGCGAGCAGGCGGCCAACAAGGCCTCCGAACAGTATTCGACGGCGCTCGACGCCTTCGGCCAGGGCCGCGACGCCCAGGCCGTGCAGCTGTGGGGCGAGGTCGCGAAGTCGCCCGCCAAGGGCTACAAGACCCTGGCGCTGATGCAGCTCGGCGGGCTCAAGGTCCGCGACAACAAGCGCGACGAGGCCGTGAAGCTGTTCGACGAGGCCGCCGCGGCCGCGCCGGACGACATCCTCGGCGACGCCGCGCGCCTCAAATCCGCCTTCGCCTTGCTGGACACCGCCCCCTACAAGGACGTGGAGGCGCGCTTGACCCCGCTGATGAAGGACGGCCACCCCTATCGGGTCCAGGCCCGCGAGGCGCTGGCGTTCGCCAAGCTGATGGCCGGCAATACGGCGGGGGCGCGGACCGACTTCGTGATCATCGCCGGCATGCTGGATGCGCCTGAAGGCGCCCGGGCCCGCGCCTCGGCCGCCAAGGACCTGATCGATTCCGGCTCCGCCAAGGCGGTGCCTGCGGCCGCCAGGGCCGCCGCGGCCCTGCCGCCGTCCGTTCTCCTGGCGCCCGGGGCGATGCCGCCCGGTGCGGCGCCCGCGCAAGCCCAACCGCAAGCCCCCGGTCCTCAATGACGTCGCGCCGCAACAGTCTCCTTGCCGTCTTCCTGGTCGCCGCCGTCGGCGCGAGCGGCTGCTCGACGATCAGCCGGATCAATCCCTTCCACGGCAAGGCCGGACCGCAGGAGACCGCCAGCGAGGGGGAGCGCATCTCCATCGTCGCCGCGGACCAGAAGCTCGAGGTCGCCGATGCGTTGAAGGGCGTCGACTTCGCCCTGCCGACCCCGACTGTCGTCGCCGACTGGCCGCTGCCGGGCGGCACGCCGGAACAGTCCATCGAGCACGTCGACGCCGCGCCGAACCTGGCGATCGCCTGGCGCCGTGGCTTCGGCCAGGGCTCGAAGGCCGGCTATCAGCTGACTGCTCCGCCGGTCGCCGCCGGCGGCAAGATCTTCGTCATGGACGCCGATGACACGGTCTCGGCGCACGACGCCCAGAGCGGCGCGCAGATCTGGCGCACCAGCATCAAGCCCACCGACAACAAGCGCGACCGTGAAGGGTCCGGCGGCGGCGTGGCCTATGCCGACGGCAAGCTCTACGTCTCGTCGGGCTACCGCGAAGTCGTGCAGCTCGACGCCGCCACCGGCGCCATGGGCTGGCGCACCCGCACCGAGCAACCGATGCACGCCGCGCCCAACGTCTCCGGCGGTCGGGTGCTGGTGGTGTCGCTCGACAACACCCTGTTGACCTTCGACGCCGCGACCGGCGCGCCGGGCTGGACCTACCAGGCGCTGTCGGAATCGGCGCGCATCCTGGCGGCTTCGAGCCCCGCGGTGCAGGGCGACACCGTGGTCGCCTCCTTCGGCTCCGGCGAACTGGTGGCGCTGCGCTCCTCCAACGGCAACGACCTGTGGAACGAGGCCCTGTCGCGGGCCAGCCGCACCAGCGCGCTGTCGGAGATCCGCGACATTCCCGGCCGCCCGGTGATCTACCAGGGCGACGTCTATGCGGTGAGCCACTCCGGCGTGTTCGCCGCCACCGACCTGCGCACCGGCCAGGCGCGCTGGAGCTTGCCGGTGGTGGGCATCACCACGCCTTGGCCGGCCGGCGACGTGGTCTACGTGGTCTCCAAGGCCGGCGAGGTGATCTGCGCCGCCCGCGAGAGCGGCCAGGTCTACTGGATCCGCGACCTCAACGCGGGCTTCAAGCCGAAGCGCGTGGGCGGCTTCCTGAAGATCGGCAGCCACAAGACGCTGCGGCCGATCTGGTCGAGCCCGCTCCTGGCCAACAACCGGCTGCTGATCGCCGGCTCCTCCGGCGAACTCGTCTCGGTCAACGCCAAGACCGGCGAGATCGAGAAGCGCGTCGAACTCGGCGGCCCGGCCGTCATCGGACCGATCGCCGTGGGCAACACCGTCTATGTGGTGACCGACGCCGCGCAACTCATCGCGCTGCGCTGAGCCGCGGGATAGGCTGACCGACCATGGCGTTGAAGCTTGCGATCGTCGGCCGTCCCAATGTCGGCAAGTCCACCTTGTTCAACCGGCTGGCGGGGCAGAAGCTCGCCATCGTCGATGACCAGCCGGGCGTCACCCGCGACCGCCGCTTCGGCGTCGGACGGCTGGGCGACCTCGACCTGGAGCTGATCGACACCGCCGGCTTCGAGGACGTCACCGACGAGAGCCTGGAATCGCGCATGCGCGCCCAGACCGAGCTCGCCATCGACGAGGCCGACGTCTCGCTGTTCGTCATCGACGCGCGCGACGGCGTCACCCCCCTCGACGAGGTGTTCGCCGAGATCCTCCGCAAGCGCGACAAGCCGGTGGTGCTGGCGGCCAACAAGGCCGAGGGCAGGGCGGGCGACAACGGTATCCTGGAGGCCTATGGCCTCGGCCTCGGCGAGCCGGTGCCGATCTCCGCCGAGCACGGCGAGGGGATGGCCGACCTCTACGCCGCCCTGACCGCGGTCGGCGCCGACACCGACGCGGAGTCCGACGACGACGGCGAAAAACACGTGCGGATCGCCATCGTCGGGCGGCCGAACGCCGGCAAGTCGACGCTGGTGAACCGGCTGATCGGCGAGGACCGCCTGCTGACCGGGCCCGAGGCCGGCATCACCCGCGACGCCATCCCGGTCGACTGGGAATGGGGCGGCCGCCCGGTGCGGCTGGTGGACACCGCCGGCCTGCGCCGCAAGGCCAAGGTCCAGGAGAAGCTGGAGAAGCTCTCCACCCACGACAGCATCCGGGCGATCACCTTCGCCGAGATCGTCATCCTGGTGATGGACGCCACCCATCCGTTCGAGATCCAGGACCTGCAGATCGCCGACCTGGTCGAGCGCGAAGGCCGCGGCCTGGTCTTCGTGCTGGCCAAGTGGGACCTCGTCGAGGATCCGCAGGCCAAGCTCGCCGAGCTGATCGAGGAGGCGCAGCGGCAATTGCCGCAGGTGCGCGGCGCGCCGATCATCGCGCTGTCGGCCGAGACCGGGCGTGGCCTCGACAAGCTGATGCCCGCCGTCTTCAAGGTCCATTCCGACTGGTCGACCAAGGTGAAGACCCGCGACCTCAACGACTGGCTGCACATGGCCATCGAGCGCCACCCGCCGCCGGCCGTGGGCGGGCGCCGGGTGCGGCCCAAGTACATGGCCCAGACCAAGGCGCGGCCGCCGACCTTCGTGCTGTTCGCCACCCGCGCCGACCAGCTGCCGGAGAGCTATCGCCGCTACCTGATCAACTCGATCCGCGAGAGCTTCGACCTGCCGGGCGTGCCGATCCGGGTGACGGTGAAGTCGAACAAGAACCCCTACGCCGAGGGCGAGGAGAAGAGCGGCTCGGCCGGTCCGACCCGTTCGGCGCCGGGCGCGAAGACCGGGCTGGTGGCCAAGCGGCGGATCGCTGCGGCGGAGAAGTCGAAGGCCGGCGCGGTGGGCAAGCCCAAGCTGCACGGCAAGGCCAAGCCGCAGGGCGCCAAGGCCAAGCCGGGCAATCCCCGCGGCCGCGCGGCCAAGCTCCTGCGTCCCGGCGTCAAGCCGAAGCGAGCGTCCCGCCCGACTTCCACGCGTCGAAGCCCACGGTGAGCGTGGGCAGGCCGAGATCGGCCTGCGCCAGCTCGACTACCAGCGGCCCGATCTCCGCCGGCTCCGGCAGGGTCAGCGGGTCCTCGCCGGGCATGGCCTCGGCGCGCAGCTTGGTGCGCATCGCGCCCGGATCCAGCAACACGGCGCGGACCGGGGTCTGCTCCAGCTCGTCGGCCCAGGCCCGGACGATCGCCTCCAGCCCCGCCTGGGTCGTCCCGTAGAGGCCCCAGAAGGCCTTCGGCTGCGTGGCGCGCTCCGAGGTGAGGAAGATGGCCCGCCCCGCCGTCGAGGCGCGCAGCAGCGGCTCCGTCGTGCGGATCAGCCGGTAGGCGGCGGTCAGGTTCACGGCCATCACCCGGTCCCAGTGCTTGGGCTCGATGTGCGAGACCGGCGTCATGGGTCCGAGGACCCCGGCGGCGTGGACCAGGACGTCCAGGCGGCCGAACCGCTGGTGGATCGCGAATCCGAGCTGATCGACCGCATCGCCGTCGGCGACGTCGAGGGGCACGAGCGTCGCCGGCTGGCCAGTGGCGGCGCGGATCTCGTCGTCCAGCTCCACCAGTCCGCCCTGCGTGCGCGCGACGGCGACGACGTGGGCGCCGGCGTTCGCGAGGGCCAGGGCGGCGGCGCGGCCGATGCCGCGGCTGGCGCCGGTGACGAGGGCGATCTTGTCCGCGAGCGGGCGGGGCGAGGAGGAGGTGTCCGACATGCGCCGCTCTCTAGACGGTCTCGTCGCCCAAGTCAGGTCGCTTCGCATAGGCCTGGGCGATCGCCGCGCAGGCCATCAGCTGGATCTGGTGGAACAGCATCAGCGGCAGCAGCGCCAGCCCCGCGGCGGCGTGCGGGAACAGCACGCCGGCCATCGGAACGCCGGCCGCCAGGCTCTTCTTGGAGCCGCAGAACAGGATGGCGATCTGGTCCGGGGTGTTGAAGCCCATGGCTCGCGCTATGGCGAGGGTGGCCGCCAGCGCCGCCGCCAGCAGGACGGCGCAGAGGATGAGCAGCCGGATCAGGTCGAGCGCGCTGACGCGCGACCAGACGCCGGCGATCACCGCCCCGGAGAAGGCGGTGTAGACCACCAGCAGGATCGAGCCGCGGTCGATCATCGACAGCGTCCTGGCGTTGCGGGTGATCCACGGTCCTATCCAGCGCCGCAGGAGCTGGCCGCCCAGGAAGGGGACCAGGAGTTGCAGGACGATGGACTCCGCCGCGCTCGCCGACATCGCGCCCTGGGCGTGCAGCAGCAGGCCCACCAGCACCGGCGTCAGCACGATGCCCAGCAGGTTGGAGGCCGACGCCGCGGCTACGGCGGCCGCGACGTTGCCGCGGGCGACGACGGTGAAGCTGATCGACGACTGGATGGTCGACGGCAGGCAGCCCAGGAAGACGATCCCGCCCGCAAGCTCCCTGGGCGTGATCCAGCCGGGCAGGGCGGCCACGGCCAGGCAGAGCACGGGGAACAGCACGAAGGTGGCGGCCAACACCACCAGATGCAGCCGCCAGTGGGTCAGGCCGCGGATCACCGCCTCCCGCGACAGCCGCGCCCCATGCAGGAAGAACACCAGGCCGATGGCGACCTTGGTCGCCCAGTCGAACGCCGGGCCGGCGGCTCCACGCGCAGGCGCCAGCGACGCCGCCGCCACCATCGAGATGATGAGGACGAGGTACCAGTCCGGGCGCAGGCGAGCGAACAGGCTCAGGCGGGCGGCCGGGCTAACTGCGCTCACGCGTCGACGAGGAAGGAAAGCTGGCGGTCGACCGCTTCGTTGCGGCCCTCGGCGATCTCGCGGTCCAGCAGGCGGGTGGGGTAGTCGCCGGTGAAGTAGTGGTCGGTGAACTGCGGATTGGCCTCGTCGCGCGGGCCCACGCCCATCGCCCAGTAGAGCCCCTCCACCGACAGGTAGCCCATGGAGTCCACGTTGAGGATCTTGGCGATCTCCTCGACGGAATGGTTGGCCGCCAGCAGCTTGTCGCGGTCCGGCATGTCGATGCCGTAGTAATCCGGCCACTGGATCGGCGGCGAGGCCGAGCGCAGGTGGACCTCGGCGGCGCCGGCTTCGCGCACCATGCGCACCACGCGCACCGAGTTGGTGCCGCGGACGATGGAGTCGTCGATCAGCATGACCTTCTTGCCGGCCAGCACGGCGCGGTTCGGCGCGAGCTTCATGCGCACGCCCAGTTCCCGTGCGCCCTGGGTCGGCTGGATGAAGGTGCGGCCCACGTAGTGGTTGCGGATGATGCCCATCTCGAAGGGCGCGCCGGCTTCCTGGGCGAAGCCGAGGGCGGCGGGGACGCCGCTGTCGGGCACCGGCACGACCACGTCGATGTCGGCGGGCGCCTCCTGGGCCAGGCGGCGGCCCATGCGCTTGCGCACGTCATAGACCGAGCGGCCGTTCACCACCGAGTCCGGGCGGGCGAAGTAGACGTATTCGAAGATGCACGGCCGCGCCTGCTTGGCCGGGAAGGGCCGCAGGCTCTCGATGCCGTGGCGGTCGATGATCACCATCTCGCCGTGCTCGATGTCGCGCACGAAGCGGGCGCCGATCATGTCGAGCGCGCAGGTCTCGGAGGCCAGCACGGCCTTGCCGTCCAGGTCGCCCAGCACCAGCGGACGGATGCCCAGCGGGTCGCGGACGCCGATCAGCTTCTTGTTGGTCAGCGCCACCAGGGCGTAGCCGCCCTCGATCCGCGACAGCGCCTCGGTGAACCGGTCCACGAAGCGCGATTTCCGCGACCGCGCGATCAGGTGGAGGATCACCTCGGAATCGGAGGTCGACTGGAAGATCACCCCGTCGGAGACCAGCTGCTCGCGCAGGGTCAGGAAGTTGGTCAGGTTGCCGTTGTGGGCCAGCGCCACGCCGCCGGCTTCCATGTCGGCGAACATCGGCTGGACGTTGCGGATGAACGAGCCGCCGGCGGTGGAATAGCGGGTGTGGCCGATGGCGAACCGGCCGGGCATGCGCTCGGCCAGACCACCGCCGCCGAAGGCGTCGCCCACGTGACCCATGTGGCGCTCGGTGTGGAACCGCTGGCCGTCGAAGGAGGCGATGCCGCAGGCCTCCTGGCCGCGGTGCTGCAGGGCGTGCAGGCCGAGCGCGGTCATCGCCGCCGCGTCGTCGATGTCGAAGACCCCGAACACCCCGCATTCAAGGCGCGGGGTATCGTCGTCCGGGTCGCGCATGGGCGGCGACCATCGGTCCAGAGCCTGGGTCATCGGGATTTCTCCACCAGATCGTCGATGTCGCCGCGTTGGCGCGCGTCGTAGCCGTCCGTCGCACGTCTGTCACCTGAGCTGTCCCTCACCGCGCGGTCGAAAGCGGGTTTCAGGCGTCCGGCGATGTCGAGCCCCTTGGGCGCGAGCGCCTGCAGCATGTGCCCCATGTTCTGCGCCAGCGGCCAGGTTCGGGCGTGCAGGATCCAGCGCGGCTGCAGGTCCGGCGGGGTGGCGGCGTTGAACATCAGGTTTAGGGCGCCCAGTACGACGAGGCCCCGGACCAGCCCGATGAGCAATCCCACCGTGCGGTCCAGCGCGCCCAGCACATCGGTCTGCTGGATGCGCCGCGCAACCCCTGCGCCGATCAACCGCAGGAGCAGGTAGGTGACGCCGAACACCACCACCAACGCCGCGATCGTGCCCAGCCAGTCCGGATGCATGAACCGGCGCGCGATCGGCGCGCTGAACGGCAGGCCGAAGATCGCCAGGGCGGCCGCGACCACCAGGGCCAGCATGGCGGCGATCTCACGCGCCGCGCCGCGCCCGAACCCCACGGCCGCGGAGATCAGCAACAGCGCCAGGACGATGAAATCGAATTGCGTCACGTGTTCTAGTCCCATGCGCCGTCGCCGATGCGGGCGATAGCGTCTGCGAGCCGTCCCGCGCCGGTGACTTTCATCGGCGGCGCGCTCTCCACGTCGGCAGGGCCCAGCGCCCGGCGGAACCCCAGCTTGGCGGCTTCCTTGAGGCGCGAGTCCATGCGGCTCACCGGCCGGACCTCGCCAGAAAGGCTGATCTCGCCGAACACCACGCAGTCCTGCGGCAGGGCCTGGTCGAGCGCGGAGGAGGCCAGAGCGGCCGCCGCCGCCAGGTCGGCTGCCGGTTCCGAGATGCGAAGTCCGCCGGCGACGTTCAGATAAACGTCGCGATCGCCGAAACCAAGGCCGCAACGCGCCTCCAATACGGCGAGCACCATGGCCAGGCGCCCGGAATCCCAGCCGACCACCGCGCGCCGCGGCGTTCCGTAGGCGGAGGGCGCCACCAGGGCCTGAAACTCCACCAGCACCGGGCGCGAGCCCTCGATGCCGGCGAACACCGCCGCGCCGGCCGCCCGCTCGCCGGAGGTGTTGAGGAACAGGGCCGAGGGGTTCTTCACCTCCGCGAGGCCTGAATCGGCCATCTCGAAGACCCCGATCTCGTCCGTCGCCCCGAACCGGTTCTTGGCGCCGCGCAGGATGCGGAACGGGTAGCCGCGCTCGCCTTCGAAGGCGAACACCGCGTCGACCATGTGCTCGATGACCCGCGGCCCGGCGATCGCGCCCTCCTTGGTCACGTGGCCCACCAGGATCACCGCCAGGCCGCGCTTCTTGGCCAGCCGCACCAGTTCGCCGGTGGCGGCGCGGACCTGGGTGACCGAGCCCGGGCCCGCCTCGTGGGCGTCGCTCCACAGCGTCTGGATGGAGTCGATCACCACTAGGTCGAAGGCTTCGCGCTTCAGGCTGTCGAGGATGTCCCGCAGCGAGGTCTCCGCGGCGAGCTTCACCGGGGCGTCGGCCAGGGCCATCCGCTGGGCGCGCGAGCGGACCTGTTCGACCGCCTCCTCGCCGGAGATGTAGGCGCAGGCCGCCCCGCGTCGGGCGGCGAAGGCCGCCACCTGGAGCAGCAGGGTGGACTTGCCGACCCCCGGGTCGCCGCCCAGCAGGATGGCCGAGCCGGGGACCACGCCGCCGCCGCAGACCCGGTCGAACTCCTCGACCCCGGTGACGATCCGCGGCGGGGCGGGGGTCTCGTCCTCCAGGCCCTCGTAGGCCAGGCCGCGGGTGCGCGAGGCCTTGCTGGGGGCCAGTGCGCCCGGCGGACGGCTCTGCACCTCCTCGACCAGGGCGTTCCACGCGCCGCAGGCCGGGCACTGCCCCGCCCACTTGGTCTGGACCGTGCCGCAGGACTGGCAGGCGTAGACGGCGCCGTCGCGGGCCATGGGCGCTCCTGATTCGGGTTGGAGGCCAGTGTAGCCGACCCGGGCGGGGACGTGTGTTGCGCCGGCTTGCCGCGGCGGACGCTTGCGATACGGTCGAGGCGGGCTGTGAGTTGAGTGGGCTGGAGGCGGGGCGATGAGCGTTGTGGAGCCGGGGTCGGCGGGGCCGCGCCTCGCCGGGCGCGTCTGGGCCGTGCTGAGCCGGCCGGCGCAGACCTGGGAGGCCATCGAGGCTGAGCCGGCGACGCTGAAGGGGCTCTATCGGGACTGGATCGCGCCGCTGGCGGCGATCCCGGCGGTCTGCGGCGCCATCGGCATGCTGGTGTTCGGCATCGGCATCTTCGGGGTCGGCCTGCGACCGCACCTCGTCCCCGCCATCGCCGAGATGCTGGTGGGCTATGCGGTGGCCCTGGCCGAGGTCTACGTGCTGGCGGTGGCGATCGATCTCCTGGCCCCGACCTTCGGCGGGGTCCGAAACCAGATGCAGGCGTTCAAGTTGGTGGCTTATTCGGGCACCGCGGCCTGGGTGGCCGGCGTGCTGGCCCTCTATCCCTCCGTGGGCTGGCTGGCGGGCATGCTGGGCGGGCTCTACAGCCTCTACCTGCTATACCTGGGCCTGCCGAAGCTGATGAAGGCGCCGCAGGAGCAGGTGCTCACCTATTTCGCCGTCGTGCTGCTGCTGGCCGTGACGGTGGCGCTGGTGCTCGGCGGCGTCACCGAGCGGATCCGCGACATGGGCGGGCCGATGTCGATGGCGGCTCGCCTTCAGACATCGCCGGCGTAGACCCGTTCGGCGCGGCGGCTGAGCCGCACCAGCAGTTCGTGCGCCACCGTGCCCGCGGCGGTCGCGAGATCGTCGAGGCGCGCATTCGGCCCCAGGAGCTCGACCATCTGTCCAGGCTGGGCCTCGGTGTCCCCCAGTTCGATGGCCAGGATATCCATGTTGACGATCAGCAACCGCCGCCGCGCGCCGGCGAACCAGGCGTAGCCGTCGCCCTTCGCGGCGCGGATCACCCCGTCGGCATAGCCGGCCGCCACCACCGCCACGCGGGTGGGCGCCGTGACCCGGACCTGGCCGCCGTAGCCGATCTGTTCGCCCGCCTCGACGTTGCGGATGTCGACGATAGGGGCGCAGAGCGTCGCCACCGCCTTGAGCCGGTCGTCCGGCCGCTCCAGCGGCCCGCCGCCGTAGAGGCTGATCCCGGGGCGCACCAGCTCGAAGCGGTGGTCGGGTCCGAGGAAGATCCCGGCCGAGGCGGCGAGACTGGCGCGGGCCTGCGGGAACAGCCGCCGGACAGCCTGGAAGCGGGCCAGCTGTTGGGCGTTGCGAGGATCGGCGGCTTCGGCTCCGGAGCCGAGGTGGCTCATCAGCAGTTGGACGTCGAGGCCCTTGAGCCGGTCGATCGCCTGGACCAGCGCCCGAGCTTCGGCCGGGGTGACCCCCTGGCGGTTCATACCGGTGTCGACGTGCAGCGCGACCGCAATCGGCCGGCCGGCGGCCTGCGCCAGCCGGCTGGCCTCGGCGACCTGTGTCAGGGTGGAGAGCGCCGGCGTCAGGCCGGCGGCGGCGAGCCTGGGACCGGCCCCGGCGGTCAGCCCGTCGAGGACATAGATCGTCGCGGCGCGGTCGGGACCCAGTCCGGCGCGCAGGGCTTCGGCCTCCGCCAGCCGCGCCACGAAGAAGCTGCGCGCGCCCTGCGCCCACAGCCGTCGCGCGACCTGGACGGCGCCCAGGCCATAGCCGTCGGCCTTCACCACCGGCGCGACCTCGGCCCCGGCCGCCTCGGCGCGGAGGACGTCGTAGTTGTGGGCCAGGGCGTCGAGATCGATCGTCAGGCGCGCGATCGCGGGCTCAGCCATGGGAACGGGGCTCGGCCATCGTGGCTCAGTGCGGGTCGTAGCGGTTGGCGTCGCGGGCCAGGTTGCCGAACTTGGTGATGTCCTCGTTGAAGGACAGCTTCACGTTGCCGATCGGGCCGTGGCGCTGCTTGCCGATGACGATCTCGGCGAGGCCGCGGACCTGGTCCATCTGCTCCTGCCATTTGAAGTGCTCTTCGGTGCCTTCGCGCGGCTCCATGCGGCTCAAGTAGTAGCTCTCGCGGTAGACGAACATCACCATGTCGGCGTCCTGCTCGATGGAGCCGGATTCGCGCAGGTCGGACAGCTGGGGCTTCTTGTCCTCGCGGTTCTCCACCTGGCGGGAGAGCTGCGACAGGGCGAGCACCGGGATCGACAGTTCCTTGGCGAGCGCCTTCATCCCCTGGGTGATCATCGAGACCTCCTGCACCCGGTTGTCGGAGCTGCCGGCGCCGCCGGTGACGAGCTGCAGGTAGTCGATGATCAGGAGGTCGAGGCCGACCATCCGCTTCAGGCGCCGCGCGCGGGCCGCGAGCTTGGCGATGGTGATGCCGCCGGTGGCGTCGATGTAGAGCGGCGCCTCCTGGATCTCGAGCGCGGCGTCGCGCACGCGCCCGAACTCCATGGCGTCGATCTCGCCCTTGCGCAGGCGGTCGCCGGAGACCCCGGAGACTTCCGCCAGCAGGCGCATGGCCAGCTGCTCGGCGCTCATTTCCAGGGAGAAGAACGCCACGACGCCGCCGCGGACGGTCTTCTTCGAGCCGTCCGGCTGGGGCTCCCAGGCGTAGTTCTTGGCCACGTCGAAGGCGATGTTACAGGCCAGCGAGGTCTTACCCATCGAGGGGCGGGCGGCCAGGATCACCAGGTCGGAGGGGTGCAGGCCGCCGATCTTCTGGTCGAGGTCGATCAGGCCGGTGGAGACGCCGGCCAGGCCGCCGTCGCGGCTGTGGGCCTCGGCGGCCATGGTGACGGCGCCGTGCAGGGCGTCGGCGAAGGTCACGAAGCCCTGACTGACGCCGCCGGTCTCCGCGAGGGTGAAGAGCTTCTGCTCGGCCTGTTCGATCTGGTCGCGGGCGGAGAGCTCGGGATCGCCCTGTGCGGCCATGGTCGAGATGTCGCCGCCGATCCGGATCAGGTCGCGGCGCAGCGCCAGGTCATAGACGGCGCGGGCGTAGTCCGGCGCGTTGGCGGCCGGCGGGGCGCGGTCCACCAGGTCGGCCAGGTAGCGGACGCCGCCCAGCTCCTCGAATGCCGGGTCGCGTGCGAACTGTTCGGCCAGCAGGATCGGCTCGGCCAGCTGGCCCTTGCGGATATGGCTCTCCAGCGCCGCGAACAGCCGCTGGTGGAAGGGTTCGAAGAAGTGGCGGCCCTGCAGATAGTCGCCGATCCGCTCGAACGCCGCGTTGTCGTAGAGCAGGGCGCCCAGCAGGGCCTGCTCGGCTTCCACGTTGGCGGGGACGTGCGCGATCGCGATGTCGTTGGACACGGGTCGGAGGTCGAGGGCCGGGACGATTGCCATGGCCCAACTGTTACCCGATCACATGGGCCGTGATCATGCGGCCATCCGCCCATCCCCGTGATTCACAGGCCTGTGGACGAAGCGTGACCGATGGGCGCGCGGCCCCAAAAGAAAACGGCGCGGGACCGGGGTCCCGCGCCGTCGTCAGAGGTTGGCGTCAGCGCCTACCAGCTCATGCTCACGCGGCCGTAGATGAAGCGGCCGTTGAAGCCGAACGGCGAGAACGAGGTGAAGGGCGCAGCGCCCGTCGTGTTGTTGTTCGGCGTGATCTGCTGCGGATACTGGTCGAACACGTTGTCCGCGCCCAACGCCACGGTCACGTTGTGGGGCAGGGTGTAGCGGCCTTCGAGGTCGACGATGCCGCGCACGCCGGAGTGCACGTCGGCGCTGCCGTCGGCGAGGGTGCCGGGCGACAGGACGTCACCGTAGAAGGTGGTGCGCACGGTGGCGCCCCAGTTCTCACGCGACCAGTCGCCTTCCAGCGTCGACTTCCACTTCGGCGTGCCGTCCTCGAACCGCAGCACCGCCTGGCGGGCGAACAGCGAGACCGGGGTCGGCAGCACCGTCTGCTTGGTGGTCGGCGTCTGCGTGACCTTGAAGTCGTTGATGTTGCCCGAGGCGGTCAGGTCGAAGGTCCCGGCCTGGTCGTCGAGGATCCGGTAGTGGGCGACGACGTCCACGCCCTGGGTCTTGGTGTTGACCCCGTTCAGGAAGAAGCGGGCCGCGGAGGCGCCGAGCGGCGACAGCAGGTTGTAGAGCGCCAGGGCGTTGGAACCCGCCGCGGCCGTGCTGCTGCCCGTCAGGATTTCCGACAGCACGATGCGGTCGTTGACGTCGATCTCATAGGCGTCGACCGTCAGTTCGAAGCCGTTGGCGTGGAAGACCGTGCCCAGCGAATAGTTCTTCGAGGTTTCCGGCTTCAGCGGCTCGCCGCCCAGCGCCTTGCCGACCGCGCTGGTCGACGGGTAGGTGCCGGTCTCGAACGGGACGTTGTTCACGAAAACGATCGCCGTGGAGGTGAAGTACTGCTGCTGCAGGCTGGGGGCGCGGAAGCCGGTTTCGGCCGAGCCGCGGAAGGCCCACGCCGGCGTCACGTCGTAGCGCAGGGAGACCTTGCCCGAGGTGTTGTCGCCGAAGTCGGAATAGTGCTCCTGGCGGACCGCCACCGAGCCGGTGAGGTCCTGGATCAGCTTGCCTTCGACGGCGAGGTAGACGCCGACGTTGGTCCGGTGCTTGTCGACGACGTTCGACGGGGTGAAGCCCGTGAAGCCGCGCGAGCCCAGCGCCAGGTCCGGACGGACCGTGCCGCGGGTGTAGGACCCCGGCTCACCGGCGCCGATCGCGAAGCCTTCACGGCGCGCCTCGAGGCCGAACGCCACGTTGGTCCGACCGGCCAGGCCGAGGTCGAAGTCGCGGTTGAAGTCGGCGTTGCCGACCCATTGGTCATAGGTCATCTGGCCGGCGTAGAACGCGTGCGGCGAGGTCGGGCCGAGCGACGGGTTGAGCGTGTTCTCGACGTTGAAGTCGATCTGGTTCCACCCGTAGTCGAGGCTGATGTTCGACTTGAAGCCGAGCATCGTGCCGCGCACGCCGGCGCCCGTGGAGACGTCCTTGGAGCGGGTGTCGAGCAGCGGCAGGTAGCCGTTGGGGTAGACCGAGGGGATGTTCTGGGTCGCATCGTTGGGCAGGCGGAAGGTCGCCGCGGTCTGCGATTTCTTCTGGTCGTAGCCGACGAAGCCGAAGGCCTCGAGGTCGCCCACCAGCGGCTTGGCGGCGTTCAGGTAGACGTTGCCGTCCTGCACGTCGCCGTCGCCGAAGCGCGAGTCGATCCGGACGGGCGTGACCCGCGGGTCCACGTCGCTGCGATTGGTGTGGTTGCGGTCGGTGTACTGGGCCGAAACGGTCAGGAAGCCGTCGGAGCCGAGCTTCAGGCCCTGCCAGCCACTGACGGTGGTGGTGCCGCCGTCGGTGATGTTGCGCCTGCCGCCGTAGTAGCCGTCAAAGCTGGTGACGTATTCGCCATAGCTCACCGACGCGCCGCCGCCGTGGTCGACGCCGCGCAGGATGACGTTGACCACCCCGGCGATGGCGTCCGAGCCATAGAGGGCCGAGGCGCCGTCACGCAGCACTTCGATGTGGTCGATCGCGGTTTCCGGGATGGTGTTCAGGTCGACGGCGGCCGAGCCGCGGCCGACGGAGCCGTTGATGTTCAGCAGCGCCGCGGTGTGGGCGCGCTGGCCGTTGATCAGCACCAGCGTCTGGTCGGGGCCTTGGCCGCGCAGGGTGGCCGGACGGATCGCGTCGGTGCCGTCGGTGTTCGCCGGACGCGGGAAGTCGATGGACGGGATGGTGGCCGACAGGGCGGCGGCGAGTTCGGTCCGGCCCTGCTTCTGCAGGTTCACGGCGCTCACCACGTCGACGGGCGCAAGCGACTCAAGGCGCGAGCGGGCGTCGCCGCGGCTGCCGGTGACCACCAGCTCCTCGACTTCGCCGGCCGGCGCAGGCTGGGCGGCGGCGGCCGTGGCCAGGAGGCTGGCGGCCGACGCGGCGGCGAACAGAAGAATGCGATAGTTCATTAGGCAATACCCCTTGCAGCCGGCGGTTGAGCCGGCGGCGGTTCAGACTGACCCTTGGAGCGGTCTAGCTAGGGTGCGCTGCAGCATCATGATATGATATTTTTGCAACACGACTGGCCTAACGGCCAAGTTTTCGGCGTATTTCCGGAACGGATGCAAAACGGCATCGCGATTGACGCACCGTGAAGCTGCGGCTCGCGCGCCGGCAACCTGGAGTCGCGGCAACCACCCGAGGGTCTGAGGGGTTACGGTCAAGACAACGGCAAAAGGAGCGTCCTATGTCCGCCAAGCAGACCGAGGAAGAGGCCAAGCGGTCCTTCAGCCATGGCTCCAGCGGCGCCACCGCCGACATGGCCGTGGAAGGCCAGCCGAAGCCGGAGGACCGGCATATCGACGTGCCGCACTCGCGCCAGGTCGAGCCCCTGGCCGAACACGAAAAGCACGATCACATGGCGGAGAAGGAGGCCTGCGCCGAGGACCGCCAGGAGGCGCTGCTCGATGAGGCCATCGAGGAGACCTTCCCCTCCAGCGACCCGATCAGCCCCAAACACATCACCTGAGCGCTCGCGCGCAGGCGTGTTTCAGCGCGCCTGCGCCGCCCCTACCGTGTCGGCCATCACGGCGCGCCGGAACCCCAGCGGTTTCGGCGCGCCTGTCGTCGTGTCGACCGCCGTCTGGTGCTCGATCTCGGCGTTCAGCTCCGCGCCGCCGAGCACGACCATGTTCGAAAGCCACAGCCAGGTCATGAAGCCCACCACCGTACCCAGCGAGCCGTAGGTGCGGTCGTAGTGAGCGAAGTTGCTGACGTAGAGTGAGAACAGGGCCGACACCGCCACCCAGAGCAACACCGCCGCAGCGCTGCCCCAACTGATCCACTTCCACTGGACGGGGTCGCGGCTTGGACCGAAGCGGTAGAGCAGCGCCAGGCCCACGGTCAGCCCGGCGAGCAGCAGCGGCCAGCTGATCCAGCCGAACACCATCGCGGCGTGCGGCCCGATGAAGGTCTCGATCGCCGGGCCGGCGGCGAGGATGGTGACGGCGCTGATCCCGAACACCAGGAAGCCGAGGGTGAAGGCGAGGGAGGTCAGCGTGCGGCGCAGGAAGCCGCGCTGCTCATGCTCCTCGTAGGCGATGTTAAGCCCGGTCATCAGGGATTTGACGGCGCCGTTGGCGCTCCAGATGGAGACCAGCAGGCCGACCACGAACGCCAGCGACAGGCCGCCGGTGTTGGCCGACGCCAGCCGGATCATCTCCTGGCCGATGAACCTCAGGGAGTCGCCCGGAAGGATGAAGGCCAGCAGTTGCAGGTGCCGTTGCGCCACGGCGACGTCGGCGAACAGCCCATAGAGGGCGACGAAGGCGCCGAGCCCCGGGAAGATCGCCAGCAGGGTGTAGAAGGTCACGCCGGCAGCAATCATCGGGATCTGGTCGTCGGAGAATTCCTTGCGGGTGCGGAGCAGGATGTCCTTCCACCCGCGGGCCGGGATCTGGCGCGGCGAGCGCGCGCCGCGGCCGCGGCCGACCTGAGCCTTGGCGCGCCGCAGGCCCGGCTCCTGCAGCAGCGCCACGCCGGCCCCGGCCAGCATCACCAGCGGCGCCAGATCCAGGGCGAACTTGCCGATACCCCGCGCCATCCCAGCTCCCTCACATGCCCACGATCGACGGCGGCAATGCGCAGGGCGCGGCGAGGTTCCGCGAGCGCGATCAGGCGTCGGCGCGTAGCGACTCGTAGGCTTCCTGGGCGGCGAGCCATTCCAGCTCCGCGGCGTCGACGGCGGCCTGCGCCTGCTCGCGCCGGCGGCCGAGGTCGGCGGCCTTGGCCGGGTCCTTGGCGAAGACGGCGGGGTCGGTGAGTCCCTGGTCGATCTGGGCGAGCGCCGCCGTGGCGCGGCCCAGCGCCGCCTCGGCGGCCTCGGCGCGTCGGCGGGCCGGGCCGGTGGGCGTCTTGGCGCGCGCGGGAGGCGGCGGAGGCGGCGCGGCGACGGGCGCTTCGCGCACCTGGGTCGGCGCGCGCGCCGCGACCCGGGCCCGGTCGAGGACGAAGCGGGCGTAGTCCTCCATGTCGCCGTCGAATGGCGCGATCGTGCCGTCGGCGGCCAGCCACAGGCGGTCGGCGACCAGCTCCATCAGCGAGCGGTCGTGGGTGATCAGGATGACCGCGCCGTCGTAGTCGTTGAGCGCATCCAGCAGGGCGCGGCGGCTGTCGATGTCCAGGTGGTTGGTCGGTTCGTCGAGGATCAGGAGGTGCGGCGCCTCCATGGCCACAAGGTTCAGCAGCAGGCGGGCGCGCTCGCCGCCGGAGAGGTTGGCGACGGTGGTCTCCACCTTCTCGAAGCCGAGGCCGAACTGCGCCAGCCGCGAGCGGCGGCGGGACTCGCTCTCCTCCGGCAGCGCACGGCGGATGATCTCCAGCGGCGTGTCCGAGGGGTCCATCGCCTCGATCTGGTGCTGGTGAAACCAGCCGACGCGCAGGCGCTGGCTGCGGTGCAGCCGGCCGGCCTGCACGGTCAGGGCGCCGGCCACCAGCTTGGCGAAGGTCGACTTGCCCGCGCCGTTGACGCCCAGCAGGCCGATGCGGTCGTCGATGTCGAGGCGCAGGTCCAGCCTGCGCAGGATCGGGGCCGCGCCATAGCCGACCGCGGCGTCCTCGAGCCGCAGCAGCGGCGGCGGCAGCGGCCGCTCCGGCGACGGCAGGATGAACGGGGCGACCCGCTCCTCGATGGTCGCCGACACCGGCGGCAGCTTGGCGATCGCCTTCAGGCGCGACTGGGCCTGGGTGGCCTTCGAGGCCTTGGCGCCGAAGCGGTCGACGAACGACTGCATGTGGGCGCGCTTGGCTTCGACCTTGGCGCGGTTGGCTTCCAGCAGGCGGAGCTTTTCGGCGCGCTGGTTCTCGAAGTTGTCGTAGCCGCCCGGGTAGAGGTCGAGCTTGCCGTCGGCCAGGTGCAGGATGTGGTCGACGGAGTTGTTCAGCAGTTCGCGGTCGTGGCTGATGATGATCGCGGTGTGCGGGTATTTCCGCAGGCGCGCCTCGAGCCACAGTGCGCCTTCCAGGTCGAGGTAGTTGGTCGGTTCGTCGAGCAGCAGGACGTCGGGCTCGGCGAACAGCGCCGCGGCGAGCGCCACCCGCATCCGCCAGCCGCCGGAGAACTCCGACATCGGCCGCGCCAGGTCTTCGTTGGTGAAGCCGAGGCCGGCCAGGATCTCCGCGGCGCGCGACGGCGCGCGGTCGGCGTCGATCTCGATCAGCTGGGCGTAGATCTCGCCCATGTGCTCGGGCTCAGCGGTCTCCAGGTCGGCCAGCAGGGTCGCGCGCCGAACGTCGGCGGCGAGCACGGTGTCGAGCAGGCCCACGGGCGTCGACGGATGTTCCTGGTCCACCGAGCCGATGCGGGCGGCGCGCGGGAGGCCGATCTCGCCGGAGCCGGGGATCAGGTGTCCGAGGATCAGCTTGAAGAGGGTCGACTTGCCGACGCCGTTGCGGCCCACCAGGCCGACCTTGGCGTCCTTGGGCAGGTTGACGTTGGCCTGGTCGAAGAAGCGGCGGCCCCAGGCGTCGAAGACGAGGTCGTTGATCTGGAGCATAGGGACGCAAGGCCGGAGGTTGGGCGCGGAGGCCGGCGGCTCGCCGACCTGCGAAAATGGGGGACGTCAGGCGTTCGAGAGCCGCGCCGCCGCCTGAACGGCGCGCTGCATAGCAGACGCCGGCCCGCCCGTCATGCCGCCGTCGCCAGATTGTTGCAGCGCAGCGCCTTGGCGACAGCGGAACTCGCAGCTATAGAGCCCGCCACTTCGCGGCCCGCCGCGGCCTCCTCCCAATCGAGACCAGAACCGAGATCATGACCGAACGCACCTTCTCGATCATCAAGCCGGACGCCACGCGTCGCAACCTGACCGGCAAGGTCAACGCGGTGATCGAGGACGCGGGCCTGCGCATCGTGGCGCAGAAGCGCATCCAGATGAGCCGCGCCCAGGCCGAGAAGTTCTACGAGATCCACAGCGAGCGGCCGTTCTTCGGCGAGCTGGTGGAATTCATGACCTCCGCCCCGGTGGTGGTGCAGGTTCTGGAAGGCGAAAGCGCCGTGACGAAATACCGCGAAGTCATGGGCGCGACCAACCCGGCCCAGGCGGCCGAGGGGACGATCCGCAAGCTCTACGCGGAAAGCGTCGGCGAGAACTCCGTGCACGGCTCCGACAGCCTGGAGAACGCCAAGCTCGAGATCGCCCAATTCTTCTCCGACGACGAGATCGTCGGCTAAGGCCGAAACCCGAGACGACGTCGGCGGGTTCTGCTCGCCGACGACTATCCTGTTCAGAAAGTGACGATGCGAGAGTCCAAGATCGGGGGCTTTACGGAGCGCCTGCAGACCCAGGCCGAGGCGCGGAAGGCCCTCCTGGAAAAGTTCAAGCCGAAGCCGATGGTCCAGGCCGAGGTCCTCGAGACCCGCGCCGAGCGCAAGGCCCGCGAGGTGGAAGAAGTCCGCGCCAAGCGCGCGGCGGAGAAGGAAGAGGCCCGGTTGCGCGCGGAAGCCGCCGCCGAAGCTGCCCGCCTGGCGCTCGAGAACAACGAAGAGGCTCAGCTCGAGCTGAAACGTCAGGAGCGCAAGGACCGCAAGGCCCAGGCCAAGGCCGAGGCCCGCGCCAAGCGCGAGGCGAAGTCGGCGGCGCGACGCTAGTCTTCGGCGCCGCCGGTCAGCCGGCGGGACAGGTCGCCGTAATAGCCCTGGATCAGCAGTTCGACGCTGTCGCCGCGCTCCTCGGCGACGAACGCCAGGTCCTTGGCCATCTGGATGGCGGCCGATCGCGTCAGCCCGCGCTCCAGCGCCTGGCCGTCACAGAAGACCGTCCAGTCTCCGTCCTTGAGCGTCACTGCGTACTGGACCATTCGCATCCCTCGCGAAAGCTTCAGCGTACGAACCCATCAAATGGTTCCGAACGCGGGCATAGAGCGCTGCTTCGCCTCAGTCTTTGCTGACTCGCAGAACGCCGGAACCGTCATTTCAAGCCGCCGCGCGTCGCGCAGACGTGACGTGCGCATGTCCATGAGACGTGACCTGTCGGGCCATCGCTGCGATGCTCCGCCCAGGAGGAACCCCGCATGGACGGACCCCACCTCATCTACTTCGCCGACCCGATGTGCTCCTGGTGCTACGGCTTCTCGCCGGTGATCGAGGGCATCCGCCGAGCCTTCGGACGCGGCCTGCCGGTGCAGCTCGTGATGGGCGGCCTGCGGCCGGGCACGAAAGAGCGGATGACCGAGGCGGCCCGGCGCGAGGTGGCCGGCCACTGGCGCCATGTCCACGAGGCCTCCGGCCTGCCGTTCAATGAGGCGGTGCTGGCGCGCGAGGGCTTTGTCTACGACACCGATCCCGCCGCCCGCGCCGTGGTGGTGGTCCGCCGCGAGGACCCGGAGCTGGCGCTGACCTACCTCGGCCGGGCCCAGGCGGCCTTCTACGCCGAGGATCGCGACGTCACTGCGCCCGAGGTGCTGGCCGACCTAGCCGCCGAGCTGGGCCTCGACCGCGCACGCTTCCTCGAGCAATGGGCCTCGGAGGACGCCAAGCAGGAGACCTGGGGCGACTACGCGATCTCCCAGCGCGCCGGCGTCACCGGCTTTCCGACCCTGGTCGCGGGGCCGAACGCCGAGGGCGTCTACGGCGTCGTCACCCGGGGCTACGCCCCGGGCGAGCAGGTGCTGGCGGTGCTGCGCGACTGGATCGAGCGGATCGCCGCCTGAGCCTATTTCATCGGCGCAGGCGGGTTCGCGCCCAGCTCCATGATCAGCTTGGTGAGCAGGTAGAGGCGCGGCGTCACCGACTTCAGGTCGAGGTACTCGGCGTCGGAGTGGAAGCCGCCGCCCACCGGACCCAGGCCGTCCAGCGCCGGGACATGGGCGTCCGCCGCCATCGCCGATTCCGAGGCGCCGCCGTTGCCGGCGCGGCCGATCTTCATCCCCAGGCCCGCGTAGATCGCCTCGGCGCGTCCGGCCAGGGCGTCGGTGGCGGGGTTGGAGGGCAGGGGCGGATAGGCCGGCTCGCGGCTGATCGTGACCTTGGTGTCCGGGATCGCCGTGGTCTCGGCGTTCTTCCGCAGCAGCTGGTCGACCCGCTCGATGTCCGCCTTGTCGCGAACCCGGACGTTGATCTGCGCCTGCGCGTTCTCGGGGATGGTGTTGTTGCGCGTGCCCGCGCTCATCAGGGTCAGGTTGGCGGTGAGGCCGTCGCCGGACCTGGGCAGGCTGTCGGCGCCCTGCAACTGGTGGATCAGCTCGACGGCGGCGTTGCGGCCGTCCTGCGGGGCGATGCCGGCGTGGGCGGCGCGGCCCTTCACGTCGATGTGGAAGGTGGTCGAGCCCTTGCGCCAGACGGTCAGCGCGTCCGGCGGATCGCCCGGCTCCAGGTTCAGCTCCACGTCGGCGTCGGTCAGCAGCCTGTGGATCAGGGCCTGCGTGCCCGGCGAGCCGCGCTCCTCCGAGGTCTCGATCAGGAAGGTGATCTGCTTGAACCCCTTGAAGCCGAGGTCGTGCAGGATCTGCAGGGCGTAGACGCCCTCGATGACGCCGCCCTTCTCGTCGGACACGCCGGGGCCATAAGCCTTCTCCGCATCCATGCGGAAGGACCGTTGGGCGACCGTGCCCGGACCGAACACCGTGTCGATGTGGCCGATCAGCAGAATGCGGCCCTTGCCGGTCCCTTTCAGCGTCGCGACGATGTTCTCCGGCAGGCCGGGCGCCTCGGCGGCCACGGTCTCCACGGTCATGCCGAGCGCCTGGAGGCGCGGGATCAGCAGGGCGGCGAGCTTGCGGCCGCCCTCCACGTCGCCGGTCCCCGAATCGATGTCGACGGCCTGCTGCAGGAGTTGGAGCTGCGCCGGGCGCGCCGCCTGCGCCGCCGACCAGACGCGCGCGTCACGCGCGGTAGGCGCCGCCTGCACCGTCCCGGCCGCCGCCAGCGCCACCGCCGCCACTCCGATGAACCTGTCGATCCTCACGCCCAGTCTCCATAAGCTGCACTGGACAGACCATGGCCGTGCTCAGCGCGCGGACCAAGCTGAAACCGCTTGCGGCGCTCACTCACCTTGCGCCTCGGCTCGCGGCACGCGATATCGGAGGGGACGAGCTTACCGGCAGGCTCATCCGAAATTCCAAGAAGGACTTCCTTTTCATGCGTGACCCCGTCACCACCGCGCTCGGCCTCGTGCCGATGGTCGTCGAACAGACGAGCCGAGGCGAGCGCGCCTACGACATCTTCTCCCGCCTCCTGAAGGACCGCATCGTGTTCCTGGCCGGCCCGGTCGAGGACAACATGGCGGCGCTGATCTGCGCCCAGCTGCTGCACCTGGAAGCCGAGAACCCGAAGAAAGAGATCCAGATGTACATCAACTCCCCCGGCGGAGTGGTGACCTCGGGCCTCGCGATCTACGACACCATGCAATACATCAAGAGCCCGGTGATCACGCTGTGCCTCGGCATGGCGGCCTCGATGGGCTCGTTCCTGCTGATGGCCGGCGAGAAGGGCCAGCGCATCGCGCTGCCGAACTCGCGGATCATGGTCCACCAGCCGTCGGGCGGCTTCTCCGGCAAGGCCTCGGACATCGAGCGCCACGCCGAGGACATCCTGAAGACCAAGCGCCGGCTGAACGAGCTTTACGCCAAGCACACCGGCCAGACGGTCGAGACCGTCGAGGAAGTGCTCGACCGCGACAGCTTCATGAGCGCCGAGGAAGCCAAGGCCTGGGGCATCGTCGACCACGTCTGGGAAAAGCGCGAAGCCGAGGGCTGACGCCGCACGAGTATAATTGCAGGACGAATTGGAGGCGCTCGCCGGCGACGGCGGGCGCCTCGATCTTTTTGGCGCTAGACGCGGATGTCGAGGAGGCGTCCGGAACCCTGGGCCGGCGCGGGGGCGGGCGAGGGCGCCGCTTCAGGGGCCGCCGTGGTGGCCGGCGCCTGCTGGTCGTCAGACCTCACGACCGGCCGCACGGGCGGGATCGGGTAGAAGGTCACGGCTTGAATCGACATGGACACGAGCGTCAGCCTAGGCGCTGAGCCTTAACCGTCGGTTACGTCGGCTGGTCGGGCCATTTCACCAGGTTCTGGGCGTGGGCGCGGGCCGCCATCTCGGTCAACATGGCGGTCGCCAGGCCGTCGAGCGCCGAGCCCTCGGTGTAGTCGCCCGGCCCGGCGAGATGGGCGCGGCCGTCCTTGCGCAGGCTGAGCGCCGCCGCCTCGCTGGCAGGATCGCCCTCGTGGTAGACCGCCACCGCATAGCCGCCCTGGTCGGTGACCAGCCGCATGGTGGGAATGTCGGTGAAGCCGTCGCCGAAGTAGACGATCCGGTCGAACGGCACCGGGCGATGGTCCTTGTCCAGCGAGCGGTTGATGGCGACGCTGTCCCACTCCTCCAGCGTCCACTTGTTGATGCGGAACAGGTACTGGGTCTTGGAGGTGTAGTTGACCCCCAGCGCGATCCCCACCGCCTCCTGCTTCGCGTCGAAGATGAAGGCCGAGGCGTAGATCCGCTCGAAGTGGCGGGCGATGGGCGAGCCCTCGATCAGCTCGCGGTTGCCGGAGGAGATGATGAAGTGGCGCAGGTCGAGCTGCAGCTCCTCGGCCCGGCGGTTCTGGCGCTCGAACCAGGCCTCGACGCCGGGGAACAGCTTCAGGTCCGCCCCGCGCCGGCGCCAACTCTCCAGCGACAGCTCCAGCCCCCGTTCCTGCGCCTTGGTCAGCATCACGTGCATGTAGGCCAGGATCTCGTCGCCGCGCTGGGCCACGGCCAGGGCGCGGACCTCCTCCCAGAAGTCGGCGCGGTCCATGCCGAGCTCGTCGGGGATGAAGGCGTGGTTCTGCATGTGGCCGGGCGCCAGCGTGCCGTCGAAGTCGTAGGCGAAGACCACGCGGGGCCGTTCGAAGCTCATGGGCGCCTTTCCAGCGGACCTGGCGGCCAGTCCTAGCCCCCCACGCGCGGCGGGGGAACCGTGGCCCTCTAGCGGCTCGCCGCCATCTGTCCTAAGGACGCCCGATGCGGATGTGGCGGAACTGGTAGACGCACTGGATTTAGGTTCCAGCGCCGAGAGGCGTGGAGGTTCGAGTCCTCTCATCCGCACCAGCTTCGCCGGCCTCCGCCGAGCCGCCTTTTGGCTTGGAGGCGCTGGCGGGCCGTGACATAAGTCGCCGCCCCTGCCGGAGCCGTTCGGCGGGTCTCATTTTCACGCTATGGCGGCTCAACGCGCAAGGCTCCGCGCGGCGCCCGGAAGTTCAAGAATGTCGATGCAGATCGTTGAAAAGTCTGGCGAAGGCCTGAGCCGCGTCTACGGCGTGACGGTCCCCGCCAAGGACCTGACCGACAAGCTGGAGGCGCGGATCGCCGAGATCACGCCGACCCTCAACATCAAGGGCTTCCGCCCCGGCAAGGTGCCGACCGCCCACGTGCGCCGCCTGTACGGCAAGGCGCTGATGAGCGAGGTCGTCGAACAGACGCTCAACGAGGGCACCCAGAAGGTGCTGGAAGACAACAAGCTGCGCCCGGCCGGCGACCCCGACCTGAAGCCGGAAGGCGACATGCAGCAGGTGATCGACGGCAAGGCGGACCTCGCCTACGAGATCGCCCTCGACGTGATGCCGGAGTTCGAGCCGATCGATCCCGCGACCCTGTCGCTGACCCGCCCGGTCTACGAGCCCGCCGACGCCGAAGTCGACGAGGCGCTGGCCGAGCTCGCCAAGCAGAACCGCACCTATGAGCCGCGCACCGGCAAGACCGTGAAGGCCAAGGACGGCGACATGGTCGTCATCGACTTCCTGGGCAAGCTGGACGGCGTGGCCTTCGAAGGCGGCGCGGCCACCGACGCCGAGCTGGTGCTGGGTTCCGGCCAGTTCATCCCGGGCTTCGAAGACCAACTGGTCGGCGCCAAGCCCGACAGCGACGTCGAGGTGAAGGTCACCTTCCCCGAGGACTACCAGGCCGAGACCCTCAAGGGCAAAGAGGCGGTGTTCGAGGTCAAGGTGAAGGAGGTCAAGGCGCCCGTCGACGCCGAGGCCAACGACGCGCTGGCCGAGCGGCTGGGCGTGGAAAGCCTCGAGAAGCTGCGCGAGCTCTTGAAGACCAACCTGGAACAGCAGTACGCCGGCGCGACCCGCTTCAAGCTGAAGCGCGCGCTGCTCGACCAGCTCGACACCCAGCACGACTTCCCGCTGCCGCCGAAGATGGTGGAAGCCGAGTTCGCCTCCATCTGGACCCAGGTCCAGCAGGACAAGGCCAATGGCAGCCTGCCGGCCGAGGACCTCGAGAAGGACGACACCACGCTCGAGGGCGAATACCGCAAGATCGCCGAGCGCCGGGTCCGCCTGGGCCTGGTGCTGGCCGAGATCGGCCGCGCCAACAACGTCCAGGTCACGGACCAGGAGCTGGCCGAGGCCATGCGCCAGGAAGCCATGCGCTATGGCCCGCAGGCGCAGCAGGTGTTCGACCTGTTCCGCCAGAACGCCAACGCCCAGGCCCAACTGCGCGCCCCGATCTTCGAGGACAAGGTGGTCGACCTGATCGTCGGCAAGGCCAAGGTCGAAGACCAGAAGGTCTCGAAAGAGGACCTGCTGAAGGACGACGACCTGCCGGAAGGCTACGGCGGCTGATCAGCCGCAAGCCCGCTCCGCGGGCGCCGCACGAGAATTGACGAGTACGAGGAGCCCCGGACGCAGGTCCGGGGCTTTCTTGCTGTGGGCCGGGCCCTAGAGCCCGCGCAGGCCGCGCAGCAGTTCGGGGCGTTCCACCAGGGCGCGGCGGGCGTTGATCTCCTGGAAGACCCGATCGCTGTCGGCTTGCTCCTCGAACAGGCCTTCCGCAACCCGCGGCTCGGCCTGGAGTAGGGGGGACGCGGGCACAGGAATGGCGTCGCTCGGACCACTCATCGTCAGTTCTCCCTCGCCCCCGGCGGGGGCTCCCGAAGTTAAGCTATCATTTACCGTTTCGGCCGGGCGGCAGAAACGCTGACGCTGCTGTCACGTTCGCTTGACCGCGGTCGTCGCCGCGCCGCCGGGAGTGTTCGGAGGTGAAGGTCGAGAAATCGGCAAGCAGCGGTCAGAAACCGGCTTGGCTTCGACCACAATCGGGACGTAACCTCCTAGCTGGACGCCGCGTCGTGACGGCGGGCCCACTCTGCGCTTCGCCGAGTTCGCCTTCGCCGCCCCGGGAGGAGAGCGTGTCGGGAAGGAAGCCGTTTTGCAGCGCACCAGTACCGAAGGCCCCGACTACTTTCATAAGGTCGTGGATTGTCAGTGGGCTTGCCCGGCGCACACGCCGGTTCCGGAGTACATCCGCCTGATCGCGGAGGGCCGCTACTCCGACGCCTATATGATCAACTGGGACTCCAACGTCTTCCCCGGCATCCTCGGGCGGACCTGCGACCGGCCGTGCGAACCGGCCTGCCGCCGCGGTCGCGTCGAGGACGAGCCGGTGGCGATCTGCCGGCTGAAGCGGGTCGCCGCCGACAACAAGGACGACATCACCGCCCGTCTGCCGCCGCCGGCCGCCCGGAAGAACGGCAAGCGCGTCGCCCTGGTGGGAGCGGGCCCGGCCTCGCTCACCGTGGCGCGGGACCTCGCGCCGCTGGGCTACGAACTGGTGCTCTACGACGGCGACGCCAAGGCCGGCGGCATGATCCGCAGCCAGATCCCCCGCTTCCGCCTGCCGGAAGAGGTGATCGACGAGGAGGTCGGCTACATCACCGGCCTGGGCATGGAGCTGCGGCTCGGCCAGAGGATCGACAGCCTCAAGGGCCTGCTCGCCGAGGGTTATGACGCCATCTTCGTGGGCTCCGGCGCGCCGCGCGGCCGGGACCTCGACCTGCCGGGCCGCGAGGAGGGTCGCGCCAATATCCACATCGGCATCGACTGGCTGTCGTCGGTCTCCTTCGGCCACATCGGGAAGATCGGCCGCCGGGTCATCGTGCTGGGCGGCGGCAACACCGCCATGGACTGCTGCCGCACCTCGCGCCGGCTGGGCGGCGAGGACGTCAAGGTGATCGTCCGCTCCGGCTTCGAGGAGATGAAGGCGTCCTCCTGGGAGAAGGAGGACGCGATCCACGAGGACATCCCGATCATCAACTTCCGGGTTCCGAAGGCCTTCACCCACGAGGGCGGACGGCTGAGCGGCGTGCTGTTCGAGGTCGTGGAAGCGCAATACGACGACCAGGGCCGCCGCCGGCTCGTGGCCTCCGGCGCGCCGGACGAGCACTACCCATGCGACGACGTGCTGGTGGCGGTGGGCCAGGAGAACGCCTTCCCGTGGATCGAGCGCGACGTCGGCCTGACCTTCGACGAATGGGGCATGCCCGTCGTCGACACCGTGACCATGCAGTCGAGCCTGCCGAACGTCTTCTTCGGCGGCGACGCGGCCTTCGGGCCGAAGAACATCATCTGGGCGGTGGCGCACGGCCACGACGCGGCGGTTTCCATCGACCAGTTCTGCCAGGGGCTGGACGTCGCCGACCGGCCGCCGCCGGGCACCTCGCTGGTCAGCCAGAAGATGGGCATCCACGAGTGGAGCTACGACAACGACGTCGCCAATGACCGCCGCTACCGGGTGCCGCTGCGCGACAAGGCCACCGCCCTGAAGGACGTGCGGCTGGAGGTGGAGCTGGGCTTCGACCGCGAGCTCGGCTTCCGCGAGGCCCAGCGCTGCCTGAACTGCGACATCCAGACGGTGTTCGCCGATCCGCTGTGCATCGAGTGCGACGCCTGCGTCGACATCTGCCCGGTGGACTGCATCACCTTCACCGATAACGGCGACGAAGAGGACCTCCGCACCCGGCTGAAGGCGCCCGCGCCGCACCTCGACCAGGCGCTCTACGTCTCCGGCTCGCTGCCGACCGGGCGGGTGATGGTGAAGGATGAGGACGTCTGCCTGCACTGCGGCCTCTGCGCCGAGCGGTGTCCGACGGGGGCCTGGGACATGCAGAAGTTCATGCTCGAGATCACGCACGCGGGGCACGCATGCCAGAGCCGGTGAAGACCCGCGTGAACGACTTCGTGGTCAAGTTCGCCAACGTGAACGGCTCGGGCTCGGCCAGCGCCAACGGCATGTTCGCCAAGTCGATCCTGCGGATGGGCGTGCCGGTGGCGGCGCGCAACATCTTCCCCTCGAACATCCAGGGCCTGCCGACCTGGTTCGAGGTGCGGGTGACGGAGGCCGGCCACCTGGGGCGGCGCGGCGGCGTCGACCTGATGGTCGCCATGAACCCGCAGACCTGGGACAAGGACGTCGCCGAGATCGAGGCCGGCGGCTACCTGTTCTACGACTGCACCAAGCCGCTGCCGGCGGCGAAATTCCGCAACGACATCACCGTCATTGGCGTGCCGCTGACCGCCATGTGCAACGCCGCCTACCAGCTCCCGCGGGAGCGGCAGCTGTTCAAGAACATCGTCTACGTTGGCGCGCTGGCGGCGCTGCTGGGGATCGATCTGGCGGTGATCGAACAGCTACTGGGCGAGCAGTTCGAGGGCCGCGCCAAGCTGATCGCCGCCAACGTAGCGGCCCTGCACATGGGCCACGACTACGTCACCGAGAACCTGGAGCCGCTGCGCCTGCAGGTGCGCCGCGCCGACGCGGTGGGCGACCGCATCTACGTGGAGGGCAACTCCGCCGCCGCGCTCGGCGCGGTCTACGGCGGGGCCACGGTCTGCGCCTGGTACCCGATCACGCCCTCCACCTCGCTGGCCGAGGCCTTCACCGGCTACTGCGAGGACCTGCGCACCGATCCCGACGGCAAGGCCCGCTACGCCATCGTCCAGGCGGAGGACGAGATCGCCTCCATCGGCATCGTGGTGGGCGCCGGCTGGAACGGCGCGCGGGCCTTCACCTGCACCTCCGGGCCGGGGGTCTCGCTGATGACCGAGTTCATCGGCCTGTCCTATTTCGCCGAGATCCCGGCGGTGATCTTCGACGTGCAGCGGGGCGGGCCGTCCACCGGCATGCCGACGCGCACCCAGCAGGCCGACCTGATCGGCGCCGCCTACGCCAGCCACGGCGACACCAAGCACCCGATGCTGCTGCCGGCCGATCCCGGCGAATGCTTCGAGATGGGCGCGCTGGCCTTCGACCTGGCGGACCGGCTGCAGACCACCGTCTTCGTCATGCTCGATCTCGACATCGGCATGAACGAGTGGCTGACCAAGCCCTTCGCCTGGGACGACGCCCGCGCGCTCGACCGCGGCAAGGTGATGACCCACGATGAGCTGGAGGCCGGCAAGGACTTCGGCCGCTACCTCGACGTGGACGGCGACGGGATCCCGTACCGCACCTATCCCGGCGTGCACCCGTCCCGCGGCGGCTACTTCACCCGCGGCACCTCGCGGAACCCCTATGCGCGCTACTCCGAGGAGGGCGCGGTCTACGTCGACAACATGCAAAGGCTGCTGCGCAAGTTCGAGACCGCCAAGGCGCTGATCCCGCCGCCGATCGAGCGCAAGGCCAGGCGCAAGACCCCTGACGGGGTGATCTACTTCGGCTCCACCACGCCGGCCATGCACGAGGCCCTGGAGGCGCTGGAAGGGCAGGGGCGGCACGTCGATGCGCTGCGTCTGCGCGGCTTCCCGTTCTCCAACGAGGTGATGGCCTTCGTCGCCGGCCACGAGCGGGTGTTCGTGGTCGAGCAGAACCGCGACGGCCAGTTGCGGACCCTGCTGATGAACGAGGGCGGCGTCGACCCGGCCAAGCTCGTGCCGGTGCTGCACTACGACGGCACGCCGATCACCGCCCGGTTCATCGCCGGACAGATCGCCCAGCTGATGGCCATGGCGCAGATCGAGGCCGCGGAATGACCTACATCACCAAGCCCCAGCTGCATCACCCGCTGCTGGCCGAGAACAGCCTGGGCTTCACGCGGCGGGACTACGAGGGCTCGGTCTCGACGCTCTGCGCCGGCTGCGGCCACGACTCCATCTCCTCGGCGATCATCCAGGCCTGTTTCGAGCTGGACCTGCCGCCGCACCGGATCGCCAAGCTGTCGGGGATCGGCTGCTCGTCGAAGACGCCGGACTATTTCCTGGGCGCCAGCCACGGCTTCAACACCGTCCACGGGCGGATGCCCTCGGTGCTGACCGGCGCCAACCTCGCCAACAAGGACCTGATCTACCTGGGCGTCTCCGGGGACGGCGACAGCGCCTCGATCGGCCTCGGCCAGTTCGCCCACGCCGTGCGGCGCGGCGTCAACATGCTCTACATCGTCGAGAACAACGGCGTGTACGGCCTGACCAAGGGCCAGTTCTCGGCCACCTCCGACAAGGGCTCGAAGTCCAAGCGCGGCGTGGTCAACCACGACGCCGGCATCGACCTGGTGGGCATGGCCCTGCAGCTGGGCGCCACCTACGTCGCCCGCTCGTTCTCCGGCGACAAGGCCCAGCTCGTGCCACTGATCAAGGCCGGGCTGATGCACAAGGGCGCGGCCTTCATCGACTGCATCAGCCCCTGCGTGCAGTTCAACAACCACCAGGGCTCGACCAAGAGCTTCGACTATGTGCGCGAGCACAACGAGGCGGTGAACCGGCTGGACGTGATACCGCCGCGCGGGCCGATCAGCGTGGACTATGCGCCCGGCGAGACGGTGAAGGTCGCCCAGCACGACGGGAGCGTGCTGTCGCTGCACAAGCTGGCCGAGCTCTACAATCCGAACAACCGCGCCCAGGCGCTGGGCTACCTCCAGGCCCGGCAGGCGCGGGGGCAGGTGGTCACCGGCCTGCTCTACATCGACCCCGACAGCGGCGACCTGCACGACAGCCTGGAGACGGTGGACACGCCGCTGAACCAGCTCGGCCAGGCCGATCTGGTGCCGGGCTCGGCGGCGCTGGCGGCGATCAACGCGGCGCTACGCTAGGCCGCCGCCAGTTCGCCGATCACGAAGGCGTCTTCCTCGGCGCGGGCCAGGCCTTCCAGCACGTCGGGCAGCTGGTGCGGGTCGACGATCAGCATCAGGCCGACGCCGCAGTTGAAGGTGCGGCGAAGCTCGTGGTCGGATACGCCGCCCACCTCCTGCAGCCAGGCGAACACCGGCGGCAGGGCCCAGGCGTTCCAGTCGAAGCGCGGGACCAGGCCCTCGGCGATGGCGCGGGGCGGATTTTCGATCAGGCCGCCGCCGGTGATGTGGGCCAGGCCCTCGATTCGGCCGGCCTTCAGGTGCGGCAGCACGGTCTTCACGTAGATCTTCGTCGGCGCGAGCAGGGCCTGGGCCAGGGTCTTGCCGGCCTCGAACGGCGCCGGAGCGTCCCAGGCGAGGCCCGAGCGCTCGACGATGCGGCGGACGAGCGAATAGCCGTTGGAATGCGGGCCGGAGGAGGCCAGGCCGATCAGCAGGTCGCCGGGCTTCTGGTCGCCCATCCGCGGCAGCACCTTGTCGCGATCGACGGCCCCGACGCAGAAGCCCGCCATGTCGTAGTCGCCCTCGGCGTACATGCCCGGCATCTCGGCGGTCTCGCCGCCCACCAGGGCGCAGTTGGCCTGCCGGCAGCCCTCGGCGATGCCGGCCACCACGGTGGCGGCGGCCTCCACGTCGAGCTTGCCGGTGGCGAAATAGTCTAGGAACATCAACGGCTCGGCGCCCTGGGCCAGCAGGTCGTTGACGCACATGGCCACCAGGTCGATGCCGACCGTGTCGTGGATGCCGGTCTCGATGGCCACCTTCAGCTTGGTGCCCACCCCGTCGGTCGTGGTGACCAGCAGGGGATCGGCATAGCCGGCGGCCTTGAGGTCGAACAGCGCCCCGAAACCGCCCAGCGAGGCCTCCGCCCCGGGGCGCCGCGTGGCCTTGGCCAGGGGCTTGATCCGCTCGACGAGGGCGGCGCCGGCGTCGATGTCGACGCCGGCTTGAGCGTAGGTGAGACCGTTCGGCCGTTCGGACATTGTGGTGACGCCTTAAAGGAAATGCATCTTGTGCGCATCGCGGACTTGCAGACTCGGGCGGGCGCCGGGCTATAGCTAATCGATGATCCCGATTACGACCACCGCGGAACTGGCGGTGTTTTGCGACAAACTCAAAGGCCAGCCGTTCGTCGCTGTGGACACCGAGTTCATGCGCGAGACCACGTACTGGCCAAAGCTGTGCCTGATCCAGGCCGCGGCCCCGAACGCCCATGCGGTGATCGATCCGTTGGCGGACGGCATGGACCTGGAGCCGTTCCTGGAGGTGATGCGTGACCAGCGCATCCTGAAGGTGTTCCACGCCGCCCGGCAGGACGTGGAGATCTTCAACAACCTGCAGGCCATGCCCGTGCCGCTGTTCGACACCCAGGTGGCGGGCATGGCGGCGGGCTTCGGCGAGCAGATCGCCTACGACGCCCTGGTCCGGCAGATGCTGAAGATCGAGCTCGACAAGTCCAGCCGGTTCACCGACTGGGCGCGCCGGCCGCTGTCCGACGCCCAGCTCACCTATGCGCTGGCCGACGTGACCCACCTGGCGGAACTCTACCCCATGCTGCGCCAGCGGTTGGAGAAGGAGGGCCGGATCGGCTGGGTCACCGACGAGATGACCAACCTGACGTCCCCGGCCAACTACGACGTGGAGCCGGAGAACGCCTGGAAGCGGCTGCGGCCGCGCAAGCACACGGCCAAGTACCTGGCGGTCTACAAGGCCGTCGCCGCCTGGCGCGAGCGCACCGCCCAGCAGCGTGACCAGCCGCGCGGCCGCATCCTCAAGGACGAGGCCATCGACGAGGTCGCCACGCAGGCGCCCACCGACGCCGAGGCGCTGGACCGGCTGCGCTCGGTGCCCAAGGGTTTCTCCGGCTCGCGGTTCGGGCCGGACCTGCTGGCCGCCATCCGCGAGGCGCTGAAGGATCCCGAGGGCTACGCGCCGGTGATCGACCGCAACCGGCAAGCCCCGTCGCCGGCCGCCGGAGCCGTGGTCGAGCTGCTGAAGGTGCTGCTGAAGGCGCGCGCCGAGGAAACCGGCGTGGCCTCCAAGCTGATCGCCACCGTCTCCGACCTGGAGCTGATCGCCAACGACGACGAGGCGGCCACCCCGGCGCTGACCGGCTGGCGGCGCGAGGCGTTCGGCGAGGACGCGCTGCGGCTCAAGCGGGGCGAGCTCGCCCTGGTGCTGGACGGCGCCCGCGTGCGGGTCGTCGAGGTCCGCCGCGCGCCGAAGGCGACCGCCGCGGCCGGCTGAGCCGGTCTCCAACGCTTCCCTGAGGATAAGTCGCGCGCCTTGATCGCGCGCGGCTTTTCGCCCTCGTCCCCCGCCTGTGCACAGCCTGTCCACCGGCCGTACCGCTGTTCGCCCACAGCCGTGCGGCGCGGTCGGCTTGCGCCCATCCGGGATCGGCGTGAACCTCCACTTGCCGAGAGGGACTGCGGCGCGGCGGACCGGGAGACCGGGCGGCAAGCGGGCAGGAGGTTCCTGAAACTGGAGGGATGCGGGGCGACCTGGGTCTCTCCGATCTTAGGGACACCGGGGGCGAGCTGAGGCCGAGCGGGGCGACCCGCGGAGCTGATCTCTCCCGCGACCTTGAACGCTCAGGTCCCCCAACGGATCTGGTTCAGAGGGCGGTGTTCCGGGTCTCCTGGGGCGCCGCCCTCTTGCTATGGGCGCTCGCTCACAGCCCGACCTCGCGCGGCTGCGCTTCGTTGAGCAGCGCCTCGCCGGCCAGGTAGCGCCGCAGGTTCTCCAGGAACAGGGCGTCCCCGCGGCCGACGTTGCCGTCGCCGGCGTTGGAGGTATGGGCGCTGACCCGCACCTTGGGGTGATCCCAGAACCAGCTGTCGGCCGGCAGCGGCTCGGTGGCGAAGACGTCGAGCACCGCCCGTCCCGGCTGGTCGCGGTCGAGGCCGGCGCGCAGGGCGTCCTCGTCCACCAGGGCGCCGCGGCCGATATTGATCAGCATGGCGCCCGGCTTCATGGCCGCGAAGAAGGCCGGGTCGGCCATGCCGCGGGTCTCGTCGGTGAGCGGGCAGGCCAGCACCACCACATCCGCCTCCGGCAGCACGGCAGGTAGCTCCGCCTGGGTCACCACCCGGTCCGCGAGCTCGGTCTCCGTCTTCGAGCGTCGGACGACGGTCAGGTCGACGCCGAACGGCTTGATGCGTCGGGCGATCTCACGGCCGATGGAGCCGTAGCCGACCAGCAGCCAGCGGGTGTGGCCGACCTCGCGCCACGGCGTGTGGCGCCATTCATGCGCCGCCTGGGCGTCGCGCTGGGCCTCGATGGGGACCAGCAGGCTGACGGCGTGGCCGACCACGTACTCGGCGATGGGCACGGCCTGGGAGCTGCTCTTGGAGATCCGTACGCCCTTGGCCATGAATTTCTGGAAGGACGGATCGTCGAGGCCGGCGCTGAACACCTGGGTCCAGCGCGTGGCCGGGCTCTTCAGCAGGCGCACGGCAAGCGTCCGGAACAGGCCGGAGGCGCGGCTGTCGAGGCTGAGCCAGACGACCTCCGGGTTGACCGCCTCCGGATCGACCGGCCGACCGTCCATCTCGAAGACGTCGTTGGCAGACACGGTGACGATCTGGTGGCCGGCGGCCAGCGGCGCCAGCCGGTCGCGGATCCGGTCGTAGCCGGATTGGGTCATCAGGATCTGCATGCGCTCAGCCGAGCTCCAGTTTCAGCTTCAGCGCCGAGGCCAGGGTCTGGGCGCGCTTGGCGGTCTGCTCGCCCAGCAGCATGTCCTCCCAGCCACGGCCGGCGGTGAGCACCAGCCGGTCGCCACGGATGGTCAGTCCCGACTTCTCCAGCAGGTGCGGATTGCGGCCGGAAAGGTCGCAGCCGAGCCGGACGGCCGAGCCCAGGGCGCGGGCCCGCTGGCGGCGTTCGCTGGAGAGCACGCGGGCGATGGCCGAAGCTTCCGGCGTGGAGGTGGCCGACGAATGCCGCGCGAAGGCGGCGCTGGCCAGGAAGGCCCGCTCGGGGTGGTTCATCCCGGCCACCGGCGCGCGGAGCACCTGCTCGAAGGCGATGTCGGCGCGATGGTCCGGGTGCAGCCGGGCTCCGATGTCGGCCAGCCGGCAGGCGGCCGCCAGCAGCACGGGGTCGCGGCCGCCGAACACCGGCGCCAACCGCTCGAACGCGGGCCCGAGCCACGCCTCCAGGGCGCCGCCCAGCTCCTGCGACAGGCCCCGGACGGCGGTCAGCGCCTCGCAGCCGGCGATCAGCGGGTCGCGGCGGCGGACCTCCGGGTCCATGCCTTCCAGCAGCAGGCCCTCGCGCACGCCGTAGGCGGAGATCACCACCCGTTCGGCCCCCAGCCGCTCGATCACCGCCTCCAGCACCAGGGCCGAATAGGGCAGGGTGTCGAAGCGCTTCTTGGAGAGGCCCTGGATGCGTTCCAGCGACGATCGCGACTGGCGCTCGACGAAGCGCGCCACGTCGATCGCGTCCGACCGGCTCATCTCGTACTGGTGGGCGACCCGCAGGGGGTAGTCCGCCAGCTCCATGTGCAGGAGCGCCAGGTTGCGCCAGGCGCCGCCGACCGCGTGGAAGTGGCGGGTGGCGAAGCGGTTGGCCATCGGCGCGAGCTCGGCCTCGATCACCTTGCGGGTGCGGTCGATGTCCAGGTTGCGGGGCGCGCCGAGCGCGAAGGGGCCCAGCGGGAGGGTGGCGCCGTCGGTCGGGCCAACGCCGCCGTTCAGGCGCACCAGCTCCAGGCTCGATCCGCCCAGGTCGCCCACCACCCCTTGGGCGTCCGGCTGGCCGGCGATGACGCCGAGGGCGGCGTAGCGGGCCTCCTCCTCGCCGGTGAGGGTGCGGACCTCCAGCCCGGTTTCCTCGCGAACCCGGCGCAGGAAGGCGGAGCCGTCGGCGGCGTCGCGCACGGCCGCGGTGGCCGCGGCGGTGACATCCTCCGCCCGCCAGCCGTCCAGCAGGGTGCGGAACCGGCGCAGCGCCGTCATCGCGGTCTCGATGCCGTCGGGGGACAGGCGGCCGGAGGCGGGCAGGTCGCGGCCGAGGCCGGCCAGCGCCTTCTCGTTGAAGATGGTCCAGATGGCCCGCCCTTCGAGGCGGTAGATCACCAGGCGGACCGAGTTCGATCCGACGTCGATGACGGCCGCCTGCCGGCCCTCCGGCCGGCTATCCGCGCGGGGCCACATCGTCGATCGCGCGCGGCATGTCCTTCACCTTGTGTCCCCGTCCGGAGAGGCTGGGATTGGTCATGAAATACTCGTGCGCGGAGAAGGCGTCCGGGTGGTCCCAGGCGGGGTCCCGGGTATAGCGGCCCTCGCTGTCCAACGTCCAGCTCTGGGCCTCGTCGCGGAGGTTGGCGACCATGATCTGGTAGAGCACCTGCCGGTGGACGGTCGGGTTCTCGATCGGCGTCAGGGCCTCGACGCGGCGGTCGAGGTTGCGCGGCATCCAGTCGGCCGAGGAGATGAACACCCGCGCCTCGGAGGACGGCATCGGCGAGCCGTTGGCGAAGGCGACAATGCGGCCGTGCTCCAGGAACCGGCCGATGATGCTCTTCACGTGGATGTTCTCGGACAGGCCGGGCACGCCGGGGCGCAGGCAGCAGATGCCGCGGATCACCAGCTGGATGTCCACGCCCGCGCCACTGGCCGCGTAGAGGGCGTCGATGATCTCCGGATCGACCAGGGAGTTGAGCTTGGCCCAGATGGCGGCCGGCTTGCCCTCGGCGGCGTTGTCGGCCTCGTGCGCGATCAGGCCCAGCAGGTCGCGCTTCATGGTGATCGGCGAGAAGGAGAGCTTCTCCAGGCCTTCGGGCTGGGCGTAGCCGGTGACGAAATTGAACAGGCGCGCCGAGTCGCGGCCGAGCGCCGGATCGGTCGTGAACAGCGACAGGTCGGTGTAGATCCGCGCCGTGATCGGGTGGTAGTTGCCGGTCCCGAAGTGGCAGTAGCTGCGCAGCGAGTCGCCTTCCTTGCGCACCACCGTCGAAAGCTTGGCGTGGGTCTTGTACTCCACGAAGCCGAACACGACGTGGACCCCGGCGCGCTCCAGATCGCGGGCCCACTTGAGGTTGGCTTCCTCGTCGAAGCGGGCCTTGATCTCCACCACCGCGGTGACGTTCTTGCCGTTGTCGGCCGCCTCGATCAGGGCGGCGACGATCGGGCTGTCCTTGGAGGTCCGATAGAGCGTCTGCTTGATCGCGAGCACGTTGGGGTCGCGCGCGGCCTGGCGGAGGAACTGCACCACCACGTCGAAGCTCTCGAACGGATGGTGGACCAGGATGTCCTTCTCGCGGATCGCCGCGAAGCAGTCGCCGGCATGGTCGCGGATCCGCTCGGGGAAGCGCGGCTCGAACGGCTTGAACTTCAGCTCGGGGCGGTCGGCGGGGATCAGCTGGGTGAGTTCGTCCAGGCCCAGCAGGCCGTCGATCAGGATGATGTCTTCCGGCTGGGCGTGCAGGTTCTCGCAGATGAAGGCCCGCAGTTCGTCGGGCATGGCGGCCTCGACCTCGACGCGGACCACCGAGCCCATGCGCCGCTGCTTCAGGAGCGCCTCGAACTCGCGCACCAGGTCCTCGGCCTCTTCCTCCATCTCCACGTCGCTGTCGCGGATCAGCCGGAACACGCCCTGGCCCTCGACCTGGCAGCCGGGGAACAGGTGGTCGACGAACAGGCTGACGAGCCCTTCCAGGGACACGAACCGGCGCTCCGAGCGCTTGCGGCCGGTCCGCTGCGCCGGCAGCTCCCAGAACCGCGCCACCTGGGCGGGGATCGGCACCAGCGCATAGAGCAGCCGGCTATCGGACATCCGCTTCAGCTTGAGCACCAGCGAGAACGCCAGGTTCGGGATGAACGGGAACGGGTGGGCCGGGTCGATGGCCAGCGGCGTCAGCACCGGGAACAGCTGGGAGATGAACGGCTCCTCCAGCGCGTCCAGCTCGGCGTTGGTGACGTCGGACGACCCCACCAGGTGCAGGCCTTCGTCGGCCAATTCCTGGCACAGCTCGAGCCAGCGGGTCTGCTGGTCGGCCATCAGGTCGGCGGCCTCGGCGTTGACCCGCACCAGCTGTTCGGCGGCGGAAAGGCCGTCCTGGCTGAGCACGCGCACGCCCTCGCGCACCTGCGCCTTCAGGCCGGCGACGCGCACCATGTAGAATTCGTCGAGGTTGTTGGCCGAGATCGCCAGGAACCGCAGCCGTTCCAGCAGCGGATGGCGCGGGTTCTTGCTCTCGGCGAGCACCCGGCGGTTGAACGACAGCCAGGAGAGCTCGCGGTTGAAGAACCGGGCCGGGGAGGCGGTCAGCTCGACGTCGAGGGTCGCCCGCGTGCGCGCTGCGTCGTTCGCGGGATGCGAGGCGATGGGCGCGACGTAGGTCATCAAGTCAAGCTCCGGAGCGCCGGGCGGTTTCGACGTCTTAAACCGCCTCGACTCGGGTGCAAGTCTTCACTCGAAAAGGTCAAGATTTTGGTTATCGCCCTCAAGCACCTCGCGGGCGAGCACGCGTGAAATCGGTCCATCCGCAGCTTCATCCAGACGCCGCACGATCTCTCGGGCGCCGGGGATCGACCTCTCCATGCGCCTCAGCAGGTAGGCATAAACCTCTTTCGGCGGACGAATGCTCCGTTCGCGGAAGAACTTTCTCAGCACGCCCTCAAGGACCACGTCGTCGGGTTCCTCGACTTCCGCCACCGGCAGGGCGTTCAGGCGCGAACGCAGGTCGGGCAGGGTCGCGGGCCAGCGCGCCGGGGCGGTGCGGGCGGTCAGCAGCAGGCCGCCGCCCTTGTGGCCGGCCAGGTTGATCAGGTGGAAGAGCGCCTCGTCGGGGACGCCTTGATCGACGTCCTCCAACAGGACCGGGCGACCTGCGGCGGCGGCCACGTCGGGCGCCTCGCGCCCCAGGACCACGGCCTTGGCGTTGACCGCCCAAGCCTGCGCCAGGTGGGTCTTGCCGACGCCCTCGCCGCCCACCAGCACCAGGCAGCCGGCATGCCAGCTGGGCCAGGCGTCCACGGCCGCCGTCGCCTGGGCGTTGGAGGGGCCCTGGACGAATTCGTCCCTGGAATAGGAGGCGGGGCGTCGAAGCCTCAGCCGAAGCTGTTGCGCCATGCGCCTGGTCCGATGGGGAAACTCACGCGGGGGAGTGTAGCAACTGCGGCGCGGTGGGCGCCACCGCGCACGCGCGGCCGTCCCCGCCATTCACATGTCCAGGGCGCATGCCGGGCGCCTCAGGGGCGCTCGCCGAGGTCCTTGAGGTCGCGGGCGGCGATCAGGGTCCAGCCCTCCGGCCGCAGCAGCTCGATGGGCGAGAAGCGCGCCTTGTAGTCCATCTTCTCCGAGCCGCGGACCCAGTAGCCCAGGTAGACGTAGGGCAGATTGGTCAGGCAGGCCTGGATGACGTGGTCGAGGATCACGTAGGAGCCCAGGCTCCGCCGGCTCATGGCCGGATCGTAGAAGCTGTAGACCAGCGACAGGCCGTCGCTCATCAGGTCCACCAGGGCGCAGGCGATCAGGTCGCCGGGACCGCCGTCCCTCGACTGGCGCCGGTACTCGATCAGGTGGGTGCGGACGGCGGTGTCCTCCACCATCGCCACGTAGTCCGGCCAGGTCATCTCGGCCATGCCGCCGTCGGCGTGGCGCGCCGTCAGGTAGCGGCGGAGCAGGTCGAACTGCTCCATCGTGGCCTCAGCTTCCACCAGGTGGCGCTCGAGGTCCTCGTTGCGACCGAGCACCTTGCGTTCGGAGCGGGAGAAGACGTAGTCCGCCGCCGGCAGGCGGGCAGAGACGCAGGCGGTGCAGGACTCGCACGCCGGGCGGTAGGCGATGTTCTGCGAGCGCCGGAAGCCCACCTGGGTGAGCGAGTCGTTGACCGAGGCGCCGTCGGACAGCGGCAGGTGGGCGAACACCTTGCGCTCGAACCGTTCAGGCAAGTAGGGGCAGGGCGACGGCGCCGTCAGGAAGAACCTGAGCTGTCGTGTCGGAAAATGCTGCGTCACGGCCTTCCGGTCGCCTTCATCCCAGTTCGCCTTTCGCTGATTAGGCGTCATGCCGGGCCCTTGCGCAAGGCGGATCGCTAGGGACCCTGGTCCGGGGGAAGAACCGGCGCCTCGCGCAACAACACGATGGCGATACGGCGGTTGCCGGGGAGGGTGGGATCGTCCGGGTACAGCGGCTCCGAGGTGGCCTTTCCGGAGACCTGGTAGATGCGATCGGCGTCCACGCCGCCGCTCTGCAGGATCCGCCGCGAGGCGTCGGCGCGGCCGGCGGACAGCGGCCAGTCGCTCTCGGACTTGGCGCCGCCGACGGTGGCGCTGGTGTGGCCGGAGACGCTGATGCGGTTCGGCAGCTGGTTGATGGTCTTGGCGATCGCCCGCAGCAGCACCTTGGCCCGGTCGTTGGGCTGGGCCGAGCCCTGGTTGAACATCGAGCGGCCTTCCTGGTCGACCAGCTGGATGCGCAGGCCCTCGGGCGTCTCGTCGACGATGATGTTCTTCGACAGCTCCGCCAGTTCCGGCATGTCCTGCAGCGCCTGGCGCAGCGACTGGGCCGCTGAGGCGAAGGCGGCTTCCTCGCGCTTCTGCTGCGCTTCCTTGATCGCTTCAGCCGCCGGATCGGAGGAACTGGACTTGCCGCCGTCGGTGCTCTTGCCGTTGTCGGGGTTCTTGGATTCCGGCGACAGCTCCTCGATCACCGAGCGGGTGCCGTTGCCCTTCGCGCCGTCGTCGCCGAGCGCCGTTCCGGACAGGATGCCGCCCGACCCGGAGGTGGTCTCCGAGACGCTGGCGGGGGCGAAATAGTCGGCGATGCCGCGCTTCTGCTCCGGCGAGGTGGTGTTGATCAGCCACATCAGCAGGAAGAAGGCCATCATCGCGGTCACGAAATCGGCGTAGGCGACTTTCCAGGCCCCGCCATGGTGTCCGCCGCCGCTGACCTTCTTGATCCGCTTGATGACGATCGGCTGGTCGCCCATCGACATGGTTCACCCCGGTTAAGCCTGATACAGGCGCAAGGTGCGCGAGGCGCGTTAAGATGGCGTTGCAGTCCAAGGGAGTTTCGAGGGCATGAAGGTTGCGTTTGCGGGCCTGGGCGTCATGGGCTTTCCCATGGCCGGGCATCTGGCCAAGGCCGGGCATGAAGTGTCGGTGTTCAATCGCAGCCCGGAGAAGGCCGCCCGCTGGGCCGAGACCTTCGGCGGCCGCGCCGGCGCGACGGCGGCCGAAGCCGCGGCCGGCGTCGAGGTCTTCGTGCTCTGCGTCGGCAAGGACGACGACGTGCGGCAGGTGGTGTCGCAGGCGCTGCCGGTGATGGCGCCCGGTGGTATCGTGGTCGACCACACCACCACCTCGGCGGTCGTCGCCCGCGAGATGGCCGACCTGGCCGCGCAGAGCGGCCGCGCCTTCGTCGACGCTCCCGTGTCCGGCGGCCAGGCGGGCGCGGAAGCCGGCCAGCTGACCATCATGTGCGGCGGCCAACCGGAAGCCTTCGCCCGCGTCGAGCCGGTGATCGCCGCCTACGCCAAGGCCTCGCGGCTGATGGGCGCGTCGGGGTCCGGCCAGCTCGCCAAGATGGTCAACCAGATCTGCATCGCCGGCGTAGTCCAGGGGCTGGCCGAGGCGATGCACTTCGCCAAGCGCGCGGGCCTCGACACCCAGGCCGTCTACGAGGCGGTCTCCAAGGGCGCCGCCCAGTCCTGGCAGATGGACAACCGCTGGAAGACCATGGCCGAGAACAGGTTCGACTTCGGCTTTGCGGTCGACTGGATGCGCAAGGACCTCGGCCTGGTGCTGGACGAGGCCGGACGCAACGGCGCGGCCCTGGACATGACCCGCATGGTCGACGGCTTCTACGCCGAGGTGCAGGCGCTGGGCGGCCAGCGCTGGGACACCTCCAGCCTGGTCGCGCGGCTGGAGAAACCCGAATGAGCGGAGCGCCTCAATGAGCGGCGTGGAGGTGCTCCGCACGGAGCGGCTCATCCTGCGCCACCTCACCGAGGAGGACGCGCCCTTCATCCTGGAGCTGCTCAACGAGCGCGGCTTCATCGACAACATCGGCGACCGCGGCGTTCGCACCCTGGACGACGCCCGCCGCTATGTGAGCGAGGGGCCGGGCGCCAGCTACCAGAAGTACGGCTACGGCCTGTGGCTGACCGCGCTGAAGACCGGCGAGCCGATCGGCATCTGCGGCCTCGTGAAGCGCGAGGGGCTTGAGGACGCCGACATCGGCTACGCCTTCCTGGAACGCTTCTGGGGCCAGGGCTATGCGGTGGAGGCCGCCGCCGCGGTCCTCGACCATGCGCGCCTGGCCATTGGCCTCGAGAAGGTGGTGGCGATCACCACGCCCGCCAACGCCGGCTCGATCGCCGTGCTGGAGAAGATCGGCCTGACGTTCGCCGGCATGATCCAGCTGCCGGGCCACAGCGGCGAGAGCAGCTACTTCACCACCTAGGGTGAGGGGGACGGATCGGACATCGCCGCGTCACGCGTTGCGGCCGGAGCGGCAGGGTCGATCCACAGGAGGTCGGTGATCTCGGCGCCCGGCCTTGCGCACGGTCAGCAGCCGGCCCTCCGCGTCGCGGATCAACCCGGCCACGACCTCGATGGTCACGCGCCCAGCAGCCGCGCCGCCCGTGGCGCGAAATAGGTGATCACGCCCGCCGCGCCGGCGCGCTTGAAAGCGCCCAGGCTTTCCATGATCGCGCGCTCTTCCTCCAGCCAGCCGTTCTGGGCGGCCGCCATCAGCATGGCGTACTCGCCGGAGACCTGGAAGGCGAAGGTCGGCATGGCGAAGGCGTCGACCACGCGGCGGACGATGTCGAGGTAGGGCATCCCCGGCTTGACCATGACCATGTCGGCGCCCTCGGCGATGTCGAGCGCCACTTCGCGCAAGGCCTCGTCCGAATTGCCGAAATCCATCTGGTAGGTCTTCTTGTCGCCGGGGTTCTCCACCGAGCCCGTGCCCAGCTTCCCCGAGCCGATCGCCTCGCGGTAGGGGCCGTAGAAGGCCGAGGCGAACTTCGCCGCATAGGACATGATCATCACGTCCTGCAGGCCTTCGGCCTCCAGCGCCCGACGCAGCACGCCGCAGCGGCCGTCCATCATGTCGGACGGCGCGAGGATGTCGCAGCCGGCCTTGGCCTGCATCAGCCCCTGCGCCACCAGCCGTTCGATGGTCGGGTCGTTGAGGATGCGGCCGTTCTCGATCAGCCCGTCGTGGCCGTGGTCGGTGAAGGGGTCGAGGGCCACGTCGCACATCACGCCAACCTCGGGGGCGGCGTCCTTCATGGCCTTCACCGCCCGCGCGATCAGACCGTCGGGATCGTCGGCCAGGCTGCCGGCGGCGTCCTTCTTGGCCCCGTCGATGTGCGGGAAGACGGCGATGGCCGGGATGCCCAGCGCCCGGGCTTCCTTGGCGGCGGCGGCCGCGTCCTTGACCGACAGGCGAAAGACGCCCGGCATGGCGGCGACCGGGACCTGGCCCTCGCCGTCGTGCACCACCATCGACCAGATCAGGTCGGCGGGCGTCAGCACCGTCTCGCGCACCAGGCGGCGGATCCAGTCGGCCTGGCGCAGGCGGCGCAGGCGCAGGGCGGGGTAGGCGGCGAGCGGAGCGTTCGTCATGGCGCCGGCCTGTGGACCTTCGCCCGTCCAGGCGCAAGCCTGATTGACAGCACGGCGATTGACAGCCCCCGTTGACAGCGCTGGGGCGCGGAGCAAGAGCCGATCCATGGATTTCAGCCTGACCGACGATCAGCGCGCCATCGAGGACGCCGCCCGCGCCTTCGCCGCCGCCGAGCTCAGCCCCCATTCCGCCCGCTGGGACGAGGAGAAGCACTTCCCCGTCGACGTGCTCCGCAAGGCCGCGGAACTGGGCTTCGCCGGCCTCTATGTGCAGGAGGACGTCGGCGGCTCGGCGCTGTCGCGGCTCGACGCCTCGATCGTCTTCGAGCAGCTGTCCTACGGCGACGTGGCGACGGCGGCTTTCATCTCGATCCACAACATGGCCTCGTGGATGATCGACCGGTTCGGCGCCGACGAGCTGCGCCGCCGCTACCTGCCCAGGCTGACCACCATGGAGCTGATCGCCTCCTACTGCCTGACCGAGCCCGGCTCCGGGTCCGACGCCGCGGCGCTGGCGACCAGCGCGCGCCAGGACGGGGGCGACTACGTGCTGAACGGCTCGAAAGCGTTCATCTCCGGGGCCGGCACCTCCGACATCTATGTGGTCATGGCCCGCACCGGCGGACCGGGCCCCAAGGGCGTCTCGGCCTTTGTGGTGGAGAAGGACACGCCCGGCCTCTCGTTCGGCGCGCAGGAGAAGAAGATGGGCTGGAACGCCCAGCCGACCGCCCAGGTGAACTTCGACGACTGCCGCGTGCCGCCGGCCAACCGCATCGGCGCCGAGGGCGAGGGCTTCCGCATCGCCATGGCCGGGCTCGACGGCGGGCGGATCAACATCGCCTCGTGCTCGCTGGGCGGCGCCGGCCTGGCGCTCGACACCGCCAAGGCCCACCTGGAAACCCGCAGGCAGTTCGGCCATCCGCTGAAGGACTTCCAGGGCCTGCAATGGCGGCTGGCGGACATGGCGACGGAGCTGGAGGCCGCCCGGCTGATGGTGCGCCGCGCGGCGCATGCGCTCGACAACCGCGACCCCAGGGCCACCCAGTACTGCGCCATGGCCAAGCGGTTCGCCACCGACGCCGGCTTCGAGGTCGCCAACCAGGCCCTGCAGCTGCACGGCGGCTACGGCTACCTGAAGGACTTCCCGCTGGAGCGGATCGTGCGCGACCTGCGGGTCCACCAGATCCTCGAAGGCACCAACGAGATCATGCGGGTGATCACCGCGCGGGAGCTGTTCCGGCAATGAGCGACGCCGAACCCGAAGTCCTGGCCCGCGTCGAAGGCCGCGTCGGCCGGCTGACGCTGAACCGGCCCCAGGCGCTGCATGCGCTGACCACCAACATGTGCCGGCTGATGATCGAGGCGCTCGTCGCCTGGCGCGACGACCCGGCCGTCCAGCTGGTGCTGCTGGACCACTCGGGCGAGCGCGGCTTCTGCGCCGGCGGCGACATCCGCATGCTGGCCGAAAGCGGGGCCGGCGACGGCCGCGCGGCGCGGGAATTCTTCTTCACCGAGTACCGGCTGAACCACCTGTTGTTCCACTATCCGAAGACCACCGTGGCGATCATGGACGGGGTGACCATGGGCGGCGGCGTCGGCCTGTCGCGGCCTTGCCGGTTCCGGGTCGCCACCGAGCGGACCACCTTCGCCATGCCGGAGACCGGCATCGGCCTGTTCCCCGACGTCGGCGGCGGCTGGTACCTGCCGCGCATGCCCGACCACATCGGCCTGTGGCTGGCGCTGACCGGCGCGCGGATCAAGGCCGCCGACTGCGAGTTGGTGGGCGTCGCCACCGACTGCGTCGAAAGCGCCGACGTCGAAGAGCTGAAGGGCTGGATCGTGAAGGATCCGCCGGCCATCGAGACGCTGCTGACCGAGTTCGAGACCGACGCCGGCCGCCCGACGCTGGCGGCGCACCAGGACGAGATCGCCCGGCTCTTCAGCCCGCCGAGCGTCGAGGCGATCGTCTCGGCCTTGAAGGCCACCGACAGCGATTGGGCGCGGGAGCAGCTCGCCATCCTCGCCACCAAGTCGCCGCAGACGATGAAGGTGGCCTTCCGCCAGCTGCGGCTGGGCCAGGCCCAGACCTTCGCCGAGAACATGGAGATGGAGTACCGCATCGCCGCCCGGGTCGTGCGGCGGCACGACTTCCTGGAGGGCGTGCGCGCCGTGATCGTCGAGAAGGACAACGCGCCCAGGTGGGACCCGCCGACCCTGGAAGGCGTCACCGAGCAGATGCTGGACGCGATATTTGCGCCCCTGCCTTCCGGCGAGGCGTGGACACCGCTACCGTGACCCCCAATGCCGCGCCGGGACTCTCGAGCGCTGCGATGGGAGGAATGTGCATGAAATCCAAGCTGATGATGGCCGCCGTTGCGGCGATCGCCCTGTCCGCCGGCGCCTCGGCCCAGGCCGCGCCGGCGCCCTACGTGGTCGCGGCGGTCGCCGACAAGAGCCGGCCCGAGGCCGACACCAAGCGCGACGCCGACCGCAAGCCGGCCGAGATGCTGCAATTCGCCGGCGTGAAGCCCGGCCAGACGGTCGTCGATTTCCTGCCCGGCGGCGGCTACTTCACCCGCATCTTCGCCAAGGCGGTGGGGCCGAAGGGCGTCGTCTATGCCGTCTACCCACCGCCGCGCGCGCCGGCCGACCCGTCGAAGCCCACGCCGACGCCGGGCGCCGTGACCATCGCCGCCGATCCGGCCTACGCCAACGTCAAGGCGGTGCAGGCGACCCCGGCGTCGTTCGCCGTGCCGCAGAAGGCCGACCTGGTCTGGACCTCCCAGAACTACCACGACCTGCATAACAGCAAGGGCCTCGACCTCGCCGCCTTCAACAAGGCGGTCTACGACGCGCTGAAGCCCGGCGGCGTCTATGTGGTCCTGGACCACGCCGCGGCCCCCGGCGCCGACGTCACCAGCACCCTGCACCGCATCGATCCGGCGGTGGTGCGCCGGGAGGTCGAGGCGGCCGGCTTCAAGTTCGACGGTGAGGACAAGACCCTCGCCAACGCCACCGACGACCACTCCAAGGCGGTGTTCGATCCGGCGCTTCGCGGCCATACGGACCAGTTCGTCTACAAGTTCCGTAAACCGAAGTAAGCGTCAGAGAACAAAGGGTGTTTCCATGACCCGGATCGCGTTCATCGGCCTCGGCAACATGGGCGGCGGCATGGCCGCCAACCAGGCCCGGGCCCGGCGTGAGGTCATGGCCTTCGACCTGGTGGCGGCGGCGGTCGAGAAGGCCGTCGCCGCCGGCTGCCGGGCGGCCGGCTCCGCCGCCGCGGCGGTGAAGGACGCCGACGTGGTCATCACCATGCTGCCGGCCGGCCAGCACGTGCGGAAGGTCTACGCCGAGGACGTGCTGCCCAACGCCCAGCCGGGCGCGCTGATGATCGACTGCTCCACCATCGACGTGGAGAGCGCTCGAGCCGTGGCGGCGCAGGTGAAGGCGGCCGGCTTCCGCTTCGCCGACGCGCCGGTGTCGGGCGGGCAGGCGGGCGCCGAGGCCGGGACCCTGGCGTTCATGGTCGGCTGCGACGAGGCCGACTTTCCCGCCGTCGAGGAGATCATCCGGCCCATGGCCCGCGCGGTGATCCGGGCCGGCGACCACGGCGCGGGGCAGGCGGCCAAGATCTGCAACAACATGGTGCTGGGCGCCTCGATGATCGCCGTCTGCGAGGCCTTCGCGCTGGCCGAGAAGCTCGGCCTCGATCCCGAGCGGTTCTTCGAGATCGCCTCCAACTCCTCCGGCCAGTGCTGGAGCCTGACCAGCTATTGCCCGTGGCCGGGGCCGGTGCCGTCGGCGCCGTCCAACCGCAACTACGAGGGCGGCTTCGCCACGGCGATGATGCTCAAGGACCTGAAGCTCGCCCAGGAGGCCGCGGCCAAGGCCGGCGCGGCGACGCCGCTCGGCGCCCAGGCGGAAGGGCTCTACGCCCTGTTCGATCGCCTGGGCGGCGGGGCGAAGGACTTTTCTGCGATCCTGGAGCTGTTCCGCGGCAAGGCCCCCTGAGGTTACCGGCGTTCACGAACTCTCCTCGGCCGGTCACGAAAGCTGATAGCCTGCGGCCGCCGAGCTTATGGACAAGCGGCCGACGCGGCGCCAAAAGGTGCGGCAGATTCAAGGGGACCGGCCCCACGCGCAAGATCGTCGAACGCGCGGCCGGCTTTGCAAGTCGATGGATTACAGAGACGCGTTCCGCAGCGCCCTGGAGAAGGTCCGGTCCGAGGGCCGCTACCGCGTCTTCGCCGATCTCAAGCGCCACCGCGGGGAATTCCCGCGCGCCACCTGGACGCGGGACGACGGCACGAGCGCCGACGTCGTGGTCTGGTGTTCCAACGACTACCTGGGCCAGGGCCAGAACCCGCTTGTGCTCGACGCCATGCACCAGGCGATCGAAGAGGCCGGCGCCGGCTCCGGCGGCACCCGCAACATCTCCGGCACCACCCACTATCACGTGGAGCTGGAGCGCGAGCTCGCCGACCTGCACGGCAAGGAAGCCGCCCTGCTGTTCACCTCCGGCTACGTGTCCAACGAGGCGTCGCTGTCGACCCTCTACAAGATCCTGCCCGGGCTGATCGTCTTCTCCGACGCGCTGAACCACAACTCGATGATCTCCGGCATCCGCGCCGGGGCCCGCGAGCAGCGCAAGGTGTTCCGCCACAACGACCTCGAGCATCTCGAGGAACTGTTGGCCGCCGCCCCGGCCGACGTTCCCAAGCTGGTGGCGTTCGAGAGCGTCTACTCGATGGACGGCGACATCGCCGACCTGCCGGCGATGGTGGCGCTGGCCAAGAAGTACGGCGCGATGACCTACCTCGACGAGGTGCACGCCGTCGGCATGTACGGTCCGCGCGGGGCCGGCGTCGCCGAGCGCGACGGGGTGATGGATCAGATCGACATCATCGAGGGCACCCTGGGCAAGGCGTTCGGCGTCATGGGCGGCTACATTGCCGCCGACGCGGTGATCGTCGACGCGATCCGCAGCTGGGCCGACGGCTTCATCTTCACCACCTCGCTGCCGCCGGCGCTGGCCGCCGGCGCGGTGGCCTCGATCCGCTATCTGAAGGAGCACGACGAGATCCGTGCGGCCCACCAGGAGCGTTCGGCCAGCCTCAAGGCGCGGTTGATCAAGGCCGGCCTGCCGGTGATGCCCTCGGTCTGCCACATCGTGCCGGTGCTGGTGGGCGACGCCGTCCACTGCAAGATGATCTCCGACATCCTGCTGGAAGAGCACGGGATCTACGTCCAGCCGATCAACTACCCGACCGTGCCGCGCGGCACGGAGCGGCTGCGGTTCACGCCGTCACCGGCGCACACCGACGAGATGATGGACCGGCTGGTGGAAGCCCTGGAAACCCTGTGGGTCCACTGCAACATCGAGCGGGTTGGCGGGGTCGCGGCCTAACCGCCGGTCAGCGACATCCCCAACAGCCGGCACTTCGCGCTCCAACCGCCCCTGAAGGTGGTGAGTTCGTGCACGGACACTTCGTGGGTTCGCCCCTGGCTCTCGACCAGGAACAGGTCCCCGAGCCTGGGCGTCAGCGGATCGATCGACCAGATCACCACCTCGCCCAGGGTGACCAGGCCCTCGTCGAGGATCTCGTAGCCGCTCTCGCGGAACGGCCGCAGGCCGGAGTCGCGGACGTCGCCCATCACTTGCGCCTCCGCACGCCGCGGCCGAGGCCGATCTGCTTGGCGAAGTCCGACCGCCGTGCGGCGTAGGCCGGCGCGACCATCGGATAATCGGGCGGCAGGCCCCAGCGGCGACGGTAGTCGTCCGGGGTCATGTCGTAGCGCGAGCGCAGGTAGCGCTTGAGCATCTTCAGCTTTTTGCCGTCTTCCAGGCAGACGATGTAGTCGTGCTGGACGGATCGGGCGATCGAGACGGCGGGTTTCGGTCGCTCCTCAGGCGTCGCCGGCGCGTTGCGGGACAGCCCTTCGAGGGCCCGGTGGACGGTGCGGATGATGTCGGGAACGGCTTCCGCCGCCACGGTGTTACGGCTCACATAGGCCGCCACGATTTCCGCTCCCAGGCGCAGCAGATCCTCGGCCGATCGGCCCTCGGCGTCGGGTCCAACGCTCATTAAGTCCCCCTTCTTAAACGCTGCACAGGGCCGCTGGCGCGCGCTACGTGCACCATGGGCTAGCGTGGAACGCCGAAAGCGAGAGATTGGTTCCGGCCGTTGGAAGGTCGCGCACTTGGGGGTAAACAGCGCTCTTCGTCGCCCCAACGACTCTCCACGCCCTCACTGAAAGGCTTCGCCCTTGACCCTCCACGTGCAAGCCCAGCCGTCCACCGACGACTTCTTCAACCAGGGCGTCGCCGAGAGCGATCCGGACCTGGCGCAGTTCCTGGCCGGCGAGCTGAAGCGCCAGCAGGACCAGATCGAGCTGATCGCCTCGGAGAACATCGTCTCCCGCGCGGTGCTGCAGGCGCAGGGCTCGGTGCTCACCAACAAGTACGCCGAGGGTTATCCGGGCAAGCGCTACTACGGCGGCTGCGAGGTCGTCGACGAGGCCGAGCGCCTGGCCATCGAGCGCGCCAAGCAGCTGTTCGGCTGCGACTTCGTCAACGTCCAGCCGCACTCCGGCAGCCAGGCGAACCAGGCGGTGTTCATGGCCACCATGTCGCCGGGCGACACCTTCATGGGCATGGACCTGGCGGCCGGCGGGCACTTGACCCACGGCAAGAGCGTCAACCAGTCCGGCAAGTGGTTCCGGCCGGTGGCCTACGGGGTGCGCCAGCAGGACCACATGATCGACTATGATCAGGCCGCCGAGGTCGCCGAGGCCGAGAAGCCCAAGGTGATCATCGCCGGCGGCTCGGCCTATTCGCGCGCCATCGACTTCAAGCGCTTCCGCGAGATCGCCGACAGCGTCGGCGCGGTGCTGATGTGCGACATCGCCCACTACGCCGGCCTGATCGCGGCGGGGGTCTATCCGAACCCGTTCCCGCACGCCCACATCGTCACCACCACCACCCACAAGACCCTGCGCGGCCCGCGCGGCGGCATGGTGATGACCAACGACAAGAAGCTGGCGAAGAAGATCGATTCCGCGGTCTTCCCCGGCCTGCAGGGCGGTCCGCTGATGCACGTGATCGCCGCCAAGGCGGTGGCGTTCGGCGAGGCCCTGCGGCCGGAGTTCAAGCTCTATGCCCGCCAGGTGATCGAGAACGCCCGGGCGCTGGCCGACAGCCTGCAGAGCGCCGGCTTCAAGATCGTCTCCAACGGCACCGACAGCCACCTGATGCTGGTGGACCTGACGCCCAAGGGCGTGAGCGGCGCCGACGCCGAGGTGGCGCTGGAGCGCGCCGGCATCACCACCAACAAGAACGGCATCCCCTTCGACCCGCTGCCGCCGATGCAGACCTCGGGCCTGCGCGTCGGCTCTCCGGCCGGCACCACCCGCGGCTTCGGCCCCGGCGAATTCCGCCAGGTCGGCAAGTGGATCGGCGAGGTGCTGGACGGCGTCGCGGCCGGCGGCGACAACAGCGCCGTCGAGGCCAAGGTGCGCGCCGAAGTCTTGGCCCTCACCAAGCGCTTCCCCATCTACAGCTAATAGCGTTTATTGGCCGCAAAGGGGCTACATGATGCGATGCCCGTTCTGCGGTAGCGAAGAAAGCCAGGTGAAGGATTCCCGCCCGTCCGAGGACGGCGCGGCGATCCGTCGACGGCGGCTGTGCCCGGAGTGCGGCGGCCGCTTCACCACCTTCGAGCGCGTGCAGTTGCGCGAACTGACCATCGTCAAGCGCTCGGGCCGGCGCACCCCGTTCGAGCGCGACAAGCTCGCCCGCTCCATCGCCATCGCCATCCGCAAGCGGCCGATCGAGCCGGAGCGGGTGGAGCGGATGATCTCCGCGATCACCCGCCAGCTGGAGAGCATGGGCGAGACCGAGCTGCCGTCCTCCACCGTCGGCGAGCTGGTCATGCAGCAGCTGAAGGTGCTCGATGACGTGGCCTACGTCCGCTACGCCTCGGTCTACCGCGACTTCCGCGAGACCCAGGACTTCGCCCGCTTCCTGGGCGAGGAAGGGCTGAACGAGATCGAGCCCGGGGTCTAGGCGGTGCCGGTCACCCTGAAGCTGGCCACCTCCCTCGACGGCCGGATCGCCACCGCCCAGGGGGAAAGCCGCTGGATCACCGGCGAGGCGGCGCGCGACGCGGTGCACCGGCTGCGCGCCGAGCACGACGCGGTGGTGGTGGGCGTCGAGACCGCGCTGGCCGACGATCCGGAGCTGACGGTGCGCTCCCCCGGCTACAACGGCCCGCAGCCGGCCCGGGTGGTGCTGGACAGCCGCCAGCGCCTGTCGGCCGAGTGCAAGCTGGTGCGCACCGCGCGCGACATCCCGACCTTCCTGGTCTCGACCACCGAACCTGATCCGGCGCTCGTCGAGGCCGGCGTCCGGGTGCTGCAGGTCCGCGCCGTGGGCGAGGACCGGCCGGAACTGAAGACCGTCGTCGAGACACTGGCCGGCGAGGGCCTGTCGCGGCTGTTCGTGGAGGGCGGCGGGCAGGTGGCCGCCAGCTTCCTTCGCTGCGGCTTGGTGGACGCCCTGGAGTGGTTCCGCGCGTCGATCGTCATCGGCGGCGAAGGCCGGCCCGGCGTCGGCGCCTTGGCCATTGCCGGTCTGGCCGACGCGCCCCATTTCCGGCGCACGGAGGTCCGCGAACTCGGCGACGACCTTTGGGAGCGCTACGAGAGGATCTGAATGTTCACCGGCATCGTCACCGACGTGGGCCGCGTCCGCGCCGTCCGCGACACCAACCGCGACCGCCGCTTCGAGATCGAGACCGGCTTTGACCTCTCGACCATCGACCTCGGCGCCTCGATCAGCAACGCCGGCGTCTGCCTGACGGTCGTCGAGAAGGGCGAGAGCTGGTTCGCGGTGGAGGTGTCCGGCGAGACCCTGTCCCTGACCACCCTGTCCGAGTGGACGCCCGGCCGGCGGGTGAACCTGGAGCGCGCCGCCAGGGTCGGCGACGAGCTCGGCGGCCACATCGTCTCCGGCCACGTGGACGGTCTCGGCGAGGTCGTCTCCGTCGAAGCCGAGGGCGGCTCGCACCGGGTGGTCATCCGCGCGCCCCGGCCGCTGCACCGCTTCATCGCCCCCAAGGGCTCGATCACCGTCGAAGGCGTGTCCCTGACCGTCAACGAGGTGGAGGACGACCTGTTCGGCATAAACCTCATTCCGCACACCTGGGACGTGACCACCCTGGGCGAGCTGAAACCGGGGACGCGGGTGAACCTGGAGATCGATATGCTGGCGCGGTATCTCGCCCGCTGGCGCGAAACGGCCTAAAGGCTTCGCCCGACCTCTCCGAAAGGGCTGCGCTTCCCATGAGCGACGACAAGATCCGCATCCTGATCGTGGAGGCGCGGTTCTATTCCGACCTGGCCGACGAGCTCCTCAAGGGGGCGGCGGACGCGCTCGACGCCTTCGGGGCGGAGTACGACGTCGTCACCGTGCCCGGCGCCCTGGAGATCCCCGGCGCCATCGCGCTGGCGGAGGAGGGCGGCCATCGCCCGGCCGGCGGCGTGCCCTACGACGGCTACGTGGCGCTCGGCACGGTGATCCGCGGCGAGACCTATCATTTCGAGATCGTCTCCAACGAGTCCGCCCGCGGCCTCATGGACCTGACCGTGGGCAAGCGGCTGGCGATCGGCAACGGCGTGCTCACCGTCGAGGACGAGGCCCAGGCCTGGGCGCGGGCCCGGCCGAGCGAGGGCGACAAGGGCGGCGGCGCGGCCCGCGCGGCCCTGACCATGATCGAATTGAAGCAGCAGCTGATGGGCGGCAAGCGATGACCGCTCCGGTCCGCCAGGCGCGTTCGGTGGCCAGGCTCGCCGCCGTGCAGGCGCTCTACCAGATGGAGGTCTCCAGCGCGGGGGCCGAGACGGTGATCCGCGAGTTCAGCGAGCACCGCTTCGACCGCGACGTCGAGGACATGACCCTGGCCGCCGCCGACGAAGCCTTCTTCGCCGACCTGGTGCGCGGCGTGGTGGGCCACCAGGGCGAGGTGGACGCCGCCGTCGCCAAGCGGCTGGCGCAGGGCTGGAAGCTGGAGCGGATCGACGCCACCGTGCGCGCCATCCTGCGGGCCGGCGCCTATGAGCTCGCCCATCGCGACGACGTGCCCACCGAGGTGGTCATCGACGAGTACGTGGAACTCGCCAAATCCTTCTTCGAGGGCCCGGAGCCCGGCTTCGTGAACGGCGCCCTGGACGCTGTGGCGCAGGATGTCCGGAGCTGACGAATTCGGCGAGATCGAACGGCTCTTCCGCCCGCTGACGCGCGGGGCGGCGGGGGCCTTCGACCTGCTGGACGACGCCGCGGTCGTGCCGCAGCGGCCGGGCTTCGACCTGGTGGTCACCAAGGACGCCGTGGTCGAGGGCGTGCATTTCCCGACAGGCGAGCGCCCCGACCTGGTGGCGCGCAAGCTGTTGCGGGTGAACCTCTCCGACCTGGCCGCCAAGGCCGCCGAGCCGTTCGCCGCCTTCCTGGCGGTGGCCTGGCCGACCGGCTTCACGCCTGAACAGCGCGCCGCCTTCGCCGCCGGCCTGGGCGAGGACCTCGACGCGTTCGGCGTCAGCCTGCTGGGCGGCGACACGGTCTCCACGCCCGGCCCGCTCACCGCCAGCCTGACCGCCCTGGGCTGGGTCCCGGAGGGGCGGATGGTGCGCCGGGCGGGTGCACGGCCCGGCGACCTTGTGATGGTCAGCGGGGTCATCGGCGATGGCGTGCTGGGCCTCGCCGCAGCGCTGGGCGAACTGGCCGATCCCGGCGGCCGGCTGCTGCCACGCTACCAGTTGCCGACGCCGCGCCTCGATCTTCGGGACGCCCTGCGCGCCCAGGCCAGCGCCGCCGCCGACGTTTCCGACGGGCTGATCGCCGACGCCGGCCATATCGCCCGCGCCAGCGGCGTGGGCCTGCGGGTCGACCTCGACCGGATGCCGCTCTCCGCGGCGGCCGCGGGCTGGCTGGCGGGCCAGGCCGACCGGGGCGCGGGCCTGGTGAAGCTCGCCACCGGCGGCGACGACTACGAGGTGGTCTGCGCCGCGGCGGCCCCCATCCCCGGCCTGACGGTGATCGGCGAGGTGGTGGCCGGGACGGGCGTCGAGGTGCGCCAGGCAGGCCGGATCGTCGACGCCGGCCTCGGCGGCTGGCGTCACGGCTGAGCGAGAGTTCGGAACCCGCACGCCCCGACCGGGTTGCGGTTCGGCGCAGTCGCGCTCGGAGTTTCCCATGTCCACGCCCGTCGGGCTCATCTCGCTGGCGACGGCGTCGCCGCCGCATGAGCTGCTGCAGACCGAGGTGGCGGAGGTCGCCCGCGCCGTCCTCCAGGACAGGTTCCCGCAGTTCGACCGCATGGCCCCGGTGTTCCAGACGGTCGGCATCCGCACGCGCCAGTCGGCCATGCCGATGGAGTGGTACCTGAAGCCGCGCGGCTGGCCCGAGCGGATGGAAGCCTACACCCGGGTCGCCGTGGAGTTGTTCGAACAGGCCGCCCGGCGGGCGTTGGACGAGGCCGGCCTGACCGGGGCGGAGGTGGACATCATCGTCACCGTCTCCTCGACCGGCATCGCCACGCCAAGCCTGGAGGCGCGCGCCATGGGCCGCATGGGGTTCCGGTCCGACGCCGCGCGGGTCCCGGTGTTCGGCCTGGGCTGCGCCGGCGGGGCGACCGGCCTGGCGCTCGCCGCCCGTCTGGCCGCCGCCGAGCCCGGCAAGCGGGTGCTGTTCGTCTGTGTCGAACTCTGCACCCTGTCATTCCGCATGGACGGGCTTTCCAAGGCCGACATCGTCGCGACCGCCCTGTTCGGCGACGGGGCGGCGGCCTGCGTGCTCCGGGCTGGGGCGGAGGGCTTCGCCGAGGTGGTCGGCGCGGCCGAGCACACTTGGCCGGACACCCTCGACATCATGGGCTGGCGGGTCGATCCCGAGGGGCTGGGCGTGATCTTCGCCCAGGCCATCCCGCCCTTCGCCCGCAAGCACCTGCGGCCGGCCATGGACTCGATGCTGGCGGGGCAGGGCCTCGAGGTCGACGCCGTCGACCGCTTCATCTGCCATCCCGGCGGGGTGAAGGTGATCGAGGCGCTGGAATCCGCGCTCGACCTCGGTCAGGGCGCGCTGGATCACGAGCGCGCCGTGTTGGCCGACCACGGCAACATGTCGGCGCCGACCGTGCTTTATGTGCTGGACCGCGCCCGCCGGGCCGGCCTGCCCAGGCGCTCTGTGCTGGCGGCGCTGGGCCCCGGATTCACGGCCAGCACTGTGACCCTGCGCGCGGCATGACCTTCTCGATCCTGATCCTGGCCCTGGTGACCCTCCAACGCCTCGGAGAGCTGGCGCTGGCGCGGCGCAACACCCGCCGGCTGCTGGCGCGCGGCGCGGTGGAGACCGGGGCGGAGCACTATCCGATCATCGTCGGCTTGCACGCCGCCTGGCTGGCCGGGCTGTGGGCGCTGGCCTGGAACCGGCCCGCCAGCCTGCCGTGGCTGGCGGTCTACATCGTCCTGCAAGGCCTGCGGATATGGGTCCTGGCCTCGCTCCGGGACCGCTGGACCACGCGGATCATCACCCTGCCGGGCGAGCCGCCGGTGCGGCGCGGCCCCTATCGCTTCCTCCCGCATCCAAATTACCTGGTGGTGGCGGGCGAGATCGCCGTCCTGCCGATGGTTTTCGCGCTTCCGGCCTACGCCCTGGTGTTCTCGCTGCTCAACGGTTCGATCCTGTGGGTCCGCATCCGCGCCGAGAACGATGCTTTGCGCGACTCAATGGCCACGAAAGAGGCCGGCTGACGCATGAGACTATTGCTATCCGTCGCGCTGTAGAGTCCTTGGCGCGTCCGCCACACTTGCGGTGGCGCACGAGGATACGATGGACTTTTCAGATACCCACCCGGCGCTGGCCCGCGCCCTGACGGCCCAGGGCTACAAGGCTCCCACTCCGGTTCAGGCCGCGGTGCTCGACGCCGCCCCCGACCGCGACCTGCTGGTTTCCGCCCAGACCGGCTCCGGCAAGACGGTGGCGTTCGGCCTCGCCATGGCCGGCCCCCTGCTGGGGACGGCGGAGCGCTTCGGCCGTCCCAATGCTCCGCTGGCCCTGATCATCGCCCCCACCCGTGAGCTGGCGCTGCAGGTCAGCCGGGAGCTGGACTGGCTCTACGCCGGGGCCGGCGGCCAGATCGTCACCTGCGTCGGCGGGATGGACGCCCGGCGCGAGCAGCGGGCGCTGTCCGCCGGCGCCCACATCGTGGTCGGCACCCCCGGCCGCCTGCGCGACCACCTGGAGCGCGGCAACCTCGACCTCTCCGCCCTGAAGGCGGTCGTCCTCGACGAGGCGGACGAGATGCTCGACCTCGGCTTCCGCGAGGACCTCGAGGAGATCCTCGACGCCACGCCCGCCGAGCGGCGGACGCTGATGTTCTCGGCCACCATCGCCAAGGAGATCGCGACCCTGGCGCGGCGCTACCAGAAGGACGCCCTGCGCATCGATACCCTGCGCCGCGACGAGGCGCACGGGGACATCGAATACCGCGCCATCCGGGTCGCGCCGAACGAGGTCGAGAACGCGGTCGTCAACCTGCTGCGCTACTTCGAGAGCCCCGGCGCGCTGGTGTTCTGCGCCACGCGCGAGCGGGTGCGGCAGCTCTACGGCGCCCTGCGCGAGCGCGGGTTCTCGGCCGTGGCGCTGTCCGGCGAGCTCAGCCAGAAGGAGCGCGCCGACGCCCTGCAGGCCCTGCGCGACGGCCATGCACGGGCCTGCGTGGCCACCGACGTGGCGGCGCGCGGCCTCGACCTGCCCGACCTGGGCCTGGTGATCCACGCCGACCTGCCGGCCAACAAGGCCGGCCTCCTGCACCGCAGCGGCCGCACGGGCCGGGCCGGCAAGAAGGGCGTCTCCGTCCTGGTCACCCCCTACAACAAGCGCCGGATCGTCGAGCGGCTGTTCGACAGCGCCAGCATCGAGGCGGCCTGGTCGGGCCCGCCGTCAGCCGAGGAGATCCGCGCCAAGGACCAGGCGCGGATGCTGGACGACCCGATCCTCACCGAGGCGCCCACCGACGAGGACCTGACGCTCGCCCGCCGCATCCTGGAGGGCCGGTCGCCGGAAGCGGTGGCCGCCGCCCTGATCCGCCTCTATCGCCAGCGGCTGCCGGAGCCGGAGGAGATGTTCGACGACGTCCGCGACCAGCGCGCGCCCGAGCCGCGGCCGCCGGGCAAGCGCTGGGACCCGGTCACCGGCGACGAGGGCGGCGACGCGGCCTGGTTCCGGATGACCATCGGACGGCAGAACAACGCCGATCCGAAGTGGCTGATTCCGCTGATCTGCCGGCTGGGCCACGTCACCAAGAAGGACATCGGCCAGATCCGCATCTTCGACCGCGAGACCAAGTTCGAGATCTCCAAGGAGGCCGAGCCTCGCTTCCGCGAGGCGGTGAAGGCCGCCGCCGAGGGCGACATCCGGATCGAGCCGGCCGGCGCGCCGCCGGTGAAGGGGCAGGGGCCTAGCCCGAGCCGCGGTCCTCGTCCGCCGCCCAGAGGCCCGAACGCCGGCCCGAACGCCGGGCCGCGCGGCCCCGGCGGCCCGCCGCGGGGCCCAGGCGCTCGCCCTGGCCCTCGCCCTGGCCCTGGTCCGGGAGCAGGCCCGCGACCGAAGATCAAGCCGCGCCGGCCGGGCAACGACCAGAAGCCGCCGCGCCGCTGAGCCCGGTCAGGCGATGTCGAACCGCACCTGGGACCTGCCGAAGTCCAGGGCCACCGTGGTGAACTGGGTGAGCAGGTCCATGCCCAGCACGATCGCCGGGGTGTCCTGCAGGCCCCAGAGGTCGAAGACGTGGGAATCGGCGTGCACCACCGGCACGTTGCCCAGGTGCAGGCCGCCCAGGCGCAGGAACGGCAGGTAGAACTGCTCGCCGGTGAAGGCTTCGCCGGCGATGGTCTCCAGGCCCACGCGGACCGGGACGGACGCCCGGCCCTGTCGCCGGTCCGTCTCGGCGAGGGCCTTCCGCAACGGGGTGTTGCAGATGGTCACCTGCGAGCCGGAATCGATCAGCGCGCTGATCCGCTTCCCGCTGAGATCGGCGTCGACGATGGTGAGCTGGCCCATGCGGCGGCGGGCAGGCACCACGATGCGCCCGTCCTGGGAGGTTTCGCTGCGCGAGCGGGTGATCTCCAGGCTCTTGTCCTTGAAGCCGAGCACCAGCCGCTGGCCCTTCAGCCAGTCGACGCCCAGCACGCCCTCGACCTCCGGGCCCTTCATCGGCAGGGAGGGCGCGCGGACGGTGCGGCGGCTGCGGCCGCCCACCAGCAGGCGCGGGATGATCACGCTCGGCCGCGTGCGGACGCCGGCCATGGTGTGGACCCGGGCCGGCGGCCCGGCTTCGAGGCCCAGCCGGTCGGCGAGGCTGCGGGAGATGCAGGAGATGTTGGCCCCGGTGTCGAGCAGGAAGTTGAACGGGCCGCGGTCGTTGATGGTGACCGGCGCCAGCATGTGCTCGAAGCGGTCGCTGGCGGTGTCGAGCTGGATGGGCGGATCGTCGTCGGGGGGCGGCGGCTCGGCTGGCGCGACCTGCGCCCGCGCCAGCCCGCCCGGCAGGAAGCCCACGCCGGCGGCGGCCAACAGGGCTACGGAGGCTTCGCGTCGCGAAACGGACATGGCCCTGGCCTCCACCTGTTTTTGTCGTTGGCGGTAAAATACCACCGTTCGCCGAGGGCGTCACGCAAAGGCGGCGCTTCAACCTTGCGGAAACTCCTCTCGGCGCAACGTCGCCGGATGCTGCGCCGCATCGCTCTCAGCGTCCTCCCGCTCCTCCTGCTCGTCGGCCGGGCCGAGGCGTCGGAAAGCGCGCCGACCAAGGACGTCGGCCAGTACGTGGACATCCAGCCGGTAGGCCTGCCGATCGTGGCCGGCGGCCAGCTGGTGAACTACGTCTTCGTCTACGTGCGCCTGAACCTCACCAGCGGGGCCAACCCCTCGCGTTGGCGGGAGAAGGAGCCGTTCTTCCGAGACGCCCTGGTGCGGGCTGGCCATCGCACGCCGTTCACGCAGCCGGACGACTACCAGAAGATCAACGTCGACAAGCTGACCTCGACCTTGATGACCGAGGCGGTGGCCATCACCGGTCCCGGCGTGATCCGTTCCGTCGTGGTGACGTCCCAGGCCCCGCGGCGGCGCGCGCCGACCCCCAGGCCCGCGCCCGCGCCGCTCCCCTGAGAGACCCGTGGTGCGCGGGACATTGCGTACACCGGCAATCCTTGGCACCTTCGCCGGTCTTAGGCCGGGCCGCCGCTCAAGAGCGTCCCGGAACTGGGGGAAACCAGGGGCTGGGAAACAGCCGGCGGCCGGATAGCGACGGCGGCCGGCCCCCCTCCGCGCAATCGCAAAGGGGCGCTTTTTATGAGTCTTACGCTTACGCTGGTGATCATCGCCGGCCTGCTAGCTGTGCTTTACGGCGCCGTGCAGTCCGCCGCGCTGCTCCGGGCCTCGCCCGGCAATGCGCGCATGCAGGAGATCGCCGCAGCCATCCAGGAAGGGGCGCAAGCCTACCTGCGGCGGCAGTACACCACGATCGCCATCGTCGGCGTCGTCATCCTGATCATCGTCGCCCTGTTGATCGGTCCGCTTGCGGCCCTGGGCTTCGCCATCGGGGCCGTGCTCTCCGGCCTCGCCGGCTTCCTGGGCATGCTGATCTCGGTGCGGGCCAACGTGCGCACCGCGCAGGCGGCGTCGGAAGGCCTGGAGAAGGGCCTCTCGATGGCGTTCCGCTCCGGCGCGGTCACCGGCATGCTGGTGGCGGGCCTGGCCCTGCTGGGCGTGTCCGTCTACTTCACCATCCTCACCTCCGGCCTCGGCTACGATCCGACCAGCCGTGACGTGGTGGACAGCCTCGTGGCGCTGGGCTTCGGGGCCTCGCTGATCTCCATCTTCGCGCGTCTGGGCGGCGGCATCTTCACCAAGGGCGCCGACGTCGGCGGCGACATGGTCGGCAAGGTCGAAGCCGGCATCCCCGAGGACGATCCCCGCAACGCCGCGACCATCGCCGACAACGTGGGCGACAACGTCGGCGACTGCGCCGGCATGGCCGCGGACCTGTTCGAGACCTATGCGGTGACCACCGTCGCCACCATGGTGCTGGCGGCGATCTTCTTCCGCGGCACGGACGTGGTCGGCAATATGATGCTGCTGCCGCTGGCGATCTGCGGCGTCTGCATCCTGACCTCGATCATCGGCACCTTCTTCGTCCGGCTGGGCAAGAGCCGCAACATCATGGGCGCCCTCTACCAGGGCCTCATCGTCACCGGGGTGCTGTCCATCGGCGCCATCTGGTGGGTGACCAACAGGATGGTCCCCGGGGTCGTCACGGTCGGCAACCGCACCTTCGACGGCATGAACCTGTTCTGGTGCGGCGTCGCCGGCCTGGCGGTGACCGCCGCCATCGTGGTGATCACCGAGTTCTACACCGGCACCGGCTATCGTCCGGTGAAGTCGGTGGCCAAGGCCTCGGTCTCGGGCCACGGCACCAACGTCATCCAGGGCCTGGCCATGTCCCTGGAGTCGACGGCGCTTCCGGCGCTGACGATCATCATCGGCATCATCGTCACCTACAACCTGGCGGGCCTGTTCGGGATCGCCATCGCCACCACCTCCATGCTCTCGCTGGCCGGCTTCATCGTCGCGCTGGACGCCTTCGGCCCGGTCACCGACAACGCCGGCGGCATCGCCGAGATGGCCGGCCTGCCAGCCGAGGTGCGGGTCTCCACCGACGCCCTCGACGCGGTGGGCAACACCACCAAGGCGGTGACCAAGGGCTATGCGATCGGTTCGGCGGGCCTCGGCGCGCTGGTGCTGTTCGCCGCCTACACCGAGGACCTGAAATACTTCGCGGCCAACGCCACGCCGGGCTCCTTTTTCGACGGCCTGGGCGCGGTGGCCTTCGACCTCTCCAACCCCTACGTGGTGGTCGGCCTGCTGTTCGGGGGCGGTCTGCCGTTCCTGTTCGGCGGGCTGTCGATGACCGCGGTCGGGCGGGCGGCCGAGGCGGTCGTGGCCGAGGTCCGGCGCCAGTTCCGGGAAAACCCCGGGATCATGACCGGCGAGGTGAAGCCGGAGTACGGCCGCGCCGTCGACATCCTGACCCGGGCGGCGATCCGCGAGATGATCGTGCCCAGCCTCTTGCCGGTGGTTTCGCCGGTGCTGCTGTTCTTCGTCATCAAGGCCATCGCCGGCAAGTCCGACGCCTTCGCCTGCCTCGGCGCCATGCTGATGGGGGTGATCGTCACCGGTCTGTTCGTCGCCATCTCGATGACCTCGGGCGGCGGCGCCTGGGACAACGCCAAGAAGCTGATCGAGGAAGGTCACTTCGGCGGCAAGGGCTCCGACGCGCACAAGGCGGCGGTGACCGGCGACACCGTCGGCGACCCCTACAAGGACACGGCCGGTCCCGCCGTGAACCCGATGATCAAGATCACCAACATCGTCGCCCTGCTGCTGCTGGCGGTGCTGGCGCGCGGGGTGATCCACTGATCGGATCGCCAGGCTGACAAGAAGACGCCCCGGAGAGCGATCTCCGGGGCGTTTTTCGTTGGCGGTCGGTGAGCGGTTAGCGCTGGTCGCCGGGACGGGTGCCCGGCACCCCTTCGTCCTGCGGCGGCAGCATGCTGCCGCGGCCGACGGTGCCGAGCAGCTGCTCGAGCACGGTCATCTCGCGGCCGCGGGTCGGCGTCTCGCGGTTGTTGAAGGCGATCACCTTGCCGTCCTTGAGCGTGTAGTTGTTCACGCTCTCCACCTGCTCGTTGTCCTTGTTGAAGGTGATGGCGGTGACGCTGCGGGCGACCACGTGCGGCCGGCGGAACGCCACCCGCTCCTTGATCTGGTTCATGTAGAACCAGACGTTGGGATCGAAGGTGGAGGTCGCCGAGGGCGAACCCAGCTTGCCGCGCACGGTGGACTTGGTGTCGGTCCCGACCTTCACGTCCTTGGGGTTGGACTCGATCGCCTGGAAGCCGGAATAGGTGGTGATCGGCGCGCACGCGCCCAACCCGGCCAGGGTTGAGGCCAGCAGGCCTGCGGCGATGGCGGCGGAAGCTGCGCGACGAAACATGTGCGGATTAGGACCCGTTCCTGGCTCTGTGGGCTTTGACCTATCGCTCGCCGCCCCTTAGTTCAATGCCGGCTTTAGCCGCGCCTTCTGGCGAAATAGAGGCCACGATGCTCAATCGATTGTTCCGTACGAGGCCCGCGCAGGCGATGGGCCGCGCCCTCTACGCCTCGGCGGTGGAGCAGTCGCGCTCGCCGGCGCTCTACGACGGGTTCGCCGCGCCGGACACGGTGGAGGGCCGATTCGAGATCTACACCCTGCACGTCGTGCTGCTGCTGGATCGCCTGAACGGGCAGGGGCCGCAGGCGCAGGAGACCTCGCAGGCCCTGTACGAGACCTATGTGAAGGCGCTGGACCACGCCCTGCGCGAGATGGGGGTCGGCGACCTGTCCGTGGGCAAGAAGATGCGCCGGCTGGGCGAAGCCTTCTTCGGCCGGGTGAAGTCCTACACCGCCGCCTTCGCCGCCCTGCCGGCCACCGCCGATCTGGAGGCCCTGCTGGCGCGCACCGTCTATGCCGACGCGCCCGAGAGCCGCGCCCCGGCGCTTTCGGCCTATGTCACCGGCCAGCGGGCGCATCTGGCGGCGCGGCCGCTGGAGCAGCTGCTCGAGGGCCAGGTGGATTGGAAAACCCCATGAGCGACGGCTGGCCCAAGCCCGTGAAGCTGCACGAACTCGGCCGTGGCCCCGTGCGGCTGCGCCTCGAGCCCGACGCCGAGGCGCGGGCGCGGATCGCCCGCGAGCTCGACCTGATCGGCCTGCCGGCGCTCAGCGCCGAGCTCACTGTCAACCCGTGGTTCGACGGGGCGGAGATCACCGGCCGCTTCCAGGCCGTGGTCGAGCAGACCTGCTCGGTGTCGCTGGACCCCTTCGAGCAGCCGCTGGCCGGCCAGGTCGAGGTGCGTGTCGTCCCCCGCGGCAGTCCGCATGCGATCAGCGACGAGATGACCGAGGTCGAATTCGATCTGGAATCGCCGGATCCGCCGGACGTCCTGGACATCGACGAGATCGACGTGGGCGCCTATCTGGTCGAGGCCCTGGCGCTGGAGATCGATCCGTTCCCGCGCAAGCCCGGCGTCGAATTCGACTACGCGCCGCCGACGGAGGAGGTCTCGCCGTTTGCGGTCCTCAAGGGCCTGAAGGATTCCAAGCCCTAGCCCAGCTCCGCCACAGTTTGCATTGCCAGGGGCCGGGCGTATCGTCTGCTCGATTCCGGCATGCCGCTTCCAGCCCGCGACAGGTTCGGCGTTGGAGATGGCTTAACTATAAGAACCTACGAGTTTTCGGGTCTCTGAACCGAGGCTCCGGGCCGCCGAAGGACCAAGCGCCGTCTTGACCGAAACTCTGGTGATTTCCATCGACGCCATGGGCGGAGACCACGGGCCGTCCGTGGTGATCCCCGCCGTGGCGCACGCCCTGGCCATCGTCCCGGCCAACGTCCGTTTCCTGCTGCACGGCGACGAGGGCGCGCTCGCCCCGGAGCTGGCGCGGCACAAGGCGGTCCTGCAGCGCGCCGATGTCCGCCACGCCGAGCGCGTGATCGGCATGGACGAGAAGCCCGCCCAGGCGCTTCGCCGCGGCAAGGGCACCTCCATGTGGAACGCCGTGGAGGCGATCCGCGACGGCGAGGCGGTGGCCGCGGTCTCGGCCGGCAACACCGGCGCCCTGATGGCGATCTCCAAGCTGATCCTGCGGATGAGCGCCGATCTCGAGCGCCCGGCCCTGGTCGCCAGCATTCCGCACGAGCGCGGGGTCACCACCTTCCTGGACGTCGGCGCGAACGTCGACTGCGACGCCGAGCGCCTGGTGGAGTTCGCCATCATGGGCGAGGCCTTCCACCGCGCCGCCCACGGCGTGCCCCGGCCCACGGTCGGCCTGCTCAACGTCGGCTCCGAGGAGATGAAGGGCCACGAGGAGGTGCGCGAGGCCCACCGCGTGCTGCGCGAGGGCAAGCTCGACCTCGACTACCGCGGCTTCGTGGAGGGCGACGACATCACCCGCGGGGCGGTGGACGTGATCGTCACCGACGGCTTCACCGGCAACGTGGCGCTGAAGGCCATGGAGGGCGCCGCGCGGTTCATGAGCAACGAGCTGCGCACCGCGCTCACCTCCAGCCTGGGGGCCAGCCTGGGCGCGCTCCTGGCCCGGCCGTCGCTCCGCAAGTTCCGCGACCGCCTGAGCCCGCCGCCGGCCGCGCCGCTGCTCGGTCTCAACGGCATCGTGCTGAAGTGCCATGGCGGGGCCAGCGAGCGCGATTTCGCCCAGGCGCTACGTGTCGCGGTCGATCTGGCGCAAAGCGGCTTCGCGGCGGAGATCGAACGCAATATGAGACGGCTGCCGGCGGCGCTCGCCGACGCCCAACCGGCGCCCGCTGACGGAGCCGCCGCGGCCGATGGAGCCCCCTCGATGGAGTCGCCTAAGTGACCCAGGTCTTGCGTAGCGTGGTGACCGGGGTCGGCGGCTACTTGCCGGATCAGGTCGTGACCAACGACGATCTGGCGAAAATCGTGGACACCTCCGACGCCTGGATCGTCGAGCGCACGGGCATCCGCCAGCGCCACAGGGCCGCCGACGACCAGCCGGTGTCGGACCTGGCCGTGGCCGCCGCCCGCCGCGCGCTGGAGGCCGCCGGGCGCACCCCGGCGGATGTCGACCTGATCGTGGTGGCGACCACCACGGGCGACCTGACCTTCCCGGCCACCGCCACCATCGTGCAGCGCAAGCTCGGCTGCCCGGTGGGCATCGCCTTCGACGTGCAGGCGGTGTGCTCCGGCTTCGTCTACGCCCTGTCGGTGGCCGACGGCTTCGTGGCCCGCAACCGCGCCAAGTGCGCCCTGGTGATCGGGGCGGAGACCATGACGCGGCTGATGGACTGGACCGACCGCGGCACCTGCGTGCTGTTCGGCGACGGCGCCGGCGCGGTCGTGGTGGAGCCGCAGGCAGGCGAGGGGACGACGGCCGACCGCGGCCTCCTGGGCTTCGCCCTGCGGGCGGACGGCACCAAGCAGGACCTGCTCTATGTGGACGGCGGGGTCTCCACCAGCGGCCAGATCGGCCACCTGCGCATGCAGGGCAACCAGGTCTTCCGCCACGCCGTGGTGAACATCTCCGAGGCGATCAACGCCGCGGCGGCCGACGCCGGCATCGACGTGGCCGAGGTCGACTGGTTCATCCCCCACCAGGCCAACCTGCGGATCCTGGAAGGGGTCGCCCGCCGCTGCGGCATCGACGACGCCAAGGTGATCACCACCGTCGCCGACCACGCCAACACCTCGGCCGCCTCGATCCCGCTGGCGCTGAACACCGCGGTCGCTGACGGGCGCATCAAGCCGGGCCAGTTGCTGCTGCTGGAAGCCATGGGCGGCGGACTCACCTGGGGGGCTTGCGTCCTGCGCCTTTAGCAGGCCCCTTAACCCCCTTGCGAAACTGGCCCTTGAAGTCTTTGACACGATGGGACAATCAATTGGCATGAACAGCATCGTTACGGGGAACGGGGCGACGATGAAGGGCGCGACGGTCACGCGGGCGGATCTTTGCGAGGCCGTGCACGAAGAGGTCGGGCTGACCCGCCAGGATTGCGGCGAGCTCGTCGAGCGCGTGCTGGAGCTGATGGCCACGGCCCTCGAGGTCGGCGAGCAGGTCAAGCTCTCGGGCTTCGGCGTCTTTCAGGTGCGCGCCAAGAACGCCCGCATGGGCCGCAATCCGAAGACCGGCGAGCCGGCCGCCATCGAGCCGCGGCGGGTGATCGGCTTCCGCGCCTCGCAGGTCATGAAGGCGCGGGTCGATCGCGCCCTGGCGCGGTGAGGGCGCCTTAGACCGTGGCCAAGGGCCCGGAAGCCTTTCGGACCATCTCTGAAGCGGCTGACGAGCTGAACGTGCCGCAGCACGTGCTGCGGTTCTGGGAAACCAAATTCTCCTTCATCCGCCCGATGAAACGGGCCGGCGGCCGGCGGTTCTACCGGCCGCAGGACATCGCCGTGCTGCGCGGCGTGCGCCGCCTGCTGCACGACGAGGGCTACACCATCAAGGGCGTCCAGCGCCTGCACCGCGAGCAGGGCCTGCGGCACCTGATCGGCGCCGGCGACGGCGAGAGCCTGCCGCCGCCTGACGCAGGCTTCGCCGAGGCCGGCGCGCCCGACCTCGATCCAGCCGCCCGCGAGCGGCTCGGCGAGGCCCTGCACGACCTCGAAGCCATCAAGCGCCGGCTCGACGCCCTGCTGAAGCCCTGAAAGAGAAAAGTCTCGCCGCCGGCCGCTGGTCGGAGCGACGCCCTCGGCAAGCACGTCGCGAGGGTGGGTAGGTCCAGTTTTCTGGCGTGAAAGGAGCTCAGCCGGTTGACGCACTGGGCAAGGGCTCATTCACTGCAGAGCTTACATACCTTGGAAATTGCTGAGTCGAGCTTGCGAGAAGGCGAATATTGAAACGAGTCAGCCACCCCGGATTTCAGCTAAGCTATGCTCGGGACCAATTCGAAGCCAAGTGGCAACCCTATTCCCTGCCAAAAATCGCGGGGCGAGGAATTTACGTATTCGGCCGCGACTATGACGAACTGCTAGGTAGCTTTGAACTGCCACCTACGTTCAAGAACGCAAAACGCCTTGACCCTAGGTCGCCATCGTTCAACACGGTCACTTCGACTAAGATATCATCTTACAAGATTCATGACGCACTGCGCTTTAATCGCGACGCGGAATCTATCCTGCAGGACGGCAAACGTCTGGCGAAGATCAGTCAACTGTCGGCCGATACATACATCTCACGATTTCGCGACGCGTATCCAGATGCGATTTACCTACTTTCTGCCCTGCGAGATTCAATAGACGCAATTACTCTTGGGTTAGGTAGTGGCGGCGGGGGGACGGTTCTCAGTCTTGATGCGCTTGAAGGCACGACCTTTCTGCTCGCCTTGGCGCACATCGTAAATCATGACAGTAAGCAAGCGCCTTGGGTTGTCTTTGGTCCTGAAAGATACGCAACCGCCTTCAACCTGTCTGAGTTTCGCCGCCCATATTTGAATACAGATGTTGTGCTGTCGTTCTTCAGAGAGAGCGCGGGGACCTCGGTGCCCCACGCGGCAGAACGCTTCGACCGATGGAGCGAAGTGAGGCTTGAGTCGGCGCGAGACCGGACAATTACGTTGAGAGAGGCAAACGATTTCTTGCGGTTCGCGATCGCGAAGGCGAGCGAGACAGAAGAAGAGTTGATTTCTCAAATAGTTCCCAAGCAAACGGCCGCACCGTTGAATGTGCGTGTTGAATATGGTCGGCTGGCCAGAGTTGAGCTTCACGCTGAGTTCGTCTCGGATGAGAAATCGATCGAAGCTAGCAGCCAGCATCTTCTTAACTTGATCGATGATATCTGCAGCGCAGGCAATCTATCCAACTGGGTTCCGGGGGCTCAGCGCAAACTCGAACGCATAGCTGGTCACCTCGAAAGAGTTAAGGACGGGAGCATCAGAACTGTTGCCGATGTAACCCAATTAGCTCTCGATGGAGAGGCGCTTCGGTCCTTATATGAAAAATCAAAAGAAGAACTGAGTGACGCGGTTGCGAATGAATTCTCTCCGTTCTTTCTGCATCTGAACCTTCTTCTTTCCCAGTTTCCGGCGTGGCGCGAGTTCATCGACAATGCCGAAAGGATGAACTGGGGCAGGGGGGTCTCGTCTTCATACGCACTCGCATTGGACGAGGTATTCCTCCGTATTGATGAGGCGGGCGGCGAAGTCGCAGATGAAGGGGTCCGAGAATACGCCAAGGCTGTCGTGGCGAACGACGCCAAGAGCGACGAGGACATTGCGGGAACCGCGTCCTCTGCGCGCAACATCCTTTCGGAAGCGGTGCGTTTTCTGATGCGGCAACGTGAGGCCGCCATGAGAGGTGCGACCAAAGCCCTTTCAGAAAGAACGGAGCTGGTTGCGAACTCCGCCTTGAAGACTTTCCTCAATAGCATTGGCGAGGTGCTGCTTCGGCTAGCAAAGGAAAACCCGACCGCGTTCGGCTGGATTGAACATGCCGCGCGCATCTTGGGCATCTCATAGCGGACCGAGGGACACACCTAGCGCGAAATCGAGGACTTCGAGGGGTCGGTTTCGCCTGCCCAGACTCGTACCCCGGATCGCCTAGTGGAAGCGCCTTTCGAACAAGAGCGCTAGCGCGCGGTCGGCGCAAATGCCCGAAATTCTGAAGAAGTCTCGCCGCCGGCCGCTGGTCGGAGCGACAGGATTTGAACCTGCGACCCCTTGACCCCCAGTCAAGTGCGCTACCAGGCTGCGCTACGCTCCGAGGCCTGGCGGCGAGGCGCGCCTTATAGGCGGCAGGTCCGCGTGGCCGCAATCCCCAAAACCCTTACCGCCCGCGGTTCATCCAGGAGAGCAGCGGCAGGATGGGCACGCCCCAGCCGATGCCGGCCACCAGGTAGAAGGCCAGCTGCGCCAGCCAGTATTTGGGGACGTGGTCCGACAGCAGGGACATCACCGCCACATAGGCCCCGAGGAAGACCAGGATGCCGATCAGGCCGATGAGTTTGCGAACGCGGGCGGACATCCGCGGCTCTTAGCCGGGCAGGGGCGTGGACGCACCCGGCTTTTCCGGCTAGCGAGCGCAAAGTTCAGCCCCGAAAAGGCGCCCATGACCTCATTCCTGCGTTCCGACCGCTCGCGCGCCGTCGCGATCTGGCTGCTCGCGGTCGCCGTGCTGGTGCTGGCGATGGTGGTGGTCGGCGGCTCCACCCGGCTGACCGGCTCGGGGCTGTCGATCACCCAGTGGAAGCCGGTGACCGGCGCGATCCCGCCGCTCAGCCTGGCGGACTGGCAGACGGAGTTCGCCCGCTACAAGTCGATCCCGCAGTACCAGCTGCTCAACCGCGGCATGAGCCTCGGCCAATTCCAGACCATCTACTGGTGGGAGTGGTCGCACCGCCTGCTCGGCCGGCTGGTGGGGGCGGTGTTCTTCATCCCCTTCGTCTGGTTCGCGGTGCGGCGCGAGATCCCCAAGCGGCTGTTCTGGCGGCTGGGCGGGCTGTTCGTGCTGGGCGGCCTGCAGGGGCTGGTCGGCTGGTGGATGGTCGCCAGCGGCCTGGAGCATCGCGTCTATGTGGCGCCCGAGCGGCTGATGATCCACCTGGGCCTGGCCTTCGCCCTGCTGGGCGCGCTGGTGTGGACGGCGTTGGACGCCTGGGCGGGCTGGGCCCGCCAGACCCTGCCCAGCCCCTGGGGTCGCCGCGCCCTGGCCCTGGTGGCCCTGGTCTTCGTCCAGATCCTGCTGGGGGCGCTGGTGGCCGGCAACCAGGCGGGGCTGGTCTACAACGACTGGCCGCTGATGAACGGACATTGGCTGCCGGACCATTACGCGGGGCAGAGCCTCTGGGCGACGCTGGCCCACAGCCAGGGCGCGGTGCAGCTGCATCACCGGCTGGTGGCCTACCTGCTGACCCTCGTGGCCCTGCTGGTCGGGGTCAGCGCCTGGCGCTCGACCTATCTGGCGGCGGAATCCAAGCAGCTGGCCGTCGGCGTCGCACTGGCCGTGGTGGTGCAGGCCTGCCTGGGGATCGCCACCCTGATGACGGCCGTGCCCATCGGCCTGGGGGTCGCGCACCAGCTGATGGCGGCCTTCACCCTGTGCCTGGCGGTGGCCTTCGCCTGGCGGGTGCGGCGCGTCTGAGCGCGCATTTCGCACGGTATGATATTACCGCAATAGCTAAGTGGCGGATTTCACGGTAGTTTCTGCCGCAGCTCGGAAATCCGAGCTGTTGACTTCCGTCCGCATCCTGGGCATATGCCGCGCCTCAACTCGGGGCGCGCGTATCTTGTCCCGCCAAGCTAACGGATCGCTCCCATGATGAAGACCACGGCTTCGTTGAAGCCCGCCGAGGTCGAGAAGAAGTGGATCGTGATCGACGCCCAGGACGCCGTCGTCGGCCGTCTGGCGTCGTTCATCGCCATGCGTCTTCGCGGCAAGCATCGGCCCGACTACACCCCGCACGTCGATTGCGGCGACTACGTCGTCGTCGTGAACGCCGACAAGGTGAAGTTCACCGGCCGCAAGCTGCAGAACAAGATCTACTACTGGCACACCGGTCACCCGGGCGGCATCAAGGAACGCACGGCCGAGAAGATCCTCGGCGGCCGGTTCCCCGAGCGCGTGCTGGAGAAGGCCGTCGAACGCATGCTGCCCAAGGAAAGCCCCCTGGCGCGCAAGCAACTGACCCATCTGCGCATCTACAATGCCGGCGAACACCCGCATGAAGCGCAGAACCCCGAGACCATCGCGTTCGCCGATCTGAACGCCAAGAACGTGCGGAGCGCGTAGGACAGATGTCGGAATCCCCGAACACCGCCGGCGAAGGCTTCGACGCCCTGAAGGGCCTCGGCACCGCCGCTGAAGAGACCATCGTCCGCGAACCGAAGATCGACGCCCAGGGCCGTTCCTACGCCACGGGCAAGCGCAAGAACGCCATCGCCCGCGTCTGGATCAAGCCGGGCAAGGGCACGATCACCATCAACGGCCGCGACCAGGAGATCTATTTCGCGCGTCCCGTGCTGCGGATGATGATCGCCCAGCCGATGCAGCTGGCCGATCGCGCCGGCCAGTTCGACGTCGTCTGCACGGTTGAAGGCTCCGGCCTCTCCGGCCAGGCCGGCGCCGTCCGCCACGCCATCTCCAAGGCCCTGACCTATTACGAGCCCGGGCTGCGCGCGGTCCTCAAGCCGCACGGCCTCCTGACCCGCGACCCCCGCGTCGTGGAGCGGAAGAAGTACGGCAAGGCCAAGGCCCGACGCAGCTTCCAGTTCTCGAAGCGCTAACCGCGCGCGAAAACTCGCGTTACGGACAAGGGCGCTTCGGGAAACCGGAGCGCCCTTTCTCTTTGTCTGGATACCCAGCTCATGGCCCACACAGTCTTCATCGACGGCGAAGCCGGCACCACCGGCCTGCAGATCCGCCAGCGGCTCGATCGCCGCGGCGACCTGGAGATCGTCTCCATCGATCCGGCGCGGCGCAAGGATCCGGCCGCCCGCGCCGAGTTGCTGAACGGCGTCGACGCCGTGGTGCTCTGCCTGCCGGACGACGCGGCGCGCGAGGCCGTGGGCATGATCCGGTCGAACACCGTGCGGGTGGTCGACGCCTCGACCGCCTACCGGGTCGATCCGGACTGGGCCTACGGCTTCGCCGAGATGGCCGCGGACCAGCGCCAGGCGATCGCCGCCGCCCGGCGGGTGAGCAATCCGGGCTGCTATCCCACCGGCTTCATCGGCCTGGTGCGACCGCTGGTGGCCGCCGGCCTGATCCCGGCCGACTTCCCGCTGACCGTGAACGCCATCTCCGGCTACTCCGGCGGCGGCCGCGGCCTGATCGAGGAGTTCGAGGGCCAGGCGCCGCCCGCCGGCACGAACGACGCCTTCCGCACCTACGGCCTGACCCTGGCGCACAAGCACCTCGGGGAGATGCAGGTGCATGCCGGCCTGACCCATCCGCCGCTGTTCGCGCCCGCGGTGGGCCGCTACGCCCAGGGCATGATCGTCGAGGTGCCCCTCCAGCTCTGGGCGATGCCGGGCAAGCCCGATCCCTCGGAGCTGCATGTGGCGCTGCAGGCCGCCTACGCCGGCGAGCGCTTCGTCGAGGTGGCCAGCGGCGCCGAGTGCGCCGAGCTCCAGAGAACCCGCGCCGGGGCGGCCGGTTATGTCGCCGCCCTCGACCCCGAGGCGCTGAACGGCAGCAACCGCATGCGGCTGTTCGTGTTCGGCAACGCGTCGGGCACGCAGGCGCGGCTGGTCGCCCAGCTCGACAACCTCGGCAAAGGCGCGTCCGGCGCGGCGGTGCAGAACCTCAACCTGATGCTGGGCCTGGAGGAGGGCGCAGGGCTGTGATCGCGCAGGGGGAGGGGCTTGTAACTTTTGCCGCCTTCGCCACGTAATCCAGCATGACCCAGCTCGCTTTCGATCGCCGCCGCTTCCTGCTGCTGACCGCCGTGGCGGGCGCCGCGCCGGGCGTCGCGCTCGCCGCCTACCAGGACCCCTACGCCGGATCGTCCTGGCGCAAGCTCTCCGATGCGGACTGGAAGAAGCGGCTGCCGGCCGACAGCTATTCGGTGCTGCGCCACGAGGACACCGAGCGGCCGGGCACGAGCCCGCTGCTCAACGAGCACCGCAAGGGCGTCTTCGCCTGCCTCGGCTGCGGCCTGCCGCTGTTCGACGCCGCCTGGAAGTTCGAAAGCGGCACCGGCTGGCCGAGCTTCTACACGGCCATCATGGGCGCCCTGGACAAGAAGCCGGACTTCAAGATCGGCCTGCCGCGCACCGAGTACCACTGCGCCCAGTGCCTGGGCCACCAGGGCCACGTCTTCGAAGACGGGCCCCGGCCGACCGGCCTGCGCTACTGCAACAACGGCGTGGCGCTGAAGTTCGTGCCCGCCTAGCGCGTCTTCGGAGCCGGAGCCGGAGCCGGAGACGGCGAGGGGGCGGGCGTCGCCTGTGCCTCGGCCTGCCGGATCCGACCCGAACCCGAGACGTCGGTTTCCAGGCGCGCGGGGTGGGTGAGCAGGTTGACGTCCCCGGAGCCGGAGATGTTCAGCTTCGCCCATTCGGTCGGCGCGAGCGTCGCCTCGCCGGAGCCGGTGATGTCCACGTCCGCGCCCGCCGTCTTCAGGCCGCTGAGGTCGGCGTCGGCCGAGCCGGAGATGCCGAGCTCGAGAAGCTTGGTCTCCCCGCTGGCGGTGACGTCGGCGTCCCCCGACAGGTCGATCCGCAGCACGTCCTGGCGATAGCCGTCGATGGTCAGCTTGTTGCTGGCGTGCAGCTCGAAGCGGGTCACGTTCGGCGCGGTCATGACGATCACCACCCGGCCCCAGTGATGGCCATGGTGGCGGCGCCCAAAGCCGATCCGGCCGTCCTGGACGCTGAGCGAGTCGACGGCGGCCCGCGGGCCGGTGACCGTCAGCTTGGCCGGGCCCGGCGCCTGGGTGTAGCGGACGTCGGCGGGCACATCGACCTGCAGGGCCTCGCCGCCGGTCCAGGCGAAGGCGCGGCTGGTCTGCGGGCCGCCGTCGGCCCAGGCATGGCGGCCGCCCCAGCGGTCCCCGTCGTGGCTGACGTTCCAACCCCGGCCGGGCGCCCAGGACCAGACGCCGCGGGCGATGGCGTCGGGGCCGCCTATGGCGATGGCGGTGGACAGCGAGGCCACGGCGACGATGAAGCCGGCCACGGCGATCATGATGAGCACGCGGATCATTGGACGCCTCCCTGCGCCTGCGGCTCGAGCGCAGGCTTCAGCAGCCGATAGTGAAGCCGCCCGTACCAGACGAGGGCGTTGACGAGGCCGATGCCCACCAGGGTCAGCACCGCGCCGACCGAGGCCGCGGCGGCCATCAGGCCGAGGCCGGCCAGCAGGGCCGCTGCGGGACCGCCGGGCGGATCGGTGAACGGCCCGGCCGCGAACAGCACGCCGCCGGCGAAGAACACGGCGATGTCGCCGATGATCATGCCGAACAGGGCGCCGGCCACGCCCATGGCGATCGGCAGCAGGATGAGGATGTCGATGGCCCCGAGGCCCAGCACCGCGAACACCGCGGCGGCGGCGCCCGACGGGTTCCGCTGCTCCTCCCAGCGCTTCAGGCTGGCTTCGGCGCGCAGCTCGCGGGCCAGTCGGCCGGGATCGCCCAGCGCGGCGGCCACGTCGGCCTCGCTGCGGCCGGCGGCCTCGCCCTCGGTGAAGTGGGTCTCGTAGTCGGCGACGATGTCGGCGACGGTCTGCGCGGGCAGGCCGCGAAGGCCCTCCCGCAACCGCGCCATGAACGCCTGACGGGTCATGCCACCCCTCCCAGGATGTCTTCGACGGCGTGGGAGAATGAGGTCCACGCGGTCTTCTGCGACGAGAAGCTCGTCTTTCCGGCTTCGGTGAGCCGGTAGTATTTGCGCGGCGGCCCCGACGAGGATTCGACCAGATAGGTCTCCACCAGGCCGTCGTTCTGCAGGCGCCGCATCAGCGGGTAGATGGTGCCTTCACCCATGCCGATCGGGTCGGCCAGGCGGCTGGCGATCTCGTAGGCGTAGCTGTCATGCTGCGAGAGCAGGGCGAGCACGCAGAGCTCGAGCGCGCCCTTCTTCAGCTGGATGTCGATGGCTTCCGGCACGGCGAAGCTCCTCTCTGACGCAACATGTACGGCAAGGTATTGGGCGACGCAAGGTAGCGTGCATTACAAGTTAGCAAGGTTGTGCGGGCGTGCGGCCCCGCTTAGGCTGGCGTCCGGTTCGCAATCACCGGAGGAATGCCCTGATGCGGGTGGGGGCGAAGCTGGCGGCCTTGGGCGCCGTGGTGCTGGCGCTGGTGTTGACCGCCTGTTCCGCCCTGCGCGTCGACACGGCGGCGGACCAGCAGGCGCGGGCGGTGTTCGCCGCCGTGCAGCGGGGCGACTGGCGCGCCGTCGAGCCGCAGCTGTCGCCCATGGTCGCCCACGACCCGCAACTGCGCTCCCGGCTCGAGCAGGTCCGCGCCTTCGTGCCGGTCGACGCCCCGACGGCGGTGAAGGTGATCAACTGGCAGCGCAGCGCCGGGTGGACCCTGGCCCAAGGTCGCGCGGCGACGACGAGTATCACCTACCTCTACGCCTATCCGCATCGCTCGCTGGTGGTGAACATCGTCTTCGACCGCAGCCGCGACGCGCCGACGATCGCCGGCATCCACGTCGTGCCCAGCGATCCCAAGGTCCTGGCGGCCAACCGCTTCGACGCGCCGGGCAAGTCGGCGGCGCAGTACGGCTTCCTGATGGCCTGCGCCCTGTCGCCCTTGCTGATGCTGGCCGCGGCGGTGGCGGCGGCCACGACCCGGCAGCTGCCGGTCAGGTGGCTCTGGGCGGTGTTGGCCTTCGTGGGCGTCGGCACGCTGTGGATGAACTGGACGACCGGCGTCCTGAACGTCGTGCCGCTGGCGGTGAACCTGGTGGGCGCGGGCGTCACCCAGTCCTTACCTCCGCTGAGCCCGTGGATCGTGCGGATGACCCTGCCGGTGGGCGCCGTGGTCGTCCTGGCGCGGGTCTGGTTCGCCCGGCGCCGCGCGACCGCTCAGGAGCGGACCTTCACGTAGTCCCCGGGCGCGTCCCCCAACGGCTTCAGCGGCCCCTTGGCCGGATCGCGGGCGGGGACCATCTTGCCCGAGCGCGCCTTCAGCCAGGTCGCCCAGTGGGGCCACCAGGAGCCGGCGGTCTCCTTCGCCTGCGCCTGCCAGGCCTCCAGCGTCGCCGGCAGCCCGTCGCTGGTCCAGTGCTGGTATTTGTTGGCGGCCGGGGCGTTGATCACGCCGGCGATGTGGCCGGAGCCCGCCATGGTGAAGGTGACCGGGCCGCCGAACAGCTTGGCGCCCTTGAAGACCGAGCGGGCCGGGGCGATGTGGTCCTCCTTCGAGGACTGCACGTAGATCGGGGTCTTGACGGTCTTCAGGTCGAGCTTGAGACCGTCGAGCTCCAGTTCGCCCTTGGCCAGCGCGTTCTCGCCGTAGAATTTGCGCAGGTAGAACAGGTGCAGGGTCTTCGGCATCCGCGTCTGGTCGGAATTCCAGAACAGCAGGTCGAAGGGCTTGGGCTCCTTGCCCAGCAGGTAGTTGTTCACGAAGAACGACCAGATCAGGTCATTGGCCCGCAGCGAATTGAAGGTGTCGGCCATGGTTTGGCCGGACAGCACGCCGCCGCCCTCGTCCATCTTCTGCTCGAGCTTCTTCAGCCACTCCTCGTTGGTGAACAGCAGCAGGTCGCCGGCTTCCGAGAAGTCCTGCTGGGCGGCGAAGAAGGTGGCCGAGGCGATCGGGTTGACGCCCTTGGCGGCCATGTGCGCCAGGCTGGCCGACAGCAGGGTGCCGCCGATGCAGTAGCCGACCGCGTTCACCTGCGGCACGTCGCACTGCTCCATCGCCGCGGCCGCGCCGGCGTAGATGCCCTCGCGCATGTAGTCTTCGAAGGTCTTGTCGGCGAGGCTGGCGTCGGGGTTGACCCAGGAGGCCACGAACACCGTGATCCCCTGGTCCGCCAGCCAGCGGATCATCGAGTTCTCGGGCCGCAGGTCGAGGATGTAGAACTTGTTGATCCACGGCGGGAAGATCACCAGCGGGATCTTGTGGACCTCCTCCGTAGTCGGGGAGAACTGCAGCAGCTCGATGATTTCGTTGCGGAACACCACCTTGCCCGGCGCGGTGGCGACGTTCTCGCCGATCCGGAACATCTCGTAGTCGGTCTGGGCGATGGAGAGCTGTCCGCCGCCGCGCTGCAGGTCGGCGGTGAAGTTCTCCATGCCGCGCACCAGGCTCTCGCCGCCGGTGGCCATCACTTCCTTGAGGGCGGCGGGATTGGAGGCCAGGAAGTTCGACGGCGAGAAGGCGTCGGTGAGCATCTTCATGAAGAACTCGACCCGGCGGCGGTCCATCGGGTCGACGTCCTGCACGTCCGACACCAGGCCGTTAAGCCAGTTGGAGGTGAGCAGGTAGGACTGCTTGATCACGTCGAAGACCGGATTCTCCGCCCACTCCGGGTCGTTGAAGCGCTTGTCGCCCTTGGCGGGCGCGACCACCGGCTCGGACGTGCCGTCGGCGGCGCGACGAAGCGTGGCCTGCCACAGGTCCAGGTAGCGGGAGAACAGGTCGGCCTGGGCGCGCATCAGCCGGTCGGGCTGGGCGGCGAGGCGGCCCATCACCTCGGTGAGGGCAGGGCCCACGTGGAACGGATCGGGCGACAGGGCGGCCGGGCGGTCGGCCTGGCGCAACGCCATCTCGGCGATCGCGCCCTGGGCGGTCAGCGCCGCGCGCGCCAGGTTCATCGACAGCTTTTCGACCTGGGCGCGCTGCTCGGCCGTCATGGCGGCGGGATCGAATCCGGCCTCGCCGCCGATCGCGGCCTGCGCGGGCGCGGGGGAGGGTTCGGCCGCAGCGATCTCGACGAGCACGTCCTCGGGCAACGGCGGATTGGCGAGCGCGCCGGACGCCGACTTGCCGTTCTTGCCCTTGCCCTTCGATTTGCCGCCGTCCGACGATTTCTTGCCCCCGGAAGGCTTGGTCGAGGCTGAGGTTTGCTCACTCATGCGCGTTTCCTCCAGGTGACAGGCCGTTCGCACCCTTCCACCTTTGTCGATCATCGCATAAGACCGTGGCGGAAATGAACGCGCCCGTCCGTCTTTTTATGAACGTCCGCCGAAGCCGTATGGCTGCGCGCCTGCTGGCGTGCGTCGGCGCTGCGGCGTTCACCTCGGGGTGCATCGGCAATCCGCTGGCGGAGGCGAAGATCGATCCGGCCTCGCCGGTGGCCGGAGAGGTGGCCAAGCTGGCCCACTCCAATTCCGACTATCCGAGCTTCTCCGAGATTCCCGCCAAGCCCACCGACCTGCGGCCGGCGAGGATGTACGGCCAGGCGGCGCGCGACGTCGACCAGGCTCGCGTCCAGATCGAGCAGGCGACGGCCCCCGGCACCTGGACCCTGAACAACACCGAAACCTTCGCAGCCGCCGCCCGGGCGGCGGCCGGGCCCGACGTCGCCCCGGCCAGCGCTGCGGACACCGAAGCCTTCGCCAACACGCTCCGCAAGCGAGCTACCCCGCCTCCGCCGCCCAACAGATAGGGCCCGCGGAGGCGCAAAAATCCCATCGATGGCTTGGCTGACTCCTGCCCGGAGTCTATCCATGCCCGGCTTCAGCTCCCTTTGGCCGCAACTGGGCAGCTCGCGGCGTAAGAGCTCTACAATGACCCCCGAATTCCACCGTATCCGTCGCCTCCCGCCTTACGTCTTCGAGGAGGTCAATCGCATCAAGGCCCGCCTGCGCGCGCAGGGGGTCGACATCATCGACTTCGGCATGGGCAACCCCGACATGCCGACGCCGAAGCATATCGTCGAAAAGCTGGTCGAAACCGCGCGCGATCCCAAGGCCGGCCGCTATTCGGCGTCCAAGGGCATTCCCGGCCTGCGCAAGGCGATGGCCGCCTATTACGGCCGCCGGTTCGGCGTGAAGCTGAACCCCGACACCGAGGTGATCGCCACCCTGGGCTCCAAGGAAGGCTTCGCCAACCTCGCCCAGGCGCTGACCGCGCCGGGCGACGTGATCGTCTGCCCGAACCCGGCCTACCCGATCCACGCCTACGGCTTCATCATGGCCGGGGGCGTCATCCGCCACGTGCCGGCGCCGTCGCCGGAGGAGTACCTGGCCGGCGTCAGCCGCGCGGTGAAGAACTCCGCGCCCCCGCCGAGCGTGCTGATCGTCAGCTATCCGTCCAATCCGACGGCGCAATGGGTCGACCTCGACTTCTACAAGGAAGTCATCGCGCTCGCGAAGAAGCACGAGATGCTGGTGCTCTCGGACATCGCCTATTCGGAGATCTACTTCGACAACAACCCGCCGCCCTCGATCCTGCAGGTGGATGGGGCCAAGGACATCGCCGTCGAGGTGAACTCGCTGTCGAAGACCTACGCCATGGCCGGCTGGCGTGTCGGCATGGTGGTCGGCAACGAGCGGATGTGCGCGGCGCTGGCGCGGGTGAAGTCCTACCTCGACTACGGCGCCTACACTCCGATCCAGGTCGCCGCGGCGGCGGCGCTGAACGGGCCGCAGGACTGCGTCGACGAGATCCGCGCCACCTACAAAAGCCGGCGCGACACGCTGATCACGTCCATGAAACGGGCAGGTTGGGACATTCCCGCCCCCTCGGCGTCGATGTTCGCCTGGGCGCCGCTGCCGGAACAGTACAAGGAGGCGGGCTCGATGCTGTTCTCCAAGCTCCTGATCGAGGAGGCTGGCGTCGCGGTCGCGCCGGGCATCGCGTTCGGTGAAAACGGCGAGGGTTACGTGCGGATCGGACTGGTCGAAAATGAGCACCGCATCCGGCAGGCGGCGCGCAACGTGAAGCGCTTCCTGGCCAACGCCGACGAGATCCTCGGCCGCGCCCACAACGCCCTGGCGGCGCAATGACCGGCCGCGACTCAATGGCCGGCCAGGACTGGCGGATCGGCGTCGCGGGCCTGGGCACGGTGGGCGCAGGGCTCCTGACCTTCCTGGCGGACCGGCCCGGGTTCGCGCCGGCCGGCGGCCGGGCGGTGGTGACCGGGGTCTCGGCGCGCTCGCGCTCGCGGCCGCGGCCGTTCGACATCTCCGGCCTGCCGTGGTTCGACGATCCGGTCGCCCTGGCGACGTCGCCGCAGATCGACGTCTTCGTCGAGCTGATCGGCGGCTCCGACGGCCCGGCGAAGGCCGCGGTGGAAGCCGCGCTTTCCGCCGGCAAGCCGGTGGTCACCGCCAACAAGGCGCTGATCGCCGAGCATGGCGCCGAGCTAGCGGCCCTGGCCGAATCGAAGGGCGCGCCGCTCCTGTTCGAAGCCGCGGTGATGGGCGGCGTGCCGGCCGTGAAGATGGTCCGCGAGGCGCTGGTCGGCGACGACATCAAGTCGATCGCCGGCATCCTCAACGGCACCTGCAACTACATCCTGACCGAGATGGAGGCCACGGGCCGCTCGTTCGCCGACGTGCTCGGCGAGGCCCAGCGCCTGGGCTACGCCGAGGCCGACCCGACCATGGACGTCGGCGGCTTCGACGCCGCCCACAAGATCTCCATCCTGGCGGCGCTGGCCTTCGGCTGCGCCCCCAACTACGCGGCCGCCGAGATCGAGGGCATCGAGCAGGTCGAGCTGCTGGACATCCAGCTCGCCCGCGACCTGGGCTACCGGATCAAGCTGGTGGCCTCGGCGGACCGCTCGCCGGACGGCGTGCTGGTGCGGGTGCATCCGTCGCTGGCGCCGCTGGCGCATCCGCTGGCGCAGGCCGGCGGCGCGCTCAACGCCCTGTTCATCGAAGGGGCGCGGGTCGGCCGGATCTTCCTGCAGGGTCCGGGCGCGGGCGCTGGCCCGACCGCCGCGGCGGTCGCCGCCGACATCGCCGACGTGATGACCGGCGCGGTGCGGCCGGTCTTCCAGGCGCCGGCCGCCTCGCTCAGCCCGTTCACCCCGGTGGACCCCTCCAAGAGCGTCGGCCGCGCCTTCCTGCGCTTCCTGGTGAAGGACGAGCCCGGCGTCATTGCCGCGGTGTCGGAAACCTTGGCCGAGGCGGGCGTTTCCATCGAGAGCTTCCTGCAGAAGCCGGTGGACAATGCGGACGGCGTGCCGATCGTGCTGACCACCCATGCGGTGGCCGAATCCGTGCTGAAGGCTGCCATCGAGCGGATCGCGGGCCTCCCCGCGGTGCTCGACCGGCCACGACTGCTGCGCATCGCGCGCATCTGAGATTGCAAAGAAAACGCGCCGACCAATGGCGCCCGACGGCGGGAGACGCTTGAAGATGAGTTCCGAAGTTCTGGACCGGGGCCTTGTGCTCGACGCGGTCCGTGTGACCGAGATCGCCGCCATCGCCGCCTGGAAGCTGGTGGGCCGGGGCGACGAGAAGGCCGCGGACCAGGCCGCCGTCGACGCCATGCGCACGGCGCTCAACGACCTCGACATCGACGGCGAGATCGTCATCGGCGAGGGCGAACGCGACGAGGCCCCGATGCTCTACATTGGCGAGAAGGTCGGCAAGGGCGGCAAGGTCAAGATCGACATCGCCCTCGATCCGCTGGAGGGCACCACGCTGACCGCCAAGGCGATGGCCAATGCGCTCGCCGTGATGGCCTGGGCGCCGAAGGGCACCATGCTCAACGCCCCCGACACCTACATGGACAAGATCGCCTGCGGTCCCGGCTATCCGCAGGGCGTGATCGACCTCGACAAGACACCGGCGGAGAACGCCCAGGCGATCGCCAAGGCCAAGGGCGTGCCGGCGGACGAGATCACGGTATGCGTCCTCGACCGCCCGCGCCACGCCGACATCATCGCCAGCCTCCGTTCGGTGGGCTGCCGCATCTACCTGATCACCGACGGCGACGTGGCCGGAGTGATGAACACCGCCGACCCGAGCACCGGCGTCGACCTCTACGTCGGTCAGGGCGGGGCGCCGGAGGGCGTTCTGGCCTGCGCGGCGCTGAAGTGCGTCGGCGGCCAGTTCCAGGGCCGCCTGGTGTTCCGCAACGCCGACGAGCGCGCCCGCGCCGCCCGCGTCGGCATCACCGACCTCGACAAGAAGTACGACCTGCATGAGATGGTCCGTTCCGACGCCATCTTCGCCGCCACCGGGGTGACCGACGGCGCCTTGCTGGACGGGGTGAAGTTCAAGAACGGCTTCGTCGAGACCCACACCCTGGTGATGAACTCCGCCACGCGCACCGTGCGCGAGGTGCGGATGAAGCGGCCCGTCTGACCGCTTCGCCGTCCGGCGTCCGTTCCTGACGCACCCTGCGGCTATTCATCCGGAACCAGCGCCGGCTAGCGACTCGGCCGGCGCGGGCGGATAGTGCGGGCGTTTCATGGGGGTGGCGAAGGCGGATGGCGGACGGCGACGCCCAGCTCGGATATCTCGGCGTGGCGCGTTCGCTCTCCGGGCGGATGTGGCGCGAGCGCCTGGCCGACGCCGACCTCACCCGCAGGCACCAGCTCAGCCTGGGCCTCTCCGAGCCCCTGGCCCGGGCGCTGTCCGCCCGCGGCGTCGCCCATGAGCACGGGCCCGACTATCTCAATCCGACCCTGAAGGCGCTGTTCCCGGACCCCTCCAGCTTCATGGACATGGACCGCGCCGCCGCCGTCCTGGTGGACGCGCTGGAGCGCAAGCGCCCGCTGGTGGTGTTCGCCGACTACGACGTCGACGGCGCCTCGTCCGCGGCGCAGCTGGTCCGCTGGTTCCGGGCGCTCGGCTACGAGCTGCCGATCTATGTCCCCGACCGGATCACCGAGGGCTACGGCCCGTCGCCGGCCGCCTTCCGCCGCCTGAAGGCCGAGGGCGCGGAGCTGGTGATCACCGTCGACTGCGGGGCTGCGGCCCACGACGCCCTGGCCTGCGCCGCCGAGATCGGCCTGGAGGTGGTGGTGATCGACCACCACCTGATGCGCGGCGACGAGATCCCGAAGATCGCCGCCCTGGTCAATCCCAACCGGCCGGACTGCGTCTCGGGGCAGGGGCACCTGGCGGCGGCCGGCGTCACCTTCGTCCTGCTCGCCGCCCTCAACCGCGAGGCCCGCCGGCGGGGCCTGTTCGCCGGGACGCCCGAGCCCGACCTGCGCCAATGGCTGGACCTGGCGGCCATGGGCGCGATCTGCGACGTCACCCAGCTCACCGGCTTCAACCGCGCGCTCGCCGCCCAGGGCCTGAAGGTGATGTCCGCCTGGCGCAATCCGGGCCTGAAGGCCCTGCTCGACGTCGCCAAGAGCCAGGGCCCGGCCTCGGTCTTCCATGTGGGCTTCATCCTCGGGCCGCGGATCAACGCCGGCGGCCGGATCGGGCGCGCCGACCTGGGGACGCGGCTGCTGTCCACCGACGATCCGGAGGAGGCGAGGGCGCTGGCCGAGGAGCTCGACGCCCTCAACGCCTCGCGCAAGGAGGTCGAGCGCGAGGTCACCGAGGCGGCGATCGCCAACATCGAGCGCGAGAGCAACCAGGGCGAGGCCCCGATGCTGCTGGTGGCCGCCGACGGCTGGCATCCCGGCGTCATCGGCATCGTCGCCGGCCGCCTGCGCGAGCGCTACCGCAAGCCGGTGATCGTGGTGGGGGTCGACCGGGCCGCCAACGTCGGCAAGGGCTCCGGCCGCTCGCAGCCGGGGGTGAACCTCGGCCGCGCCGTCCAGGCCGCCTTCGAGGAGGGGCTGCTGCTGGCCGGCGGCGGCCACGCCATGGCCGCGGGCCTGTCCGTGCGCCCCGACACCATCCCAGAGCTGCGCGCCTTCCTCTGCGAGCGGCTGGCCGGCGAGACCGAGGCCGCCGCGGCGGTGGACGGCCTCGACATCGACGCCCTGGTCACCACCGGCGGCTGCGACCGCGCGCTGTGGCAGGATTTCCAGCGGTTGGCCCCCTTCGGCCCCGGCAATCCGGAGCCGGTGTTCGCCGCCGCCGACGTCCGCGTCGAGCGGCCGATGGCGCTGCGCGGCGGCCACGTGCGCTGCACCCTGGTCGACGGCTCGGGCGGCAAGCTGAAGGCGGTGGCCTGGCGGGTGGAGGACTCCGAGATTGGCCGGCGGCTGATGACCGAGGGCGGCGCGGTCCACGTGGTCGGCCGGCTGAAACCCGACGATTGGCAGGGCCGGTCCGGAGTCGAGTTCGAGATCGACGACGTCGCCGATCCGCGCCGAGCGTGAGCGTGGCGAGAGGCTCTTGCACCCCTCTCGGAAGGCCGATATAGAGCCGCCCTTCGCGTCACGCGGTCCCTTCGTCTATCGGTTAGGACGTCAGGTTTTCAACCTGAAAAGAGGGGTTCGACTCCCCTAGGGACTGCCACGCGTCTGCCCCGCCGATAGGTGCGCCATGCGCCTCCGCGGGCGCGCGCCATAAATCCCCATTGACGACGAGCCTGTTACGCGAACAGTGTTATAGTTGGCTCTTTTCCGATGCCGATCGGGGGTAACGGGGCCGAGGGGCGCATGGCTGGTTACGATTTCGAGCAGGTGGATACGCAGGCCCTGGCCGTGCGGATCACTGGTCACGTCAAGTGGTTCGACGCGGGCAAGGGCTATGGCTTCATCGTTCCGAGCGATCCCAGCCAGACCGATTTGAAGGACGTGCTGCTGCACGTGACCTGCCTGCGCAACTCGGGACGCGAGAACGCCCTCGAAGGCTCCCTCATCACCTGTGACGTGGTCCGCCGGCCGAAGGGCTGGCAGGTGGCCGAAGTCGTCGAACTGGACGAGAGCGTCGCCACTCCGCCCGCCGAACGCCGCGGCCGCGACGCCGAGGGCCCCCGCCGCGAACGCAGCGACGGTTTCGGCAGCGGCGGGCTCATCGCCCGTCCGCCCCGGCGCGCGGCTTCGGCCTCCGGTCCGCTGGAGCGGGCGAAGGTGAAATGGTTCAACCGCACCAAGGGCTATGGCTTCGTGGTCCGCGACGGCGAGCCGGGCGACATCTTCATCCATATCGAGACCCTGCGCCGGTCTGGTATGGAGGACCTGCAGCCGGGCGAGGACGTCATGGTGCGGTTCGCCGAAGGTCCGAAGGGCCTGGTGGTCGCCGAGATCGAGTCCTCCGGCCTGGCCTGAGGTTCGGCGCGGAGTTCGTCCAGAGTGTCCCACAATCCGATCGGCCGGCGCGGCCTCCTGGCGCTCGCAGCGTCCCTGGCGCTGTCGTCGGCCGCCCTGTCGCCCGCCTTCGCGGCGGGCCTGCCGCGCCAGGATCCCGCCCACTGCCGCGGTCAGGCCGAGCTTCGGCCGCTGCAGCCGCTGGTCCTGAACACCGCGCGCGGGCCGCAGGCCTTCATGGTCGAGTTCGCCGACACCGACCCCACCCGCGAATACGGCCTGATGTGCCGCAAGCAGCTCGCCGCCGACCGCGGCATGCTGTTCGACTTCAAGAAGCCGATGCAGGGCGTCGCCTTCTGGATGCGCAACACCCTGATCAGCCTCGACATCGTCTACATCCGGCCGGACGGGACCGTACTGTCGATCGCCCGCAATGTCCCGCCGCTGGACGAGAGCCTGGTGCCGGCCGGCGGGACGATCCGTGCGGTGCTGGAGCTGCCGGCCGGCCGCGCCGCACAGATCGGTCTCCTGCCGGGCGACAAGGTGGGCCACCGGATCTTCACGCGATGAGCGCCGCCCAATGAGCGCCGACGACGCGATCCCGCCGCCGCCGGAGGGCTTCGTCCGCTCGGAGGGACGCGGCCAGTTCTCCACCCACAACGGGCCCTATTTCCACAAGCCGGGGGATGAGGCGGCCGAACAGGCCTTCTTCGCCCTGTCGCGCCACGCCAACGGCCTGGGCCTGGTGCACGGCGGCATGCTGTCGGCGTTCATGGACGGGCTGCTGGCCTCGGCGGTCTACAAGGGCGTCCGCCGCACGGGGCTGACCATCCACCTGTCGATCGACTTCCTGCACATGGCCCGGGTCGGCGAATGGGTGATGGGCGAGGCGCGGATGACGCGGGCCACCCGCGATGTCGCCTTCGCCGAGGGCCGCGCCTATGTCGGCGGCCACGACGTGGTCCGGGCCTCCGGCATCTTCAAGCTGATGGGACGGGAGCGTTAGCCCAGCGTCGCCTTGGCGACGAAGGCGGCGATCAGCACCAGGCCGCTGCCGATCAGCATCAGGCGAACCTTCTCGCCGTGGCGGTCCCAGAATTTGGCCCGCGCGCGCTTCTTGCGCTGCGCCGTCCGCAAGCGGCGTTCCGTCATGTTTCCCCACCCGATGTCGTTTGCCGACCATGCCGGGCGCGGGCGGGGGCTGTCCAGTCCATGCAGGTTGCAGGTGGTCCGTTGCCGAAAGCCGAAAACGCTTATATCGCAAGGCGCCGGCGTCCTCGGGGCGTAGCGCAGCCTGGTAGCGCATCTGCTTTGGGAGCAGAGGGTCGCAGGTTCAAATCCTGCCGCCCCGACCACGCGCCGGCTTAGATCTGAGGTATCGAATGCTCGCGCGCATCTTTCGTCCGTCCAAGACCGCCATGCAGTCCGGCAAGGGCAAGACCAAGGAGTGGGTCCTGGAGTTCGAGCCGAAGGACGCGCGCAGATCCGATCCGCTGATGGGCTGGACGCAGACCAGCGACACGGAATCGAGCCAGGTGCGGCTCGCCTTCGACACCAAGGAGGAGGCGGTCCGCTACGCCGACCAGCACGGCATCGCCTTCCAGCTGATCGACCCCAAGCCGGCGAAACAGATCATCAAGGCCTATGCGGACAACTTCGCCTTCGGCCGTAAGGTCCCCTGGACGCACTAGAGCCCCTGACGGGCGCCCGTAGCTCAACTGGATAGAGCACCTGCCTTCTAAGCTGGTGGTTGCAGGTTCGAGCCCTGCCGGGCGCGCCAGGTCAGATCAGTCCAGCGGGACTTCGGGCAGCGGCCGCCGCGTCTCGTCCAGCTGCACCACCCAGCGGGCGCGCTCCGGCATCTCCGCCAGGATCCAGCGGGTCAGCCGCTCGTAGTGGGCGATAAAGCGGGCGACCTCGGCGTCGGACATGCCCTGGCCGGTGCGCGCGCGCAGCTTGTGCTCCTGCTCCGTGCGCCAGACGAGGACGGTCTCGAAGCTGGGCGCCTTGAGCATGATCAGCTCCTGGTAGCGGGCGAACAGCTCCTGGTAGGGGCGGTCGAGTTGGTCGTTGACGTAGGTGCGCCAGACGGCCTGCGGATCGTCGTCCCGCTCCAGGTCGTTGACCGGCTGGCGCAGCGCCGCCGCGCCCTGGGCTACGGCGCCCACGCACCAGCCCTCGAACAGCACGATGTCGACGGGCGTGGCGACGGTCTCCCAGCCGCCACGCGGACGGCGGTTGTCGGTGGCCTTGTCGAAGGAGGGCAGGGCGACGCGGCCCTTGATGCGCAGCTGGTCCAGCACCGCTCCGGCCAGGCGGATGTCGTGGGTGCCGGGCGGGCCGCGGGTCGCCAGCAGCGGGTGGACGTCCCTGGCCAGCTGCTCGCGCGCCGCCTTCGGCAGGTAGAAGTCGTCCAGCGACAGGGCGACGGTGGAGAGGCCCCGTTTTTCCAGCAGCCGCTTGGTCACCGCCACGATGGTCGACTTGCCGGAGCCCTGGGCGCCGCAGATGCCGAGCGTCAGCGTTCGCCGGCGGACCTGGCGCAGGCGCGCGGCGCGGGCCGCCAGCGGCTCGCAGACCAGCTCCACGGTCTCCCGGAAGCTCTCCGGCAGCGCCTCGGCCTTCATGAAGTCGTCGAGCCAGTCAGCCTTCACGTCGCCCCTCGTGGGGGCGTCGTCAGCCCCCGCTGTAACCGCCCAGAATCGGCAGGATCTCCCCAGTGATAAAGCTGGAGGTCTGCGCAGAGGCCAGGAAAACGTAGGCCGGGGCGATTTCCTCCGGCTGGGCCGGCCGCTTCATCTCGGTGTCGGCCCCGAATTGCGAGGTCCGCTCGGGGTCCTTGTCGGCCGGATTGAGGGGCGTCCAGACCGGGCCCGGCGCCACCACGTTCACCCGGATGCCCTTGGGGATCAGGTGGGTCGAGAGCGAGCGGGCGAAGGCGTGGATGCCGCCCTTGGTCATCGAATAGTCCAGCAGGTCCTTGTTGCCCATGAGGCCGGTGACCGAGCCGGTCATCAGGATCGCCGAGCCCGGGGGCATGTGCGGCACGGCCGCCTTGGCCATATGGAAGTAGCCGTAGAGGTTGGTCTTCAGGGTGCGGTCGAAGTGTTCCTCGGTCAGCTCCTCCAGGTCGTTGACGTGCTCCTGGAAGGCGGCGTTGTTGACCAGGATGTCGAGCTTGCCGAGCTCGCGCACCGTGCGGTCCACGGCGTGCCGGGCGAACTGCGGATCGGCCACGTCGCCGGGCAGCAGGATGGCGCGGCGGCCTTCCTTCTCCACCGCCTGTTTGGTCATCTCGGCGTCCTCGTGCTCGTCGAGATAGGCGATGGCGACGTCCGCCCCCTCGCGGGCGAACAGGGCGGCGACCGACCGGCCGATGCCGGAGTCGGCGCCGGTGATCAGCGCCACCTTGTCCTTCAGCTTCTCCGAGCCCTTGTAGAACGGCGCGTCCCACATCGGCTGCAGCTCGAGCTCGGCCTCGAGGCCGGGCTTCTTCAGGTGCTGCCTGGGGAAGGGCGGGGCGGGATACTCGCGCGCGCCGGCCTGCATGGGCCGATCCTCGCCGTCCTTCTTGGGCGCGAAGGAGCGCTCCTCCTTCGCGTCGATCTCCTGCTGGATTTCGCGTTCCGCCTGTGCGGCGCGTTCGGCTTCCTGGCGGAAGTCCGGTTCGCTGGTCATGGCCGGTCCTCGTCGTGGTGGAGTCCGCGAGGCAATCCGTCAGGGCGCCGAGAGTTCCCGCCTAGCTCCGCGAAGCCGCGTAGACCGCCAGCGCGCCCCGCAGGTCGGCGATCAGGTCGTCGGGGTCCTCCAGGCCGATGTGCAGTCGGATCAGGGGCCCGCCGTAGTCGCGGGTGAAGGCGCGGCTTTTCAGCTGCGGATCGCAGGAGATCGCCAGGCTTTCGAACCCGCCCCAGGAAAAGCCCAGGCCGAACAGCGTCAGGGCGTCGAGGAAGGCGTTCACCGCCGTCTCCGGCCCCGGCCTCAGCGCAAAGCCGAACAGGCCGCAGGCGCCGGTGAAATCCCGCGTCCAGAGCGCGTGGTCGGGACAGCCGGGCAGGGCCGGGTGGTAGATCGCGGCGACCTCCGGCTGGTCGCGCAGCCAGGCGGCGACGGCCAGGCCGCTCGCGCCCTGGCGGGCCATCCGCGTCGGCAGGGTCCGCAGGCCGCGCAGCATCTGGTAGGCGTCCTCGCCGGACACCGCCCAGCCGAGGTCGTGCACCCCGTCGCCCAACGCCCGGACCAACGCCGGGTCCCGCGCCGCGGCCGAGCCCATGAAGATGTCGGAATGGCCGCCGACGTATTTGGTCAGCGCCTGGAGCGACAGGTCGATCCCGTGCTCCAGGGGCTTGTAGATGTGGCCGGCGCCCCAGGTGTTGTCGGTTGCGGTGAGGAGGCCGCGCGCCCGGGCCAGTTCGGCTATGCGGGTCAGGTCCTGCATCTCGAAGGTCAGCGAGCCCGGGCTCTCCATCAGGATCAGCCGGGTCGCCTCGCCGGCGTCGGCCACCAGCTCCTCCGGCGAGGTGCGCGGGTCGAAGTAGCGCACGCCGACGCCGAAGCGCTTCAGCACCCGGTCGCAGAACCGCCGGGTCGGCTTGTAGATGTTGTCGACGACCATAACCTCGTCGCCGGACTTCAGCACCGCCAACAGGGCGCCGGTCAGGGCCGCCAGGCCGGACGGGTAAAGCGCCACGCCCGCCGCGCCCTCCATCTCCGCCAGGGCCGCCTGCAGGGCGTCCTGGGCGGCCAGTCCCTGCCGGCCGTAGGTGACGTGGCTCTCGTCGTCGTACAGCGCCTCGGCGTTCGGCAGCAGCACGGTCGAGCCCTTCTGGATCGGCGGGCCGACGGTCTTGGCCAGCGCCTTCGGCGTGGTCCCGGCGCGGATCAGGCGGGTTTCATCGGCCATGTGGGGTTGCGGGCTCTGGCGACGCTGGCGAAAGTGCCGGCCGCACTTACAGCCCTACCGTTTCCCCGATCAAGGAGCAGGGATGATCAGGCGCCTCGCGGCGACGGCGATCTTGATGCTCGGCCTGACCGCCTGCGAGGCGCGCCAGCCGCCGGTCGCCGTCGACAAGCCTGCGCCCGCCGCCTCCGCCCCGGCGGCCGGTCCGGCCTACAAGCGCGCCCACAGCCCGACGCTGGCCGCGGTGCGCAAGCGCGGCTACCTCGCCTGCGGGGTCAATCCCGGCCTGCCGGGCTTCGCCCTTCCGGACGTGCACGGCCAGTGGCGGGGCTTCGACGTGGACATCTGCCGCGCGGTGGCCGCCGCGGTGCTGGGCGACGCCAACAAGGTGCGGTTCACGCCGGTCACCGCCCAGGACCGGTTCGGGGCTTTGCAGCAGGGCCGGATCGACATCCTGTCGCGCAACACCTCCTGGACCTTCGCCCGCGACGCCGGCCTCGGGCTCGATTTCGCGGCGGTGACCTACTACGACGGCCAGGGCTTCCTGGCGCGCAAGTCGCTGGGCCTGGCCAGCGCCGAGGAGCTGTCGGGCGCCCGCATCTGCGTGCAGGCGGGCACCGCCAGCGAGGGCAATCTCGCCGACTACTTCCGGGCCCGCGGCCTGAACTACAAGCCCGTCGTCATGGACTCCGAGGAGGAGGCCCGCCGGCTCTACGAGAACGACGGCTGCGACGCCTTCACCGCCGATGTGTCGGCGCTGGCGGCGGCCCGCTCGGTGCTCAACAATCCCAACGCCCACGCCATCCTGCCGGACGTGATCTCCAAGGAGCCGCTCGGCCCCGTGGTGCGCCAGACCGACCCCGCCTGGACGGACATCGTCCGCTGGACGGTCTACGCGACGGTGCTGGGCGAGGAGCTCGGGCTGACCTCGCGCACCGTCGAGCAGGCGCGCGAGACCGCCTCCGACCCGGAAACGCGGCGCCTGCTGGGCGTCGAAGGGGACCTGGGCCCGCTGCTGGGGCTCTCCAAGGACTGGGCCTTCCAGGTGATCCGGCAGGTCGGCGCCTATCACGAAATCTTCCAGCGCGACGTGGGCCAGGACTCCGGCCTGAAGCTCGACCGGGGCCTCAACGCCCTGTGGAACGCACCGAAGCCCGGGCTGCTCTACGCGCCGCCGATGCGCTAGGCCAGAGCGGCTGCGCCGTCCCCATGCCGGCTTCAAAGGCTGGCTCAGCCACCAAAGGTGTCGTGTCGTTCGTTTCAACTAAGGCGCGAAAGTGGCTTGTGTCGCTGTATACAGTGTGCACAAATAGCTGGGCTGGCGAGGCGGAATCAATGACCTCGTCTAAGTACAACCAAAGGGATGGAAAGCCTGATGTCGCGGGAAGCGAGCTGGCGCGTGTAATTTCGCGCCCATAGTCACTCAATAAGCAGATTACCCAGAAGTGCGACGGCGACCTTGTGACGCCTCTGCACGTGCGTTTCTGCGCCTCAATTCAATTTGTCGCGTCCATCTCGACATTGATCGGATGGCGGTCGGCTGGCTGCGCCTTTCAACTGGCGTGCCGGTGAAAAGTTAAAACAACGGGGAGAGAAAAATGTCGAAGCTGTCGAATCTGACGCCGAACCGCGTGCAACGAAGGATTTTGCTGGGCTCAGCAGCCGTCCTCTCAATTGTTCTCCCGCACGCGGCGTTGGCTCAGGTCAACGCGGCCGCCGCCGCGCCGGCGGAATCGGCGTCTTCGACCCCCGCAAAGGAGACCGCCCTCGATGAGGTGGTGGTCACCGGCTCCAGCATCCGCGGCGTCGCACCCACCGGCTCGGCCCTGATCGCCGTGGGACGCGACACGATCAAGATGAACGCCCCGGCCACCGTCAGCGAGCTGGTGTCCTCCATCCCGCAGCTGGGGAACTTCGGCGCCAATTCCGAGCAGTCCACGTCCAACCGGTTCCGGAGCCCGGGCTTCGACCCGAACATCCACAACCTCGGCATCTACGCCACCCTGACGCTGTTCAACGGCCACCGGTTCGCCCCGGTCGGCGGCGAGGCGGTGTTCCCCGACCCGTCGATCATTCCGGTGATTGCGCTCCAGCGGGTGGAGGTCGTCGCCGACGGCGCCTCGGCGGTCTACGGCTCCGACGCCGTCGCCGGCGTGGTCAACTTCATCTACCGCAAGGACGTCGACGGCCTGGAAGCCTCGGCCACCTATGGCGGCAACAACTCCAAGTATCAGAAGCGCGACTTCTCCGCGATCTGGGGCAAGACCTGGGACACCGGCGGCGTCATGGTCGCCTACGAGTATTCCGACAACCACTCTCCGACCAACGCCGACCTCGGTATCGTCCTCGACCAGAGCTACCGCGGCGGGCGCGACCTGCGCACCACGAGCTGCCCCAATCCGAACATTAGCGTGGGCGGCAAGACCTACGGCTATCCGAGTTTCGCGACGACGCCCAACAAGTGCGAGAACTCGCTGCTCAACAGCATCATCCCGAACGGAAAGCGCCATTCGGTGCTGGCCACGGCCCACCAGGACCTTGGCGAGCGGGTCAAGCTGTGGACCGAGCTCAACTATTCCAACTACGAGACCAATCGCACGAGTGGGCCGCGGTCGTTCACCGTCGTCGTGCCCAACACCAACCCCTATTTCGTGCTGCCGCCGGGCGTGGTCGCGACCAGCGAGTCGGTGACCCGCAGCGGGCTGGGGCTGTTTCCCAACCCGCATGGCTTCCAGACCTCCGAGGTCATGGGCATCACGGGAGGCCTGGACATCGACCTGGGCGGCGGCTGGTCCGGTGGGATCATGACCCACTTCTCGAAGACCCACGACTTCAACAGCGACCCGGAAATCGACATCGCGGTCGCTCAGGCGCTGGCCAACAACACCACCCTCGCCACGGCCTTCAACCCGTTCGGCCAAGCGGCGCAGAACAATCCCTCGGTCCTGTCGCAGATCGACAACGGCTACACCCAGATCAACAACGCCCACCAGTACCTTCGCGAGCTGCAGATCAAGGCGGACGGGCCGCTGTTCAAGATCCCCGGCGGTGAGGTGCGCGCCGCCGTCGGCGCCGATTTCCGGGATGAGGAGGCGAGGCAGCTGCAGTACGCCGGCGCGGCCCGCGTCGACCAGATCCTGGTGCGTAACGACGACGTCAACCGGGCGGTGGAAGGCCTCTACGGCGAAGTCCACGTGCCGCTGTTCAGCGCCGAGAACGCGATCCCGGGCTTCCAGCGGCTCGAGGTCTCCGTCTCCGGTCGCTACGACCATTACCAAAAGCTCGGCGGCACCTTCAATCCGAAGTACGGCGTCGTGTGGGAGCCGATCGACGGCGTGGCCCTGCACGCCAGCTACGGCAAGGCCTACGCCGCCCCGAACCTCGGCATGCTGACCAGCATCTTCGGGGTCCCGCAGCCCGGCTCGAACATCGCCGGTGTGGGCACGGTCAACGTCTACAACATGGGCGGCGGCAACCCGAACCTGACGCCGGAACGCGCCAAGAGCTATTCCTACGGCGTCGATTACACGCCGGACTACATCCATGGCCTGCGGTTCAGCGCGACCTACTACCACGTCGAATACAGCAACCTGGTCTACAAGCCGACGACCAACGACGCCTTCTTCAACCCGGCGTTCGCCGACTCCATCACCCGGTTCCCGACCGCCGCCCAGATCGCGCAGGCGATCAAGGACGCGCCGCCGCAGAGCCCGGTGCCGGCGGTCATCGACTACATCTTCCGCTCCTACGCGATCAACCTGGGGACCCGCCGGTTCGCCGGCGTCGACCTCGACGCCAGCTATCAGATGGACACCGGCTTGGGCCGGTTCTCGTTCGCAGCCAACGCCAACCGCCAGCTGCAGTTCGACCAGCAGGTTGTGGCCGGCACGCCGTTCACCTCCCGCCTCGGCACCACCGACGCGGTCAAGTGGAAGGCGCGCCTGAGCGCGAGCTGGAACATGGAGCCGGTCACCCTGGCGGTGTTCATGAACTACACGGGGTCGTTCAAGAACACGGCGATCACACCGGTCCAGACCGTCGATTCCTGGACCACGTTCGACTTGGTCGGCACCTACGACCTGCCGCACGTCATGAGCGGGTCGCAGATCCAGTTGCGGGCGGCCAACGTGTTCGACAAGAAGCCGCCGTTCTACGACGGGACGGGCGGCTACTACGCCCCCCTGGCCTCGCCGTTCGGACGCACGCTCGAAGTCACGCTCCGCGCGAAGTTCTGGTAACCGCGACCGGGCGGCCGTCCTGTTCGCAGGGTGGCCGCCCGGGTTCGCGCTAGATCGCCAGCCGCATGGCGCAGCGGGTCGCCACGTCGAGGCCCTTTTCCGCCTCGCGAGACAGCACCTCCGCAAGCCGGCCGTCGAGTTCGTGCACGGCGAGTTCGCGGAATCCGAGACGGGCGTAGAACGGCCCGTTCCAGGCGATCTCGCGGAACGTCGTCAGGGTGACCGCGGCGCAGCCTCGCGCCCGCGCCGCATCGATCACGGCGCGAACGAGGGCGCGGCCGACGCCCTGGCCCTGGCGCGCGCGCCGCACCGCCAGCTCCCACAGGTGCAGGGCGTCGTCGAACGCCTCGCAGGCCGCAAAGCCGATCCGGCCCGTGGCGTCGTCGGCCACCCAGACCAGCCCCTGCGCCTGCAGCGGGACGTAGACCCTGGCCGGGCTGACCTCGTCGTCGGCGATGGCGTCCTGACTGGAGCCGCGGAAGGCCGCAGCGGCCGACCGCTCGATCCGCGGCAGGTGGCGCAGGTCGTCTGGGCGGGCGAGGCGGACGTCGATGGCTCAGGCTCCGGTGACAACCTCGGTGTCCGCTCGACCGCCCCATTCGGTCCAGGAACCGTCGTAGACCGGCACGTCGTCGCGGCCGAGGCGCGCCAGCGCCAGGGCCAGCAGGGCGGCGCTGACGCCGGAGCCGCAGGTGGTGACGATAGGCCCCGTCAGGTCCACGCCGCCCGCCTCGAACGTTTCGCGCAGCTCGGCGGCGGACTTCAGCGTGCCGTCGGCGTTCACCAGCGGGCCCCAGGGCACGTTGCAGGCGCCGGGCATGTGGCCGGAGCGCAATCCGGCGCGCGGCTCCGGCGCCTCGCCGCGGAAACGCGGGCCGGCGCGCGCGTCGACCAGCTGCGCCGCGCCGCCGTCCAGCAGGCCGCGCACGGCGTCGAGGTCGCGGACTCGGGCGGGATCGAAGGCCGGCTCCAGGCGGGTGGGCGTAGCTTGCGTCTCGGCGGTCTCAACCGGCCGGCCTTCGGCGCGCCATTTCTTGAGGCCGCCGTCGAGCACCACGACCTTGGGGAAGCCCATGGTCCGCAGCGTCCACCAGACCCGCGGCGCGGAGAATATGCCCTGGCCGTCGTAGACCACCACCGTCGCGTCGCGGCGCAGGCCCAGCGCTCCGGCCGCCGCCGCGAACGCCTCGGGCGTCGGCAGCATGTGCGGCAGGTCGGTCCCGTGGTCGGAAATCTCGTCGATGTCGAAGAACACCGCGCCGGGGATATGCCCGGCCGCATGGTCCTCGCGGCCGGAACGGGGCTCGCCCGGCATGTACCAGGTGGCGTCGACCACCTGCACGTCGGGGTCGGCCAGGCGCTCGGCCAGCCAGGCGGTGGAGACAAGCGGGTCCATGGTCACTCCAGCCAGGCCGGGGCGGGCAGGCCGCGCTCGGCGAGGAAGCCCGGGTTGTAGATCTTCGATTGGTAGCGCTGGCCGTGGTCGCAGAGCACGGTCACCACGGTGTGGCCGGGGCCGAGGTCCTTGGCCAGGCGGATGGCGCCGGCGACGTTGATTCCGGTCGAGCCGCCCATCACCAGCCCCTCGTGTTCGATGAGGTCGTAGATGGCGAGCAGCATCTCCTCGTCGGAGATGCGGTAGGCGTGGTCGATGGTCAGGCCGACGAGGTTGGCGGTGATCCGCGCCTGGCCGATGCCCTCGCTGATCGAGGTCCCTTCGGCCTTCAGCTCGCCGTCCGTGTACCAGGAATAGAGCGAGGCCCCGTGCGGGTCGGCGAGGCCGATGCGGATGTCCGGCTTGCGCTCCCGCAGCGCCTCGGCCACCCCCGCCAAGGTCCCGCCCGAGCCCACGGCGCAGATGAAGCCGTCGATGCGCCCGTCGGTCTGGCGCCAGATCTCCGGGCCGGTGCCGCGGACGTGGGCCTCGCGGTTGGCGACGTTGTCGAACTGGTTGGCCCACACCGCGCCGTTCGGCTCCTTCGCGTCAAGTTCCTCCGCCAAGCGGCGGGAAACGTGGACGTAATTCATCTCGTTCGAATAGGGCAGGGCGTCGGTTTCGACGAGGTTGGCGCCGTAGAGCCGGATGGCGTCCTTCTTCTCCTGGCTCTGGGTCCGGGGGATGACGATGGTCGCCTTGTAGCCCATGGCCTTGCCGACCATGGCCAGGCCGATGCCGGTGTTGCCCGCCGTGCCCTCCACGATCCGGCCGCCGGGCCGCAACAGGCCCCGCTGTTCGGCGTCGCGGATGATGTAGAGGGCGGCCCGGTCCTTCACCGACTGGCCGGGATTCATGAACTCCGCCTTGGCGAGGATCTCGCAGCCGGTGATCTCGCTGGCCCGGCGAAGGCGGATGAGCGGCGTGTTTCCGATGGCGTCCAGGACGCTGTTTGCAACTTCCATGGGCGGCTACTTAAGCGTGGCGGGCGGCGGCGAACAGGGGGTGTCAGCCTTTCGCCAGGCTGAGCTGCACCACGTCGGTGCGTCCGGTGCGGAAGCCGGCCTCGCAATAACTCAGGTAGAAGCGCCACAGGCGGCGGAAGCGCTCGTCGAAGCCGAGGGTGCGGATGTCGGCCCAGGCGGCGTCGAAACGCTCGCCCCATTCGGCCAGGGTGTCGGCGTAGTGCTGGCCGAAGCGGGCGATGCCCTGCCAGTGCAGGCCGACGCGGTCGGTCTCCGCCTTCAGGCGGGCTTCGGAGGGCAGCATGCCGCCCGGAAAGACGTACTTCTGGATGAAATCGGCGCGCCGGCGATAGCCCTCGAACAGCTCGTCGCGGATGGTGATGATCTGCAGGCCGGCCCGGCCGCCGGGCGCGAGCACGTCGCGGATCTTGCCGAAATAGGCCGGCCAATAGCGTTCGCCCACCGCCTCGAACATCTCGATGGAGGCCACCCGGTCGAAGGCGCCTTCGACGTCGCGGTAGTCGATCATCCGCACCTCGGCGCGCTCGGCGAGACCCTGCTCGAACATCCGGCGGCGGGCGAAGTCGTACTGCTCCTGGGAAATGGTGATGGCGGTGACCCGCGCGCCCACGTCGCGGGCGGCGAACTCGGCGAAGCCGCCCCAACCGCAGCCGATCTCCAGCACGTGGTGGTCGGGGGCCAGCGCCATGCCTTCGGCCAGCGTGCGGTACTTGTTGCGCTGCGCCTCGGCGAGCGGCTGTCCCGGCTCGGCGTAGCGGGCGGACGAGTAGGTCATCGTCGGGTCCAGCCAGCGGGAATAGAAGGCGTTCCCCAGGTCGTAGTGGGCGTGGATGTTGCGCCGGGCCCCCTCGCGGCTGTTGCCGTGCAGGGCGTGGCGCAGCCGCTCGGCCGCCCACATCAGCGGGTTGCCCAGCGCCACGCGGTGCAGGCGGTTGAAGTTGACGGCCAGCACTTCCAGCAATCGCGACAGGTCCGGCGTGTCCCACTCGCCGGCCATGTAGCCTTCGGCGAAGCCGATATCGCCGGAGGCCAGCACCCGGCGCATGAAGCGGAAGTCGCGGACCACCAGCCGGGCGTCCGGACCGGGCTCGCGTCCCCTGAGCGGCAGCTCGCCGCCGGTGGGGGTGACGAAGGTCAGCGAGCCCGCCAGCCAGTTGCGGGCCATCAACAGCAGGGCGGCGCGGAAGGCCCTGGGCGCATCCGCCAGCTCCGGCAGCCGCCGGAACGCTCTGGAGTTCACTGCGAGCGTCGCAAGCGACGTCTCGTGGGCAAGGCTCATGCCGGCTCCCCCGAGGAACTTGACCAACCTTAACACCGATCAGCCGCGGCGCGAGCGCCCGATTCGCGGGCGGCAGGGAGGGCGGCACGCCGCCGGGTCGCGGCACTTGGCGCTTGTGAAGCCTGGCGGCGCGCGCCACTTAGCCGGCGACTGAATTGCAACGCCGGGGAGCGCCATGCCCGTCCTGAAGCTCGATCGCTGGAACGTCGCCATCGGCGACGGCCAGCCCCTGACCGTGATCGCCGGGCTGAACGTCCTGGAGACCCCCGAGCTCGCCATCGAGACCGCCCGCCAGTTGAAGGCGATCTGCGGCGAGCTTGGGCTGCCCTATGTGTTCAAGGCGAGCTTCGACAAGGCCAACCGGTCGTCGATCAAGAGCTATCGCGGGCCGGGCCTGGACCAGGGGCTGGAGATCTTCCGCCGGGTGAAGGCCGAGGTGGACGTGCCGGTGGCCACCGACATCCACGAGATCGCCCAGGCCGAGCCCCTGGCCGAGGTGATCGACGTCCTGCAGATCCCCGCCTTCCTCTGCCGGCAGACCGATCTGGTGGTGGCCTCGGCCCGCGCGATCCATCGGGCCGGTGGCTGGCTGCACGTCAAGAAGGGCCAGTTCCTGGCGCCCTGGGACTGCAAGAACATCGTCTCCAAGGTGCAGGAGGCGGTGGACGGCGCCGACATCACCATCCTATGCGAGCGCGGCAATTCGTTCGGCTACAACAACCTGGTGGTCGACATGCTGGGGATCGGCGAGATGAAGAAGCTCGGCGTGCCGGTGACCATCGACGCCACCCATGCGGTGCAGCTGCCGGGCGCCGATCCGCGCACCGGCGGCGAGTCCACCGGCGGCCGGCGGGAGGGCGTGGCGGTGATCGCCAAGGCCGCCGTGGTCTCCGGCGCCGACGGGGTGTTCCTGGAGTTCCACCCCGACCCCGACAAGGCGCTCTGCGACGCGCCCAGCTGCCTGCCGCTGGCGGGCGCCAAGGACCTCCTGGGCACGCTGAAGGCGCTGCACGCCGTGGCGAACCGCTGAGGGCCGCCGCTTGACCCGTTCCCCGACCCGCCGCACACGCTAGTCGCCATGGATCTTTCCGCGCTCCAGCATCTCCTGGGCCTGGTCCCGGGCCGCCGGGTGGCCTGTGTCGGCGACCTGATGGTCGACCGCTTCGTCTATGGCGACGTCAGCCGGGTCTCGCCGGAGGCGCCGATCCCGGTGCTGGCGCGGACCCGAGAGCTGGTGATGCTGGGCGGGGCCGGCAACGTGGCGCGCAACGTCGCCGCGCTCGGCGGCTCGGTCTGCCTGGTGGGGCTGGTGGGCGGCGACGCCGACGGCCACGAGGCGTCGCGGCTGGTGGGCGAGGAAGGCCACGTCGAGGGCTACCTGGTCACCGACGCCGATCGCCCGACCACCCTGAAGACCCGCTTCGTCTCCGGCGGCCAGCAGCTGCTGCGCGTCGACCTGGAGGCCAGCCGCGCGGCCACGGGCGAGGTCGAGCAGCGGCTGGTCCGCACCCTGCGCGACGCGGCGCAGGGGGCCGGCGCCATCCTGCTCTCCGACTACGGCAAGGGGGTGGTCACCGACGCGGTGATCGCCGCCGCGCGCGAGGCGGCCCAGGCCGCCGGCGCCAAGCTGGTGGTGGACTCCAAGGCCCGCTCCTTCGCCCGCTACGGCGCGGTGGACCTGATCAAGCCCAACGCCGCCGAGCTTGCCCACGCCACCGACCTGCCGACCGGCACGGACGCCGAGATCGAGGTCGCCCTGGCCCGCGCCCTGGAGCTCTGGGAGGCCAGGGCCATCCTGGTGACCCGCGCCGCCAAGGGGGTCTCGCTGGCCGTCCGCGGCGAGCCGGTGCGTCACGTGCCGACCGCGCCGCGCGAGGTGTTCGACGTCTCCGGGGCCGGCGACACCACGCTGGCGGCGCTCGGCCTGGCGCTGGCGGCCGGGGCGCCGCTGAACGACGCCATCGCCTTCGCCCAGCTGGCGTCGGGCGTAGCGGTCGGCAAGGTCGGCACCGCCACCGTCAGCCCCGAGGAGCTGGTGGAGGCGACGATCAGCGCCCACATGGCGCCCGCCGAGGCCAAGATCGCCACCCCGCAGCGGATGGCCGACGAGGTCGCCCGCTGGCGCGCCAAGGGCCTGCGGGTCGGCTTCACCAACGGCTGCTTCGACATCCTGCACAAGGGCCACGTGGCCTATCTCGCCCAGGCGCGGGCCTGGTGCGACCGGCTGATCGTCGGCCTCAACTCCGACGACTCCGTGCGGGCGCTGAAGGGCGAGGGCCGGCCGGTCAACGACCTGGAGAGCCGCGCCTTGGTGCTGGCGGGCCTGGGCTCCGTCGACCTGGTCGTGCCGTTCGAGGACGACACCCCGCTCAAGCTGATCGAGGCCGCGCGGCCCGACGTGCTGGTCAAGGGCGCCGACTACGCCGAGAGCGAAGTGGTCGGCGCCGACCTGGTCAAGGCCTGGGGCGGCGAGGTCCGGCTGGCCCAGATCGTCGACGGCTATTCCACCACCGCCGCCATCGCGCGGATGACCCAGAAGGCCAAGGCATGAACCGCCGGATCGCGTTCGTCACCGGCGGCGCCGGTTTCATCGGCTCCAACATCGCCGCCAGGCTGGCCGAGGACCGCAGCCTCGACGTGGTGGTCTGCGACCGCCTGCGCGAAGCCGAGCTCGGCAAGTGGCGCAACATCGCCAAGCACCCGATCGGCGACTTCGTGGCCCCGGAGGACATGTTCGACTGGCTGGAGAAGCGCTGGCGCGACGTCGAGGTGGTGATCCACATGGGCGCCATCTCCTCGACCACCGAGCCGGACGCCGACAAGATCGTCCACTCCAACTTCACCCTCAGCCGCGACCTGTTCCGCTGGTGCGCCGACCGCCAGCGCCGGCTGATCTACGCCTCCTCGGCGGCGACCTACGGCGACGGGGCGCACGGCTTCGACGACGACAACGACTACGAGGCGCTGGCCGCGCTGCGGCCGCTGAACACCTACGGCTGGTCGAAGGCGCTGTTCGACCTGTTCGCGGCGCGCCAGGCGGCGCGCGACTACGCGCCGCCGCAGTGGGTGGGGCTGAAGTTCTTCAACGTCTACGGCCCCAACGAGGAGCACAAGCACTCGATGAAGTCGGTGGCCTCGCAGATCTGGCCAAAGGTCCGCGAGGGCCATGGCGTGCAGCTGTTCAAGAGCTACCGCTCAGACGTCCCCGACGGCGGCCAGAAGCGCGACTTCGTCTACGTCCGCGACATCACCGACGTCACCGACTGGCTGATGCAGAACCCGCAGGTCAACGGCGTCTTCAACCTCGGCTCGGGAACCGCGCGCAGCTTCGAGGACATGGCCCGGGCGGTGTTCACCGCCGCCGGCAAGAACGCCGAGATCGACTACACCCCGATGCCGCCGGCCATCCGCGACAAGTACCAGTACTTCACCGAGGCGCGCATGGAGCGGCTCTACGCCGCCGGCTACGACAAGCCGATGACCGCCCTGGAAGACGGCATCCACGACTACGTCACCCGCTACCTCAGCCAGCCGGACCCCTACCGGTAGCCATGCCGCCGGGCGCACCCCGCAGCCGCCGCTGGCTGGCCCTGTCCGTGGTCGGGGTGGTGCTGTTCCTCGGCCTGGCGACGGGGGTGTTCTGGGGCGACCTGATGCGCTCGGCGCTGGATCCCAAGTCGCCGTTCCAGACCTACAGGCCGCCGCCGGCGCCCGACTACGCCAGCCGCCAGAGCTGGGCGCTGATGCCCACCCGTCCGGACGCCACCGCGGGCGATCCGCCGGCCGACGTCTTCTTCGTCTCGCCGACCACCTTCGACGGCGGCCACGACTGGAACGCGCCGATCCATGAGCCGAAGGCCGACCGGCTGTTCCGTCGGGTGATGGCGCCCAACTACGCCGGGCCGTTCGTGCGGGTCGGCCGGATCTTCGCGCCGCGCTACCGCCAGGCCAGCCTCTACAGCCTGCTGACCCTGCGGGAGGACGCCCGCGAGGCCCGCCAGTTCGCCTACGGCGACGTGGCGCGCGCCTTCCACGAATACCTCAACCGCTACAACAGCGGCCGGCCGTTCGTCATCGTGGGGGTGGAGCAGGGCGGCACGCTCGCCGCCCGGCTGCTGGCGGAGGAGGTGGCGCCCAATCCCGACCTTCGGGCCCGGCTGGCGGCCGCCTACCTGATCGAGACGGTGATACCCGCCGTCGATCCGCCGATCCCGCCGTGCATGCGCCGCGGCCAGGCCGGGTGCCTGGCGGCCTGGGCCAGCGTCTTCGATGGCCAGATCGACCACGCCCAGCTGCTGCTCGACCGCGCCGTCGTCTGGAATTCGCAGGGCGAGCTGGTGAACCTCAACGACCGCGCGGCGCTGTGCTTCAACCCGATCCTGGGGGCGGTGACCCAGGACCCCGCGCCGGCCCGCCTGCACCTGGGGGCCGCGAACGCCACCGGGCTGGAGTGGGGCGCGCGCCCCGCCTTCCTCGGCCGCCAGGTCTCGGCGGTGTGCCGCGGCGGCGTGCTGCGCGTCACCCATCCGAAGTCGGCGTCGCTGAAGCGCCAGGGCTCCTGGGCCGACCAGCGCAAGGTCCCCGGCTACAACCTCTTCTATGCGGACCTCGAGGCCGACGCGAAGGCCCGGGTCGCCACGCTCACCGGTCACTGAGGCTTGGCGCGGCCCGGCGTTCGGGTCTTAGCTCCTCCCAACAAGGAAAAAGGGAGCGCGCCATGGCCGAGGCCAACCGTCAGATCGTCCTGGACCAGCTGCCGCAGGGGCGGCTCAGCGCCGACCATTTCCGCCTCGTGCAGGGCGAGCGTCCGACGCCTGGACCGGGCGAGGCCCTGGTCCGGACCCACTACATCTCGCTGGACGCCGCCAACCGCGCCTGGATGCAGGGCGCCACCTACCGCTCGGCGCTGTCGGCCGGGCAGGTGATGGCCGGCGGCGCGCTCGCCGAGGTGGTGGAGGCGCCGGACTCCGACCTCTTGCCCGGCGACCTGGTGTTCGCCGACACCGGCTGGCAGGACTACGCCATCGTGCCCACCAAGCGGCTGGCGAAGCTGCCGGCGCTGGAGCCCCGGACCCACCTGCTCAGCGTGTTCGGCGTGGCCGGGCTCACCGCCTACTTCGGCCTCTTGGAATGCGGCCAGCCCAAGCCCGGCGAGACCGTGGTGGTGTCGGCGGCGGCAGGCTCCGTCGGCTCGATCGTCGGCCAGATCGCCAAGCTCAAGGGCTGCCGGGTGGTCGGCGTCGCCGGCGGGGCGGAGAAGGGCCGCTGGCTGACCGAGGAACTCGGGTTCGACGCCGCCGTCGACTACAAGGCCGGCGACCTGCGCCGCCAGCTGAAGGAGGCCGCGCCGGGCGGCATCGACGTCTACTTCGACAACGTCGGCGGCGACGTGTTCGAGACCTGCCTGTTCGCCATGAACACCTTCGGCCGGATCGCCTGCTGCGGCGCCGTCTCGCAGTACGACGGCGAGGCTCCGCGCCACGGCCCGCGCGGCGTGCCCGGCCTGATCGTCACCAAGCGGCTGACCCTGCGCGGGTTCATCGTCTCCGACTTCGACGACAAGCGCAGCCAGGCGCTGCGGGACCTGCAAACCTGGGTCGCCGAGGGCCGGCTGAAGGTCCACGAGGACATCATCGAGGGGCTGGAGAACACGCCGGCCGCGCTCGTGGGCCTGCTGGCCGGGGAGAACCGCGGCAAGCGGATGGTGAAGGTGCGCTAGCCTAGTTGCTCCCCCGCCGGGGGAGCTGTCAGCGAAGCTGACTGAGGGGGTCCTCCGAGGGCGGCGCCAACCCCCTCCGGCGCTTCGCGCCACCTCCCCCAGAGGGGGAGGAACTTCGGTTTAGCCGGCGTCGCGCAGGCCGAGGCCGGCCTTCCAGTCGAACAGCTCTTCGAGGATCCGCAGCGCCTTGCCGCGCTCGGACGTGAGGGCGGGGTCGCGGCCGACGATCAGGCGGGCGTCGTCGCCGGCGGCGGCGATCAGGTCGCGGTGTGCGAAGGGGTCGGCGAAGACGTAGTCCGGGAACCCCGACTGCCGCAGGCCCAGCGCGTCGCCGCCGCCGCGCAGCTCCAGGTCGGTCTCGGCGATCAGGAAGCCGTCGTCGGTGCGCCGCAGGATGTCGAGCCGCTTCTGGGCGGTCTCCGACAGCGGCGGGTCGTAGAGCAGCACGCAGGCGCTCTCGCGGCGCCCACGGCCCACCCGGCCGCGCAGCTGGTGCAGCTGGGCGAGGCCGAAGCGCTCAGCCTGCTCGATGACCATGATGGTGGCGTTGGGCACGTTAACGCCGACCTCGACCACCGTCGTCGCCACCAGCACCGACAGACGGCCGTCGGCGAAGTCGGCCATCACCGCGTCCTTGGCGGCCGGCGCCATCTTGCCGTGGATCAGGCCGACGCTGGGGCCGATGGTGGCCTTCAGCTCCTCGGCGCGGGTCTCCGCCGCCTTCAGGTCCACCAGCTCGGACTCCGAGACCAGCGGGCAGATCCAGAAGGCCTGGGCGCCGCCGGCCACCGCCTCGCGCAGCCGCGCCTCCACCTCGCCGATCCGACCCATGGGCGCGGCGCGGGTGGCGACCGGCGTGCGGCCCGGCGGCTTCTCGTCGATCTTGGAGACGTCGAGGTCGCCGTAGACGGTGAGCTCCAGGGTGCGCGGGATCGGCGTCGCCGACATCGCCAGGAAGTGCGTGCCCTGGCCCTTGGCCTGCAGCCGCTGGCGCTCGGCGACGCCGAACCGATGCTGCTCGTCGATGACGGCCAGCTCCAGCCGATGGAACGCCACCTCGTCCTGAAAGAGCGCATGGGTGCCGACCGCCACCTGGATCGCCCCGGACGCCAGGGCGCGCAGCTTCTCCGCCCGCGCCGCGCCCTTGTCGCGCCCGGTCAGCAGGACGACGGCGATGCCGTGAGCGGTGAGGGGGCCGGAGATGGTCTCGAAGTGCTGGCGGGCCAGGATCTCGGTGGGCGCCATCAGCGCGGTCTGGCCGCCGGCCGCGGCGACGTCGGCCATGGCGCACATCGCCACCACCGTCTTGCCGGATCCGACATCGCCCTGGATCAGCCGGCTCATCCGCTCGCCGAGCGCGAAGTCGTGGCGGATCTCGCCCAGCGCCCGGGTCTGGGCGCCGGTGAAGGCGAACGGCAGGTCGGCGCGGATGGCTTCGGCGACCGTGCTGGCGGGAATCTTCGCGGCGGCCTCGCGCCTGCGCTCGGCCTTGCGCTGCGCCATCGCCAGTTGCTGGGCGAGCAGCTCGTCATACGCCAGGCGGCGGTAGTGCGGGGCCTGGAGCGAGATGTCGGCGTCGCTCTCCGGGTCGTGCAGCCGTCCCAGAGCCTCGCGCCAGGTGGGGAAGCGCTCGCGGGCCGCCCACGCGGCGTCCTGCCACTCCGGCAGCTCCGGGGCCCGCTGCAGCGCCTCCTGCACGAACCTGCGGACCGTGCGGGCGGGAAGGCCGGCGGTGGCCGGGTAGACCGGCTCCAGCTCGGGGATCTCCGAGGCCTTCTCCGGCGCCAGCATGTAGTCCGGGTGGACCATCTGCCAGCCGTAGCCCTGGTCCTCGACCTTGCCGGAGATCACCCGACGGGCGTTCACCGGATGGCGCTGCTCCAGCTGCGAGCCGAAGCTGCCGAAGAACACCAGGGTCATGAAGCCGGTCTCGTCGAACACCCGCACTCGCCAGGGCTGCGGCCCGCGCGGCGCCTGGAAGGATTCGATCGTCACCTGGAAGGTCATCACCTCGCCGTCGATGGCGGCGGAGATGGTCGCGGGCGTCCGGCGCACCACCGAATGCGGCTTCAGGAACAGCACGTCGCGGACGATGGGGCCGGCCAGCTTGTCCAGCAGCGGCGCCACGCGCGGCCCCACCCCCTTCAGCGAGGTTATGGGGGCGTAGAGCGGGAACAGAATCTCGGGCCGCATGATTGCAGCATACCCGACTGGCGCTGGGGGTATGCGCCCTCTATATCCACGACTTCCTGATGATCATCGATGAAGCACGGCTCAAGAAGCTGAAGTTCCGCGCCTGGCGCCGGGGCTTCAGGGAAGCGGACCTCATTCTGGGGCCGTTCGCGGACAGGCATGTCCAGGGGTTCACCGCGGCGGAGCTCGATTTCTTCGAGGACCTGCTCGAACAACCCGACCACGACCTCTACAACTGGATCATCGGCCGGACGCCGACGCCGCCGGAGTTCGACGGCGAAATCATGAACCGCATCAAGCAATTCCGCTTCGAAGCTCACGAAGCGCGCGGAGACGACCATGGCGGCTGACGGTTCCCGGCCCCTGAGCCAGGCCGCGCTTCGACGCGTCTCCGACGATCCCGGCCGCCTGGACCTGGTCGGCGCGCCGGAAGGCTTCGACGCCCTGGTCATGGCCGACGTGGTCCGCGCCCGCAAAGGGCTGTCGGTCTTCGTCGCCCGCGACGGCGCGCGGCTGTCGGCCTTCGTCGACGCCTTCCGGTTCTTCGCGCCCAACGTCGAGGTGATGACCTTCCCGGCGTGGGATTGCCTGCCCTACGACCGCATCGGCCCGTCGCCGGGCATCGCCGCCCAGCGGATGACCACGCTGTCCAGGCTGGCGGCCGGGGTGGACGAGAAGACGCCGACGCTGCTGGTCACCTCCGTGCCGGCGCTGATCCAGCGCGTGCCGCCGAAGAAGGCCATCCAGCGGGCCAGCTATTCGGCCCGGAGCGGCAACACCGTCGAGATCGCCGACCTCGAGACCTATTTCGCCATCAACGGCTACCAGCGCGCCTCCACCGTCTCCGAGCACGGGGAGTTCGCGATCCGCGGCGGCGTTATCGACGTCTTCCCGCCCAGCGCTGAGGAGCCGGTGCGCCTGGACCTGTTCGGCGACACCCTGGAATCCATCCGCGCCTTCGATCCCGAGACCCAGCGCTCCACCAAGCAGTTGAAGGAGGTCAGCCTCCTGCCGGTCAGCGAGGCCTTGCTGGACGCCGAGGCGATCAGCCGCTTCCGCACCGGCTATCTGGAGACCTTCGGCGCGCCCGGCGACGATCCGCTCTACGCCACCGTTTCCGAAGGCGGCCGCCGGGCCGGCATGGAGCACTGGCTGCCGCTGTTCTATCCGCAGATGGCGACGCTGTTCGACTTCCTGCCCAAGGAGGCGGTGATCGCCCTCGATCACCTGAGCCGCGAGGCGCGCGACGAGCGGCTGTCGATCATCCACGACGCCTTCGAGAGCCGGAACCAGACCGAGCGCAAGGTCCACTACCACCCGCTGGAGCCGGACCGGCTCTACCTGACCGCCGACGAGTGGAAGGACCTGCTCGCCAAGCGCGCGACGCGCCGGTTCTCGTCCTTCCAGGAGGCGGGAGGCGAGGCGGTCATCGACATGGGCGCGCGCCAGGGCCGCAACTTCGCCCCCGAGCGCCAGCGCGACAGCGTCAACCTGTTCGAGGCCACCGCCGACCACGCCCGCAAGCTGGCGGCCGACGGCAAGCGCGTGCTGTTCGCCTCCTGGTCCGACGGCTCCTCCGACCGGCTGGGCTCGATGCTCGCCGACCACGGGCTGAAGAACATCCCGTTCGCGCCCTACTGGGACGCCGCCAGGGCCGGTGACCCGAAGACCCCGCAACGGGTCGTCCTGCCGCTGGACGCCGGCTTCGAGACCGACAGCCTGGCGGTGATCTCCGAGACCGACATCCTGGGCGACCGGCTGGCGAGGCCGCGGCGGCGGCGGCGGGCGTCGAACTTCCTGGCGGAGGCCTCGTCGCTGACGCCCGGCGACCTGGTCGTGCACATCGACCACGGCATCGGCCGCTACGACGGCCTGAAGACCCTGGAGGTGCAGGGCGCGCCGCACGACACGCTGGAGATCCACTACGGCGGCGAGGCCAAGCTCTACCTGCCGGTGGAGAACATCGACCTGCTGACCCGCTACGGCTCGGATTCCGAGGGCGTGCAGCTCGACCGGCTGGGCGGCGCGGCCTGGCAGGCGCGCAAGGCCAAAGCCAAGGAGCGGCTGCGCGAGATGGCGGTCGGCCTGATCCGCATCGCCGCCGAGCGGGCGACCAAGTCCACCGATCCGGTGGACCCGCCGCACGGGGTGTTCGACGAGTTCTGCGCCCGTTTCCCCTACGAGGAGACCGAGGACCAGCTCGCCGCCATCGGCGACGTGCTGGAGGACCTCTCCGCCGGCAAGCCGATGGACCGGCTGATCTGCGGCGACGTGGGCTTCGGCAAGACCGAGGTCGCCCTGCGGGCGGCCTTCGTGGTGGCCATGAGCGGCCAGCAGGTGGCCATCGTCGCGCCGACGACGCTGCTGGCGCGCCAGCACTACAAGACCTTCAGCGAACGCTTCGAGGGCTGGCCGGTGAAGGTGCGGCGCCTGTCGCGCCTGGCGCCGCCCAAGGAGGCCGCCGAGACCCGCGAGGCGCTGAAGAACGGCGAGGTCGAGATTGTCGTCGGCACCCATGCGGTGCTCTCCAAGCAGGTCGGCTTCAAGGACCTCGGCCTGGTGATCGTCGACGAGGAGCAGCACTTCGGGGTCAAGCACAAGGAGAAGCTCAAGGAGCTTCGCACCGACGTGCACATGCTGACGCTGACCGCGACGCCGATCCCGCGCACCCTGCAGATGTCGCTCTCCGGCATCCGCGAGATGTCGATCATCGCCACCCCGCCGGTCGATCGCCTGGCGGTCCGCACCTACATCACGCCCTGGGATCCGGTGGTCGTCCGCGAGGCGCTGCTGCGCGAGAAGTACCGCGGCGGCCAGGCCTATTACGTCGCCCCGCGGGTCAACGACCTGCCGGCGCTGGAGCGCTATCTGCGCGAGCAGGTGCCGGAGGTGCGTTTCGTGGTCGGCCACGGCCAGATGTCGCCGACCCAGCTCGAAGAGGTCATGGGCGCCTTCTACGAGGGCCAGTACGACGTGCTGCTGTCGACCACCATCGTCGAGAGCGGGCTCGACATCCCGACCGCCAACACCCTGATCATCCACCGCGCCGACATGTTCGGCCTGGCCCAGCTCTACCAGTTGCGGGGCCGGGTCGGCCGGGCCAAGTCGCGGGCCTACGCCTACATGACCACGCCGGCCGAGAAGCAGATCACCCAGTCGGCCGAGAAGCGCCTGAAGGTCCTGCAGTCCCTCGACAGCCTGGGCGCCGGCTTCCAGCTGGCCAGCCACGACCTGGACATCCGCGGCGGCGGCAACCTGCTCGGCGACGAGCAGTCCGGCCACATCCGCGAGATCGGGGTCGAGCTCTACCAGCAGATGCTGGAGGACGCGGTCAACGAGCTGAAGACCCTGGCCGGCGCGGAAGGCCTCGAACACGACCGGGGATGGTCGCCGCAGATCAACACCGGCGCGGCCGTGCTGATCCCCGAGGAGTACGTGCCGGACCTCAACGTGCGGCTGTCGCTCTACCGCCGCCTGTCCGACGCCGAGAAGTCGCAGGAGCGCGAAGCCCTGGCCGCCGAGCTGATCGACCGCTTCGGGCCGCTGCCGCCGGAAGCCGGCCAACTGCTCAAGGTCGTCGCCATCAAGGGCCTGTGCCGCGAAGCCAATGTCGCCAAGATCGACGTCGGGCCGAAGGGCGCCGTGGTCACCTTCCGCGGCGACGACTTCAAGAACCCCGCGGGCCTGATCGGCTTCATCGCCAAGAACCAGATCGCCTGGCGCCTGCGCCCGGACCACAAGGTGGTGGTGAAGGGCGAGTGGGAAACCCCCGAGCAGCGCCTCAACGCCGCCGAGAAGGTGCTGACCGAACTGGCGAAGCTGGCCGCCTAGGGCGGCCGCTACCCTTCGCCGTGGCCCTTCGCGATCGTGATCAGATCGGCGGGGTCCGCGGCGATCTGCATGACGCCGGCGGATTCGAGTTCATCGCGGTCGCCATAGCCCCACAGGACGCCGACCGTGGAAATGTCGTTCGCCCGCGCGCCCTCCACATCCTGGCGTCGGTCTCCAACCATGAGGCATCGGTCCGCGCTCAGTTCATGTCGCCGAAGCACATCGGCGATCAGGTCGGCCTTCCTGTCGAGGGCCCCGCCGGGCTCGGAGCCGTGCACACCCGCGAACCTATCGATTAGACCGAGGTGCTCCAGGATCTGCTCGGCGAAGATCCTCCGTTTCGACGTGGCGATGTACAGCTTCGCCTTCCGGGTCAGGAGTTGGTCCAGCGCGGCCGCCAGCCCTGGATAGACCGTCGTTTCGCGGAAGCCAGCCGATCCATAGTGGTCGCGATAGGCGAGCACGGCCTCGGCCACACGGTCGTCGCCGAACCGGCCCAGCACCTCGGCCAGGACCTCTTCCAGCGGTGGGCCGATCAGATTGCCGACGTCCAGGCCGTCGGGCCGATGCCCCAGCGAGCGGAGAGCCGCGCTGCAACTCGCCAGGATGCCGGGCTTGGAGTCGACGACGGTGCCGTCCAGGTCAAACAATATCGAGAGGGGCGGAGCGGCCATGCGTCAGCTTAACTTCGAGACGTCCGCTTGCCACCCTGCCGACCTTCGGAAGGTCCGCTGCTTGGCAGATTGGCCCAACGTCTGCTGTGCGGTCGCGGGCTAATAGCGCCTTTCGACCCGTGGCAGCCCTTCGGGAGGTCCGCCGTCACGCGGCCTGAATGGCTGCGCCGACCTGATCGATGGAGCCAATGATGTAGCTGCGAGGTCGGCTATTCATGCCTGCCAGCGCTTGAAGATCGCGCTGGCGTTCACGCCGCCGAACCCGAAGCCGTTGGACAAGGCATAATCGAAGCCGACCTTCCGCGCCTCGAGCGCTACGAGGTCGAGGCCCGCGGCAGCGGCGTCGGGAGTCTCCAGGTTCAGAGTCGGCGGCGCCACTTGGTCCCGCAGGGCGAGCACCGTGAAGATCGCCTCCAACCCGCCGGCCGCCCCGAGGAGGTGGCCGGTGGCCGACTTGGTGGCGCTGATGGCCGGACCGTTCTCGCCGAAAACCGAGCGGACAGCCGCCAGCTCCCCCCTGTCCCCGACCGGCGTGGACGTGGCGTGGGCGTTCAGATGGCCGATCGCCTCGGGCGCAAGGCCCGCCTGATCGAGGGCCATGCGCATGGATCGCGCCGCCCCATCGCCATCGGCCGGTCCGGCGGTCAGGTGGTACGCGTCGGCGCTCGTGCCATAGCCGACGAGTTCGGCGACGATCTTCGCGCCCCGCGCCTCGGCGTGCTCCAGCGCCTCGATCACCATGACGCCCGCACCCTCGCCCATGACGAAGCCGTCGCGGGCCTGGTCGAACGGCCGCGACGCCTTCTCCGGCGCCTCGTTGAAGCCGGTCGACAGAGCTCGGGCCGCCCCGAAGGCGCCCAGGCTCACGCGGTCGATCGTGGCCTCCGCCCCGCCGCAGACGGCGATGTCGGCCTCACCCGCCCGGATCATGCGCGCCGCGTCGCCAATCGCCTGGACCCCCGCCGCGCAGGCGGTCACCGGCGCGCCGAGCGGTCCCTTGAACCCGTGCCTGATGGAGACCCAGCCCGCGGCGAGGTTGGCGAGGAACGCCGGGACCGTGAACGGCGACAGCCGCCGCACGCCGCGCTCGTCGGTGGTCCGCACGGCCTCCGCGATCGCCAGGAAGCCGCCGATCCCCGTGGCGATCACCGTGGCCGTTCTGGCCTTCTGCCTCTCGTCCTGCGGAGCCCATCCGGCCTGGGCGATCGCCTCGTCCGCCGCGGCGATGGCGAAGGCGATGAACCGGTCCATCTTCTTCTGGTCCTTCCCCGAGACCGCGGCGTCGATGTCGAAGCCGGCCTCCGAGTCCTCCGCAATCGAAAGCACCCGTCCGGCGACCTGCGCCGGCACGTCGGGCGCCAAGTCCGCCGGCAGGCGAGTGATCCCGGAACGACCCGCCAACAGCCGCGCCCAGGCGGCCTCCGTTCCGACGCCCAGCGGCGACACCACGCCCAGGCCGGTCACCACCACTCGACGCATCGTACTCATCCTTCCGATCGCTCCAGCGCGAGCGCGGCCCGCTCCAGCCGCACCAGCGCCTCCCGCGTCTCGTCGGCGCGGCCGTCCAGCAGGGCCGCCAGATCCGCCTGCGCCTGCCGCCAGGCCGGCATGCTGCCGGCGATCAGCGCCCGGCCGGCCTCGGTCACGCGCACCTTCCGGCCACCCCGACCGCGACCGCCCGAATTGCTCACCAGCCCCCGCTCTTCCAGAATCTTGAGGTTCCGCAGCACGGCGGAGGGCTCTACGCCCACGTCATCCGCCAAGGCCGCGATGGACCGGTCGCCCTCCCGTGCGATGGCCCCGAGCAGGATGAACTGGGTGATTTGGAGGTTCAGGGGCTTGAGCCGCTGGTTGAACGCCCGGGTGACCGCCCGCGCGGCCTTACGGCTGCGGTGGCCGAAACAGAACATCGCGACGTCGTCAGGGCTCATCATCCTGCAGATACAGCTTTTAGAATGATGCTGCTACATGATTGTAGCGACGCTGCGTGGGCAATGTTGGCCGCTGCATCCGACGAAAGAGGGACGGCGGCATTCCACCCATCTCAGACATTCAGAGAGACCGCTTATCGGGGTCGCTACCTCGCGGGCGTCTTTGAGCGTTATGAGTATACGACCTAGTTGGAGGCGCGAGCCTCGTTCACCAGCCGGGTCGCCCGCAGCGCCATCTCCAAGCGCTGGGCGCAGACCAGGCCCACCGCGAGCAGCAGGAAGGCGTCGGTGATGTCGGTCACCGAGACGTGCAGGGCGCTGGCGTTCTCGGCCGCATAGGTGCGCAGGCCCATGCGGATCGCGAAGATCCCCAGGATCAGCAGCATGCCCACCGGCGAGGCCTGGCTGGTCAGGGCATGGGTCTCGCGGTTGACGGTGATCTTGGTGAACCGCCCGCGCCACCAGCCGAGCGCCGCGCCGGCCGCCAGGGCCGCGATGTCGGCGGCGATCATCACCGGGCCCGGCGCCTGCTGCTGGCTGAACGACAGCACCGTGGCGGCCAGGATCATCAGCGGCGCGATCCACAGCCGCTCGACCTTCAGGTTGCGGACCCGGGCGTTGCGCAGGATGGCGAGCGCGATGAACACCAGCGGGAACAGGTAGGCCCCGTAGCCCACATTGCCGGGGTAGCCGTGCATCAGCTCGCTTTGAGTCCTTGCGCCTGGAGGGCGGCTTCCTCGAGCGCGCGCCCGGCGGTGTCGGCGGACCCCACCTCGGCCACGCCGATGTCGAAGTCGGCCACGAACGGCGGCTTGCCGTCCCCGGCCTCGAACGCAGTGCAGCCGATGACCGCGGCGATCCGCTCGCCCGCGGCGCGGCCGGCGAGCAGGGGCGTGGCAGGCAGGGCCAGGGCGAACACCTCGGGACCCAGCCGCGCGGCGGTGTCCTCGACGCGCACCAGCCGGCCGATCATCGAGCCGATCTGCGGAATGGCGCGGTCCAGCCAGCCGCCGACGCGGGCCGCCTTGACCTCCGGCCGGTCGGAGACCTTCAGCACGCAGACCGAGAGCGGCCGGTTGCGGACCCGGGAGGCCTGGGCCAGGCGCGCCAGGTGGGCGGCGAACAGGTCGCGGGTGAAGAGGCCGGTGGCGGCGTCCATCAGGCCGGAGCTGCGGGCCTTCTCCAGCGCCTGGCGCACGGAGGTCTGGCGGCGGTAGTTGCGCGCCAGCTCCAGGACGCGGCGCGCGGTCTCGTCCTCCGGCGTTTCGGGCGACGCCACGTCGGAGACCCCGCGATGGTAGGCCTCCGAGGTGGTCACATAGGATTCGCGGCGCATGTAGAGCAGGGCGGGCGTGTGGTAGAGGCGGGTGTTGCGCCTAAGCCCTGCCGCGATCGACAGCGCCTCCTGCGGGTTCTCGCCGGCCCACAGCACCACCGCGTCGAAGGCCCGCTCGTGCAGGTAGTCGAAGGCGGTGTAGGCGGTGAAGGCGCCCACCACGTCGGCGCCGCGCTGCGTCAGGGCGTTGGACAGCGCCAGGAACTGCGGGGCCGGCTCGCCGATCGCCAGCACCCGAAGGGGCGAGACGTCCGGATCCGGCAGGTCGAGCCGCCGGCCGCGGTCGGCGAAGGTCTCCAGCCGCAGCTCGAACTCCTCCTCCGACACCGCCAGCCGCACCAGGCTCTCCAGCCGCATCGCAGCCTGCGAGGGATGCAGCGGGGCGGCGAGGGTGAGGTCGAAGCCGTGGGTCTGCAGCGACGGGTCGGGATCGCCGATGGCGATCACCGGCAGGCGGCGCGGCGCGCAGGCGGCCTTCAGGCGCTTGGCGAGCGCCAGCACCTCCTCGCCGCCCTGGCCGAGGTCGATGATCGCGGCTTCGATCTGCAGGTCGCCGAGGCTGGCCATGGCAGCGTACTGGCCGCGCGCGGTGATCGTGCGCCAGCCCAGCCGGTCGAGCCCCTCGGCGAGGGGACCCGCCAGGACGTCGTCACGCGCGACGATCAACACCCGCGCCTGGACGCCTTGCGCCATTTCCCCCATCCCTGAAGCCACCACCCGCCGTGCTAAGCACGGAATCGCGCACGGGTGGAAGTGGGCAGAATAGACCGCGCGGCCTGGTTGCAGCAGAGTCGCGGCGTCGCGGGAGGGTGGAATGGCGGGTTTGCTGGCCGGACAGGTGGCCATCGTGACCGGCGCTTCGGGCGGACTCGGCGCGCATTTCGCCCGCCTGCTGGCCGCCGAAGGCGCCGCCGTGGCGCTGGCGGCGCGCAGGCTGGAGCGGGTCGAGGCCCTGGCCCGGGAGATCGCCGGCGAGGGCGGCCGGGCCCTGGCGCTGAGGCTCGACGTCGCCGACGCCGCCGCCATCGGACCGGCGCTGGACGAGGCGGAGGCCGCGCTCGGCCCGCTGACCATCCTGGTGAACAACGCCGGCGTCGGCGGCGAGGGTCTGGCGCTGGAGGTGTCCGTGGAGGACTGGGACAACACCTTCGCCGTCAACGTCCGCGGGACCTTCCTGGCGGCGCGCGAGGCGGCCAGGCGGATGATCGCCTCCGGCGTCGCCGGGCGCGGGGAGGGGCGCATCGTCAACATCGCCTCGATCGCCAGCCACACGGTGCTGCCCGGGCTCGCGGCCTACTGCGCCTCCAAGGCCTCGGTCGCCATGCTGACCCAGAGCCTGGCGCGGGAGTGGGCGCGGCGCGGGATCGCCGTCAACGCGCTCTGCCCCGGCTACATCGAGACCGACATCAACGCCGACTGGTTCAGGACCGACGGCGGCCAGAAGCAGCTGAAGGCCTTTCCCCGCCGCCGGCTGATGGACGCCAGCGACCTCGACGCCGCCTTCCTGATGCTTGCGGGTCCCGCGGCGCGGGCGATCACCGGCAGCGTCATCACCGTCGACGACGGCCAGTCGCTGCCCGGCGGCGGCTGACCCCAAATTTGTCGCCGGGAGGTTGGCTGACCGAGGGGCAGGGCGCTTTACTGGCCTCGAACAGGGAGTGACGAGATGCGCCAGGGACCGCTGACCGGGCTGAAGGTCGTGGAGTTCGCCGGCATCGGTCCCGGTCCGTTCTGCGGCATGCTGCTCTCCGACCTGGGCGCCGACGTGGTGCGGATCGACCGCAAGGGCGCGCGCGGCGGCGCGCCCTCCGACGTCACCGCCCGCGGCCGCCGCTCGGTGGCGCTGGACCTGAAGACGCCGGCGGCCATCGAGACCTGCCTGCAGCTGATGGAGAAGGCCGACGCGGTGATCGAGGGTTTCCGGCCCGGGGTCATGGAGCGCCTGGGCCTCGGGCCCGAGGTCGCCCTGACGCGCAACCCGAAGCTGGTGTTCGGCCGGATGACCGGCTGGGGACAGACCGGCCCCTACGCCAACGCCGCCGGCCACGACATGAACTACATCGCCATCACCGGCGCGCTGCACGCCATCGGCACGCAGGACAAGCCGGTGCCGCCGCTGAACCTGGTGGGCGACTTCGGCGGGGGCGCGCTCTATCTGGCGTTCGGCCTGCTGGCCGGGGTGATCCACGCCCGCGAGACCGGGCAGGGGCAGGTGATCGACTGCGCCATGAGCGACGGCGCCGCCTCGCTGATGGCGATGTTCTACGGCTTCAAGGCCTCGGGCATGTGGCAGGAGCAGCGCCGCGCCAACCTGCTGGACGGCGGGGCGCACTTCTACGACACCTACCGGTGCGCCGACGGCAAATGGATCTCGATCGGCTCGATCGAGCCGCAGTTCTACGCCCTGCTGCTGGAGAAGACCGGCGTCGACGACCCCGACTTCACGCGCCAGATGGACCGCGCGGCCTGGCCGCAGCTGCGCGAGAAGCTCGCCGCGGTGATCGCCCGCAAGACCCAGGCCGAGTGGTGCGCGATCATGGACGCCACCGATGTCTGCTTCGCCCCGGTCCTCGACCTCGACGAGGCCCCGAACCACCCGCACAACGCCGCCCGCGAGACCTTCGTGGAGGTCGCCGGCGTCACCCAGCCCGCGCCGGCGCCGCGGTTCTCCGCCACGCCGGGCGCCATCCAGGGGCCGCCGCCGGCGATCGGCGCCCACGATCGCAGCGCGCTCGCCGACTGGGGCCTATCGGCCGCCGACATCGAGCGGCTGGCCGCCGCCGGCGCGATCGCCGTGGAGCCTGTTTCCTGAAGGTTACGTTCAGGTTGGGTTCAGCCGCCGGACTGCAATGTGCCCCAAGGTTGTTCGTCGCGCTCTCCCGTCCCTCGAAGCGGCGGACCACCTGATGGAACGACACGCCCATCGGCGGCGCGCCACCCCTAAACCGGTGGCGCGCCGTTTCCATTTTTCAAGGCTTGCCAGAGTGCGCGAGCTTCACCACCTTCCGCGGCGATGAGGATCCGGCCACAGTTGCAGCGCCTGCGCGAGGTCGACTGGGATCCGCTCTATTGGCTGCGGGTGACCCTGCAGGTGCTGGGCAAGGCCCTGACGCGCCTGTGGGGCCGCGACGTCATGCTGTACACCGGCGGCGTCTCGTTCTTCGCCATGCTCGCCATCTTCCCGGCGCTGGCGATCCTGATCAGCCTCTACAGCCTGCTCTCCGATCCGGCCCAGGCCGCCCGCGAAGGCGAGGCGCTGTCGACGCTGATCCCGGCGGGCGCGCGGGAGATCTTCCAGAGTGAGCTGCTGCGACTGGCGCATGCGCCGCACGGCGCCATGTCCACCCAGAGCGGCCTGGCCCTGCTGATCGGCATGTACGCCGCGCACCGCGGCTTCAAGGCCCTGCTGGCCGGCCTGTCGTTCATCCATGACGAGGACGAGCCGCGCGGCTTCGTGGGCTTCAACCTCATGGCCCTGGTGGTGCTGGTCGCCACCTTCGCCGGCCTGGCGGTGATCTCGGCGGCGTTCTTCGGCCTGCGGGTGATGGGCTCGGCCTTCGCCCTGCGGCCCCTGCGCGGGGTCTCCTGGCTCTACAGCGAGTGGACCTGGGCCAGCGCCGGGCTGACGCTGGGCATGGCCTTCATCTACCGCTTCGCCATGTCGCGGCGGCCGGTGGACTGGCGGGCCTCGTTCCTCGGCGGCGGGGTGGCGGCGGTGCTCTGTCTGTTCGCCTCCTGGGCCATCGCCTTCTACGTCGAGCAGGTCGCCCAGCTCGGCGCGACCTACGGCTCCATCGCCACCGTGGTGGTGTTCCTGATCTGGCTGTCGTGGAACGTGAACGCCATCTTCTTCGGCGGCGCCCTGGCGACCGAGGTGGAGCTGTCGATCGACGCCCAGGCGGCGCGGAGCAAGCCGCTGCTGCCCGACCTCAGGGGCGCGCGGCCGGTGGTTTCGCCACCAGAAAGCTGAACACACCGCCGGCTTCGCCTTGCTCGACCACCTCGGCGCCGGCCTGGGCGGCGAAGTGCGGCACGTCGATCCGCGCCAGCGGGTCGTCGGCGAGCAGCCGCACCCGCGCGCCGGGCGCCGCCGCCTCCAGCGCGCGCCGCAGCCGCAGCGTCGGCACCGGGCAGCGGTGCCCGCGGGCGTCGACCAGGATCTCTTCGCAAGCCATCAGCGGCGCATACACTGGATGGCTTCGGGAACCCAAGCTTGGCCTGTGTGCGTTGTCATCCAACCGGGAGTAGCGGGAGGCGGGATGCGGCAAGCGGGGGAGGTTTTCGCCACGGATGTGCCGGCGAGGTTGGATCGGCTGCCGTTCAGCCGGTTCCACTGGCTGGTGGTCGTGGCGCTGGGGATCACCTGGATCCTCGACGGGCTGGAGGTGACGCTGGTCGGGTCGCTGTCGCCGGCGATCGCCGGGCGCCAGGCGCTGAACCTCAGCGCGGCCCAGATCGGCTACACCGGCAGCGCCTACATCCTGGGCGCGGTGCTCGGCGCCCTGGTGTTCGGGCGGCTCACCGACACGCTCGGGCGACGCCGGCTGTTCACCATCACCGTGGGCGTCTACCTGCTGGCCACCGTCGCCACGGGGCTCTCCTGGGACTTCTGGTCGTTCATGCTGTTCCGCTTCCTGACCGGGGCGGGCATCGGCGGGGAGTACGGCGCGGTCAACTCCGCCATCCAGGAGCTGATCCCGGCCCGCCGGCGCGGCTACACCGACCTGGCGGTCAACGGCAGCTTCTGGGTGGGCGCGGCGCTGGGCGCGGTCGGCTCGATCGTGGTGCTCGACCCGGACCTCGTCCCGCAGGCCTGGGGCTGGCGGCTGGCCTTCGTCACCGGCGGGCTGCTGGCGCTGATCATCATCTTCATCCGCCGGTTCATCCCGGAAAGCCCACGCTGGCTGATGACCCACGGCCGGCCCGAGGAGGCCGAGGCGATCGTGCGCGACATCGAGCGGAAGGTGGAGCGCCACCGCGCCCTGCCGGCGATGTTCCGACCCTTCCCGAAGCTGCGCTTCGTCAGCCGCGGCCCCACCAGCTGGATGGAGATCGCCGGGAGCCTGTTCCGCACCCATCCGCGGCGGACGTTCCTGGGCGTGGTGCTGATGGCCACCCAGGCCTTCTGCTACAACGCCATCTTCTTCACCTACGCCCTGATTCTCACGAAGTTCTACGGGGTCGAGCCGCGGAACATCGGCTGGTTCATGCTGCCCTTCGCGCTCGGCAACTTCGCCGGGCCGCTGCTGCTGGGGCGGATGTTCGACAGCCTCGGCCGCAAGACCATGATCGCGGGGACCTACGGGCTGGCGGGCGCGCTGCTGATCCTGACCGGCTGGATGTTCGCCCATGGCCTGCTCACCGCCGGCAGCCAGACCATCGCCTGGACGGTAATCTTCTTCTTCGCCTCGGCGGCCGCCAGCGCCGCCTATCTGACGGTGGGCGAGCTCTTCCCGCTGGAGATCCGGGCGGTGACCATTTCGCTGTTCTACGCCTTCGGCACCCTGCTGGGCGGGGTGGGCGGTCCGGCGCTGTTCGGGATGCTGATCGACACTGGGGAGCGGGGGCAGATCTTCATGGGCTACCTGCTCGGCGGCGTCCTGATGCTGGGCGCGGCGGTCACCGAGCTGGTGCTGGGCGTTTCGGCCGAGCGGCAGTCGCTGGAAGAGGTGTCGCGGCCGCTCTCGCTCGTCGCCGACGACTGATACGGGATCGCGAGCCGGCGTAAGGGCCGGCTCGCGCCGTCGCTCCAGGGGAACGGTGTCAGTGCGGGCTTGAACCGGACGAGCCCGATGTCCCTGTCGAGCCCGCGGTTCCGGGAGTGGCTCCGGTCGTCCCCGAGCCGCTGGTCGTGGTTCCGGTCGAACCGGAGTTCATGCCCGCGCCGCTCGCGCCGGAACTCGTCGAGCCGGTCGTGCTCCCCGCGCCGGTCGTGCCCGCGGCGCCGGAGGTGTCCGCCATGCCGCCGGCCGTGCCCGCCGTGCCGGTCGTGTCCGTCGTCGTCGTTGTCGTGGTCGCGCCGGCGCCCGTGGTGTCGGTCTTTTTGGAGCAGCCGGCCACCATCAGGCTGGAGGCCGCCAGGACGGCGCCCGCGGCGAGCAGGGCTGTACGCGAAGATCTCGGTGACATCGAGCAGGTCTCCTCAGCTTGCGAATGGCGGAGCGGCCCGGTGGGCGCGGCTCGCGTGCAGCAACCGAGGTCTGGTCTGCTGGTTCCGAAAATGTGATCGAAACGGAATATCTTCGTGAAGTCGGAAATTACCGATCAATTGAAAATGAGCCGGTCCTCAGATCGGCTATGGTGCCGGCCTAAGCTTGGCATTTATCAGCCGGTGCGCCGAAGCGGCGCGCGTCGGTGTTCGGCCTTCAGATAGGCCCAGCCCTCGCGGGTGAGGACGAAAGCGTGGGGCGAGCCGTCCCATCCGTTCGCCTGGGCGGCGGCGCCGGCGCGCTGCAGGAGCCTGCGGCCGCAAAGCCTCAGGCATAGGCCGACGGTGACGGGATCGCGCTCGGCCAGCGGTCGGTCGAGGGCGGACTTCAGCACCTCGCGTTCGTCGGGGGGAAGGTCGTGTGGGTCGATCATAGGTCTTGTAACGCCGACAGCGGCGCTCTGTTGCCGCGCGGCCGGGCGGCCCGATATCCGGGCCCTTCACATTACCGCCAGCATGGGAAATGGTCCCGGCGACTCACGCAGCCCACAGGATCGTCATGAAGACCCGCGCCGCCGTCGCCTTCGAAGCCAAGAAGCCCCTGGAGATCGTCGAGCTAGATCTCGAGGGACCGCGCGCCGGCGAGGTGTTGGTGGAGATCAAGGCCACCGGGATCTGCCACACCGACGCCTACACCCTGGACGGCCTGGACTCGGAGGGCCTGTTCCCCTCCGTCCTCGGTCACGAGGGCGCCGGCGTCGTCGTCGAGGTCGGGCCGGGCGTCACCAGCGTGAAGCCGGGCGACCACGTGATCCCGCTCTACACGCCGGAATGCCGGCAGTGCAAAAGCTGCCTCTCGCGCAAGACCAACCTCTGCACCGCGATCCGCGCCACGCAAGGGCGGGGGCTGATGCCGGACGGGACCAGCCGGTTCTCCTACAAGGGCCAGACCATCTTCCACTACATGGGCTGCTCGACCTTCTCGAACTTCACGGTCCTGCCGGAGATCGCGGTGGCGAAGATCCGCTCCGACGCGCCCTTCGAGACCGCCTGCTACGTGGGCTGCGGGGTGACCACCGGGGTCGGCGCCGTGGTCAACACCGCCCAGGTGGAGCCGGGCGCCAACTGCATCGTCTTCGGCCTCGGCGGCATCGGGCTGAACGTCATCCAGGGCCTGAAGATGGTCGGCGCGGGAATGATCGTCGGCGTCGACCTCAACCCCGATCGCGAGGAGTGGGGCCGGCGCTTCGGCATGACCCACTTCGTCAACCCGAAGACCGTGGATGGCGACCTGGTCGCCCATCTGGTCCAGCTGACCGACGGCGGCGCGGACTATACCTTCGACGCCACCGGCAACACGACGGTCATGCGCCAGGCGCTGGAGGCCTGCCACCGCGGCTGGGGCGAGAGCATCATCATCGGGGTGGCCGAGGCCGGCAAGGAGATCGCCACGCGGCCGTTCCAGCTGGTCACCGGGCGGGTCTGGAAGGGCACGGCCTTCGGCGGCGCGCGCGGGCGCACCGACACGCCGAAGGTCGTCGACTGGTACATGGACGGGAAAATCGAGATCGACCCGATGATCACCCACAAGATGCCGCTGGAACGGATCAACGACGCCTTCGACCTGATGCATCGGGGCGAGAGCATCCGCAGCGTCGTGGTCTACTGACGTGAGGATCGAAACCGTCTCCACGGCGCGCAGCTTCGGCGGCGTCCAGGGCGTCTACCGCCACAAGAGCCGGGAGACGGGCACCGACATGGTGTTCAGCGTCTACCTGCCGCCACAGGCCGAGGCCGGGCCCTGTCCGGTCGTCTGGTTCCTTTCGGGTCTCACCTGCACCCACGCCAATGTCACCGAGAAGGGGCAATTCCAGCGGACCTGCGCCGAGCTCGGCCTGATCCTCGTCGCGCCGGACACCAGTCCGCGCGGGGAGGGCGTGTCGGACGATCCCGAGGGGGCCTACGACTTCGGCCTGGGCGCCGGCTTCTACCTCGACGCCACCCAGCCGCCCTGGGCCGCCAACTACCGGATGGAGAGCTATCTGGTCCAGGAACTGCCCGACGTGCTGGCCGCCAACTTCCCGGTCGACATGGCGCGCGAGGCGATCACCGGCCATTCGATGGGCGGGCACGGGGCGCTCACCCTGGCGCTGAAGAACCCCGGCCGCTGGCGGAGCGTCTCGGCCTTCGCGCCGATCTCCAGCCCGATGCGCTGCCCCTGGGGCGAGAAGGCGCTAGCAGGCTATCTCGGCCGCGACGAGGCCGCGTGGCGGCGCTATGACGCCACCGCCCTGATCGAGGACGGCGCTCGCCTGGACCACCTGCTGGTGGACCAGGGCGAGGCCGACGGCGTCCTGAAGACCCAGCTGAAGCCCGAGCTGCTGGCCCAGGCCTGCGAGGCGGCGGGCATCCCGCTGACCCTGCGGATGCAGCCGGGCTACGACCACAGCTACTATTTCGTCTCCACCTTCATGGCTGACCACCTGCGCTGGCATGCCGAGCGGCTGGCCGGACCGGCGTCGGGAAGCTGAACACCGTCGACTCGCGGAACACCTGACCCGGCCGCAGCACCGTCGAGGGGAACTGCGGCTTGTTGGGGCTGTCGGGATAGTGCTCGGTTTCGAAGGCGACGCCGTAGCCCTGGCGCAGGGCGCCGCCGCCCGACCCCAGCTGCGAGCCGTTGAAGCCATTGGCGGTGTAGACCTGGACGCCGGGCTGGGTGGTGCGGATCTCCATGACCCGTCCGCTGTCCGGATCCTCCAGCCGCGCCGCCAGGGGCAGGGGATCGCCGGGCTGTTTCCGCACCACGAAATTCTGGTCGAAGCCGCGCGCCAGCAACATCTGCGGGTGGGCCGAGGCCACGCGGTCGCGGATGCGGGCGGGCTGGCGCAGGTCGAACGGCGTGCCGGCCACCGAGGCGAACTCGCCGGTCGGGATCTGGGATTCGTCGGTGGGCGTGTAGCGGTCGGCGAAGATCTGCAGCCGATGGTCGTAGACGTCCCGCGCGGCGTCGCCGGCCAGGTTGAAGTAGCTGTGATTGGTGAGGTTCACGATCGTCGGCTTGTCGGTCTTCGCCTCGTAGTCGAGGCGCAGGGCGTTCTTGTCGTCGAGCGTGTAGGTGACGCTGACGTCGAGGGCGCCCGGATAGCCGTTCTCGCCATCGGCGCTGCGGTAGGAGAGGGTGACGCCGGCGCGGCCGTGGCCGCTGAACGGCCGGGCCTGCCAGATCCGGCTTCCGAACCCGTGAGGGCCGCCGTGCATGGCGATGCCCTTGGGGTTGGAAGGCAGCTTGTAGGTCGCGCCGTCGAGCGTGAAACCGCCGCCGGCGATGCGGTTGGCGAAGCGGCCGACGATGCTGTTGAACGAGCCGTTGGCCTCGTAGGCCTTGAGGTCCGGCAGGCCGACGATGACGTTGGCGAGGCGGCCGTGGCGGTCCGGCGTGCGGACCTCGTCGATGATGCCGCCGAGCGTCAGGATGCGCACGGTCATGCCGCGGTCGTTCTTCAGGGTGATCGCCTCGACCGCCTCACCGGTCTTCGTGACGCCGTAGGGCGCGCGCGAGGCCTCGGCGGCGACGGTCGGGCCGGCGAGGGCGAGGCAGGCCAGCGAGGCCAGAGCCAGGCGGGCGATCACGGGCGCACCGTGGGGACGACGGCGACGGTCCAGGGGCTGGTTCCGGCTTTCACGGTGGCGATGACCTTCATGGTTGCAGTGTCGATGACGCTGACCTCATTGGCGGGGCCGTTGGCGCTGTAGAGCAGTTTGCCGTCCGGACTGAGCGCGACGCCCCAGGGCCGGCCGCCGGTCTGGGCGACGCCCTGGACGCTGAGCGAGGCCGCATCGAGGGCCAGGACCTGGCCGCCGCGCCCGGCGGAGACGTAGAGGGTCCGGCCGTCGTTGGAGACCGCCATCCCCATCGGCTTTAGGGTCTCGCCGGCCAGGGTGGTGGTGTTGAGGGTGGTGAGCGCCTGGGTGTCGATCACCTTCATCACCCGGTTCGATTCGCCGGCGACGAAGGCGCGGCGCCCGTCCGGCGAAAAGGCGGTGTTGCGCGGCCGCTCGCCCACCGGGATGGCGGTCAGTGGCTTCAGCGTCGCGGTGTCGATCGCGGTGACCTGCGACTGGCCTTCCGAGGTCACCCAGACCTGCTTCCCGTCCGGGGTCAGCGCGACGCCTTCCGGCTGCGATCCCACCGGGATCTGCGCCACCGTGCGGCCGGTGGCGATGTCGAGCACCATCAACTTGCCGGCGTCCTCGTCGGCGGCGTAGAGCCGGCCGTCCTTCGAGGCGGCCAGCTGTTCGGGGTTGGAAACCCCCTTGATGATCCGCTGGATCTTGCCGCTGGCGACGTCGAACACGGCGATCCCGTCGGCCGCCTTGTCGGGCGGCGGCAGCTTCGATTCGTCGACCCCGGGGCCGGCGATCGGCGAGCCGCTCAGCGCGATGTAGAGGGTGCGGCCGTCGGCGCTGAGCCGGATGCCGCGGGGGCGCTTGCCGAGCGGGATCGTGGCGACCACCTGCCGGCTCGCCCCGTCGATCACCGTCAGGTCATCGGAGCGCTCGTTGGTGACATAGACCCGATAGGCGCCCTGCGCCGCAGCTCCGTCCGCCGCGGTCGGGGCGGCGCTACGCTTGCCGCAGGCGGAGAGCGGCAGGCCGAGCGCCAGGGCGGCCAGCGCCGCGACGCGAACATACGGTTTCATTCACTTCTCCAGATTACCCGGGGCGCGGCCGCAGTGTCGCAGGGCCTCCCCAGGGCCTGTTCCGCGGGACGCGGGCGTCGCAACATCAGTGCCGGTGTGGGCGAGATCGCCCGCGCAGGGAGTTGACGACAACTGTATACTATGTTCAAGCAAGCCAACCGGTCAACGAAACCGTCGGGGCAAGACTAGCCTGGAGTGTTGGAGCCGTCGCTCGACGGCGCCGCGCCCGAGCAGGCTCTCTTGACCCGGGGCCGACAAGAAATTCAAGGGCAGGACGAGGTCACAGGAGCCTACATGCGCCGTTTGATTCTGCTCTCGGCGGGGTTTGCCCTCGCCGCCGGCGTCGCCTTGGCTGACGATCCGCCGCCGATGCCCGCGCAGGGCAAGGCTCCCGCCGCCGCGGGTCGCCGCGGCGGAACGGCCGCCCAGCGCGCAGAGTCCACCCGCGAATTCCTCGGCCTCGGAACCGCGCCGGACGCCGCCGCCGCCGCCCGCGGCCAGCCCCTGTTCGTCGCCCAGTGCTCCGCCTGCCACGGCGAGACCGGTCGCGGCGGCATCGGGCCCAGCCTGGTGCACTCTTCCCTGGTGCTGGACGACGACCACGGCGAGAAGCTCGCGCCGTTTCTCAAGGTCGGGCGGCCCGACAAGGGCATGCCGGCCTTCGCCGGCCTGTCCGACCGCGACCGGGTGGACATCACCGAGTTCCTCCACCAGCAGGTCGAGCTCATCGCCAACCGGGGCACCTACGAGAACAAGAACAACATCCTGGTGGGCGACAAGAAGCGCGGCGCGGCCTTCGTGAAGAAGAACTGCGCCAGCTGCCACTCGCTGACCGGCGACCTGAAGGGGCTCGGCGCCAAGTACCGGCCGCTGGACCTGCAGCGGAACTGGATCTTCCCGCCGCGCGACCCGGCCGACGGGCCGCGCGCCTTCCAGGCCACGGTGACCACGCCCACCGGCGTGTTCAAGGGCCGGGTGCGCCAGGTGGACGACTTCCAGGTGGTGATCGTCGATGCCGCCGGCGCGGTCCACGCCTTCAACCGCGGCAAGGACGTGAAAGTGCAGATCGTCGATCCCCTGCAGGCGCACCGCGAGCTGGCCAGGACCCTGAAGGACCGGGACATGACCGACGTCACGACCTATCTGGAGACGCTGAAATGAGCGTGAAATCCGCTGCCTGGGCCGCGGCCCTGGCCGTCTCCCTGCTCGCCGTCGCGCCGTCGCAGGCCCAGACCCTCGACATGTCCAAGGTCGGCCAGCCGCCGGTCGGGTCCTGGCCGACGTTCAACGGCGACTTCAGCGGCCGGCGCTTCTCGACGCTGACCCAGATCAACGAGAAGAACGTCGACACCCTGCGACCGGCCTGGATCGCCAGCTTCGCCGACGTGGGCCCGCAACGCGGCGCGCCGACCCCGGTGATCAAGGGCACGCCGCTGATGGTCGACGGGGTGCTCTACGTCACCCTGCCGAACTACGTCTATGCGATGGACGCGCGCACCGGCGTGCGGCTGTGGACCTACACCTGGCACGACAAGGGCGGCCACCTCGTCGGCAACCGCGGCGTCGGGATGTGGAAGAACCTGATCTACTTCATGGGTCCGGACGACTGGGTGATCTGCCTGGACGCCAAGACCGGCAAGGAGATCTGGAAAAAAGAGATCGCCAACGCGCGCGAGCAGTACTTCACCACCTCCGCGCCGATCGTCGCCAAGGACCACGTCCTGGTGGGAGTCGGCGGTGACGCCATGGACATCCGCGGCTTCCTGCTCTCGCTCGATCCGCAGACCGGCGCCGAGCAGTGGAAGTTCTACACCACGCCCGCGGCCGGCGAGCCGGGCATCGAGACCTGGCCGGACGTGGCGACCTCGCTGCGCGGCGGGGCAGGGACCTGGATGCCCGGCAGCTACGATCCCGAGCTGAACACGATCTACTGGGGCACCGGCAACGCCAACCCGGTCTACGCCGGCCAGGGCCGGAAGGGCGACAACCTCTACACGGCCTCGATCGTCGCGCTCGACGTCGATACCGGAAAGTTGAAGTGGCACTTCCAGTCGATGCCGCACGACACCCACGACTTCGACAACACCAACATGCCGGTGCTGTTCGACGCCACGGTGGACGGCAAGCCGCGCAAGCTGTTGTCGCTGGCCGCCCGCAGCGGCTGGTTCGTCACCCTCGACCGGGTGACGGGCAAGTTCCTGGTGTCGCAGCCCTACATCGACGACATCAAATGGGTGAAGGGCCGCAATCCGGTCACCGGCGAACCGATCTCCGACCGTAACGACGACCCTAAGGTCGAGGGCTCGATCAGCAACAACAACCCGACCAACTGGTTCAACCCGACCTACAGCGAGACCTCGCGCCTGTTCTACGTGAACTCCATGCGGGGCATGAACATCTACTACCTGCTGGACACCAGCCCGAAGCCGGCCGGTTACAGCGGCACAGTCGCCGGCCTCGGCGAATCGCAGCGGGTGCTGCTGGCTATCGATCCGCTGACCGGCAAGCGGGCCTGGGAACACGTCTATCCCAACATCCACGGCGCCGGCAGCACCATCGGGCCGGGCCTGATCAGCACCGCCAGCAACCTGCTTTTCACCGGCGACGACCAGGGAAACATGATCGCCTACCGCGCCACGGATGGCGAAATCCTCTGGCATTACAAGGCCCCGGCCAACCAGTCGAACGGTCCCGTGACCTACATGCTCGACGGCAAGCAGTGGATGCTGATGGCGGCCGGCGACAGCCTCTACGCCTTCACATTGCCCGACAGCCAGGTCGCCGGCGCCACACCCCGCTAGGAACTTGTTTCGGTAGCGGAACACCGTCTTTACAGGCCTATCTGTATACAGTAGCCAGCTTCTGACGCACGGCGTTCCGCCATCGGATCGCTCAACAACACGGTGAACCCGCCACTCCCGAGGGGCGGAAATCATCTCAGACACGATCGCTCGGGATCGGGAGGGAATATGAAGTCCTATAGCCTTGCGGCGCTGCTCGTCGGCGCCAGCACCTTCGCGATGGCCACCAGCGCCTTCGCTCAAGACGCCGCCCCCAAGGACGTCGAAGAAGTCGTCGTCACCGGCTCGCGCATCGTGGCCAACGGCTACACCGCGCCGACGCCGGTCACCGTCGTCAGCACCACAGAACTGCAGAAGAGCGCCCCGGAGAGCATTTCCGCCGGCCTCGAGAAGCTGCCGCAATTCGCCGCCACCGCCGGCTCCAACGCGCAGAGCACGCAGGCCGGCACGCCCAGCGCCGGCAACTACCTGAACCTTCGCCACCTGGGCTCGAACGAGAACCTAGTGTTGCTGGACGGTCAGCGCCTGCCGCCCACCAGCTTCGACGGCACGGTGGACACCAACATCATTCCGCAGGCGCTGATTCAGCGCGTCGACATCGTCACCGGCGGCGCCTCGGCGGCCTACGGCTCCGACGCCGTGTCAGGGGTGATCAACTTCATCCTCGACACCAAGTTCAATGGCCTGAAGGGCCAGGTGCAAACCGGCATCTCGCAGTACTCGGACGACGAGCAGTTCAAGTTCAGCCTCGCCGGCGGCACCAACTTCAACGACGGCAAGGGCCACTTCGAGTTCAGCCTCGACCACTTCGAGCAGCCCGGCATCAAGAGCAACGCCGATCGGCCGAACGGCGCTGATCTCGGCGGCGGCTGGGTGGAAACCGGCAACGGCACCGCGAGCAACCCCTACACGCCGACCAACAACGTGCGGTTCGGCAACGCCACCTACGGCACCTTCATCAACTCGGGCTCGTTCGCCCCGGGCTCGACGATCAACGGCGTGGCCTGCTGCGTCGGCTTCGCCTTCATGCCGGACGGCACGCCGTACAAGCCCAACATGGGCACGCCCACGGGCACGGCGAACTTCAACGTCGGCGGCGAGGGCGGCGTGGCCTACGGCGCGACCCTGACGTCGAGCCTCAACACCAACCAGGCGTTCGGCCGGTTCGACTACGAGCTGACCCCGGACATCCACGCGTTCTCGCAGTTCAGCTTCTCCGAAGGCGACTCCGAGTACGTCACGGTCGCCGCCGGCACCCAGCTGAACGCGTTCAAGATCTATCCGGACAACGCCTTCCTGCCGGCCAGCGTCGCCGCGGCGATGACCGGCCCGTTCACGGCCAGCCGCATCGAGGCCGACCAGCCGCCGAAGCGCGCCGTCACCAAGAACGTCGTCTACACGTTCCTCACCGGCCTGACCGGCAAGATCGGCGACTACAACTGGGGGATCAACTACTCCCACGGCGACTCGCTGCTGCGCACCGACCACTACGGCAACTTCAACCAGTCCCATTGGTACGCGGCGCTCGACGCCGTGAAGGGTCCGAACGGCAATATCGTCTGCCGCACCAGCATCACCAATCCGGGCCTCTATCCCGGATGCGTTCCCTGGAACCCGTTCGGCAACGGCGCGCCCTCGGCGGCGGCCTACAACTACATCCTGGGCGTCTCGCAGTTCCAGGTGCGGAACAAGCAGGACGACTTCGCGGGCCAGATCTCCGGCTCGGTCTTCGAACTCCCGGCCGGTCCGATCCAGGCCGCCGTCGGTGCGGAATGGCGCCACCAGACCCTGGTCGAAGAGAGCAACAACGATCCCAGCACGCCGATCGACCAGACCGGCCTGCGCACGACCGTCTCGCCGTTCGTCCTGACGTACAACAGCACCAACGTCGGCAAGGCCAACGGTCAGGAGTCGGTCAAGGAAGCCTTCGTCGAAGTCGCCGTGCCGATCCTGCGGGACGTGCCGTTCGCCGAGAGCCTCGATCTGAACGGCGCCGCCCGCTACACCGACTACAGCGTCAGCGGCAGCGTCAATACGTGGAAGATCGGCGCCAGCTGGACCCCGATCCACGAACTGCGCGTCCGCGCCAACCTCTCGCAGGATATCCGCGCGCCGACGCTCTATGAACTGTTCGCCGGGACGTCCGCCACCCGCGGCACGTTCAACGACATCCACACCGGCGCCAACACCAACACGATCACGCTCAGCATGGGCAATCCGAACCTGAAGCCGGAAATCGGTCGTACGACGACGTTGGGAGTGATCTGGCAGCCTGACTACATCCCGGGCTTCAGCGCCTCGCTGGACTACTTCGACCTGACGATCCGCGGTGCGATCACCAAGCTCACGACCACTGACCTCAACCAGCAGTGCGAGAACAGCCACGGCACCGCCAGCATCTGCCAGTACATCGTCCGGCCGCTGCCTTACTCCGATACTTCGGCCGCGAACTTCCCGACGAACCTGATCACGGTGCCGTTCAACCAGGCCATGATTTACATGCATGGCATCGACTACGAGGCGAACTACCGCCTGCCGCTGGACCGCTTCTTCTCCAGCTCCAATGCGCGGGTCGACCTGCGGCTGATCGGCAACTACACGCCGAGCTTCAAGGCGCAGTCCGGCCCGGGCGTGGCCCCGGTCCAAGAGGCCGGCCTGGTCACCTTCATCCCGAAGAACAAGGTCAATGTCGGCGCCACCTACACCGACGGCCCGCTGAGCTTCGGGGTGCAGGCCCGCTACCTGGGCGCGGTCACCCGCACCACCACCCCGGGGGTCTACTACACCGACAACAAGATCCCGGCGGTCACCTACGTGGACCTGAACGCGGCGTACGACTTCGAAGTGCGCGGCCACAAGTTCACGGCCTATGCGAACGTCACCAACCTGACGAACAAGTTCGTGTTCATGCCCTCGACCGGACAACCGACCGAGTTCTACCCCTCGCAGCAGTCGCTCTACGACGTCGTCGGGCGCTACTACGTGGCCGGGCTGAAGTTCGAGTTCTAAGGCCGAGGCGCCGTTTCGCGACGGCGTTGAAGATCAAGGCCCCGGCGTCCGCGCCGGGGCTGGGAGGTGCGCCCGGCGAAGGTTGGGCGCGCCTCTTCGCGTTGGGACTACAGGCCGCCGCTTCTCGTCGGCGCAGGCGGATCAGTTGACGCTACTGCTGGCGTCTCCGGCGCGGACCTGCCAGCGCCGTGCGTCGGGGCGCTCCGAAATGCGCGCGGGCTCGTCTTCCGTGAGGCTGGCGGGCAGGACGGCCTCGATGGTGCAGACGACGCCGGTGGCGGGGTAGCTCACCTTCACGGCGCCGCCCAGGTCGGCGGAAAGCCCCCGCTCGATCAGCCGGGTGCCGAAGCCCGTGCGCTCGGGCGGAGAAACCGGCGGGCCGCCGGTCTCGCGCCAGACCAGGCGCAGCGCCACGTCGGTAGGATGCGGCGCGACGCTCCATTCGATCGACACGCGGCCGTCGGGAACCGAGAGCGCGCCGTACTTCGCCGCGTTGGTGGCCAGCTCGTGGAAGGCCAGGGCGACGGCGATCGCCGTCTTTGGCGGCAGCGTCTGCGGCGGTCCGCTGATCGAGAAGCGGTCGTTTTCCGCATGCTCGTAGGGCGCCGCGGTCTGATGGGCGATCTCGCGCAGGCTGGCGCCCGACCACTTCTCGTCGGTGAGCACGTCGTGGGCGCGGGCCAGGGCCAGGAGCCGCGAGGTCAGCGACTCGCGGATGTGCGCAGGAATCTCCTCGCGCCGCAGAGTCTGGGCCGCGATCGCCTGGACCGTGGCGAGCGAGTTCTTCACCCGGTGATTGAGTTCGTTGACCATCAACCGCAGGTGCTCTTCGGCATATTTGCGCTCGGTGATGTCGAGGGAGACGCCGGTCATCCGCACCGGCGAGCCGTCGGGCGCATAGGTCGTCTGCGCCCGCACCAGCACCCAGGCGATACGGCCGTCGGGACGCAGCACGCGATGCTCGAGGTCGTAGTCCCGGCCGCTCTCGACGGCTTGGCGCAGCTGGCCGAGCATCTGCGACCGGTCCTCCGGATGAACGCTCGCCAGCAGATCCTCGTAGGTGAACCGCTCGTCGGGCTCGCGGCCGAAGTTGGCCTTGCAGGTGAGCGAAGCGCGCAGGATCTGGTCGGGCAGATCCAGCTCCCACGCCCCGAGCCGGCCGGCGTCCAGCGCCAGCCGCAAGCTGGCCTCGCTGTTGCGCAGGCGCTCCTCGATCGCCTTGCGCTGGGTGACGTCGAGGGCGGTGCCGATGGCGCGGACGCAACGGCCCAGGTCGTCGAACAGGCCCTTGCCCTTGGCGGCCACCCAGCGGACGACCCCATCCTCCCGGCCGATGGTCCGGTACTCCACGTCGTAGCTGGCGCGGAGTTCGGGATCGAGCGCCGAGGCGAACGCCACGCTGGTCGCCGCCGCGTCCTCGGGGTGCAGGCCGGCGTAAAAGTCATCCATGCTGCAGTGCCGGTCCGGCGAGATGCCGAACATCGCCTTGGTCCGGTCCGACCAGGTGAGGGCGTTGGTCTGCAGGTCGAGGTCCCACGTCCCGACCTCGGCCGCCTCGGTGGCGAGGCGCAGGGAGGCCTCGCTGAGCCTGAGGCGTTCGTCGGCCGCCCGGATGGCCTCGATCCGCGCGCGGGCCTCGTATTGCCGCCGCCGCCCCCGCAGGGCGGTGCGCATGATGCTGACCAGGGTCGTCGGGTGGAACGGCCGCTCCAGGAAGCTGACGTTGCCCAACGCTTCGCTGAAGCGCCGGACCTCCGGATTGCGCTCCAGGCCGCCGCCACGGCCGGCCAGGATGACGATCGGGAAATCCGACCAGGCCGGCTGCGTGTCGATCCACCCGACCAGGTCCGTGTAGTGAGGCCCCTGCAGCGCCTCCTCGACGATCAGGGCCGCGCCGGCCTCGCCGTCGAGTTCGGTGCGAAGCTCGGCGAGGTCGCGGCAGACGCTGACCGACAGGCCCGCCTCATGCAGGATAGCGGCCGCGATCTGCGAGTCGCGGCCCAGCGGCGCCAGGATCAGGACCCGTTCGGACCGTGACGCCGCAGGCGTGGTCATGCGGTGCGCTCGCCCATCAGACCGGCCCCTGGCCCCACGAAATTCGGCACGCCGCGCAATACGCCCTGGAAGTTGACCAGGGGTGGCCCGACGCTGAGCCCAGTATCGGTGATTTCATATTCGCGGATGGTCTTTTCGTGGCGGCCCGCGCGCTTCTTGATCACTGAGACGGCCCTGCGGACTTCACCGATCGCCTCGAAATAGCGCAGCAGCAGCACGGTGTCCGCCAGGTAGGTGACATCCACCGGCGCCTTCATGTCGCCGACCAGCCCGTGCTGGGCCACGGTCAGGAATGTCGTCGCCCCCTGGCGGTTGAGGTACTGGAGCAGCTCGTGGATGTGCAGCAGCAGGAATTTCTCCTCGGGCATCGCCGCCTGGTAGCCGTTGAGGCTGTCGACCACCACGACCCTGATATCGGCCTTGTCGACGCACTCGCGGACGCGGGCGGTGAACTCGCCGGGTGACAGCTCGGCGGCGTCGACCTGGTGGATCAGGAGGTCGCCGCGGTCCCGCAGACCCTCCAGGTCGATTCCCAGGGCGCGGGTGCGATCGAACAGCAAGCCCAGTTCCTCGTCGAAGATGAACAGCGCGGCGCGATCGCCGCGGGCGATGGCGGTGATCGCGAAATAGACGCTCATCAGCGACTTGCCGGTGCCGGCCGGGCCCAGGATCAGGCAGCTCGAGCCGCGCTCGACGCCGCCGCCCAGCAGGGAGTCGAGGCCGGTGATGCCGCTAGGCAGCGGGGCCCGCTCGAACGCCGTCTTGTGCTCGGCCGAGACCAGGCGGGGATAGACCTCCAGTCCGCCGGTCTTGATGGTGAAGTCGTGATAGCCGCCGCGGAACTTGCGTCCGCGGTATTTCACCACCCGGATGCGCCGCCGCTCGGCGCCATACTCCGGGGCCAGCTCCTCCAGGCGGACCACGCCATGGGCGACGCTGTGGACGGTCTTGTCGAGGGTGTCGGTCGTCAGGTCGTCCAGCAGCAGGACGGTGGCCCGGTGCTTGGCGAAATAGTGCTTCAAGGCCAGCACCTGGCGGCGGTAGCGCAGCGAACTCTGCGCCAGCAGCCGGATCTCCGACAGGCTGTCGATCACCACCCGCGACGGCTGCACCCGCTCGACGGCCTCGAAGATCATCCGGGTCGTTTCGCCCAACTCGAGGTCGGACGAGTAGAGCAGGCTCTGCTGCTGCCGGTCGTCCAGCAGGCTCTCGGGCGGGATCAGCTCGAAGATCTCCACCCCTTCCAGCATCCAGCCGTGTGACAGGGCGCTCTCGCGCAGCTCCTCCTCGGTCTCGGCGAGCGAGATGTAGAGCACCCGCTCGCCGATCTCGGCGCCGGCGCGCAGGAAGCTCAGGGCGGCCGTGGTCTTGCCGGTGCCGGGGCTGCCTTCGAACAGATAGAGCCGGTCCTTGGCGAGCCCGCCCGCAAGGATGTCGTCAAGACCAGGCACGCCGGTCAATGCCTGATCGGCGACCTGGACAGGAACGGTATTCATCGCAACGGGGTCTCGTAGCTGTGGGATTCCCTACGAAACGCCTGGGACCTGCCAAACGATCAAACGCGGCTGCGCGCGTGGGCGGGCCCGCGCCTCCGCCCTGACGGCGATCCGATGTCGCGAGAGGAGAGGGGGCCGGCTCCCTGCCCCGAAGTGCGTCCTTTCGGCCACACCGCTGGCCGACGCGGAACCGTCACGCCATCGATACCGCCCCGTCACAGTCGGCCCCTAATAGCCGACCCCGGACGCGGCGGAATGTCGCCTTCGGTAGTGGCCCAGCACCAGGACGCCACCACGAAGGACCCGCTGCCGGGCAGCACCGGCTGGAACTACTTCGATCGTCAGCGCCTGCGCTTCAGCGCGCGCTGGAAGCCGACCGACAACTTCACGGCCGACTACTCCTATGACGTGGGCCGCGACGCCAGCACGCCGTTCTACAGCCAGCTGCTGAACTACAACCCGTTGAACATGCCCATCGGGCCGGCCACGGGCACGCTTCCGGCCGGGACCGTCCGCCCGCTGCCGCCGCTCGTGCAGGTCCAGGGCAGAACGGCCGCCTTTCGCTTGCCGACATCGACGTCCGCGGCGACGGCTCGAAGCTGACCCTCTCGCTCTGGTCGCGCAACCTGCTCGACGAGCAGTACGTCTACCGCCGCATCCGGCCAACCGCTCGACGCTTGGCGACTACGGCAACTTCAACGCGCCGCGCACCTTCGGCGTGGAAGCGTCGGTGAACTTCTGACGACCCCGAGGGTGGGCCCGGCGTCGCGATGACGCTGGGCGCTTCCTCCACCACCGTCTGGTTCTGGGCACACGCCGGCGCGCAATCGCCAGCGTGTGTTCGTGCGGCCAGGCGGCGCTAAGCCCGAGGCTCGCTGATCAGCTCCCAGATCTCATCCGGGGGAAGCTGGAAGATCAGGCCGATGGTCCGAAGCGGAGCCCCCTGCTTGTGCAGCTTGCGGGCATAGTCGATCTGGAATCGGGACAGCGGGTTGCGGCTACCGCCGCGCACGCACTGCGCGTTGGGCCGCCCGCGGCGATGATCCTCATGCGCGGCCAGCAGCTCGACGATCCGACGCGCCGCCTTGGTCTTGGCGATCGGCACGAACCTCTCGTTCTCGTCTGCGAGCCGAAAGATCACGCCGGTGCGGATCAGATGCCGGAGCAGCTGGGCGACCTCGCCCGCCGGGCGCTGAATCGCCGCCAGGCTGTAGACCAGGACCTCGTCGCCGCTCCGCAGGCGCAGCAGCAGCCGGTCCAGGCGCCGTTGCTCGGTAACGCGCCCTTCCTCGACGATGAGGTCGCACGCCGCCCGCTCCAAACCCAGTCGTTGCAAAGTCGCGGGAGGCAGTCCGTCGCCGTCCCGCACGATACCATAACGCAAGATCTTCGCCGCCCCGCGCGCCCGCGCGTGATTGGCCGCGGCGCCCCCTGTTGCGGCCAGGGTCGCTGAAATGTGCGACAAGGCGGTGAAACATCCGCAAAGCTTCGGTAACGACGGTTTGCGCCCGGCCTGTGAAGCTGGCCCGGCGATCCGCTGGGCGACCCTATCAGAGGCGCTACGCAGGCCCTTAAAAACGGGGCGAGATTGGCGGACGGGGTGGGATTCGAACCCACGGTGGGCTTTCACCCACGGCGGTTTTCAAGACCGCTGCCTTAAACCACTCGGCCACCCGTCCGGAGGCGGGCCTATAGCAGGCGCGGGCAGGCGGCTCCACCGGCGCGGCGGTTAACCGCAGGGCAAACTTCCGGCGGCATCCTTATCCATGGCGCAGCTCGGGGGACGAGCCGCATGCTGGGGTTCGGGTTTGGATCACCACTCTTTCACGCGCTTTTCGCGCCTGGCCGTCGTGCTCGCCGCGGGCGCCTCGCTGGCGGCCTGCGCCACCGTCGAGCCGCGCTATGCGACCCAGCCTGCGCCGGCCCCGCGCGCCCAGGGCCAGAAGATCGGCAAGCCCTACCAAGTGGGCGGAGTCTGGTACACGCCCAAGGCGCAGCCGAACTACGACGAGGTGGGGCTCGCCTCCTGGTACGGCCCGCAGCACCAGGGCAAGCCCACCGCCAACGGCGAGCGGTTCGACCTGAACCGGGTGACCGCCGCCCACAAGACCCTGCCGCTGCCGTCCGTGGTGGAGGTGACCAACCTCGACAACGGCAAGCGCATCCACGTGCGGGTCAACGACCGCGGGCCGTTCGTCTCCGGGCGGATCATCGACCTCAGCCAGGAGGCGGCGCGCGAGCTCGGCTTCGAGGGCCGGGGCCTGGCCCATGTACGGGTCCGCTACCTCGGGGCCGACGCCCCGCCGAACGACCGGACGGCGCTTCTCGACGCCCGCGTCGACGCGCCCTTCTAGACTTCTGCCGCGAACCGGCCAATTTGGAGCCGTGGCGCGCGGCAGGTTCATCACATTCGAAGGCGGTGAGGGGGCGGGCAAGTCCACCCAGCTCCAGCGGCTGGTCGCGCGCCTGGAAGCGCAGGGCCATGAGGTCGTGGCGACCCGCGAACCCGGCGGCTCGCCGGGCGCCGAGAGCATCCGCGACCTGGTGCTGCGGGGCGACGCCGATCGCTGGAGCCCGGTCACCGAGACCCTGCTGATGTACGCCTCGCGGCGCGACCATATCGAGCGGGTGATCCGGCCGGCGCTGGCGCGCGGCGCCTGGGTGGTCTGCGACCGGTTCGCCGATTCGACGCGGGCCTACCAGGGCGCGGCCGGCGGTACGGATCCCGAGCTGATCAAGGCGCTGGAGGTCCATATCCTGGAGGACACCCGGCCCGACCTGACGCTGGTCTTCGACCTGCCCACCGACGTCGGACTGGCCCGGGCGCACGCCCGCGCCGGCGCCGAGATGCGCTTCGAGTCCAAGGGCATGGCGTTCCACGAACGGCTGCGCGCCAGCTTCCTGGCCATCGCCCGGGCCGAGCCGGAGCGCTGCGCGGTGATCGACGCCGCCGGCTCGCTGGACGCGGTGGAGACGCAGGTCTGGGAGACGGTCGCCGAACGGCTCGCGGTCCATGGCTGACGTCGAGGTCCCGCACCCGCGCGAGGTCTTCCAGCTGCAGGGGCACGAGGCGGCCGAGGAGGCGTTCGAGGCCAGCCGCGCGCGGGGGCGTCTGCACCACGCCTGGCTGCTCACCGGTCCCGAAGGCGTCGGCAAGGCCACCTTCGCCTATCGCGCCGCGCGCCGGCTGCTGGGGGCGCCGGCCGACCCGGCGTACGGGACCCTGGGCGCCTCGCCCGACCATCCGGTCAGCCGCCAGATCATCGCCCGCTCGCATCCCGACATCCTGGTGCTGGAACGCGTCGCCGAGGACGGCAAGCCGCGGAAGAACATCCCTGTCGACGACGCCCGCAAGCTCTCGGAATTCTTCTCCAAGTCGCCGGCCAGCGCCCCGCACCGGGTGGCCATCGTCGACGCCGCCGACGACCTCAACGTCAACGCCGCCAACGCCCTCCTGAAGACCCTGGAGGAGCCGCCGCCGCGCGGCGTGCTGCTGATGGTCGCCCATTCGCCGGGGCGCCTGTTGCCCACCATCCGCTCCCGCTGCCGCCGGCTGGCCTTCGCGCCGCTTCCGCTGGAGGAGGCCGCCGCCTTCGTGCGGTCGCGGACGGAGGTGAACGCGGAAGACGCCCTGCGGCTCGCCAGGATGTCCGGCGGCGCGCCCGGGCGGACTTTGGCGCTGGCGGCGGCCGCGGCCATCGCCATGGACGACGCGGCCCGCGCCATCGTCGGCGACCTGCCGCGGCTGGACGAGGCCATGGCGCTGTCGCTCGCCGACCGGTTCCGCGGCGGGGAGGGGCAGGCGCAGTTCAACCTGCTGTTCGACCGGCTGGCGGAGCGCATCCACGGCCTGGCCGTGGACCGGGCCGGGCAGGGGATCGGTGCGCTTGATCGCTGGGCGCAGGCGTGGGAGACGCTGCAACGCCTGCCGCGGGAGGTCGAGGCGCTCAACCTCGACCGCACGGATGCGCTGTTCACCGCGCTGACGGAGCTGCGTCGGGCCGCACAGGCCTGAGCGCGACCGACAAGACCCCGATGCTGATCGACAGCCACGTCAACCTGCACGCCCCGCAATTCGACGAGGACCGCGAGGCGGTGATCTCGCGGGCGCTGGCGGCCGGCGTGCGGCTGATGGTCAACATCTGCGACAAAGTCTCGAACTACGAGGCCGTGCGGCTGGTGGCCCAGCATCCCGACATCTGGTGCACCGTCGGGACCCATCCGCACGAGGCCAAGGAGAATCCCGGGCTGTCCGCGGAGACGCTGGTGGCCATCGCCGCCGACCGCCGCGTGGTGGGCATCGGCGAGTGCGGCCTGGACTTCCACTACGACCTCAGCCCGCGCGACGTGCAGGCCCAGGTGTTCCGCGCCCATTGCGCCGCCGCGCGCGAGACCGGCCTGCCGCTGGTGGTCCACACCCGCGAGGCCGACCAGGTGATGGGCGACATCCTGGACGAAGAGCATGCGCGCGGCGCCTTCCGCATCCTGATGCATTGCTACACCTCGGGCCCGGAGCTCGCCCGTCGGGTGGCGGCCCTGGGCGCCTGGTTCTCGGTCTCGGGCATCGCCACCTTCAGGGCGGCCGAGGATGTCCGGGCGGTGATCCGCGAGATGCCCGGCGACCGGATCATGGTGGAGACCGACTGCCCCTACCTCGCGCCGGTGCCCTATCGCGGTCGGCGCAACGAGCCGGCCATGCTGCCGCATGTGCTCGCCAGGCTGGCGGAGATCCGCGGCTGGGACCTGGCGGAGGCCGAGGCGCGGACGGAGGACGCCTTCTTCGCGGTGTTCGACCGGATTCCGCGGCCGTGAGCGGCGTGCTGGAGATCACCGTGCTCGGCTGCGGCTCCTCCGGCGGCGTGCCGCGGGCGGACGGGAACTGGGGCGTCTGCGATCCGGCCGATCCGAAGAACCTGCGCACCCGCTGCTCGCTGCTGGTGCGTCGGCGCGGCGAGGCGCCCGAGCAGGAGACCACCGCGGTGGTCGACACCGCGCCCGACTTCCGCCTGCAGAGCGCCATGGCAGGAGTGAAGCGTCTGGACGCCGTGCTGCTGACCCACGACCACGCCGACCAGGTGCACGGCATCGACGACGTCCGCGCCTTCTTCCTGCGCCAGGGCGCGCGGATCACCTGCCACATGGACGCCGCCACCGAGGCCACCATGATGCGCCGCTTCGGCTACATCTTCGAAGGCGAGGGCGGCTATCCGGCGATCTGCGACCGCCGCCCGATCCCGGCGCATGGACAGCCGTGGGTGGTGGACGGCCCGTCCGGCGCGATCCCCGTGGTCACCTTCGACCAGGATCATGGCGGCGTGCGCTCGGTGGGCTACCGGTTCGGCGGCGTGGCCTATTCCAGCGACGTGGTGGCGCTGGACGAGGCGGCGTTCGAGGCGCTGGCGGACCTCGACCTCTGGATCGTCGACGCCCTGCGCCACCGGCCGCATCCGACGCACGCGCACCTGGCGCGGACGCTGGAGTGGATCGAGCGCGTGCGGCCAAGACGCGCTGTGCTCACCAACATGCACATCGACCTGGACTACGAGACCCTGGCCGCCGAGCTGCCACCGAACGTCATCCCGGCCTTCGACGGCCTGCGGCTGGAACATGAACTCGGAGCGGAATTCCTGTGATTGTTGCGCCACTTAAGCTCGGTTTCCTCGCGTCGGGAAACGGCTCCAGCGCGCGCGCAATCGTTAACGCGGCGCGGGACGGCCGCCTGGCCGCCGAGCCGCGGCTGATGGTCAGCAACATCAAGGCCGCGCCGGCGCTGGAGTTCGCCCGGTCGGCCGGCTTTCCGGCGCTCTGCATTCCCACCCAGGCCGACGCCGAGGCGGCCGACGCGCGCCTGGCGCGGGAGATGACGGCGCACGGCGTCGAGCTGATCGTGCTGTCGGGCTATCTGCGGCGCCTGGGGCCGCAGGTGCTGAGCCGCTACGCCGGGCGGATCCTCAACATCCATCCGGGGCCGCTGCCGGCGTTCGGCGGCCACGGGATGTACGGCCGCCGGGTGCACGAGGCGGTGCTGGCGGCCGGCGTGGCGCAGAGCGGCATCGTCATCCATCTGGTGGACGAGGAATACGACCGCGGTCCGGAGATCGCCGCGCGGCCGGTGCCGGTGGAGGCCGGCGACACGCCGGAGAGCCTGGAAGCCCGGGTGACCGCAGCGGAGCCGGCGTTCTACGTCGAAACGCTGCAACGGATCGCCGAGGGCCAGATCGCCTTGGGGTCCCATGGTAATTTCCGATAATCTTCCTTAGGCGCGAAATAGGTATGGCTCGGCCGGAGCTGGGCCGCCCTCACCAGCCACCCGACCCTCAATGCACCTGTGGGCGATCGCAGACCGAGCGCCGGCCGGCGATGCGGCAGTGGTTCGCCACGACGCCCTCGAGGTTCCAGACCTTGACGTCCCACCGGTCACGCCCGGCCCGCTCCAGCGTCATGTAGCCGAAGCCGTCGACCCAGGAGCTGAAGTGGTCGACCAGCGCGCCCGGCGCCGGCGTCGCGTCCGCCGGCAGGGTTTCCGGGATCGGCACGACATCCTCCTGCGTGCCGGAGAAGCCGGCGATGAACTGGGTCGGATGCGCGCTCGCGAAGCTGACCTGCTGCCAAAGGTGCACGTGGCCCGAGAGCAGCACGTCGACGCCCGGCGGGAACAGACTCGGGTCAGCGGCGGCGAAAGCCGACTGCATCGCCTGGTTGCCCGGCAACAGGGTGAGCTTGCCGCCCACGTCCTCGGCGGTGAAGCCCAGCGTCGGCTTGTGCGTGGCCATGAAGGTCATGCCCGACTTCGCGGAAAGCGCCTTCAGGTCCTCGTAGGCCGAGCGAAACTGCGCCCTGCGGGGGTCACCCGGCTTGAGCGGCTTGTTGCCCGCGATGGCCAGGTCCATCACCACGATCTGTTCCCGGCCCCCCAGCGGCACCGCGTAGGGCGCGCTGTAGTCGCCGACCAGGTCGTTCGCCGCATCGTTGCAGTCATGGCCGGCCGTGAGCGGGCTCGCGTCGAGCATGCGGAACCACCCCTGCCCGGCGCGCGCGCAGTTTTCGTGGTTGCCCCGCACCAGCACCAGCGGCGCGGCGGCCAGCAGTGGCGCGCCCGGTGTGAAGAAGTCGGCGTTCCAGGCGTCCCAGCCATATCCCCACGGTGACCCGCGGCAGCCGTCCGTCGCCTCGGGGCACGGGTTTTCGCGGTATTCGTAGTCGCCGACGTGCACGATCAGGTCGGGCTTCCACGCCGCGGCCCGCGCCGCCACCGTGGCGAAGGGATAGGCCTTCGGATCGTTGCAGCGCTGGTAGGCGCTGTCGCTGGCCTTCAGCCGGCAGCCGGTGTCGCCGACGACCACGATCCGGTCGACGCGTCCATGGCGCAGCGGCAGCGCGCGGCCCGCCACGACGGCGCGCACAGCGCCTTGGGGGATGGCGGCCTCGCAGGTCGTGACCGGAAAGGCGCTGGGCTTGGAGAGCTCCGGCTTGGACGAGGTCGGCCGCTGCGCCAGGGTTTCGGCCTTGGCCCGGACCTGCATCGCCCGCCGCCGGCCGTCCACGACGATGGTCGGGCACGTGGCTCCCGAGGCGATGACACGCGCGCTCGCCGCGCCGCCTGGACCCATGACGACGTAGCGAGCCAGCACCTCGGCCTGCGCAGGGAGCCCGGCCGACAGCGCTCCGAGCAGGAGCAAAGCCTTCGCGGCAGCCCTGGCGATCGAGCCCATGCAACCCCCTGAATCTGGAAGACCGATATGCGGCTCCCAGGTGACATTTATATAACGGACCCCCATCTCGACCTTGTGACGTGACGCTTCGGCGCCCATCTATTAAGTTCTTACTGTACCCACAGGGGAATCCCATGCGCACCTTCGCTCTCGCCGCCGCAGCGCTGTTGATGAGCAGCTCGGCCGCCCTCGCGGCGCCGGCCTCGGTCACCGTCGATCTTTCGCCGAAAATGCAGGCCAAGGCCCACAAGACCTACGGCGTGAAGGAAGTCGCCAACCTGGCCGACGAACTTCGCAAGGACGTGCTGCGCGAGCTGACCAAGACCGGCGCCTACGACGGCGCCCGGGTCGAGCTGACCCTCGTCGACGCCCAGCCCAACCGGCCGACCTTCAAGCAGCTCGGCGACACGCCGGGTCTGTCGTACGACAGCTTCGGCATCGGCGGCGCCGAGATCGCCGGCCGCGCCATCGCGCCGGACGGCACGGTCACCCCCCTGGCCTACAAGTGGTACGAGACCGACATCCGCTTCGCGCGGGCCAACTGGACCTGGTCGGACGCGACCTGGACTTTCGACCGCTTCGCCGGCCAGCTGAGCCGCGGCCGGGCGCTGGCCAGCCGCTAAGCCCGCCCACGGACTTGCGTCCGTCAGCGGCGCGCGGTCTCATCGCCGCGCGCCGTTCGGCTATCTGCGTCCAGGGACATCGATGACCTCTTCTGCTCCGCCCTCCGACCTGCGGCCGATCGACCGGCTGCTCGCCATCATGGCGCGCCTGCGCGATCCCGAGAGCGGCTGCCCCTGGGACGTCGAGCAGACCTTCGCCACCATCGCCCCCTACACCGTCGAGGAAGCCTATGAGGTGGCCGACGCCATCGAGCGCGGCGACCTTTCCGACCTGAAGGAGGAACTCGGCGACCTGCTGCTGCAGGTGGTGTTCCACAGCCGCATGGCCGAGGAGCAAGGCGCCTTCGCCTTCGAGGACGTGGCCCGCGCCATCAACGACAAGATGATCCGCCGCCACCCGCATGTGTTCGCCCAGGAGTCCTACGCCTCCCTGGCCGACCAGAAGGACGGCTGGGAGGCGCTGAAGGCCGCCGAACGCGAGAGCAAGGGCCGCAACCAGAGCCTGCTCGACGACGTGCCGGTGGGCCTGCCCGCCCTCACCCGCGCCGTGAAGCTGTCGAAGCGCGCCGCCGGCGTCGGCTTCGTCTGGCCCTCCGCCAAGGAGGTCTTGGAGAAGCTGCACGAGGAGGTCGAGGAACTGGAGGCCGAGATCGCCGCCGGCGACCTGGAGAAGGCGCGCCAGGAGATGGGCGACGTGCTGTTCGTGGTGGCCAACCTGGCGCGCACCCTGGACGTCGATCCGGAGGACGCCCTGCGCTTCACCAACGCCAAGTTCGGCCGCCGCTTCCGCTATATCGAGGAACGCCTCGCCGCGCGGGGCAAGACCCCGGACCAGTCCGACCTCGCCGAGATGGACGCGCTCTGGGACGAGGCGAAGGTGGCCGAGAAGGCCTAGCTTCAGCCCACGAAGGCGGCGGCTTCCCGCGCCAGGGCCAGCCAGCCGGCCTCGGCGCCGACCGTCACCCATTCCTTCATCGGCCGCCCCTTGTTGGCGTCGAACGGCGAGCCGACGCCGGCGGCGATCAGCTCCGCCACCCGCGCGGCCGGCAGCTTCAACAGCAGCGTCTCGCCCCGCAGGGTGGCGAACAGCTTGCCGTTCCGCGTCAGCGCGCCCTGGGCGAAGCCGCGCCGCTCCGGTCGGGTGACCGTCGGATCCTCCGCGAAGGCCTCCGCGAGGTCCTCATAGCGGCCGATGGGATCGCGATCGTCCATCATCGGCGGCTAGTGCGGCCGGATCTCGCTCGACGGGAACAGCTGCTCGAACTGGCCGAGCGCCTGGGCCGAGAGACTGACCGCCAAGCGGACCGAGCCGTCCTTGCCCTCGTTGCGCTCGATGACGCGGCCGTGGCGGTAGAGCCAGGCGATCGCCGCGCCCTCGCCGGCCGGCGCATAGACGTCCACCGGCGGCGCCTCGTCCACCAGGCCCGCGACGGTCGACAGCAGCTGCGGACAGCCCTCCCCCGTCACCGCCGAGACCAGCACCGCCGGCGGATGGGCCCGGCGGGCGTCGCCGGCGACCGCGGCGCGCGCGTCCTCCGGCAGCAGGTCGACCTTGTTCCAGACCTCCAGGATGCTGCGCTCGTCCATGTCGACGCCCAGCCGCTCCAGCACGGTGCGGACGTCCTGCGCCTGCGCCTGGCTTTCGGGGCTGGCGATGTCGCGGACGTGCAGCACCACGTCGGCCTCCTTGACCTCCTCGAGGGTGGCGCGGAAGGCCTCCACCAGTTCGTGCGGCAGGTCGGAGATGAAGCCCACGGTGTCGGAGAGGATGGCCGGCCGCCCGTCGGGCAGCTTCAGCATCCGCAGCGTCGGGTCGAGGGTGGCGAACAGCATGTCCTCGGCGACCACCTCCGACTGCGTCAGCCGGTTGAACAGCGTCGACTTGCCGGCGTTGGTGTAGCCCACCAGCGCCACGGTCGGGTACGGCACCCGGCCGCGCGCCGAGCGCTGCAGGGTGCGCGTTCGGCGGACCTCCGTCAGTTCGCGCTTCAGCTTGCCGATCTTCTCGGCCAGCAGCCGGCGGTCCGTCTCGATCTGGGTTTCGCCGGGACCGCCCATCACCCCGAAGCCGCCGCGCTGGCGTTCCAGGTGGGTCCAGGTCCGCACCAGGCGCGAGCGCTCGTAGGAAAGCCGGGCAAGCTCCACCTGCAGGCGGCCTTCGCGGGTCCGCGCGCGGCGGGCGAAGATCTCCAGGATCAGGCCGGTGCGGTCGATGACCTTCACCTGCCAGGCCTTCTCGAGGTTGCGCTGCTGCACCGGCGTCAGCGCATCGTCGACGATGGCCACGTCGGCTTCGACCGCCTGGATGGTGAGGCCGATCTCCTCGACCTTCCCCTTGCCGAACAGGGTGGCGGGGGTCAGCCGGCGGAGCGAAGCGATCAGGGTCTCGCGGACCTCGAGGTCGAGGGCGCGCGCCAGGCCCACGGCTTCCTCGAGACGCGCGTCTGCGTCCCGCGAAACGCCGCGGCCTTCACGATCGGGGTGGATGACGACGGCGCCCTGGACGGGCGCCTCACGGTCAATCGATTTGGATGAGGTCAATCGGGCTCGTCTTCGCCGGGCTCATACAGCTGCACAGGCTGAGCCGGCATGATGGTGGAAATGGCGTGCTTGTAGACGAGCTGCGATTGCCCGTCCCTGCGGAGCAGAACGCAGAAGTTATCGAACCAGCTCACGACGCCCTGCAGCTTCACGCCGTTGACCAGGAAGATGGTGAGCGGCGTCTTCGATTTCCGCACGCTGTTGAGGAAGGTGTCCTGAAGGTTCTGTTTCTTATCGCTCACGGCTTTTCGCCTCTTGTTATGATTGGGCGGCCAAGCGCCACCCACACACGCAAAGTCACGCTAGAACGGGAATTGTGACGGACGCAATCACAGGTCGCGACCTAGATCGCTGTCGCTCTCGCCCGCTCGATATAGAGACGACGCAGCCTCGCCGCCACCGGTCCCGGCGCGCCTTTGCCCACCGGACGGCCATCGACGGCGATTACCGGCAGAACAAGTGTCCCGGCCCCGGTTATGAACGCCTCCTGGGCGGCGACAGCTTCGTCGGGCGTGAATGGCCGCTCGTCCACCTCCAGCCCGGCCTGGGCGATCACGTCCAGCAGGGTGTGGCGGGTGATGCCGCGCAGGATGTTGGCGTTGGCGTCGCGGGTCCGCAGGCGCCCTTCCCCATCGACGATCCAGGCGTTTGAGGAAGCCCCTTCGGTGACGAAGCCCAGCTCGTCCACGAACCAGGCTTCCGTGGCCCCCGCCTCGCGGGCTTTCTGCTTGGCGAGCGCATTGGGTAGCAGGCCCACGGTCTTGATGTCGCAGCGCCCCCAGCGGTTCTCCGGGGTGGTGATCACGCCGATGCCCTTGGCGGCGCGGATCTCGGCGGCCACCCGGTCGACGGCGCTGACGGTGATGACCATGGCGGGCGCGACAGGCTGGGTCGGGAAGGCATGGTCGCGCGGGGCGACGCCGCGGCTGACCTGCAGGTAGACCAGGCCGTCACGGATGCGGTTGCGGCGCACCGCCTCGCGCAGCACCAGCGTCAGCGCCCGCCGACTCATCGGCATGGGGATGCGCAGTTCGGAGAGGCTGCGCTCCAGCCGCGTGAAATGGCCCTCCGCGTCCGTCAGCTTGCCGTCGAACAGCGCCCAGACCTCGTAGACGGCGTCGGCCAACTGGTAGCCGCGATCCTCGATGTGGACCGTGGCTTCGCGCTGCGGCAGGAAGCGGCCGTTGACGTAGGCGATCCGGCCCATCAGCCGACCTCTTCTTCGAGCGGCCGGCCTCCGGACAGGCCCAGCGACTTCAGCTTGCGGTGAAGCGCCGAGCGCTCCATGCCGATGAAGGCGGCGGTGCGGGAGATGTTGCCGGAGAAGCGCAGCATCTGGGCGTTGAGGTATTCCCGCTCGAACACCTCGCGCGCCTCGCGCAGCGGTAGCGCAATGATCCGCTCGGCCCCCAGGCTGGCCGCCTGGTCGTTCACGGTGGCCTCGGCGGGCAGCATGTCGGCGGTGATCGGCTCCGCCGGCGCGCCGGAGGCCAGGATCAGCATCCGCTCCACGTTATTGCGCAGCTGGCGCAGGTTCCCCGGCCAGGCGCGGACCTGCAGGGTGGCCAGCGCGTCGTCGGCGAGCTTGCGCCGCGGCATGCCGGTGGCGCCGCAGATGCGGTCGATGAAATATTCGAGCAGCTCGGGGATGTCCTCGCGCCGCTCCGACAGGCCGGGCACGTTCACCGGCACGACGTTCAGCCGGTGGAACAGGTCCTCGCGGAAGCGGCCCGCGGCGATCTCCTCGCGCAGGTCGCGGGAGGTGGAGGAGACCACGCGCACGTCCACCTGGACGTCGGAGTCCCCGCCGACGCGGCGGAACCGCTGGTCCACCAGCACGCGCAGGATCCGCCCCTGAGTCTCGCGCGGCATGTCGGCCACTTCGTCGAGGTAGAGCGTGCCGGCGTGGGCGCGTTCGAACACCCCGATCTTGGCCGTCCGGCCCCCCTCGCCTTCCTCGCCGAACAGCTCGATGTCCATCCGCTCCGGGGTCATGCCGGCGGCGCTGATCGCCACGAATTCGGCCCGGGCGCGGTTGGAGCCGGCGTGGATCAGGCGGGCCACCGTCTCCTTGCCCGAGCCCGCGGGGCCGGAGATCAGCACCCGGCTGTTGGCGCCCGCCAGCTTGGCGATCATCTGGCGTAGCTGCTGGGCGGCCATCGAGCGGCCGATCAGGCCCTCGGGCGTCATCGCCTGGGCGCGCAGGCGGCGGTTCTCCCGCTTGAGGTTGGCCGCCTCCAGGGCGCGCTCGACCACCAGCAGCAGCCGGTCGGACTTGAACGGCTTCTCCAGGAACTCGTAGGCGCCGCGCTTGATGGCGCTGACCGCGGTTTCGATGTTGCCGTGGCCGGAGATCATGATCACCGGCAGGTCGCCGTCCAGGCGCTTGACCAGGTCGAGCAGCTCCAGCCCGTCCATGCCGCCGCCCTGCATCCAGATGTCGAGGATCAGCAGCGCGGGCTTGCGGGCCCGCACCTCCGCCAGGGCGGATTCGGAGTCCGTGGCGGTGCGGACTGCATAACCCTCATCGGAGAGGATGCCCGCCACGAGGTCGCGGATGTCCGCCTCGTCGTCGACCACCAGAACGTCTGACGCCATCATCTAGTCCTTCACGCGGTCACGGATTGAGGTGCGGTTTCGCGGCGCACGCGCGCGCTGGCGGGCAGCCACAGGATGGCGAGCGCCCCGCCGCCGGTCCTGGCGTCGGTGAGCTCGAGCTCACCGCCGTGGTCTTCCAGAATTCGCTTCACGATCGCGAGGCCGAGGCCGGTGCCCTTTTCCCGCGTCGTCACATAGGGCTCGGTCAGCCGGTCGCGGTCCTTGTCGGGCAGGCCGACGCCGTTGTCCTCGACCTCGAACGCCACCCCGCCGTCGTCGGCGACGAGGCGCGCCCGGATCCGGCCCTGCAGCTTTGGCGAGGCGGCGCGATGGGCGTCCACCGCCTCGGCGGCGTTCTTCAGCACGTTGGTCAGGGCCTGGGCCAGCATGCGGCCGTCGGCCAACAAGGTGACCTGGGCCGGTTCCTCCAGCTCGATCTCCAGCTCGGGACTGGCGACCCGCTGGGCGAACACCGCCGCGCGAAGCAGTTCGGCGGCGTCCTGCTCGGCGAACTTCGGAGCCGGCATCCGGGCGAAGGCGGAGAATTCGTCGACCATCCGGCCGATGTCGCCCACCTGGCGCACGATGGTGTCGGTGCAGCGGTCGAAGGTCTCCAGCTCCGATTCGGCGATGTCCTTGCGGTACTTCTTGCGGATCCGCTCGGCCGACAGCTGGATCGGCGTCAGCGGGTTCTTGATCTCGTGGGCGATGCGGCGCGCGACGTCGCGCCACGCGGCGTTGCGCTGGGCGGTGACCAGGCGGGTGATGTCGTCGAAGGTCAGCACCAGCCCGCCTTCGCTGTGGCTGGCGCGGACCCGCAGGCGGCGCGTCTCGCGACCGCGGACCACATCCACCTCGTCCTCCGGCTCTGCCCCGCGGGCGGCGGCCTCCAGGACGGCGGCGAACTCCGGAGCGAGGTCGGCGAGCTTGCGGCCGCGGCCATGGTCGCCCGGCAAGGCCAACAGCAGCGCCGCCTGGCGGTTGGCCGCGGAGATCCTGCCGCGCGCGTCCAGGCCGATGACCCCGGCGCTGACTTCCGCCAGCACGGTCTCGATGAACTGGCGGCGGCTCTCCGCCTCCTCGCTGGCGCGTTTCAGGGCCGCCTGCTGCGCCTGAAGATCGTGCGTCATGCTGTTGAAAGCACGAGACAATACGGCGATTTCTTCAGGGTCGTCCTCGGCGTCGACGCGGGCGCTGAGATCGCCACCGGCCACCCGGCCCGCCGCCTGCACCAGCCGCCCGACCGGCCCGGAGATGGCGTTGGCGGCGCTCATCCCCAGCCATACGGCCCCCACCAGCACCAGCAGCGCCGTCTCGGCGTAGCTCAGGGCGAAGATGGTCTGGATGCGTTCGCGGCTCTGCGCGGCCTCGCGATAGGAGACCAGCGAGCCCTCGGCCTCGCGCAGGTGGTTGAGGATGCCCTTCTCCACCGGCTTGATCACGTAGAGGTAGGCGTCGGCGTAGCCGGTGAGGCGATAGACCGCCCGCATCAGGTCGGCCTGCTCCACCGGCCGCACCGAGATGTCGCCTTCGTCGGCGGCCCTGAAGCTGGACTCCGGCGGGATGACGTAGGGCGGCGCGTCCGTGCTCTCCGCCCGCGCCAGCACCCGGCCCTGGCGGTCCACCAGATAGGCGGCCGGAAAGGCGTGATAGGAGGTCAGCACCGCCAGGTAGTGGCTGAAGCTGACCGGACTGGTCTGCAGGTGGGGCGCCTCGCGGTTGAGGTCGGCGCCCATCAGGGTGACGTGGTCGCCGATGTAGCGCTTCTGGTCGTCGACGTAGGACCGGAACACGGTGGCGGAGTTCTCGACCACGGTCTGCACGCGCAGGCCCAGCCAGCGGTCGACGCCCTGACTGACCAGCACGCCCATGAACAGCGCCACCACCACGGCCGGGGCCACCGCGGCGAGCGCGAACAGGGTGACGAATCGCAGGTGCAGGCGCGCGCCGGCGTCGCGCGACCGGGCGTTGATCAGGGCCACGAACCGCAGCGCCACGACCATGGTCAGCGCCAGGATCAGCACCAGGTTGAGGCCCAGGACGGTGAGGATCATCTCGCTGGCGGGGCCGACCGGTCCGCTGGCCGGCGGCGAGGCGGCGAGCAGGATGCTGACGCCCGTGAGGACGACCGCCACCCCGTAGCCGACACCCAGCACGACGCGGGACTGGATCGCGCGCCAGAGGCGTTGAGCCCCGGCGCTGGTCCGCATGTGGTCAACCAGCAACGACATAGGGCTCAGAGCCTACGGCACTGTGCTCCAAACTCAACAGGCATGTTGCGGGGAAGCGTCAGTGTGACCTAGCCCCGGTGGTCGCGGACGCGGCGGGTCAGCGGCGGCCGCGGCTCATCTCGACCCCCAGGTCCTGGATCTTCTTGCGCAGGGTGTTGCGATTGAGGCCGAGGATCTCCGCGGCGCGGACCTGGTTGCCGCGGGTCGCCGCCAGGGTCAGCTGGATCAGCGGACGCTCCACCTCCTCCAGCACCCGATCGTAGAGGCCGGGCGGCGGCAGGCCGTCGGGCTGGTCGGCGAAGTAGCCGGAGAGCTTGCGCTCGACCAGTTGGGCGAGCGTGCTCGGACCCTCCTGCCCTTCGACGACGGGCTGATGGTCGGCGAGCTCGCGCTCGACGATCCGCGCGGTGATCAGGTCCTCGCCATAGAGGGCGCAGATCCGCCGGACCAGGTTCTCCAGCTCGCGGACGTTGCCCGGCCAGGCGTGCAGCTTCAGTCGTTCCAGGGCCGCGGCGTCGATGGTCTTGGACGGCAGGCCCTCGCGATTCGCCCGCAGCAGGAAGGCGCGCGCCAGGTCGGGGATGTCGTCGGCCCGGTCGCGCAGCGGCGGCAGGCGCAGCGGGGCGACGTTGAGACGGAAGAACAGGTCCTCGCGGAACAGCCCCTGCTGGATCAGGCCGCGCAGGTCGCGGTTGGTGGCGGCGATGATCCGCACGTTCGGGCGGCGGCCGGTCTTCGGGTTCAGCGCCGGCTCGGAGCCGTCGATGACCCTGAGCAGCCGGGTCTGGGCGTCCAGCGGCATGTCGCCGATCTCGTCCAGGAACAGGGTGCCGCCGTCGGCGTCCACCAGCTTGCCGCTGTCGCCGTCTTCCTTGCCGAACAGCTCGGTCTCGACCCGCTCGCGGGGCACGGCGGCCAGGTTGATGACCACGAACTTGCCGTCGCGGCGACGGCCCATGTCGTGCAGGGCGCGGGCGACCAGCTCCTTGCCGGTGCCGGACTCGCCAGTGATCAGCACGGTCAGGTCCGCCCCGACCAGGCGGGCGATGGTGCGGTAGACGTCCTGCATCGGCCCGGAGCGGCCGATGAGCGGCAGCCGGTCGTCGCGCACCGCCCGGGCCTGGGCCTTGGCGGCGTCGGCGTCGGCCGGCCGCGACAGCGCCCGGCGTGCGGCCGAGGTCATGTCGTCGAGGTCGAAGGGCTTGGGCACGTAGTCGAAGGCGCCGGCATCGGCGGCGTTGACCGCGGTGATCAGGTTGTTCTGCGCGCTCATCACGATGATCGGCAGCTTCGGCCGCTGCTTGCGGATGCGCGGCAGCACGTCGAAGACGTTCTCGTCGGGCATCACCACGTCGGTGACCACCAGGTCCCCCTCGCCGTCGGTCACCCACTTCAAGAGGGTGGTGGCGTTGCCGGTGGCGCGGACCTGATATCCCAGCCGGGTGAAGGCCTGGCTCAGCACCAGCCGGATCGAGGAGTCGTCGTCGGCGATCAGGATCTTCTTCCCGGACGCGTTCATGCGGAGACACCTTCTTCGGGCGCGACTGGCAGCAGCACCCGGAAGATGGTCCGCCCGGGCTCGGATTCGAAGTCGATCAGGCCGCCATGTCCGGCGACCAGCTTGGTGACCAGGGCGAGCCCCAGCCCCGCCCCGTTGGCCTTGGAGCTGACGAACGGCTGGAACAGGTGCTCGCGCAGGTGCGCCGGCACGCCGGGGCCGTTGTCCTGCACGCGGATCTCGATCGGCGCGCCGCGCAGGGCCTGGCCCTTGGCGGCGCGGACCCGCACGCCGTGGCGGTAGGCGGTGTGGATGGCGATCTCGCCCCGCCCGTCGCCGCGGGCGTGCGCAGCTTCGGCGGCGTTCTTCACCAGGTTGAGGAAGATCTGGATCAGCTGATCCTCGTCGCCGAGCACCGGCGGCAGCGACGGATCGTAGGCCTCGCGCAGCACCAGGCCGTCGGCCACCCCGTTGGCGGCCAGCGCCCGCACGCGGTCGAGCACCTGGTGGATGTTGATCTGATCGAGCTTGGGCAGGGCGTCGTCGGAGAAGGCCTCCATCCGGTCCACCAGCCGGCGCACGCGGTCGGTCTCGTCGACGATCAGCTGGGCCAGCGGCGCGTCCTCGGCCTTGGCGCCCGACTTCAACAGCTGCGCCGCGCCGCGGATGCCGGCCAGCGGGTTCTTGATCTCGTGGGCCAGCATGCGCCCGAGCCCGACGATGGAGCGCAGGTTGGCAGCTTCCACCCCGCCGCGCTCGGTCCCGAGGCCGGCCTTGATGGCCAGGGTCAGCAGCACCGAGCCGTCGCCGAGCGGCGCGGCCGCTCCGTCCGCCTCGAAGGGCGGCAGGCCGAACAGGTTGATCTCGACGCCGCGCTCGCGCACCCGGGCGTCCTCCTCCAGGGCGCGGTTGAGCAGCGAGACCAGCGCCGAGCCCGGCGGCAGGGCGGCGCGGAAGCGGCCGCGGGCGAGGAGGCCCAGTCCCTGGCCGAACAGCGCCTCGGCGGCTTCGTTCACCGCCACCAGGGCGCCTTCGCCGTCCACCACCAGGGCGGGATCGGGACTGAGGTCGAAGGCCGCAGCCTTCAAGGCGGCGGGGTCTATCCCGGGCGCCTGGCTTAGTGTTCTGCCGTTCATGCCGCCAACCTGTGGTCTGGGGTGCGCCAGAGGGCGGTAAGCCCTCTTTCGACGTCGCGGGCATCCTCCAGGCGGCACATGGCCGAGCGCGCTTCTCTCCGGGCCTGCGCGGACGCAGGCCAGGGGGCGCTTTCGATATAGGCGGCCAGGTGCTTGCGGAAGATCCGCAGGCCCAGGCGGTCGCCATAGAATGTGAGGCTTTCGCGCAGGTGCTCCAGCGCGATCGCCAATCGGTCTTCGACCTCGGGCTCCTGGTAGTCCAGGCCCGCCAGCTCCGCCTCGATCTGGGCGGCGATCCACGGCTTGCCGTAGACCCCGCGGCCGACCATCGCCGCGTCGGCCCCGGACGCCGCCAGGGCCATGCGCGCGCTCGCCCCATCGACGATGTCGCCGTTGACGATGACCGGGATCGAGACCGCCTGCTTCACCGCCCGCACCGCCGACCAGTCGGCGGCGCCCTTGTAGAACTGGCAGCGGGTGCGTCCGTGGATGGTGACCGCCTTGACGCCCAGCGCCTCGGCGCGGGCGGCGATCTCCGGGGCGTTCCTCGAGGCGTCGTCCCAGCCGAGCCGCATCTTCACCGTCACCGGCACGTCGACGGCGTCCACCGCGGCGGCCATCAGGCTGGCGGCGAGCTCGGGATCGCGCATCAGCGCCGAGCCGGACAGCGCGCCGGTGACTTCCTTGGCCGGGCAGCCGAAATTGAGGTCGATGATCTGGGCGCCGGCCCGGGCGGCGAGCCGCGCGCCCTCGGCCATGTGCCGCGGTTCGCGGCCGACCAGCTGCACCACCATCAGCGGCAGCCCCTCGCCCACCGCGGCGCGGCGCACCACGTCGGGACGACCGCGGGAGAATTCATCGCAGGCGACCATCTCGGTGGCGACGTAGGCGGCGCCCTGGCGGCTGGCCGCCCGCCGGAACGGCAGATCGGAGACCCCCGTCATCGGCGCGATCCAGGCGCGTCCGTGGACCGCCACATCGCCAAGCTCGAGCGTGTTGCCCATTTTTTACTCATTCCCGCCGGCGTCTTTTTAGGCACATTATGCAGCGTCGTAAAGCCCGGCTTGAACTGGACAACGCCATTGAGCGCCCTAAACACGTGCACATGAGTTTTTCCGCGGTGATAGTCGCGGCGGGGGCGGGCTTGCGGGCCGGGCCGGGCGAACCGAAGGCCTGGCGCATGCTGGGCGCGCGGCCGCTGATCCGCTGGTCGGTGGAGGGCCTGCTCTCGGCCGGCGCGCGCGAAGTCGTGGTCGTCGTCGCCCACGACCGCCTGGGACAGGTCGACGCCGCGCTGGAAGGCCTGGTGGGCTGGACCGCCGTGACGGGCGGCCGGACCCGCGCCGAGTCCGTTCAGGCCGGCCTGGCGGCGATCAGCGCCGGCCGCAACCAGCCGGTTCTGGTGCACGACGCGGCGCGTCCATTTGTCGCCCGTCATCACGTAGACCGGCTGCTGGCGGCGCTGGACCTGGCCGACGGCGCGGTGCCCGCCCTGCCCGTTCCCGACACCCTGAAGCGCGGCGACGGCCTGATCGACGAGACGGTGTCCCGCGAGGGTCTGTGGCGCGCCCAGACCCCGCAGGCCTTCCGCTTCGGCCGCCTGAAGGCGGCCTACCGCCGCTGGCCGGCCAACGAGGAGCCGACCGACGACGCCTCGGTGCTGGAGCGCGCCGGCGGCCACGTGGCGATGATCCCCGGCGACCCGATGCTGATGAAGCTGACCTACCCTGAGGACTTCCTCATGGCCGAGCAGCTGGCCGCCTCGCGGCGCATCGTACGGATGGGCCAGGGCATCGACGCCCACCGCTTCGGCCCGGGCGACGTGGTCTGGCTGTGCGGCATCCGCATCGAGCACGAGCTGGGCCTGATAGGTCATTCCGACGCCGACTGCGGCCTCCACGCCCTGACCGACGCCGTGCTCGGGGCGATCGCCGACGGCGACATCGGCGAGCATTTCCCGCCCACCGACCCGCGGTGGAAGGGCGCGTCCTCCGACCAGTTCCTGACCCATGCCGTGAAGCTGGTGGCCGCCCAGGGGGGGCGGATCCTCAATGCCGACGTGACCCTGATCTGCGAGCGGCCGAAGATCCGGCCGCACCGCGACGCCATGCGCCAGCGGATCGCCGACCTGCTGGGCCTGCCGATCCAGCGGGTGAGCGTCAAGGCCACCACCACCGAGGGCATGGGCTTCACCGGCCGCGAGGAAGGGCTGATGGCCCAGGCCGTGGTCTCGGTGGAGACGCCGCTCTAACGGTCGCCGACGGCCCGCTCCTTCATCCGCCGCCACAGGGCGCCTGGCAGGTTCACGTAGTCGTCGGTCCAGGGCCGCACCTTGGTGGGGTCGGACGGCGTCCAGCGCCGATCGCCGGCGAACCGGGCCAGCGCCGTCGGCGAGCGGCCGATGACCAGCGCATCCTCGTCGGCCTCCCAGAAGGCGCCCTGCCCCTTCGCGATGCGGCGTTGCTGCAGGAGGGCGACGCCACCGGCCGCACGCGCCACCGCCTGGGCCGGGCCCTTCAGGTCGAGGTTGCGGTTCGACAGGTGCAGGATCAGCACCCCGTCGGGCTTCAGGTGGGTCAGGTAGCCGCGCACGGCCTCGGCGGTGAGCAGGTGCGCCGGCACAGCGTCGGACGAGAAGGCGTCGATCAGCAGGATGTCGAAGGCGGCGGGCGGCTGCTTCGCCACCGTCAGGCGCGCGTCGCCCACCACATAGTCGACCGGCCCCTTGGCGCAGGCGGTCGTGTAGCTGAAGTGCGCCGGGTTGGTGGAGATGCGGATCACCAGGGGATCGATCTCGAAGAAGGTCAGGTGGTCGCCGGGCCGGACGTAGGCGGCCACCGAGCCGGTGCCGAGGCCGACCGCGCCGATGCGCAGGTCCGGCCGCTCCTTCTGCAGGGCGGCGAACACCTGACCGATCGGAGTGCTGGGGGTGTAGTAGACCAGCGGATGGCAGCGCCAGGCCGGGTTCGCGGCCTGCGCCCCATGCAGGGTGGTGCCGTGGGCCAGCATCCGCACGGTTCCGCCCAGCGCCGGGACCTCGGCCTGCGATTGCCTCAGCACGCCGAAGAAGCTCCGCCAGCTCTGCGTCGTGGTCGCCCGGTCGGACGCCGCGTCGGCGGACATCGACAGCACCGAGATCACCGCGAAGAACAGCAGCGCCCGGCCGCGCACAATGAAGGCGGCGATCGCCGCCGCCATCATCAGGGCGATGGTCACCAGCTGCAGCAGGTTGAGGTCGCCGACAACCTCGTGGCCCGGGAAGTGGCTGCGGAAGCTGGTGATCGCCACCGTCGCCAGGGCGCAGACCATGCCCATGCCGAGCATCACCCAGGCCTGCGGCTCGATCCGCCAGTTCCCCCAGGGCCGCGCCAGGCAGGAGAGCGCCAGCACCAGCGGATACTCCCAGACGTTGTCAAAGATCACCGGGGCGATGAAGGCGTTGAAGCCGCCGCCGACCACCCCGCCCACCGACATCCACAGATAGAACTCGGTGAGCCGGGCGGGTTCCGGCCGCTGCGCCACCAGCGCCTGGTGGCACATCAGGGCGGTGAAGAAGAACGCGCCGATGTGGATGGCGAACTGCAGGGCGATGTGCAGGCCGCTGAACGGCAGGATGGCGGCGCAGGCGGCCACCAGCGCGGCCTGGACCGTCAGGGTCACTTTGGGCGGGATCGCGGGCCTGGCCTGGAAGGCGATCACGAAGGTCAGCAGGTAGAGCGCCAGCGGCAGCACCCAGAGGAAGGGCGCGGAAGCCACGTCCGTGGTGATGTGAGTGGTGACCCCGAGCATCAGGCTCGACGGGATGGCGGCCAGCGCCGCCCAGCGCAGGCGCTCGACCCAGAGCACCGGCTTCGCGGCGGTTTGAGTGGCGGCCGGCGCGGGTAGCTGCGGGGCGCGCACGACCGTGAGCGCCAGGCTTCCGATCAGCAGCACGAACACCGCATAGCCGGCGCTCCAGCCCAGCCGCTGGCCTTCCAGGGTCAACGTCGGCTCCACCAGGACCGGATAGGCCAGCAGCGCCAGCAGGCTGCCGAGGTTGCTGGCCGCATAGAGCACATAGGGCTCGCGGCCCTCGCCGCCGCCGACCACCCGGGCGTACCAGGCCTGCACCAGGGGCGCGGTGGCGGAGAGCGCCGCGAACGGCGCGCCGATCGAGACCGCGAGCACGCCCAGCAGCCACAGGCTCGGATACTGCGAGGACGGCGGCCCGAACACCGCGTTGACCCGCAGCGGCAGGGCCAGCGCCGCCAGCACCAGGACGGCGCAGTGGACCAGCGCCTGGGCCCGCACCGTGCGCAATCGTTGCAGCGCGTGGGCGTAGCCGTAGCCGGCCAGCAGGGCGATCTGGAAGAAGGCCAGGCTGGTGTTCCACACCGACGGGCTGCCGCCCAGCTGCGGCAGGACCAGCTTGGCCACCATCGGCTCGACCAGGAAGACCAGCGCGGCGCTGGCGAACACCGTGACCGCGAACAGCGCCCGCGGCGGCAGGACGCCGGCGCGTTGGTCGGCGGGGATCGAGGTCATGGGCGCAAATCACCTTGAATCGACGCGGCCGCCGATGTTGTGGTCTCGCTCCGCTTCCGCCTAGTCGTTTGTCAGAGGTCGCCGCCGATGTTTTCCCTCGAGATCGTCACGCTGGCCCGCCTGCTCGTCGACGAGGCCCGGGAGCGCTCGCTGCGGATCGTCACGGCGGAGAGCTGCACTGGCGGTCTGGTGGCCGGCGCGATCTGCTCGGTGTCGGGAGCGTCCGACGTCTTCGAGCGCGGCTTCGTGACCTATTCCAACCGCGCCAAGCAGGAGCTGCTCGGGGTGCCCGGCGACCTGATCGCCGACCTGGGCGCGGTCTCGGAGCCGGTGGCGCGGATGATGGCCGAGGGCGCCCTGGAGAACTCCAACGCCCACATCTCCGTGGCGATCACCGGGGTCGCCGGCCCCGGCGGCGGCACGCCCATGAAGCCGGTCGGCACCGTCCACATCGCCACCGCCCGCTCGAACCACGGCCTGATGCACCGCCACGAGCTCTTCGAGGAAGATACCCGCGAAGGCATCCAGCTGGCCGCGGTGCAGGCCGCCCTGCAGATGCTCCGCGACCGGATGACCTAGGCGGCTTCGCCCGATCCCTCTCCGACGGCCGCGGGGGCGACGTCGGCGGTGGCCTCGGCCTGCCCGTACAGCGCCTTCGCCCGCGCCTCGAAGCAGGTCATCAGCTTGTCCACCGCGTGCGCGAAGTTGGCGGTGAGCAGGGCTTCCAGCAGCCGCGACTGGAAGGCGAAGTCGATGTCGAACTCGACGCGCGTGCAGCCATGGCCGGCGTCCAGGAAGCGCCAGCGGTTGTCCAGCTTCTTGAACGGGCCGGAGATCAGGCTGACGTCGATCTGCCGATTGCGGGCGTCACGGCGCACGCGGGTGGAGAACCGCTCCTTCAGGAACGAGAAGCCGACGCCGGCCTCGGCGTCGACCGCGTCCACGCCCTCGCTCAGGCTGCGGGGGTTCCAGGTGCGCATGGCGTTGATCCACGGCACGAACTGCGGATAGGCGTCCACGTCGCCGACCAGCTGGAACAGCTGCTCGGGCGTGTAGGGCAGAAGCTTTGAGACGTGGTGCCGCAAAACGCCGGCCTCAGGCCGCTGCTTCCCGCGCCATCCTCGCCGCCTGCAGGCGGGCGAAATCCTCGCCGGCGTGGTGTGAGGAGCGGGTCAGCGGGCTGGCCGAGACCATCAGGAAGCCCTTGGCCCGGGCGATCTCTTCATAGGCCCGGAACTCGTCGGGATGGACGAAGCGGTCGATGGCGGCGTGCTTGCGGGTCGGCTGCAGGTATTGGCCGATGGTGATGAAGTCGACGCCGGCCGAGCGCATGTCGTCCATGACCTGCATGACCTCTTCCTTGGCCTCGCCCAGCCCGACCATAACGCCCGACTTGGTGAATTGGGTCGGATCGCGTTCCTTCACCCGCTCCAGCAGGCGCAGCGAATGGTAGTAGCGGGCGCCCGGACGGATGGAGAGGTAGAGGCGCGGCACGGTCTCCAGGTTGTGGTTGAAGACGTCGGGCTTGGAATCGATCACCTCGTGGGCGGCGCTGACCGGCTTCCTCAGGAAGTCCGGGGTCAGGATCTCGATGGTGGTGCCCGGCGCGGCGGCGCGGATCGCCCGCACGACGGCGGCGAAGTGGGCCGCGCCGCCATCGGCCAGGTCGTCGCGGTCCACCGAGGTGATGACCACGTGCTTCAGGCCCATCTTGGCCACCGCGTCGCCGACGCGGGCGGGTTCGGTGGGGTCGAGGGCGTCGGGCTTGCCGGTCGCCACGTTGCAGAAGGCGCAGGCGCGGGTGCAGACCTCGCCCATGATCATCATGGTGGCGTGGCTCTTCGACCAGCACTCGCCGATGTTCGGGCAGGCCGCTTCCTCGCAGACGGTGACCAGCCCGTGATCCTTCACGATCGCGCGCGTGGCGTTGTAGCCCGGCGAGCCCGGCGCGCGGACGCGCAGCCAGTCGGGTTTACGCAACAGCGGGCTGTCGGGACGCGCCTGCTTCTCGGGGTGTCGGGGGCGCACCTGCCCGACGGTGTCGATGACCACGGCCATGGCCCCTAGATCGGCGGTCATCGACTTCGGATCAAGTCGCGAATTCGCACAGCGCCGCCAGCTCACGAACTGTGACGAATCTTTTCAAGGCTGAAGTCCGGCTATAGGCTCCGCGCCAACAATACCGGCAGGAGTCCGGGGAGGTATTCGCCTTTGTCGCGTACGTTCGATTCCGCCCAGGCCCAGACGTCGCTTTTCGACGCCCTGGTCGAGGCCCGCCAGACCTACGGCGCCAAGAAGCCGATCCTTGAGGATCAGGAACGCAATCCCCTCACCTACACCGACCTGATCCGCGCGGCCTTCGCGCTCGGCCGCAAGATCGCGGCCTTCACCCGGCCCGGCGAGCGGGTGGGCGTCATGCTGCCCGCCAGTTCCGCGGCGGTGGTGACCTTCTTCGCCCTGCATGCCTTCGGTCGCACCCCGACTATGCTGAACTTCACGGCCGGCATCCGGAACCTGAAGGCCGCCTGCGAGCTGGCCGGCGTGCGACGGGTGCTGACCTCCCACCGCTTCGTCGAGCAGGGCAAGTTGCACGACCTGGTCGACGCCATCGAGACCCTGACCAAGGTCACCTATCTGGAAGACGTCCGCGAGACGGTGGGCCTGGCCGACAAGCTCTACGCCGCCGCCGCCGCCACCTTCCCGAGCCGGTTCCGCACGCCGACCACGCCGCAGGATCCCGGCGTCATCCTGTTCACCTCCGGCAGCTTCGGCGCGCCGCGCGGCGTCGTGCTGACCCAGGCCAACCTGATCGCCAACGTCCAGCAGATCGCCGCCCACATCGACCTCGATCCCGCCTGGGTGATGTTCAATCCGCTGCCGACCTTCCACTGCTTCGGCCTGACCGGCGGCGTGCTGCTGCCGATCCTCACCGGCATGAAGGCGTTCGAGTACCCCTCGCCCCTGCACACCAAGCAGATCCCGCCGCTGATCCGCGACACCGGGGCCTCGATCCTGCTGGCAACCGACACCTTCGTGAACCAGTACGCCCGCACCGCCGATCCGGGCGATCTCTCGGGCCTGAAGTTCATCGTCTGCGGCGCCGAGAAGGTGCGCGAGGAGACCCACAACCTGATCGCCGAGCGGTTCGGCCCGATCCCGGTGCTGGAAGGCTACGGCGCCACCGAGGCCGCGCCGGTGATCGCGGTGAACAAGCCCGTCGACAACCGCCGCGGCACCGTGGGCGGGCTCCTGCCCGGCATGGAGACCCGCCTCGAGCCGGTGGACGGCATCAAGGGCGGCGGCAAGCTCTACGTCCGCGGCCCCAACGTCATGGCCGGGTATCTCGCGGCCGACGGCGGGCTGGAGCCGCCGGTCGACGGCTGGCACGACACCGGCGACGTGGTCGCGATCAGCGACGACAGCTGGGTGAAGATCCTCGGGCGGGTGAAGCGCTTCGCCAAGGTGGGCGGCGAGATGGTGTCGCTGACCGCCGCGGAAGACCTGGCCAGCGCCGTCTGGCCGGAGGGCCGGCACGCCGTGGTCGCCCTGCCCGATCCGAAGAAGGGCGAGCGCCTGGTGCTGGTCACCGACCGCCGAGACGCTGAGACCGGGCCGCTGGTGGCGCACGCGCAGTCCATCGGCGCGCCGGAGATCGGCGTGCCGAAGAAGATCATCAGGGTCATGGAGATCCCGGTGCTCGGCACCGGCAAGACCGATTACGTCGCGCTGCAGCGCATCGTGGACGCCGAGATACGTCGGGCGGCCTGACAGCGCGGGAGTTTCGGCGAGCGTTTCAGGGGCGTCGGCGACCAATCGCCGGGGCAGAAGGGGAAACGACCATGCCGAATCTCGACGTCTGGGCGCCGCGGGTGCTTAGCATCCTGCGGATCGTCACCGCCCTGCTCTTCATGGAGCACGGGCTGATGAAGCTGTTCCACTTCCCGGCCGCGGCGCCGGGGCTGCCCAGTCCGCTGCCGCCGATGCTGGTGGCGGCGGCCTGGATCGAGATCGTTGGCGGCGCGCTGATCGCGCTCGGGCTGTTCACCCGCGCGGCCGCCTTCGTCTGTTCCGGCGAGATGGCGGCGGCCTACTTCATGGTCCACGCGCCGCAGGGCCTCTGGCCGGCCCTCAACATGGGCGAGGCCGCGGTGCTCTACTGCTTCGTGTTCCTCTACCTGGTCTTCGCCGGCGCCGGCCTGTGGAGCCTGGACGCGCTGGTGCGAAAGCGGCCCTAGCCCCGCGTCAGATGTGCAGGACCAGGCCGTAGGCGTCGAGCGACGCCTCGTGCATGGCCTCGCTCATGGTCGGGTGCGGGAACACCGTGGCCTGCAGTTCGGCCTCGGTGGCCTCCAGGGTCATCGCCAGGGTGAAGCCCTGGATCATCTCGGTGACCTCGGCGCCGATCATGTGCGCCCCGATCAGCGCCCCGGTCTTGCCGTCGAACACCGTCTTGACGAAGCCCTCGGTCTCGCCGGAGGCGATCGCCTTGCCGTTCACCCGGAACGGGAAGCGGCCGACCTTGGGGTCGAGCCCCTGGTCCTTGGCCTGGGCCTCGGTGAGCCCCACCGAGGCGATCTGCGGCGTCGAATAGGTGCAGCCGGGGATCGGCGAGTTGAGGTTGGTCGGCTTCAGGCCGGCGATGTGCTCGACGCAGTGGACGCCCTCGTGGCTGGCCTTGTGCGCCAGCCAGGGCGGACCGGCCACGTCGCCGATGGCGTAGAGGCCGGGCACGCCGGTGGCGCCGTGCGCGTCGGTGACCACGTGGGTGCGCTCGATCTTCACGCCCAGCGCCTCCAGGCCGAGGTCCTCGACGTTGCCGACGATGCCGACCGCGACGATCGCCACCTCGGCCTGCAGGGTCTCGGCCTTGCCGCCGGCCTCGATCTCCACCGAAACGCCGGAGGCCGACTTGGTCAGCTTCTTGACGTTGGCCGGCACCCGGAACTTCAGGCCGCGCTTCTCGAACGCCTTGTGGGCGGCCTTGGAGACCTCTTCGTCCTCGATCGGCAGGATGCGCGGCAGGGCCTCGATCACCGTCACGTCCGCGCCCAGGGCGCGGTAGAAGCTGGCGAACTCGATGCCGATGGCGCCCGAGCCGATGACGATCAGCGACTTCGGCGCGGCCTTCGGCGCCAGCGCCTCGCGGTAGGTCCAGACCCGCTCGCCGTCCGGCTCCAGGCCGGCCGCCGGGATGGTGCGGGCGCGGGCGCCGGTGGCGAGGATGACGTTCTTCGCCTGCACCGTGCGCGAACCGCCGGCCTTCAGGGCCACCACCACCTTCGGCGCCCCCTGCCCCTTTTCGAGCCTGGCCGTGCCCTCGATCACCTCGATCTTGTGCTTCTTCATCAGGAAGGCGACGCCGGCGTTCAGCTGGGCGGAGACCTTCCGCGACCGCTGCACCACCTTGTCGAAGTCGAAGCCGCGCTTCTCCACCTGCAGGCCGTAGTCGCCCAGGTGGTCGAGCTGCTCGTAGACCTCGCCCGACTTCAGCAGCGCCTTGGTGGGGATGCAGCCCCAGTTCAGGCAGATGCCGCCCAAGAGCTCACGCTCGACGATGGCGGTCTTCAGGCCGAGCTGCGCGGCCCGGATGGCGGTCACATAGCCGCCAGGGCCCGAACCGATGACGATGAGGTCGAAATCCATACGCTACGCTCCCGGCCTCAGACGATCATCGTGATGGGGTCTTCGATCAGCGCCTTAAAGGCGGCGAGCCAACGCGCGCCGGTGGCGCCGTCGACCACGCGGTGATCGCAGGTCAGCGTCACGCTCATCACCGTGGCGACCGCCAACTGGTCGCCGCGCACCACGGGCCGCTTCTCGCCCGCCCCCACCGACAGGATCGCGCCCTGCGGCTCGTTGATGATCGAGGCGAACGACTTGATGCCGAACATGCCGAGGTTGGAGACCGAGAAGGTGCCGCCCTGGAATTCCTCGGGCTTCAGCTTCTTGGTCCGCGCCCGCTCCGCCAGGTCCTTGGCCTCGGTGGCGATGGTGCTGAGGCCCTTCAGCTCCGCCTGGCGGATGATCGGGGTGATCAGCCCGCCGGGGACGGCGACCGCCATCGCCACGTCGGCGTGGTGGTGCATGGCGATGCCTTCCGGCGTGTAGGAGGCGTTGGCCTCCGGCACCCGCTTCAGGGCGATGGCGGCGGCCTTGATGACCAGATCGTTGACGCTGACCTTCACGCCCTCCTTCTCCAGGAGGCCGTTGATCTTGGCGCGGGCGGCCAGCAGGCCGTCGATCTCCAGGTCGATGGTCAGCGGGAAGTGCGGCACGTCGCGGAAGCTCTCGGTCATCCGCCGGGCCACGGTCTTGCGCATGCCGTCCAGCGGGATGAGGTCGTAGCTGCCGGGCGCAATGCCCATCTGCTCCAGCGACTGCACCTGCCGCGGCGCGGCGGCGGGCGCAGGCTGGCCGGCAGGCGTCGCGGCCGGAGCCCGCGCCTGGCCCGGCCGGGCGCTTTCCACGTCGGCCTTGACGATCCGCCCGTGCGGGCCGGAGCCCTGCAGGGTGGCGAGGTCCAGGCCCTTCTGCTCGGCGATCCGCCGGGCGAGCGGCGAAGCGAAGATGCGATTGCCGCCGGTCGCCTTGGCGGGCGCGGGCGCGGCTTGCGCGGCCGGTGCAGGTTGTGGCGCCGGCGCTGCGGCGGGCGCAGCCTTGGGGGCTTCTTTCGGTTCAGCCTTGGCCGCGGGCGCGGCGGCCGGAGCCGGGGCGGCGGTGTCGCCCTCGCCCGACAGGCGGGCGATCGGCGTGTTGACCTTCACGCCCTCGGAGCCTTCCGGCACCAGGATGGCTTCGATCGTGCCCTCGTCGACGGCTTCGACCTCCATGGTGGCCTTGTCGGTCTCGATCTCGGCGATCACGTCGCCGGAGCGGACCTGGTCACCCTGTTTCACGTGCCACTTGGCGAGGGTGCCCTCCTCCATGGTGGGGGACAGGGCGGGCATAAGGACGTCGATGGACATGCGTCAGGCGCTCGGTTGGGTTTCGACGAAGACCGCCGGCATCCAGCGCGCCTTGCGGCGCGCCAGCTTCTGGTCGGGCGTCTCGTCATCATAGGTCATGGGCTCGGGCGTGCGGCCCTCGAAGCCCGGCAGGGCGACGCCGGTCACGTTGAGCACGGCCAAGAGGCCGGTCTCGCCGTCCACGGTGGCGGCGACGTAGACACCGCACTCCGCACAGAGCAGGAAATCGCCGAGGCGCTGGCCGAAGCGATAGCGGTTGAGGCTGCCGGGCGCCGCCTCGATATGCAGGAAGCCCTCGGGATCGCTGGTGGTCAGCGCGCCGTGGCGGCGGCAGAAGCCGCACTGGCAGGCGCGAAGCGGCAGCTCGGCGGCCGTCTTCGAGGTCTCCAGGATCGCCCGGATCGCGCCGCAGTGGCAGTGGCCGGTCAGCGGCTGGCTCATGCCGGCTCCCGCGACAGGTGCGCCAGTTGCTCGGCGTTCGCCTCCCAGTTCTGGCCGTCGAACGCGGTCAGGTCCAGGTCGACGCCTTCCAGGCTGTCCAGGCAGCGGGCGTTGACGCTCCAGCCGTCAGGATTGGACCGCGGCCGGTAGAAGCTCTTCACTCCGCACTCGGCGCAGAACAGGTGCTTCGCCACCCGGGTGTTGAAGGTGTACTCCGCCAGCCGTTCCCGCCCCTTGGTGATGCGGAAACGGCTCTCCGGCACGATGATGTGCACGAAGCCGGTCTTGGCGCACATCGAGCAGTTGCAGGTCTGCGCTTCCACGACAGGCGGAAGCGCCACCTCGAACCGCACGCCGCCGCAATGGCAACCGCCCGCCCTCCATGTGAAGGCGTCGTCGCTCATTTGTAGCTGACCGCCTTTGCCGCCTTCACGATCTTCTCGACGGACGGCATCGACAGGGCTTCCAGGTTCGCCGCATAGGGCAGCGGCACGTCTTCCTGGTGGACCCGCGCGGGCGGCGCATCCAGGTAGTCGAAGGCGTGCTCCAGCACCTTGGCGACGATCTCGGCGCCGATGCCCATCGGGCCCCAGCCTTCCTCGACGGTGACCAGGCGGTTGGTCTTCTTCACGCTCTCGACGACGGTCTGGTAGTCCATCGGCCGGATGGTGCGCAGGTCTACGACCTCCGCCTCGATGCCTTCGGCGGCGAGTTCCTCGGCCGCCTTCAGGCAGAAGCCGACCATGCGGGAATAGGCCACCAGGGTGACGTCGGCGCCTTCGCGCCGAACCTTGGCCTTGCCGATCGGCAGCACCCAGTCGATGCCCTCCGGGACGTCGAACTCCTGGCCGTAGAGCATCTCATGCTCCAGGAAGACCACGGGGTTCGGGTCGCGGATGGCCGCCTTCAGGAGGCCCTTGGCGTCGGCCGAGTCGTAGGGGGCGATGACCTTCAGGCCGGGGACGTGGCCGTACCAGGCCGCATAGTCCTGGCTGTGCTGGGCGGCCACCCGGGCCGCCGCGCCGTTGGGCCCGCGGAAGACCATCGAGGTCTTGATCTGGCCGCCGGACATATAGAGCGTCTTCGCGGCCGAATTGATAATATGATCAATGGCCTGCATGGCGAAGTTGAAGGTCATGAACTCGACGATGGGCTTCAGGCCCGCCATCGCCGCGCCGACGCCCAGGCCGGTGAAGCCGTATTCGGTGATCGGCGTGTCGATGACCCGCTTGTCGCCGAACTCCTGCAGCATGTCGCGGCTGACCTTGTAGGCGCCCTGGTACTGGGCGACTTCCTCGCCCATCAGGAACACGTCCGGGTCGCGGCGCATCTCCTCGGCCATGGCGTCGCGCAGGGCGTCGCGGACCGTGGTCTTCACCAGGGTGACGCCGGCCGGAAGCTCCGGGTCGCGCAGCGGCTCGGCCGAGGTGACGGCCACTGCACCCTCGCCCTCGGGCCGCGGCTTGGCGGTTTCCGGCGGCTTCTTCTCGGGATCGCCGGCGGCGGCTTCAGCCTGGGCCGGAACAGCCGCCGGAGCGGGCGCCGGGGACGGCGCGGCCGCCCCGCCCTCGCCCGACAGGCGGGCGATGGGGGTGTTGACCTTCACCTCTTCGGAGCCTTCGGGCACCAGCAGGGCTTCCACCGTGCCTTCGTCGACGGCTTCGACTTCCATGGTCGCCTTGTCGGTCTCGATCTCGGCGATCACGTCGCCGGAGCGGACCTGGTCGCCGACCTTCACGTGCCACTTGGCGAGCGTGCCCTCTTCCATGGTGGGCGACAGCGCCGGCATCAGTACGTCGGTCACGCGCGGGCCTCCGTGTAGACGTCGGTGTAGAGCTCCGAGGGATCGGGCTCGGGGCTGGTGCGGGCGAACTCGGCGGCGTCGGCGACGATGCGCTTCACCTCCGCGTCCACCGCCTTGAGGGTCGCCTCGTCGGCGTAGCCCTGCTTTTCCAGCAGTTCCTCGATGTGGTCGATGGGATCGCGGGTCTTGCGGACCTCGTCGACCTCCTCGCGGGTGCGGTACTTGGCCGGGTCGCTCATCGAGTGGCCGCGGTAACGGTAGGTCTTCATCTCGAGAATGTACGGGCCGTTGCCCGCGCGGGCGTGGTCGGCGGCCTTCTGCGCGGCGGCCTTGACCGCCAGCACGTCCATGCCGTCGACTTCCTCGCCCGGGATCCGGAACGAGGCGCCGCGCTTGTGGAGGCGGGTCTCGGAGGACGACCGCTCGATGGAGGTGCCCATGGCGTACTGGTTGTTCTCGATCACGTAGACGACCGGGAGGCTCCAGATCTCCGCCATGTTGAAGCTCTCGTAGACCTGGCCCTGGTTGGCCGCGCCGTCGCCGAAGTAGGTGAACGCAACCTTGCCGTTGTCCCGATAGTGGTTGGCGAGCGCCAGGCCGGTGCCCAGGCTGACCTGCGCCCCGACGATCCCGTGGCCGCCGTAGAAGTCGGCTTCCGTCGAGAACATGTGCATCGAGCCGCCCTTGCCCTTGGACGAGCCGGTGATGCGGCCGGTGAGCTCAGCCATGACCTCGCGCGGGTCCATCCCGCACGCCAGCATGTGGCCGTGGTCACGATAGCCGGTGATCACCTGGTCCCCAGGCTGCTTCACCGCCTGCACGCCGACGGCAATGGCCTCCTGGCCGATGTAGAGGTGGCAGAAGCCGCCGATCAGGCCCATGCCGTAGAGCTGTCCGGCCCGCTCCTCGAAGCGGCGGATCAGCAGCATGTCCCGATAGTATTTTAGCAGCTCTTCCCTGCCGGCTCCTGAAGGAGCCTTCTTGGGGTCAGCGCCATTGGCTTTCCGCCGACCGGCTGGGCCGGTCTGCCCACGCGCCATACGTCTCTCCGTGGTCCCTGGGTCGCCTTCTAGAACCGTTTACCGGTCCTACGGCTTCATTCGGATCACATAGTCTCTTGGATCGGCGAAGCCTAGCAGGGAGCGGGCTCTTTCCTCCAGGAGGTCGGCGGAAAGGCTGGTGTCGCGCAGCAAACGGGCGCGCATTTCCAGATCCTGCCGCTGGGCGCGCACGGCGGCGAGCTCACGGGTCTTCGCCGTCAGGGTCTCATCGCGCTTGTTGGAACTGAGAATCCCCTGGTCGCCCGTGAAGGCGTGGAACCCGAAATAGAAGATCAGGAATGCCAGGGCGGCGGTCGGCAGATAGGGGCGAAGACGGGCGAGCACGGCGAATCCCTTACTAGGACGCGCAGGAGCTTCATGCCGCTGTGGTTAAGAGCCGGCTAACCGTGTTGATTCGGCTTCCGATTTCCCCAAGCCGTCATCACCCGGACAAGCCGGGCGACGACGATCGAGGAGAGGCTACTGCTTCAGCGCCTTGCGGCCGAGATAGAGGGCCTGGTCGCCCAGCTCCTCTTCGATGCGCAGCAGCTGGTTGTACTTGGCGGTGCGGTCGGAGCGGGCCAGCGAGCCGGTCTTGATCTGTCCGCAGTTGGTGGCGACCGCGAGATCCGCGATGGTCGAATCCTCGGTCTCGCCGGAGCGGTGGCTCATCACCGCGGTGTAGGCGGCGCGGTGGGCCATATCGACCGCGTCGAGGGTCTCCGACAGGGTGCCGATCTGATTGACCTTCACCAGGATCGAGTTGGCGAGGCCGTCCTCGATTCCCTTGGCGAGTCGCACCGGATTGGTGACGAACAGGTCGTCGCCGACCAGCTGCACCTGGCGGCCCAGGCGTTCAGTGAGCAGCTTCCAGCCCGCGAAGTCATCCTCGGCGCAGCCGTCCTCGATGGAGACGATCGGGAACTTGGCGACCAGGCCGGCCAGGTAATCGACCATGCCGGCCGAATCGACGGTCTTGCCCTCGCCTTCCATGGCGTACTTGCCGCCCTTGAAGAATTCGGTGGAGGCGACGTCCAGGCCGAGCACGAAGTCCTCGCCGGCGCGGTAGCCCACCGCCTCGCCCGCCTTGACGATGAAGGCCAGCGCATCCTCGGCGCTGGAGAGGTTGGGCGCAAAGCCGCCCTCGTCGCCGACATTGGTGTTGTGGCCGGCGTCGTGCAGCGCCTTCTTCAGGCCATGGAAGATCTCCGCGCCCATCCGCAGGCCCTCGGCGAAACTGGCCGCGCCGGTGGGCAGGATCATGAATTCCTGGATGTCGATCGGATTGTCGGCGTGCGCCCCGCCGTTGATGATGTTCATCATCGGCACCGGCAGCACCCGGGCCGAGACCCCGCCGACATACTTGTAGAGCGGCAGCGCCGCGGAACTCGCCGCCGCCTTGGCGGTGGCCAGGCTGACGCCGAGGATGGCGTTGGCGCCCAGCCGGCTCTTGTTCGGCGTGCCGTCGAGCTCGATCAGCAGCCGGTCGACCCGCCGCTGGTCCTCGGCGTCCGAGCCCGCCAGCGCGTCGTAGATCTCGCCGTTCACCGCATCGACCGCCTGGCGCACGCCCTTGCCCCCGTAGCGGGTCTTGTCGCCGTCCCGCTTCTCGACCGCCTCGTGGGCGCCGGTGGAGGCGCCGGAGGGCACGGCAGCGCGGCCCATCGAGCCGTCCTCGAGGATGACGTCGACTTCGACGGTCGGATTGCCGCGGCTGTCGAGGATCTCGCGGGCGTTGATGTCGACGATCTCGGTCATGACGGCTTTCTCGCAGGTCCTTGCGCGGTTTCGAGGGGCGCGGGAGGCTTAGCCAGCTTCCGGCGACGGGGCAACGCCGGGGCGGCCACAACGCGGCCACAAACGCGAACGGCCCCGCCTGTCGCCAGGCGGGGCCGCGAAACTCTGGCCCGGACGCCGAAGCGTTCGGGAGAAGCCTAGTCTTCCTTCGGCGTCAGGACCTGGCGGCCCTTGTACATGCCGGTCTTCAGGTCGACGTGGTGCGGGCGCTTCAGTTCGCCGGTTTCCTTGTCTTCGACGAAGGAGTTGGCGCCCAGGGCGTGGTGCGAGCGCCGCATGTTGCGCCGCGACGGGGATACTTTGCGCTTAGGAACGGCCATGGGAGGATCTCGCAGGCGTGGAAATGGATGCGGCGGCCGGTAAGGGCCGCCGACGTGAGCGCGGGTGTATGCCTGAATCCCCTACCCGGATCAAGCCGGGCCGGACACCTTCGTCAGCCGCTTCGGCGCGACGCTCGCCCAGGCGGTGCGAAGCAGGCCCGCAAGCTCCGCCGCCTCCATGTCCTCGAAGCGGACGAAGGTCGAGCCCTTGCGGCCCCAGTACCCAGGCACGGGCGTGATTCGCGCATCGGCGGCGACCAGGTTGGCCTGGTCCTCGCGGCTGAGCTTCAGCATCGCCGGCCGGTCGGGCCCCAGCGTGCAGAAGATCTTCCCGTTCACCCGGAACGAGGTGAGGTCGAAGTGCGGCGCCTCCACCGTCTCCGGCAGGGAGAGCGCGAGGCGGCGCAGGTCGTGCTCGGTCGACATGGCGCGATCATCCGCCAGCCGTCGCGCTTAGACCAGCCGGCTCCGGTTCCGCGCCGCGCCGATGAAGCTGGCGAACAGCGGGTGCGGCTCGAACGGCCGGCTCTTCAGCTCCGGGTGGAACTGGACCCCGACGAACCAGGGGTGGTCGTCGCGCTCGCAAAGCTCGGGCAGCACGCCGTCCGGCGACAGGCCGGTGAACTTCAGGCCTGCCCGCTCGATCGCCTCGCGGTACTTGATGTTGACCTCGTAGCGGTGGCGGTGGCGCTCGAAGATGCCGGCCGTGCCGTAGATGTCCGCCACCCGGCTGCCGGGCGTCAGCACGGCCTCATAGGCGCCGCAGCGCATGGTGCCGCCCAGGTCGTCGCCGGCCTGGCGCAGCTCTTTCTCGTTGCCGCGGGTCCATTCGGTCATCAGGCCGACGATGGGCTCGGACGTCGGGCCGAACTCGGTGGACGAGGCCTGGTGGATGCCGGCGAGGTTCCGCGCCGCCTCGATCATCGCCATCTGCATGCCGAAGCAGATGCCGAAATAGGGGATGCCGTGCTCGCGGGCGAACTGCACGGCGCGGATCATGCCTTCGGAGCCACGCTCGCCGAACGCGCCGGGCACCAGCACGCCGTGGACGCCGGTCAGCCGCTCGCCGATCAGTTCCTCGTCCTTCTCGAAGGCCTCGCCCTCGATCCAGTCGAAGCGGACCCGGACGTTGTTGGCCACGCCGCCGTGGATCAGCGCCTCGACCAGGGATTTATAGGCGTCGGTCAGCCCCGTGTACTTGCCGACGATGGCGATGTTCACCTCGCCGTCAGGGTGGCTGAGGGTGTGGGCGATGGTCTCCCAGCGGCCCAGGTCCGGCTTCGGCGCGGTGTCGCGCAGGCCGAAGACGTCGAGCACTTCGGAGTCCAGCCCCTGCACGTGATAGTCCAGCGGCACGGCGTAGATGTTGGCCGAATCCATCGCCTGGATGACGGCGCTCGGGCGCACGTTGCAGAACTGGGCGATCTTGCGCCGCTCGCTCTCGGGGATCTCCAGCTCGCAGCGGCACAGCAGGATGTCCGGCTGGATGCCGATCGACCGCAGCTCCTTCACCGAGTGCTGGGTCGGCTTGGTCTTCATCTCGCCGGCCGTCTTGATGAACGGCAGCAGCGTCAGGTGGATGTAGCAGGCGTGACCGCGCGGCAGCTCCTGGCCGAGCTGGCGGATGGCCTCGAAGAACGGCAGGCCCTCGATGTCGCCGACCGTGCCGCCGATCTCCACCAGCACGAAGTCGACGCCCTCGCCCGGGTCCGACAGCACGAACTGTTTGATCTCGTCGGTGACGTGCGGAATCACCTGGACGGTCGCGCCGAGGTAGTCGCCGCGACGCTCCTTCTCGATGATCTTCTTATAGATCTGGCCGGTCGTGATGTTGTCGTCACGGGTGGCGTTGACGCCGGTGAACCGCTCGTAGTGGCCGAGGTCGAGGTCGGTCTCGGCCCCGTCGTCGGTCACGAAGACCTCGCCGTGCTGATAGGGGCTCATCGTCCCCGGATCGACGTTGAGGTAGGGGTCGAGCTTACGAAGGCGGACCTTGTAGCCTCGCGCCTGCAAAAGCGCGCCGAGAGCGGCGGACGCGAGACCTTTTCCCAGGGAGGAGACCACGCCGCCGGTGATGAAGATGTACCGGGCCATGGGCGTTCAGATTAGCCGTGATTCGGGCGCCGCGAGCCTGCGACTTATCAATCGATCCACGGCTTATTTGGCGGGCGGCGCGACCGGGGCGGACTGATCGGAGCCCTCCCCCAGGAACGGGTTGCGCACGGTCGGCGTCGGGGCCTGCAGCGGTGCGGGCGCGCCCTGCGGGGCGCCGGGCTGGGCCGTGCCGGCCGGCGGCGGGGCCGGACGCTGGTTGAGCGCGTTGGGGTCGATGGAATCGATCTTCAGCCGGTCGACGACCGAGGAAGCGCCGCGCTGGTGGCCGGCGATGATGGTCAGGAGCAGCGCCAGCACGAAGAAGGTCCCGCCGAGGATCCAGGTGATCCGCGTCAGCAGGTCGCCTGCGCCGCGCGCCGTCATGAAGCCCGATGGCCCGCCGCCCATGCCGAGCGCGCCGCCTTCGGAACGCTGCAGCAGCACCACGCCCACCAGGGCCAGGCTGACGATGATCTCGACGACGAGCAGAAGGTTGAGCAGCATGCGAGCCAAAGGTCCGGTGCGTTCGGGCGGACACACCGCGCCGAAATGAAGCGCGCGCTCTATCACTGCGCGTGCGGCAAGGCCATACCTAGGTGGTCGCGACCAAGTGGCAACCCATGATTCTCGAAACCCGACGCCTCCCGATCCTGGAGACCGAACGCCTGCGCCTCGAGCCGCTGACCGCGGCCGACGTGGAGCATGTCTTTCCGCTGATGGATGACCCGGAGGTGATGGCCTACTGGGACTCGCCGGAGATCGACGACCCGGACCTGGTGGCCGAGATCGTGACCGGCGAGGTCGCCGACATGGAGGCGGGCCTCGCCGTCCATTGGGCCATGCGCGGCCTGGCGGACGGCGCCTTCCTCGGCTGCTGCGACCTCTCCCAGATCGACCGCCGGCACAAGCGCGCCGAAGTCGGCTTCATGCTCGGGCGCGACGCCTGGGGACGCGGCTACGCGCTGGAGGCCATGCGGTCGGTGATCGCCTATGCGGCGGGCAGCGGCCTGCGCAAGCTCAACGCCCGCACGCACCTCGGTAACCGCCGCTCCGAACACCTTCTGGCGAAGCTGGGGTTCGAGGAGGAAGGCCTGATCCGCGGCTATGTGCTGCGCGACGGCGAGCGGCGCGACTGCCGCCTGTTCGGGGTGTTGCTCTAGCCGGGCTGTGATTAACTCGCGCCGAGAAGGATCGCGACATGACCCATCCCATCTCGCTGCGCGGCTTCGACCACATTGTCCTGCGCATCCGTGACAAGCCGGCGATGGTCGGCTTCTATTGTGACGTCCTGGGCTGCACGGTGGACCGCGACCGGCCGGAGATCGGCCTCACCCACATCCGCGCCGGCGTCGACCTGATCGATCTGGTCACCCTGGACGGACCGCTCGGCAAGGCCGGCGGCGCCGCGCCCGGCCTCGAGGGCCGCAACCTCGATCACTTCTGCCTGCAGGTGCGCCCGTTCGACGAGGCGGCGATTCGCGCCCATCTCGCGGCCCACCGGGTGGCGATCGTCGAGGAAGGCGTCCGCTACGGCGCCGACGGCGAAGGGTTCTCCCTCTATATCCGCGACCCCGAGGGCAACACCGTCGAGCTCAAGGGCCCGCCTACAGCGCCCTGACGATGCCCAGGAAGTCGGCGGCCTTCAGGGAGGCTCCGCCGACCAGGGCGCCGCCCACCTCATCGGCGTGCAGGATCTCCGCGGCGTTGCCGGGCTTCACCGACCCCCCATAGAGAATCGGCACGCGCCGCGCCGGCGCGCCGAACGTCTCGACCAGGGTCGCCCGGATGGCCCGGTGGACCTCCTCGATCTCCGCCGTCGTCGGCGTCAGGCCGGTGCCGATCGCCCAGACCGGCTCATAGGCGACGGAGAAGTCGCGGCCGGCCAGCTCGGCCGGCAGCGATCCCCTCACCTGCCCGGTCACCACGGCCAGCGCGTCGCCGGCCTTCCGCTGGACCAGGGTTTCGCCGACGCAGACGATGGGCTCCAGGCCCGCGCGCAGCGCCGCGCGCACCTTGCGGGCCACCAGGCCGTCGGTTTCCCGGTAGCCTTCGCGCCGTTCCGAGTGGCCGAGGATGACCAGCTTGGCCCCGGCGTCGGCCAGCATCTCGGCGGAGGTGTCGCCGGTGAAGGCGCCGCTATCCTCGGAATGCGCGTCCTGCCCGCCCACCAGCACCTTCGATCCGGCCACGACCTCGGTCATCCGGTGGATGAGGATCGCGGGCGGGCAGAGGGCCACGCGGGCCGGCCCGTCGCCGACGCCCTCGGCGATCGCCCTGGCCTCGGCCAGCGAGGCCGCCAGCCCGTTCATCTTCCAGTTTCCGGCGATCAGTGGGGTCGGAGCGGTCATTCGGCCTCCCATTGTCAGGTGTCGGCGGCGGTTAAGCCAAGGCGCGCGCTCTGTCACGCGCTTGCGGGGAGGAAGCGGCCTCCACTATACCGGCGCGCACGCCTGCGCCCCCGGAAAGGGAATCTATGCTCTCCGCCATCCGCGCCTTCGCGAAATCCTGGGTCGCCGCCGTCCTGATCGGCCTGCTGATCGTCAGCTTCGCCGTCTTCGGCATCCGGGACGTGTTCCGCAACAGCGGTCCGGACGCGGTGATCACCGCCGGCTCGCGGACCATCACCTCGACCGACTTCAAGCGTGAGTTCGACGGTTTCAAGAGCCGGGCCGAGCAGGAGATGGGCCAGCCGATCACCAACGAGGTGGCCGCCGCCAACGGGCTGGACCGCAGGGTGCTGGACGGCCTCGCCACCCGCGAAGCCTTCGCCGAGCTGCTGCACAGGTTCGGCATCCGTCCCTCGGACAAGCTGATCGCCGGCGAGATCGCCAAGATCCCCGCCTTCTTCGACCAGGTCTCCGGCCGCTTCGACAAGACCCAGTACCAGCAGCGGCTGGGCGAGAACGGCCTGACCCCGGACAAGTTCGAAAGCGTCATGCGCGACCAGCTGGCCGAGCAGCAGCTGGAGGCCGGCATGGCCAACGGCCTGCGTATCCCGCGCGCCTATTCCGCGCTCGCCGGCATCTTTGCGCTCGAGAACCGGGACATCGCCTACTTCGACGTCGGACCGGCCGGCGTGCCGCAGCCGGCGCTGCCCACCGACGCCCAGCTCACCGCCTTCATGAAGGAGAACGCCGCCCGCCTCACCCGGCCGGAGCTCCGCGTGCTCACCGTCGTGCGGTTCAGCCCGCAGCTGGTGGCGGCCTCGCTGCCCATCGACGAGGCGGAGCTGAAGAAGCGCTACGACTTCCGCAAGGACACCCTGTCGACGCCGGAGACCCGCACTGTGGTGCAGATCCCGGCCAAGGACGCCGCCACCGCCCAGCAGATCGGCGCGCGGCTGGCCCGCGGCGAGACCCCGGCCGCCGTCGCCAAGGCGCTGGGCGTCGACGCCATCACCTACGACAACAAGCCCCAGACCGCGATCGCCGACCGCAAGGTCGCCGCCGCCGCCTTCAAGATGCAGCCCGGGCAGATCACCCCGGTGCAAGGTGACCTCGGCGTTGCGGTCGTGAAGGTGGTCTCCGCCACGCCCGGCCGCACCGTGACCTTGGAGGAAGCCCGTCCGGCCCTCGAGGCGGAGCTGCGCAAGGACGCCGCGGCCGAGAAGATCTACGCCCTGACCCAGGCCTATGACGACGCCCACCAGGGCGGCGCCAACCTCGCCGAATCGGCCCGCAAGGCCGGCGTGCCCGCCGTCACCATCGGCCCGCTCTCCAAGGACGGCCGCGACTCGCAGGGCCAGCCCGTGCCCGGCCTGTCGCAGAAGCTGATGGACACCGCCTTCAGCCTGCCCGCGGGCGGCGAAAGCGACGTCATCGACGCCGGCGCCGGCGAGTTCTTCGCGGTTCGGGTCGAAAAGGTCGCCCCGCCGTCGATGCCGGCCCTGGCCGAGGTCAAGCCGCAGCTCATCCGCGTCTGGATGATGCGCGAAGTGGCCAAGCGCATGGAGGCCCGCGCCGACGAGCTGGCCGCCCGGGTCCGCAAGGGCGAAAGCCTGGACGCCGTGGCCGCCTCGGCCGGCGCCAAGGTGGTCCGCGCCACGGCGCTCGACCGGCAGAGCGCCCGCCAGAACCAGGCGGTGTCGCAGGACATCCTCGGCAAGGTCTTCACCGCCAAGGCCGGCGACGTCTTCACCGCCCAGGGCGCGACCTTCAGCTACGTGGTCGGCAAGCTGGAAGCGATCCATACCGGCGAAGGCCCGACGCTCGCCCGCATGGCCGAGGAGAGTCGTCCGCAGATGACCGCCACCATCTTCCGCGAGATGGGCGAGAGCGCCCGCGCCGCGGCCCGCGCCAAGGTGAAGGTGAAGATCAACTACGACCTCGCCCGCACCGCCATCGGCCTGGAGCCGGTCGCCGCCGCCGGCAAGGCGGGGAAGGCCAAGTGATCGTCGAGCCGGCCTTTACGGCGTTCGAGACCACCTACCGGGCCGGCGCGCCGCAGGTCGTCTGGACCCGTCTGATCGACGACCTGGAGACGCCGGTCTCCGCCTACCTGAAGATCGGCCACGGCCGGCCCTACGCGTTCCTGTTCGAGTCCGTCGAGGGCGGGGCATTCCGGGCGCGGTATTCGATCATCACCCTCAATCCGGACCTGGTGTGGCGCTGCCGCGGAGACCAGGCCGAGGTCGCCGAGGGCCAGGACATCGCCGCCGGGCGCTTCACGCCGCAGGCCGGCGGGGCGCTGGATTCCCTGCGCGACCTGGTGGCCGCCTCGCGGATCGAGATGCCGGCCGGCCTGCCGCCGCCCTCGGCCGGCGTGTACGGCGCCATCGGCTACGACATGATCCGCCTCGCCGAGCGGCTGCCGAACGTCAATCCCGATCCGCTGGACCTGCCGGACGGCGTGATGACCCGGCCCTCGATCGTCGCCATCTTCGACGCCATCGCCCAGGAGATCGTCCTGGTGACGCCGGTGCGTCCGGGCGAAGCCTCGGCCCAGGACGCCTACGCCGCGGCCCAGGCGCGTCTGCAGGCGGTGATGGCGGACCTGAAGCGGCCGACGCCGCCGCTGGTCGGCAACGGTCAGGCGCAGCCGGACAGCTTCACCACGCCGGTCAGCCGCGAGCGCTACCGGGAGATCGTCGGCAAGGCGAAGGACTACATCCGCGCCGGCGACATCTTCCAGGTGGTGCCCAGCCACCGCTTCCGCGCGCCGTTCGGCCGCGACCCCTTCGCCCTCTACCGCTCGCTGCGGCGGATGAACCCGTCGCCCTTCCTGTTCTACCTGAACTTCGGCGACTTCCAGCTGGCCGGGTCCTCGCCGGAGATCCTGGTCCGCCTGCGCGACGGCAAGATCACCATCCGCCCGATCGCCGGCACCCGGCCGCGGGGCGCCACGCCGGAGGAAGACCTGGCGCTGGAGCAGGAGCTGGTCGGCGACCCCAAGGAGCGGGCCGAGCACCTGATGCTGCTCGACCTCGGCCGCAACGACGTGGGCCGGGTGGCCATGCTCAAGCAGGCCGGCGCCAACGAGCCGCCGCCCGCCTCGCGCCAGCCGCGCGTGCGGGTCACCGACAGCTTCTTCGTCGAGCGCTACAGCCACGTGATGCACCTGGTCTCGAACGTCGAGGGCGATGCCCCCGAGGGCCTGGACCCGGTCGACGTGGTGATGGCCGCCCTGCCCGCCGGCACGCTGTCCGGCGCGCCGAAGGTGCGGGCGATGGAGATCATCGACGAGCTGGAGATCGAGAAGCGCGGCATCGGCTACGCCGGCGGGGTCGGCTATTTCGGGGCCGACGGCTCGGTGGACACCTGCATCGTCCTGCGCACCGCGCTGTTCAAGGACGGCACCATGTACGTCCAAGCCGGCGGCGGCGTGGTGGCCGACAGCGATCCCGACGCCGAATACGACGAGACCCTGCACAAGGCGCGCGCCCTGCGCCGCGCGGCCGAGGAGAGCTGGCGGTTCGTCTAGCGGACGGTCTTGCCCGCCACCACATGCTCGCTGACGACGGGCGGGGCCATGATCATGGCGGTGGCGAAGGCGAGCGCGGAGACGGCGGCCAGGGCGGCGGCGGCCAGCACCGGCCACATCCGCTCCTTCGCCGGCGCAGGCGACAGCAGCGCCCGGGCGCGGGCCATTTCTTCAAGATCGAGAGCCGAATCGTTCGCCGCCATGGGTGGAGCATCGCCCTTGGCGCGGCGCCCGGCAAAGCCCCCGTACCCATTGCGACGCAATGGGTACGTTATCCTGCGCCTTGACCATTTTCTGCGCCGAACCGGTCTCCACTTCGGCGGAAAATGGTCTAGAGAGAGCCGATGATCCTAGTGATCGATAACTACGACAGCTTCACCTACAACCTCGTCCATTACCTGAACGAGCTGGGGGCGGAGACGCTCGTCCATCGCAACGACGCCATCTCGGTGGACGAGGCGCTGGGCCTGAAGGCGGACGGCGTGCTGCTGTCGCCCGGGCCCTGCACGCCGAACGAGGCCGGCATCTGCCTGGACCTGCTGGCCGCCGCGCCCGACAGCCTGCCGATCTTCGGGGTGTGCCTCGGCCACCAGGCCATCGGCCAGGCCTTCGGCGGCGAGGTCGTGCGCGCCAAGGCGCTGATGCATGGCAAGACCAGCTCGATCCACCACAACGGCAAGGGCGTGTTCGCCGGCCTGAAGAACCCTTTCACCGCCACCCGCTACCACAGCCTGTCGGTGGAGAAGGGCGCGCTGCCCGAGGCCCTGGAGATCACCGCCTGGACCGAGGACGGCGAGATCATGGGCGTGCAGCACAAGGCCCGCCCGATCCAGGGCGTGCAGTTCCACCCCGAGTCGATCGCCACCGAATGCGGCCACGAGCTGCTGGCCAACTTCCTCGATCTGGCCGGCGTGAGGCGCCTGGCGCAGGTCTGACCCGGCCCGCGATGTCCGACGCCTTCAAACCGCTGCTGGGCCGCCTCGCCGACGGCGCGACCCTGTCCGAGGAGGACGCCGGCGAGTTCTTCGCCGCCTGCCTGCGCGGCGAGCCGACCGCCGCCCAGGTGGCCGCGGCGGTGACCGCCATGCGCATGCGCGGCGAGACGGTCGGCGAGATCACCGCCTGCGCGCGGGCCATGCGCCGCGCCGCGGTGACGCTGGACCATCCGTTCGAGACCATCGACGTCTGCGGCACCGGCGGCGACGGCCTGCACACCCTGAACGTCTCCACCGCCGTGGGCTTCGTCGCCGCCGGCGGCGGGCTGAAGGTCGCCAAGCACGGCAACCGCGCCCTGTCGTCGAAATCCGGGACGGCGGACGTGTTGTCGGAACTGGGCGTCAACATCGCCGCCGACACTCGACAGCAGCTCCGGGCCCTGGACGAGGCCGGCATCTGCTTCCTGTTCGCGCCGGCCCATCACGGCGCCATGCGCCACGTCTCGCCGATCCGCGCGGAGCTGGGCTTTAGGACCATCTTCAACCTGCTGGGTCCGCTGACCAATCCGGCCGGCGCGCGTCGCCAGCTGCTCGGCGTCTACGACAGCCGCTGGGTGGAGCCGCTGGCCCGCGTGCTGGGCGCGCTGGGGGCCGAGCGCGCCTGGACCGTGCACGGCCAGGGCATGGACGAGATCACCACCACGGGCGAGACCCAGGTCGCCGAATGGCGCGACGGCCAGGTGCGGCTGTTCCGCATCACGCCCGAGGCCGTCGGCCTGCCGCGCGCGGCGCAGGCCGACCTCACCGGCGGCAGCCCGGCGGAGAACGCGCGCGCGCTGCGCGACCTGCTGTCCGGCGCCAAGGGCCCCTATCGCGACATCGTGCTGCTGAACGCCGCCGCCGCCTTCCTGGTCTCGGACCGGGTCGAGACCCTGCGCGAGGGCGCGGACCTCGCCGGCCAGGTGATCGACGACGGCCGCGCGGCCCAGGCCCTGGCGCGCCTGGTCGCCGTCACCAACGCAGTCGAGCCCGCATGACCGACATCCTGGCCAAGATCGCCGCCTACAAGCGCGAGGAGGTCGTCCAGCGCAAAGCCTCGCGCGGCCTGGTCGACCTCGACGCGGAGATCCGTCTCGCCAGCCCGCCGCGCGGCTTCCGCGCCGCCCTGGTTCGCGCCCATGCTCCGGGCCGGCTCGCCCTCATCGCGGAGATCAAGAAGGCCTCGCCGTCCCGCGGCCTGATCCGCGAGGACTTCGACCCGCCGAGCCTGGCGCAGGCCTATGAGGCTGGCGGCGCGGCCTGCCTGTCCGTACTCACCGACGGCCCGAGCTTCCAGGGCGCCGACAGCTACCTCGCCGCCGCCCGCGGGGCCGTCGCCCTGCCCTGCCTGCGCAAGGAATTCCTGGTCGATCCCTGGCAGGTAACCGAGTCCCGCGCCCTGGGCGCCGACGCCATCCTGGTGATCCTGGCCATGATCGACGACGTCCTGGCCGCCGAGCTGATGGCGGAAGCGCGGCGCCTGGGGATGGACGCTCTGGTCGAGGTGCACGACGAGGCGGAGATGGCCCGGGCGGGCGCGCTCGGGGCCGACCTCGTCGGGGTCAACAACCGTGACCTGCGCAGCTTCGTCACCGACCTCGCGGTGACAGAACGGCTGGCGGCCCAAGCCCCGGCCGGCGCCCTGCTGGTCACCGAAAGCGGCATCTTCACGCCGCAGGACGCCGCTCGCCTGGAACGCTCGGGCGCGACGGCCATGCTGGTCGGCGAAAGCCTGATGCGGCAGCCGGATGTCACCGCCGCCACCCAGGCGTTGCTCGCGGCGTGAGTCGCACCCGACGCTCGCCCGCTCCCGATTTCCCCAGCGTTTTCAGGGTATCGTGGGTAACTTGACATTAACCCGGAACACCTAGAGAACATCCACAACGTTTGCGCTTTGTTCTCAAGGCGATCTGGCTGAAGGTCTGATCCATGCTCACCCGTAAGCAGCACGAGTTGCTCATGTTCATCCATGAGCGGATCAAGGAAACCGGCGTCTCGCCGTCCTTCGACGAGATGAAGGAGGCGCTGGACCTGGCGTCGAAGTCCGGCATCCACCGGCTGATCACCGCCCTCGAGGAGCGCGGCTTCCTGCGCCGCCTGCCCCACCGGGCCCGGGCGCTGGAGGTGGTGAAGCTGCCGCAGCAGGCGACCACGTCCTCGCCGCCGAAGGGCCGCGCGCCCTTCAAGCCGCAACTGGTCGAGGCCGGCGGCGCCGCGCCCCAGGCCGCCAACGACACCCGCGAGCTGCCGGTGCTCGGCCGCATCGCCGCCGGCACGCCGATCGAGGCGATCCAGCAGGAGCGCGACCGGCTCTCGGTGCCGGAGACCATGCTGGGCGCCGGCGAGCACTTCGTGCTCGAGGTGCAGGGCGATTCGATGATCAACGCCGGCATCCTCGACGGCGACTACGTGGTGATCCGGCGGACCGACGCCGCCAACTCGGGCGACATCGTGGTGGCCCTGGTCATGGGCGAGGAAGCCACCCTCAAGCGCCTGCGTCGCAAGGGCGCCTCGATCGCCCTGGAGGCCGCCAACCCGGCCTACGAGACCCGCATCTTCGGGCCCGACCAGGTGGCGGTGCAGGGCCGGCTGGTGGGACTGATCCGCCGCTATCACTAATTTGTGAGCCCGGCTGCAACCTCAGCCGTGGCGTCGCGTTCTGGCGCGTGGGGTTCGCGCGTTCGCTTTGACGACGCGCGGGGTGTCCCGCGCCCGGCCGATCGTCGGCGGGCATTCGGCTAGGAGAACCACATGCGAATTCTGACCCTCGCGGCTATCGCCGCCCTGTCGCTGACGGCCGCCGCCTGCGGTAAGCCCGATGCCCAGAAGGCCACGGAAGAAGCCAACAAGGCCAGCACCGAAGCGGCCGCTGCGCAGACCGCGGCCTCTGAGGCCAGCAGCGCCACGGCGCCGACGCCGGGCGATGCGGCTCAGGCGGCCGGCGATGCGGCCAAGACCGCCGCCGACCACGCCGCCAAGGCCGGCGATGCGGCCAAGGACGCCGGCGACGCCGCCAAGGACGCTGCCAAGAAGTAGGATCGCTTCGGAGCCCCGGCCGTAGCGGTCGGGGCTCTTCTTCGCTCAACGGGTGTCGACGCCCCAGGTCCAGGGCCGCCGGCCGCGCAGATCCTGCGCCCACACCACCCGCCAGCCGCCGCCGCCCGTCCGATAGATCTCCGCCGAGCCGCCGCGGGCGAAGTCCGACCCGGTCAGCACCAGCGCCGCCGGACAGACCTCCGGCCTGAAGTCGTTGCGCAGCACGACCACCTCGGCGCCCGCGCACAGGGCCTCCAGCCGCCCCGGCTTCAGCGGCCGCTTCACATTCCACGCCGCGCCCAGTTTCACCGGCGCCGCCGGACCATGGGCGCAGCTCCAGTGATCGCACTCGAAGACGGCGTCGCGTTGCGCTTCCGTCTCCAGTGGCGTCAGCCCGCGCCGCCGCGCCCAGAGCTCCGCGCCGAACAGTTTCACATCCGGCCGCAGCAGCACCGCGTCGTGGCCCGAGCGCACCGCCACCGCCGCCCCGTCGGCGCTGACCCAGGCCTCCGGCGGCGTGGGCTTCGGCGCCAGGGTCACCGCCAGGGCGAACGGCAGTCCCAGCCAGCGCAACCGCCCCTTCCAGAGGCAGAGCCACAGGAGGCCCAGGAAGGCGGTTGGCAGGGTCCAGGCCGGCCCGCTCGCCACCACCAGCTGGGCGTAGGGCGCGTTGGCGGCGGCGGAGGCGATCCGATTCATGAGCTCGATGGCGAAGCCGGCCACCTTCAACGGTCCCTCCCCGAGGCCGAGCGGTGTCAGGGCCGCGCCGATCGCCAGCGCCGGCATCATCAGGAATGACGAGATCGGCTCGACCAGCAGGTTGGACACCAGCCCCCAGGTCGACACCCGGTTGAAGTGCTGCATGGCGAAGGGCCCGGTGGCGAGGCCCGCGACGAAGCTGACCGCCGCGCCCGCCGCCGTCCAGGTCCCGACGCCCTGCGCGAGCCGGATCGGCCAGGGCGTGTTGATCTCCTTCACCGGCCGCGGCCAGACCTCGGCCAGGGCCACCAGCGCGGCGGTGGCGGCGAAGGACATCTGGAAGCCGGGCTCTGTCACCGCCTCGGGCTGCAGCAGCAGCACCGCCATGGCGGCCAGCGCCAGCGCGTGCAGGCTGATGGCCTGGCGGTCGACGAGAATGGCCCCGAACGCCACCGCCGCAGTGATCGCGGCGCGCTCGGCCGGCGGCGGCGAACCGGACAGCACGAGATAACCGCCGACCGCAAGCAGGCCGAACAGGGCCGCCAGCTTCTTGCCGTGAACCCGCAACGCCAGCCACGGCCAGGCCGCCACCGCCAGCCTTGCCGCCGCGAAGGCGAAGCCGCCGACGATCGCCATGTGCAGGCCGGAGATCGAGATGATGTGCGAAAGGCCGGCGGCGCGGAGGTCATCCACCTGCTGCTTGGGGATGAAGGCCTCCTCGCCCGTCGTCATCGCCGCGGCCAGGCCGCCGCTTTCCGGGCCCAGGACGTCGACGATGCGCCGCGCCATCTCCCAGCGGACGGCGTTCACGCGCAGGGTCAGCCGCAGGCGCCAGGGCGGCCGCTGCACGGTGTCCCAGGTGGTCGGCGGCCCCAGGGCGAACCCCACGCCGCCGACGCTCTCAAAGAAGGCGTCGCGGGCGAAGTCGTAGGCGCCGGGGCTGGCGGGCGGCGGCGGGGCGTTGATCACCGCCAGCAGGCGCACCGGCTCGCCGGGCGCAGGCACCGGCGCACCGGGGCGCAGGGTGACCCGCACCCGGATCGGCGTCGCCTCAGCCGGCCAGTCGCCGATCCGCGCCGGCGCGATCAGCAGCCGCTGGCCGCCCTGCCCGGGCGCCGCCACGTCGACCACCCAGCCCTCCAGCCGCTGTGGGGCCGCGCCCGCCGGGGCCACCGGAGCCTTCACCCGCTCGGTGCGGATCTTGCCCATGGCGAAGCCGGCGATCAGGCAGGCGGCCAGCACCAGTCCAAGGGTCAGGGCCCGGCGGTGGCTCCAGGCAGCGCCCGTCAGCAGGGCGACGGCCGCCACGCCGCATCCCCACGCCACCCAGACCTGCGGCTCGCGCAGCAGGGCGAAGTAGAACGCCGAGCCGATCCCGAAGGCCACCGGGGTCCACAGGGTCCAGCGGTCGGCCTGCAGCCCCGCCTGTTCCACCAGCCAGGCGCGCACGGCGGCAAGGCTAGGAGGCTTCCGAATCCGCGTGCTAAGACGCCGCGCCCAGGCGCCGTCCGGCGCCGGCTCACCCAAACCCGCAGCATCGATGCCCGACCGCCCCGTCGTCACCCGGATCGCCCCCTCGCCCACCGGCTCCATGCACATAGGCACGGCCCGGACGGCGCTTTTCAACTGGCTTTACGCCCGGCACACCGGCGGCAAGTTCCTGCTGCGCGTCGAGGACACCGATCGGGAGCGCTCCACCGAGGCCGCCGTGCAGGTGATCTTCGATGGTCTGAGCTGGCTCGGCCTTGAGGCCGACGAGCCGGCGGTGTTCCAGTTCGCCCGCGCCGATCTCCACCGCGCCGCGGTCGACGAACTGCTGGCCCGGGGCAAGGCCTATCGTGACTACATGAGCTCCGAGGAGCTCGAGGCCGAGCGCGCGCTCGCCCGCGCCGAAGGTCGCGTCGTCCGCTCGCCCTGGCGCGACCGCAGCCCCAACGACGCCCCCGATCGTCCGTTCGCCGTGCGGCTGAAGTGCCCGCAGGAGGGCGAGACCATGATCGACGACCAGGTGAAGGGCGAGGTCCGCTTCCAGAACAAGGACCTCGACGACCTCATCCTGCTGCGCTCCGACGGCAACCCCACCTACAACCTCGCCGTGGTGGTCGACGACCACGACATGGGCGTCACCCACGTGATCCGCGGCGACGACCACCTGAACAACGCCGCCCGCCAGACCCTGATCTACCAGGCGCTCGGCTGGGAGGTCCCGGTCTGGGCCCACCTGCCGCTGATCCACGGGCCAGACGGGACCAAGCTCTCCAAGCGCCACGGCGCCCAGGCGGTGAGCGAATTCGACGACATGGGCTACCTGCCGGAAGCCATGCGCAACTACCTCGCCAAGCTGGGCTGGGGCCACGGCGACGACGAGATCTTCTCCGACGAGCAGGCCATCGCCTGGTTCGACATCCGCGATGTGGTCGGCGCGCCGGCCCGGCTCGACTGGGCCAAGCTCAACCACCTCAACAACCACTACATCCGCCAGGCCGACGTCGCCCGGCTGGTGACGCTGACGGCGCAGATCCACAAGAGCCGCGACTGGCCGCTGCGCGACGCCGACCTGGAGATCCTGGCGCGGACCATTCCGCTGGTCCGCGACGGCGCCAAGACCACGCTCGAGCTCGCCGACAACACCCTGTTCGTGCTCAAGCAGCGGCCGCTGGAGCTGCCGGAGAAGATCCTGGGCCTGCTCACCGAGGAGACCCGCGCGCGCTTCGCACGCCTGCGCGAGACTCTGGCCGCAACCCCGGCCTGGACCGCTCCGGAGCTCGAGGCCACGCTTCGCGCGTTCGCGGAATCCGAGGGCGTCGGCCTGGGCAAGATCGGCCCCGCGCTGCGCGGCGTTCTCTCCGGAGGTTCACCCGCTCCCGACCTTGCGGGAAGCCTTGTTGCGCTTGGGAAACACGAAAGCCTGGGCCGGCTTGACGACGCGCTTTCGCACGCTGCGTAAACCGTATAAGGCCCCCTCGAAACGGGCGTTTCACTTCTCGCAATCGAAAGGCGATGGCATGGGCGACACGGCGAAGATCGACATCGGCGGCAAGACGGTCGAGCTCCCGATCCTCCACGGGACGGCCGGACCGGACGTGGTGGATATCCGCAAGCTCTACGCCGAGACCGACACCTTCACCTACGACCCCGGCTTCACCTCGACGGCCAGCTGCGAGAGCAAGATCACCTTCATCGACGGCGATAAGGGCATCCTGCTGCACCGCGGCTACCCGATCGACCAGCTGGCCGAGCAGTCGAGCTTCCTGGAGGTCTGCTACCTCCTGCTGCACGGCGAGCTGCCGACCGCCACCGAGTTCACCGAATTCGACCGCAACATCACCTACCACACGATGTTGCACGACCAGTTCGACCGCTTCTTCCAGGGCTTCCGTCGCGACGCCCACCCGATGGCGATCATGACCGGCGCGGTCGGCGCGCTGTCGGCCTTCTATCACGACAGCACCAACATCGATGATCCCGAGCAGCGGATGATCTCGTCGCACCGGCTGATCGCCAAGATGCCGACGATCGCGGCGCGGGCCTTCAAGTACTTCCGCGGCCAGCCCTTCATCCATCCGCGCAACGAGCTCTCCTACGCCGAGAACTTCCTGCGCATGAGCTTCTCGGTCCCGGCCGAGGACTGGAAGGCCAATCCGGTGCTGACGCGGGCCATGGACCGCATCTTCATCCTGCACGCCGACCACGAGCAGAACGCGTCGACCTCGACCGTCCGCCTCGCCGGCTCCTCGGGCGCCAACCCGTTCGCCTGCATCGCCGCGGGCATCGCCTGCCTCTGGGGCCCCAGCCACGGCGGGGCGAACGAGGAAGCCCTCAACATGCTCAAGGAGATCGGCACCGTCGATCGCATCCCCGAGTACGTCCAGGGCGTGAAGGACCGGCGCTACCGGCTGATGGGCTTCGGCCACCGGGTCTACAAGAACTACGACCCCCGCGCGAAGGTCATGCAGAAGACCTGCCATGAAGTGCTTGCCGAGGTCGGCCACGGCGACGACCCGCTGCTGAAGGTGGCGATCGAGCTGGAGAAGATCGCGCTGAACGATCCGTACTTCGTCGAGCGCAAGCTCTACCCGAACGTCGACTTCTATTCGGGCATCACCCTGCGGGCGCTGGGCTTCCCGCCGGAGATGTTCACCGTGCTGTTCGCCGTCGCGCGCACGGTCGGCTGGATCGCCCAGTGGAAGGAAATGATCGAGGATCCGTCGCAGAAGATCGGCCGTCCGCGGCAGCTCTACACGGGCGCGACGCACCGCGACTACGTGCCGGTCGACAAGCGCAGCTGAGCCGCGTCGCCGTCGAGATCAACGGGCCCGCGCCGTGAGGTGCGGGCCCTTTTTCATGCCCGCGCCTGGGCGATGACCTTCAAGACCGCGTCGGCGGCGGCCTCGGAGGGATCCGGCCCGCCGCGGCCCATCTTGTCGAGCGCCACGTACTGCGCCGCCACCTGCCGCCGGCGCAGGTTCGGGTCGTCGAGCCTGAGCGCCACCTCCCGCGCCAGGTCGGGGCCGTTGCAGTCGGCCTGGATCAGCTCCGGCGCAATGAAGTCCTGGGCGGCGATGTTGAACAGCGTGACGTAGCGGGTGCGGATCAGCCGCTTCAGGATCGCATAGGTCACCGGGCCGATGCGGTAGCCCACCACCATCGGCGTGCCGGCCAGCGCCAACTCCGTGGTGACGGTGCCGGAACAGGCCAGCGCCACGGTGGCGGCCTTCATGGCGTCGAGCTTGCCCTCATCGCCTTCGACCACGACGGTGCGGTGGCTCCAGCCGGCGACGCGGGCCTTGACGATCTCCGCCACCGTCGGCGCGGCGGGCACCACCACGTGGAGTTCCGGGCGCGCCTCCTTGAGCAGCTTCACCGCGTCCTCGAACGCCGGCAGCACCCGCTCGATCTCGCCCGGCCGGCTGCCGGGCAGCACCAGCAGGATCGGATCGTCCGGCCGCGCCCCGATCCGTGCGCGCAGGCGGGCGGGGTCGGCGTGCGAGAAATCGACGGACAGCGCCGAATTGCCCACGAAGGTCACCGGCAATCCTTCGGCTTCGAACCACGGCGCATCGAAAGCGTGGATCGACAGCAGGTGGTCGACCGCCCGCGCCAGGGTCTTCGCCCGGCCGGGCCGGGTCGCCCAGACCTGCGGGCCCACGTACTTCACCAGCGGCAGGCTGGGGTCGAGCCGGCGCAGGCGCTGCGCGACCCGCAGCGTGAAGCCCCAGGAATCGATCAGCACCGCCACGTCGGGCTTCTCCCGTGCGGCGAGCGCGGCGGTCTCGTCGGCCCGGCGGACGATCTTCGGATAGGCCAGCAGGCCCTCCAGCAGCCCGAGGATCGAGATCTCGGAGATGTCGAAGGGGCTGCTCACGCCCTCGGCGGCCATCCGCTCGCCGCCGACGCCGACGAACCGCACCTCGTCGCCAAGCCGCGCCTTCAGCGCCCGCGCCAGGCCCGCCCCGCGATCGTCGCCGGAAGCCTCGGCCGCCACCAGCATCACGGTGAGCGGGCGCGCGGTCATGGCTGGCCGGACTCCACGCCGACGATGAAGACGCCGAGCTCGTCGGCCATGGCGATCACCGCCTCGCGGTCCAGCACCAGCAGCCGACCCGCCTCGCCGGCGATCCCCGCCAGGCCGGCCCGCGCCACCGCCTGCACGGTCGCTAGGCCGATGGTCGGCAGGTCCACCCGCGTCTCCTGGATCGGCTTGGGAGCCTTGGCGAGTACGCCGCAAGGGGCGCCCGGCCGGCCGCGCAGCGCGGCGGGAAGCTCCGCGACCCGCGCCAGCATGGCGTCGGTGCCCTCCTGGGCCTCCACGGCCAGCACCAGCCCGCGGCAGACCACGGCCGCCTGTCCGACGTCCAGGCGTCCGATGGCGCGGGCGACCTCCAGGGCGCGGACCAGGTCCGCCTGCGCCTCCTCGCCCGGCGCGCAGCGGCCGAGCGGGCCCGGCGGCAGGCCGAGGTCGTCCATCACCTCATGCGCGCCTTCGACGGCGAAGCCTTCCTTCTCGAATTCCCCGACCATCAGCCGCAACAGGGCGTCGTCGCCCTTGCGGGCTGCGGCGATGGCGGCCGGCAGCACGGCGAGGCCGCGAAGGTCGGGGATCAGGGCCGAGAAGTCCGGCCGGCTCACGTTGCCGACCAAGCAGATGGCCTCGCAGCCCGCCCGTTTCAGCGCCTTGATGCACTTGCCGAGCTCCGCGATGCCGATCTCCGCGCCCGCGTAGGGGGCGAGCTCCGGGCCGGCGAAACCCTTGAGGCGGACCACGAACAGCGGCCGGCCGGCGCGCAGGCAATGCTCCGCGATCTCGACGGGAAGGCCCCCGCCGCCGGCGATCAGGCCAAGCTTCCGCATCAGACTTCGCGTTCAGGCAGGCAGAGCGGCCGGCTGGCGTCGGCGCGGATGAAGTCGATGATCTCCATCACCGGCGCGCTGTGGCCGAAGGTGGTGGCGGTGTCCTCGATCCGCTCCTGGAAGGTGCCTTCCTCGGCGAACAGCAGGCGATAGGCCGAACGTAGCTCGCTGATCGTCTCGCGGCCGAAGTCGCGGCGCTTCAGGCCGACCAGGTTCAGGCCCTCGAGATGGGCGTGGTTGCCCCACACCAGGCCGTAGGGGATGACGTCCTTGGTCACCGCCGCCAGGCCGCCGATGAAGGAGTAGCGCCCGACGCGGCAGTACTGGTGGACCGCCGCCAGACCGCTGACCATCACGAAGTCGCCGATGTGCACGTGGCCGCCCAGGGTCGCGGAATGGGCCAGGATCACATTGTCCCCGACCGTGCAGTCGTGCCCCACGTGGGAGGTCGCCATGAACATGCTGTCGTCGCCGACCCGCGTCACCGCCCCGCCCTGCGGCGTGCCGATGTGCATGGTGACGTGTTCCCAGATCCGGTTACGGTCGCCGATCACCAGCTCGGTGGGCTCGCCGTTGTAGGCGGTATGGTGCGGCGGCCCGCCGAGATTGGAGAAGTTGCGGACCACGCAATCCTCGCCGATCGTCGTGTGCCCCTCGACCACCACATGGGCCAGCAGCTGCGTGCGTGCGCCGACCTTGGCGTGCTCGCCGATGAGCGAATAGGGGCCGACGCTGACGCCGTCGGCCAGCTCGGCGCCCTTGGCGACGATGGCGGTCGGATGGATCTGGACGCTCAACTCAGGTCTCCACCACCATGGCGGCGAACTCGGCCTCGGCGGCGGTCTTCTCGCCGACCATGGCCCGGCCGCGGAATTTGAACACGTCGCCGCGCGCCCGAACCACCTCGACGGGCATCCGCACGACGTCGCCGGGTCGCACCGGATGACGGAAGCGGCAATTGTCTAGCGACATGAAAAGGATGGTCTTGCCGGCCACGTCGACGTCCAGGGACTTGGACATCAGCACCGCGCCGGTCTGGGCCAGGGCCTCGACGATCAGCACGCCGGGCATCACCGGGTAGCCCGGGAAGTGGCCCTGGAAGAAGGGCTCGTTCACGGTCACGCACTTGATCCCGACGATCGACTGGTGCGGCCGGTATTCCTCGGCGCGATCGACCAGCAGGAAGGGATAGCGATGCGGGATTCGAGCCAGGATCTCGGTGATGTCGATCTCGGTCGGGGCCTCGTTCACCGGCGCCTTGCGGCTCATTCCTCCGTACCCTTCTTGCTGCTCGCCCGCTTGGCGAGCCAGGCGGTTTCCCGCATCCATTGCCGTATCGGACGAGCGGGGTAGCCGGCCCAGGTCTCGCCCGCCGGCATATCCCGCATCACCCCGCCGCCGGCGCCGATGCGGGCGCCGTCGGCGATGGCCACATGGTCCGCCACCCCGGCCTTGCCGCCGAACTGGACGCCGTCTCCGATCGTCACGCTGCCGGAAATGCCTGTGTGGGCGGCCATCACGCAGTTGCGGCCGACGCGCACGTTGTGGGCGATCTGCACCAGATTGTCGATCTTGGTGTTCTCGCCGATCACCGTGTCGCCGAAGGCGCCTCGATCGACGCAGCTGTTGGCGCCGATGGTGACCGCGTCCTGCAGAATCACCCGGCCCAGCTGGGGAATGTCGATCAATCCCGCCGGCCCGACCGTGGCCCCGAAACCGGCCTCGCCGATCGCCGCGCCGGCCAGGATCTTCACCCGGTCGCCGATCAGGGCAAAGCCGATGGTCACATTGGCCGAGATCGCGCAGTCGCGCCCGATCGTCACGCCGGGCCCGATGACGGTGTTGGCGCCGATGGTCGTGCCGCGGCCGACCTGGGCTCCAGGCCCGATGACGACGCCGGGCGCCAGACGAACGCCCTCCTCCAGCCTTGCGTCCGGGGAGACGGCGGGTCCGGTCTCCATCAGTCGCGGCCGATGCAGCCGCTGGGCCGCGATCGCGTAGGCGCCCTGCGGCGATGGGGTTAGCAGGACGGCGCAGCCCGCCGGGACGGTGTCGGCCTGGTTGGGCTGCACGAAACAGGCTGCGGCCCGGCTGCCCAGCAGCCCGGCCGCATGCTTCCGATCGGTCAAAAAGGTCACGGTCTCAGCCGTCGCCTGGCTGAGAATGGCGACCGCCCTCACCGGCCGGTCCGCCGCCTCGCGGGTGGCGAGTTCGGCGCCGGTGAGGGCGGCGAGCTCCTCCAGGGTGACCGGGCCGAGGTCTTCGAAGAAACGCGGATCAGGCATGGTGGCGTGCGGCGATCCGCGTCCCTGAAGCGGCCGATTACTTCTTGGTCGGAGCCGCGCGGGCCGGCGCGGGGGTCTGGACGACCGGCGGCGCGGCGCCCGCGGCCTGTTGGTCCAGACGTTCCCGATCGAACGCGAACTGGGTGATCTTGGCGTTCAGCGCCGTCACCACGGCCGGGGTGATGTCCATGGCCGGGTTGCCGATCACCACGGCGTTGCGCTGGATCAGGATCGAGCAGCCCTTCTGTTGGTAGGCCTGCCGGATCAGCGGCTCCATCTCCTGGCCGATGCGGCCGACCGCCTTCTGCTCGGTGGCGGAGACTTCGCGGTCGCGGAGCTGGGCCTTGCGTTGCAGGGCGTTGGCGCGGACCTGCAGGGCCGAGGCGCGCTGTTCGAGGGCGCTCTGGTCCAGGGTCCCGCGCTGGCTGTCCAGCGTCTTGGCCTCGGTGTCGATGCCGGTCTTCTCGCCGTTCAGCTCGGCGTTCACCTGCGCAACGATCTGCTGCATGCGGGTGTCGACGTACTTGCCGACGGTCGAGGCGCCGATCGCGCCTTCCACCGAGATGATGCACATGCCGTTGATCGGCGCGCCGTGGGTGACCTGAGCGGCGGCGGGAGCAGCGGCGGCGGCGGTCTGCGCGAGCGCGCTCGAGCCGGCGGTCAGGGCGATGGCCGCGGCGCAGGTGGCGACGGCCAGGGGTTTGAAGGTCATGAGCTTTTAGAACCTGGTTGCAGTGGAGAACTTGAAGAGTTCGGTTACGTCATAGGACTGTTTGGCCAAAATCTGGCTGAAATCGAAGCGGATCGGTCCCATCGGCGAGCGCCAGAAGATGCTGATGCCGGCGGAAGCACGCAGCGCCAGGTCGTCCTTGATGGCGGGGTTCGGGAACAGCGCCGGCTGGCCGTTGGCGGCGAGGACAAAACCCTTGGACGTGTCGTTCGGGTCCACATAGCGCTTGGTCAGCTTGTCGCTGGCGTCCAGCAGGCCGAGCGTGCCGAAGTCGCTGAACAGGGCGGCTTTGATGCCGTACTGCTCGGGCAGGAAGGTCGGCACCGTCAGCTCCACCGAGCCGATGGCGTAAGCCTTGCCGCCGAGGGCGTCCTGCTGGCCGCTGGTCGAGCCGGAGGTCGAGCTATAGGTGGTGTCGCGCGGTCCGATGCCGGCGGTCTGGAAGCCGCGGAAGCTGTTGCCGCCCTTGTAGAAGCGGTCGTTGATCCGCACGTGGTCGCCGCCCCAGCCGCCGACATAGCCCGCGGAGCTGACGACGCTCAGGATGAAGCTCTTCGAGAAGCCGTGGTACCAGCCGCTCTGTTGTTCGGTGCGCAGGTACTTCACGTCGCCGCCGAGGCCGGCGAAATCCTGGTCGAACTCCACATAGAAGCCGCGGGTCGGATTGATCGGATCGTTCCGGCGGTCGAGGCGGTAGCCGTAGCCGACCAGCGACGTGAGGAACTGCCCGCGCTGGTCGCAGACCGAGGCGGAGACCAGCAGTTGGTCGCAGAGGGTCTGGTCGATCTCGACCGAGTCCTCCCGCAGGGTGTAGCGGGCCGAGCCGCGTGAATTCAGGCTGAGCGGGAAGTTGAGCCGCAGCCCGGTGCCCACGGTGACGGTCTTGTAGGCCGAGTACTGGGTGAGGTCGTACTTGTAGTAGTAGGCGTCGACGCCGGCCGCCAGATCGCGGCCGAGGAAGCGCGGCTCGGTGAACGACAGGTCCACCGTCTGCCGCAGCGAGCCCAGCGAAACCCGGGCGCGCACGTTCTGGCCGCGGCCGCGGAAGTTGCGCTGGGTGATGCCGAGGTCGACCACCAGCTGGTCCACCGACGAATAGCCGGCGCTGAACGAGAGCTCGCCGGTGGGCTGCTCCTCGACCTTCACCTGCAGGCCGGTGCGGTCCGGCGCGGAACCCGGGATCTCGGTGATGTCGACGTTCTTGAAGAAGCCGAGCGCCTTGATCTGGTTCTTCGAGCGGTCGACCAGGGCCCGGTTGTAGGCGTCGCCTTCCGAGACGTTCATCTCGCGGCGGATGACGTAGTCCAGGGTGGCGGTGTTGCCGACGATGTCGATGCGGTCGACGTAGACCCGCGGGCCTTCCTTCACGTCGAAGGTCACGTCGACGACGCCCTTCTCGCGATTGGCCGTGTAGCGCGGCCGCACGTCGACGAAGGCGAAGCCGGCGGCGCCGGCGGCGAAGGTCAGGGCGTCGGTGGCCTGCTCGATCTTGTCGTCTTCATAGGTTTCGCCGGGCCGGAACGGGATCAGCGATCGCAGGACGTTCTTGTCGAGCTTCTGCAGCTCGGTCTGCACCTCGACCTTGCCGAACTTGTATTCCGGCCCTTCGTCGATCGTGTAGGTGACCACGAAGCCGTTCTTGTCGGGGGAGAGCTCGGCCACCGCGGAGGCGACGCGGAAGTCGTAGTAGCCGCGGTTGCGGTAGTATTTCCGCAGCTGCTCCTTGTCGTACTCCAGCCGGTCCGGGTCGTAGTTGGCGTTGCTGGAGAAGAATTTGTACCAGTGCGACTGCTCGGTCACGACGACGTCGCGCAAATCGTTGTCCGAGAACGCCTTGTTGCCCAGGAAGTTGACCCGCAGGATCCCGCTCTTCGGGCCTTCGTCGATCTTGAAGATCAGGTCGACGCGCTTCTGCGGCAGCTCGACGATCTGCGGCGTGACGTTGGCGGAGATGCGGCCGGAGCGGCGGTAGAGCTCGACGATGCGGCCGACGTCGGCCTGCACCTTGGCGCGGGTGAAGATGCCGCGCGGACGGACGCTCACCTCGTCCTTCAGCTTATCTTCCTTGAGGCCCGAATTCCCCTCGAACAGCACCCGGTTGATGATCGGGTTCTCCACTACGGTGACGATCAGGTCGCCGCCCTGGAAGTCGATCTTCACGTCCGAGAACAGGTCGGTCCGGAACAGGGTCTTCAGCGCCAGGTCGATCTTGGAGGAATCGACGGTCTCGCCCGGCTGGATCGGCAGGTAGGAGACGACCGTCGCCTGCTCGATCCGCTCATTGCCCTTCACCAGGATGCGCTGCACCACGCCCGACTGGATCACCGGCGCCGGGGCCGCACCCGGCGGTTGCGCAGCGGCGGGCGGCTCCGTCGGCTGGGCCTGGGCAAGCGCCAGCCCTGGCGTGACGAGGGCGCTCGTGCCTAGAAGCAGGCCAAGGCCGGAGGCTAGCGCAGCGCTGCGGGCGCGGTGTCTGTGCATCGAATCAGCCGTTTTGGAGAATGCGGGGGCTAGGAGAATAGCCCGCCGATCAGTTTGAACACACGCAGGCGCTGCAGATCGTTCCAGGACGCGAACAACATCAATCCGAGCACCAGTGCAAGGCCCACGCGGTACCCTGCCGCCTGAACCTTGGCAGCAAGAGGGCGTCGGGCGACGGCTTCATACGCATAAAAGAGCAGGTGTCCCCCATCGAGCACAGGTACCGGCAAAAGATTGAGGAAGCCGATACCCACTGAAATGTTGGCCATCAGTTCGAGCATAGTGATCAGCTCATTGACGGCGAAGCTCGAGAGGTTCGGCGAGACCTGGGCGGTCTTGTGGGTGATGTCGCGTGACAGCTGCGCCATCCCGATCGGGCCGGCGAGCTGGTCGGCGGTCTCGCGGCCGGTGAACAGCCGCCCGAGGTATTGCAGCGTGGTGGCCACGCGTTCCCAGGACTTCGCCGCGCCGGCGGCGAGGGCTTCCACGGGCCCGTAGCGCTGGATCCTCTGGTCGCCCGGGCGCGGCCGGTTCTCGATGCCGAGCACGCCCAGCCGCTGCTCGTGGCCGAACTGGTCGACGATCACGCCGCGCTGGGGCGTCGCGGTCAGCGGCACCTCGTGTCCGCCCCGGGCCACCACGAAGTCGACCGGCGATCCCGAGTGCAGGAAGACGATGACCTGCAGGTCGCTGAATCCCTTGATCTTCTTGCCGTCGGCCTGAACCACCAGGTCGCCCACCTGGAATCCGGCGCGTTCAGCCGGGCTGCCGGCCCTCACGCCATCGACCCGGGCCGGCGAGATCGTCTCGCCGAGCGCCATCAGCAGCGCGGCGAAGACGGCGATGGCCAGCAGGAAGTTGGCGGCGGGCCCCGCCGCCGTGATCACCGCCCGGTGCCACAGGGGCTTGAAGTGGTAGTAGCGGTTCAGCGCCCCCTCGCCTTCCCGCTGGACCAGATCGCGCCGCAGCGCCTCGAGGTTATCCAGGTCGGGAACGCTGGCGGCGTTCTCGTCGCCGGCGAAGCGGACGTAGCCGCCCAGCGGCAGGCAGCCGATGCGCCACTCGACGCCGGACTTGTCGGTCCATTTGGCGATGGCCGGCCCGAAGCCGATGGAGAACTGGTCGATCTTGGTGCCCAGCGCCTTGGCGGCCAGGAAATGCCCAAGCTCGTGGACCGTCACCACCACGCCCAGCACGATCGCGATGGGCACCAGGGCGAAGATGAGGCTCTGCAGGATGCCGAACATTTGCTGGCTACTCCTTCCGGCTCATGCCGGAGCCATAAGGCCGCTGACGACCCTGTCCGCCACGCGGCGTGCGGTCGCATCGGTCTCGCGCGCACCGTCCAGCGGGTCATCCGCGCGACCTCCGGTGAGGCCGACGCGATCGGTTCTCTCGAGGGTCTCCGCCACCACCCGGGCGATATCCAGGAAGCCGATGCGCCGGGCCAGGAAGGCGGCCACGGCGACCTCGTCGGCGGCGTTCATCACCGCCGGGGCGGCGCCGCCGGCGACCAGGGCTTCCTTGGCGATCCGCAGCGCCGGGAAGCGGGCCAGGTCCGGCTCGTCGAAGGTGAGTGGCCCGCCGCTGGCGAGATCCAGCCGCTGCGCCGGCCAGGGCAGCCGATCAGGCCAGGCGAACGCGCAGGCGATCGGCGCGCGCATGTCCGGCGGTCCAAGCTGGGCCAGGGTGGAGCCGTCTGCGTATTCCACCAGGCTGTGGACGATGGACTGCGGGTGAACCAAGACTTCGATGCGCTCCGGCGGCATGGCGAAAAGGTAGGCGGCCTCGATCACCTCCAGGCCCTTATTCATCATGGTGGCGGAATCGACCGAAATCTTGGCGCCCATGTTCCAATTGGGATGCGCGACGGCCTGCTCGGGCGTTGCGCCGGCCATCTGATCGCGCGACCAACTCCGGAACGGGCCGCCGGACGCCGTCAGGATCAACCGGGCCACGTGGCGTGCGTTCTGCGGATCGAAGACCTGGAAGATCGCCGAATGCTCGGAATCGACCGGGATCACCGCCCCGCCCGCGAGCTTCGCCGTGCGCAGCAGGGCCGGGCCGGCGCAGATCAGGCTTTCCTTGTTGGCCAGCGCCACGATGGCGCCGGCCCGCGCCGCCGCCAGGGTGGGCGCCAGGCCCGCGAACCCGACGATCGCCGACATCACCCACTGGGCGTTGGCGGAGGCCGCGTCGACCACCGCCGCGCTGCCGGCCGCCGTGCGGACGCCCGATCCGGCCAGCCGCTCGCGCAGCCGCGGCAGGGCGCGCTCGTCCTCGATGACCGCGATCTCCGGGCGCCAGCGCAGCGCCTGGTCGGCCAGCCGTTCGACGTTGCGGCCCGCCGCCAGCGCCACCACCTCGACCTCGACCCCGGCCTTCTCGAACAGGTCCAGGGTGGAGACCCCCACCGAACCCGTGGAGCCCAGGACGCTGACCTTACGCGGCAGGTTCAATGACCCCATCCCCAATGGTTGGCGAGGCGGGCCGCCGCCATCACCACGACCGCGAACATCAACCCGTCAACCCGGTCCAGCAAGCCCCCATGGCCCGGGATCAGGTCGCCGGAGTCCTTAACGCCGAACCGCCGTTTAAGCGCCGATTCCCAGAGGTCGCCGGCCATGGTCGCCAAGCCCACGACCAGTCCGATCGCCGCGGCCGCCACCAGGTTGAGGCGGAAGGCCGAGAGGCCGGCCATCAGGCCGCCGGTGGCCATCGACGCGCCAAGCCCGCCGACGAACCCGGACCAGGTCTTGTTGGGCGAGAACCGCGGCCAGAGCTTCGGGCCCTTCAGCGTGCTGCCGACCGCGAAGGCGCCGATGTCGGCCGCCCAGGTGACGGCGAACAGCATCAGCGTCCACCAGTGGCCCTGGGGCATGGAACGCAGCCAGATCAGGCAGATCGCCGCCGGCGCGATGTAGGCGACCCCGAAGGCGGCATCGGCAGGCCGTTCGGCCACCCCGCGAGCCACCAGGGCCGCGGCGAGCGCGCCGATGGCCACGGCGATCCAACCCAGGCCGAAGTGGCCCAGGTGTCCCAGGAAGACGCCCGCCAGCACCGCGACCGTGACGGCCAGCGACACCCGCACCGGCGCGCGCGGCGCGCTCATGCCGCCCCATTCGATGGCCAGCAGGGCGACGCCGACGGAGATCAGCACCAGGAAAAGCCAGCCGCCGAACCAGGCGGCGGCCAGCGCCGCGGGCACCAGCACCACGGCGGAGGCCACCCTCAGGCCCAGGTTGGACCAGTCGAAGCGCCTACCCTGCGGCAAGGACGTCATCGGCCACGACCGCCCCATAGCGGCGATCCCGCCCCGCGAACACCTGCAGGGCCGCCTTCAGGTGCTCCGCCCCGTAGTCCGGCCACAGCACGTCCTGGAAGACCAGCTCGGCGTAGGCGGCTTCCCAGAGCAGGAAGTTGGACAGCCGCTGCTCGCCCGACGGACGGATGATCACGTCCGGCGCCGGCGAATCGGCGGTGGCGAGATGGCTGGCGAACAGCTGCTCGGTGAGTTCCTCGGGCCGGGCCCGGCCGGCGGCCACATCTTCGGCGAAGCGCCGCGCGGCGTCGGCGATGTCGGCCTGGCCGCCGTAGTTGAAGGCGATGTTGAGGAAGAACCGGTCGTTGTGCGCGGTCCGCGCCTGGGCGTCCTCGACCAGCTTCACCAGCTCCGGCGACAGCCCCTCGCGGCGGCCGATCACCCGGACCCGCACGCCTTCGCGCTCCAGCCGGGCGATGTCGCTCTCGAAGTAGCGCTTGGGCAGCGCCATCAGTTCGGCGACCTCCGCGGCCGGCCGGCTCCAGTTCTCGGTGGAGAAGCCGAACACCGTCAGCCAGCGGATGTTGAGATCCGGCGCGGCGGAGACCGTCCGCTTCAGCGCCTCGACGCCGGCCCGGTGACCCAGCGAGCGCGGCAGGCCGCGGCGCTTGGCCCAGCGGCCATTGCCGTCCATGACCACGGCCACGTGCAGCGGCGGCGGGGCCTCCGCGCTCCTGCCTTGGGCGCCCGCAGACGGACTGTTCTCTTCGGCGGCCATGGGCGTCGTTTGATCCTCTTGGCGCGTGGACGCTCGCACGACTAGACGTGCATGATCTCTTGTTCTTTGGTTTTCAAGGCTTCGTCCACGCGCTTGATCGCCTCGTCGGTGAGCTTCTGGACGTCGGCTTCCATCCGCTTTTGCTCGTCCTGATTGATGGCGCCGTCCTTCTCCGCCTTCTTCAGGTCGTCGTTGGCGTCGCGGCGGATGTTGCGCACGGCGACGCGCTGCTGCTCGGCGTATTTGCCGGCCACCTTCACGAGCTCCTTGCGGCGCTCCTCGGTGAGGGCGGGGATCGGAATGCGCAGGTTCTGGCCGTCGACGACGGGGTTGAGGCCCAGGCCCGAGTTGCGGATCGCCTTCTCCACCGAGACCACCAGGCCGCGGTCCCAGACGCTGACCGAGATCATCCGCGGTTCCGGCACGCTGACGGCGCCCACCTGGTTGATCGGCACGGTCGAGCCGTAGGCCTCCACATGCACCTGGTCGAGCAGGCTGGCCGAGGCGCGGCCGGTCCGCAGGGAGGCGAACTCCTCCTTCAGGGCGGCGACCGCCTTGTCCATGCGGTCCCTGTACTTCGCAAGCACCGGCTTTTCCGTGGTCGCCATGGATCTCTCTCCCTCCAACCGTTCTCAACCGCCGATCAGGCGATCGTCGTGTAGACGCCCTCGCCCTTCAACACTTTCAGGAAGTTGCCGCGTTCCCGAATCGAGAAGACCACGATCGGGATGTGATTGTCGCGCATGAGGCTGATCGCCGAGGCGTCCATCACCCGCAGGTCCTTGGCCAGCACTTCCTGGTAGCTGAGGGTCTCGTAGCGCTGGGCGGTGGCGTCCTTCTTCGGATCGGCGGTGTAGACGCCGTCGACGCTGGTGCCCTTGAACAGCGCGTCGCAGCCCATCTCGGCGGCGCGCAGGGCGGCCGAGCTGTCGGTGGTGAAGAAGGGCGCGCCCAGGCCGGCGGCGAAGATCACCACCCGGCCCTTTTCCAGGTGCCGCAGCGCGCGACGCCGCACGTAGGGCTCGCAGACCGCCTGCATCGGGATGGCCGACTGCACGCGGGTGTAGATGCCGTTCTTCTCCAGCGCCGCCTGCAGCGCCAGCGCGTTCATGATGGTGGCCAGCATGCCGATGTAGTCGGCGCTGGCCCGTTCCATGCCGGTCTCGGCCAGGGCCGCGCCGCGGAAGATGTTTCCGCCGCCCACCACCAGGCAGACCTCGATGCCCTCGCGGACGACCTGGGCGATCTCCTCGCACACCGCCTGCACGGTCTTCGGGTCGATGCCAAAGTGGCCGCCGCCGACGCCGGCTTCGCCCGACACCTTCAGGAGGATCCTCTTGTAGCGCGGCTTGACGTCGGGCATCGGCAGGTCCGGACCTCTGGAAAGCGGTACTCTAGATAAACCAAGGGCGCGGTGCGCGTCGAACGCGCCCGCGCCCTTGCAAGTTCGGACCTTAGCTCTGGCCGGAGAGCTGAGCCACCTCGGCGGCGAAGTCGTCGGTCTTCTTCTCGACGCCTTCACCCAGGGCGAAGCGCACGAAGCCCTTCACCGCCAGCGGCGCGCCGATCTGCTTCGCGGTCTCGGCGATCAGCTGCTCGATGGTCTGGTCCGGGTTCATGACGAAGGGCTGCTTCAGGAGCACAACCTCTTCCTGCCACTTGCGGATCCGGCCTTCGATCATCTTCTCGACGACGGCCACCGGCTTGCCGGACTCCAGCGCCTGGTCGGTCAGGAACTGCTTCTCCTTGGCGACGGCCGCCGGATCGAGGTCGCCCTCGTTCAGCGCCAGCGGCGGGGTCGGCGTGCCGGCCACGTGCAGGGCGATCTTGCGGCCGACCTCGCGCAGGACGGCCTGGTCGCCGGCGCCTTCCAGCGCCACGAGCACGCCGAGCTTGCCCACGCCCTCGCCCTGCACGTTGTGCAGGTAGAGGGAGACGGCGCCCTGGCTAACGGTCAGGCGGGCCGAGCGGCGCAGGCGCATGTTCTCGCCGATCGTGGCGATCATGTTGGTCACCACGTCGCCGACCAGTTCGCCCTTGGCGGTCTGGGCCGCGGAGATGGCGTCGACGCCCTCCACGTCCAGCGCCACGGCGGCGATGTCGCGCGCCGCGCCCTGGAAGGTCTCGTTCTTCGACACGAAGTCGGTTTCGGCGTTCAGCTCGATCAGCACGCCGGTCTTGCCGTCGGCGCTCACCAGGCCGGCCACGAGGCCTTCGGCGGCCGCGCGGTCCGACTTCTTGGCGGCCTTGGACAGGCCCTTGGCGCGCAGCCAGTCGATGGCCGCGGCCATGTCGCCGTCGTTCTCTTGCAGGGCGCGCTTGCAGTCCATCATGCCGACGCCAGATTTTTCGCGCAGGTCCTTGACCAGCGCAGCGGTGATCTCCGCCATGGTCAGCTCCTTCAAAGTATGAGTACCGACGGGCCCCTCGCGGGGCCCGCCGTCAGGATGGTCGGGTCAGCCGGGCGCGGGAGCGCCTTAGCTGGCTTGTTCTTCGCTCGGCTGCTCGGCGGCAGCTTCTTCGCCCGGCTGCTCGGCCGCAGCCTCGACGCCGGCGTCCGCCCCGGTCATCTCGGCTTCGAGCGCGGCGGCTTCCGGCGCGGAGACCTCGGGTTCGGCCGCGGCCTCGGCCACCGGCTTCGGCGTCAGCGCCCGGGCCAGCGTCGGCTCCATCGGAGCTTCCGAGGCGCCCAGGTCGACGCCCGACGCCGACTGGCCGGCCGCCAGGCCGTCCAGCACCGAGTCGGCCATCAGGTCGCAATAGAGCTGGATGGCGCGCGCGGCGTCGTCGTTGCCGGGGATCGGATAGGTGATGCCGTCCGGGTTGCAGTTGGTGTCGAGGATGGCGATCACCGGGATGTTCAGCTTGCGGGCTTCCTGGATCGCGATCGCTTCCTTGTTGGTGTCGATCACGAACATCAGGTCGGGGATGCCGCCCATGTCCTTGATGCCGCCCAGCGACAGCTCGAGCTTGTCGCGCTCGCGGGTCAGCTGCAGCAGCTCCTTCTTGGTGCGGCCGCTCTCGGTCTCCAGCAGGCCTTCCAGCTCGCGCAGGCGGGCGATCGAGCCCGACACGGTGCGCCAGTTGGTGAGCGTGCCGCCCAGCCAGCGGTGGTTGACGTAGTACTGGGCGCAGCGGCGCGCGCTGGTGGCGATCGGCTCCGACGCCTGGCGCTTGGTGCCGACGAACAGGATGCGGCCGCCGCCGGCGGCGACCTCACGGACCTTCACCAGGGCCTGGTGCAGGAGCGGGATCGACTGCGACAGGTCGATGATGTGGATGTTGGAGCGGCTGCCGAAGATGAATTTTTCCATCTTCGGGTTCCACCGGTGCGTCTGGTGGCCGAAGTGGGCGCCGGCTTCCAGGAGCTGACGCATAGAGAAATCGGGAAGTGCCATAGGCCTTGTAGTCCTTTTTCCGGTTGGACCTCCGCAGGCACCCTCCCGAAGGAGGACCGGAATGGATACGGCGGGATGTCTCCCCGCGCGTCGCCAAACGCCTGCGTGTGGAATGAGCCGGGGAAATAGGGGCTCGGGCCGGAAAAAGCAACCATCCCCTGCACTTGCCGCCGCCCCCTTGCGGACGGCCGGCCCCGCTGCGAAGCTTGGCTGCAAATGGAGGGACGCCGATGAAGACGCTTCTGGCCCTGGTCGCAGGGATGTCCGTGGTCGCAGCCTCAGCGCAGGCGCAGGTCCAGCCGATGCGGGCCGCGGGCTTCGGCCAGCCCTACCACGCCCCCGCGCCGCCGAAGCCGCCGTCGATGCCGGATACCACCAGCAGCGGCGCCTTCAAGCCGTTCCACGGGACGCACACGACCTCGAACCGTGGCGGCGTCGATCCCTACCCGAAGGCCCCGAAGCCCAAGGGCGGCTTCAGCACCTACGGCCGCTAGAGGTCTTCGACGAACACCACGCCGGGTGAGGTCTTGATCGCGCCGCGCACGGCGTTGTCGAGCTTGAAGCGGCCGGGCAGCTTGAGCTCCACCTCGCGGCCGCCGTCGATGCCGGCCACCAGCACGATCTCCCCGCCCCGGCCGCCGGCGGCGCCCTCCAGCCGCAGCTTCAGCGCCTCGATCTCGGCGCTGCGCGGCGCGACGTGCACCCGCAGGCCCGCGACGACGTTCTCCACCGCCTTCTCGACCGGCTCGGCGTCCTCGCCGAAGAACCGCACCTCGCCGTCCTTGGCCCGCACCCGGACCCGCAGCGACAGCGCCTTGCCGGGCTCCAGCAGGTCGCGGCACTTGCGCAGCGCCTCCGGCGGGAACAGCACCTCGTACTCGCCGGTCGGGTCCGACAGGGTGACGAAGGCGAACTTCTCGCCGGTCCGCGACGGCTTCTCCTGCTTGCGCCGCACGACGCCGGCCATGCGTAGGGCCTCGGCCCCGGACTCCGCCTTGACGATGGCGTCGCTGAGCAGGTCGGTCCGCCGGCGGCGCAGGGCCTCGACCATGTCGTCCAGCGGGTGGCCGGAGAGGTAGAAGCCCACCGCCGCCAACTCCTCGTCCAGCCGCTCGACCGGCGTCCAGCCGTCCGCCTTCGGCATCCGCGGCCGGGCAGCGTCGGCTTGGTCGCCGCCGAACAGGCTCACCTGCGCCGAGGCGCGGTCGGCCGCCACGCTCTGGGCGTAGCCGATCAGGGCGTCGGCCGCGGCCATCAGCTGGGCGCGGTTGGCGTGGAAGGAATCGAAGGCGCCGGCCCGGGCCAGGGTCTCGAAGGTGCGCTTGTTGACCTGCCGCGGATCGATGCGCTCGACGAAGTCGAAGATGTCGCGGAACGGCCCGCCCTCGCGGCGCACGTCGACCACGTGCTGCATGGCCTGAAGGCCGACGTTGCGGATGCCGCCCAGGGCGTAGAGCACCTCGCCGTTCTCGACCTCGAAGTCCGCGCCCGAGCGGTTGACGTCCGGCGGCTGGATCTTCACGCCGAAGCGCTTGGCGTCCTGGTAGAACACCGACAGCTTGTCGGTGTTGGCGATATCGAGGCTCATCGACGCGGCGAAGAACTCCACCGGCGCGTTCGCCTTCAGCCAGGCGGTCTGGTAGCTGACCACGGCGTAGGCCGCCGCGTGGCTCTTGTTGAAGCCGTAGCCCGCGAACTTGTCCACCAGGTCGAAGATGCCGCCGGCCTGCTCGGCCGAAACGGCCTTTTCCGCCGCGCCGGAGACGAAGCGGGCGCGCTGCTGCTCCATCTCCTCCTTCTTTTTCTTGCCCATCGCGCGGCGCAGCAGGTCGGCCTCGCCCAGGCTGTAGCCCGCCAGGATCTGGGCGATCTGCATCACCTGCTCCTGGTAGACGATGATGCCGTAGGTCTCGTTCAGCACCGGGGCGAGCGTCGGGTGCAGGGTGTCGATGGGCTTGCGGCCGAACTTGCAGTCGATGAACAGCGGGATGTTGTCCATCGGGCCGGGGCGATAGAGCGCGCCGATGGCGGTGACGTCCTCGATGCAGTTGGGGCGCAGCTGGCGCAGGGTGTCGCGCATGCCCTGACCTTCGAACTGGAAGACCCCCACCGTCTGGGCGTTGCTCATCAGCTCGTAGGTCTTGGCGTCGTCGAGCGGCAGGGCGGCCATGTCCACCCTCTCGCCGCGCTTCTCCAGGTGCTTCAGCGCCCGGTCGATCACCGTCAGCGTCTTCAGGCCCAGGAAGTCGAACTTCACCAGGCCGGCGCTTTCCACCCATTTCATGTTGAACTGGGTGGCGGGCAGCTCGGAGCGCGGATCGCGGTAGAGCGGCGTGAGCTCGGTCAGCGGCCGGTCGCCGATCACCACGCCGGCGGCGTGGGTCGAGGCGTTGCGGTAGAGGCCTTCCAGCTGCAGGGCGATGTTCAGCAGCCGCTCGACCGCCTCGTCCTCGTCGCGGGCCTGGCGCAGGCGCGGCTCGATCTCGATGGCCTTGGCCAGCGTCACCGGATTGGCGGGGTTGGCCGGCACCATCTTCGCCAGCCGGTCCACCTGGCCCAGCGGCAGCTGCAGCACGCGGCCGACGTCGCGCAGCACGGCGCGCGCCTGCAGGGTGCCGAAGGTGATGATCTGCGCCACGCGGTCGCGTCCGTAGCGCTGCTGCACGTAGGAGATCACCTCCTCCCGCCGCTCCTGGCAGAAGTCGATGTCGAAGTCGGGCATCGACACCCGCTCCGGGTTCAGGAAGCGCTCGAACAGCAGGCCGTACCGCAGCGGATCGAGATCGGTGATGGTCAGCGAATAGGCGACCAGCGAGCCGGCGCCGGAACCGCGGCCCGGACCCACCGGGATTCCCCGCGCCTTCGCCCACTTGATGAAGTCGGACACGATCAGGAAGTAGCCGGGGAAGCCCATCTGGGTGATCACCCCGATCTCCCGCTCCAGCCGCCCCTCGTAGTCCTCCAGCGAGGCGTGGTTCGCCTGGCCGAGCGCCATCCGCGCCTTCAGGCCTTCCCGCGCCTGGTGCGCCAGTTCGTCGGCCTCGGAGCGGCCGCCCTCGGTCGGGAAGCGCGGCAGGATCGGGTCGCGCTTGTGGACCATGAAGGCGCAGCGCCGGGCGATGTCGAGGGTGTTGTCGCAGGCCTCCGGCAGGTCGGCGAACAGGGTCCGCATGTCGGCGGCCGGCTTGAACCAGTGCTCCGGCGTCACCCGCCGGCGCTCCTCCTGCCCGGTGAAGCTGCCGTCGGCGATGCAGAGCAGCGCGTCGTGCGCCTCGTACATGGCGGTGGCTTTGAAATAGACGTCGTTGGTGGCGACCAGCGGCACGTCCTGGTCATAAGCGAAGGCCACCAGCTCGGCTTCGGCGGTGGCCTCGGCCGGCAGGCCGTGGCGCTGCAGCTCCACATAGAAGCGGTCGCCGAACACCCGGTGCATTTCGCTGAGCGCCGCGCGGGCTTCCTTGGCCTTGCCGGCGGCGAACAGCGGGTCCACGGGCCCGTCGGGGCCGCCGGACAACAGGATCAGGCCCTCGGCCCGCGCCGCGACCTGTTCCCAGGGCACGTGCGGCTCTTCGGTCGCCTCGGCGTCGAGGTACGCCATGGACGAGAGTTCGGCGAGGTTGAGGTAGCCGCGCTCGCTCTGCGCCAGCAGCACCACGGTGGGCGTGCGGGCCCAGCGCTCGGAGCCGCCTTCGCCGACGCCGCTCACCGGCAGGGCGCAGCCGACGATCGGCTGCACGCCCGCGCCCTTGGTGGCGACCGAGAACTCCAGAGCGCCGAACAGGTTGGCCCGGTCGGTGAGCGCCACCGCCGGCATGCCGGCCGCCTGCGCCATAGTGCCGATCACGTCGGCCTTGATGGCGCCTTCCAGCAGCGAATAGGCGGAGCGGACCCGCAGGTGCACGAAGCCGAGATGCTCTTCGTCCACCCCTGCCGCCTCCCCCATCCGCATGGCGGTCACCCCACGTGAGCGGCGACCGTGCACATCATCCAGACAAAGCTGGCCACCGACGCAAAGGCCAGCGATTCTCGGGCAAGACGAACCATGTGTCGCATCCTCTTGTGGGCGGCCCTGTGGAGAACCGCTGGATTGTTCGTGGTTCGTTCTTATTCTCCTTTTGTTCTCATCGTCAAGCCTGTTCGGCGCCGGTCCACGGCGTCGCGTCGAAGACCGCCTAGCTCGACAGCGCGCGCTCCGGCGGGCAGAAGGCCACCATGCGCGGCGTGCTCTTTGTCCATAACAACTTCCCGGCCCAGTTCCGGGACCTGGCGCAAACCCTCGTGGCGCTCGGCGTGCCTTGCGCCGCGGTGGCGGGGCAGACCGCGGCGGGCCTGGAGGGGGTCCGGATCGCCCGCTACAACCTGCCCCGCGGCACCGGTGCGGACGTCTACAACCTCGCCATCCGCGCCGAGGCCGATCTGCTGAGGGGCCGCGCTGCCCTGAAGGCCGCCAGCGCCCTGAAGGCGGAAGGCTTCGAGCCGGAGGTGATCATCGGCCATCCCGGCTGGGGCGAGACCGTGCTGCTGGACGACATCTACCCCGACGCCCGGCAGGTGTTGTTTTCGGAGTTCTTCTACCACGGGCGGAACTCCGACATCGATTTCGACACCGAGTTCCTGCCGGCCAGCGAGGACGCGCTGCTCATCGGCAAGGCGAAGAACGCGGTGATGGCGCTCGCGCTCACCGACGCCGACGCCATCGTCACGCCCACCCCGTTCCAGGCCTCGCGGCTGCCGCCGGTGTTTCGGCGCGACGCGCGGATCATCCACGAGGGGATCGACGTCGAGGCCATTCGTCCCGGCCCGGCCGAGCCGTTTCCGCTTGCCGACGGCCGGATCATCGCGCCGGGAACGCCGGTGATCACCCACATCAACAACCAGCTGGAAGCCCTGCGCGGGCTGCACATCTTCGCCCGCGCCCTGCCCCGCCTGCTGGCCGAGGTCCCCGAGGCGCAGGTGCTGGTGATCGGCCAGGAGGGGCGGCGCGGCTACGGCGGCGATGCGCCGGGCGGCCAGACCTGGCGCCAGGCCTGCTTCGCCGGCCTCGAGGCGCGGATCGACCCCGCCCGGGTGCATTTCCTGGGCAAGGTGCCGCATGCCCGGATGCTGGCCGCCCTGCGGCTCTCAACCGCCCACGTCTACTACACCTACCCCTTCGTGCTCTCCTGGTCGCTGGCCGAGGCCATGGCCAGCGGCTGCTACGTGATCGGCTCCGACACCGCCCCGTTGCGCGACGCCATTGAGGATGGGGTGAACGGTCGCCTGCTGCCCTTCTTCGACGTGGACGCCCTGTCGCAGGCTATGATCGCCGCCTGCCACGACCCCCAGGCGTCGGCCGCCATGCGCGTCGCCGCACGCCGAACCGCGGAGGAGCGCTTCAGCCGGGCGGCCGGACGCGCCGCCTGGCTCGACCTGCTGCGCGAGGTCGGGCTGACCCTGCCCGCCTAGCCGCAGCGGATCTGCTTGATGATCCCGGTTTCGGCGTCGAAGAAGAAATCCAGCCGCGTCGGGCTGTCGTCCTGCGTCACCGGGCAGGTGGTGCAGGCCACCCGCTGGCGGCTGGGGTCGACCGGCACCGGGATCTCGCTGCGCGGCCGGCCGACCAAGTTCTGCACCTCATAGGCGCCGCACTGGTCGTGCCGTGGCGTCGCCGCCGGGGCCGGGAGCGTCGCGGCCGGCGGAGCCTCCGCCCGCACCGGCGGCGCAGCCGCGGCCGGGGAAGCCTGAGACTGGGGCGGAGACGTCGCGGGCGGGGCGCTTGAGCAGCCCGCCAACGCCGTCAGCGCGCCCAGCACCGCCAGAGACTTCCTCATGCCTGCTTCTCCCAGCCGCGCGCCTGCTGTTTCCAATACGACGCCGCCAGGCCCATGGCCTTGACCGCGCTCCATTGCGCCCGGGCGACCGCCAACTGGGCGTCGTCGGCGCCATCGAACAGCACCACGCAGCGGGCGTAGCCGGCAAGCTCGCCAGGCTCTGCGCCATCGACCAGGAACAGGGCGTCGGCGCCGTTCGGATTGTCGAAGCCGGCGGTGATCAGGATCGGCTGGCGTGCGGCGCCCGGCTCGTCCGCCGGAGCGTGCGCCAGGAAGCTGTCGTCGCGATAGGTCCACAGCCAGCTGTCCAGGTGCTCGATCCGCCCCGCTTCGCGCGTCCGCACCACGGCCTTCCAGCCGCGCTGCAAGGTCTTCTCCAGCAGTTCCGGCAAGGCCTGGTCGAGCCCGGTGCGCTCCAGGTGATAGAACCAGACCTCGCAGGGGGTGTCCGCCATATGCCGCTCTTAGCGCTGTTCGACGGGCCTGGGGAGGCGGCCAGAGCTCAAGCCGGCGCCCCGGCGGCGGCGAGGCCCTCGATGGCGGTGGCCACGGCGTCCGGCTGGCTCAGCATCGCCAGATGGTTCATCGGCAGGCGCACGACGGGCCACCCGAGCCGGCCGGCGATCCGCGCCTCGTCTTCATAGGCTCCGCTCAGCTTGAGGTAGGCGGCCGGCGGCGCGGCGTCTCCCTCCGGGGCCGGCTCCTCGAAATAGGCCAGCGGCAACGGCTCCAACTCGGCCACGAGCGCCTGGCGCAGCTGCGGATCGGGGACCAGCCGCTCCAGCGCGCCGGGCGGCCACCAGTCGTCCCACGGCGGCAGCTGCCCCATCTGGGCGCCGCCCCTTAGCCGCTCGCGCACCTCGGCGGGCGCGGTGTCGAACCAGCTCCGGCGGGGATGCGGCAGGATGGCGTCGACGAAGATCACCCGGGCCGGCGGCGCGCGCATGGCGGCCGCCAGGGCGGGCACGAGCGCGCCGGCGCCGCTGTGCGCCACCAGCACCGCGGGATCGCCCTCCTCGACGTTCGCCGCCATCGCCGCGGCCAGCGCCGGGTAATAGCCCTCCGCGATCGACGAGAGCCGCGGCCAGGACGGCGTCTGGGTCTGATGACCGCGGCCGGCCAGCGCCGCCGCCGTCGCCCGCCAGGTCAGCGGGCCCAGCAGCGGGCTATGCAGCAGGACGAAGCGCACGGAGCGCCCTTATGACTCGTATTTGTCCTGCACCATCCGGTTCAGCAGCCGCACGCCGTAGCCGGTGGCGCCTTCGGGAAGGGTCGGCACGGTCGAGGGCTTCTTCCAGGCGGTCGAGGCGATATCCAGGTGCGCCCACGGCAAGCCGTTGACGAAGCGCTGGATGAACAGGGCCGCGGTGATCGAGCCGCCCGGCCGGCCGCCGGTGTTCTTCACGTCGGCGATCACGGAATCGATATTCTTGTCGTACTGCGGCGGCAGCGGCATGCGCCACAGCGGCTCGCCCTCCTTGCCCGAGGCGTCCAGCAGGTTGGCCGACAGCTCGTCATTGTTGGAGAACAGGCCGCCGTAGTCGTTGCCCAGGCTGATGATGATCGCCCCGGTCAGGGTCGCCAGGTCGACCATGAACTTCGGCTTGAACCGCTGTTGGCAGTACCAGAGGGCGTCGGCCAGCACGAGGCGGCCCTCGGCGTCGGTGTTGATCACCTCGATGGTCTGGCCGGACATGGAGGTCACCACGTCGCCGGGGCGCTGGGCGTTGCCGTCGGGCATGTTCTCCACCAGGCCCAGGATGCCGATGGCGTTGACCTTGGCCTTGCGCCCGGCGAGCACGTGCATCAGGCCGGTGACGGCGCCCGCGCCGCCCATGTCCCACTTCATGTCCTCCATACCGTCGGCCGGCTTGATGGAGATGCCGCCGGTGTCGAAGCAGACGCCCTTGCCGACGAAGGCGATCGGCTGGGCGGCCTTGTCGGTCGCGCCGTTCCAGCGGATCACCACCAGCTGGCTCTCGCGGACGCTGCCTTGGCCGACGCCGAGCAACGAGCCCATGCCGAGCTTGAGCATCTCGGCCTCGCCGAGGATCTCGACCTCCAGGCCGAGGCGCTCCAGCTCTTTCACCCGGCGGGCGAATTCCACCGGATAGAGGACGTTGGCGGGCTCGGAGACCAGGTCGCGGGTGAAGCTCACCGCGTCGGCCAAGGCCGCCAGCGGCGGGAAGGCGGCGAGCGCCGCATCCGAAGCGACGGTGGCGATCTGCGCCCGGACAACGGACGGCTTCTTGTCCGCAGGTTCCTTGGTCCGGTACTTGTCGAAACGGTAGCTCGCCAGCCGCACGCCCAGCGCGGCCCGCGCCGCGAGGTCGGCGTCGCCGTTCGGCAGCTCGACCCGCAGGATCTCGACGCCCGACGTCTTCACCGCGCCGTAGGCCGTGGCCGCGGCATGCTCGGCGCCCAGGGCGTCGAAGGCGTCCGACTTGCCCGCGCCCACCAGCACAAGGCGGGCGGCGTCCACGCCGGCCGGGGCGACGATGTCCAGGGTCTGGCCCTTGGCGCCCGTGAAGCGGCTGGCCGCGACGGCCTGCGCCAATGCGCCCTCATGAGGCTGGCCTTCGAAGACGATACGGGCCAGAGCCGTCTTGGGCGGCAGGGCGGCGCTGGCCGCGACGAACTCAATCTCCATCCGAACTCTCTCAGATTTGCGGGTTTGGGCGTGCAGGTTTGGGCGCCGCGGCCACCGTCACTGTTCGTGCGGCGGTTGTGCGGCGCGGCGACGCATGGTTTAGAACAGCTCCGCGGCCGGGGCGCGGCAATTCTCCGGGTGAGCCGTATTTCTTGCCGATGCGCCTGATCGACCGCTACCTCCTGCGCCAGCTCCTTGGCCCCACGCTGCTCGCCACCGCGGCGCTGACGGCGGTCGCCCTGCTGAGCCAGAGCCTCTCGGGCCTCGACCTGATCGTCAACCAGCGGCAGAGCGCCCTGGTGTTCCTGAAGATCACCCTGCTGGCGATGCCGCAGCTGATCAATATGGTTCTGCCGATCGCCATCTTCGTGGCCGGCCTGGTGGCGCTCAACCGTCTGCATACCGAGCAGGAGATCGTCGTCGCCTTTGCAGGGGGCATGAGCCGCTGGCGGGTGATCTCGCCGGCCATCCGGCTGGCCTGCACCATCGCCTTCCTGGCGCTGCTGATGAACCTGTTCGTGCAGCCCGCCGCCTATCGCGCCATGCGCCAGGAGCTGTTCCAGGTTCGCACCGACCTGGCCTCGACCCTGGTGCGCGAGGGCGAGTTCACCGAGCCGGCTCCGGGCCTGACGGTCTACGCACAATCGGTTGACGGAAAAGGCAATTTCCACAACCTGTTCATTCACCAGATGAAGCCCGACGGGACGGCGACCACCTACACCGCCGACGTGGGTCGGATCGCCAAGCGGCTCGGCCACCCCGTGCTGATCATGCACAAGGGCTCCAACCAGGAGTTCTCCGAGCGCGGCGTGCTCAACTACCTGACCTTCGACGAGTACGTCTTCGACCTGTCGCCGCTGGCCGCCACCGACGAGCTCGTCCACTACAAGCCGTCCGACCGTTTCCCGCACGAGCTGTTCTTCCCCGACTTCAAGCAGGACTGGGAGCGGCGCAACCGGCTGAGCCTGCTGGCCGAGGGCCACGCGCGGATCGCCACGCCGCTCTTCAACATCGCCTTCATGGCCATGGCGCTGTCGGCGATCCTCGGCGGCGGCTTCTCCCGGCTGGGCTATGGCCGGCGGATTGCGGTGATGGGCGGACTGGCCGCCGTGGTCCGCATCCTCGGCTTCGTGGTCCAGGCCGCCTGCGAGAACAACGCCTGGCTCAACATCCTGCAATACGCCGTACCGCTGCTGGCGCTCGCCTTCGCGCTGCGCAGCATCTTCCGCCAGCAGGTCAGCCGGTCCATCGACATGTACCGCCGGCGCGGGCCGTCGGCGGCGGGCTTCGCCCCGGGAGCTGCGCAGTGATCGGCCTCGGACGCCTGGAGCGCTACGTCCTGGTCCGCACCCTCGGCGGGGTCGGCGCGGCGCTGGCCGTGATCTCGGCGGTGATCGTCCTCGTCCAGTTCGTCGACCTCTCCCGGCAGGTCGGGGTGCGCGCGGACGTCGGCGCGGCCCAGGTCTTCGGCCTGACCCTGCTGCGCTCGCCGTCGGTGATCCAGATCCTGCTGCCCTTCGTCTTCCTGTTCGGCGGGATCAGCGCCTACGTCGGCCTGAACCGGCGCAGCGAGCTGGTGGCCATGCGCGCGGCGGGCATTTCCGCCTGGCGCTTCATCCTGCCCTCGGCCATGGCGGCCCTGGTGGCCGGCGCCCTGACCGTGGGGGTGCTCAATCCGGTGGCCGCAGCGCTCAACGCCCGCTTCGAGAACGACCGGGCCCGGCTGATGGAGAACTATCTGGGCGACACGCCCAAGGACGTCTGGCTGCGCCAGGGGGACGACAAGAACCAGATCGTCATCCACGCCCGCAGCCGCGACACGGTGGACGGGACCGTGCGCCTGCGCGGCGTGTCCCTGTTCGTCTACCAGAAGAACAAGGCCGGCGCGCCGGAGTTCAAGCGCCGCCTGGAGGCCGCCGAGGCGCGCCTGATGCCGGGCTTCTGGCAACTGAAGGACGTGCGCGAGGCGACGGCCGGCGAGAGCTCGGTGCGCTCCGACAGCCTGTCGATCCGCTCCACCCTCGACGCGGAGGCGGCCATGGAACGGTTCGCCTCGCCCGACGCCATCGCCTTCTGGCGGCTGCCGGCCGCCATCCGGCTCACCGAGCAGGCGGGATTCTCCGCCTCCGGCTACCGGCTGCGATTCGAGCAGCTGCTGGCGACGCCGCTGCTGTTCGCGGCCATGTCGATCCTCGCCGCGGCCTTCTCCCTGCGGCTGGCCCGGCTGGGCGGCCTGGCGGGGCTCGCCGGGGCCGGCGTGGCGCTGGGATTCGTGGTCTTCTTCTTCAACCAGTTCGCCGGGGCGTTGGGGAAAGGTGACATCCTGCCACTATTCGCCGCCGCATGGGCCCCGCCGGTCGTGGCGCTGCTGTCGGGTCTCACCCTGCTCTGCTACACCGAAGACGGTTGAATCGTTGGCCCGCCCGGCTATGCATCCGCGCTAGGCGGCGCTGAGCGTTCGCGCCGCGGCGAGAGGGGAACATGAGCGTATGAGTTTGCGCCGGCGCATGCCGTCTGCCGCCGCCAAGCACGCGCTCCTCGCCGGCGCGGCGCTGGCCCTTGTCCTGCCCGTGGCCGCGCATGCCCAGCCCCAGGACCTGCTCCACGACCGCGGCCAGGTCCTCAATCCCGCGCCCGGCCAGTCCCGCCGCCCCGCGCGCGCCGCGCCGGTGAACAACGACGGCCTGGCGGCCGACGAGCTCTATATGGAAGCCGACGAGCTCATCCGCGACGACCAGGCCAAGACCACGACGGCCCGGGGCTCGGTGGAGATCCGCTACCAGGGCCGCACCCTGCGCGCCGACCGGGTGGTCTACCAGGAGGGGCCGGGCCAGGCCGACGGCCAGGGCGTGATCCGCGCCTACGGCCACGTGCAGACGATCAATGCCGACGGCACGACCGAGTTCGCCGACCAGCTCACCCTGGACGACAAGATGCGCGCCGGCGTGGCGCTCGGCTTCTCGGCGCGGCTGCAGGACAACGTCAAGATCGCCGGCGCCAGCGCCGTTCGCCGCAACGAGAACATCCAGGAGCTCAATCGGGCGATCTACACCCCCTGCGCGATCTGCGCGGCGAACGGCAAGGCCAAGGCGCCGACCTGGTCGATCAGCGCCGATCGCGTGGTGCAGGATAAGGCCAGGCGGATCATCTACTACCGCAACGCCCGTATCCACATCCTCGGGGTGCCGCTCATCTACCTGCCGGTGTTCTGGCACGCCGATCCCCAGGCCGACCGCGCGTCCGGCCTGCTGGCGCCGCGCATCGGCTTCTCCAACCGCCGCGGCTTCTCCTACGAGCAGCCCTACCTGCAGGTGCTCTCGCCCTCGTCCGACCTGGTGATCAGCCCGCAGATCAACACCAAGGTGAACCCGCTCCTGAACGGCGAGTACCGGCAGCGCTTCTATTCCGGCGATATCGACATCCGGTTCGGCTACACCCACGATCGCGACTTCGACAGCCAGGGGCAGAAGTTCGGCTCCGACACCAACCGCAGCTACATCCTCGGCCGCGGGGCGTTCCAGATCGACGACAAGTGGCGCTGGGGCTTCACCGCCGAGCGCACGTCGGACAACCTGCTCTTCGACAAGTACGAGATCGGCAAGGTCTACGAGAGCCGTGGGCCCTACATCGCCGACGACCGGCGGCTGATCTCCCAGGTCTATGCGGTGCGCCAGGACCAGCAGTCCTATGTGTCCGCCGCGGCCATCAGCATCCAGGGCCTGCGGCCGAGCCTGACCGACCCCACGGTGATCGAGAACAACCGGACCTTCCCGGTGATCGCGCCGCTGGTGGAGGCCCATTACGAGCCGCTGTCGACCCTGTTCGGCGGTCGGCTGCAGGTCGACGGCAGCGCCGTGGCGCTGACCCGCGATCAGGCGCCCAACACCACCGTGCCCACCCCCGGCATCGACAGCCGGCGCGTCACCGCGGAGGTCGATTGGCGCCGCATCTTCACCGCGCCCATCGGCCTGCGGATCGAACCCTTCGTGCACGTGCGCACCGACGCCTACAGCGTCAGCGACATCCTGACCGGCGTCGGGTCGCAGACCACCTCGCTGACGACATCCAGGGCGCTGGGCGTCGCGGGCGCGGACATCTCCTATCCGCTGTACCGGCGCTGGCGCGACGCCACGGTGGTGCTGGAGCCCCTGGCGCAGATCGCCGTCTCGCCGCGGGCGCACCAGATCGTGGTCGGCCACGACTCCACCGGCGCCCCGATCTACCTGAACGAAGACAGCGTCGCCCTGGAGTTCGACGAGACCAACCTGTTCCAGGCCAACAAGATGCCGGGCTACGACCTCTACGAGGACGGCGCGCGGCTGAACGTCGCCGGTCGCGGCTCTGTGCTGTGGGACGATGGGCGTCGCGCCAGCCTGCTGGTGGGCCGCAGCTTCCGCGACACGCCCAACGACATCTTCACGACCACCTCCGGCCTGCGCGAACGGGCTTCCGACTGGATCGTGGCGGGCGACGCCCAGCCGGTGAAGGGACTCTCGGTCTTCGCCCGGGCGCGCCTGGACGCCGACAGCTTCGCCATCCATCGGCTCGAGGCCGGCGCCAACGTCTCCTCCAAGTGGGGGTCCGGCTACGTCCGCTACCTGACCGACGAGTCGAGCACGAGCACGACCACGAGCGCCACGGGCGTCGTCACTCCGGTGATCACCAAGACCGAGAACTTCGACGTCGGCGGCGAACTGCGCCTCGCCAAGAACTGGGGTCTCACCGCCTACGGCAACCGCGACCTCGTCCAGCAGGCCTGGGTGATCCGCGACGTCGGGGTGTTCTACACGGACGATTGCCTGCGGGTCGACGTGATCTATCGCAAGGAAGACACCGTCGTCGGGCGGCTGGGCCCAAGCGAGTCGGTCCAAGTGCGCCTAACGCTCGCCACATTGGGCGGACCACTTTATGGCAGATAGAATTGCCGGCCGACCTGGGCCGCTCGAAGGAATGACTCCACTCATGATGCTACCGCGTAACGTCACGGGCCAGGCGGCGCGGGGCGCGGCCATCGCCGCGGCCCTCTTCGCGGCCAGCCTGCCCCTGGGCGTACAGGCGCAGACGCTCCGCGGATCGCTCAAGGCGCAGCCGACCCCGCTCGCCGCGACGCCGGCGCCTGCGCCCGCAGCGCCCGCGCCTCCCGCCGGGCCGCGGCCGATCTCCGAATCGGTGGCGGCGATCGTCAACGACGAGATCATCTCCACCTACGACCTGGCGCAGCGCATGCGCCTGCTGATCGCGACCTCCGGCGTACAGCCCACCGAAGAAACCCTGCCCCAGTTCCAGCGCGAAGCGCTGGTCTCCCTGGTCGACGAGCGCCTGCAGCTGCAGGAGCTCCGCCGCGTGGAGAAGGAGCAGAAGATCAGCATCGTCGCCGACGACGCCGAGGTGAAGGAAGAGCTCGCCGGCATGGCGCAGCAGAACAACCTCAAGCCGGACGCCTTCCTCGGCAGCCTGCGCTCGCAGGGCATCAGCCCCGAAACCCTCTACCAGCAGATCCGCGCCCAGATGAGCTGGCAGCGCTGGATCCGCGGCCGCTACGGCTCGCGCCTGCGGATTGGCGAAGACCAGATCAAGGCCACCCAGACCCGCATGACGTCCGCGGCCTCCAAGCCGCAGTACCAGATCAGCGAGGTCCTGATCGACGCCAGCCGCGTGGGCGGCATGGACGCCGCCAAGCAGGGCGCCCAGCAGCTGGTCACCCAGATGCAGCAGGGCGCGCCCTTTGCGGCCGTGGCCCGCCAGTTCTCCGCCGCCCCCACCGCCGCGGCGGGCGGCGACGCCGGCTGGGTGAGCCAGGGCGAGATGCCGCCGGAGGTCGAGGCGGCGCTCGAGCAGCTCCGCCCCGGCCAGCTCTCCGCGCCGATCCCGGTGAAGGACGGCGTCTATATCGTCTATCTGCGCGACAAGCGGGCGGGCGCCGGCGCCACCCTGGTCAATCTCAAGCAGGCGGCGGTCGCGCTGCCGGCCACGGCCACGGCCGGCGACATCGAAGCCGCCCGGGTGAAGCTGGAATCCCTGCGGCTGGCGGTGAAGGGCTGCGACGACCTCGAACCCGCGGCCGCCAAGATCCCCGGCATCGTCGCCGGCGACCTCGGCGAGGCGGAAATCGCCGACCTTGCGCCGGAATTCCGGACCGCGGCCCAAACCCTCAACGTCGGCCAGTTTTCGGCCCCGATCCGCACCAAGGTCGGACTGCACGTGGTGGCGGTCTGCGGCAAGCACGCGTCCGGCTCCGCCCAGGCGGATCACGACCAGATCGAGAACCGCCTCTACGGCCAGCAGCTCAGCATGATCTCCAGGCGTTATATGCGGGACCTCCGCAACTCCGCCACGATCGAGACCAGGTGAAGACTGGACCACTTGCCCTGACCCTTGGCGATCCTGCCGGCGTCGGCCCGGAGATCATCGTCAAGGCCTGGAACGACCTGCGCCAGAGCGGCCCCGCCTTCGTCGCAGTGGGTGATTTCCAGTCTCTGGCCTCAGCCTCGGCGGCCGGCGCCTCGATCCTGCGCCGGGTGACCGCGCCTGACGAGGCCGCCCGCATCTTCCCCGAGGCCATTCCGGTCCTGGACTTGCCCCTGCGCGCGCCGGTGGTCGCCGGGCAGCCCTCCTCCGCCGCCGCGCCGGCGATCATCCAGTGGATCGAGACCGCCGTCGGCCTGGCGCTTAGGGGCGCGGTGTCCGGCGTGGTCACGGCGCCGATCGCCAAGGCCCCGCTCTACGAGGCCGGCTTCAGGTTTCCCGGCCACACCGAATTCCTCGGCGAGCTCACCGCGGCGGCGAACTATGACGGCGCGCGCGGCCCGATCATGATGCTGACGGCGCAGGACCTGCGGGTTACGCTGGTGACCGTCCACACGCCGCTGGCCAAGGTGGCGTCCCAGGTCAGCGTCGAGAAGATCGTCAACGCCGGCCTGGTCACCGCCCAGGCGCTGCGCCGCGACTTCGGCGTGTTCGCGCCGCGCGTGGCGGTCGCCGGCCTCAACCCGCATGCCGGCGAGAGCGGCGGCATCGGCCGCGAGGAGATCGAGATCGTGGAGCCGGCCGTGCGGGCGCTGCGCAACCTCGGCGTCGAGGCGACCGGCCCCTACCCGGCCGACACCCTGTTCCCGGCGGAGATGCGCAGCCGCTACGACGCGGTGGTCTGCCTCTACCACGACCAGGCGCTGATCCCGGTCAAGATGCTGGACTTCTGGGGCGGGGTGAACGTCACCCTCGGCCTGCCGATCGTCCGCACCTCGCCCGACCACGGCACCGCCTTCGACATCGCCGGCAGGGGCCTGGCCCGGGCGGACAGCCTGGTCGCCGCGCTACGGATGGCCGACCAGATCGCGCAGCGCCGGGCCGCCTGATGGCCGACGCCCTGGCCGACCTGCCGCCGCTTCGCGAGACGCTCGCCGAGCACGGGCTGATGGCCAAGAAGTCGTTCGGCCAGCATTTCCTGCTCGACCTCAACATCACCCGCAAGATCGCGCGCCTGGCGCAGCTCGCGGCCGGCGACCGGGTGATCGAGGTGGGCCCAGGCCCCGGCGGCCTGACCCGGGCCCTCCTGGAAACCGGCGCGCGGGTGACCGCGGTCGAGAAGGACGAGCGTTTCCGGCCGCTTCTGGAGGACCTCGCCCGGGCCACCGACCGGCTGACCCTGGTGTTCGGCGACGCGCTCGACGTCGACGAGGGCGCGCTTGCGGCCGGCGAGCCGGCGCACGTGGTCTCCAACCTGCCCTACAATGTCGGCACGCCCCTGCTGATCAAATGGCTGACCGGCCCCTGGACGCCCGCCTCGCTGACGCTGATGTTCCAGAAGGAGGTCGCCGAGCGGATCACCGCGCGGGCGAACGATCCCGCCTACGGCCGGCTGGCGGTGATCGTGCAGGCGACCGCCGAGGCGCAGGGGGTCATGGACGTGCCGGCCCGCGCCTTCACGCCGCCGCCCAAGGTGGAGTCCGCCGTGGTGCGCCTGACGCCGCGCGCCGATCGCCCCGCGCCGGAGCGCCTGGACGCCCTGCAGCGGCTCACCGCGGCCGCCTTCGGCCAACGCCGCAAGATGCTCCGTTCCAGCCTCAAGACCCTGGGGGGCGAGCCGCTGATCGCCGCCGCCGGGCTCGATCCGCAGGCGCGCGCCGAGACCGTCGGCGTGGACGGCTTCCTGGCCCTGGCCGACGCCTGGCGGGCGGCCCGCTAGCGCTCGCCAGCCGCAGGGTGCCGCCCGCCAGGGGGCGACCAGGCCGGCGGATCGCTGGCCGGAAAGGACTCTTCGCCGGCTTCTTCCACGGGATCGACCGGGGCGTCGTCGTCGTTGTCTTGCGGTTCGCTCATGGCCAGCCTCCAGCCCCAACCTTCGGCCCCAACCTTCGGTCCATGAGCCTACGACGTTGCGCCGGCCCGCTCCAGACGCTCCTATGAGCGCTTCGCATCGTCTGAAGGAGAGCGGATGCTGACCCTGTTGGGCGTCGCCGTCGTCGTCGTGGGCTTTGCCGTCCGTCTCAATCCGCTGCTGGTGGTGGTGATCGCCGCCTTCGTCACCGGCCTGTTCGCCCACCTCGCCCCGCTGGCCGTCCTGGCGGCGCTCGGCAAGGCCTTCAACGACAACCGGCTGGTCAGCGTCGCCCTGCTGGTCCTGCCGGTGATCGGGGTGATGGAGCGCGCCGGATTGCAGGAGCGCGCCCGGATGCTGATCACCCGCTTCCGGGGCGTCTCCGTGGGCCACCTGCTGATCGGCTACATGGCGTTTCGCCAGCTCACCGCCGCCATCGGCCTGGTCTCCATCGCCGGCCACCCCCAGACCGTCCGCCCGGTGCTCGCCCCGATGGCCGAGGGGGCGGTGGAGGCGCGGACCGGGGAGCTCGACCCCGAGACCCGCTACGCCATCCGCGCGCAGGCGGCGGCCACCGACAACATCGCCGTCTTCTTCGGCGAGGACATCTTCATCGCCATCGGCTCGATCCTGCTGATGGTGGGGATCCTCGCCTCCAGCGGCATCGCCGTCGAGCCGCTCCACCTGTCCATGTGGGCGATCCCGTCGGCGCTGGCCGCCTTCGCCATCCACGCCACGCGGCTGGTCCTGTTCGACCGCCGGATGCGTCGCCGGGCGGAGCCCCGCGCGTGATCAAGCTGGGGGCGGTCTTTGTCCTCGTAGGCCTGGTGTTCGCCGCCTACGCCGTGCTGAGCGCGCTGGATCGCGGCAATCGCAAGCGGTTCGGCAACGCCGCCTTCTGGGGCCTGGTGGCGCTGAGCTTCCTGGCGGGAGACCGGATCGGAGACCTCGGCAACGGCGTGCTGGTGCTGGGCCTCGCCGCCATCGCCGGCTTCGGCCTGCTGGGCCGCGGCAAGCCCGCCACCACCTCGCCGGAGGCGCGCCGGGCGCTGGCCGTCGGGTTCGGCGAGAAGCTGTTCGCACCCGCCCTCACCCTGCCGCTGGTGGTCATCCTGGGGGTGCTTGTGCTCAAGCCCCTCAGCTTCGACGGCCAGCCGCTGATGGATCCGAAACAGGCGACCCTGATTTCCCTGGCCCTGGCCGCGATCATCGCGCTCGCCGTCGCCCTTGTCCTGCTGCGCCAGCCGCTGATCAGCCCGTTGCAGGAAGGCCGCCGGCTGATCGACACCATCGGCTGGGCGGCGCTGCTGCCGCAGATGCTGGCCGCGCTGGGCGCCGTCTTCGCCCTGGCCGGGGTCGGCAAGGTGATCGGCGACCTGGTCACCGGGTACCTGCCCATGGACAGCCGCTTCGCGGCGGTCTGCGTCTATGGCCTCGGCATGGCGGGCTTCACCATGATCATGGGCAACGCCTTCGCCGCCTTTCCGGTGATGACCGCCGGCGTCGGCCTGCCGGTGCTGATCCACAGGTTCGGCGGCGATCCCGCCGTGGTCTGTTCGATCGGCATGCTCTGCGGCTTCTGCGGCACCCTGGCGACCCCGCTGGCCGCCAACTTCAACCTGGTGCCGCCGGCCCTGCTCGAGCTTCCGGACCGCTACGCCGTCATCAAGGCGCAGATCCCCACCGCCGCGCCCCTGCTCCTCGTCAACCTGGTGCTGATGTATGTCCTCGCTTTCCACCGCTAGCCCGCCCGATCGCCTGACGCCGGACCTCGCCTCCTGCTTCGCCCGCATCGCGCTGGGCCACGTGGCGCGCGAGTACCCCAACAAGATGGATCACGTGCTGGACGGCCCGGGCGACGCCCGCGGCCCGCGCGACCTGCACCCGATCTTCTTCGGCAGCTTCGACTGGCACTCCTGCGTGCACGGCTACTGGCTGCTGGCGAGCCTGCTGCGACAGGAGCCCTCGCTCCCGGAGGGCCCGGCCATCCGCGCCCTCTTCGACGACGCCTTCACCGTCCAGAAGGTGGAGGGCGAGGTCGCCTACCTGCGGCGGCCCTTGGCGCGGGGATTCGAGCGGCCGTAAGGCTGGGGCTGGCTGCTGAAGCTGCAGGCCGAGCTGATGGCGCACGACGACCATCGCTGGGCGGCCGCCCTGCGTCCGCTGGCCGAGGCGTTCGCCGACCGCTTCGTGGATTACCTGCCGCGCGCCGCCTATCCGGTCCGGGCCGGCGTGCATTCCAACACCGCCTTCGCCATGGCGCTCGGCGCCGACTACGCCCGCGTCGCGGGCGACGAGCGCCTGCTGGAGCTGTTCCAGGCCAAGGCCCGCAGCTGGTTCATCGAGGACCAGAACGCTCCGGCCTGGGAGCCGTCCGGCGACGACTTCCTGTCACCCACCCTGGTGGAGGCCGAATGCCTGCGCCGCCTGCTGCCGGCGGACGACTTCCGGGCCTGGCTGGCCGACTTCCTGCCCGACGCGGCGCACGGCCGGCCCGACAGCCTGTTCACGCCGGCCACGGTCACCGACCGGACGGACGGCAAGATCGTCCACCTCGACGGCCTCAACCTGTCGCGGGCCTGGTGCTGGCGTGAGATCGCCGCCTGCCTGCCGCCCGGCTCCCCGGTAGCGGCCGCGGCGCAGGACGCCGCCACCCTGCACCTCGCCGTCAGCCTGCCGCACGTCGCCGGCGACTACATGGGCGAGCACTGGCTGGCCTCCTTCGCCCTCCTGGCCCTCACGGCCGGCGAGCGCTGACGCCTCCTGGCCGGGGACCGCGTCGCGGCCCGATCATTTCTTCTCGAGCAGCAGCTGGCCTTCCTTCTTCAGGCGGCCCTTCAGCTTGTCGGCGATCATCCCCAGCAGGTTCGGCAGCAGCAGGTCGAGCTTCACCGTCGTGTCGTCGACGTCGGCGTAGCCGGAAATCCCCTGCCCCATGGCGTTGAGCGCGAAGCTCAGGCGATCGCCCTCCCAGGTCTTGGAGAGCATGCCGGCGGCGCCGCCCATGTGCTGGGTGAAGCTGCCGAAGCCCTCGTCGATGCGGCGGCGGGCTTCCGCCCGGCCGAGCTGGTGGGGGATGGTGACTGTGATCGCCCGGGTCATGCCCGTTAAACGATCCTGCCGGGCTTGGGGGTTCCACATACCTTCGGCTATTCAGGAAGCATGACCGAAGACCGCACCCTGTTCGGCGATGGCCGCTACCCCGACACCGGCCCGGTGGCGGTGCTCGCCCGGCTGGCGTTCCTGGGCGCGGGGTTGGCGATCGTGATCGCGGTCTTCCTGCCGCCCTCGATGGTGCCGCAGTTCGTGCGCTCTCATTACCTGGAGCATTTTGCGGCCTTCTACGTGGCCGCGCTGGCCGGGATCGCCGCCATGCCGCGCACCCGGCTGCGGCGGATCGGCCTAGCTTATGTGATCTTCGCCACCGTGCTGGAGGCGTCGCACCTGATCGCCGGCGCCCACATCGGCCCGCTGATCAACAACTGGGTGGCCGACCTCGGCGGGCTCGCGGCCGCGGCCGCGCCCGTGGTGGTCGAGCGCTTCCGCCGGCGGTTCCCGCGCCGCAGCTAGATGAAGGTCCAGCCGCGGTCGCGGACGCGCAGGTTGTTCTGCACGTGGCGCACGCCGTCGATATCGGCGATGTCCTCGATCCGGCGCTTGTCCTCCTTGCGCCGGACGGTGCCGTTCAGGGTCACTTCGGCGTTGTCGACGATCACGTCGACGTCGCGCAGGTCGAGGCGGCGCTCGTCCTCCAGGCGTTCGACGATCACCGCCCACAGCACCCGGTCAGACGGTCCGCGGCGGCGCGGCGGCGGGCGGTCCTCGTCGCGATCGGTACGGCCCGCGAAGAAGTCTCCCGCCCGGTTCATCCACGAACGGCCGCCGTCGCGGGCCGGCTCGCCGCCGCGGTATTCGCCGGAATTCATCCGGCGGGCGTATTCGGGGTCGTCTTCCGAGAGGGGGCGATAGGCCCGTCCGCGCTCGGCGTCATAGGCGTCGTCGCGCGCCACGTCGTCCTCGGCGCGATAGCCGACCCGCCGGCGCGGGTCGTAGCCATAGTCGGTCGAATAGTCGGCCTGTCCGAAGTCGTCCGTGCGCGGCGGCTCTCCACGCGTCCAATCTTCCCGCGGCATGACGATGCTCCTTCTGGGTGTGGGTCATCCCAAGAACCTTTGCCGTGGGTCTTCGGTTCCGAACGCCCGGCGGCCCCGCGGTCGGCTCCGCTTCAAATTCGCCGCCTTTGCGGTGAAGGCTGTTGGAACCCAAGGCCAGGCCGCGGGTAGACCGTGACCCCGCACGCGACTCGCGAGACACCGTAGCCGTGCCGACGCCAACGCCCGCTGATGACGAACCGCCCGCCGAGCCTGTGGTGGCGGAGCTGGCGCGCGCCCTGCCGGATCGCCGCGTCGGGCTCGGCGGCTTGCTGCGCCGCTGGGCGCTGCGGGTGGTCCCCGTTGTGCTGCTGGTCGCCGCCGGCGTGGTGCTGTGGCGCGAGTTCCACCATCTGAGCCTCAGCGCCGTCCTTGCGTCCATCGACGCCTGGGGCCACGGGCGGATCCTAGCCGCCCTGGTGTTGTCGGCCTTCAGCTTCGTGCTGATGGGGGTGGTGGAATGGCTAGGGCTGCGCTGGGCCGGCGCGAAGCTGCCCTGGGGACCGGCGCTGGCCGGCTCGTTCCTGGCCAACGCCATCGCCCACAGCATCGGCGCCAACCTGCTGGTTTCCGGCGCCGTGAGGGCGCGGCTCTACGACCGCTACGGCGTCAGCCTGACCCAGGTCGCCGCCACCACCCTGTTCGGCGGGGTGTCCTTCGCGGTGGGCCTGGCGGCGTTGGGCGGCGCCGGCCTGCTGCTTTCAGCGCCCGAGCAGATCGCGGCCACGGCGATCCCACTGGCCCTGGCGCGGGCCGTGGGCGCGGCCCTGGTGGCCGCCGCCATCGGCTATATCGTCCTGTGCGCGGTGCTGCGCGGGCCCCTGCGCGCCTTCGGCCACAGCCTGACCCTGCCCAGCGCCGGCGACGCGATGGCGCAGATGGTCATCGGGGTGGTCGACAACGGGGTCGCCGCGGCGATCATCTGGATCCTGCTGCCGCCGGGCGCGGTGCACTACTCGACCTTCGTGGGGGCCTACGCCGCCGCGGCCGTGGCGGGCCTGATCTCCACGGTGCCGGCGGGCGCGGGCGTGTTCGAGGGCTCGATCTCCACCCTGCTGCCGCACGCCGACGTCGCCCCGCTGGCGGCGGCCTTCCTGGGCTACCGGCTGTCCTATTACCTGCTGCCGCTGGTGATCGCCTGCGCCGCGCTGGCCGGCGACACGCTGCGCCAGGCGCGACAGCGCTAGACGCCCGTCACGACGGCGCCATCTTCCTGCGTAGCTTGCGCAGGCCGCATCAAACGAGGAATCGCGTGGAAATCGAACTGGACGCCGAGGCCAAGGACAAACGCCTCAACAGGATGGTGGCGATGACCGTGGTCGTGCTCTCGGTCTTCATGGGCCTGAGCCAGGTCAAGGACGGCAACATCGTCCAGAACATGCAGCAGGCGCAGTCCGCCGCCGTCGACCACTGGGGCGAATACCAGGCCACCAAGACCAAGCTGCACATCGACGAGACGGCGCTGGCGCAGTCCCGCTTCCTCGCCGCCATCGGCGGCGAGCGTGTCGCCGCCGCCACGGCCGTCGAACAGGCCCGCCTGAAAGGCGAGATGGCCAAGTACGACAAGGAGATCCCGCAGCTCCGCAAGCAGGCGCAGGACGATCAGGCCCAGTACGACGCCCTGAACGTCCACGACGACCAGTTCGACGCCTCCGACGCCCTGATCTCCACCGCCGTGGCGATCGCCGCCGTCGCGGCCCTGGCGGAAAGCTTCCCGGCGCTGATCGCCGCCTGGCTGTTCGGGGCCGGCGGCCTGGTGATGGGCCTGGCCGGCTTCCTGGGCCTGGGCCTGAAGTCGCCGCTGGCCAGTCTGCTCAGCTAGAGGGCCTGCTGAGCTAGCGGGCCGCCCCCGGCGCCTGCTCTTCCAGGTGGCCGTCCCGCAGGGCGAACACCCGGTCCATGTGGCGGGCGAGCTCGAGGTTGTGGGTCGCCACCAGGGCCGCGACGCCCTGGCTGCGGGCCAGCGCGTAGAGGTTCTCGAACACGGCGCCCGAGGTGTGCGGGTCGAGGTTGCCGGTGGGCTCGTCGGCCAGCAGCAGCCGCGGCGAGTTGGCGAGCGCGCGGGCGACCGCCACGCGCTGCTGCTCGCCACCGGACATCTGCGCGGGCTGGTGCTGCACGCGGTCGGCGAGGCCGAGTTCGGAGAGCAGGATCGCCGCCCGGTCCTGCGCCGCGCGCCGCGACTTGCCGGCGATCATCAACGGCAGGGCCACGTTGTCGAGCGCCGAGAACTCCGGCAGCAGGTGGTGGAACTGGTAGACGAAGCCGATGGTCGCCAGCCGCACCCGCGTCCGCGCCCGGTCCGGCAGGTCCGAGCAGTCGCGGCCCAGCACGGTGATCCGCCCGGCGTTCGGCCGCTCCAGCAGGCCGGCGGCGTGCAGCAGGGACGACTTGCCGGAGCCCGACGGCCCGATCAGGCCGACGATCTCGCCGGGCATGATGTCGAGGTCCGCGCCGCGCAGCACGGTCAGCGCGCCGGCGCCGGTCACATAGGACCGCTCCAGGCCGCGGATGGAGAGCACCGGCTCATTCATAGCGAAGGGCCTCCACCGGATCGAGGCGCGAGGCCCGCCAGGCTGGCGGCAGCGTCGCCACGAACGACATGGCCAGCGCCCAGAAGGTGATCAGGCCCACCTCGGCCCAGTCCACCTTGGCCGGCAGGCGCGACAGGAAATAGACGTCGGACGAGAACACCGCCTGCCCCGTCGCCCACTCCACGAACGACTGGATCGGACCGATGTAGACCGAGACCAGCACGCCGACCAAAAGGCCGGCCGCCGTGCCCAGCACCCCGACCATGGCGCCGGACATGAAGAAGATGCGCAGGATCGAGCCCTGCCCCGCGCCCATGGTCCGCAGGATGGCGATGTCGCGGCCCTTGTTCTTCACCAGCATAACCAGGCCGGAGATGATGTTCATGGCGGCGATGGCCACCAGCAGCATCAGGATCAGGCGCATGACGTTGCGCTCCACCTTCAGCGCGCCCCAGAAGGACGAATCCCGCTGGGTCCAGTCGGTGACCAGCGACGCCGGACCCGCGGCCCGGGTCACCGCACCCTTCAGGGACGCCGCCTGGTCCGGATTCTTCAGCTTCACCTCGACGACGTCGACGCTGTTCTCGCGGCCGAAGAACAGCTGCGCCTGCTTGAGCGGCATGTAGATGTAGGCCTGGTCGTACTGGCTCATCCCGACCGTGAAGGTGGCGGCCACCGTGTAGGGCTTCTGCAGCGGCGTTCCGCCGAAGGCCGTCGCTCCGCCCGAGGGCGAGATCAGGGTCAGGGTGTCGCCGGGCCGGACGCCGAGCGAATCCGCCAGCCGCGCGCCGACCACGATTTCGTCGCCGCCGTACTCGCCCTGGCCAAAGCCTTTCAGCGAGCCCTTGGTGATGTTGCCGGAGACGATCCTGGTCGCTGCTAGGTCGGCCGGCGAGATGCCGCGGACGATGGCGCCGGAGATCTGGCCCGGGCCCATGGCGATGGCCTGGGCCTCGACGATGGGGCTGGCCTGCACCACGCCGGGCACGCGGGCGATCTGCTTCACCACCTGGTCGAGGTCGGGCCGGTCGAGCACGCCGCCGGAGACGAACAGGTGGCCGTTGAAGCCGAGGATGCGGCCGAGCAGTTCGGCGCGGAAGCCGTTCATCACCGACATGACGATGATCAGCACCGCCACCGCCAGCATGATGCCGATGAAGGAGATCAGCGAGATCAGGGCCACGCCGCCCTGGCTGCGCTTGGCCCGCAGGTAGCGGCCGGCGAGCATGCGCTCCCACAGCCCGAAGGGCGGCGCGCGTCCGCCGTTGGGGACGGCGTCGGCGCGGCTCACCCGGCGATCACCTTCAGCGCCGCCTCGAGCGGCAGCGTCTGGCGCTCGCCGGTGGCCCGGCGCTTGACCTCCACCACGCCCTCGGCGACCCCCTTGGGGCCGACGATCAGCTGCCAGGGCAGGCCGACCAGGTCGAGGGAGGCGAACTTGGCGCCCGGCCGCTCGTCGCGGTCGTCGAGCAGCGGGTCCAGGCCCGCGGCGACCAGCGCCTGGTAGGCCTGCTCGGCCACCGCGTCGACTGCGGCGTCGCCAGCCCGCAGGTTGACGACCGCCACCCGGAACGGCGCGACGCTGTCGGGCCAGATGATCCCGGCGTCGTCGTGGCTGGCCTCGATGATCGCCGCCACCAGCCGCGAGACGCCGACGCCGTAGGAGCCCATCTGCACCGGCCGCTCCTGGCCGTCGGGTCCGGCGACCACGGCCTTCATCGGCTTGGAGTACTTCTCGCCGAAGTAGAAGATGTGGCCGACCTCGATGCCGCGGGCGGTCATCCGCTTGTCCTCGGGCGCCTCGGCCTCGAAGCGCGCCGCATCGTGCATCTCGTCGGAGGCGGCGTAGAGCCGCGTGCGCTGCTCCACCAGGTCCTGCAGGTCGCCGTCCCAGTCGATGTCGGGGCCCGGCGCGCCCATCTCCACCAGGTCGCGGTGGGCGAAGACCTCGCTCTCGCCGGTGTCGGCCAGGATGATGAACTCGTGGCTGAGGTCGCCGCCGATCGGGCCGGTGTCGGCGCGCACCGGGATCGCCTTCAGCCCCAGGCGTGCATAGACGTTCAGATAGGCCAGGAACATCCGGTTGTAGGACCGCCGCGCCGCAGCCTCGTCGATGTCGAAGGAATAGGCGTCCTTCATCAGGAATTCACGGCCGCGCATCACCCCGAAACGGGGGCGGCGCTCGTCGCGGAACTTCCACTGGATGTTGTAAAGATTCTTCGGCAAGTCCTTGTAGGACTTGATGTACGACCGGAAGATGTCGGTGATGACCTCCTCCGCCGTGGGGCCGTACAGCAGGTCCCGCTCGTGGCGGTCCTTGATGCGCAGCATCTCGTCGCCGTAATCGTCGTAGCGCCCGCTCTCGCGCCAAAGGTCGGCCAGTTGCAGGGTCGGCATCAGCACCTCGACGGCGCCGGCCCGGTCCATCTCCTCGCGCACCACCTGCTCGATCTTGCGCAGCACCTTCAGGCCGAGCGGCAGCCAGGCGTAGATGCCCGCCGCCTCCTGCCGGATCATGCCGGCCCGGAGCATCAGCTGGTGCGACACGATCTGGGCGTCGGACGGCGCCTCGCGCAACGTCGGCATAAAGTAACGCGAAAGGCGCATCGGTTGTGGGGTCCTCGAAATGACGGCGAGCGGCTCTGATAGCCCTGCCGCCAAGAGCTTGGCAACGCGCGAGCGGGCCGGGCCGCCCGGTCGGCGGGGTCAGTAGGCGTGCTGGGGCAGGTCCGGCAGGGTGACCAGGTGGAAGCGGATCGTCACCCACAGGGCGATGAACAGGATCGCCGAGATCCAGGTCGTGGTGATGAACTTCTTCTTCAGCTTGGGATCGACCGGCGCGCCGGGGTCGCCGCCGTCGCCCTTGTCGATGCCGGCTTCCGCATGGCTGGTGACGCCCAGCGGCAGGACGGCGAACAGCACCGTCCACCAGATGGTCAGGTAGATCGCGACGCCGGTGACCCAGTTCATCAGTGGTGGCCCTCTTTCGGCGTTTCCATCAGTTCGACGAGCACGCCGCCCATGTCCTTCGGGTGCACGAAGATCACCGGCACGCCGTGCGCCCCGATCCGCGGCTCTCCCGTCCCCAGGATGGCCGCGCCCTTGGCCCGCATGTCGTCACGCGCGACCAGGATGTCCGCCACCTCGAAGCAGACGTGGTGTTGGCCGCCCTTTGGGTTTTTTTCAAGGAAACCCTTCAGCGGCGAGGCGTCGCCGTAAGGCTCGATCAACTCGATCTGGCTGTTCGGAAGGTTGACGAAGCAGACCCACACGCCCTGTTCCGGCAGCGCGAACTTCTCGCCGATGGAGGTCGCGCCCAGCACGTCGCGATAGAGCCGCACCGAGTCCTCGATGGACGGCGTGGCGACCCCCACGTGATTGAGCTTCCCGATCATGGGCTCGGTATAGCGCTCCGCACGCGCCCGCGCGAGATCGGCCGACAAATCAGTCGCCCGGCGCGCCGCTCGCCGGTCTCCTAGCGCGACATCCAGGGCTTGGATTTCGCCGAGGAGCGGGCGGCGGCGGACTGCTCGCGCTGGAAGCGGCCGCCACGCGGCGGCTTCGGGCGCGCGTCGATGGCCGCCTTCTTCAGCCGCAGGGCGCGCTGGATCGGGGTCTCATCGGCCGGCGCAGTGTCGTCTGGAGGGTTGTCCATCGGCTCAGATCCTCAGCACCGTGGTCTCGACGACCGGGCGGCGGCCCCAGATGCGCTGGCTGGCCTTCTTCACGGCGCGCGACATAGCGGTTTCCACCGCGTCGTCGTCGTCGCGCTGCTCGCCCTTCAGCCGGTCCAGGGCGTGCGCCGCCTCGTCGGCGAGATCGTCCAGCACGTCGTCGAGCGGATAGTCCTGGTCGGTGGGCAGGCCCAGCGCCCTCACCTCCGGCCCCGAGACGATCTTGTTCTTGCCGTCCAGCACCACGGAGACCGCGACCATGCCGTTCGAGGCGGCGTGGCGGCGTTCGCGCAGGGCTTCGCCGTTCTCCGGCGTCAGCACCCCGCCGTCCACGTAGAGCCGGCCCGCCGGCACCTCGTCGATGATCTCCGCGCGGCCGGGGGCCAGGCGGACCATGTCGCCGTTGCGCGGCGTGATCTGCTGCGGCACCTGCAGGTCGCGGGCGAAGGCGGCGTGCTCCATCAGGTGGCGGCGCTCGCCGTGGGTCGGCACGGCGATCTCCGGCCGCGCCCAGCGGTACATCTCCGCCAGTTCGTCGCGGCACGGGTGGCCGGAGACGTGGATGCCAGGGTGGTCGCGCTCGGTGTAGAGGCGCACGCCGCGCTCGGTGAGCTTGTTCTGCAGGTTACGGATCGGGATCTCGTTGCCCGGGATCACCCGCGAGGAGAAGACGCAGGCGTCCCCCGCCCCCAGGCTGACGTGCGGATGGGTGCCGTCGGCGATCCGCGACAGCGCCGCGCGCGATTCGCCCTGGCTGCCCGTGCACAGATAGAGGATGCCGCTGGCCGGGAAGTGGCCGGCCTCGGCGTCGCTGACGAACGGCTGGATGTCGGTCATCAGGCCCACCGACTTGGCCGCCGCCGCCATCCGGTGCATCGAGCGGCCGACCAGGCACACCCGGCGTCCGTTGGCCTCGGCGGCGCGGATCACGCTGTCCATCCGCGCCACGTTGGAGGCGAAGCAGGCCACCGCGACCTTGGCCTTGAACTGGCCGATCAGCGGGATCATCGCCTTGCGCACGTCCGCCTCGGACCCGGCGACCCCGTCCACGAAGACGTTGGTGGAATCGCAGACCATGGCCAGCACGCCTTCGTCGCCCAGCCGGCGGATGGCGTCCTGGTCGGTGGGCGCGCCCAGCAAGGGGTCCGGGTCGATCTTCCAGTCGCCGGTGTGCAGGATGGTGCCGAGCGGCGTCTTGATCGCCAGGCCGTTGGGCTCGGGGATCGAGTGGGTCAGCGTGATCAGCTCGAACTTGAACGGGCCGAGCTCGATGGTGCCGCCGAGCGGCACCTCGGTGATCCGCGCCTCTTCCAGCAGGCCCGCCTCGCGCAGCTTCTCGCGCAGGATGAAGGCCGTAAACGGAGTGGCGAAGATCGGCGCCTTGAACCGCGGCCATAGCCAGGCGACCGCGCCGATGTGGTCCTCATGGGCGTGGGTCAGCACGATGCCCAGCAGGCGGTCGGCGTTCTCCTCCATGAAGGTGGGATCGGGCAGGATCACCTCGACGCCCGGCGTGGTCTGGTCGCCGAAGGTCACGCCCAGGTCCACCACCACCCACTTGCGGTCGTGGGGCGGGCCGTAGCCGTACAGGTTGAAGTTCATCCCGATCTCGTTCGAGCCGCCGAGCGGCAGGAAAACGAGTTCGTCTTGCGCTTGAGATTTCGCCATTAGGCCTTTGCCGAGTTGCGGCGCCAGATTTCCAGCATGCCGCGAATGGTCAGATCGGGGTCGAAGTGGTCGATCGCCAGGGTCGCCCCATGAAACAGGGAGGCGACGCCGCCGGTGGCGACCACGGTCATCGGTTCGTCGCGTTCGGCCTTGATCCGCGAGATCAGGCCCTCGATCAGGGCGATGTAGCCCCAGAAGATGCCCGACTGCATCGCCCCTACGGTGTCTTTCCCCACGACCCGCTGAGGCTTCTGAATGGCGATCCGCGGAAGCTTGGCCGCCGCAGCGTGTAACGCTTCCATCGACAGGTTGATCCCCGGCGCGATCACTCCGCCTTCGAATGCGCCGTCCGCGCCGATCACGTCGAAGGTGGTGGCGGTGCCGCTGTCGATGACGATCAGGTCGCCGGGATAGATCACATGGGCGCCGATGGCGTTCACCAGCCGGTCGGCGCCGGCCTCCGACGGCTTGTCGATGCGGACGGCGATACCGAGCTCGGCGTTCTCGCCGATCACCAGCGGCTCCACGTGCAGGTAGCGCCGGGCGAGGTTGCGCAGGTTGAACACCGACTGCGGCACGACGCTGGAGATGATGCAGCCGTCGAAGGCCCCCAGCGCCAGGCCGGCCATGGAGAGCAGCTGCGAGAGCCAGACGGCGTACTCGTCCGCCGTTCGGCTGGCGTGGGTGGCGGCCCGCCACTGGGCGATCCACGCCTGGCCGTCGTGCACCGCGAACAGCGTGTTGGTGTTGCCCTGTTCGATCGCCAGCAGCATCAGGCCCCTCCCCCGAAGAAGACGTCGCCCGCCGTTATGCGCTCAAGCGATCCGTCGTCCAGCCGTAGCCTTAGCGCGCCATCGAGATCGAGACCCTCCGCCACGCCGGCGAGCGTCCGCTGCGGCAGCCGGGCCTCGCAGCGGTCACCCAGGCCGTGGGCGCGCTCGGTCCAGGCCCGGGCGATGGGCGCGAAGCCCTGCGTCGCCCACAGGCTCCGCCAGGCCTCGAAGCGGCCGGCCAGCACCTTCAGGGCCTCCAGCGGCGCGGGCGGCGGTGCGGCCATGTGTTCGGCCAGCGCGGTGGCGGGCCGTTCTGCGTCGGTGGGCGCGTGGGCCAGGTTGACGCCGATCCCCACCGCCAGCCACAGGCGGCCATCCGCGCGGGCGCCGGACTCCACCAGGATGCCGACGGCCTTCTTGCCGTACACCAGGACGTCGTTGGGCCACTTCAGCTTCGCCGCGCCTACGCCGAGGCAGGTGTCGGCGAGATCGGCGGCTGCGAGCGCGGCGACGAAGGAGACCTGCGCCGCCTCCGCCGGGGGCGCGTCGGTGGTCATCAGCAGGGTGGCGGCGAGGTTGCCGCCCGCCGTGCTCCAGGCCCGGCCGCGCCGGCCGCGGCCGGCGGTCTGCAGCGCCGCGGTGATCCAGACCGGGCCCGCCGTCCCGGCCTCGGCCCGGCGGCGCGCTTCGGCGTTGGTGGAGTCGAGCTCGTCGTAGCTTTCGATCGGCGGGTGATCGGCCAACTAGGCGAGGCCGAACGCGGCGGCGGCGGCGTGGGCCAGCGGATCGAGCCACACCAGCGCCCCCATCACCACGGGGAAGGTGAACAGCGCCAGGGCGATGGCGATGAACCGCGCCTCCAGCGGCGGCCGGTCGGTCGCCCCCTGGCTGCCGTCGAACCACATCACCTTGATCAGGCGCAGGTAGTAGAAGGCGGCCACCACGGAGCCGACCAGGCCGAGCACGGCCGCCACGCCCAGGCCGCCATGGATCGCGGCCTTGAACACATAGACCTTGGCCCAGAAGCCGGAGAACGGCGGCAGGCCCAGCGCCGACAGCGAGAAGGCGGTCATGGCGAGCGCGATGCCCGGCTGTTCCTTGATCAGCCCGGCCATGTCGTCGATCGTCTCCATCGGCCGGCCCTGGCGCGACAGCGCCGCGAGGCAGGCGAAGAAGCCCGTCACGTCGACCATGTAGAGGACCATGAATACCAGCATGGCCTGGATGCCCTGGGCGTCGCCGGCCGCGAGGCCGAGAATGGCGTAGCCGACGTTGGCGATCGAGGAATAGGCCCACAGGCGCTTGAGGTTCTTCTGCGCCAGGCCGGCGAAGGCGCCGACGGCCACGGAGATCAGGCCGAGCGCCACCAACACCTGCTGCCACTGGACGATGGCGCCGCCGAAGCCCTCGGCCAGCGCGCGGGCGAACAGCACCATGGCGGCGAGCTTGGGCGCCGCGGCGAAGAAGGCCACGACCGGGGTCGGGGCGCCCTCGTAGACGTCCGGCGTCCACATGTGGAACGGCGCGGCGGAGACCTTGAACGCCAGGCCGCAGATCAGGAACACTAGGCCGAACAGCACCCCGGTGCTCGCCCCGCCGTGCACGGTGGCGGAGATGTCGGCGAACAGGGTCGAGCCGGCGAAGCCGTAGATCAGGCTCGCGCCATAGAGCAGCAGGCCCGACGACAGCGCGCCCAGCACGAAGTACTTCAGCCCGGCCTCGGAGGCCTTGGCGTTGTCGCGGTGCATGGCGGCGAGCACATAGAGCGCCAGCGAGTGCAGCTCGACGCCGACGTACAGCGAGATCAGGTCGCCGGCCGAGGCCATCATCCCCATGCCGAGCGCGGCGATCAGGATCAGGATCGGAAACTCGAAGTTGTGGACGCCGCGCCGCTCGAACCAGCGCTGGCCGAGCGGGATGCAGACGGCGCTGGCCACGTAGATCGCCACCTGGGCGAACACCGAGGCGGCGTCGGAGATCAGGCCGCCGGCGAAGCCGCGACCGAACGGACCGGTGGCCGCCGCCGCCGCTGCGCCCAGCAGCGCCACGACCGCCGCGGCGCCGAGCGCCGTCGTCGCCTTGGGCGCGAACGCCCCCCAGACCAGCAGCAGCAGGGCTGCGCCGGCCAGGATCAGCTGGGGAAAGGCGAGGCTAAGGTCGCCGGAGAAGTTCATCGATGAAGGCCCCTCACCCGCCGGCCGCCGCGCGGTAGACCGCCACCAGGTGGTCGACCGAGGTCTGGGTCAGGTTGAACACGAAATTCGGATAGACGCCGAGCACCAGCGTCGAGGCGATCAGCGGCGCGAAGATCGCCACCTCACGCCAGTCGAGATCGGTGATCGCGGCGAGCTTCGGATTGACCAGCTCGCCGAACACCACGCGGCGGTAGAGGCTGAGCGCGTAGACCGCCGAGAGGATGACCCCGGTGGCGGCGATGATCGCCGTCCAGGTCGAGGCGCCGTAGGCCCCGGCCATGGTCAGGATCTCGCCCACGAAGCCCGAGGTGCCCGGCAGGCCGACGTTGCCCATGGTGAACAGCATGAACACCGCCGCGTACCAGGGCATGCGGCTCACCAGCCCGCCGTAGAAGGCGATCTCGCGGGTGTGCATGCGGTCGTAGACCACGCCGACGCAGAGGAAGAGCGCCCCGGAGATCACCCCGTGGCTGAGCATCTGGTAGAGCGCCCCCTGCTCGCCCTGCACGTTGCCGGAGAAGATGCCCATGGTCACGAAGCCCATGTGGGCGACGGACGAATAGGCGATCAGCTTCTTGATGTCGGTCTGCCGGAACGCCACCAGCGAGGTGTAGACGATGGCGATCACGCTCAACGCGAAGATCAGCGGCGTGAACTGGTGCGAGGCCGCCGGGAACATCGGCAGGCTGAAGCGCATGAAGCCGTAGCCGCCCATCTTCAGGAGGATGCCGGCCAGGATCACCGAGCCCGCGGTGGGCGCTTCCACGTGGGCGTCGGGCAGCCAGGTGTGCACCGGCCACATCGGCATCTTCACCGCGAACGAGGCGAAGAAGGCCAGCCACAGCCAGGTCTGGACCTGCGGCGCGAAGTGGTAGGTCATCAGCTCGGGGATCGAGCTGGTGCCGGAGATCCCGATCATCGCCAGGATCGCCGCCAGCATCAGCACCGAGCCGAGCAGGGTGTAGAGGAAGAACTTGAACGCCGCGTAGACCCGCCGCTGGCCGCCCCAGATGCCGATGATCAGGAACATCGGCACCAGGCCGAACTCGAAGAAGACGTAGAACAGCACCAGGTCCAGCGCACAGAACACGCCGGTCACCAGCGTCTCCAGCAGCAGGAAGGCGATCATGTATTCCGGGATGCGCTTCTCGATCGACTGCCAGGAGGCGGCGATGCAGAGCGGCATCAGGAACGCCGTCAGCAGCACGAACAGCACGGAGATGCCGTCCACGCCCATGCGGTAGTGGAGGCTTGCGAACCAGGGCGCGTCCTCGACGAACTGGAAGCCCGCGTCGTTGGGATTGAACTGCACCACCAGCAGGACGGAGAGCGCCAGGGTGGCCAGCGTCGCCACCAGGGCGATCCACTTGGCCGCATTGGCGGCGCGCACGTCCTCCGGGCCGCGCAGGAGGCGCAGCAGCAGGATGGCCGCGACCCCGACCAGCGGGGCGTAGGTAATGAGGGAAAGGATGCCGGTCATGTGTCTGCCTCCTCGCCCTTACGCGTTCCAGGCCCAGAGGGCGTAGGAGAGAAGCCCGGCGACGCCCAGGAGCATCACGAAGGCGTAGTGATAGAGGTAGCCGGTCTGCAGCCGGCCGGTCCGGCGGCCGAGCGCATAGGAGACCGCCGAGACCCCGTCCGGGCCCAGCCCGTCGATGATCTTCTGGTCGCCGCCCTTCCAGAACAGGTCGCCCAGCAACTTCGCCCCGCGGACGAAGGTTGCCTCGTAGAGCTCGTCGAAGAACCACTTGTTGTAGAAGAAGACGTAGAGCGGGCCGCCGCGGGCCGCGAGCCGCGCCCCCAGGCCCTCGCGGGCGATATAGACGTAGGCCGCGCCCAACAGGCCGATCACCGACACCACCAGCGGCGCGAGCACCGTCCACTCCGGCGCATGGCTCGGGCCGAGGACGTGGTTGTTGGCGGCGGTGAAGATCGCGCCGCGCCAGAACTCGTGCTGCTCGGCGCCGACGAACTTCTCCTCGAAGACGTAGCCGGCGGCGATCGCGCCGATCGACAGCAGGACCAGCGGCAGGCGCATGGTCCAGGGGCTCTCGTGCGGCAGCGCCGGGCCATGGTGGCCGTGGTCGTGGCCGTGGGCATGGGCGTCGTGGTGTTCCAGCGGCTCGTCGTGGGTCTCGATCTGGGCGCCGCTGGCGTGGTCGTCCGCGTGATCGCGGTTGTGCCAGTGGTGCTCGAGGTCCTCGGAGGTCCAGCGGGCGTGGCCGTTGAAGGTGAAGAAGGCCAGGCGCCAGGAGTAGAAGGCGGTCAGGCCGGCCACGAACACGCCGATCACGAAGGCGAAGTAGCCCATCGGATCGCCCGCCGAACCGGCGGCGTAGGCGGCGTGGATGATCGAGTCCTTGGAATAGAAGCCGGCGAAGCCCAGCTCCACGCCCGGGATGCCGAGGCCGGTGATGGCGATGGTGCCGATGGTCATCACCGCGAAGGTGACCGGCAGGTACTTCGCCAGGCCGCCGTAGCGGCGCATGTCCTGCTCGTGGGCCATGGCGTGGATCACCGAGCCCGCGCCCAGGAACAGCAGCGCCTTGAAGAAGGCGTGGGTGAAGAGGTGGAACATCCCCGACTGGTAGGCGCCGACGCCGGCGGCCATGAACATGTAGCCGAGCTGCGAGCAGGTCGAATAGGCGATCACCCGCTTGATGTCGTTCTGCACCAGGCCCACGGTCGCCGCGAACAGGGCGGTGATCGCGCCGATCACGGTGACGATGTGCTTGGCCACCGGCGCGTACTCGAACATCGGCGACAGCAGGCAGACCATGTAGACGCCGGCGGTCACCATGGTCGCCGCGTGGATCAGGGCGGAGACCGGCGTCGGGCCTTCCATGGCGTCCGGCAGCCAGGTGTGCAGGAAGAACTGCGCCGACTTGCCCATGGCGCCGACGAACAGCAGCGAGCAGGCCAGGTCCATCAGCCGCCAGTTCTGGCCGGCGAACAGCCAGGTGTGGTTGGCCAGCGTCGCCACCTGCGGGAAGATCTCGGCGAAGCGGATGGTCCCGAACGACCAGAACACCGTCATGATGCCAAGCGCGAAGCCGAAGTCGCCGACCCGGTTGACCACGAAGGCCTTGATCGCCGCGGCGTTGGCGGTGGGCTTCTTGAACCAGAAGCCGATGAGCAGGTAGCTCGCCAGGCCCACGCCTTCCCAGCCGAAGAACAGCTGCATGAAGTCGGCGGCGCTGATCAGCGACAGCATGGCGAAGGTGAACAGCGACAGGTAGGCGAAGAACCGCGGCTTGGAGTCGTCCTCCGCCATGTAGCCCCAGCTGTAGAGGTGGACGAGCGACGAGACCGTCGTCACCACCACCAGCATCACCGCCGACAGCCCATCCAGGCGGAAGGACCAGTCGGACAGGAAGCGGCCCACGTGGATGAAGGGCGCATAGGTGATCGTGAACGGCTCCAGGTGGCCCCAGGTCCACTGGGCGAAGACCGTCCAGGACAGCAGGGCCGCCAGGATCAGCAGGCCCGTGGTGACCGCCATGGAGACGGTGTCGCCGAGCCGGCGGCCGAACAGGCCGGCCACGACCGCGCCCAGCAGCGGCGCGAACAGGATGACGGTGACGAGGGTGCGGGGATCCATGCGGCTTCGCTCAGCCCTTCATCATCGAGGCGTCGTCGACGGAGATGTCGCCGCGGTTGCGGAAGAAGGTGACCAGGATCGCCAGTCCGACGGCGGCTTCGGCCGCGGCCACGGTCAGCACGAACATCGCGAAGATCTGCCCGACGACGTTGTGCAGGTAGACCGAGAAGGCCACCAGGTTGATGTTCACCGCGAGCAGGATCAGCTCCACGGACATCAGGATGACGATGATGTTCTTGCGGTTCACGAAGATGCCGAAGACCCCGATGGTGAACAGGATCGCGGCGACCGCGAGGTAGTGCGCGAGACCGATGGTCATTGGTCCATCCCTTCGCCGGGCTTGAGGGTGACCATGCGCATGCCGGTCTTCGGCGAGCGCAGGACCTGGTCGGCGATCACCTGGCGGCGGACGCCGGGCTTGTGGCGAAGGGTGAGCACGATGGCTCCGATCATCGCCACCAGCAGCACCATGCCGGCCGCCTGGAAGAAGTAGACGTAGTCGGTGTAGAGCACCCGCCCGATGGCCTCGGCGTTGGTCACGCTGGCGACGGCGCCGGCCCCGGACGCCATCGGCGTGTCATTGAGCTTGGCCGCGCCGCGGGTCGCCACCGTGGTGGCCACCACCACCATCTCGAGCGCGAGGCCGCCGGCGATCAGGCCGCCCAGCGGCATGTAGCGGGCGAAGCCTTGCCGCAGGGCGGCGAAGTCGACGTCCAGCATCATGACCACGAACAGGAACAGCACGGCGACCGCGCCCACGTAGACGACGATCAGCAGCATCGCGAGGAACTCCGCGCCCAGGAGGACGAAGAGGCCCGCGGCCGAGAAGAAGGCCGAGATCAGGAACAGCACCGAGTGCACGGGATTACGCGCCGAGACGACGGCGAATCCCGCGGCGATGGTCACCGCAGCCAGCAAGTAAAATGCGATCGCCTGGAGGGCCATCGGCGGGTTCTAGCTCCCCTACAATTACTGAGTTCAGCGCCTATCGAGGCCGGCCGCGGAATCGCGCCCGTCTCTTAGCGATAGGGCGCATCCAGTTCCAGATTCTTCGCGATTTCCCGCTCCCAGCGGTCACCGTTATCCAGCAGGCGCTCCTTGTCGTAATAGAGCTCCTCGCGGGTCTCGACGGCGAACTCCAGGTTCGGGCCTTCCACGATGGCGTCCACCGGGCAGGCCTCCTGGCAGAGGCCGCAGTAGATGCACTTCACCATGTCGATGTCGTAGCGGGTCGTGCGCCGGCTGCCGTCGGCGCGGGGCTCCGCCTCGATGGTGATCGCCTGCGCCGGGCAGATCGCCTCGCACAGCTTGCACGCGATGCAGCGCTCTTCGCCGTTGGGATAGCGGCGCAGCGCGTGCTCGCCGCGGAACCGGGGGCTCTGCGGGTTGCGCTCGTGTGGGTACTGCACGGTGTGCTTGGGGCGCACCATGTACTTCATGGCCAGCCCGAAGGCGCCGGCGAAGTCCATGAGGGCCGCGCCCTTCACCGCCTGTCCGATACGTTGGAACATCTTACTTCCTCTCGCAGGCGTAGCCGTCGATCGACTGGGCGTTGCCTTCGGTCTTCAATCTCATCGTCATGCCCTTGGCGGCGCAGGCCTGCTGCGCGGCGCGAAGAGCGTCATAGCTCGCATAGCCGCCGTCCCGGCCGCCCGACGCACAGGCGGACGCGCCGAGCGCCAGGGCCAGGATCAGGGCCGCCCTGATCATGCCGCCGCCCCGAACACGCGCCAGGCGGCGACCAGCACCACGGCCACCAGGGAGGTCGGCAGGAACACCTTCCACCCCAGGCGCATCAGCTGGTCGTAGCGGTAGCGGGGCACGATGGCCTTGGCCATCGACACCAGGAAGAAGAAGAAGATCACCTTCAGGAAGAACCACATGAACCCGAAGAAGCTCACCGCCGTGGGCGCCCAGCTGGCGGTGAACGGGGTCGGGAACGGGGCCTGCCAGCCGCCGAAGAACAGGATCGTGGTCATCGCGCAGATCAGCACGATGTTGGCGTACTCGCCGATCTGGAACAGCAGGTAGGGCGTCGACGAGTATTCCACCGCATAGCCGGCCACCAGTTCGGACTCGGCCTCCGGCAGGTCGAAGGGCGGACGGTTGGTTTCGGCGAGGCCGGAGATGAAGAAGATCACCGACATCGGCAGCATGATCACGGTCAGCAGCTTGCCGACCAGCGGACCCGGGCCGCCGAACACGTACCAGTTCCAGAAGCCGCCGGCCTGGGCGCCCACGATCTGCTGCAGGTTCAGCGTGCCGGCCAGGACGATCACGGTGACGATCACGAAGCCGATGGAGACCTCGTAGGAGACCATCTGCGCCGCCGAGCGGAGGCTGCCCAGGAAGGGGTACTTCGAGTTGGACGCCCAGCCGCCCATGATGATGCCGTAGACGCCGAGCGAGGAGATGGCGAACAGGTACAGCACGCCGACGTTGATGTTCGAGACCACCCAGCCGGGCGCCAGCGGGATCACCGCCCAGGCCCCGAAGCCGAGGGTGAAGGCCACCAGCGGCGCCAGCAGGAAGACCGTCTTGTCGGCCCCCGACGGGATGACGATCTCCTTCAGCACGAACTTGCCGAAGTCGGCGAAGGACTGCAGCAGGCCGAACGGGCCCACGACATTGGGGCCTTTGCGCATCTGCACGCCGGCCCAGATCTTCCGGTCCGCCAGCAGCAGGAAGGCCAGCGACAGCAGGATCCAGACCATCACGGCGGCGATCTGGCCGACGGTGATCAGGGTCCAGCCACCCGGCGTGGCCCAGAACGAAGTGCTCACAGCAGGCTGCATCCCCTACTCCGCCGCGATCTTGGCGGCGCCCGAAACCAGGGCGGCGCACTCGGCCATCGTCACGCTGGCGCGGGCGATGGCGTTGGTCAGATGGAAGCTCCGGACGGGGCTGGCGAAGGCGGTCTCCGCGACGTCGCCGGCCGCGCCGAGGCGGCCGAGGTCGAGCGAGGCGGCCGCAGCCGGTCCGGCCACATAGTCGATCCGCCCGAAGGTCGGGTGGTCGGCGAACAGCCTGGAGCGCAACTGGTCGAGGCTGTCGTAGGGCAGCTTGGCCCCCATGCGCTCGGACAGCGCCCGCAGGATCGCCCAGTCCTCCTTGGCGTCGCCCTTCGGGAACACGGCGCGCACGCCCTGCTGAACCCGGCCCTCGGTGTTGACGTAGAAGCCGTTCTTCTCGGTGTAGGCGGCCCCCGGCAGGATCACGTCGGCGCGGTGCGCGCCGGCGTCGCCGTGGGTGCCCATGTAGACGACGAAAGCCTTGGTGGCCGACAGGTCGATCTCGTCGGCGCCCATCAGGAACAGCACGTCCGCGCCGCCCTTGGCCACCATCTCGGCTGCGGTCTTGCCGCCGGCCGCCGGCACGAATCCGAGGTCCAGGCCGCCGACGCGGCTGGCCGCGGTGTGCAGCACGTTCCAGCTCATGCCGAAGCTCTTGGCGAGGCCGGCGGCCGCCTTGAGCACTGCGGCCGAGTCCGGCCGGTTCAGCGCCCCTGCCCCGACGATGATGGCCGGCGCCTTGGCGTCCTTGAGGGCCTTCATGAAGTCGTTGCGCTGGCGCGACAGGCCGGCGAGCGATTGCGCGCCGGCGCCCAGGTAGTCGTAGCTGTAGGTCAGGTCCGCCTGTTCGCCGATCACGCCGATCTTCAGCGCGCCCTGAATCCAGCGCTTGCGCAGCCGGGCGTTGAGCACCGGCGCCTCGAGGCGCGGATTGGTCCCGACCAGCAGCACCACGTCGGCGTCTTCGATGCCGATCAGCGAGGAATTGAACAGCCAGCTCTCACGCGGGCCGTCGCCCAACACCATGCCGTCCTGGCGGCAGTCGGTGGAGGCCACGCCCATGCCGCGGAACAGGTCGAGCGCCGCCTTCATGGACTCCGCGTCCTGCAGGTCGCCGGCGATCACCCCGACCTTGTCGGGCTTGGCGGCCTTCAGCCGGCTCGCGACGGTATCCAGCGCCTCGGTCCAGGTGGCGGGCCGCAGCCGGCCGTTCTCACGGATGTAGGGCTGGTCGAGGCGTTGACGGGACAGCCCATCCACCGCGTAGCGGGTTTTGTCGGAGATCCACTCCTCGTTGATCTCCTCGTTGACCCGCGGCAGCACGCGCAGCACGGCGGAGCCGCGGGAGTCCACGCGGATCGCCGAGCCCAGGGCGTCCATGACGTCGACGCTCTCGGTCTTCTTCAGCTCCCAGGGGCGGGCGTTGAAGGCGTAGGGCTTGGAGGTGAGCGCGCCGACCGGGCACAGGTCGATCACGTTGGCGGACAGCTCGGACGTCACCGCGCGGTCGAGATAGGTCGTGATTTCAACGTCTTCGCCGCGGGAGATGAGACCGATCTCCGGCACGCCGGCGACTTCGGTGATGAACCGGACGCAGCGGGTGCACTGGATGCAGCGCGTCATCACCGTCTTGATGAGCGGGCCCATGAACTTCTCTTCGACGGCCCGCTTGTTCTCCGCGTAGCGGCTGTCGTCGCGGCCATAGCCCATGGCCTGGTCCTGCAGGTCGCACTCGCCGCCCTGGTCGCAGATCGGGCAGTCCAGCGGGTGGTTGATGAGCAGGAACTCCATCACCCCGTGGCGCGCCTTCTTGACCATCGGCGTGTCGGTGAAGATCTCCTGACCTTCCGCCGCCGGCAGGGCGCAGGACGCCTGCGGCTTCGGCGGACCGGGCTTCACCTCGACGAGGCACATGCGGCAGTTGCCCGCGATGCTCAGCCGCTCGTGGTAGCAGAAGCGCGGGATCTCCTTCCCGGCGAGCTCCGCGACCTGCAGCACGTTCATGCCGGCTTCGAATTCGACTTCGACGCCGTCGACCTTGGCTTTGGGCATAGTCTTACTCCGCCGCCTGCAGCGTGGCGCCCTGCACGTGGGGCTTGCCGGCGCGGTAAAGGTTGATCCGGTCCTCGACCTCGTGGCGGAAGTGGCGGAACAGGCCCTGGATAGGCCAGGCCGCCGCGTCGCCGAGGCCGCAGATGGTGTGGCCTTCCACCTGGCTGGCCACGTCGAGCAGCAGGTCGATCTCGCTCATCTCGGCTTCGCCGGTGACCATCCGCTCCATCACCCGCCACATCCAGCCGGTGCCTTCGCGGCACGGGGTGCACTGGCCGCAGCTCTCGTGTTTGTAGAAGTAGGCCGCCCGGGCGATCGCCTTCACCAGGTCGGCGTCCTTGTCCATGACGATCATGGTGCCGGTCCCGAGGCCCGAGCCGCGCGCCTGCAGGTCCTCGTAGGTCATGACCGCTTCGTCGCACTCGGCCGCCGGGATCATGCGGACCGAGATGCCGCCGGGGATCACCGCCTTGAGGTTCTTCCAGCCGCCGCGCACGCCGCCGAAGTGCTCTTCGATCAGCTGCCGGATCGGGATGCCGACGGCCTCTTCGACCACGGCCGGCTTGTTGATGTGGCCGGAGGCGGCGAACAGCTTGGTGCCGGTGGACTTCTCGGTGCCGAAGCCGGCGAACCAGGTCGCGCCGCGGCGCAGGATGGTGCCGACGACGGCGATCGACTCGACGTTGTTGATGGTGGTCGGCGCGCCGTAGATGCCGGCGCCGGCCGGGAACGGCGGCTTCAGCCGGGGCTGGCCCTTCTTGCCTTCCAGGCTCTCCATCAGCGCGGTCTCGTCGCCGCAGATGTAGGCGCCGCCGCCGTGCGTCACGCGCACGTCGCAGTCCCAGCCGTGGATGTTGCCGGGCCCGATTAGCTTGGCGTCATAGGCCTGCTTGATGGCCGCCAGCAGCCGCTCGCGCTCATGCACGTACTCGCCGCGGACATAGATGTAGGCGGTGTGCGCGCGGATCGCCCGGCAGGCGATCAGGCAGCCCTCAATCAACAGGTGCGGGTCGTTGCGCAGGATGTCGCGGTCCTTGCACGCGCCCGGCTCGGACTCGTCGGCGTTGACCACCAGATAGTGCGGCCGCTCGCTCTCCTGCTTGGGCATGAAGGTCCACTTCAGGCCGGTGGGGAAACCCGCCCCGCCCCGCCCGCGCAGGCCCGAGGCCTTGATCTGGTCGCAGATCCACTCCGGCGTCTGAGCCAGGATGTCGGCGGTGCCGTTCCACGCGCCACGCTTCTTCGCACCTTCGAGGCCCCAGTCGTGGACCCCGTAGATGTTCAGGAAGATGCGGTCCTTGTCTTGGAGGATCCCGACCACGAGTTCCTACACTCCCTCTTTCGCGCGCCGAAGGCCCGCGATGAACCAGATCTGCGCGCCGAAGCCCACGACGAGGGCGGCGGCGAACACCAGCAGCGCCCAGTCGAGCCCCGCCTTGAAAAATCCCACGATGGCGGCCAGCGCCACGACCACGCTCAGCGCGTTGATCGCGCCCATGGTCACGAGCCGCTTCTTCTGGACCGCGACGTCGAGGCTCACGCCGGCTCCTTCGACGGGAGGTTCGGAACCGTCATCGGCTGGGCCAGCGAGCCGTCATAGAGCGTCGCGTCGGTGAGCGTCAGCGGCCCGCCCTCAGGCGCCGAGCCCTGCCGGCCGATCGCCGAGCCGGGCGCCGGCGTGCGGCCGGCGGCGAACTCGTCGAGCAGCGCCCCGAAGCTCTCCGCCGTCAGGTCTTCGTAATAGTAGTCGTTGATGGCCGCCATCGGAGCGTTGGCGCAGGCCCCCAGGCATTCCACTTCCTGCCAGTAGAACTTGCCGTCGGCGGAGCGGTGATCGTGCGGGCCGATGCGGCTCTTGCAGACCTTCATCAGTTCGCCCGAGCCGCGCAGCATGCACGGCGTGGTGCCGCAGACCTGCACCAGGGCGTGGGTGCCCACCGGCTCCAGCATGAACATGGTGTAGAAGGTCGCCACCTCCAGCACCCGGATCACCGGCATGCCGAGCAGTTCGGCGACGGCGCGGATGGCAGGCTCGCAGACCCAGCCTTCCTGCTTCTGCACCAGCCACAGGATGGGGATCACCGCCGACTGCTGCTTGCCGGCCGGATAGTTGGCCATCCAGCGCCTGGCGTCCTTCAGCGTCTCCGGCTTGAAGGCGAAGCTGTCCGGCTGGACGAGGGCTAACCTGCGAACGCTCACGCGGGCCTCACTTCACGAAATCGACGCGGGCGATCTTGCCGCCGGCGAGGGTGTAGATGGCCGCGACCTCGAAGGGCTCGGCGTCCGGCGAGCGAAAGACCCGCTCGTGATCGATGACGGTGTTCCCCACCACCAGGCGGTGCAGCAGCACGGCCTTGTTCTGCGGGAATTCCGCGAACAGGGCCTCGTGGCGCGCGCGGATGGCGGCGAGGCCCCGCGTGTGCGGCTCGTCGTTGAAGCCGCCGAGCACGGCGTCGTCGCCGTAGAACGAGCAGAAGGCCGCCAGGTCCTGGGCGTTGTAGGCCGCGAACTGGCCTTCCACGGCGTGCGTGGGTTTCAGCAGCGTCGCCACGGTCACCGGTCGATCTCCCCGAACACGATGTCCAGCGACCCGAGGATGGCGGAAACGTCGGCCAGCATGTGGCCGCGGTTCATCCAGTCCATCGCCTGCAGGTGCGGATAGCCCGGCGCGCGGATCTTGCAGCGGTAGGGCTTGTTGGTGCCGTCGCTGACCAGATAGACGCCGAACTCGCCCTTGGGCGCCTCGACGCAGGCGTAGATCTCGCCCGGCGGGGTCCGGTAGCCCTCGGTGTAGAGCTTGAAGTGGTGGATGAGCGCTTCCATCGAGCGCTTCATCTCCCCGCGGCGCGGCGGCGAGATCTTGTGGTCGTCGGCCAGCACCAGCCCCGGCGTCTTCATCAGCCGCAGGCAGCAGTCCTTCATGATCTTGGTCGACTGGCGCATCTCTTCCATGCGGCAGAGGTAGCGGTCGTAGCAGTCGCCGTTGACGCCCAGCGGGATGTCGAACTCGATGTCCGAATAGCACTCGTAAGGCTGGGTGCGGCGCAGGTCCCAGGAGATGCCGGAGCCGCGGACCATCACGCCGGAGAAGCCCCAGGCGATGGCCTCTTCCTTGGTCACCACGCCGATGTCGACGTTGCGCTGCTTGAAGATGCGGTTGTCGGTGATCAGGCCCTCGATGTCGTCGAGCACCTTGGGGAAGTGGTCGCACCAGTCGGAGATGTCCTGCACCAGCTCCGGCGGCAGGTCCTGGCGCACGCCGCCGACCCGGAAGTAGTTGGCGTGCATCCGCGCGCCGGACGCGCGCTCGTAGAACACCATCAGCTTCTCGCGCTCTTCGAAGCCCCACAGCGGCGGGGTGAGCGCGCCCACGTCCATCGCCTGGGTGGTGACGTTGAGCAGGTGGTTCAGGATGCGGCCGATTTCCGAATAGAGCACGCGGATCAGCTGGCCCCGGATCGGGACCGCCACGTCCATCAGCTTCTCCAGGGCCAGCACGTAGGCGTGCTCCTGGTTCATCGGCGCCACGTAGTCCAGGCGGTCGAAGTAGGGGATCGTCTGGGCGTAGGGCCTGGCCTCGATCAGCTTCTCGGTGCCGCGGTGCAGCAGGCCGATGTGCGGATCGACCCGCTCGACGATCTCGCCGTCGAGCTCCAGCACCAGGCGCAGCACGCCGTGCGCGGCCGGGTGCTGCGGGCCGAAGTTGATGTTGAACTTGCGGACCTTGGTCTCGCCCTCGGCGACGATGTCCGTGGTTTCGGCGGGAACTGCGTCGCCGGTCATCACTTGGTCTCCGTGGGCGCCGGGGCCTTCTCGTCGCCCGGCAGCGGGGCGTAGCCCTTCTCGATGCCTTCCCAGGGCGAGAGGAAGTCCCAGTTGCGCCATTCCACCGACTTCACCGGCTCATAGACCACCCGCTTCAGCTCGTCGTCGTAGCGGACCTCGACATAGCCGGTCATCGGGAAGTCCTTCCGCAGCGGATGGCCGTGGAAGCCGTAGTCGGTGAGGATCCGGCGCAGGTCCGGGTGGCCCTCGAAGAAGACGCCGTACATGTCGAACGCCTCGCGCTCGTACCAGTCGGCGCAGGGGAAGACGGTGGTGACCGAGGGGACGGCGGTGTCCTCGTCGGTCTCGATCTTGATCCGCACCCGGCGGTTCGTGGTCATCGACAGCAGGTGGTAGACCACGTCGAAGCGCCGCTCGCGCTCCGGATAGTCGGCGCCGGCGATGTCGATCAGCTGGTGGAAGCCGTAGGCGTCGCGCAGGAAGGCCAGCGCCTCGGGAATCCGCGGCATCTGGCCGGTGAGGTTCAGGTCGCCGAACGCCACGTGATAGCCGGTGATCGCGCCGGCGCCGTTGGCCACCAGCTCCTGGCCCAGCGCCTCGAGCGCCTCGTTGGACATCGGCCAGCTCATCGCACGATGGTCCCGGTGCGGCGGATCTTCTTCTGCAGCTGCAGGACGCCGTAGACCAGCGCCTCGGCCGTCGGCGGGCAGCCGGGTACGTAGATGTCCACCGGCACGATCCGGTCGCAGCCGCGGACGGTCGAATAGCTGAAGTAGTAGTAGCCGCCGCCGTTGGCGCACGAGCCCATGGAGATGACGTAGCGGGGCTCCGGCATCTGGTCGTAGACCTTGCGCAGGGCCGGAGCCATCTTGTTCACCAGGGTGCCGGCGACGATCATCACGTCCGACTGGCGCGGGCTGGCGCGCGGCGCGAAGCCGTAGCGCTCCAGGTCATAGCGCGGCATCGAGGCCTGCATCATCTCGACCGCGCAGCAGGCCAGACCGAAGGTCATCCACATCAGCGAGCCGGTGCGCGCCCAGGTGATCAGGTCGTCGGCCGCCGCGGTGATGAAGCCCTTGTCGGCGAGCTGCTGGGAGACGCCGTCGAAATAGGGATCGTGAGCCTTGGGGTCGTAGCCCTCGACCGTGGACCGGGCGCCGGCGCCCGCAGGAACGATCACTCCCATTCCAGGGCTCCCTTCTTCCATTCGTAGATGAAGCCGACGGTGAGCACGCCCAGGAAGGTCATCATCGACCAGAAGGCGAAATGGCTGGCGGCGACGGGCAGCTTCATCAGCGCCACCGCCCACGGGAACAGAAAGGCCACTTCCAGGTCGAAGATGATGAACAGGATTGAGACCAGGTAGAATCGGACGTCGAACTTCATCCGCGCGTCGTCGAAGGCGTTGAAGCCGCACTCGTACGACGACAGCTTCTCCGGGTCCGGCGCCTTGGGCGCCAGGATGGCGGCAGCCAGCAGGAAACCGATGCCCAGAGCCGCCGCGATCCCCAGGAAGATCACGATGGGCAGGTACTGAAGTAGGAACGCGTTCATGCAGTCCTCGAAGGGAGTCGCGCGCCCTTCTAGACCAGTGCCCCCGCGGTTTCAAACTAGGGTTTGTGCGGCGCGGTGACGTCGCGGGAACTCGGCCTGAAACGCACAGGAGTCGGTCGCCCGGACCGCCGCGCGTTCGTCGAACGGCGCCCTGTGCGCACCGATCCGCGATCACACCCTCGCGACTGCCTGCGGGCCGACCGACCGGCGCATGCACTCTGCCGTTGACACGATTCCGGTCCGCACCTATCAGACGCGCCTCGCGTTCAGCGAGTCCAAGTGCGGATGTAGCTCAGTTGGTTAGAGCGCCGGCCTGTCACGCCGGAGGTCGCGGGTTCAAGTCCCGTCATTCGCGCCACTTCTCCCCCCGATAATTGCAGCGATCCTGGCGGGTGGCGCTTCCGCCTGCCTTGGCAATTCGGGCCCCCTCCCCGACTTCAACGCCGCGCGCTCGAACCGCTTCACGACCCGTGGAGTTATAGGAGCAGCCCCCACGCTCTCGATCGCGTCGGGCCGGGTGTTCTGATCGCAAGGGCTGGTGACGTGGAATACTGGGCTGCGTCCTTGAAGACCGCCGCCGTGGCCATGGCCGTCACCTCGGTGATTCTGGGCGCGCTGGTGCTGCTCGAAATCGCGCTGCCCCGGCAGAGGTATTCCCTCAGGTCGAGGCTGCGGGGCGCCCTCTTCTGGGCGGTCTACATTCCGATCAGCGCCATCGTCCTTCGCGTCCTCGTCGATCTCTGGACCGGGGTGGGCGTAAAGCCGCTGGTGACGTTGGCGTTCACGCAATGGTTTGGCTGGGCCGGCGCGCTCAAGGGCGTGCTGGCGGCCCTGGCGGTCATCCTCGTCATCGACCTCGTCGGCTACTGGTTCCACCGCATCCAGCATCGCGGGCTCTGGCGCTTTCACGCGGTCCACCACGCCATCGAGGAGATGCACGCGGTCGGCTCCTACGACCACCCGGCCGACATCGTCTTCGGCTTTGTTCTGGTGGCGGTTCCGCTGAGCCTGATTCCTTTCGGGCCCGGCGATCAGACCGGGGCCCTGCAGCTGCTCCTGGCCCTGCAGCTGAAGTTCATCCACTCCCCCGTCCGGGTGAACTTCGGCCCGCTTCGGCACGTGTTCGTGGACAACAACTATCACCGCATCCACCACTCGGCGGAGCCGCGGCACTTCGGCAAGAACTACGGGACGATCACAACGATCTGGGATCGGGTTTTCGGCACCGCGTACTTCCCGGCGAAAGACGAGTGGCCGCAGACCGGATTGGCCGAGGTGGCCGAGCCGCGCACCCTGCGCGCGTTCCTCGACCTGCCGTTTCGTTTTGATCCGAGGGGGCGGCGCCCTCCCGCCATCGCCGGCGACGCCGTGGGGGTGGCGGATCCGTGGCGCCCGGCGCCCATCAAGCCGGCGTAGCGGCCGGCTCGGCCTTGGAGGGTCTGTGAGGCCGCCCGCTCCGGCGACCTCACAGCCGTTCTTACTTCTGCTTGGCGGCCGCGTCGGCGGCGGCGTCGGCCTTGCGCTCGGCCGTGCCGGCCGCGGCGGCGGTGTTGGCCGCGGCGTTATCGACCGCTGCGCCGGTCTTGGCGGCGGCGTTGTCCACCGCTGCGCCCGTGTTGGCGGCGGCCGCCGAGGTGTTGGCCGCAGCGTCGCTGGCCGCCGAGGTCGTCGTCGCGGCGGCCTCATTGGCCGTGGCGGCGGCGTGGTCTTCGGTCTTCTTGGAACAGGCGACGAGCGCGAGGCTCGCGGCGGCCACGGTGACGATCATGGAAAGGCGCATCAGATTCTCCCTATGGTGAAGCCCTACCCTCGCGCACCGCAGCGCTCAGGTCCAACAGGATCAAAGCTGACGCGCTGGCGGGCTTCAGGCCTTCCGGCGCCCGCCCCGGAGCAGCATGCCCAGCAACAGGCTCGCGCCGCCCACGATGCCGAGCGCCACCATCGGCTTTTCGCGGACATAGGTTTCGGTCTTGTCCTTAGCCTGGCTAATCGCCGCCTGGGCCTGCTCCACGGCCTTGCCGTAGTTCGCCTGAAGCGCTCCGGCCGCCTCGTTCAGCTTGCCCTTGGCCTGCGTCTGCTGGTCTCCCACCAGACCGCCGAAGCCGTCCTGAATATGGCCCTTGGCGTTGGTGGCCGCGCCTTCGATCCGGTCGTTGGACATCGGGAAGTCTCCGTTCGGCTGTCGTTGAATCGGCGGAAGCTGGACTGGCCGGCGCGACTTCGCATCCCGCCGGCCGGCGCCCCTCACCCGCTTCAACGTCCGGCCGCCGGATAGGATGCGCCGGACCTGTGCGGGACGGCGTCTATCAGTCGAGGCCGAGGGCTCTGGCGGCGGCGAAGATGATCACGCCCACCAGGCCGCCGACCAAAGTGCCGTTGATCCGGATGTACTGGAGGTCCCGTCCGACCTGCAGCTCCAGCTTGTCGACGACGCTGCGGGCGTCCCAGCTCGCCACCACCTGAGCCACGAACACACCGATCTGGCGCCGTCGCGGCGCGATCACCCCGCTCACCAGCTGCCGGGCCCGGGCGTTGAGCTGCGCCTGCGCCTGCGCGTCCCCGGCCAGCCAGTTTCCCAACGCCAGGATCGCGCGCTCGAGCGGGCCGGCGAGATCCGCCGGGTTCTCGGTCAGCTCGGTTCCGACCCGGGTTTCCAGCCCGGACCAGACCTCCGCGACCTGCCCGCGCAGGCTGGCGTCGGCCAGCAGGCGCAGCTTGTAGGCCTCGGCGCGGGCCTGGAGGTCGGGGTCGGCTCCCAGGCGTGCGATATAGTCCTCGACCCGGGCGGCCAGCTCGCGCCGCCAGGGATGCTGCGGGTCGCGCATCTCGCCCAGCGTCTGCACGAGTCCGTGGATCAGCTTGTCGGCCAGGATGCGATCCACCCATTTCGGCAGCCAGCTATAGGAGTGCTCGGAGACCTGGGTGCGGATCGCCTCCTCGTGGCTCGCGAGATAGTCGCCGAGCCAGTCGAGCGCACGCTCGAACAGCGGCTGGGCCCGGCCCTCGCTCCACAGGGCCGCGAGCACCTTGGAGGCGGCCGGGCCGGCCGGCGTCGCCCGCGCCACCGCCAACGCCGCCGAGCCCAGGAGATCGCCGACCGCGCCGGGCGGAAGCGAACTCAGCAGCTTCGGCGCCGCCCCCGCCAGCCGTTCGGCCAGCCGCCGCGCGTTTTTGGGCCGGCGCAGCCAGTCGCCGCCCCAGCGCGCCACTTCCAGCTGGCGCAGCTTCTCTTCCAGCACGCGCTCGGTCAGGAAGTTGTCGGCGATGAAGCCGCCCAGGGCCTCGCCGATGCGGGCCTTGTTCCGGGGGATGATGCCGGTGTGCGGGATGGGCAGGCCGAACGGCCGGCGGAACAGCGCCGTCACCGCGAACCAGTCCGCGCAGGCGCCGACCATGCCGGCTTCCCCGAAGGCGCGGACGTAGGCGAACGCCGGCCAATGCCGCTGCAACAGGCTGGCGGCCACGAACACCAGGGCCATCAGCCCCAACAGGCCCGTCGCGATCGCCCGCATCCGGGCGAGCCCCAGCGCCCGGACCGCGTCGGCCGGCGAGATGTCCGACGCGGCGGCGAGCTCGGTCATCTGGCGACTAGAGGTCCGCCCCTTCACGCTCAGGGGATTCGGCCCGCTCCGGCGCTCCCGCGTGTTCCGCCTTGGCGGCGCGGGCGTCGGCTTCCTTCCGGCGCGCCATGGCCGCGGAGACGCTGTCGGCGGCCTTGCGGACGGTGTCGGTCACCCGCTCGTCGAGATCAGCCATGCTGCGGCTGAACGGTGAGTCCGGACCCAGGCTCTCGTTGATCTTGCGCCCCACCGCCGAGAGCTCCTCCTGGAGCCGGCGGGTGGCGCTCTCGAATTCCGCGCCGGCGCCGCGGCCCTTGTCGCCGAGGCTGATGCGCACCGCCTGGGCGATGAAGCCGGAGCGGCTGGCGCCGCGCAGCTCAGCCGCCGCGTCCAGCCGCTTGAGCAGCTGCTCGCCGATGGAGATGTTGACCCGCACCGGGGTGTCCTCGACCTCGACGTCAACCAGCACGGCGACCGCTGAGGGTGGAACCTGGATCTGCTCGATGGGCGTGGGCCGCGGCCACTCCTGGCCGGCGTCGGCCAGGCTTTGCAGGTGCGCGCCGACCGTCTGCCGCGCGTTCCCGAGCAGTTCGCCGAGGTCCGCGCCGGCGGCCGAGCACCCCGGCAGGTCCGGAACGACGGCCTGGTAGCCAAGCGTCTGATCGCCGGAGGCGACAGCGACATAAAGGACGGTGCTCATCGGTGGTTTTCCTTCGGCCAAGCGCCCCCGAGCGCACCTCCAATGTGTGTGTAGTTTTGCGCAACAACAAGCGGCGCCTGAAGATCGTCCGGTCTAGCCTGCCTATTTGGCGAAGATCGCCTTGGGCATCATCACGTGGACGCCCTTGTTGCGGTCCACCACCTCGGTGATGTCGGTGTCGCCGGCGACGCTCACCAGCATGTAGGCGTCGTCGCGGCTCAGGCCCTTCTCCCGCGCCATGAAGTCCACCATCTCGCGCACCGCCTTCCTCGCGGCGACCGCCAGGTCGTCATCGAAGCCCATGGCGATGTAGTGGGTGGGCGTCTCGGCGCGCGGATAGCCCGCCTTCAGGTCCTTGCGGACGATGAACTGCACCGTGCCCACCAGGGAGGTCTCCATGGCGGTGACGTCCACCTCGCCATTGCCCTGCCCGGCGTGGCCGTCGCCGATCTCGAACAGCGCCCCCTTGTTGTAGACCGGCAGATAGAGGGTCGTGCCGGCCACCAATTCCTTGTTGTCCATGTTGCCGCCGCTGATGGTCGGCGGGGTTGAATCGTAGCGCCCGAAGGAGGCCGGCGGCGCGACGCCCATGCTGCCGAAGAAGGGACGCAGGGGAATGGTCACGCCGGGGGCGAAGTTCGCGACCATGCGCGTACGATCGAGGGGGATGATCTTCATCCGCGCGTAGGGAAAGTCGTCGGTGAGGATCCCCGCGCCGTAACGAAAGCCGTTGTAGGCGTAGGGGATGGCCAGATCGATCTTCAGGATCCGGATCTCCAGGGTGTCGCCGGGCTCCGCGCCCTCGATATAGACCGGTCCCGTCAGGATGTGCCCGCCGGGCCCTCGGTCGGTGACGTGGGCGAAGACGTCGCGCAGGGACGCCTCCACCTGGCCGCTGGGCACACCAGCCTTCTCCAGCGCCGTCGGGCTCGAGGTGAGCAGGGTGTGGAAGACCACCGTGTCGCCGGAGTGGATGGTCAGCACCGGCCTGGCCGCGGCGTCGTAGTTGCCCCAGGCTACGGTGGTGGGCGTGGCCTCAAGGACGAAGGTGTGCCCAGCGGGCTGCGCCGGCGCCGCCGAACTCGCAGCCAGCAGGATCGCGCCCAGCGCTGCGCCCAGCCCGAATCCCTTGCGTGCGACCATCCGATCCTCCCCGTTTGGCCCCTTGGCCTCGCCCCCGACTATTGGCGAATGGCCGGCCGGCACAAGGCCGGCAAGCGCGGCGGCGCGGTCAGGGCCTAAGATCGACGCGCTCGATCCGCCAGCGGCGCTGTTCCGCCGTAGAACCAGGCACGTCGTTGACCCGGCGCAGGACCGCCTTGCCCGACCGATGGACCTCGGCCCCGGTCTTCAGCCGTCCGTAGATCACCACGGGGACCTCCACGTAGATCGAACCGGCCGCGCCCTCGGCTTCCCCCGGCGCGCCAACCTGGGCGTGGTGGCTGGCATAGGCGCTGAAGTCTTCGGCCCGGCCGTCGGACCGCAGCTTGGCGGCCTCGGCGTACTTCCCCGCTTCGACCAGGGCGTAATAGGTCTGCACCACGTTCGCGGCGCCCTGGGCGCTGGTGGGGCTGAACGGCGCTTCGGAGACCGGAGTCCGGTCGCTCGGCAGGCCGCCGGGCGTTCCGGGGGCCGGCGGGCTCACCGGCTCGGCGGCCTGGGTCGAGCAGGTCACCCCTGCGTCGCTAGCGACGGTCTCGCCCGGCTTCAGCGTGCTCAGCGTCGCCTGGGTCATGCCCTTGGTCCACCACTGCAGGCCGTAGCCGACATAGCGCACGCCGCTGGCGGCGGCCGCGCTCTTCAGGGGGTAGGCGTGGCCGTTGTAGGTGACGACGGCGGTGTCGCGGTCGGGATAACCCGCCTCGATCGCTTGACCGTCGGCGCAGTGGTAGAGGGCGACGTTCGCCGGCGGGTTGACGGCCTGGCCGGCGCTCGCAGCCGCAACCGGAAGCGCCGGCGCAGCCTGGGGCGCCGCGGGCCGGCTGCAGGCGACCAGCGCCGGAAGCACCGCCCACGCCAGGATGCGCGACGGCTTCACGTCCGCATCACCTTCAGCGCCTCGGCCCAGCGGACCAGCTCGTCCAGCATGGCCTTCGCCGAGATGTCGATCAGCTCGTTGGATTTGAACCGCTTCTCCTCGTCGAGCTGTTTGGCCGCCATGGGGATCATCACCCCCTCCGGGATCGGCATCACCTTCACGGCGGTGAGCAACAGCTTCTCCGCCTGGGCGGCGCGCAGGCCGCCCGACACCCCGCCGTAGCTGACCAGGCCGGCGGGCTTGTAGCCCCACTCGAGCAGCACATAGTCCACCGCGTTCACGAAGCTGGGCGGCGGACTGTAGTTGTACTCCGGCGTGACGAACGCAAAGGCGTCCGCCACCGCGACGCTGGCGGCCCAGGCCTTGGTGTGCTCGTGCTCGTACTGCTGGAACCTCGGGTGCCTCGGCTCGTCGTAGATCGGCAGGTTGAAGTCGGCGAGGTCCACCAGCTCGGCCTCGAAGCCGCCGTGCGCCGCGGCGAATTCGTGGAACCAGCGGGCGACGGAGATCCCCACCCGCCCAGGGCGGGTCGAAAGGGCGATGACGTGCAGCTTCAGGGGCATGGCGGCTCTCCGGACTCAACCGCCACAACGCACGGTCTGGCCGATCAGGCCACCGGTTCGGCTTGCTTCTCCAGCACGAAGTCGTCCGGATTGGGCGCCAGCGTCGCCCGCCAGTAGTCGATCAGGCCGAACGGCCAGTTCTGGCTCACCCGGCCGAACTCGTTCTTGTACCAGCTGGTGACGTTCGGCGAGCCCCAGGCCCAGCCCTTGTTGGCTTCGTCCACCCGGATGTTGAAGGCGTCGTGGACGTCCCGCTTCACCTCCATGGCCCGCGCGCCGGTCTCCGCCATCAGCTTCAGGGCGCCGACGATGTAGCGGACCGCGCACTCCGAGAAGAAGATGATCGAGCCGTTGACGACGATGTTGGTGTTCGGACCATAGATGATGAAGAAGTTCGGGAAGCCCGGCGTCGTCATGCCGAGGTAGGCGCGCGCATCGCCCGCCCAGGCCTCGTGCAGGTCGCGGCCGCCGCGGCCCTTGACGGACAGGCCGGAGAGGAACCGGCTGGCCTGGAAGCCGGTGCCGTAGAGGATCACGTCCACCTCGTGCTCGACGCCGTCGGCGGTGACCACGCCGGTCGGGGTGATCCGGGTGATCCGCTCGGTGACCAGCTCGACGTTCGGCCGCTTCAGCGCGCCGAGCCAGACGCCGTTGTCCAGCACCGCGCGCTTGCCGCCCACCGGATAGGTGGGAACCACGTGCGGCAGGAGGTCGGGCCGGTCCTGCACCTGGGCGGCCAGGGCGGAGGCCGCCATCTCGCGCAATGCAGCGTTGGCCTCGCCGACCGCCGTCGTCGGGCCAGTCCAGTCGGGATCGGACTTCACCATCGGCAGGAAGCCCTCGGTGGTCATCCAGAACAGCCAGAAGCGGTACCACTTGTCGTAGTAGGGCACGTGCTCCAGCAGCCACTTCATGCCCTCCGGCACGTCCTCGTGGTAGTGCGGCACGGGCAGGCCCCAGGGCGGCGTGCGCTGAAAGACCTTCAGCTGGGCGACCTTCGGCGCGATCTCCGGCACGAACTGGAAGGCCGAGGCGCCGGTGCCGATCACCGCCACCCGCTTGCCGGTCAGGTCCACGTCGTGGCGCCACTGCGCCGAGTGGAAGGCCGGGCCCTGGAAGCTGTCACGGCCCTCGATGTCCGGCAGCCGCGGCCGGTTGAGCTGGCCGACCGCGGTGACCACGGCGTTGGCCTCGACGGTCTCGCGCCCGCCGTCCTTGCCGATCAGCTGGGCGCGCCAGACCGCGCGGTCCTCGTCCCAGGTGAGGCTCTCGACGGTGGTCTCGAAGCGGATGTGCTTCTTGAGATCGTGCTTGTCGGCGACGCCGCGGAAGTACTTCAGCAGCTCCGGCTGCGGCGAGAAATGCTGCGGCCAGGCGTGGTTCGGCTCGAAGGAATAGCTGTACATGTGGTTGGCGTTGTCCACCCGGCAGCCCGGATAGGTGTTCACCAGCCAGGTGCCGCCGACGTCGGGATTGGACTCAACGATCTCGAACGGAATCCCCGCCTGCGACAGGCGGATGCCGGTGAGCAGGCCGGACATGCCGGCGCCGATCACCAGCACCTTCAGCTTGCGCGCCGCCTCCTTCAGCCGCGGCTGCTCGAAATGCGGGTCCTTGCTGCTGCCCGACAGCGCCAGCTCGTCGATCAGGAAGTCGGCGTAGCGCTCCGGAATTGGGGCGCCGCCCACATAGTCCATCATCCGCCGCAGCAGCGGCTGGTCGGGGGTGGCGAGCTTCATCGGCTCGCCGGCCAGGTAGGCTGTGATCGCGGCCTTGGCCGCCTCGCGGATCTTCGCCTGCTCGGATTCGGAGATGCCCGGATCGTTGCGCGCCAGCGGCGTGTAGGTCGGCGTCCACTCCGGCCGCAGCCAGCCCGCATCGCCGGTCATATGCACCATGGCCGCCACCAGCGCGGGGAGGTGCGCGGCCGCCAGCGCCTCGTCCAGGGTCACGAGATCGTCCGCCATCGTCGTTCCTGCCCAATATTATCGTTGATCAGCACCATGACTCCGCCCTCGCCGGAGCGGAAGGCGCCTCGTGGCGTCAGCGCGCCGCGGCCTGGGCGGCCTTGATCCGCTCCATCAGCAGGTCCGGCAGGGCGCGGTCGGAGGCGGCGAGGTTCTCGCGCAGGTGCCCCAGGCGGGTGGTGCCGATCACCGCGGCGGAGACGTCGCGGTTGGCCAGCACATAGGCGAGCGCCGCCTGCGAGCCGGTGATCTCCGGCTGGCGGTGCAGGAACGAGAACCGCGCGCCGCGCACCACCTCCTGGCGATGCCGCATCAGGCCGCGGGCGGCGTACCAGAGGTCCTGCGGCCCCTTCAGGCGGGCCACCTGCAGGCCGGTGTGGCCCATGGCCAGCGCCATGCCAGCCAGCACGCCCTTCCCCGCCCCCGCCGCGCGGGCGATCAGCGGCTCGCGCTCGGGACGGAGCACATTGTAGTCGACCATCACCGCATCGAACCCGGGCAGGCCGATGACGTGCTCGATCACCGCCGGGTCGAAGCTGTTGACGCCGAGCGCCCGGACCAGGCCGCGGGCCTTCAGGTCCCCCAGCGCCGCCAGCAGCTCGTCGTCGAGCTCCTCGATGGCGGGCCCGTGCAGCTGGAGCAGCGGCAGGGCCTCGAGGCCGAGGTTGCGCAGGCTGCGCTCGGCGCTGGCGACGATGGCGGCGGGCGAGAAGTCTCGGCCGATCCGCCCGCCGCCGGCGTGGAAACTGCCGGCCTTGGTCGCCACCACCAGCTGCGAGACGTCGCGCCCCTTCAGCGCCCGGCCGAGCCGGGGCTCCGCCTCCCCGGCCGAATAGCTGGCGCCGGTGTCGAACAGGGTGACGCCGAGGTCGAGGGCGGCGTGCACCAGCCCGACCGCCTGCGCCTCCGGGAAGGCCGGCTTGCCCCACCAGCTCGCGCAGCCAAGGCCGATCTCGGAGACGGTCAGCCCGGTGCGGCCGAGCGGGCGATAGAGCATGGCCGGCGTCAGGGCGCCTTCACCGCATCGGCCGCGACGAGGTTCGCCTCGTCAGGCGCCGGAGGCGCGGCGATCAGCAGCCGGCCGAACGCCAACCGGATGAAGAAGAACACCACGCCCGCGCCGATCACGAGGGCGGCATGGATCAGCCAGAACTGCACCGCCGGGATCTTCTCGAGCAGGCCGCCCAGCCAGCCGACCAGCAGGTTGCCGGCGAAGAGGTGCAGGTAATAGAGGCCGACGATGGTGGCCGCGATGGCCCGCGGCGCCGAGCGCGCATAGAGCGCCAGGCCTACCGGCAGGACGTTGGCGAACCCGATGTCGTTCAGCAGGTGGAAGGCCAGCAGCCAGCCGAAGCCCACCTTCTCGCCGGGGCCCGACGCCAACGCCGAGCCGATCGCCAGGCACGCCGCGCCCGCCCCGCTGAACAGGCAGCCGATGGCGATCTTCCCAAGCTCGTCCGGCTCCGGGAAACGCTTCGCCCAGAGCCGCCAGAACACCACCATGCCGATGAGGCAGGTCACCGAGACGATGGAATCCACCGACACCAGCCAGGTGGTGAGGATCGGTATCCCGAACAGGTGGAGGTCGGCGCTCCGCTCCGCCCAGATCAGATAGGCGTTGAAGATCTCCTGGTTGGCGACGACGGAGGCGGACAGCACCGGCAGCATGGCCACCAGCAGCGCCACCACGATCCATTCCCGGCGATCCATCGTCGGCCGGTCGGCCTTGGCCTTGGCCCGCAGCGGCGGGTCGGGCGGCAGGTGCTTGCGCCCGGACAGATAGATGACCAGCGAGATCAGCATGCCGATGCCGGCCGCGCCGAAGCCGTAGTGCCAGGCGACCTTCTCGCCCAGCGTGCCGGTGATGAACGGCGAGACGATCACGCCGGCGTTGATGCCGAGGTAGAAGATCTGAAAGGCGTCGGCCCGGCGGTTGTCCTCCGGGCGATAGAGAGCGCCGACCTGGGTGGCGATGTTGCCCTTGAAGCAGCCGGCGCCGAACATCAGGCAGACCAGCGCCAGCAGGAAGGAGACGTCGAAGGCCATCAGGAAGTGGCCAAGCGCCATCAGGCTGCCGCCGACGATGATCGTGCGGGTCCGCCCTAGCACCCGATCGGCGATCAGACCCCCGAGGATCGGGGTCAGGTAGACGAGGCCGGTGTAGAGGCCGAACACCGCCGAGGCGAGCGCCTGGTTGCTCATCACATGGCCGCGCTCGAGCAGCGCCCGCAGCAGGCCGAAGCCGGCGACGTGCTCGATGTGCCCGGGCAGCAGGAGCTGGTGCACCATGTAGAGCACCAGCAGCGTCTGCATGCCGTAGTAGGAGAACCGCTCCCAGGCCTCGGTGAACGCCAGGAAGGCCAGCCCCTTCGGGTGGCCCACGAACCAGGTATCGTCCCGATTTGCCGTCGTTGCGGTCGCAGCCATTCGATTCCTCCGCTTGGCCGGCGAGTTAGGCACGAAAGCTCAGCCCTGAGGAAGGGCTGGTGGGCGGCGAGGGGTTCGAACCCCCGACCCTCTCGGTGTAAACGAGATGCTCTGACCAGCTGAGCTAGCCGCCCGCCCGTGCGGTTCTAATGAACTCCCGCGCCGTCGCCTAGACGAGGTGGAAGGCGCTCAGCAGCACCCATGCGCCGATCAGGGCGAAGACGCCGGCGGCGATCATCCGCACCACGTTCAGCGGCACGATCTTGGTCGCCGCCTCGCCCAGCAGGACCGCCGGCACGTTGGCGGCCATCATCCCCAGCGTGGTGCCCAGCGTGACCAGGGCGATGTCGTGAAAGCGGGCCGCCAGCAGCGAGGTGGCGATCTGGGTCTTGTCGCCGATCTCCACGAAGAAGAACGACACCAGGGTGGTCAGGAACACCCCGCCGTGGCTCTTGTCGGCCGCGCCCTCGTCCTCCTTGTCGGGCACCAGCGCCCAGGCGGCCATGGCGATGAAGGCCACGCCGACCACGGTCTGGAAGACCTGGCCGGTCAGCCAGCGGGAGATGAAGTAGCCGAGCGTGGCGGCGGCGGCGTGGTTGAGCACGGTGGCCGCCAGGATGCCGAGGATGATCGGGACGGGCTTGCGGAACTTCGCCGCCAGCACAATCGCCAGCAGCTGGGTCTTGTCGCCGATCTCCGCCACGGCGACCACGCCTGCGGACACCAGCATCGGTTCGAGGATCATCGAGAACTCCGGGGCGCGGTATGGACACGACGACGCGGCGACCTCCGCCGGCCCTGTGCCGGAGGTCTGCGTCGTCGGTCTCGCCAATCCGGACCTGGTCAGGCCCGCCGTCCGCGCCACGGCCCGAAAGCCGAGTGTGTTGACGCGGACTTCGCTGGAGCGAACGGCTACTCCCCGAAGAAGGTGCGTCCCTACCCCAGGTTGGCCGGTGCGCACAAGGTCTGACGGGAAACGGCCCCGGCCGCCGTGCGGGCGCGCGCCAGGACGGCGAGCCCCACCAGAAGTAGACAGTCACCACCCGTTTAACTAGAACTTCGCCTTAGGCGATTCTGGAGTTCAATCCGGCCGCAAGGGGGAACTTCGTGATGCTCAGGTTCGTGATCGGCGCCGGTGCGCTCGCCGCCGTCAGCGCCGCGGCGACCATGGCCTTCGCCCAGGACGCCGCGCCCCGGCCCATCTATGACCCGGCCGCCCCTCCCCCCACGACGAACTTCGCGCCTCTCGTCGTCCGCCAGGTCAAGCCGGGCCTCTTTATGCTGATCGGCAACACCGCCAACTCCGTCCTGCGGGTCGCGGACGACGGGTTGATCCTGGTCGACACCAAGCTGACGGGCGACAACTACTACCAGGAGTTGCTGCGGGCGATCCACAGCGTCAGCCCCAAGCCGATCAGGTACGTGTTCGTCACCCACGTGCATAACGACCACTCGGGCAACACCCCGCAATTCGAGGCGGCCGGCATCCCGGTCATCGCGTCGGACGACTATAAGGCGCTGGTGGCGACCTACACGGTGCGTCCCGGCCAGCTGCGCTCCCCGGCGCCGACCATCAGTTTCGCAAAGACCTACACCGTCAAGTTGAAGGGGGCCACGGCCACGGCCTACGCCCTCCATCCGGCGCATACCGCCTCGGATTCGATCGTCTATTTCCCCGACGAGAAGGTGGTGGCCATGGGCGACAACATGTTCTCCGGCGCGCCCACGGTCGACTGGCCCAACGGCGGCAGGCTGCTGGGCCTGCAACAGAACTGGGCCGAAGTGGAGAAGCTGGACTTCGACACCCTGATCCCCGGCCACGGCGACGCTCCCATCAGCCGGGCGGAGTTCGAGGCGGACCGCAAGAAGCTGGACCTGCTGATCGAACGGCTCCGCGCGGCGATCAAGGCGGGCGTGCCGAAGAGCGAACTACTGGCCGCGGTCAAGGTCGACGACCTGGGGCCGGGCTGGAACATCAAGGGCCAGCACACCGAGTGGACCCGGCCCGCGCGGCTCGACGGCCTCTACGACGAACTCTCCAAATAGGCGGGGCGACGAACGCCGCGAACCTATCCACCCATTCGACGTTGTCCCGGCTCACGAGAAGGGTGAGGCCATGGGATTGCTCGATTCAGTGTTGGGAAGCGTCACTGGCGGCGGTCGCCCCCAGGGGCGAAGCCAGGGACCAGGCTCGGTGATCGTCGCCGGCCTGTTGCTGGCGCTGGCGGTGAAGGCCGCGCGCCACTATGCGCCGCAGCCCGGCCAGGGCGCCGGCGAAGGGCGCAGCTTCGATCCGCAACGACAGCCTGCGCAGCCGGCTCAGACCGGCGGCGGCCTGGGAGGTATGGGCGGCGCCGGCCTGGGCGGCGCTCTGGGCGGGCTGCTCGGCGGCGGTGGCCTTGGGAACATCCTCGGCGGCCTGGGCGGCGCCGGCGCGCTCGGCGCCCTGATCAGCCAGTTCCAGCAGAAGGGCTACGGACAGCAGGTGAACTCCTGGGTCGGCTCCGGCCAGAACCAGCCCATCGCCCCGAACCAGCTGGAGGACGCCCTCGGCGACGACACCGTGCGGCAACTGGAGCAACAGACCGGCATGCCCCGCCAAGCGCTGCTGTCGGACCTTTCGCGCACCCTGCCCGAGGCGGTGCACGAGCTGACCCCGGCCAGCCGTGTCCCGACCGACGACGAGTTGCAACAGATCGCCGGGCAGGCCGCCGCCGGCCACTGACTCGGCACGAAAAAGGCGGCCTCACTTCGGGGGCCGCCTATCGTTCGCCCGGGGTCAGGCGTTCAGCGTGTTCTTCAGCGCGTCGCCCACCCGGAACCGGCAGGTCTGCGAGGCGGCCCGCTTCACCGTCTCGCCCGTCCGCGGATTGCGCGCCGTCCCGGCCGCGCGCTTGACCGGCACGAAGCTGCCGAAACCCACCAGGCGAACCTCATCTCCGGCCTTCAGGGAGGTGGAGACCGACGCGATGAAGGCGTCGAGCGCGACCTTGGCCTGCGCCCTGTTCAGCCCCGCCTTGTCGGCCATGGCGGCGACGAGTTCGGCCTTTGTCATGTTGCATTTCTCCCAGCCCATCTTTTTTCGTTGCAGCAGCCGGGGTCGTGAGCCGCCCCATCGCCTTACCGAATTATGTCCAGGCTGAGACGTCCGTCAAATAAGAGCGGCGCGGGATTGCTCCCGCGCCGCTCCACAGTCACACGTTTTGATCGCGTCTAGTGGGTGACGACTGTTTCGACGTCGTCGCCTTCCGTGGCCACCGCCACCGGCTGGTCCTTCTCCGACCACTCGATGGGCACCGGAGCCCGGGTCAGGGCCCGCGCCAGCACCTCGTCCATCGTGGACACCGGGATGATCTCCATCCCCTGCTTCACGTTGTCCGGGATGTCCGCCAGGTCCTTCTCGTTTTCCGAGGGGATCAGCACGACCTTGACGCCGGAACGCAGGGCCGCGAGCAGCTTCTCCTTCAGGCCGCCGATCGCCGTCACCCGGCCGCGCAGGGTGACCTCGCCGGTCATGGCGATGTCCTTGCGGATCGGGATGCCGGTCAGCACCGAGACGATGGCCGTGGCCATTGCGGCGCCGGCCGAGGGGCCGTCCTTCGGAGTGGCGCCGTCCGGCACGTGGATGTGGACGTCGGTCCGCTCGAAGCTCGGCGGTTCGATGCCGAACTTCGTGGCGCGGCTGCGAACGTAGGAGTTCGCCGCCGAGATCGATTCCTTCATCACGTCCTTCAGGTTGCCCGTGATGGACATCCGACCCTTGCCGGGCATCTTGACCGCTTCGATGGTCAGGATGTCGCCGCCGAAGTCGGTGTAGGCCAGGCCGGTGATGATCCCGACCTGATCTTCGGTGTCCATCTCGCCGTACTTGAACTTGCGGACGCCCGCGTACTTGGCCAGCCGCTCGTCGTCGATGGTGATCGACAGCAGGTTCTCGCGCGCCATGTCCCGAACCGTCTTGCGCGCCAGGTTGCCCAGCTCCCGCTCGAGCGAGCGGACGCCGGATTCCCGCGTGTAGTAGCGGATCAGGTCATGGATCGCCTGCTCCGGAACGATGAACTCCTCCGGCTTCAGCCCATGGTCCTTGGTCAGCTTCGGCAGGACGTGACGCTTGGCGATCTCCACCTTCTCGTCCTCGGTGTAGCCGGGGATGCGGATGATCTCCATGCGGTCCAGCAGCGGCTGGGGCATGTTCAGGCTGTTGGCCGTGGTGACGAACATCACCGGCGACAGGTCGTAGTCCACCTCCAGGTAGTGGTCGGCGAAGGTGGAGTTCTGCGCCGGGTCCAGCACTTCCAGCAGGGCCGAGGACGGGTCGCCGCGATAGTCGGAGCCCATCTTGTCGATCTCGTCCAACAGGAAGAAGGCGTTGGTCGACTTGGCCTTCTTCATCGACTGGATGACCTTGCCGGGCATCGAGCCGATGTAGGTCCGGCGGTGGCCGCGAATCTCGGCCTCGTCCCGCACGCCGCCCAGGGACACCCGGACGAACTCACGTCCCGTGGCCTTGGCGATCGAGCGGCCGAGCGAGGTCTTGCCGACGCCGGGAGGGCCGACCAGGCACAGGATCGGGCCCTTCAGCGAACCCACGCGGCTCTGCACCGCCAGGTACTCCAGGATCCGTTCCTTGACCTTGTCGAGGCCGTAGTGATCCTCGTTGAGGATGTCCTCGGCCTTCTGCATGTCGATGGGCTTCTGCTTGCCCTTGCCCCATGGGATCGACAGCAGCCAGTCCAGGTAGTTCCGGACCACGGTCGATTCCGCCGACATCGGGCTCATGTTCCGCAGCTTCTTCAGCTCGGAGTCGGCCTTGGCGCGCGCTTCCTTGGACAGCTTGGTCTTCTTGATGCGCTTTTCGAGCTCCAGCAGTTCGTCGCGCTGGTCGTCCTGCTCGCCCAGCTCGCGCTGGATCGCCTTCATCTGCTCGTTCAGATAGTACTCGCGCTGCGTCTTCTCCATCTGGCGCTTCACGCGGTTACGGATCTTCTTCTCCGTCTGCATGACGCTGATCTCGCCCTCCATCAGGGCGTAGACCTTCTCCAGACGCTTCACGACGTTGAAGACTTCCAGCAGCTGCTGCTTCTCGGAAATCTTCACCGACAGGTGGCTGGCGATGCGGTCGGCCAGCTCGCCCGGGTTGTCGATCTGCGGGATCGCAGCCAGCGCCTCGGGCGGCACCTTCTTGTTCAGCTTCACATAGTTTTCGAACTGCTCGACGACCGCGCGCGACAGCGCCTCGGCCTCCGCGGAGCCCGCGCCGTCCTCGGCCACGTAGGCGATTTCGGCTTCATAGAAGTCGGCCTGCTCGGTGAACTTGGCGATACCGGCGCGCGCGCGGCCTTCCACCAGCACCTTCACGGTGCCGTCGGGCAGCTTCAGCAGTTGCAGGACCGTCGCCACGACGCCGACGTCGTAGATCGCCTCGGGAGAGGGATCGTCGTCGTCCTTGTCCTTCTGGGTGGCGAGCAGAATCTCCTTGCCGTCGTGGCGCATCGCTTCCTCAAGCGCGCGCACGGACTTTTCGCGGCCCACGAACAGAGGCACCGGCTGGTGCGGAAAGACCACGATGTCCCGCAGCGGCAGGATAGGCAGGATCTTAATCTCGGACATGATGCTCAAACTCCTGGCCGGCCCGTTTAGGTCACGGACTCGGCTCCCGGATCGCGGTCACTCAAACGATGCGCTTGAGTCGGACGACCCGTCCGCCGTACTCGGCGGCTTGCTCGATGTTTTATGTGGACGGTTTCCGCCTGGGTTCAAGCGGAGCAACGACCGTGCGCGACACTGCGTCTCAGCGCTATCCATCGGCTAGCTTGACCGGGAGAAGCAGGGCCGTGCGCGCAAGGCTATGCCCCGGCCACGCACCCAATGTGGGAATTCGCCATACGATCAGCAAGTTGGAATTCCCTGCCATCGAATAGGCATTTCGGCGTCAGGCCGGAACGGCCGCCAGAGCCGCTTCCACGAAGTCGAGACGGTCCTGGCCGAAGAACATTTCCCCACCGACGAAAAATGTTGGCGCGCCGAACACGCCGCGCGCCACCGCGGCCTCCGTGGCCGCCTTCAGCCGCGCCTTGACCGCGTCGCGCTCGACCAGGGCCCGGAACTCGTCGGCCCCGATGCCGAGCGGCGCGAGCACCGAGGCGACCTCCGCAGGGTCGCCGAGATTCCTGGGCTGGCGCCACATGGCGTCGAACACCGCGTCCACATAGGTCATGAACCGCGGGTCCCCGATCAGGCCCGTCGCGCCGCGCATCAGGTGCAGGGTGTTGATCGGGAAGTAGGGATTGCGCACGAACCCGATCCCCTCCCGGGCGGCGAACCGCGCCAGGTCCGCGTCCATCCACCGCCCCTTGGCGGGAATGCTCGCCGGCGAGGCATTGCCGGTGGCCTTGAACACCCCGCCCAGCAGGATCGGGAGATAGGCAGCCTCGGCGCCCGTGCGCCGCAGGACGGCCGGCAGACGCTTGTGCGCCAGGTACGACGTGGGGCTGCCGACGTCGAACAGGAACTCGACATGGCGGGTCATGGTCACCAGGCCTCCATCCAGGGCCGAAGATCCAGCTCGTGGGTCCAGGCGTCGCGCGGCTGGGCGTGCAGCATCCAGTAGGCGTCGGCGATGTGTTCGGGATTGAGAATGCCGTCCTGCGCCTTCGCCGCATAGCGCTCCGGAAAGTTCTCCGCGATCCAGGCGGTGTCGATGGCGCCGTCGATGATGGTGTGGGCCACGTGCACGCCCTTGGGTCCCAGCTCGCGGGCCATGCTCTGGGCGAGCGCGCGCAGGGCGTGCTTGGCGCCCGCGAAGGCGGCGAAGCCGTCGCTGCCGCGCAGGCTGGCGGTGGCCCCGGTGAACAGGATCGTGCCCTGCCCGCGCGCCGTCATCCGCCGGGCGGCCTCGCGGCCGGTGAGGAAGCCCGCGAAGGCGGCCATCTCCCAGACCTTGAAATAGACCCGCGCCGTGGTCTCCGCGATCGGGAAGCGGACGTTCGCGCCGATGTTGAAGACGCAGGCCTCGACCGGGGCGATCTCCGCCTCGACCCGTTGGAACAGGTCGACCACCTGGTCTTCCTTCCGGGCGTCGACGCCGAACGGGTGGGCCTCGCCGCCGGCCTCGCGGATCGCCTGGGCCAGGGGCTCCAGCTGGTCGGCGTTGCGGCGCACGACGACCGCCGCATAGCCCTCGCGCGCGAACCGCCGGGCGATCGCCCCGCCCAGCGCGTCCCCCGCCCCGACCACGATGACCGCCTTGTCCGCCATGGGAATTATTAGATGACGATCATCATCCCTTGGCAAGCGGCCGGACGGTCAGCCAGCCGACAAGGCCGGCCGCGACGGAGCCCACCGCGGCCACGATCATCGCCACACGGTAGCCCGCCGCCACCGCAGGCGGATCCGCCGCGCCGAGGACGAAGCCGACCAGCGCGACGGCCAGCAGGCCGGCCACCCGCGCGGTGGCGTTGTTGATTCCGGAGGCCGCGCCCTCGAACTCGCCGGGCACGGCGCCCAGCACCGCGTCGGTGAGCGGCGCCACGGCCACGCCCATGCCCAGCGCCAGCACGGCCAGGCCGGGGAAGACCCCGCTCCAGTAGCCGCCGTCCCCGGCCCGCCAGGCGAGCAGCGCGAATCCTACGCCCACCAGCGTCGGTCCGGCCGTGAGCAGCGCGCGGGCTCCAAACCGGCTCGCCAGCCGTCCCGCCAGCGGCGACAGCACCGCCAGGCCTACGGACAGCGGCAGCAGCGCCGCGCCCGCCGCGGCGGGCGGATAGTGGTGCGCGCGGATCAGCTGGAACGGCAGCAGGAACAGCGCGCCGCCGAACGCCGCGTACAGCAGCAGCGTCAGGCCGTTGAGGCCGGAAAAGCTGACGGAGCGGAACAGCTTCAGCGGGGTCATCGGGTTTTCCGCCCGCCGCTCGATCAGCACGAAGGCGGCGAGCCCCGCCAGGCCGAGGACCAGCGCCGCGATCACCAGGGGATCGGCGAAGCCCTTCCGCGGCGCGTCGGTCAGGCCCCAGGTGATCAGCGCCAGGCCTGCCGTCACCGCGGCGGCGCCGGCCCAGTCCACCGGTCCCGAACGCGTCCCGCGGCTCTCCCGCGCGCCGGCCGCCACCAGCCACACCGCCACCGCGGCGATCGGCAGGTTGATGACGAACACCGCGCGCCAGGACACCGTGTCGGTGAGCCAGCCGCCCAGCACCGGGCCCAATGCGCTCATCAGGCCGCCGGCGCCGGCCCAGATCCCCACCGCCTGGCCGCGCCCCTTCTCCTCGAAGGTCGCGCCCAGCAGGGCGAGGCTGGCCGGGGTCATCAGCGCAGCCCCGATCCCCTGCACGGCGCGGGCGGCGATCAGCACCGGCAGGCTGGGCGCCAGGGCGCAGGCCAGGGAGGCGGCGGTGAACACCGCAACGCCGACGATGAATACCCGCTTGCGGCCGTAGCGGTCGGCGGCCGCGCCTCCTGACAGCACCAGCGCGCTGAGCATCAACGAGTAGGCGTTCATGATCCACTGGGCCGAGGCGAGGTCGCCACCCAGCCGCTGCTGGATCACCGGCAGGGTGAGGTTCACGGCCGAAGAGTCGATGAAGGCCAGGCTGGAGCCCAGCACCGTGCCGGCCAGCACCCGGCGCTGCGCCCGCTTAGGGGTCTGCGAAACGACTGCGCCCGCGGCTCTTGCGGAGCCGCGGGCGCAGGGTTCTGTCAGATGGCTCAAGCGCCTGCCTCTAGTTCAGGAGGCGCATGGCGGAATGCCTTAGGCCGCGCCGCCCTTGTCGCGGCGCTCGGCGTAGATGATCAGCGGCTGGGCGCGGCCTTCCACGACCTCGGCGTTGACCACCACCTCTTCGACGCCGTCGTAGGTCGGCAGTTCGTACATGGTGTCGAGCAGGATGGCCTCGAGGATCGAACGCAGGCCGCGCGCGCCGGTCTTGCGGGCGATGGCCTTGCGGGCGACCGCGTTGAGGGCGTCGTCGGTGAAGGTCAGGCCGACGTTCTCCATGTCGAACAGCCGCACGTACTGCTTCACGAAGGCGTTCTTCGGCTCGGTGAGGATCTTCACCAGGGCCTTCTCGTCGAGGTCGTCCAGGGTGGCGATCACCGGCAGGCGGCCGACAAATTCCGGGATCAGGCCGAAGCGCAGCAGGTCGTCCGGCTCCACCTGGCGGAAGATCTCGCCGGTGCGACGGTCGTCCGGGTCGGTGACCTTGGCGCCGAAGCCGATCGAGGTGCCCTGGCCGCGCGCCGAGATGATCTTCTCGAGGCCGGCGAAGGCCCCCCCGCAGATGAACAGGATGTTGGTGGTGTCGACCTGCAGGAACTCCTGCTGCGGATGCTTGCGCCCGCCCTGCGGCGGCACGGAGGCGACGGTGCCTTCCATGATCTTCAGCAGCGCCTGCTGGACGCCCTCGCCCGACACGTCGCGGGTGATCGAGGGGTTGTCGGACTTGCGGCTGATCTTATCGACCTCGTCGATGTAGACGATGCCGCGCTGCGCACGCTCGACGTTGTAGTCGGCGGCCTGCAGCAGTTTCAGGATGATATTTTCGACGTCCTCGCCGACGTAGCCGGCTTCGGTGAGCGTCGTGGCGTCGGCGACGGTGAACGGAACGTCGATGATTCGGGCCAGCGTCTGGGCCAGCAGGGTCTTGCCGGTGCCGGTCGGCCCGATCAGCAGGATGTTGGCCTTGCCCAGCTCGACGTCGTTATTCTTCGTCGCGTGGTTGAGGCGCTTGTAGTGATTGTGCACCGCGACCGAGAGCACTTTCTTGGCGTGATCCTGCCCGATCACGTAATCGTCCAGGACCTCACGGATTTCCTTCGGCGTCGGAACGCCGTCCTTGGACTTCACGAAGGAGATCTTGTGCTCTTCGCGGATGATATCCATGCACAGCTCGACGCATTCATCACAGATGAACACGGTGGGGCCCGCGATAAGCTTGCGGACCTCGTGCTGGCTCTTGCCGCAGAAAGAGCAGTAGAGGGTGCTCTTCGAATCCCCGCTTGCGGCCTTGGTCATGGTCGTTTCTCACTCTCTAGGCGACTGAGCCGAGACCCGGCTCTCGCCGCCCCGTCAGGCGTCTGCGCCCTATCAATGCAGATTACGCGCCGCGGGTTGTCCAAGTCTTGACATTCCCCGATCCGGGCCCGGATCACAAGCCTTCGCTAGCGGCAGCGACAATTGGCGACGCGACGCCCCGGATCTGGGCGCCTTCCTCTAAATGGGATACGGGCCGAAATGGCACAAGACCGCTCTGATCCGACGTCCCACGACGAGACAGCCGCATTCGCCTCTGAGGGGAATGACGACGCCCCCATCGTCGCCTTCGATTTCGACGGGACACTGACGGTGCGCGACAGCTTCACGGCCTTTCTGAAGTGGCGCGCGGGCAGGATCCGCTACGCGCTGGGGGTGGCGAGGCTGTTGCCGGCCGCCCTCGCCTATCTGTTTCACCGGGACCGCGGCCGGATAAAGGCGCAGGCGGTCGGCGAGTTCCTCAAGGGCGTGCCGCGCGAACGGCTGGAGGCCGACGCCGCCGCCTTCGCGCAATCACATTCCCGCCAGCTGCTGCGGCCCGACGCGGTGGCCGCCTGGAAGCGCTGGCGGACCCAGCGGGTGCGGCTGGTCATCGTCACCGCCTCGCCGGATGTCCTCGTCGCGCCGTTCGCACGGGGCCTGGGCGCCGATGTCCTGCTGGGCACCCAGATCGCCTACGACGCCCAGGGCCGGGTGGCCGGCGCCTTCGCCACCCCCAACTGCCGCGGACCGGAGAAGGTGGTGCGGCTGAAGGACCGCTTCGGGCCCGACCTGACGGTCAAGGCCGCCTACGGCGACACCAGCGGCGATCGCGAGATGCTGGCGATGGCGGAGATCCCCGGCTACCGGGTGTTCACGGCCAAGCCCTAGGAGGCGGAACGTGAAACACGCCGGACCCGCCGCGCTGGATGACCTGGAGCCGCTACTGCGGGAGATCCGGCTGATGCCGGGCCTGACGGAGCGGTCGCGCGGCGTCTTCTATTTGAAGTCGCGAGCCTTCCTGCATTTCCATGAGGACCCGGCGGGACTGTTCGGCGACCTGCGCGACGCCGCCGGCGCGGATTTCGACCGCTTCGACGTGACCTCGCCGCCCGGCCGCGCGCAACTGCTGGAGGCGGTTCGGCGCCGGCTGTCCGCCTAGCGGAACACGCCCAGTCCGACCAGCACCGCCAGCGTCAGCACCACGCACACCGCGACCACGGCGGCGGCTGTGGCGGCGAGCTTGAACAGGCTGAGATGCAGCACCCATCGCGGCCATGGCCCGTGGATGATCTTGTACTCGGCGTCGACCACGGAGGGACGCGGATTCTCCTCAGGGACGGCCATGCGCACAATGTGCGCCAGCCGGCGGCCGGCGACAACCGCAAGCGCGCCTAGTCGTCGTCCTCGTCGTCGTCCGGAAGGTCGGCCACCTGCGCCGGCTTGCCGTTCTCCAGCAGCTCGCCGTTGGGGCCGCGATTGCCCAGCAGCCGGTCGAGGATGCCGGCGGGAACGGTGTGGAGGTTGCGGTCCGTCTCGTCTGCCACGGCGATCTCCTTCGCCCGACAGGAACAGCCAGGCCACGGCCAAGGTTCCCGGCATACGCGCCCGATCCGCACGAGGGGACCGGGCGCGCCGCCTCTCCGGCTACGCGACCAGACATAGGCCATCGGAGGTGCGGCGCGACCCTGGACGGGCGTACCTGAACGGCGGCTGAACCTGGCTCAGGTGGCGGCCGTCCGTGGCTAAGCTGGAACGGCCGTCGTCGCGTCGGGTTATGCCCGCGATCCCCCACCAACCCCAGGAGACCCGACCATGGACGTCAGCCAAGACCACGCGGTGAAAGTGCTGAACAGCCTCATCGAAACCACGCTGGACAGCGCTCACGGTTACGAGGATGCCGCCCAGAACGCCGGCGACGACAAGCTCAAGACCATGTTCTCGGAGCGCTCGCGGGAGCGAATGGAACTGACCCGCGAACTCCAGCAGGAGGTGCGCACCTTTGGCGAGGAGCCGAAGGCCGACCAGTCGGTGCTGGGCAAGGCCCACAACAAGTTCGTGGACCTGAAGGCCGCCCTCACCGGGCACAACCCGAAGGCGGTGGTCGACGAGGTCGAGCGCGGCGAAGACGTCATCAAGGCGAAGTTCGAGAAGGCCATGAGCGATAGCGACCTGCCGCCCCGGGTCCGCCAGGTGGTCAGCCGGGCCTACGAGACCATCCGCGCCGACCACAACGCGATCAGCGCCCTGAAGCACTCGATGCACTGACCAAGGCCGGGGCCGGCGCGTCGCCGGCCCCGCTCAGGTTTCCCGCGTCTGCCGTCGCCAGAGCGCGGCGTATTCGCCGCCGCGGGCGAGCAGGTCGGCGTGGGTCCCGCGCTCGACGATCTTGCCGCGTCGGAGCACCAGGATCTGGTCGGCGTCGGCGATGGTCGACAGCCGGTGCGCGATCACCAGGGTCGTGCGCCCGGCCCTCACCTTGCGCAGCGTCTCCTGGATGGCGGCCTCGGTCGGGCCGTCGAGGGCGCTGGTCGCCTCGTCGAGGATCAGCACCCGCGGATCGGCCAGCAGGGCGCGGGCGATCCCCACCCGCTGGCGCTCGCCGCCGGAGAGCTTCAGCCCCCGCTCGCCGACCCTGGTCGACATGCCCTGCGGCAGGCTGTCGATGAAGGGGCCGAGTTCGGCGGCCTCGGCGGCGGCGCGGACCTCATCCGTTCCGGCCTCGGGCCGCGCGAAGGCGATGTTGGCGTAGAGGCTGTCGTTGAACAGCGCCACGTCCTGCGGCACCAGCGCCACGGCGCGGCGCAGGGACGCCCGCCGCACCTGCCGCATGTCGAGGCCGTCGATGGTGACGCGGCCCTCCTTCGGATCGATCAGCCGCATGGCCAGGCGAACGGCGGTGGTCTTCCCCGCCCCCGACGGGCCCACCAGGGCCACGGTGGCGCCCGGAGCCGCCTCGAAGCTCACCTCCCGCAATCCGACCGAGCGGGCGTCATGCTGGAAGCTGACGTTCTCGAAGGCGACGGCGGCCCCTCGCCCGCTGGCCGGCGGCAGGTCGCGGGCGTCCGGCGCGTCGACGATGTCCGGGGCGATGGCGGTCAGTTCCACCATCTGCTCCATGTCGATGAAGGCCTGGCGGATCTCCCGGTACTGGAAACCCAGCATGCCCAGCGGCGCGTAGAGGCCGCTGAGCAGGAAGATGGCCATGGTGATGTCGCCGATCCGCAGGGATCCGCCCGCCACCTGCATCCCCGCCATGATGGTCATCGCCGCCAGCCCCAGGGTCAGGATCAGCGACTGGCTGGCGTTGAGCAGGTTGAGCGAGGTGGTGGCCTTGGAGCTAGCGTCCACATAGTCGGCCATCGCGCCCTCGTAGGCGCCCACCAGCCGCCCCTCGGCGCCGAAGGCCTTCAGCGTCTCGTAGTTGATCAGCGCGTCCACCGAGAGCCCCGCGGCGCGGCTGTCGGCGGCGTTGAGCTCGCGCCGATGGCCGAGGCGCCAGTCGGTGATCCTGAAGGTCACCACCGCATAGATGACCAGGGTGGCGAGCGCGGTGAGCGCGAACCGCCAGTCCAGCCGCACCGTCATCACCACCATGGCCAGCACCAGCTCGATCAGCGTGGGGCCGAGGTTGAAGATCAGGCTGCGGATCAGGAAGTCGGTGGAGCGCGAGCCGCGGTCGATGATCCGCGACAGCGTTCCGGTCTGCTTGGTCTGGTGGAAGTCGAGCGACAGGCCGAGCGCGTGGGCGAAGGTCTCCACGGCCGCCTTGGCCATGGTCGCCTGGGAGACCCGCGTGAACACCGCGTCGCGGGCGAACGGCGCGCAGGCGGCCACCAGCCGCAGCGCTGCGAAGGCCAGCGCCAGGCCGATAAACGTCGCGCCCAGCGTCACATGGCCCGAGGCGCTCGGGCTGAGGGTGTTGATCGCGTCGCCGAGCATCACCGGATTGAGGACGCCGGCCAGCTTGCCGATCAGCACCAGAGCCAGGACGGCGGCGATCCGCAGCCGCAGCTGCGGCGCGCCCGAACGCATCACCAGCCGCCAGAGGTCGGCCATCGATGACCAGAAGTCGAACCTGACTTCCGATGGGGCGATCGCGCCGGGCGTTGCGAACCGGCGACTCGCGCCGGCGTGGACGTAGGACAATCGGTGCTCCGTTCAGCCCGCCAGGAAGGTCGACTGAACGCCGCCCCCGGGCGTCATCCAGTCGGCGCGCAAGCCGCCGGGGCTGAACTGGCTACGCAGGGGCCCGTCGGCAAGTGGCGCGGGCGGCGAGGCCTCGACCGCCACTGCGTCGTAGAAGCCGTCGCCCTTCACCTCGAGCCGGTGCGGACCGGGGGCCAGCCGCGGCAGGGCCACGCTGTAGCGGCCCTGCGCGTCGGCGCGCGCGTCCGCCGCCTGTCGGCCATCGAGCTGCACCGAGAGCGCGGCTCCGGCCGGCGCCGCGCCGGACACCACCGCGCCGCCCTCCCGGTCGAAGTCGAAGGCGCCGATCCGGCCAGCCGGCCTGGGATCGAGCCGCAGGGCGCCGGCGCCGGCCCTGAGCAGGGCGGACTGGCCGCCGGGGGCCACCAGCACATAGCCCTGCGCCTGTACCTGCCGGGCGCCGACCGCCATCGACAGGCCGAAGATCCGCGCCTGCGCGCTGGCCGGCAGGGCGATGGTCCAGCGGCCCTGGCGATCGGCGGAGGCGGCCAGCACCTCGCCGCCAGGCGTCGCGAGCCTGAGCTTCGCCGCCGGGGACGCCTGCCCGCTCAGGACCACCGCCTCGCCCTGCCGAACCGCGCGGGAGACGCTCGGCGGGGCCAGATAGAGGTCCTCGGCCGGCACGGCCTGGGGATTGGGCGCCGGTGGCGCCGACGGATGGCCGCCGCAGCCGGCGAGCGCGGCGAGTCCGGCGAATGTGAGGAATTGCGCCTTCGTCCGGAACACCGTTTGATTGAAACTCCTTAACCCCGACCGTAGCTAATCGGGCTTTCGCCGCGCGCCTGCAAGCGTGTGGCTCCCCCTGGAGTAATCGTCGATGCGGCGCCCCGCCACCCTGGATTCGGTCTGCGTCTTCTGCGGCTCTTCGGACGCGGCCGATCCTGCGTTCCTGGCCGCGGCCGGCGCGCTGGGCCGGGCCCTCGCGGCGGCCGGCCTGCGCCTGGTCTACGGCGGCGGCGGCGTCGGCCTGATGGGCGCCACGGCGCGCGCAGCGCATGACGCCGGCGGTCGGGTGCTCGGCATCATCCCCGACTTCCTGGTCGGCCGCGAGCGCGCGCTCGACAAGGTGGAGACCATCGTCGTCACCTCCATGCACGAACGGAAGATGATGTTCTTCGAGCGCTCCGACGCCTTCGTGGTCCTGCCCGGCGGCATCGGCACCCTGGAGGAGATCGTCGAACTGCTGTCCTGGCGCCGCCTCGACCTGCACGCCAAGCCGGTGGTGTTCTACAATCCGGACGACTTCTGGAAGCCGCTGTTCGACCTCTTCCAGCACACCGTCGACGCCAGGCTGACGCCGCCGGAATTCATGGAGTCCTGGGTCACCGTCGAACGCCCCGAGGACATCGTGCCGACCCTGCTCGTCCAGGGACCTTTCGTCGAAACCTCGCCCGCGCTCGCCAATCTCACCTGAGCGGCGAGCCGGCCGCCGCCCTCAGGGGACGTTGGCCTCCAGCTCGTCCAGCCAGATCCTGGCCGTGCCGTCGGACGGCGCGCGCCAGTCGCCGCGCGGCGAGAGGTTGCCGCCGGAGACCACCTTCGGCCCGTTCGGCATGGCCGAGCGCTTGAACTGGCTGATCTCGAAGAAGCGGAACAGGAACAGGCCCAGCCAGCGCTTGATGTCCGCCAGGTCGTAGGCGTTGCGGGTGTCCTGCGGGAAGTGCGGCGGCCAGTCGCCCTTGGCGGCGTCGCGCCAGGCGTGCCAGGCCAGGAACGCCACCTTCGACGGCCGCAGGCCAAAGCGGGTGATGTAGTAGAGGTTGAAATCCTGCAGCTCGTAGGGGCCGATCTTGGCCTGGGTGCTCTGGATCACGCCCTTGGCGTCGGCCGGCACCAGCTCGGGCGAGATCTCGGTGCCGAGCACCGACAGCAGGGTCTGGGCGGCGGCCTCGTCGAACTGGCCGGAGCTCGCCACCCAGCGGATCAGGTGCTGGATCAGGGTCTTCGCCACCGAGCCGTTGACGTTGTAGTGGCTCATCTGGTCGCCGACGCCATAGGTGCACCAGCCCAGCGCCAGCTCCGATAGGTCGCCGGTGCCGAGCACGAGGCCCTGCCGCTGGTTGGCCAGCCGGAACAGGTAGTCGGTGCGCAGCCCCGCCTGCACATTCTCGAAGGTCACGTCGTAGACCGGCTCGCCGTTCGCGAACGGGTGGCCGAGGTCCTTGAGCAGCTGGCGGGCGGCCGGCTTGATGTCGAGCTCCTCGCCGGTGACGCCCAGCGCCTTCATCAGCGCCCAGGCGTTGGCCTTGGTCTCCTCGCTGGTGGCGAAGCCCGGCATGGTGAAGCCCAGGATGTCGGAGCGCGGTTTTCCCAGGGCGTCGAACGCCTTGGCGGCGACGATCAGGGCATGGGTGGAATCCAGGCCGCCGGAGACGCCGATGACGATGTGCTGGCTCCCGGTGGCCTGCAGCCGCCGGGTCAGGCCCTGGACCTGGATGTTGAAGGCCTCGTAGCAATCCTTGTCGAGGCGGGCGGGATCGTCGGGCACGAACGGGAAGCGGTCCAACGGGCGCAGCAGTCCGACGTCGGCAAACGCCGGCTGGTGCTCGAAGGCGACCCGCCGGAACGCCCGCTCGGGATGGCCCGCGGCGACCGCGGCGCTGTTGAAGGTGGGCGTGCGCAGCCGCTCCAGGCGCAGGCGCTCCACGTCGACGTCGGCGATCGCCATCTGCGACGTGGCCGGGAACCGGTCGGTCTGCGCCAGCAGCCGGCCGAGCTCGTGGATGGTGGCCTGCCCGTCCCAGGCGAGGTCGGTGGTGCTCTCGCCCGGACCGGCCGCGGAATAGAGGTAGGCGGCTTGGCAGCGCATCGACTGGGAGGCGCAGAGCAGCGCCCGCTCGTCGGCCTTGCCGACCACGATGTTGGAGGCTGACAGGTTGCAGAGGATCAGGGCCCCGGCGAGCGCGGCCTGGGTGGACGGCGGCGTGGCGGACCAGAAGTCCTCGCAGATCTCCGCCGCGAACACGAAGTCCGGCAGGTCGGCGGCGGCGAACACCAGGTCCGTCCCGAACGGGACCGCCTGCCCGGCCAGTTGCATCTGCAGGCCGACGACGCCGGCTCCCGGCGCGAACCAGCGGTTCTCGTAGTACTCGCGGTAGTTGGGCAGGAAGCTCTTCGGCACGACGCCGAGGATGCGGCCGCGGGCGATGACGACGGCGCAGTTGTAGAGCCGGCCGTTGTGCTGCACAGGCGCGCCGACCACCAGCACCGGCGCCAGCTCGGCGCTGGCGGCGGCCAGGCCGGCCAGTTCGGTCTCAACACGCCGCAGCAGGGTGTCCTGCAGGAACAGGTCGTCGATGGCGTAGGCGGAGATTCCCAGCTCGGGAAACAGCATCAGGTCGACGCCGCGGTCATGGCCCTGCCTGGCCAGGCTGAGCGTCTCCGCCGCGTTGAGGCCCGGATCGCCCACCGCAACCTTCGGCGTACAGGCGGCGACCCGCACGAAGCCCTGGCTGTGGATCGCGTAGAACGACTTCGTCACGGCTCGACTCCGCCCAAACCCGAACCCCGACTAGCGCGCCGCAGGAGACATGACCATTGGCCGGGGAAATGCTCACTTTGAGCATATATAGGGTAGAAGCCGGCGGGGCGCAAAAGTCGCCCGCCTAGGTAGGTGCGGAAAAGAAAACGGCCCCTCGCGGGGCCGCTCAAGGTCAGTCGTCGCGGTGGACCCGTTCCCGGCGCTCGTGCCGCTCCTGAGCTTCGAGGCTCAGGGTGGCGATCGGCCGGGCCTCCAGCCGGGCGACCCCGATGGGTTCGCCGGTTTCTTCGCAGTAGCCGTAGCTCCCATCCTCGATCCGCCGCAACGCGTCGTCGATCTTGGAGATCAGCTTGCGTTGCCGGTCCCGCGTCCGCAATTCAAGAGCACGGTCGGTTTCCGAGGAGGCCCGATCGGCCAGGTCAGGGTGATTTTCAGTTTCGCTTTGAAGATGGGTGAGGGTTTCGCGAGATTCGCGAAGAATGTCCTCTTTCCAGTTCAGCAGCTTTTGTTTGAAATATTCGATTTGGCGCTCATTCATAAACTCCTCGTCCTCAGAAGGACGATAATCAGGCTTCTCAGCCATAACCGTGGCTGTCTTCATGAAAACCTCACGCCCCTTGCACACCCGGAGACACGCGGGGGGTGTATAGCAAATCGAACACCGGTTTCAATGCGGGCGTCAGGTTCGACGCGTTTACGCCGCATGGCGAGCCTGCTCCAGCTTGGCGATCTCGACCGCCGCTCGTAGCTCTACCTCGTCGAGTACGGCTTCCAACCTGGGGTCGTCCGTGCGGGACCGCTCGTCGCGGACCGCGCGTTGCAACCGATCCAGGTCCTGGGCCGAAAGCTCGCCGCCCAGCAGCGCCACCTTGACCTCGTCCAGCACGTCGAGGATCCGCCCTGCCCGGCCGACGGCGCGGCGCTTGCGCTCCAGCGGGCCGCCCACGTCCTGCAGGGCCAGCAGGGCGTCCACCCCCATCACCCCGCCCACCGAGCTGGTCGAGCTCGTCTGGCTGGGACCGATGGCCGCTTCGGGGCCCGGCAGGCGGAAGCCGCCCGCCGCCGCCCCCGGACGCGCCTGGCGCGGCCCGCCTACCGATGAGGTTCCGCCCGTTCCGATGACCTTCATGGACGCGATTCCACACCCCTGCGACTGAGACGCCAGTCTTGGGGCGCATGCTTGCGGTATGGTTAATGCCGGGCAATTTCTGCCGGGACCCAAAGGCGCCGTCCGCAGCGACGCCGTTACAGTCTGAATCTCCCAGTCTTTTCAACCGCCCGCAAACTGGCACGGGCGTCGCATAGGTGCCGCCGAAGCAGCTTCGCGGTTAACCATGCGTCAGACCCTCCGCCTCTTCTCCGCCGTCCTCCTGGCCACCGCGCTCACCGCGGCCCCGGCGCTGGCCAAATCGCGCATCAAGGACATCGTCGAGTTCGAAGGCGTGCGCGACAACATGCTGGTGGGCTACGGCATCGTGGTCGGCCTGAACGGCACCGGCGACGCCCTGCGCAACGCCCCGATGACCAAGCAGAGCCTGGAGGCGATGCTGGAGCGGCTGGGGGTCAACACCCGCGACGCCACGCTGAACACCAAGAACGTCGCCGCGGTGATGGTCACCGCCAAGCTCCCGGCCTTCGCCGCCGCCGGTTCGCAGATCGACGCCACCGTCTCGGCGCTCGGCGACGCCAAGAGCCTGCTGGGCGGCACCCTGCTGGTGACCCCGCTGCTGGGCGCGGACGGCCAGGCCTATGCGGTGTCGCAGGGCACCGTGCAGACCGGCTCCATCAGCGCCACGGGCGCCTCCGGCTCCTCGGTCTCCAAGGGCGTCCCCACCGCCGGCCGCATCGCCGCCGGCGCCATCGTCGAGCGCGAGATCGGTTTCCAGCTGGCCAGCATGACCCAGCTGCGGCTCACCCTGCGCAATCCGGACTTCACCACCGCCGGCCGGATCGCCGAGGTGATCAACACCCGCTTCCCAGGGGCCGCGGTGGCCGAGAACCCCACCATCGTCGCCATCCACCCGCTCAACGGCCAGGACATGATGAGCTTCGTCTCCCAGGTGGAGAACCTGTCGGTCGAGCCCGACGCCCCGGCCAAGGTGGTGATCGACGAGGTCGCCGGCGTGATCGTCATGGGCGAGAACGTGCGGGTCTCCACCGTGGCCATCCAGCAGGGCAACCTGACGATCACCGTCCAGGAGACCCCCGCGGTCAGCCAGCCGGCGCCCTTCTCGCGGACCGGGACCACCACCACCGTCCCGCAGAGCAACGTCACCGTCGACGAGGAGAAGGGGAAGCAGTTCATCACGCTGAAGAACGGCGCCTCGCTCTCGACCCTGGTGGCCGGGCTGAACGCCCTGGGCCTCACGCCGCGGGACATGATCTCCATCCTGCAGACCATCAAGGCCGCCGGCGCCCTGCAGGCCGACATCGAGGTGATGTGATGGCCGGCCTGTCGATCGCCCCCGTCAGCCTCACGCCCGCCCTGCTCGGCGGCCAGCCCGCCACGGCCAGCGCCGCCGAGCTCTCCAAGCGCCGTGAGATCAAGGCGACGGCCCAGAAGTTCGAGGCCTCGTTCCTGTCGACCATGATGCAGCAGATGTTCGAAGGCGTGAACACCTCCGCGCCGTTCGGCGGCGGCCCGGGCGAGGAGATGTTCAGGTCGCTGATGACCGACGCCATGGCCACCCAGATGACCAAGGCCGGCGGCATCGGCATCGCCCACACCGTCCAGCAAGAAATGCTCAAGCTCCAGGGACTGAAGTAGGTAACGCCATGGCCATCGCCGCCAACGACGCCACCGATCGCGTCGACCAGATGATCCTGCTGACCGAGCGCCTGACCGAGCTGATCGCGCTCGAGGCGCAGGCGTTCGAGCAGCGCCGCCCGCAGGACGCGGCGGTCTACATCGAGGAGACGTCGCGCCTCGCCAACGTCTACCGCCACGAATCCGTGCGGATCCGCAACAACACCACCCTGGTCTCCGCCGCGCCGCCCGCGCAGCGCCAGCGGCTGGTCCGGGCCACCGAGGCCTTCGACGCCGTCCTCGCCCGCCAGGGTCGCGCCCTGATGGCCGCCAAGACGGTCACCGAGGGCCTGGTCCGCGCCATCGCCGAGGAGGTCGCCTCCCAGCGCGAGCGGAAGTCCGGCTACGGCCCGACCGCCATGCCCCCGGTCTCCTCCGCCACGGCCGCCACCGCCATCACCCTGAACCGCCGGGCGTAGATCGCGCCGCCCCTGTCGCGCAGACGACGGGGGGCGGTGGCGGCTTCCGGACCTGTGTTGCGGATGCCGGATTGAAGGCCGCGGCGGTCTGGCCGATCTGAAGGCGCATGGACGCCGCCCTGCTCTCGCCCGACCTGTCCGACCGGATCGCCGGCCTCTCCTGGGCCGACATCGCCCGGGAGCTGGACGCGCACGGCTGCGCGATCCTTCCGCAGTTGCTGCCGGAGGCGGCCTGCGGCGCCGTCGCGAACTGGTACGACGAGCCCGCGCGGTTCCGCAGCACCGTAGTCATGGGCCGCCATGGCTTCGGGCGCGGCGAGTACCGCTATTTCGCCTATCCCCTGCCCGACCCGGTGGCCGAACTGCGGACCGCGCTCTATCCGCCGCTGGCGCAGATCGCCAACCGCTGGAACGGCGAGCTGGGATTGCCGGTCCGCTATCCCGAGACGCACGGCGACTTCCTCGCCCGCTGCCACGCCGCCGGCCAGGCCCGGCCGACGCCCCTGCTGCTGCGGTACGGCGTGGGCGACTACAACTGCCTGCACCAGGATCTCTACGGCGAGCACGTCTTCCCGCTGCAGGTGGCGATCCTGCTCTCCGAGCCCGGCCGCGACTTCGAAGGCGGCGAGTTCGTGCTGACCGAGCAGCGGCCGCGCATGCAGTCCCGGGTCGAGGTCGCGCCGCTGCGGCAAGGCGATGCGGTGATCTTCCCGGTCAGTCACCGGCCCATCGCCGGCGCCCGCGGCGTCTACCGCGTCAACCTTCGCCATGGCGTCAGTCGGCTCCGCGCGGGCCTGCGCCACACGCTGGGCGTCATCTTCCACGACGCGGCCTGAGCCGCTCCATCGCGCGGCTTCACTTGAGCCCGCGCCCGCATCCGGCTCTAACAGGAGCGAACCGCCCGAGAGGCGGGCGTGGAGGCGGATGTTCGCATGACGACGATTGCGGTAGGGCGCGAAGCGTCACGGGTTGAGCTCACGGTCCGCGGCGTGGTGCTGGGGGTGCTGATCACCTTCGCCTTCACCGCCGCCAACGTCTACCTGGGTCTGAAGGTGGCGCTGACCTTCGCCACCTCGATCCCCGCCGCGGTGATCTCGATGGCCCTGCTGCGGGCCTTCCGCAATTCGACCATCGTCGAGAACAACATCGTCCAGACCGTCGCCTCGGCGGCCGGCGCCATGGCCTCGGTGGTCTTCGTGCTGCCCGGCCTGGTGATGATCGGCGCCTGGAGCGGCTTTCCGTTCTGGACCACCTTCGGCATCTGCGCCGCCGGCGGCATCCTCGGGGTGATGTACACCATCCCGCTGCGCCGGGCCCTGGTCACCCAGTCGAACCTGCCCTATCCGGAAGGCGTCGCCGCCGCCCAGGTGCTCACGGTGGGCTCCGGCGCCCGCGGCGACACCGCCGAGTCGGAGACCGACAGCCGGCTCGGTTTGCTCACCATCTCCGTCGGCGCGATCGCCTCCGCCGCCTATGCCGCCATCGCCGCGTCGCGGGTCTTCGCGGGCGAGGTCGGCGGCTATTTCCGCACCTCCAACGGCGGCGCAACAGGGCTGGGCGCGCAGATGTCGATGGCGCTGTTCGGCGCGGGGCACCTGATGGGGGTCGCGGTCGGCGCGGCTATGCTGGTGGGCCTGGCGGTCACCTGGGGCGTCGCCGTGCCGGTGCTCACCGCCATGGCGCCCGCCGCCGGCGCCGCGGCCGACGTGGCGCAGGGCGTCTGGAGCCACCAGGTGCGCTTCATCGGGGCCGGCGCCATCGGCGTGGCGGCCATCTGGACGCTCGCCAAGCTCGCCGTCCCGCTGTGGACCGGCATCGCCAGCGCCATCGCCGCCCAGCGCCGCCGCACGGCCGGCGAAGGCGCCGAGCTCGGCCGCACCGAACAGGACATCCCGATCGGCGTGATGGCGGTGATCTCCCTGATCTGCCTGGTCCCGATCGCCGTCCTGCTGGCCAACTTCGTCTCCGGTGGCCCCCTGGCGCCCTTGGCCCTGCCGCTGACCATCGCGGCGCTGGCCTACATCGTGGTCGCGGGCTTCGCGGTGGCGGCGGTGTGCGGCTACATGGCCGGGCTGATCGGCTCGTCGAACAGCCCGGTGTCCGGCATGGCGATCCTGTCGGTGCTCGGCGCGGCCCTACTGATCGCCGCCATCGGCATGCCGATCCTGCACGGCGGCGACGTCAAGCCGCTGATCGCCTTCGCCCTCCTGGTCACCAGCGTGCTGATCGCTGTGGCGGTCAGCGCCAACGACAACCTGCAGGACCTCAAGACCGGCCAGCTGGTCGACGCCACGCCCTGGCGCCAGCAGGTCGCCCTGGTGATCGGGGTGATCGCCGGCTCGGCGGTGATCCCGGTGGTGCTCAACCTGCTGAACAAGGCCTACGGCTTCGCCGGGGCCAACGCCCACGCCATCTCCGCGACCCCGCTCGCCGCGCCGCAGGCGACGCTGATCTCGACCATCGCCGCCGGCGTGGTCGGCGGAAACCTGCCCTGGGGATTGATCGGCATCGGCGCCCTGCTCGGCGCAGCCCTGGTGGTGGTCGACGAGCTGCTGCGCCGCACCGGCCGCCGCAGCCTGCCGCCGCTGGGCGCTGCGCTGGCCATCTACCTGCCGTCCAGCGTCACCGTGCCGGTGATCATCGGCGCCTTCGCGGGCTGGTTCTACGACCGGTCGGTCGCCAAACGGCCCAACGGCGAGGCCGCCAAGCGGCTCGGCGTGCTGCTGGTCTCCGGCTACATCGTCGGCGACAGCCTGCTCAACGTCGCCCACGCCGGCCTCATCGTGGCCTCCGGCAAGAGCGCGCCGCTGGCCCTGGTCCCGGAGGACTTCGGCCCGGCCAAGCTCCTGGCCATCACGGTCTACGGCCTGGTGGCGGTTTCGCTCTATCTCTGGACCGCCCGGCAGGCCGCCAAGGCCTGAGTTCCCCCGGCGGCTGCTGCCACCGTTGTGTCAGCAGCGCCGCGACGCGCCGTCGCGGCCGGTTTGTTCCTGTTGCGTTCCCGTGTTATCCGTGACTCGGAGAACTACATTAGCCGCGACCCGCTGGACCTTCCGCGGGCGAGAGTCGTTTCCGGGACAAGATGGCCGACCAGCACAACCAGATCCGCGTGCGCGGCGCACGTGAGCACAACCTCAAGGACGTCAACGTGGACATCCCGCGCGGCGAGCTGGTGGTGCTCACCGGGCTGTCGGGCTCGGGCAAGAGCTCGCTCGCCTTCGACACCATCTACGCCGAGGGCCAGCGCCGCTACGTCGAGAGCCTGTCGGCCTATGCGCGCCAGTTCCTGGAGCTGATGAGCAAGCCCGACGTGGACCTCATCGAGGGCCTGTCGCCGGCCATCTCCATCGAGCAGAAGACCACCAGTCGCAATCCGCGCTCCACCGTCGGCACGGTGACCGAGATCCACGACTACATGCGCCTTCTGTGGGCGCGCGTCGGGGTGCCCTATTCGCCGGCCACCGGGCTGCCGATCGAGAGCCAGACCGTCAGCCAGATGGTCGACAAGCTCTCCGCCATCGCCGAGGGCGAGCGGCTCTACCTGCTGGCCCCCGTGGTGCGCGGCCGCAAGGGCGAGTACCGCAAGGAGATCGCCGAGTGGCAGAAGGCCGGCTTCCAGCGGCTGAAGATCGACGGCGAGTTCTATCCGATCGAGGACGCCCCGGTCCTCGACAAGAAGTTCAAGCACGACATCGACGTGGTGGTGGACCGGCTGGTGACCAAGGCCGGCCTCGAGAGCCGCTACGCCGACAGCCTGGAGACCGCGCTCAAGCTCGCCGACGGCATCGCCGTGGCCGAGTGGGCCGACAAGGAGCCGGGCGAGGAAGAGCCCAAGCGCCTGCTGTTCTCCGAGAAGTTCGCCTGCCCGGTCTCCGGCTTCACCATCAGCGAGATCGAGCCGCGGCTGTTCTCGTTCAACAACCCCTACGGCGCCTGCCCGGTCTGCGACGGCCTGGGCGCGAAGCTGAAGTTCGACGCCGACCGCGTCGTGCCGGACAAGGACCGCAGCCTGCACAAGGGCGCCATCGCGCCGTGGGCCAAGGGGCCGTCGCCGCTCTACACCCAGACCCTGCAGGCGCTGGCGCGGCACTACGGCTTCTCGATGGACGTGCCGTTCTGGAAGCTCGACGACCAGGCCAGGCAGGTGATCCTGCACGGCTCCGGGACCGAGAAGATCCGCTTCATCTACGACGACAACGCCCGCAAGTACGAGGTCAACAAGACCTTCGAAGGCGTGCTGCCGAACCTCGAGCGCCGGTGGCGCGAGACGGACTCCTCCTGGGTGCGCGAGGAGCTCGGCCGCTACCAGTCGGAGACGCCGTGCGAGGCCTGCGACGGCTACCGCCTGAAGCCTGAGGCCCTGGCGGTGAAGATCGCCGGCAAGCATGTGGGCGAGGTCTCCAACCTCTCCATCCGCCACGCCCGCGAATGGTTCGAGGCGCTGGACGGCCAGCTGACCGCCAAGCAGATGGAGATCGCCCGGCGGATCCTGAAGGAGATCACCGACCGGCTGCGGTTCCTGGTCAACGTCGGCCTCGACTACCTGAACCTGTCGCGCGGCTCCGGCACCCTGTCGGGCGGCGAGAGCCAGCGCATCCGCCTGGCCAGCCAGATCGGCTCGGGCCTGACCGGGGTGCTCTATGTGCTCGACGAGCCGTCCATCGGCCTGCACCAGCGCGACAACACCCGCCTGCTGACCAGCCTCAAGGGCCTGCGCGACCTCGGCAACTCGGTCCTCGTCGTCGAGCACGACGAGGAGGCGATCATGACCGCCGACCATGTCATCGACATGGGTCCGGCGGCGGGCGTCCACGGCGGCGAGATCATCGCCCAGGGCACGCCGGCCGACATCATGGCCGAGCCCAGGAGCCTGACCGGCCAGTACCTCTCCGGCGCCCGCGAGATTGAGGTGCCGGAAGACCGCCGGCCGTTCTCGAAGAAGAAGATGCTGCGGGTGATCGGCGCCACCGGCAACAACCTGAAGAACGTCACCGGCGAGATCCCGATGGGGACCTTCACCTGCATCACCGGGGTGTCGGGCGGCGGCAAGTCGACCTTCACCATCGAGACCCTCTACAAGGCCGCCGCGCGGCGGCTGCACAACGCCTCCGACGCGCCCGCCCCGCACGAGCGGATCGAGGGGCTGGAGCTGTTCGACAAGGTCATCGACATCGACCAGTCGCCGATCGGCCGCACGCCGCGGTCGAATCCGGCCACCTACACCGGCGCCTTCCAACCGATCCGCGACTGGTTCGCGGGCCTGCCGGAATCCAAGTCCCGCGGCTACGGCCCCGGCCGGTTCAGCTTCAACGTCAAGGGCGGCCGCTGCGAGGCCTGCCAGGGCGACGGGCTGATCAAGATCGAGATGCACTTCCTGCCGGACGTCTACGTCACCTGCGACGTCTGCCACGGCCATCGCTACAACCGCGAGACGCTGGAGGTCATGTTCAAAGGTAAGAACATCGCCGATGTGCTTGATATGACGGTGGAAGAGGCGGCCGACTTCTTTAAGGCCGTACCGCCGATCCGCGAGAAGATGGAGACCCTGAAGCGCGTCGGCCTGGGCTATGTGAAGGTCGGGCAGCAGGCCACCACCCTGTCCGGCGGCGAGGCCCAGCGGGTGAAGCTGTCCAAGGAGCTGTCGCGCCGCGCCACCGGCAAGACCCTCTACATCCTCGACGAGCCGACCACCGGCCTGCACTTCGAGGACGTCAAGAAGCTGCTCGAGGTGCTGCACGAGCTGGTCGACCAGGGCAACACCGTGGTGGTCATCGAGCACAACCTCGACGTGGTGAAGACCGCCGACTGGCTGCTCGACTTCGGCCCCGAGGGCGGCGATGGCGGCGGCGAGATCGTGGCCTTCGGCAGTCCCGAGCAGGTGGCCGCCAACTCCAAGAGCTGGACCGGCCGCTACCTCGCCGAACTGCTGGAGCGGCACGGCCAGCGCCGCGGCGCGCGCAAGAAGCTCGCGCGCGCCTGACTTCCCTCAAACGGCCGTTTGAAATAGCCTGGCTTCATTCTTTGAAGCGATTGGAGCCAGGCGATGATTCTCTACGGCGCGCCCAACCCTGCCCCGAACCCGCGGCGGGTGCGGATCTTCCTGGCCGAGAAGGGCGTCGATCTTCGGGAGACGAAGATCGACATGATGAAGCGCGAGCATAAGTCGCCGGAATTCCGCGCCAAGAATTCCATGGGCCAAATCCCCACGCTGGAGCTCGACGACGGGACCTGCATCTCCGAAACCGTGGCCATCTGCCGTTACTTCGAGGAGATCCATCCGGAGCCCGCGCTATTCGGCAAAACGCCGGTGGAGAAGGCCACCGTCGACATGTGGGTGCGCCGGGTGGAGTTCACGGTGATGATGCCGGTGGGCAACTTCTGGCGCCATGCGCACCCGCGCACCGCCGCCCTGCTGACCCAGTTCAAGGACTTCGGGGAGTCCAACAAGGCCACCTATCAGGGCGCCCAGAAGTGGCTGGACCGCGAGCTGGCCGACCGGCCGTTCCTAGCCGGCGAGGCCTACAGCATGGCCGATATCTGCCTGCTCTCCACGATCGACTTCGCCGACTGGATCGGCCTGCCGCTGGAGGATGGGTTCGACAACCTGAAGGCCTGGCACGCCCGGGTGTCGGCCCGCCCCAGCGCGACCGCCTAGGTGTCGGCGGGGGCGGACAGCGCCTGGTAGGCGGCGGCCAGCGGGGCCTGGCTGAGCACCCACAGCACGGGCGCGAACAGCATCTGCGCCGCCAGCTGCAGCAGGTAGCGGCCGGGGTGGGTCTCCAGCGCGTCCGCGCCCGCGAGGCTGGCGAAGTCGTGGAATCCGGTCAGCGCGCCGGTCAGCATGAAGACGGCCAGCCACCAGACGATGCTGACCAGCGCCAGCAGGCAGGCCGCCAGCAGGCTCATGCCCAGCAGCCCCCAGGCGTGGCCGCGGGTCAGCCGCCACGACCGCGCGAAGTCGATCCGGCGCTCGGCGAAGCTGATCGGCACCGCCAGGCAGAACCGCAGCCCCAGCCAGATCGCCACCACGGCGACCGCCAGGCCGGGTAGGATGCGCGCGGCCGGAAACAGCCGATCGGCGGCCTCCCCAAGCGCCACCGACAGGGCGACCAGCAGGCCGAGCGCGGCGATACCGAGCGCCCATACGGCCAGCAACCGAATCTCGTCGCGGCCCAGCCGCAGGAACAGGAAGGCCGGCTCGTCGGGGCGCAGCATCAGCCGGAACAGGCCCGCCGCGATCACCACTTCGGTCAGCGCCGCGCCGAGCACCGCCACCACGCCGCCGACCACCGCGCTCAGGTCGCCCGGCGCCTGCCCCTGGCCGGATCCGGTCGAAGCCACCAGCATCAGCACGATCACCACGGTGATCACCACCATGGCCACCAGCGCCAGCAGGTTGAACGCCGCCCAGCCGGCGACCACGCGCCAGTGCCGCCGGATGACGTTGAAGCCTTCCAGCGCCGCATCGCTGGCGGAAAACTCACTCATGGGAAACCCCGAACAGACCCGGGCCGAGCTTAGCTGCTCTGCGCGTGCGCCCTCAACGGATTCGCCGGCTGGTCGCCGTGCAGCTGCTGGTAGGCGACGGCGAACGGCGCGTAGATCATCACCACCTGCAGGATCGGCAGGAGCAGCTGGATGATCAGGCTGGCGATGAAGGCGATCACCGCGCCGGGCGCCGGATGGCTCATGTCGGCGATCGCCTGCTGGCCGCCGGCCAGGGTCACGATGACGTAGCCGATCACCGTGATCAGCATCCAGATCATGATGTAGAAGATCACCGCCAGGACGATCATGCCGAACAGCGGCCAGAAGCGGCCGCGGGTCAGCTGCCACGCCGGGCCGATGGTGATCCTGTGCGCCGCGAAGCTCATCGGCGTGACCATGGACAGCCGCACGCCGATCCAGATGGTCGGGGCGGCCACCGCGAGGGCCGCAATGGCCGCGACGCCCGGGCCACCGTGCTGGGCTGCCGCGGCGGTCACCAGCTCGACCACGAACAGGCAGACCATGCCGATGCCGAACAGCAGCAGGTTCACCGCCGCCAGCCGCACCTCGTCGCGTCCGAGCCGCAGGTGCGCGAATCCCACCTCCTGCGGTCGCAGCACCAGGCGGTAGATGCCTGACGTCAGGATCGACAGCAGCACCACGGCCACCAGCAGCACCACCAGGAACGCCGGCCACGACTGGGCGAGCAGCGACCCGAAGGCCTCGGCGTCGCCGGATTCCAGCCCGCCCTTCTTCACGAAGTCGATGAACTGCGGGCCGAGGCCCACCGCCATCACCGCGGCCATGATCATGATGCCGAGGAAATAGACCCCACCCCAGGCCAAAATCGTGCCGGGTCGTTCCCGGGTCAGGCGGAAGCCTTCCAAGGCGGCTTCACTCGCCGAAAACTGGTTCATTCTCGTCCCTAGGATCGACACGTCCATCGGAACGAGTCGGCCACCCCTTTGGCTGCAACGTGATCGCCCGCCGAGGGTGGTGCAAGGCCCCGCTCGCGATCCTGTTCGATCGTTGCTAGTTAGCAACGGATGACGACACTTCCTGTGCATGTAATCGGCGGCGGACTCGCCGGGTCTGAGGCCGCCTGGCAGATCGCCGAGGCCGGCGTGCCCGTGGTGCTGCACGAGATGCGGCCAGTGCGCGGCACCGACGCCCACCAGACCGACCGGCTCGCCGAACTGGTCTGCTCCAACTCCTTCCGCGCCGACGACTGGACCGGCAATGCCGTGGGCCTGCTGCACGCGGAGATGCGTCGGCTGGGCTCGATCATCCTGGCCTGCGGAGACGCCCACCAGGTGCCGGCCGGGGGCGCGCTGGCGGTCGACCGTGACGGCTTCGCCGGCGCCGTCACCGCGCGGCTCGAGGCCCACCCCCTGGTCACCATCGCCCGCGAGGAGGTCGCCGGCCTGCCGCCCGCCGACTGGGACAGCGTGGTGGTCGCCACCGGCCCCCTCACCTCGCCGGCGCTTTCCGACGCCATCCTCGGCCTGACCGGCGAAGGCGAACTCTCGTTCTTCGACGCCATCGCGCCGATCGTGCACCTGGAGTCGATCGACATGGACGTGGCGTGGCGCCAGTCGCGCTACGACAAGGAAGGCCCCGGGGGCGACGCCGCCGCCTACATCAACTGCCCGATGGACAAGGCGCAGTACGACGCCTTCATCGACGCTCTGCTGGCCGGCCCGAAGTCCGAGTTCAAGGACTGGGAGCACGTCCCCTACTTCGACGGCTGCCTGCCCATCGAGGTGATGGCCGAACGCGGGCGCGAGACGCTGCGGCACGGGCCGATGAAGCCGGTCGGCCTGACCAACGAGCACAATCCGCAGGAAAAGGCCTGGGCCGTCGTCCAGCTGCGCCAGGACAATGCGCTGGGCACCCTGTGGAACATGGTCGGTTTCCAGACCAAGCTGAAGCACGCGGCTCAGGCCGACATCTTCCGCACCATCCCAGGCCTGGAGAAGGCGGTGTTCGCGCGCCTCGGCGGCCTGCACCGCAACACCTTCCTGAACAGCCCGCGACTGCTGGACGGCTCGCTGCGGCTGAAGGTCGATCCGCGCCTGCGGTTCGCCGGCCAGGTGACGGGCGTGGAAGGCTATGTGGAGAGCGCCGCCGTGGGCCTGCTGGCCGGCCGTTTCGCCGCCGCCGAGCGCCTGGGCCGCCCCGCCGTCGCGCCGCCGCCCACCACGGCGCTGGGCGCACTGGTCGGGCACATCACCGGCGGCCATATCGAGGCCGGCAAGGGCTCGTTCCAGCCGATGAACATCAACTACGGCCTGCTGCCGCCGTTGGAGCCGCCCAAGCACGGCGAGGACGGCAAGCGGCTGCCGCACAAGGAGCGCGGCCGGGCCAAGAAGCGGCTGATGGGCGAACGCGCCCTGCGCGACCTCGACGCCTGGCTGGCCGGCGCCATGGCGCTGGCGGCCGCCGAGTAGCCGCTCAGATCCGGCCCTCTAGATCCGGCCCCTGGCCACCGCCGCGATCAAACGCAGACGGCTGGTCAGCTCCGGGCGCTGCACGCCGCGGGCGCGGTCGGCGGCGAAGGTGGCGTGCGCCACCGCCGGGAAGGCCGCGACGCTCAGCGAGCGCGAGGCGCTGCGGGCGGCCTCCAACACGCGTTCGAAGGCCGGCTGCAGGTCCGGGGCGTCGGGCAGCCGCCGCGCCAGCGCCCAGGCCGAGCCGCCGGCCAGCGCCAGCTGGGCGTCGGCGGCGGGATCGAGGACGGTGGCGGCCAGTTCGGCCGTCCGCCCGCCGGTGTCGCGCGCCCAGTCCAGCCCTTCGGCCTCGTTCATCGGGGCCGGGTCCAGCTCCCGGTAACGGGCGTCGATCATCGCCTCCAGCGGCGGCCGCGGAAGGCTCCGCCGCGCGACCAGTTCGGCCAGCGCCTGGGCGGTGGGATGGTGGCGCACCGGGCGGTGTTCGAAGATCTCGGCCAGCACCTCAGCCCACCAGGTCAGCCGGATCTCGCCCAGCAGGGCGTTCGACGCCACCTTCGGCGCCCGGGCGAGCTCGTGATCGTAGGCGTAGAGCACGACCACGTCGGCGCGCGCCTGCGCATCGCCGATGAACCGGCTGGAGAGCCAGCGGTCGGGATCGACCCTGCGCACCAGGGCGTCGAGGTCTGAAGGAGCGTCGCTCATCACCGCCAAAGCAAAAGGCCCGCCGGTGCGGCGGGCCTTCCGATCCTAGTCTGCTTCGACGGTCAGCCGAAGATGGTCTGGTTCATGGTCATGGTGGCCAGCATCGGCACCGACAGCAGGGTGTTGATGCGCGAGAACAGCATGGCCTTGCGGCCGGCGGCCGCCTTGGCCGCGGCGTCGCCCTCGACGATGCCGAGCGCGATCTTCTGCGCCGGCCAGATGAAGGCCCAGACGTTGATGAACATGATCGTCGCCAGCCACATGCCCATGCCGATGAAGGCGTGGCCGGGCGAATGCGGCGTCTCGGCGAAGCCCAGGGTGATCGCCTGCACCAGGTAGCCGCGGTCCAGGGCCAGGATCACGCCCATCACCCAGGTGACCAGCGCGGCCCAGCGGAACCAGAACAGCGCTTCAGGCGCGATGTACTTCGATACCGCCGGCTTCAGCTCGGCCGGGATCTCCGGCATTTTCCGGATCTGGACGAAGTTGAAGTAGTACAGCAGGCCGATCCAGAGGATGCCGGCCAGCACGTGCAGCCAGCGGAACACTGCCTGCCAGAAGATCGCGTCGAACGACCCGTAGTGCATCCGGTAGCCGGCGATGATCACCAGCGCCAAGATGAAGCTGACGATCAGCGTGTTGCGGAGATTGGAAAGAAGTCCAGCCATCAGAAGCCCTCACGATTCCCTACCCTGAGGCTCAGGTATAGGTCGTTTCGTCGCAGGCGGAAAGCATACACCCGGCCGTGAGGGCGGGATCAGACGGCGATCAGCGCCGCCGCCAGCCGTCGACCCTCGGCGGTCAGCACGTTGTAGATGCGCGCGGCGGCCGGCGTGTCCATGAACTCCAGGCCGATGCCGGCGCGCTGCAGCGCCTCGCGGATCGCCCGCGGCGGCAGGGCGTTGCGCGGACCCAGGCCCAGCAGCAGGAATTCCACATCCGCGCGACCGGCGCCGAAGACTGGCTCCAGGCTCTCGGGCGTCAGCTCGGCGAGCGAGGTCACCGGCCACGGTCGCGCCGCGTCGGCCACGATCAGCAGCGAGCCTTCCCACCGCGCGCCATCCAGCCGGAAACCGCCCTCCCCGTAGGCGTCGATGGATGGCGCGTTGCGGGCCATGCGCGCCTCGGACTAGGGCCGCACGCGCGCGGGCTTCAGCGGCTCGGCCTCTTCCTCGCCCCGCTTGACGCCCCACAGCAGGATCACCGGGGCGGCGATGTAGATCGAGGAATAGGTGCCGATGACGATGCCGAACAGCATGATCACCGACAGGCCGTAGAGCGAGGGCCCGCCGAACACCGCCAGGGCGACCAGCGCCAGGACGGCGGTCATGCTGGTGATGATGGTCCGGGTCAGCATCTCGTTGATCGACATGTCGATGATCTCGTTCAGCGGCAGGCGCTTGTACTTGCGCAGGTTCTCGCGGAAGCGGTCGAAGACCACGACGGTGTCGTTCATCGAATAGCCGATGATGGTGAGAATGGCGGCCACAGCCGGCAGGTCGAACTCGATCGGTCGGATGAGACCGCCCGTGACCTCGGCCAGTTTGCCGGAGAGCGCGATCAGGCCGAACGTCAGGAAGACGTCGTGGAACAGGGCCGCCACGGCCCCGAGCCCGAACTGCAATTCGAACCGGAACCAGATGTAGACCATCATCAGCAGGATCGCGAGGCCCAGCGCCATCACCCCGGAGGTGAGCAGTTCGCTGGAGACCTTGGGTCCGACGAGGTCGGTCCGCACGAACCGCACGGTCCCGACCGTCTCGGAGATCTTGGCCTGCACCGCCTTGACAGTGGCGCTGCCGTCGGCCCCGCTGGGGGTCTGGAAGAGCAGCATGGCGGACGACGGAGCGCCGAAGCCTTGAACCTGCACGTCGCCGAGTTTCATCGACGACAGGGCGCCGCGGATGCGGCCGAGGTCCACGGCGTTCGGGGCGGTGGAGATCTCCATCACCGTGCCGCCCTTGAAGTCGATGCCGCAGGCCAGGCCGCCGCAGGGCGGCTTGAACGGAAAGAGGGTCAGCGCCAGCGAGCCGATCACCGCGAGGATGGAGATCACGGCGGCGAGGCGCGCGAGCCGCACGAACCGGAAGTGGGTCCGGACGGGCAGAACCTTGATCAGGGGCCAGTATTTCACCGTGAGGCTCCCTAGGCGATCGGCAGGGTCTTGGGGCGGGTGGCGCGGAACCACCAGGCCAGAAGCACCTGGGTGACAAGGATAGCGGAGAAGACCGTGGTCAGCACGCCGATGGAGAGCGTCCAGGCGAAGCCGCGGACCGCGCCCGAGCCGAACTGAAACATGATCATCGCCGACAGGATGTGGGTCATGTTGGCGTCGAGGATAGTGCCCATCGCCCGCGAGAAGCCGGCGTCCATCGAGGAGATCAGGCTGCGGCCGGCGCGGAGTTCGTCGCGCATCCGCTCATAGATCAACACGTTGGCGTCGACCGCGACGGCGAGCGTCAGGATCAGGCCGGCGATGCCGGGCAAGGTCAGCGTCGCCTGGGTGAAGCTCATGATGCCGATGATCATCAGGGCATTGATCACCAGGGCCACCAGCGAGATGCCGCCGAACAGGAAGCCGTAGATGGCGATCATGAACACGACCGTGGCCGCCAGCCCCACCAGGGCCGAGGTGGTCCCGGCGTGCACGGCGTCGGCGCCCAGCTCGGCGCCCACCGTGCGCTGCTCCTCCACCTTCAGCGGCGCCGGCAGGGCGCCGGCCCGCAGCAGCACCGCCAGGTCGTTGGCGCTCTGCTCTGTGAAGTTGCCGGTGATCTGGCCGTTGCCGCCGGTGATCGGGTTGATGATCGTCGGGGCGGAGATGACCTTCTTGTCGAGGACGATGGCGAAACGCTTGTTGACGTTCTCGCTGGTGATCACGCCGAAGCGGCGCGCGCCCTGGCCATTGAAGCGGAAGGAGACGATCGGGCGGCCGGTCTGCTGGTCGAAGCGGGCCTGGGCGTCCACCAGCATCTCGCCGGTCACTTCGGCGCGCTTCTTCACCACATAGGCCGGCGAATAGCCGTCGGTGCTCTGCAGCACCTCGTCGCCCGGCGGCACGCGGCCGGCGGCCGCGTCCTGCGGCGGCACCGTCTCGTCGACCATCTGGAAGGTCAGCTTGGCGGTCTGGCCGACGACGTTCTTCAGCCGCTCGGGGTCGCTCTCACCGGCCGCCTGGATGACGATCCGGTCCTTGCCCTGGCGGGTGATGTCCGGCTCCTTCGTCCCCATCTGGTCGATGCGGCGGCGGATGATCTCGATGGACTGGTCGACCGCGCGGCCCGCGTCGGCTTCCAGCGCCTGCGCCGCGAAGGCCACCCGGATGCGTTGGTCGGGCGCCGAGGAGACGCTGACGTCGCGGCCGCCCTGGGCGCCGGCCAGCGGCGCGCCGATCGTGTTGCGCAAGACGTTCTGCGCCTGGGAGACCTGGCCGGGATCGGTGATGCGCACCGACAGCTCGCCGGCGACCTGGCCGAGGTCGGTGAACTGGATCTTCTCGTCCACCAGCGCCTTGCGGACGTCCTCGGTGAGGTTGTTCAGCCGTTCGGTGCGGAGCGCCGCGGTGTCCACCGAATAGAGCAGGTAGGAACCGCCCTGCAGGTCGAGCCCGAGGTTCAGCGTCTTCTTCGGCATGAAGGGCGGGAGGTGGTCGCGCACCTTCGCCGGCAGCAGGTTCGGCAGCGTGAAGAGCACGCCGAACACCACCGCCAAGGCGACGAGGACGACCTTCCAGCGCGAAAGGTTCATCATGGGAGGAGCTTGGACCTAGCTCTTGGAGTCGTTGGCGGGCGCAGGTTCGCCACGGGTGGTGACCTCGGCGATCATGCCCTTGCGCACCTTCACGGTGACGCCGGTCGCGATCTCGACGCCCACTTCCTTGTCCTCGACGCGCACGATCTTGCCGAGTACGCCGGACGACAGGACGACGGTGTCGCCGCGCTTCAGGGCCGCCAGCATGGCCTGGTGCTGCTTCGCCCGCCGCTGCTGCGGCCGGATCATCAGGAAGTAGAACAGCACGACGAGGCCGATCAGGGGCAGGAACTGCATCAGCATGTCCTGCGGTCCGCCGGTGGCGGGTGCGCCGGCGGCCTGGGCGAAGGCGGGGGTGGCGAACATGGCCTCTCCAATAATCGTGACGAGGGCCGCGTTTTCCGGGCCCCCGCTCAAAGTCGGCGGAAGCTATGCGCTGCGCCTCCCTTTTGCAATGGAACCGCGAGACGTCTAAGCGTCGCCCCGATGGACACCGACCTGAAACCCGTGCTCGACCGCATCGCCGAAGCCCTGGAGCGGCTTGCGCCGCCCCCGCCGGCGGTCGCCGATTTCTCCGCCGCCCGGCTGTTCCGGCACGATCCGGGCTCCGGCGCCTTCCATGCCGCGCCGGACTATCCCCTGTCGCTGGACAGCCTGATCGGCGTCGATCGGCAGAAGGCGCGCTTCCTGGAGAACCTGGAGCGGTTCGCCCGCGCCCTGCCCTACAACCACGCCCTGCTCTGGGGCGTGCGCGGCACCGGCAAGAGCTCGCTGGCCAAGGCCGCCTTCATGACCGCGGCCGGCGCCTCGGCGGAGTTGAAGCTGGTGGAGGTGGACCGCGACCAGGTGACCGCCCTGCCCGACCTGTTCGACCTGCTGCGCACCCGGCCCGAGCGGTTCGTGGTGCTCTGCGACGACCTGTCCTTCGAGGAAGGCGCCGCCGCGGCCAAGGCGTTGAAGTCCGCGCTGGAGGGCGGCGTCTCCGGGCCGCCGGCCAATGTGCTGTTCGTGGCCACCTCCAACCGCCGGCACCTGATGCCCCGGGGCCATACGGAAGACCGTGGCCTGATCGCCACCGCCGAGGATGCCGAGGAGGAGGTCAGCGTCTCCGACCGATTCGGCCTGTGGGTCGGCTTCCCGCCGATGGACCAGCCCACCTACCTGGCGGCCGTGCGGGGCTATGCGGCGCAGTTCGGCCTGCAGGCGCCCGACCTCGATCGTCGCGCCCTGCAGTGGTCGCAGCTGCGCGGCTCGCGGTCCGGCCGCGTGGCCTGGCAGTTCATCCGCGACCTGGCCGGCGAACTGGGCAAGCCGCTGCCGCTCTAGGCTCCTACTTCGGCAGCACCAGCTTCGGGTCGATCGGCCGCGCGCGCTCCAGCGGCGACGGGGCGAATCGCACCTCGAAGTGCAGCTGCGGCTCGGAGACGCCGCCGGTGGCGCCCGCCTGGCCGATCTGCTGACCCTGGGCGACCTTCTGCTGCATCTTCACGTCGACGTGGGAAAGGTGGCCGTAGGCGGTCACCCAGCCGTCGGGATGCTTGATCAGCACCAGGTTGCCGAAGCCCGGCACCTGGTCGCCGGCATAGACCACGTCGCCGGCCGCAGCCGCCCGCACCGGGTCGCCAGCCTTGGCGCTCACATTGATCCCGTCGTTGCGCTGACCCGCGCCCTTGGGTCCGAAGTCGGAAATCATCTGGCCCTGCAGCGGCCAGATGAACCGGCCGCGGCCGAGCTCCGAGATCTGGGCGTCGCTGGGCGGCGGCGCGCTGGTGGGCGCAGCGGCCGGGGTCCCGCTCGGCACGCCCGGCGTGTAGGGCCGCGGTGCGGTCGTGGTCGTGGTCGGCGGCGAGTACGGCCGCGGCGCGCTGGTGACCGGCGGCGTATAGGGGCGCGGCGTGGGCGTCGACGGGGCGGCGGTTGAGGGCGCCGGCATGGCCGGCGCGGGCGTCGCGGGCTGGTTTACGGGCAGCGGAACATAGGGCCGCGGCTCGGGGCGGCGTGACTCGGGGCGGCGTGGCTCGGTCGGACGTGGCTCGGGGGCCGTCTCGACCGGCGCAGCGATGGCCACGCGGGTGCTGCTGGTGATCGGGCCCTTGTCGCGGTAGCCGTCCGGCAGCCGGATCTTCTGGCCCGGACGGACGGAGGCGTTGCGCCCGAGGTCGTTCTCGCTGCGGAGGTCCTCGACCGAAACTCCGAACCGCTTGCCGATCGCCGCCAGGGTGTCGCCGGAGCCGGCCACATAGGCCTTGGCCGTGGTCCGCGGGCCCTTCAGCGTCTGCCCCGGCTGGATGGCGCTCTTCTTGAGCTTGTTGTCGTCCTTCAGGGCGTCGACCGTGGTGTCGAGCTTGCGGGCGATCTTCTCGAGATTGTCGCCCTTCTTCACCTCGTAGCTGACCGCCGGTCCCTCCACCTCGACCACCTTGCCGGTGACGCTGCGGGTGGTGACGGTCTTGAAGGTCGGCGCCGAGGCGGCCTGCGGCGCTGCGGAGCGGCCGGAGGCCCGCGGCGGGTCGACGACGTCGCGCATCGGTATGGCGGCCGGCTCGCTGTCCGCCGTGCCCGCAACCTGCACCCGGCTGGTGGAGGTGATCGCGCCCTTGTCGTGGTAGCCGTCCGGCAGGCGGATCTTCTGGCCCGCGCGGATCGAGGCGTTGCGCGACAGGTCGTTCTCGTCGCGCAGGGCCTCGGCGGAGACGCCGAACCGGCGGCCGATGGCGAACAGGGTGTCGCCGGCGCCCGCCACATAGGCCTTGGCCGTGGAGCGCGGCCCTTCCAGGGTCTGCCCGGGATGGATGACGCCCTTCTTGAGGCCGTTGTCGTCCTTCAGCTGCTCGACCGTGGTGTCGAGCTTGCGGGCGATCTTCTCGAGATTGTCGCCCTTCTTCACCTCGTAGCTGACCGCCTTGCCCTCGACCTCGACCACCTTGCCGGTGACGCTGCGGGTGGTGACGGTCTTGAAGCTGGGCGCGGGCGGCGGCGCGGGACGGGGCTGCGCCAGCGGCGCGAGCGGGCGCGACTCCACCGGCGCGGCGGGCCGGGTCTGGACCATCGGCTCGTCACGGGGCGCGGGCGGCGGCGCGGTCGCGGGCGCCGGCGCAGGCGCGGCCTGGGCTTGCGGCGTACGGATCGGGAAGTTGGGCCGCAGGCCATCGTCAGGGCTGGCGGTCGAACAGGCGCCGAGCGCGCCGGTCGCCAGCGCAATCAGGGTCGTCCGTTGCAGGAAATGGGTCATCGCCGCTCCGGAAAGGGCATCAATGGGAATCAGTCGGGGCGTCGGGGGATCATGGGTGAAGGCCCGCCCGAGAGCCAACCCGCAAAGCGCCGCAGGCTCAGAGTTCCTTGGCCACACCGTCGAGCAACGGCACGAAACGCACGTCGATCAGCTCCTCGACGGTGAAGCCGCCCTTGCCGTCGCCGGTGTAGCGGCGAAGGCTCTGGACCGGTCCCTTGCCGATCGGCGCGACGAGGATCCCCGAGGGCTTGAGTTGCTCCAGCAAGGCCTTGGGCTCCCCCGGCGCCGCGGCGGTGACCATGATGCGGTCGAAGGGCGCCTGCTTGGCCCAGCCCTCCCCGCCGTCGCCGAACCGGGTGATCACGTTGGTCAGGCCGAGCTGCTTGAAGCGGCCCTCGGCCTCCTTCATCAGCGTCCGGTAGCGCTCGATCGTGTAGACCAGCCGCGCCAGCTTCGAGAGGATCGTCGTCTGGTAGCCGCTGCCGGTGCCGATCTCCAGCACCCGGTCGCGCTTGTCCACCTTCAGCGCCTGGGTCATCAGGCCGACGATGAACGGCTGGCTGATGGTCTGGCCGCAGGCGATCGGCAGGGCCGAATCCTCGAACGCCCGCTCCTTGAACAGGTCCGGGGTGAACGCCTCGCGCGGGGTGGTCTCGATGGCGTTCAGCACCTTGGCGTCGCTCACGCCCTGCGAGCGCAGCGCCAGGATCAGGCGCGCGAGCCGGGTTTCCGCGGTGTCGTCTTCCGGCTTGGCCATTTCAAACCTTCGGCGGGGGGCCGCCCAGCACCCCTTTAAGAGCATTCACCGACGCATTGTGCGTCAGGTCGATGTGCAACGGGGTGACCGAAATCCGCCCTTCGTAGAGCGCGCGCAGGTCGGTGCCCTCGGCGGGCTTGGAGCGCTCGTGGCGGAAGCCGATCCAGTAGTAGTCGCGGCCGCGCAGGTCGGTGCGCTTCTCGGCGTGGCGGACATGGACGTCACGGAAGCCCTGGCGGGTGACCTCCACCGTCTCGATCTCGGCGATGGGCAGGTTCGGGAAGTTGATGTTGATCACCACGTCGTTCGGCCAGCCCACCTCCACCAGCCGCTTGATGATCCCCGGCGCGAAGGTCTCGGCGGCCTGGAAATAGGTGTCGCCGTGTTCGTAGCCACCCATCTGGGAGAGCGCGATCCCGGGCACGCCCAGCGCCATCGCCTCGATGGCGCCGGCCACCGTGCCGGACATGGTGACGTCCTCGGCGAGGTTCGCGCCGCGGTTGACGCCGGAGAGCACCAGGTCGGGCTTCGCGCCCTCCACCAGGTCGTGGATGCCCAGCATCACGCAGTCGGTGGGCGTGCCGGTGGTGGAGAACCGCCGCTCGCCCACTCGGCGCACGCGGATCGGGTCGGCCAGGGTCAGCGCCCGGCTGGCCCCCGACTGCTCGTACTCCGGCGCGCAGATCCAGACGTCGTCCGACAGCGCGGTGGCGATCCGCTCCAGCGCCGTCAGGCCCGGCGCATGGATGCCGTCGTCGTTGGTGAGCAGGATCCTCAAGCGTCACCGCCGATGTGGGTCAGGCCCGGCAGGTAGGGATGCAACGCCTGCGGAATGGCGATGCGGCCGTTCTCGTCCTGATAGTTTTCCATGATCGCCACCAGCGTCCGGCCCACGGCCAGGCCCGAGCCGTTCAGGGTGTGGACGAACCTCGTCCCCTTCTCGCCCGCGGCCTTGGTCCGGGCGTCCATGCGCCGGGCCTGGAAGTCCCCGCAGTTGGAGCAGGAGCTGATCTCGCGGTAGCGGCCTTCGGACGGCAGCCAGACCTCCAGGTCGTAGGTCTTGCGCGCCGAGAAGCCCATGTCGCCGGCGCAGAGCAGCATGGTCCGGAACGGCAGCTCCAGCCGCTTCAGCACCGCCTCGGCGCAGCCCACCATCCGCTCGTGCTCGGCCTCGGACTCTTCCGGGGGGACGATGGAGACCAGCTCGACCTTGTAGAACTGGTGCTGGCGGATCATCCCGCGGGTGTCGCGGCCCGAGGCGCCGGCCTCGGCGCGGAAGCTCGGGGTGAGCGCGGTCAGGCGCAGCGGCAGTTCCTCGCCCGGCGTGATCTGTTCGCGCACCAGGTTGGTCAGCGACACCTCGGCGGTCGGGATCAGCCAGCGGATGTCCGGGGCGGCGGCCAGATCGCTCGCGGACAGCGGCCGCGCGGTCTCCAGGCCGGGAAAGGCCACGAACTGGTCGTCGGAAAACTTCGGCAGCTGGCCGGTGCCGAACATCGCCTCGCTGCGCACCATCAGCGGCGGGGAGATCTCCAGGTAGCCGTGCTCGCGGGTCTGGATGTCGAGCATGAACTGGCCGAGCGCCCGCTCCAGCCGGGCGAGCTGGCCCTTCAGCACCGCAAAGCGCGCGCCGCTCATCCGCGCGGCGGCCTCGAAGTCCAGCAGGCCCAGCGCCTCGCCCAGGTCCGCGTGGTCCTTCGGGTTCTGGATCGCGAACGGCTCGCCCCAGCGGCGCACCTCGACGTTGTCGTTCTCGTCCGCGCCGGGCGGTACGTCCGCCGCCGGCAGGTTCGGCAGCGAGGCCAGGAGGTTTCGCAGCTCGTCGGCGACGGCCCGCTCGGCCTCGTCCGAGGCCTCGGCCATCTCGGCGCGCTGCGCCAGCAGCCGCTGGGCCTCGGCCTCGTCCTTCTTCGCCTTGGCCTGGCCGATCAGCTTGGCGAGCTCGTTCTTCAGCGCCTGGGTGGTCTGGGCCTGGGTCTGGATGTCCCGCAGCTTGGCGTCGAGGGCCAGGATCTGCTCGACCGCGCCCGACGAGCCCTTGGCCGCCCAGTGCTTCTGGTAAAGCTCGGGGGTTTCGCGAATGGCTCGGATGTCGTGCATGGGTCGGCCGCTTGGAGTGAGCGGACTGTCTAGAGCGCGTCGGCTAAGGCGCCAAGGCGTGGTCGGCTCAGACCGACACCACGTCGCGCCCGGCCTCGGCCTTGCCGCGGCGGATCTCGATCAGCTTCACGCAGAGCACCGAGACGAAGTAGAGGATGATGATCGGCAGGGCGAGCAGGGTCTGGCTGATCGGGTCAGGCGGGGTGACCACGGCGGCGACCACGAACACGCCGACCACCGCATAGCGCCAGCCGTTCATCAGCATCTTCGAGGTCACCAGGCCCGCCATGCCGAGCAGGGTCAGGACCACCGGCAGCTGGAAGCAGAGGCCGAAGGCCAGCAAGAGCGTCGTCACCAGGCTGAAGTAGTCGGAGACCTTGGGCAGCAGCTCCACCGAGATCGAGCCGGCGCCGACGATCTGCTGCGACAGCGAGAACCACAGCACGAACGGCAGGATCATGAAGTAGACCAGCGCCGCGCCCAGCAGGAACAGCATCGGCGCCGCCAGCAGGAACGGCAGGAAGGCGCGGCGCTCGCGCTTGTAGAGGCCGGGGGCCACGAAGGCGTAGACCTGCCAGGCGAGCACCGGGAAGCTCAGCATCACCGCGCCCAAGCCCGCCAGCTTCACCTTGGTGAAAAAGAATTCCAGCGGCGCGGTGAACACCAGCTTGGTCACCTGGCCGGCCACCGGCGGCAGCTCCTTCGCGCCGACCAGCGCCAGGAACATGTTCTTCGCCTCGGTGACCACGCCCAGGAGGTTGAAGCCGGTGGGATGCACGTGCTCGGCCTCGCGGATCGCCAGCAGCTGGGCGGCGATCGCGAAGGGGTGCAGCAGCAAGGTGTAGATCTGGGTGGCGAAGGCGAAGCAGATCGCGAACGCCACGCCGAGCGCGATCACGCAGACCACCAGCCGCCGGCGAAGCTCGACCAGGTGTTCGAGCAGTGGCGCGCGGGAGGCTTCGATCTCGGAGTCTTCGGGCGGGTAGTCGCTCACGCCTTCGGCTCCGCCTTGCGGGCGCGGGGCTTGGGAGCAGGCTTCGCCGCGGCCGTGGTCGATGTCTTCCGGGCGGCGGGGGATTTCGCCGCCCCGGCCTTCGCCGGAGACTTCGCGGCCCCCTTGGTTGCGGCCCGGCGCTTGGGCTTCGGAGCGACCGCCGGCTCCGATTCGGCGGCCGGCTCGGCGTACTGGTAGCTCATCGGCGGGTGCAGCTGGACGCCCACGTCGGTGAGTTCCTGGTGGATGTCGCCGAAGGTCTTGTCGAGTTCGGTGCGGGTGGACTGGGCGAGGTCGGTGAGCTGGCCGCGGCGCATGGCCTCGACCTCCTTGCGCAGATCGTCGAGCTCCGACTGGCGGGCCATCTCGTCGAAGCTGGCGCGGAACTCGGCGGCCATCGAGCGCAACTTGGCCATGAACTGGCCGAGCTTGCGCAGAAGCACCGGCAGGTCCTTGGGACCCACCACGATCAACGCCACGACAGCGGCGAGCAGGAACTCGAGAGCGCGTCCTTCGGGAAACATGGCCGTGGGCTTAGCGCGCTTTCAAGCGAAGGGAAACGATACGCCCGCTTGGGCGACCGAGGCGGTCAGCCGTTGGCCTTGGGCTTCGCCCGGGTCTTCGGCAGAGGCTGCGGCGCCGGCGGCTCCTCGTGCGCTTCTTCCTCGCCCTTGAGGCCTTCGCGGAAGGCGCGGATGCCCTTGGCCGCGTCGCCCATAAGACCCGACAGCTTGCCGCGCCCGCCGAACACCAGGGCGACGATCACCAGGACGATCAGCCAGTGCCAGATCGAAAGAGAGCCCATAACGACAAAAACTCCTCAGTTCGCGGCCGTGGCGACCCCGCCCCCGCGACTTGGTCAGCCGGCTATATAAACTTTCCTCGTGCGGTGCGCCATCTGCGCCGACAGCGTCCTAACGCCCCGGCTCCTGTTCGCCGATGAAGTCGGTGTGGAACTCCGGCGCATCGCCATCCTCCAGCGGATCCTCGTCGGCCGCCAGCAGGCTGGGATCGGGGACGGCGAAGTCGGGCGGCAGGTCCAGCGACAGCAGGCCCGCGGCCTTCATCTCCGCCACCCCCGGCAGGTCGGCGAGGCTGGGCAGGCCATAGTGCTCGAGGAAGGCGTCGGTGGTGCCATAGGTCACCGGCCGGCCCGGCGTGCGGCGACGGCCACGCATCCGCACCAGACCCAGCTCCAGCAGCACGTCGAGGGTGCCGCGGCTGGCCTGTACGCCGCGCACCGCCTCGATCTCGGCCCGGGTCACCGGCTGGTGGTAGGCGATGATGGCCAGGGTCTCCTGCGCCGCCTTCGACAGCCGGCGCGGCTCCTCGCGCTCCTCGGTCATCAGCCAGGCGAGGTCCTGGGCGGTCTGGAACCGCCAACGCCCGGCGACGCAGGCGAGCTCCACGCCACGACCGGCATAGCGGCCCTGCAGCGCCGCCAGGGCGGCGGCCACGTCGACGCCCTCCGGCAGCCGACGGGCGAGCTCCTCCAGGCTGAGCGGGCCAGCGGCGGCGAACAACAGCGCCTCGATCTCGCGCTCGGTGTCGGCAGATTCGCTCACGCCGCCCGTCCCCTGGCGCGGATATAGATGTCGGCGAAGGCCTCCAGCTGGCGGGCCTCCATGGCGCCTTCCTTCACCAGCTCCAGGCTGGCGGACAGGGTCGAGGCCACATAGGAGGCGCGCGACGGCCCCTGCCCCTCCGCGCCCAGCGGCGCGACGCCGGTGAGCGGCGTCCAGCGGGCCAGGTCCGGCAGCAGTTGGCGCAGCCGGTCGCGGGCGTCCTCCAGCGGATAGGCCACCGGGGCGCGCGGAGTGTAGTGGCGGCTGGTCTCGCGTTTGCGCTGGCCGATGTAGGCGCTCATCAGGCCGTAGAGGTCGCCCTCGATCCGGCCGGAGGGAATCACCTTGATGGCCTCCGGGTCGCCGCGGACGAAGACGTCGCGACCGAGCGTCGGCTGGGCCTTCAGCGCCTCGCCTGCGGTGCGCATGGCGTCGAGCTTGGCCAGCCGGAAGGCCAGCCGGGCGGCGATCTCCTCGGCCGGCGCGTCCTCGGCCTTCGGACGGTCGGGCTTCGGCAGCAGCAGGCGCGACTTCAGGTAGGCCAGCCACGCCGCCATCACCAGGTAGTCGGCCGCCAGCGAGAACCGCATTCGCCGCGCCTGGTGCACGAACACAAGGTACTGCTCGGCGAGCTTCAGCACCGACAGCTTCAGGAGGTCGACCTTCTGGCTGCGCGCCAGGGCCAGCAGGACGTGCAGTGGGCCTTCGTAGCCGTCGATGTCGACGATCAGCGCCTCCCCGTCCTCCGCCGCGGTGGCCGCGGCGGCGAAGTCGAGGTTGGGCTGGAAGGTCGAGCTCATCCGGCGAAGCGTCCCTCGAAGGCGGCGTCGAAGCGGGCGCGGCCCTCCTCGACGTCGAACGGCTCCGGCGCGCGGGCGATCCGCGCCAGGGCGGCGTCGGCGCGGCGGGCGGCCCTGCCCTTCAGCGCGCGCACGCCCTCCACCACGGCCTTCATCTCGGCCATCACGCCGTTGCAGTGCAGGACCACGTCGCAGCCGGCCGAGAGCGAGGCGCGCGCCCGTTCGGTGAAATCCCCGGACAGCGCCTTCATCGAGAGGTCGTCGCTCATCACCAGGCCGTCGAAGCCGATGGCCTCGCGGATCACCTTGCGCATGACCTTTTTCGAGGTGGTCGCCGGCCGCTTCCGGTCGATCGCGGAATAGATCACGTGGGCGGTCATCGCCATCGGCATGTCGGAGAGCACGCGGAACGGCGCAAAGTCGCGGCCGTCCAGCTCGTCCCAGCTGGCGTCCACCACCGGCAGCTCCAGGTGGCTGTCGGCCATGGCGCGGCCATGGCCGGGGATGTGCTTGATCACCGGCAGCACGCCGCCGGCGATCAGCCCCTCGGCGGCGGCGCGGCCCAGGTAGGCCACCGCCTCCGGCGTCTGGCCGTAGGCGCGGTCGCCGATGATCTCGTGGCCCTGCGGATCGGGCACGTCGAGCACCGGCACGCAGTCGACGTTGACGCCCAGCTGCGCCAGGTCGTGAGCCATCAGCCGCGCGCCCAGCCGGGTGATCTCGCGGCGCAGCAGCGGGTCATTGCCGGCCAGCTCGCCATAGGCGCGGCCAGGCGGATAGCGCCGCCAGTGCGGTGGGCCCAGCCGCTGCACGCGCCCACCCTCCTGGTCGATCAGCACCGGGGCGTCGGCCCGGCCCACGGTCGCCCGCAGGCTCTCCACCAGCGCCCGCACCTGGTCGGGGGTCTCGATGTTCCGGGCGAAGAGGATGAAGCCCCAGGGCTTCACGTCGCGGAAGAAGGCGACCTCTTCGCGGGAGAGCGTCGGGCCCGCGCAGCCCAGGATGGCGGCGGCGGTGCTCACTTGACGAAACAGGCCTTCCCGGCCGCCTTCAGCTTGCCGCAGAAGGCCGCGGCCTCGGTGCGGCTGGCGAAGCCGGTGACGGTGGTGCGGAACAGGGTGTGGCCGTCCTTCTCCACGCGTTCGACGCTCTTGCCCTTGCCCGCGGCCGGACCCGGCGCGACGGCGACCGCGTCGTTCCAGCCCTTATCGGCCAGCGCCTGGGACGAGAAGGCGCCGATCTGCACGCCGGCCGCGCCGCCGGCCTTCGGAGCCGGAGCGGCGGCGACGGGCGCGGGCTTGGGCGGCGCGGGCGGGACCGCTGCGGGTTTCGGGGCCGCGGCGACGGGCGCGACGGCCTTGGGCTGCGGCGCGGGCGGCGCGGCGGCCGGAGCCGCGGCGGGTGGCAGGGCGGGTCGCAGCGCCGGGCCGGCGCTCACCGGCGCGGTCGGCGCGGCGGCGGGCGGGGTGATGACCACCGGGGCGGCGGCCTGAGGACGGGCCTGCGGCTGCTCCGGCGGCGCGGTGAACTGCGGCTGTGCGGGGGCCGCCGCAACCGGCTGGCCGGCTTCGGAGCGGTAGATCTGCAGGCCCGCGGCGGGATCCTGCGGCTGGGCGTCGGCCGGCGCGGCGCTCTTCATCTCGCCGATCGGCGCGCCGACGGTCTGCGGCGGCTGGCCGGCCTGGCGCACGCCGGAGCGGTAGAAGACGAAGATCGCCGCCGCCAGCCCGGCCAGCACCACCAGGCCGATGATCAGGGTGAAGGGGATCGGGCGGGCGCCCCGCACCGGCTGCCGCGCGTCGAACGACAGCGGCGCGTCGGTGGGAGGCGTGTAGGCGCCGCGCTCATGGTCGGACATCGCAGGAATTCCCCAGGACCAGCCCGCCGCAGCTCGCGAATCGGGCGCTTCGAGGCGCCAGTCTAGCGAAGCGCGCCGCTCCCCGAACCGGCCCTCGTCGGTTTCCTGTGGGCGGACCGCCCCAGGGGCAGCCCGGGGCGCCGGAGGTCAGTTCCAGACGTCGAGATGGAACAGCTTGCGGTGCTCTTCGATCGCGAAGCGGTCGGTCATGCCGGCGATGTAGTCGCACACCAGCCGTGCGCGCCCGGCCTCGTCGCGCTGCTGCGCGCGGACGAACCACTCGGTCGGCAGGACGTCGGGTTCGGCCATGAACAGCTGGAACATCTCGGCCAGGATCCGCCGCGCCTGGCTACGCGTCCGGTTGACGCGCCAGTGCCGGTACATCCGCTCCATCAGGAAGGTGCGCAGCGCCGAAAGGTCCTCGACCATGTCGCGGGAGAAGGCGACGACGGCGTGGTCCTGGGTGCGGACATCCTCCGGGCTCGCCAGGCGCGCGGCCTCGGCGCGGCGGCGGGTCTCGGCCAGCACGTCTTCGACCATGGCCCCGATCATCCGCCGCACGGCCTCCAGCCGGATGATGCCGTGGTCGCAGTCGGGATAGTCGGCGAAGGCGCTGGCCACGTGCGGGCCGATCAGCGGCACGTCGAGCAGCTCCTTCAGGTAGAACAGCCCGGCGTTCACCCCGTCGTCGACGTCGTGGTTGTTGTAGGCGATGTCGTCGGCCAGCGCCGCCACCTGGGCCTCGGCCGAGGCCCAGCCGCCCAGCCGCAGGTCGTACTCGGCGTCGAACTCGGTGATGGCGCTCCACGACGGCCGGTCGAGCTTATCGGTCACCGGGCCGTTGTGCTTGATGATCCCCTCCAGCGTCTCCCAGGTGAGGTTCAGCCCGTCGAAGCGCGGGTAGCGGCGCTCCAGCTTGGTCACGACCCGGAAGGTCTGCACGTTGTGGTCGAAGCCGCCGTAGCCCTGCATCTGGATCTGCAGCTCGTCCTCGCCGGCGTGACCGAACGGCGGATGGCCGAGGTCGTGGGCCAGGGCGATGGTCTCGGCCAGGTCGGCGTCCAGCCCGAGCGCGGTGGCCAGCGAGCGGGCGATCTGCGCCACCTCCAGCGAGTGCGTCAGCCGGGTGCGGAAGTGGTCGCCCTCGTGCGCCACGAAGACCTGGGTCTTCTCCTTCAGCCTCCGGAACGCCGTCGCGTGGATGATCCGGTCACGGTCGCGCGCGAACGGCGTGCGGGTGAGACTCTCCGCCTCGGCGACCTTGCGGCCCCGGGACTTGGACGGGTCTTCGGCGTAAGCGGCTCTGGGCGGGATCGTGGCGGCCATCAAACCATTCTATCGGAAGGCCTCTTGGTCGAAGCCGCTGCGGACCTCATATAGGCTAAGCCATCATTTGGTTTAACAGACATGACCACCCCAGACGTCTCACTGTCGCCCGCCGCCGCCCGGCGGATCCGCGCCATCGGCCAGGCCGAGGGCCGCGACGTGATGCTGCGCGTGGCGGTGGAAGGCGGCGGCTGCTCCGGGTTCCAGTACCAGTTCGACCTGGTGGACGCCTCCGAGCCCGATGACCTGAAGATCGAACGCGACGGCGCCGCGGCCCTGGTGGACGTGGTTTCCCTGGCCCTGCTGAAGGGCTCGGAGATCGATTTCGTCGACGAGCTGGCCGGCGCCGAGTTCCGGGTCCGCAACCCCAACGCCAAGTCCAGCTGCGGCTGCGGCGTCAGCTTCTCGATCTGAAGTTCAGCTGGCCTGACCGCTAATTGGCGTCCTTGCGCGCCGCCTCCACCAGCGCCCGGATGGCCCAGCGCTTAACCTCCCGCGCTTCGGCGTCTTCGAGCTGCAGCACGTCCTTCAGCACCACCAGCGCCTCGGTGCCGACGAGCAGGGCCAGCGCCGCGCTCAGCGGCTTGATGGCGTCCGGGTCCAGGAGGTGGCGCGCCGGCTCCAGCGCCGCATCGATCAGCGGGCTGCGACGGTTCTGGCGGGCCGGGACGCCATCCTCGGCATCGCCCCTGACGCTCCGCTCCAGGCTTTGCGCCAGCATCATGCGCAGCGGGGCCTCGTTGGCGACCATCATGTCGTGCACCGCCTGGTCCACCCGCTCCAACCGCGCGACCGGGTCTGTGGGCGCGCCGGGCGGAAACAGGTCCTCGGCGCGGGGCATGGCCACGTCGAGCGCCGATTCCAGGAGCAGCCCGTCGACGCTCGCGAAGTAGCGGTAGGCCGTCGCGCGGGAGACCAGCGCCTCCTCGGCGACCTCCTCCAGCGTCGGGTTGCGTCCAACGCTCCTGAGGCGCGCGGCCGCCTCCAGCAGCGCCTTGCGGGTGCGCCGCTTCTGATTCGGACGCCCGGCCTGCACGACCTCCGACACGTCAGTCCTGCGGCAGCTGCTGGAGGATCGAGGCCAGGTCGATCCAGACGTTCTCGCGCCGGATTTCCCCGTCGTCGGTGAACTCGACCACGTGCAGCAGCCGGAATTCCAGCGGCCGTCCCTTGCCGTCCAGCCCGAACGGCCGGCCGGGCGCCGTGCCGCGCCAACGCGAGTCGTCGACCATGAACCCGTCGCCGTAGAGCCGGCGCAGGCACTCGACCTTTCCGTCGGCCAGGTCGGCGAAGAGCGCCTCGTAGAACGGCCGCGCGCCGTCCCGTCCCCGCGTCGGTCCGGTGGGCCAGCCCACGATGTCATGCTCGACGTCGTCGGTGAGCGTGGAGAGCACGCCCGCCACGTCGTCACGCGCCTCAAAGCCGAAATGCTCGTCCATTTTGCGGTCCATGTCCGCAGAGGTCACACACATGATGTCATCCTCCGTTCGTCGAACGACGATATTAATGAGACGACCATCTCACGTCAAGACGCCCTTCTCATTCTTGTGGCCGGCCCATTGAGCCTTCCCCCTCGGCCCTCTAGCTTCGCGGCGCACCGCCGGAGCCCGCATGAAGATCGCCACCTGGAACGTCAATTCCGTCAACGCCCGCCTGGAGACGGTGCTGCGCTGGTTCGAGTCGGCCCAGCCGGACGTCGCCTGCCTGCAGGAGATCAAGTGCGTCGACGAGAAGTTTCCGACCGAAGCCTTTGAACGGCTTGGCTATAATGTCGCCGTCCATGGCCAGAAGAGCTACAACGGCGTGGCCCTGCTCTCCAAGACCCCGCTGGAGGACATCCGGCGCGGCCTGCCCGAGGGCGAAGGCGACGACCACGCCCGCTACATCGAGGCGGTGGTCTCCGGGCGCCAGCCGGTGCGGGTGGCCTCGATCTACCTGCCCAACGGCAATCCCATCCCCACCGAGAAGTTCGCCTACAAGCTCGCCTGGATGGACCGGCTGAACCGCCACGCCCAGGCGCTGCTGGCGCTGGAGGAGCCGCTGGTGCTCACCGGCGACTTCAACGTCATCCCCGAGCCGCGCGACGCCGAGTTCCCCAAGAACTGGGTGGACGACGCCCTCTTCCAGCCGGAGAGCCGCGAGGCCTTCCGGGCGCTGAAGTGGCTGGGGCTGACCGACGCCTACCTGCAGGCCGACGGCGCGCCGGGCGCCTACACCTTCTGGGACTACCAGGCCGGCGCCTGGCAGCGGAACAACGGCATCCGCATCGACCACGCCCTGCTCTCCCCCCAGGCCGCCGACCTGCTGCGCGGCGTCAGCATCCACCGCGACGTCCGCAGCTGGGAAAAGCCCTCCGACCATGTGCCCTTCATGGTTGAGCTGGACCTCTAGGCGGGACTCACGAAACCGGCGTAGCCTCCGCGTATGGACGATGTCGCGCGGCTCCTGCTGCTGCTCGCGTTGGCGGGCGTGACGCTGACCCTGCTGGGCGGGGCTGCGATCTGGTATTCGGATGAGGCCCGGCGCATCCGGCGCGGCCTGCGCAAGGTCCTGAGGGCCGAACCGCATGCACTGCTGGTCGCGCGCGGACGCGGACGCGGCGTGGGCTTCAACTTCACCAGCAACATCCTGGCGGTGACCTGGGACGCCGGCGCCTGGTGCCTGCTCTACCGCATCGAGGAGCTGGTGGGGGCCGAGCTCGTGGTCGATGGCCAGGTGGTCGGGCGGTCCTACCGCGGCGAGCCGCGTCGCCCACTGGACATGCTCACCGGCGCGGACAAGCTGGTGCGCCTGCGGCTGGTGTTCGACGATCCCTACCGCCCGGACTTCGACCTCGACCTGTGGCTGCCGCAGGACGAGGCCCGCCGCAAGGCGCTCTCCGCGCCCGAGGCGGTGCAGGAAGCCAATCGCTGGCTGGCGCGCACCGAGGCGCTGTTCCGCCGCCCGGTCCCGCGCCGGGAGGCCGTGGCGGTGGCCGCCCGGCCCGCTCCTGAGCCTGCGCCCGAGCCCGTGGCCCCTCCGGTCCCACAGCGCCGGCCGGAGCCGGAGCCCCGCCTCGACGCCCTGCCGTTCGGCGACGACGAAGACCAGCATCAGGACGAAGACCAGTTCGAGGATCACAAGGCGGAAACTTGACGCTGTAAATCTATCCGCGCACACTGCCGCCAGCTAAAGGGATGCGTCCATGACCAGCCTGATCGCCGCGGCGGCCTTCTTCGTCCTCATCCATCTTCTCGTCTCCGGCACCCGGGTGCGCGACGCCCTGACCGGGCGGATCGGCCAGGGTCCTTACATGGGGCTGTTCGCCCTGGCCTCGGTGGGGGGCCTGGTGTGGCTGGGCTTCGCCTTCGGCAGTTCCCGCGGCTCGGCGGACAACGACGTGCTCTGGGGCATGACGCCGGCCACCCACGGCCTGCAACTGGCGCTGCAGCTCGTGGCGATGCTGCTCATCGTGCCGGGACTGACCACCCCCAACCCCACCAGCGTCCGGCAGGAAGGCGCCCTCGACCGCCCGGAGGTGGTTCGCGGCATGCTGCGCATCACCCGCCATCCCTTCCTGTGGGGCGTGGCGATCTGGGCCATCGGCCACCTGCTGGTGAACGGCGACGCCGCCAGCCTCGTGCTGTTCGGCTCCATGCTGGTGCTGGCCCTGTTCGGCACGGCCAGCATCGACGCCAAGCGCAAGCGGGCGCTGGGGGCCAAGTGGGACGCCTTCGCCGCCCAGACCTCCAACGCGCCCTTCCTGGCCATCGCGCAGGGTCGGCAGCGGCTTAGCCTGCGCGAGATCGGCTGGTGGCGGATCCTCCTGGCGGTCGCGGTCTGGGCGGCGCTCGCCTGGGCCCACCCCTACCTGTTCGGCGTGAAGGCGCTCTAGCCGAGCGCGAACGCCACCGCCGCCTCGGCGTGGACGACGGCGGTGTCCACCGCCGGCAGGCCGAGCTCCGCCGGATCGAGCAGCAGGCCTATCTCCGTGCAGCCGAAGATCACCCCGTCGGCGCCGGCCGCCTTGCCGCGGGCGATCATCGCCAGCGCCTCGGCCTTGGACGCAGGCGAGATCACCCCCTGGCAGAGCTCGTCGAAGATGATGGCGTGCAGCCGCTCGCGGTCGGCGGCGTCGGGCACGCTGACCGCCAGCCCCGCCGCTTCGAGCCGCTCGCGGTAGAAGGCCTTTTCCATGGTGAAGCGCGTGGCCAGCAGCAGCGGGCGGCTGACGCCCCTCGCCTTCAGCGCCGCCGCCGTGGCGTCGGCGATGTGGATCAACGGCGCGCCCACCGCCGCCTGAACCTGGTCGGCGTTGATGTGCATGGTGTTGGCGCAGATCAGGATCGCCTCGGCGCCGGCGGCTTCCAGGCGCCGGGCCGCCTCGGCCAGCTGGACGCCGGTAGCCTCCCAGTCGCCCTTGGCCTGCAGCTCGGCGATCGGCGCGAAGTCCACCGACCAGAGGATCAGCTGGGCGGAGTGCAGGCCGCCCAGCCGCTCGCGGACCAGCCGGTTGAGCAGCTGGTAGTAGACCGTCGTGCTCTCGGAGCTGATCCCGCCGATCAGGCCCAGGGTCTTCATCAGATGTCGGCGTAGACGTGCCGCTCGGCGGCCGCGCCCGGATGGGTGACAGCGCCCAGATAGGCCGGCCCGACCCCTTGGGCGAACTTCCACAGAGCGCCCGAGGCGTAGTTCGACACCCGCGCCGGCTCCTTGGCCAGTTCGTAGGCGCGGTGCTCCAGCTCGATTGGATCGACTTCCAGCTCGATCGTGCCCTCGTCGGCGTCGATGGCGATGATGTCGCCGTCCTTCACCAGCGCGATGGGGCCGCCGGCCGCGGCTTCCGGGCCCACGTGGCCGATGCAGAGGCCGCGGGTCGCGCCCGAGAACCGACCGTCGGTGATCAGCGCGATGTTCTCCACGCCCTGACCGTAGATGGCCGCGGTGGTCGACAGCATCTCGCGCATGCCGGGACCGCCCTTCGGACCCTCGTAGCGGATGACCAGGACGTCGCCTTCGTCGTAGTCGCGCGCCTCGACGGCGGCGAAGCAGGCCTCCTCGCCGTCGAACACCCGGGCCGGGCCGCGATGCTTGGTGTGCTTGAGGCCGGCCACCTTGACGATGGCGCCCTCGGGGGCGAGCGAGCCCCACAGGCCGACCACGCCGCCGGTCGCCGACAACGGGCTGGAGACCGGGCGGATGACGTCCTGCTGGTCGTCCCAGAGGACGCCTTCCAGGTTCTCGGCGATGGTCTTGCCGGTGACGGTCATGCAGTCGCCGTGGATCAGCCCGGCGTCCAGCAGGGTCCGCAGCAGCATCGGCACGCCGCCTGCCTCGCCCATCTTCTTGGCCGGATAGCGCCCGCCCGGCATCAGGTCGGCCAGGTAGGGCGTGCGCCTCATGATCTCGGCCACGTCGCGCAGGGTGAACTCGATGCCGCACTCGTGGGCCATGGCCGGCAGGTGCAGGCCGCCGTTGGTCGAGCCGCCGGTGGCGGCCACCACGACGGCGGCGTTCTCGAACGCCTCGCGGGTGCAGATGTCGCGCGGGCGGATGTTGCGTTCCAGGAGCGCCATCACCGCTTCGCCGGTCGCGACCGCGTACTGGTCGCGGTCGAGGTAGGGAGCCGGCAGCGCCGAGGACAGCGGCAGGGCCAGGCCGATCGCCTCCGACACGCAGGCCATGGTGTTGGCGGTGTACTGGCCGCCGCAGGCGCCGTCGCCCGGACAGGCGTGCTGCTCCAGGTCGCAGAGGTCCTCCAGGCTCATCTGGCCGGCCGAATATTTGCCGACGCCCTCGAACACGTCCTGCACCGTCACGTCGCGGCCGTGCCAGCGGCCCGGCAGGATCGAGCCGCCGTAGATGAAGGCGCTGGGCACGTTCAGGCGCAGCATGGCCATCATCATCCCGGGCAGGGACTTGTCGCAGCCGGCGACGCCGACCAAGGCGTCATAGGAGTGGCCGCGCATCGTCAGTTCGACCGAGTCGGCGATCACCTCGCGGCTGACCAGCGAGGAGCGCATGCCCTCGTGGCCCATGGCGATGCCGTCGGTGACGGTGATGGTGCAGAACTCGCGCGGCGTGCCGCCGGCCCGCTTCACGCCCTCGGCGGCGGCGTGGGCCTGGCGCATCAGGGCGGTGTTGCAGGGCGCGGCCTCGTTCCAGCAGGAGGCGACGCCGACGAAGGGCTGGGCGATCTCCCGGCTGCCAAGGCCCATGGCGTAATAGTACGAGCGGTGCGGCGCCCGCGACGGGCCCTCCGTCACGTGCCGGCTGGGCAGCTTGGCCTTGTCCCAGGAGCCGTCCGGTTTGCGATGCATCCTACGACTCCGACTGCGAGGCGCCTTCCTTAGGCGGCGGACCTTGCCATTGGAAGAGCTTGGCCCTCATTCCCCCCAGCGCGGTTCGCCGGCCGTCGGCCAACTCCGGCCCTCAGAGCGCCTTCTCGATGGCGTCGGTGACCTCGGTGTCGAGCGGATCGGTCCGCGGACCGAACGCCTGCAAGGCCTCCCCGCTCTTGCCGATCAGGATTTTGTGGAAGTTCCAGACCGGCTCGGCCGGTTCGCCCAGCTGGTCCTTGGCCCACTTGTAGAACGGGTGGGCGGCGTCGCCCTTCACGTCGACCTTGGCGGTGAGCGGGAAGTCGATGTTGAAGCGGGTCTCGCAGAAGTCCTTGATCTCGGCTTCCGTCCCCGGCTCCTGGCCGGCGAACTGGTTGCAGGGCACGCCCAGCACCACCAGCCCACGGTCCTTGTAGTCGGAATAGAGCTGCTCCAGCCCGTCGTATTGCGGCGTCAGTCCGCACTGCGAGGCGGTGTTGACCACCAGCACCACCTTGTCGCGGAAGCTGGTCAGCGGCAGCGGCTGGCCGTCGATCGTCTGGAACGAATATTCGTGCGCGCTGGAGGTCATGGACGTCTCCCGATCCTTGAAGCGCGGGAAGGCTAGCGCGCGCCGACGGGTTCCTCCAGCGCCTGTTCGACAGCGAGCGCCAGATCGAGGGCGCGGATCGCCTCCTCGGCGGTCACGATCGGCCGCGGCGCCAGGCCCCGCACCGCCTGCAGGAAGCCCTCGACGCTGGCGCCCAGCGGGTCGGTGGCGGCCGGGGTGTCGGCGAACTCGGGATTGAGCGCGAACGGCGTGGTGTTGCGGAACGCACGGGTCAGGAAGTCGATCTCCACCTCGCCGGAGGGGTAGACCACCCGCATGGTGCGCTTGCGCTCCGGGGCCATGCGCGAGACGTCGAACAGGGCGGTGAAGCCGTCGTCGAAGCTGACCTCGGCGCGGGCCTTGTCCCAGCTGCCGCTGGAACCCAGCCGCCCCTCGCCTTCCGCCGTCACCGGCTCGGCGGCGGAGAGCGACAGCGCCAGGTCGATGTCATGGACCATCAGGTCGAGGATGGCGGAGACGTCCTGGCTGCGGTCGGACGGCGGGCCGTGGCGCAGGGCCTCCAGCAGCAGCGGCTGCTCGGGCACGTCCAGCAGGCCCATGGCCCGGAACACCACCCGCTCCTGATGGCCGCAGGCGACGACCAGGTTGTTGGCCCGACCGGCGGCGCGGATCTTCTCGCCGTCGGCGACGCTGATGGCGATGGGCTTCTCGATATAGACCGGCTTGCCGGCCGCCAGCACCGCCAGCGCGTGCTCGGCGTGGAAGGTCGCCGGCGAGGCGATGGTCACCACGTCCACGGCGTCCAGGAAGTCCTCCAGGTCGTGGAAGGCGCGCCCGCCCAGCGGCACGGCGACCTTGGCGGCGCGGTCGGGATGGGAGTCCAGCACCGCCGACAGCACCACCCCGTCCAGACGGGCGTACTGGCGCGCATGATAGCCGCCGAACACGCCCGCGCCGATCACGCCCCCGCGCAGAGACTCAACCATCAAAAGCTCCGGATTGGCCGGAGCGCGTACCAGCTTGCCGCCCTCGACGCCACCCATGCGGAGGAGCTAAACAGTCGTTTGAACGGGACAAACCGTCACAGAGGAAACAGCACCATGGCGACCGCACGCGAAATCCGCCTCAAGAGCCGCCCGGTGGGCCTGCCGACCGCCGACAACTTCGAGATGGCCACCGTCGACCTGCCCGATCCGGGCCCCGGCGAGGTGCAGGTCCGCAACCTGTGGATGACCGTCGACCCCTACATGCGCGGCCGGATGAACGACGTGAAGAGCTACAGCCCGCCCTTCCAGCTGGGCAAGGCGCTGGACGGCGGCGCGGTGGGCGAGGTGACCGCCTCCAACGACCCGAAATTCAAGGCCGGCGACCTGGTGCAGTCCGGCCTCGGCTGGCGCGAAGGCTTCACGGCGCCGGCCTCCAGCCTGCAGAAGCTGGACACCCGCGGCCTGCCGCCCCAGGCCTTCCTGGGCGCCGCCGGCATGCCCGGCCTCACCGCCTATGCCGGCCTGCTGCGGATCGCCGCCCTGAAGGACGGCGACGTGGTGTTCGTCTCCGGCGCCGCCGGAGCGGTGGGCTCGATGGTCTGCCAGATCGCCAAGGCCAAGGGCCACACGGTGGTCGGCTCGGCCGGCGGGGCGGAGAAGGTCGCCTTCCTCAAGGAGATCGGGGTCGACCACGTCATCGACTACAAGGCCGAGAAGGACCTGACGGCGGCGCTGCTGGCCGCCGCGCCCGACGGCGTCGACGTCTATTTCGACAACGTCGGCGGCCCGCACCTGGAGGCGGCGCTGAATGGGGCGCGGCTGTTCGCGCGGTTCGCGATCTGCGGGATGATCTCGATCTACAACGCCACCGAGCCGCAGCCGGGGCCGCGCAACCTCGCCCTGCTCATCGGCAAGAACATCCGCATGGAAGGCTTCATCGTCTCCCATCACTTCGACCTGATGCCGCAGTACATCGCCGACCTCTCCAAGTGGGTGGCAGAGGGCAAGGTGACCTGGAAGGAGACGGTGTTCGAAGGCCTCGAGAAGGCCCCGGACGCCTTCATGGGCCTCTTCAAAGGCGAGAACCTCGGCAAGATGCTGGTCAAGCTCGCCTAGGCGCAGCGGCGCGGGCGGATCGTGAACGCCCGCGCCATTGGCCCGTCCCGACTGAGGGGCTACAAGCCCTCGACTTCCCTGCCCCCAGGAGCCGCCCGTGCCGCGCCTTTTCAGCGCCTATGTCATCGTCGACTGGAGCGCCGCCTCCAAGCCGACCACCGGCGCTGACTCCGTCTGGATCGGCGTGCTGAAGCGTGACGTGCGATTCCGCATGGCGTTCGAGAGCTTCAACCCGCCCACCCGCGGTGAGGCGGAGAAGCGGCTGGCGGCGATCCTCGACGACCTGAAGAAGCGCTCCGAGCGGGCGCTGGTCGGCTTCGACTTCCCGCTGGGCTTCCCGCGCGGGTTCGCCGAGGCCCTGAAGCTGCCGGGCGAGCAGCCTTGGCGCGCGGCCTGGGACCAGGTCGACAAGATGGTCAAGGACAAGGTCGACAACACCAACAACCGGTTCGGCGTCGCCTCGGAGATCAACCGGCGGATCACCGGCGGGCCGTTCCCGTTCTGGGGCTGCCCGCCCAAGGACGCCCTGACCACCCTGCAGCCCAAGCGCACCCGCGCGCACGGGCCCGACGATCTGCCGGAGTTCCGCCATGCAGACCTCGCGGCCAAGGGCGCGGCGTCGATCTGGAAGCTCTATTACAACGGCTCCGTCGGCGGCCAGGCGATCCTCGGCATCCCCGCCGTGCGCCGGCTGAAGCAGACCCGCGGCGACGGCGTGAAGGCCTGGCCGTTCGAAACCGGCTTCAAGACGCTGACCGAGGCGGACCTCGCCGGCGTCGACGTGGTGCTGGCCGAGGTCTACCCCTCGCTGATCAAGGCGCAGGGCGCGCCGGGCGAGGTCAAGGACCTGACCCAGGTGCGCTCCACCGCCGAGCATTTCGCGCGCCTCGACGAGGCCAACAAGCTGGGCGCCCTGTTCGGGCCCGGCAAGACCGCGGCGCCCGACGTGGTGCTCGACGCCGAGCGCGAAGAAGGCTGGATCCTGGGCGCCGAGGCCTGAGCGCCTAGCGGTCGCGCCGGCTGAGCATCCAGAACCGGGCGAGCAGCAGCGCGCCGGAGACGCAGCTCGCCAGAATCACGGCCCAGACAATGCCGATGATGTGCATGTGCCGGGGGATCGCCAGCCAGTAGGCGAGCGGCATCATCACCAGGATGTAGCTCGTCAGGTGGGCGCCGGTGGGCAGCCAGACGTCGCCGCGGGCCCTCAGCGCCTGGGCCGCCACCACCTGCAGGGAGTCCGGCAGGAACATCAGGCAGGCGAGCGCCAGGGCCGGCGCGGCCATGGCGATGGTCGCGGGGTTGCTGGTGTAGGCATGCGAGATCAGCTCGGCGTTCGGCCAGATCGCCAGCGAGACCAGTACGCCGAACACCGCCGTCACCGCAAAGGCCACGCCGCCCGCGCGGTTGACGCCCGCCGGGTCGCGCGCGCCATAGGCCGTCCCGACCCGCACCGCAGCGCCGGTCGACAGGCCGAGCGGCGCCATGAAGACGATGGCCGCGACGTTCAGCACGATCGCCCAGGCGGCGACGGCCAGTCCGCCCAGCCAGCCCGCGATGATGTTCATGCTGGAGAAGGACGCCACCTCGAAGAAGTTTGAGGCGCCCGCCCCGAAGCCGATCCGCCGCTGCTCGGCTTCGGCCGCGCGGTTGCGCTCCGGCTTGTCGAACACGCCGAGCTCACGCGCCTCGGGCATGCGGGCGATGTAGACCAGCATGGCGACGGCCAGGAAGGTCCGCGCGCCGGTGGTGGCCCACGCGCCGCCCACCGCGCCCAGCGCCGGCAGGCCGAAGGTCCCGGGCACCAGCAGCAGGTCCAGGCCCAGGTTCACCGCATTGGCGATCCACATGGCCCACGCCCCGGGCCCCGGCCGCGCCAGGCCCTCCAACCAGAAGCTGGCGGCCACGCTGACGGCGTACCCGGGCAGCGACAGGGAGAAGACCAGCAGCGCCTTGGTCGCCCCGTCCGCCAGGTCCTTCTCGAGGCCGATGCCGTGCAGGAAGGCCGGCCCGGCGACCGCGATGAAGATCGCCGACAGCACCCCGATCCACAGGCTGTAGGACAGCCCCCGCCGCAGCACCGCGCCGGTCTCGTGGCGGCGGCCCTCGCCGACGGCGCGGGCGGTCATCACCTGCACGCCGATGAGCAGGCCGATGGCCATGGTCACCACCACGCTGGTCGGGGCCCAGGCCAGGGCATGGTAGCCAAGCTGGATCGCCGAATAGCGGCCGACCACGATGGCGTCGGACAGGCCCATGGCCATGATCCCCAGGCGCGCGATCACCACCGGGCCCGACAGCTTCAGCAGCTGGGCCAGTTCGACGCGGACGGGATGGCGGCGCTCCCCGGCAAGGGAGGACGCCTGGGCCGCTGGGCGGTCCATGGCGGGGGCTCGGGTTTTCAAAGAGGACGCGGAAATTGGCGCCCACGCCCAAAACTGGCAAGCGAAGCTTCGCGTCCGTTAACGCTGATCCGCGCGCCGTGGCTTCGGAGGCACAGGCGAGCCGGCGGGCCCGCCTGTTCCGACGATCAGGTCGAGGCGGCCTGCCGGCGGACCGGCGTGCGGTCTTCCTTCAGCTTCTCGGCCACCAGGAAGGCCAGTTCCAGCGCCTGCTCCCCGTTCAGCCGCGGGTCGCAGTGGGTGTGGTAGCGGTCGGCGAGGTCGCCTTCCGCCAGCGCCCGCGCGCCGCCCAGGCATTCGGTCACGTTCTGGCCGGTCATCTCCAGATGCACGCCGCCCGGATGCACGCCCTCGGCCTTGCAGATCTCCACGAAGCTCTTCACCTCGGCGAGGATGCGGTCGAACGGCCGGGTCTTGTAGCCGTTGGCGGCGGTCAGCGTGTTGCCGTGCATCGGGTCGATCGCCCAGACGACGCTGCGGCCGGAGGCCTTGGTGGCCCTGAGCAGCCGCGGCAGGCGATCCTCGATCTTGTCGTAGCCGAAGCGGCCGTAGAGCGTCAGGCGGCCGGACTCGTTCTTCGGGTTGAGCGCGTCCATCAGACGCAGGACGTCGTCGCCCTCCATCGAGGGACCGCACTTCACGCCGATCGGATTGCGGATGCCGCGGAAGAACTCCACGTGCGCGCCGTCCAGCTCACGGGTCCGCTCGCCGATCCACAGCAGGTGGGCCGAGGTGTCGTACCATTCGCCGGAGGTGGAATCGACGCGGGTCATCGCCTCTTCGACGCCCAGCAGCAGGCCTTCGTGGCTCGTGAAGAAGTCCACCTGGTGCAGGCTCGGGTGGCTCTCCGGCGTGACCCCGATGGCCTCCATGAAGGCCAGGGATTCGCTGATCTTGTCGGACAGCTCCTCGTAGCGCGCGCCCTGCGGGCTGCCGGCCACGAAGCCGAGATTCCACCGGTGGATATTGTGCAGGTCGGCATAGCCGCCGCCGGCGAAGGCGCGCAGCAGGTTGAGGGTCGCCGCCGACTGGCCGTAGGCCTGCAGCAGCCGCTGCGGGTCGGGCGTCCTCGCCTCGGCGGTGAACTCCATGCCGTTGATGATGTCGCCGCGGTAGGACGGCAGGGTCACGTCGCCCTGGGTCTCGATCGGCGCCGAGCGCGGCTTGGCGAACTGGCCGGCCATCCGGCCCACCTTCACGACCGGCTTGCCGCCGGCGAAGGTCAGCACTACCGCCATCTGCAGGATCAGGCGGAAGGTGTCGCGGATGTTGTCGGCGTGGAACTCCTTGAAGCTCTCGGCGCAGTCGCCGCCCTGCAACAGGAAGGCGCGGCCGTCGGCCACGTCGCCCAGCAGGCTCTTCAGCCGGCGCGCCTCGCCGGCGAACACCAGCGGCGGCATGCCGCGCAACGTCTGCTCCACCTTCGCCAGCGCCGCCTGATCGGCATAGTCCGTCGGCAGGTGCTTGGCGGGCTTCGATCTCCAGGAAGCGGGCGTCCAGTGTTCCATCATCAAACTCCGCGCCGCCAAGGCCAGGGCGGCGAAAGCGGGCCTTCTACTCCGATATAGGGGCTCAGGTCGATGTCCGAGCGGGCGGACGCGGCGCCTGCATCGCGGCGATCACCACGAGCAGCCCGCCCAGCCCTAGCCACCACTCCTGCCAGATGCCGAAATTCAGGGTGCCGAACAGCAGGAAGATGGTGGCCGAGGCGGCGACGCCGGCGGCGGTGCGATCGCTGGCCGGCCGCGACAGCCGGCTGAGGCTCAGCCACCAGAAGGCCGCCGCGGCGACGGCGCCGACCGCGCCCAGCTCCAGCCAGGCCTGAAGCTCGCCGTTGTGGGGATGCAGCTGGATGCCGGGTCCCATCATGCGGCTGGCGTCCAGGCCCCAGCCGCGCAGCGGCCGGTCGCGGATCCAGTCGATGGCGTGGCTCCAGTAACCCATGCGCATCGACCAGGAGAGCGGGATGTCGCTCTCGATCACACCGTAGTCGCCGGTGGCCCGCACCGCCCACACGATCCCCGGCATGGTCAGAAAGAGCACGGCCGCCATCGCCGCCAGCGCCTTGGGTGCGGCGCGCGGCCACCGCCAGACCGCCAGGGCGACGAGCGCGGCGAGCGGCACAGCGATCACCGGGGCGTCGCCCTTGAACTCATGGGCGGCCAGCAGCGTCCCGGCCGCCACGATGGGCACGAGCAGCCAGGCCTCCCATCGCGTCCTCAGTCCGCCCAGCAGGGCCGCCGGCCAGAGCAGCGCCAGCACGAAGGTCGCGTGGGCCACGTTGGCCTGCGCCAGGTCCGGCCGGATCGGCTCGTAGAAGGCGACGTGCAGGCGCCGGTAGAGTTCGCCGCCGGTGAAGCCCTCGACCAGCAGCACCGCGCCGAACACGCCAAGGCCCCAGGTCAGGATACGCAGCGCCCAGTTGCGGAGCCGGGGGTCGGCGCGCCGCGCGCCGCACACCGCGCTCCAGCCGAGCGGCAGCATGAAGGCGAGCTTCAGCACCGTGCTCGTGGAGGCGTTCTTCGGGTGATAGGGGCTCCACGTGGTCGAGACCGCCGCCCAGACCAGGGCGGCGAGCAGGACGATCAGCACCGGCCTGTCCTCGTCGGTCATACGGATCGCCGGCAGGCTCAAGAGCCCCATCAGCGCGAGCAGCCCCGCAAATCCGAGCGGCGCCAGCCATCCCAGGACCGGGATCAGCACGACGGCGGCCAGCAGCACGCAGCCGCACCAGACGCCCACGATATCGCGCTCCGCCCTCACCTCATCTGCCGCGGCCGCGGTCATGCCACGGCGCCGAGGCCCTGGGGCACGTGCTTCTCACGCAGGGTGACCAGCTCTTCGGCCAGGGTCGGATGCACCGCGCAGGTGGAATCCCACTGGCTCTTGGTGACGCCCATCTTCATGGCGATGGCCGCCATCTGGATCATCTCCGGCGCGTCCGGGCCGACCACGTGGCAGCCCAGCACCCGCTCGGTGGCGCCGTCCACCACCAGCTTCACCAGGCAGCGTTCGTCGTTGCCCATGAAGGCGTATTTCATCGGCCGGAAGCGGGAGAGATAGATGTCCACCTTGCCGTGCTTGTGGCGGGCCTCGGCCTCGGAGAGGCCGACCGAGCCGATCGGCGGTTGCGAGAACACCGCCAGGGCGACCATCTCGTGGTCGAAGCTGGTGGGCTTGCCGTAGAACTCGGTCTCCGCGAAGGCCTGGCCCTCGCGGATCGCCACCGGTGTCAGGTTGATGCGGTCGGTGACGTCGCCCACGGCCCAGATGTTCTCGACGTTGGTGCGCGAATGGGCGTCCACCGCCACAGCGCCGGTCTCGGTCAGCTTGACGCCCGCCGCCTCCAGGCCGAGGTCCTCGGTATAGGGTTCGCGGCCGAGGGCGAACATCACCACGTCGCTCTCGCGGTGGTGGCCGTCGCTGAAGCGGCTGACGAGGCCGGTGGCGGTCTTCTCGATGGCGGTGTGGTGGGTCCCCAGCACCACGGTGATCCCACGCTTCTCCATCTCCTCGGCGATGTGGGCGCGGATGTCGTCGTCGAAACCGCGCAGCACGTTCGGGCCCCGGTGCACCAGCGTGGTCTCGACGCCGAGGCCGTTGAAGATCCCGGCGAACTCGATGGCGATATAGCCGCCGCCGGCGATCACGATCCGCTTCGGCAGCTCCTTCAGGTGGAAGGCCTCGTTGGAGGTGATGGCGTGCTCCACGCCCGGAAGATGCTTCGGCATCCAGGGACGTCCGCCGGTGGCGATCAGGATCTTTTCGGCCGTGATCGTCCCGGCGCCCGCCGTCTCGACCGTGTGGGCGTCGACCAGGCGCGAGCGGCCATGCAGCAGCTCAGCGCCGGCGTTCTGCAGGTTGCGGACGTAGACTCCGGAAAGCCGGGAGATCTCCTTGTCCTTCTCGGCGATGAAGGCGGGCCAGTCGAAGCTGCTCTCGCCCACGGTCCAGCCGTAGCCCTTGGCGATCTTGAAATGGTGAGCGAATTCCGAAGCGTACACCATGAACTTCTTGGGCACACAGCCGCGGATCACGCAGGTGCCGCCGACCCGGTGCTCCTCGGCCACCGCCACCCGGGCGCCGGACATCGCCGCCAGACGCGCGGCGCGCACGCCACCCGAGCCCGCGCCGATCACGAAGAGGTCGTAGTCGTATTTCGCCACCGGGCGCTCCTTATCAAGGTTCCAGGATCGTCACGCCGTCGGGCGTGCCGATCAGCGCCTGGTCGGCCAGGTCGAGGAACAGGCCGTGGTCCACGACGCCGGTGACGCTCTTCAGGGCGAACGCCAGCGCCGCCGGCTCCTCGATCCGACCGCAAGCTGCGTCATAGATGAGGTTTCCCCCGTCGGTTCGCATCGGCTGGCCGTCTTTCTGGCGCAGCCGCGGCGCAACGCCGATGTCGCATTCGCCCAGGGCGTCGCAGATCCGCAGCATGGTGGTCTTGTGCCCGAACGCCACGACCTCGATCGGCAAGGGGAATTTCCCCAGCGTTTGCACGCGCTTGTCGGCGTCAGCTATGACGACGCAGCGGCGCGAAGCCTCCCAGACCAGCTTCTCGCGCAACAGCGCGCCGCCGCCGCCCTTGATCAGCGACAGGCCCGGCCCGACCTCGTCGGCGCCGTCCACGGTGAGGTCGATCTCGGCGGTCTGGCCCAGCTCGGCGATCTTCAGGCCGAGCTCCGCGCCGAGGTCCGCCGTCCGCTGCGAGGTGGCGACGCAGGTGATGTCCAGCCGGCGCGCGGCCAGCGACTTGACGAACCAGACGGCCGTGGAGCCGGTCCCCAGACCGACCACCATGCCGTTCTCCACCAGGGCTGCGGCCGCTTCGCCCGCGGCGCGCTTCTGGGCTTCGGCGTCGCTCACGCCTTGGCCTTCCGGGCCGCGCGCTGGGCCAGCTTCCGTTCCCGGAACCGCGCCGCCCATCCCGGCTTCTCCGCCTGCGCATTGCGTTCCAGCGCCAGGGCGTCGGGCGCCACATCCTGGGTGATCACCGAGCCGGAGCCGGTGTAGGCCCCCGCTCCCACGGTCACCGGCGCGACCAGCGCGGTGTTCGATCCGATGAAAGCGCCCTCACCCACATGTGTCTCCCATTTGTCGAAGCCGTCGTAGTTGCAGAAGATGGTGCCGGCGCCGAGGTTCGCGCCCGCTCCCACCGTGCCGTCGCCCAGATAGCTGAGGTGGTTGGCCTTGGCGCCCTTGCCGACCGCGACCTTCTTCACCTCGACGAAGTTGCCGATGTGGGCATCCTCGCCGATGTCCGCCCCCGGCCGCAGCCGTGCATAGGGGCCAATTAGGGCGCCGGAGCGCACCACCGCGCCCTCGAGGTGACTGAAGGCGCGGATCACCGCGCCGGTCTCCACCTTCACGCCCGGCGCGAAGACCACGAACTGCTCGATCGATACCCCCGGCGCGATCTCGGTGTCCCAGCTGAAGTGGACGGTCTCGGGGGCGAGCATGGCCACGCCCTCGGCCAGGAAATGCGCGCGGCTCCGCTGCTGGAAGATGGCTTCCGCCTGCGAGAGCTGCATGGGGGTGTCGCAGCCCATCACCGAACTCTCCGGCGCGATGTGGGTCCGCACCACCGCCTTCTCGGCGGTGGCCAGGCCGATGATGTCGGTGATGTAGTATTCGCCCTTGGCGTTCTGGTTGGTGACCTTGCCCAGCCAGCGGAACAGGTCGGCGGCGCCGGCCACGTACATGCCGGCGTTGCAGGCCTTCACGGCCAGCTCTTCGCGGGTGGCGTCCTTCGGCTCGGCCACGCGGATCACGTGGCCGTCGGCGCCGCGGATCAACCGGCCATAGAGCAGGCCGTCGACCGGCTCAAAACCCATGATCGCCAGGGGCGCGCCCTCGGCGCGCAGGGCGAACAGCGGCTCCAGATCGTCGGTGCGCAGCAGAGGGCAGTCGCCGTTGGTGACCAGGACGTCGCCGTCGAAGTCCGCCAGGGCGTCCTTGGCGGCCAGCACCGCGTGGCCGGTGCCCAGCGGCGGATCCTGCACCGCCACGGCCTGCGGGCCCAGCCGCGTCTCGACCAGCTCGCGGACGGCCGGGTTGTGGGTCCCCACCACCACCACGATGCGTTCGCAGCCGCTCGCCTGGACGGTGTCGATCACCCGGTCGAGCAGGCTGCGCCCGCCCACCTTGTGCAGCACCTTGGGGATCGGCGACTTCATCCGCGTTCCCTGGCCGGCGGCGAGGATTACGGCGGCGCGGGCGGTCATCTGTGCACGTCTCCGTGGCGAGTCATCGGCTGATCGTCGCGAGCCTTACCAAGCCTTGTCGCCGGGGGCGAGAAGCGGCTAGCGTCGCCCATCGTCCGGGGAAACATTTCATGAAGCGTCGCGCCCATTTGTCCGTCCTTCTGGCCGCCTGCGCGGTTTCCAGCCTCGGCGCGGCCTCGGCCCAGACGCCCGCCCCCCGCGCCGGGAGCGGCGCCAAGGACCTGGAGGCGCGGTTCGACGCCCAGATCGACCCGGCGCAGATGGACGCCTGGATGAAGACCATGGCCGCCGAGCCGAACCAGGTCGGTTCGGCCCACGACAAGGCCAACGCCGAGCTGGTGCTGGCCCAGTTCAAGTCCTGGGGCTGGGACGCTCACATCGAGACCTTCTCGGTGCTCTACCCCACCCCGATCTCCGAGGCGCTGGAGCTGGTGTCCGGTCCGGGCGCGGGCTTCAAGGCCACGCTGACCGAGCGGCCGATCCCCGGCGACGAGAGCTCCAGCCGCACCAAGGACCAGCTGCCGGCCTATGTGGCCTTCCAGGGCGACGGCGACGTCACCGCGCCGCTGGTCTACGTCAACTACGGCATGCCGGCCGACTACGACGCCCTGGCGAAGATGGGCGTCTCGGTGAAGGGCAAGATCGCCATCGCCCGCTACGGCCAGGGCTGGCGCGGCCTGAAGCCCAAGCTCGCGCAGGACCACGGCGCGGTCGGCTGCATCATCTATTCCGACCCGCGCGACGACGGCTATTCGACCGACGACGTCTATCCGAAGGGCGCGTCGCGGCCGCCGCAGGGCTTCCAGCGCGGCTCGGTGGCGGACATGACCCTCTATCCGGGCGACCCGCTGACCCCGGGCGTCGGCTCCACCAAGACCGCCAAGCGGCTGGACCGCAGCCAGGCGCAGACCATCCTGAAGATCCCCACCCTGCCGATCTCCTATGGCGACGCCCAGGTGCTGATGGCGTCGATGGACGGGCCGGTGGCGCCGGAGGCCTGGCGCGGCGCGCTGCCCATCACCTACCACGTGGGCGGCGGCGGCGGTCAGGTGCGCCTGGCGGTGACGTCGGACTGGTCGCAGAAGACCATCTACGACGTCATCGCCATGATGAAGGGGCGCGAGCGGCCCGACGAATGGGTGATCCGCGGCAACCACCATGACGGCTGGGTGTTCGGCGCCTCCGATCCGCTGTCCGGCCACGTGGCGATGATGGGCGAGGCCAAGGCCCTGGGCGCGCTGGCCAAGGCCGGCTGGCGGCCGAAGCGGACCATCGTCTACGCCAGCTGGGACGCCGAGGAGCCGATGCTGCTGGGCTCCACCGAATGGGCCGAAACCCACGCCGAGGAGCTGAAGAAGAAGGGCGTCATCTACATCAACTCCGACGGCAACGGCCGCGGCTTCCTGGGCGTCGGCGGCAGCCACGAGTACCAGCACCTGGTCAACCAGGTCGCCGCCGACGTGACCGATCCCCAGACCGGCGTCTCGGTGCGCGACCGCCTGCGCGCCAGGCTGGGCGTGAACGCCGCGGAGCCCGGCGCCTCCGAGCGCGCCAAAGCGCTGGGCAAGTTCGCCGCCGACCCGGCCCGGGACCTGCCGATCGAGGCCCTGGGCTCCGGCTCGGACTACTCCACCTTCCTGCAGCACCTGGGCCTGCCGGCCCTGAACATCGGCTACGGCGGCGAGGGCGAGGAGGCCGGGATCTACCACTCCGCCTACGACACCTACGAGCACCACACGCGGTTCGTCGACCCGGGCCAGGTCTACGGCGGCGTGCTGGCGAAGACCGGCGGGCGCCTGGTGATGCGGATCGCCGACGCCGACCTGCCGGTGCAGCGCTATGGCGACCTCGCGGAGACCCTGGGGGGCTATGCGGACGAACTGACGAAGCTCGCCGACGCCCGGCGCGACGAGGCCCAGGCTCAGGCTCGGCTGCTCGCCGCCAACGCCTACAACCTGGCCGCCGACCCGACCCAGCCGCACGCGCCGCCGGCGCCGCTGCCGGCCTCGCCCAACCTCGATCTCGCGCCGCTGACGACCGCCATCGCGCACCTGAAGACCGCCGCGGCGGCCTTCGACTCGGCCTTGGCCGCCAAGGGCGCGTCGCTCACCCCGGCTCAGCGCACAAGGCTCGACGTGCTGCTGCGGCCGCTCGACCAGGCCCTGCTGCGCGACGAAGGCCTGCCGGGCCGGCCCTGGTACAAGCACATGCTCTATGCGCCCGGCCGCTTCACCGGCTACGGCGCCAAGACCTTGCCCGGCGTGCGCGAGGCCATCGAGGAACGCCGGTTCGCCGCCGCCGACCGCTATGCCGTCCTCACCGGCCAGGCCGTGCAGGACTACGCGGCGCGGCTGGAGCAGGCGACCGCGCTCGTCAATGGCGGGTGAGCTCGCGGCGCTGGACGGCGCCACCATCGCCTTCGACCTGGACGGCACCCTGGTCGACACCGCGCCGGACCTGATCGGCACGCTGAACGTCCTCCTGGCGGAGGAAGGCATCGCGCCCCTGCCGCTGGCCGAGGCGCGGCCGTTCATCGGCCGCGGCGCCCGCTGGATGATCGAGCGCGGCTTCCAGGCGGCCGGCGCGCCGCTCGACGCCGAGACCGTGCCGCTGCTGTTCGACCGGTTCATCGCCTACTACCTGGCGCACATCGCCGACCACAGCCGCCCCTTCCCCGGCGCCGAGGCGGCGCTGGCCACCCTGCGCAACGCCGGGGCGCGGCTCAGCGTCTGCACCAACAAGCGCACGGACCTGTCGCTGGCGCTGATGGACGCGCTGGACCTCACCCGGCTGTTCGACGCGGTGGTGGGCGCGGACGCCACCCCGGCGATCAAGCCCGATCCGCGCCACCTGGCGGCGGCCGTGGCCGCGGCCGGCGGCTCCATGGACCGGGCGATCCTGGTGGGCGACGCCGCCACCGACGCCGGCGCCGCGAGGGCGGCAGGCGCGGGCCTGATCCTGGTCAGCTTCGGCTATACGGAAATCCCGGCGCAGGACCTCGCCCCGGATATCCTGATCCATCACTTCGACGAATTGCCGGACGCCTGCGCGAGGCTGCTGGACGCTTGCAGGGCGTAATCCCAAACGCTATACGCCCATCCCTTCGCCGACGGCATATCGATCGCCGCGGCCCGGCGGATGCGTAGCTCAGCGGGAGAGCACCTCGTTCACACCGAGGGGGTCACAGGTTCAATCCCTGTCGCATCCACCATTTTTCCCCGCGTTTTCAAATACTTATCGACCGACCCCTGGTTCACCTGCGTCGAGCGCGCGGAAGGGGGGCATATTGGGGGCAATCGCAGCCCGGACCGAAGAGCGCTCCAGCATTCGAATCGTTGGGCGGCGTCTCCCCCTATCTTCAACTCCGGGCGAGATGGTGTAGAAAAATAACACAATCCCAGATTGTCTCGGCGGTTCAGGTCGCGGCGGGTCGCCGATCAACCCCAGCGTCCGAGCGTGCACGTCGCCCCTCTCCCTTCTCCTAGAGGTACAGCCCGGCGCCAGGCTCACCCGCCCTCTCGTCCGATGAGTTCTGCGATCAGGTCCTTCAGCGCCCTCATGGAAGGAAGGTCCATCAAGAGGGCGATATAGCCCCGGATGCGACGGCCCCTCACCGAGAAGTTGATGTAGACGAAGAGAACCGTGCCGGCGGTCGTCCGTGGAAATAGATCCTGGGCCCGGCCTCGGAGGAGTTGCGGCACAGCCAGCGCAAGAGTCCGGTTCAGCAGGTTGGCCATGGTGCCGATGCAAGCCTGAAGGACGACATTGCCCGTTTCACGAAGAGCCTCGGGCGCCAGATCGGGTATTTCCGCGGCAGGCACGGAGTCGCCGGCGACTGCGCGCACGAGTTCCAGGCTGTTGGCTTCCGGGAAAATCAGCAGCGCGCGGCCGGAGACGTCTCCGGCGAAATGCTGCTCGACAGCAAACAGCTGACCGACGCGGGCGCCGCCAATCATTTCCGCAGCCTGCGATGGGGACACAGTCGATATCGCGGGCACGGTGAGTACGACTTCCTCGCCGACCATCTCCCGAAGGCTGACGGCGGCGCGGCTAACGCCAATATTCACCACCTCGGTGAGCGCATCGAGCTCGAGGCCTTCCAGGCCTAACGCCGTCGACTTGCTCATCGATCGCGTCTTTCAACGACTGGTCCGGGCTTGTTCACGGGTTTGCGCGCCACGACATCATCCTGGAATTGCTTGGCCTTTGCCGCGAATGAGATCTTGAAATCGGGCCTCGTATCCAGCGAGGATCGCAAGTCTATCCCGATACCCGAGCGGGTTGCGGCCAATCGATGGGAGCCACGATCCGGTGGGCAGCAGGGGGTCAAACGCCGACGGCGGCCAGGGCCGCTGAGAGCTCAGCTTCTCGGAAGGGCTTTGCCAGGCGCGGCAGGTCAGGCGCCACATCGTCGAGATCCGCATACCCGGAGATGATCAAGACGGGTAGGCTCGGTCGAGTCAACTTCACTTCGCGTGCGAACGCCGTTCCCGTCATGCCGGGCATGAGGTGGTCGGTGACGACCAGCACGAGGCTCGGGTCCGAAAGGTGCGTTCGAGCGGCTGCGGCTGACGGCGCCTCGATGACGGTGTACCCAAAGTCGCTGAGCATCTCGGCTGTTGAAGAGCGGACGAGATCCTCGTCGTCGATCAGCAGCACCGCACCGCTCTTCGCCTGATCCACCGACGGTGAAGTCGTCGTGTCCGCTTCCCGGGAGGCGCTGTTGGCCGCGGGTAGCCACATCTCGACGGATGTTCCGACCCCCGGAGCGCTCGCAATCTCCAGGCCGCCTCCCAGCTGAGCGGCGAGGCCGTGGATCATCGACAGGCCTAGTCCGGTCCCCTTCCCGATTCCCTTCGTAGAAAAGAAGGGCTCCACCGCCCGGCTCAAGGTCATGGCGTCCATCCCGACCCCGGTGTCGGTGACCGTCAGCACCAGGTACTGCCCAGGCTCCAACTTGTCGCCTGGCCCAGCCGCCGCTGAGCGGACGCCCACGGTCAGGGTCCCCCCGTCCGGCATTGCGTCGCGTCCGTTCACGGCGAGATTGAGAAGCGCCATCTCAAGCTGGTTGGCGTCGGCCATCGCGGCCGGCACGTCCTGGTTCAGGTCGGAGACGATTTTCACCCGGGGTCCGAGCGTGCTGCCCAGCAGATCCAGCATCTCCTGGACGAGTGCTCGCACATCGACCGAGGTTGTCTGCAACGGCTGCTGGCGCGCGAACGCGAGCAACCTGTGCACCAGCAGTCGCGCGCGTTCAGCGGACTGCAAGGCCCCATCGATCAGTCTCTGGCTTCGCGCGTCGCCGACGCCGCGTCGTTGCAGGATGTCCAGTCCGCCGACAATGGGGGTCAGGAGGTTGTTGAAGTCGTGCGCAATGCCCCCGGTAAGCTGGCCGATCGCTTCGACCTTCTGCGCCTGCCGCAGCTGTTCATGGGCGCGCTCAAGCTCGGAAGTACGTTCGTGGACGCGCTGTTCCAGGGTCTCGTTGAGGGCGCGAAGCCTCGATTCCGCGGCTCGGCGTGCGTTCACGTCCCTGAGGATCGTCGTCACGAAGAGGCCCGAACCGCTTTGCCAACGCGAGGCGGAAGCGTCGAGAAAGCTTCGGGACCCGTCCCTGCGGCGGGCGGTGAGCTCAATCGGCCACAGAACGGCGTCTCCAGCGAGCACCCTTCGCCAGGCCGTGTCCCAGGCGTGCGGCGTCTCAAGAAGATCCTGTAGAGGCTTGCCGATTAGCCAGGAGGGCTCATACCCCAACTCCCGCGCCGCAGCGGGATTTGCGAGCTGGATCAGGCCCGCCGCGTCGATCGTGAGGATCGGATCAGGCGCGCTGTCGACCACGGCGTCATAACGCGCGTTCTGCCGCTCGCGCAGAACCCGCTCGCGCGCGGCCGAGACCGTCACATCGAAAACCTGGACCAGGCACGACGCGTACGGCTTGTCTCCTACCGGGCGGACGGCGACGTTATGGACCAGCTCTCCGCCGCTGCGGGTGCTGAGAGGAAAGAGCCGCGGATGAAGCGCCTGTGTGAGCAAGCTCGAAGCCCCTGAGTCGAGGGCCTCGGCGACGGCCGAATGTAGCCGGGTCAGGGAAGCGGATGGGAAGATGTCCGCGAGGAGACGCCCCAACGCATCGCCTGTTGGGCAACCGCTCGCAGCCGCTATCCATTCGTTCCAGACAATGACCCGGCCGGCCCCGTTTAGGACGACGACGCCCGTATCGAGCGCATCGAGCAGCGGGCCGCCGCTGGCGGACTCAAGCGCGGGCATCGGCGAGCGGCGGAGGTTCGCCGGTGGTCCGAGCGATGAATTCTTGCAGCAGCGACTGGAGCGCGACCAGGGACGGCATATCCATCAACATGGCCACGTAGCCTCGGATGTCGCGCTCTCGGACGGCGAAGTCGATGTACAGGAACATGACCACGTCGCCGGCTTCGGGGGGCGGGGCAATGTTGAACAGCGCAGCGCCGTCGCCGCGGAGGATTTCCGGGAGCGACATCTTCAAGCTGCGCTGCAGCATGTTTGCGATAGTGGCCAGGCAACCGTTGAGGATGATGTTGCCTGTTTCGGCCAGCGCCTCCTGCTCGAGCTCGATGATGTCTTCGAGGGGCAGCTCCCCACCCGTCACGGCGCGGACCAGTTCGAGGCTCTTGGTTTCAGGGAAGATGAGCAGCGCCCGGCCAGTGATGTCCCCCTCGAACACCTGGTGGACCGCAACCAGGCGGCTGTCCTCTCGCTCGCGCAGGATCGCTACGGCTTCCGACCGCGGAACGAGACGCACCGTCGGCACCGAGAGCAGGACCTGCTCGCCGACCATATCACGCAGGCTGTTCGCCGCCCGGCCCACGCCAAGGTTGACCAACTCGGTCAGCGCATCCAGCTCGAGCTCGGAAAGCTCGATAGATGGGTTCGTCATGTCATGCCCGCCGTCAACCGCCCCTCGGCGTCCATGAGGAACGCGTCGAGGGCGGTTTCGGACAGGGGCTTGGAAAGAAAATGCGCTCCAGCCTCGGCGGCGCGCGCCATGACTTCGCGCTGGACGTTGGCGGATATCAGCGCAACGGGCATCCCAGGCCGGGTCTGCTGCAGGTCGGCGGCCAGGCTGAGCCCGTCCACACCGGGCATGTTGAAGTCGAGCAGGACCAAGTCCAGCCCCCCCTGACGGATGAGGGCGAGGGCTTCTGCAGCGTCGCCGGCTTCAACCCGCACCCAGTCCGGGCGAAGGTTGTTGAGTGCTCTGGCGACGGCCATTCTCGCCAGCTTGCTATCGTCGACGATGAGAATCTTGTACGTCATGGGTCCTCAAATACTCTCCGACCCATTGAACTGGCGTCGGCCGGGCGACCGTATAGCGCCGGGGCGCTTGTCTCCAGCATCTAGAGCGGTCCTGCCGCCTGGTCTCGCGTCGAACGCTCGCGCACCCGCGCGCCGATCACTGCAACAGTTCGGCAAGATCCAAGACGATCAATACGCGGCCGTCTCCCAAAAGGGTCGTGCCGGCCACGCCGGGCGTCCCCGACAGCAGGCCTTCCATCGGCTTCAGCATGACGTCGAGCCGTTCACCCAGCCGATCCACCTCCAGGCCCGCAAGGTGGCCGCCTGCGGAGGCGACGACGATGTTGGCGTCACCCTGCCGAGGCCCCCGGGCCTCGCCCAGGGCAAGAGCGAGATCGACGAGCGGCACCGTGCGGTCACGGAGGACAAACGCCTGGGCGGCGCCGATCCGCGAGAACGCCTTTCGGGGCACGCGCACCGTTTCGACGATCGCCTCCAGGGGTATGCCGAAAACCTGGCCGCCGGCCTCGACGGTCATCACGCGACTGATCAGCAGGGTGAACGGCAGCAGGAAGCTGACCGTGGTTCCTTGACCGGCGCGACTGTCGAGGGCCACGCGTCCTCCGAGCCGCTCGATGGCCGTGCGCACGGCGTCCATGCCGACGCCACGACCCGACAGGTTCGTCACCGTCCCCGCAGTGGAGAAGCCCGGCGCAAAGATCAGCTCAGTCACCTCGGCGTCCGACAGGGCCGCCAGGGATTCGATATCCACGAGGCCGCGGTGCAGGGCGACCCGGCGGACGCTCTCGATATCGATGCCGCCGCCGTCGTCCGAGACCGCCACGCTAACGTGTTCGCCGTCGCGCTTGGCGGTGAGGCGGATCGTGGCGCTCGGCGGCTTGCCCGCCGCAAGCCGATCCTCTGGACGTTCGATGCCGTGGTCCATCGCGTTGCGGATGACGTGCAGGAGAGGCTCGAACAGGTTGTCGACGATCGCCTTGTCGGCCTCCGTTCCCTCGCCTTCGGTAACGAGGTGGGCCGGCTTGCCGAGGGACAGAACCATCTCCCTGACAAGTCGCGGGAAGCGCTGGAATACCTGGCGCAGAGGAAGGACGCGTATCTGCAGGACCGCCAGCTGCAACTCCGCCACGAGGCGGTCGAGGACGGCGTACTGGTCCTTGAGCAATCCCGCCACATCCGCGCCGTCGCGCGCCTGGCTTGCGGCGTGGGCGAGAGCATTCTTGGCGACGCCCAGCTCGCCGGCGAGATACACCAAAGCGTCGATCCGCTCGACGTCGACCCGCACGCCGCGGCCCGCGGGCTCCGTGGGTTCGCGCGGGCCGCCGGCGGCCTCGGTCCCGGCGATCGCAAGCCGCCCCTCCAGCAGGGGGCGGATCGCCGCCACGGCGAGGCCCGGATCTGGAACTCCCTCACGCAGAGCGAGATGGTCGAGCTGGCCGGCCTCGTCCCCACGCCCGATGCTGCGCAGGACGTTCGCGGCGACGCGTAAGGCCGACACGGTCCGCCCGGCGGGTGCATCGACCTCAGCGCCCTCGAGCAGGGCGATCTGCTCCCGCAGGATCTGGAACGCAGCGGGACGCAGGTCGTCCCCGTGAGCCCCGATCTCGGCTTCCGCCGGGAGCTCCTGATCCCGAAGCGTCGGATCGGTCTGCCCGAAACGCTTCGCGATGGCCTCTGCGACCGGTCCAGCGTCCGCCGGGGGCTCGCCGGTGATCTCCATGGCGTCGAGCCACTGGACGACCTGGTCGAGGCATGTGAGGCAGTCGCTGATCAAAACAGGCGTCGCGGCGACCTTGCCGCTGCGGGCGCTGGAGAGGACTTCCTCTGCAGCGTGCAAGGCGGTCTCCATCGCCTCGAATTCGACGATACCGGCGGCGCCCTTGAGGGTGTGGAAAGCGCGGAACGCCCCATCCAGGCGCTCGCGGTCGTCGGGTCGCTCCTCCAAAGCCAGGAGGTCGTGGGTCGCCTGTTCGACCAGCTCGTGGCATTCAATCAGGAACTGCTCGATGAACTCGTTCACGTACGACGCCCGCACATCAAGTCGACGTATTCGACCAGGATTTCAGGAGTCTGTGGCTTTACGAGGTAGAAATTGGCCCCCGCCGCGCGCGCCGCGGCCTTGTCCTGCGGACCGGCTTCAGTGCTGCTGATCAGGGCCGGGATCGCTGACACCGGCAGATCCTGCCGCCGGAGCACCTTCAGGAAGGCGAGGCCGTCCATCTGCGGCATGTTCACGTCGACGATCAGCAGATCAGCGGGAGCCACCAAAAGCTTTTCGAGCGCCTCCAGGCCGTTCAGGGCTTCGTCGACCTCGTAGCCGGCTCGTTCGAGGGCATCCCGGTAGTACAGGCGCACCAGGGTGGCGTCGTCGATCACCAGCACGCGGACCTTGTGGGCGTCAGGCACGGGCGGCCTCCCTCGGTCTTTGATAGACGATTGCATCGTCGAAGCGGCGCACGTCGAACAGCGGCGAGATCCGGCTCATCGACTCGGTGTGACCCAGGCAGATGAACCCGCCGGGCTCAAGGCTGTCGAAGATATTTTCCGCCGCCAGGCGGCGCGAGGCGTCATCGAAATAGATCAGGACGTTGCGGCAGAAGATGACGTCGAAGCGGCCGTGCCGCCGCATCTCGTCCGGATCCACGAGGTTGATGGGGGTGAATCGCACCGAACCGCGCAGGTCATCGATGATCCTCCAGCGGTCCTCGCCCAACGCGATGAAGTACCTGGAGACCAGCTCCGGCGAGAGGCGTTGCAGGGCGCGCCGCCCGAACACGCCCGCCTCGGCCGCCTGGAGCACCCGGGTGTCGATGTCCGAACCGACGATCTCGATGTCGAAAGCGTCGACCTGGGGCCAGTTCTCAAGCAGCCAAAGCGCGATCGAATAAGGCTCCTCCCCGGTCGAGCAGGGGATCGACCAGATGCGGATCGCGCCGCCGCGCGGGCGGCCTTCGACGCGCTCGCCGAGCATGTCGGACGACAGGCAGCGGAGCTGGTGGTCCTCCCGATAGAAATAGGTCTCGTTCACCGTGAACGCGTTGATGAACTGCTCGATCTCGCCGTTCAGGTCGCTCCGCAAGCGGGCAAGATAGCTTGCAAAGGAGGTGGCGCCGGTGGCCTGGATGCGCTCGCTGACCCGGCGCTGGACATAGTAGCGCTTGGCTTCCCCGAAGATCATGCCAGTGCGCCGGTAGAGGAAGTCAGACAGGCGAGCGAACTCGTCTTCGCTCAGGGGCGCGGGATCAGGCAACCGAGCCGCCCGGCTTCTCGCCGAGGCGTTCGCGGGCGACTTTGATGGCGAAGGCCAGGAACGGCTCACCGGCGAACCGGCGGGCGCAGTCGTCCAGCGCCGGCAGGATCTCCGGTCCGCCGACCTGCACGAGGACGTCGAGGGCGGCGGCGCAGACGTTGGGTTCCACCTCCTGCGCGAGCAGCGCGGTGAGCAGTTGGGCGGCCTCTGCAGCAGGCTGCTCGCGCACGACCTCGCAAGCCAGAAGGCGAACGTCCGGGTCGGTGTCCGCCAGCAGCGCGGGCAGCACAGCTGCGGCGGCCTCCGGCATCGCTCGCAGCGCATCCAGCGCGCCCGTGCGGATCGTCGCGTCGTCGGAACGGATGCAGCCGGCCACCAGGCGGGCGGCCTCCGGGCTCGCCACGCGGGCGAGGCTGGTGAGGATCGCCTCGCGCGCCCGGGGGTCTTGCTCGATGGCCAGCGCCTCGCCCAGCGCCGGAACCCATTCCGGCGCGGCGAGACGACGGGCGGCGGCCCATCTCGCTTCCGCGGACGCCGAGCAGAGGTCCGACGGTGATGCGCCGTCCTGGCCCGGTTCGGGTGATTGCGAGGTCCTACGGATCAGCGGCATGTCAGGGTGTCAGGCTCTCGAGGCGAGCGGCGATCTTGTGCACCGGCAGGATGAAGTCCGCACCTCCTGCTTTCACGAGTTCGCCTGGCATGCCCCAGACGATCGCCGTCTCCTCCGACTCGGCGACTGTGCGGCCGCCAGCCGCCCTGAGAGCGGCCATGGCCTGGGCTCCGTCGTCGCCCATGCCGGTCATGAGCACGCCGATGAGCTGCCGCGCCGCGACGTGTTCCATGGCCGAGCGCACCAGGCGGTCCGTGCTCGGGTGCCAAGGGTACGCCTGATCGGAAGCCACTGGCTCCGCAGTGAGCACGGCGCCCCGACGCGCGACCACCACGTCGGCGTCGCCACGGCCAATGTAGGCCGTACCGGCCTTCAGCGCTGTCGGCTCGCTGATTTCCGTAACCTTCAGGGCGCACAGGCCATCGAGCCGCCGCGCCAGCGAGCTGGTGAAGGTGGCGGGCATGTGCTGGGCGATGAGGATCGGCCACGGAAAGTCGGCGGTCAGCGGCCGCAACAGCGCTTCGAGGGCCGGCGGACCCCCTGTGGAGACCCCGACGACCACCAGCCCCTGCCCGGTCGCAGCCGCAAGCTTGGGGGTGGACGGGGTGGACCGGCGCGTCGGCGCGAGCCGTGCGCCCAGACGGTGTCGCACGCGGTCGGCCAGTCTGAGACTGGTCGGGATCCGAGCGCCGGCCGCGGCGCGTACCTTGCTCACCAGTTCCGGCCCGAACCGGTCGAGCTTCAACGAGACCGCCCCCCCCGGCTTGGCGACGAAATCCACGGCCCCCAGGCGCAGGGCCTCGAGCGTGATCTCGGCCCCCTCTTCGGTCAGCGAAGACACCATGATCACGGGACAGGGACGCTCCAACATGATCCGATCGAGCGTGGCGAGGCCGTCCATCTGCGGCATGTGAATGTCGAGGGTCACGACGTCCGGCTGGAAGCTCTGCAGCTTTTCTATTCCCTCCAGCCCGTTCCGCGCGAACGCCACCTCGAAGTCAGGCTCGGCTCCAAACACCTGGCCGAGCAGCCGGCGAACCAGCGCCGAGTCGTCGACTGACAGGATCCGGATCAAGCGCCCGACTGCCTGGTCTCCGGCGTGAAGGCGTCAAGCAAGCCCCGTTCAGCGCGGGTGAGCAACTCTACCGGATCGAGCAGCAGGATCATGCGGTTCTGGGCTTCGAGGTTCAGAACCCCGTGAACCAGCCGCGTGGCCTCGCCGGCAAGGTCGGGCGCCTCCTCGATCGACGTCGCCGCACAGCTGAGCACTTCCGAAACGCCGTCGACGATCACCCCCGCCCGACGCCGATCCGTGCGCAGGACCACCAGCCGTCGGGCGGACAGATCCGCCGCCGGCGGCATGTCGAAGCGTCGCCGCTGGTCGATGACCGGAAGCACTTCGCCGCGAAGGTTGATGACGCCTTCGAGGAACTTCGGGGTCCTGGGGACCCGCGTCACCTTCGCAGGCGCCCGGGCGACCTCGTCGATCACCTCGATCGGGAGCCCGAACTCGTCGCCGCCCAGGCGGAAGACCAGGAACTGGATCGTCGCGGCGTCCACGGCGCCGGCCTGCTCGGTCTTCACGGGCTGTGCGCCTCTGCCAAGTCGTTCCATGACGTCCTCCCGGAACAGCTGACCTGCATCGAGGATCGACACCAGCCGCCGGCCGGAATCGCCGCGGTAGATCGCCTTGACCTTTGATTCCCCGCCAGTGCGCGCCGCCAGCAGCGGAGGGGTCGGCTCGACAAGGCTCGAGTCCGCCGAGATCAACGCACGGATATCGTCGACGACCAGCCCCACCAGGGCGCCGCCCACGATCGTCACGACCACCTTGTCCGACGTCGCGGCCGGGCGCTGGGTCAGGCCGAGCAGTCCGCGGAGCGAGAGGACCGGAAGGAGGGAGTCCCGGTAAGGCACGACGCCCATCACCAGCGCCTCACTCCGCGGCATCGCGACGACGCTGGCGGGAGCGTTGATGATTTCCCGGATGCTGCCCAGGGCCAGGGCGTACTCCTGGCCGGCCACTTCGAAGGTGACGAGCTTCTGCCGGTCATCCGCAGCGCCATCCGCCGCGCGGCGGCCATCGGCGACCAATGACACGGCCCGCTCCGGCCGCGCCCTGGGGACGAAACCGGCCGCCAACAGGCTCCGTAGGTCCAGGATCTTGGCCACGCCTTCGCCGCGTGTGTCGAAGGCTCCAGTCAGAACCTCCCCCGCCTCAGCCGCCGATGCGGCCTGGTCCGTTGCTATCTTGCTGGGATCGACCGCCACGAGGCCGCGGATCTCGTCCACGGCCACGGCGACCGGAGCGGCCCCGTCGAGCACGATGGCCCGCGGGAGCGCAGCCGCGACGGTCTCCGGCCGACCAAGCAGGGTGTTGAGGCTGGCGACCGGGAGCACTTGGCCGCGCAGGTTGGCGAGCCCCAACAGGCTGCGCGGGCCGTGCGGCAACCGCGCCACCGCAGGCACGCGGATCACCTCGGACACCTGGTCCGCGCGCAGCGCGTAGAGATCGCCGGCGCTGCGGAAGGTCAGGAACGTCTGTGTGTCCCCTTCCGCTGCGGCGGCCGCCCGCGGGTCAGCCATGCTGCGCCTTCAGTTCCTCCGCCAGGGAGGCGATCTCTTCGATCGCCGCAGCCAGGTCCTCCGCACCCTGGGACTGCTGCGTCGCGGCGGTGGCGGCCTGGCGGGACGCGGCCCCAGCCTGTTCCGCCGCGGCGGCGACCTGGCGGGCGCCGGCAGCCGTCTGGGTCGCGGCGTTGAGAATGCCGTCAGCGCCTTGTGAGATCGAACCGTTGGCGGCCTTCAGGAGAGTCAGGTCCTCTTCGAGGCGGGCCAGCGCTACGCCGATCGCCAGGTTGGCCTCCATCTCGAGCTCCGCCGCGCCAATCATCTGTTCGAGGTCACGGCGCAGGGCGCCGATCTGGTCGAGGATGCCGGTGACGGTCTCCTTGATGCGGCCGACGCTTTCCGACGCTTCCCGCGCCAGGGTGCGCACGTCGCTGGAAACGACCGCGAAGCCGCGTCCGGCCGAACCCGCCCTTGCGGCCTCCACCGAGCCGCTGACGGCGAGCATGCTGGTCTGCACCGCCACCAAGGTGATCTCGTCGACAATTCCCTGGATCTTGCGGCCGACGGTCTCCAACCGGGTGATGGTGGCGAGGCTTCCTCGGGTTTCGGCGAGGGCCGCCTCCACGCCGCTTACCAGGCCTTCGATCGCCTGCCGGCTCTGCTGCAGACCGGCGTCCGCGGCCGCCACGCGCGCGCTGGCCGTAGAAGCGTTGGCCTGGGCCAGTTGGGCGCTCTTTTCGATTTGGACGAGGGCCGCGGCCGCCTGCTGGGTCGCGGTGGCCTGCTCTGTGGCGCTTGCGCCAATCTCCTCAACGGCCGCCATGATCTGCGTCGACGCGCCGGACAATTCCTGGATCGCCGCCGACAGCTCCTCCGCGGCCGAGGCGATCTGCTCGGCCGCCGCCGCGTCCGAACGGCCAGACCGAAGGTCCTCGGCCAGGACGGAGAGCGACTGCGCGGCGGCCTGGCCCTGATCCAGGGATGCCGCCTGCTGCTGGATCGCCGCCTGCGCTTCGTTGGCGCCGGCCGCCTGTTCCTCGGCCGCGCTGGCGACCTGTTCGGCGCCCCGCTGCGCCTCCGCCGCGGCCCGCGCCGCCTCGAGGGCGGAGGTCAGGGTGTCCTGGCTGGCTCCGGCCAGGCGCCCCATGTCTTCGCGCATCGCGCCGAGCGCCGTCACGACCGTGTCGCCGGCCTGCACCTGCTCCGCCGCGGTTGCAGCCGACGCCTTGATGCGCTCAGCGACGCCACGCACGTCGCCCTGGATGGTTTCCGCCAGCGCCTGGACCTGGCTGGCGCTCTTCTCCGAGGTCTCGGCCAGCGCCCGCACCTCCTCGGCGACCACCGCGAACCCTCGACCGTTGTCCCCGGCGCGCGCCGCCTCGATAGCGGCATTGAGCGCGAGAAGGTTCGTCTGGTCGGCGATACGCGCCACGGTCCGGGTGATCTCGCCGATTTCCTCGGCGCGCCGCTCCAGCTCCCCGATCTGCGCGACCGAGGCTTCCTGCCGCTGGGCGTTCCGTTCGATCCCGCGCACCGACGCCGTGAGCTGACCGGCGGTCTCCGCCAGCACAAGCTGGAGACTCTCCGTGCGCGTGCGGGAGACCTCGGCCTGATCTCGCGCCGCAGCCAGGCTTGCCAGCACGCCGCTGATCGCCGCGAGCTGCTCCTGGGCGCCGCCGGCGGCTTCCTCCGCGCCGCTGGCGATCTGCTCCATCGCGCGTCGCAGCTCCTCGGCAGCGGCGGCGGCTTCCGTGAGGCCCGCGGCGAGCTCCTCCGTGGCGGCCGCGATCCGCTCCGAGAGCTTCTCCTGGGGCGCAGCGCTTCCGCGGCTCGCAACCGGCTTGGGCGCCGTCGGGGCGCGCGCAGGAACTCGCGCTGCGGGCGCGTCCCCGCTGGTGATCTTGTCCGTCTTGACCAGCGCCATGAATGTCCCGCGTGCCGCGCCCATCCGGATGGCGGGCAGAAGCCGCTACTCTTAGCGGACAGGAGGGCGCGGGGAAGCACTATCGCCGGCCGGTTCAAGCCTTGCCGGCCCAACCAAGGCGGTTCTCCCGGCGATGGCGTCGGCGAGCCAGAGCCTGCGCGCACGGGCGAGGCCGCCAGCCATGAAACCTGCGTCGGGTTCAACCGCATCGCCCGCGCCGGCCGGCGTCGTCTGGCTCAATCAGGCCAAGGCCATGCCCTTCGGACCCAACGAGGTGTTCGCCGCCCTCAGTCTCGACTTTGAGGATGGCCTTTCGGCGGCCGAGGTCGCGCGGAAGGCGTCAACGTGATCGTCACTGGCAATGCAACTGGCGCCATCACCTCGGTTGGACGATGGACGTCGCGGCCGGCGAACAATAGGCCTCGGCGGCGGTGACACCTCGTCGAGCTGCCAGGGCGGCAGCCGTCGGGTGGCGGTCGCCGCCATGCCTCGCAACGGCGGCCGCATGGGCTGATGCGCGCTACGCGGTGAAGCCGGGCGAAAACGTCGTTGTGCGAATTCACACCGAGGGGGTCACAGGTTCAATCCCTGTCGCATCCACCATTCCTTCTTCACGAACTTGGTACCGACCCGGGCGGAGCCGAACGCCCGGCCCACCCCTTGCGCCATCTCCAGGCGGCCCCAGATTCATAGATCTGCGGAGGAGACCGGCGTGGCGTCACCATTCGAGGGCTATGAAGTCGAGGCCCGGATGCGCCCTGTCGCGAAGGGCTATTCGTTCGACCTGGACCGCGCCCTCTCCGCGGTCGTCGCCCTCGAGGCGCGGATTCCCGCCGATGCGTTCACCGCGGCGACCCTGGGCGCCGAGCGCCTCGGCAACGGCGCCGTCATCGGCCCGAACGGCCTCGTGCTGACCATCGGGTACCTGATCACCGAAGCCGAGGAGGTGGTGCTCACCCTGAACGACGGCCGGCGCGTCGCGGCGCATGTCCTGGGCGCCGATTCGGTGACCGGCCTGGGCCTGGTCCAGGCGCTCGAGCCGCTGGGCGTCCCGGCGCTGCCGCTGGGCGCCTCCCGCAGCCTCAAGGCCGAAAGTCCCGTGGTCATCGCCGGCGCCGGCGGGCGGACGCACGCCGCGGCCGGCCATGTCCTCGCGCGCATGCCCTTCGCGGGCTATTGGGAGTATCTCCTGAACGACGCGATCATGACCGAGCCGGCTCATCCGCACTGGAGCGGCGCGGCCCTGATCGGCGCGACGGGCGAGTTGATGGGCGTCGGGTCCCTGAGCCTGCAACGGCAATCGCCGGGCGGGGTGACGCCGCTGAACATGTTCGTGCCGACGGAGTTGCTGCCGCCGATCCTGGACGACCTGGCGCGCGGCAAGCCTGCCCATCCGCCCCGCCCGTGGCTCGGAGTGCTGGCGCAGGATTTCGGCCGCCACGTGGTCGTCGTCGGCGTGAGTCCGAAAGGCCCCGCGGCCCGTGCGGAGCTTCGGGCCGGCGACCTCATCCTGGCCGTGGGCGGCGTCGCGGTGTCGGACCTCGCGGACTTCTACACCCGGCTGTGGGCGCAAGGTCCCGCCGGCGCGACCATTCGGCTGCGCGTCCAGCGCGATGCCGACGCGTTCGACGTGGAGATCCGCTCGGCCGACCGAGCCGCGCTGTTGAGGAAGCCGCGGTTCAACTGAGCGCGGGGCATCCGACGCACAAGATGGTGACCGCGCCTTTACGCGTCGCCCACCGACGCTTTACGGCCGCGCTTATTGCACGCCCGTTGGGAACGAAAATCTCAAAGGCCTGATTGCATGCGCCATCGTGACTAGTCCGGTGGAGCTTAACACAAATGATCTCGTATTCAGCCGCGCCCGTTGCGCCCGAAGCCCCGGCGCCTGCGACAGCGTCGGGCCTGCCGTCCGGTCCCCCAGACATCGACTGGGGAGAGCTTTGGCTGAGCAGCGATCCGACGCCCCGGCTCATCGTGGGGCCGGACATGAAAGTCGTCCGTTCCAATGACGCGGCCGACGCGCTGCTGGAGCGGAAGGTCGCCGGCTGGCGGCTGGAGGGCGATCTGCTCGCCGTGCCCGAGGCGCACCGCGCCGCGCTCCAGTCGCATCTGAGGACCGCGGCCCGCCGCCCGTTGGGCCTGCCGCCGCTATTGGTCTATGCGCAGCGCCTGACGACCGAGGGTCACCTGGCCCTGTCGATCCGCGACCTGAGCCGTCGCGCCGCCGGCATTGAACTGGCGGACCTGCAGACCTCGTTTGGCGTCACCCACGCCGAGCAGCAGACCCTGCTGCTGATGGTGGGCGGCCTGAGCGTTCACGAAATCGCCACGCGCCTCAACCGGTCCGCGCTCACGGTCCGCACCCATGTGAGGCACCTGCACGAAAAGCTCGAGGTTACGACCAAGGAACAACTGTTCGCCCGCGTATTGCCCTACGTTCTCGCGGCGTAACGTCTTCATCTAAGCGAACATACACTTCCACCGTTGCAACCATATCCCATCTGCATGCGCGCTATTCTATCGTAACTCGCGCCGCGTCGCTTCGCATACGTCTTTCGGTTTGATTGCTTTTTGAAAAAATAGCCAACCTTGGTTATTCGGCCGCATCAGCCACTGCGCTAACTTTCGGCCACCTGATGTGACGATGACCCAGGACAACTGGAGATCCACTCAATGCGCACGAGACTAGCAATTCCCATAGCGTGTGTTCTTGGCGGTCTGGCGTCGTCAGCGGCGGCGCAACAGTTCGTCTACACACCGATCAATCCGACCTTCGGCGGAAACCCGTTCAACTCGGCTCACCTTCTCGGCGTGGCCGGAGCCCAGAACAACTACAAGGATCCGACGACGGCGACGACGACTGCGCCGCCTCCGACCCAGGGTCAGATCTTCGCCCAGCAGCTCCAGTCGATCCTGCTGTCGCGCCTGGCGCAGCAGGTCTCGGATGCGATCTTCGGCGCCAATCCGCAGCAGCACGGCGTCGTCACCTTCGGGACCCAGACGATCGAGTTCACGCGCACGCTGCAGAACGTGCTGCTGACGATCACCGACGCGGGAACCGGTGAGGTCACCACCGTCACCGTTCCCACCTTGCAGGGAGCTGGGTGATGGCGCTCAAAACCATTCTCATCGCGGCCTCGGCGCTGGGCCTGTGCTCGTGCGTCTCGACCGGCGGGCTGCAGACGTCCAAGCTTCCCCAGCTGCCGCAAAAGACCGGCGTGCAGCGGGAACTGGCCGCCCTGCCGCCGCCCGCCGCGCCGGTGGCGGTCGCCGTCTACGGGTTCACCGACCAGACCGGCCAGTTCAAGCCCACCGACACCAACCAGACCTTTTCCCGCGCCGTGACCCAGGGCGCCGGATCCATGCTGGTGAAGTCGCTGCAGGACGCCGGCGGGCGCGGCTGGTTCACGGTCATCGAGCGGGAGCAGTTGAAGAACCTCCTGCAGGAACGCCAGATCATCACCGAGATGCGCGAGCGCTACCTCGGCGAGACAGGGGCCAATCCCCGGGCGCTGCCGGCCCTGCTGTTCGCGGGCGTGCTGCTCGAGGGCGGCGTGATCGGCTACGACACCAACACGCTCACGGGCGGCGCCGGCGCAGGCTTCCTGGGGATCAGCGCCAACACCCAGTACCGGCAGGACACCGTCACCGTGTACCTGCGCGCCGTGTCGGTGAAGACCGGCGAGGTGCTGTCGACCGTCACGGCGTCCAAGACGATCGCTTCGTTCCAGATCGGCGCGAACGCCTTCCGCTACGTCGACTTCAAGAAGCTCCTGGAGGCCGAGGCCGGGTTCACCACCAACGAGCCCAATCAACTCGCCCTCCAGCAGGCGATCGACAAGGCCGTCTACGCCCTGGTGCTCGAGGGCGTGGACCAGAAGCTCTGGAGCTTCGCCGACCAGCAGGCGGGCTGGCCCTACCTCTGGCGCTATCGCCAGGAGCGGGACGGCGTCTACAGCGCCAAAGAGGTCCAGGCCGCCACCGACGGCAAAGGCAAGGCCGCCGGGAACAAGGCCGCCCGCAAAATGTCCAAGGCCGAGCCGGGGCCGAAGTCGCCCCTGCCCGGTTCGCCAACCAGCTTCTCGTCGTCCGCAAACGGGGTCCCACCGGTCCCGCGCGCGCCCGGCTAGAAGGCCGGCGGTCGAGGTTGGCGCCTCGACCGCCGGCTCCCAGTGGCGGACGTCCGCGTCCGTCTCGGCGTCCCTCCGCTAGGCGGGATGCCGTTCAGTACGCGTACCCACTGTCACCCGACGTGGACCCGATGCTCATCGCAGGGCCAGGCCCACGCCAAGCAACGGACAAAATATCATGAAACTGTCAGTTTTCGCCTCCGCATCCGCGGTGGCGCTCCTGGCCGCCGGTTCGGCATTGGCCTCCGGGAGCGTCTCCACGGTCAACCAGTCTTCGAGCTCCGACGTGGCCTACGTCGATCAGGTCGGCGCCACCAACGGCACGGCCAACATCACCCAGACCACCCACAACGATTTCGCGAAGATCTACCAGAGCGACGGGGCGGGCGGCACGGGCGCGACGAGCACCATCCTCCAGGGCGCATCGGGCGGCCCGGCGGCCTTCACCTTCCAGAACGGCTCCGGCGCCTCGGTCATCGACCAGACCGCGGGCGGCCACAACCAGGCGACCGTCTATCAGGACGGTCCCGCGAATGCCCGGGCCAAGGGCAGCTACGCGACGGTCACCCAGAGCGGCTACCACGACGTGGTCGGGCGGGTGGACACCAGCGCATCGGCGACCGGCGTTTCCGGCCTCAACGGGGATCCGGGCATCTACCAGTACGGCAACTACAACTTTGGCGGCGTCGTTCAGGCCGGCAACCACGACACGGCCAGCATCTCGCAGAACAGCTCCGTTCGGCGGGCGCCGGGCAGCACCGACGACTGCTGCAGCTCCGACGCCAATGCCTACTTCAACTACGCGACGATCCAGCAACTCGGCGACGGTGATCGCGCCGACGTCACTCAGATCGGCGACAACACGGCGGAAGTCTCCCAGCTGGGCGACAATGAAACCGCCCATGTCCTGCAAAGCGGCTACGCCAACTTCGCCCGGGTGTGGCAGCAACCCGGCGCGGCGGGCTCGCAGGGCACGATCAGCACCTACGGCCACAACAACAACGCCTACATCTACCAGGCGAGCGGCAGCAATTCGGCCTTCATCAACCAGGGCCTGAACGGCGCCGACGTCTACGGCAACACCGCCACCATCAACCAAACGGGCTGCGACAACATCGGGACGATCAATCAGCTCACCAACAACAACATCGCCGACCTGACCCAGAGCGGTTTCTCCAACACCGCGGTGATCAGCCAGTAGCAGCGGACCGGAGACGCGTTCTGCGCGTCTCCGGCTTCTCCTCGTCAACAAGGTTCAAACCGGAGGCGACATGCCCAGGCCCGTTCAGATCGCGATAGCCGCAGCCGTGGTGCTTTGCGCCGCGGGCGCAGCCCAGGCGGGCGGCTCGTCCGCCTACATCGAGCAGATCGGCGCCGCCCAATCGGCGACGATCGACCAGACCGCGGCGCGCGGCGCGTCGGCCCACGTCCGGCAGGAGGGTCGGGCCAACCAGGCCGTGGTCCAACAGGCGCAGGTCGGCGGCCAGGCCGACATCAGCCAGGTCGGGACGAGCCAGAGGCTCACGCTGTCCCAGTCCGGCTTCGGCTCCAACGCCGCCAGCGTCGCCCAGGGCGGCGCGGGCAACAGCGTCGAGATCTCCCAGTTCGCCGCCGGCCAGGGCAATGCCGCGACGCTGGCCCAGAACGGCCAGGGCAATTCCATCTCCCTGACCCAGGCCGGCCAGGGCAACAGCGCCGACCTGGCGCAAAATGGTGATCGCAACGCGATGTCCCTCAGCCAATACGGAGTGGGCAACGGCGTCGCCTGGCGGCAGGATGGCTCGGGCCTTTCGGATCTCGGCATCAGCCAATCGAACGGCGGCCATCTGACGGTCTCGCAAAGCTGGGGCGTCGCCCAAGGCGGGGCTCCGATCGAGGTGGTTACGGGCGCTCCCAAATGAAGTTGGTCGCCGCCTTGGTAGGATTGCTGGTCGCAAGCCCGGCGCTCGCCGACGACCCGGCCGGATCGGTGACCAATCCCGCTCAGATCAGCCTACGCGGCATGGCGTCTGCGACCCAGCAGATCGACGCGGCGAGCCAGGACGCCGCCCGCCCGGAGCCGCTGCGCCAGCTGAGCGAGCCGCACGCCCCGCCTTCGCAGGCGCAGGTGACCGCCGCCGGCCGCACCGCCGAGCCCTCCCCGCCCCTGTCGCACCGCGCCGAGGGCCGTGATGTCCGGCAGCCGAGGGTCGAGGGCTCCGACGCCTGCGATCCGGAGCGGTTGCGTGACGCGCCGCAGAGCCGCCGCGCGGCGTGCGAGCACACGCTGGAGCGCCGCGCGGAGGAGTTCGCCCATCCTGTGGTGCGGCAACCCTCGGCGGAGGAACGGCTGCTGGCCTATAGCGCCCAGCTCAATGAGCCCGGCGCGAATGCGAGCGCGGCGGCGCGGGTGCTGGGGCGCGGCGCGGTGGATCAGTCCGGCGCGGCCCAGGCAATCGCCGCACAGACCCTGCCTGACGCCGACCAGGGCCCGTCGCGCGACAGGACCCCGCCACTCCTCGCTCCGGACTGGGGAGACCTGCTGGACGCGATCGCCCGCGGCGGCGGGATGTTCCGTCCGCCGCCACCGCATTAGGAGGTGATCGTGCTGCCCGTCACGCCGACCATCGAGGTGATCGCCGCACCTCCGCAAGCGGTGCTGGAGGCGCACGTCAAGGCGGCGGCGCCGACCCGGCTGACCTGGCGCCTGATGGTCGTGACCGGCGCCCGCGGCGGTCGGAGCCAGATCACCCAACGTGGCGAGACGGATGGCGCCGACCGCGGGCCGCTGGCCACCGTGGGCGTCAATAATCCAGGCGAGGCTGCGCTGGAGGTCTATCAGGACGGCCGGCTGGTGGCCCAGACCCACCGACGGTTCGGCGCCGGAGGCTCGCCTCAGCCCTAGTCCGCAGCGGCCGCGCGCTCGTGCTCCATCGCCCGGGCCCCAAGCTGGGTTTCGACGGTTTCCCGGCCCTCCGCCTTGCGCTCGCTATAGCGGTCCACGAGGTAGCCGGCGCGATCGCGGGTCAGCAGCGTGAACTTCACCAGCTCCTCCATGACGTCGACGACCCGGTCGTAGTAGGCCGAGGGTTTCATCCGTCCCGCTTCGTCGAACTCCTGGTAGGCCTTGGCCACCGACGACTGGTTGGGGATGGTGATCATCCGCATCCAGCGGCCCAGCAGGCGCAGGGTGTTGACCGCGTTGAACGACTGGGACCCGCCGCTCACCTGCATCACCGCGAGCGTCCGCCCCTGGGTCGGGCGCACGCTGCCGATCTCCAGGGGAATCCAGTCGATCTGCGCCTTGATGATTGCGCTGATCGCGCCGTGCCGCTCGGGGCTGCACCAGACCTGACCCTCCGACCATTGCGAGAGCCCCCGCAGCTCCTGGACCTTCGGATGGTCGGGCGACACCGCATCCGGCAGGGGCAGGTCTCGGGGGTCGAAGGTGCGGGTCTCCGCCCCCAGCCGCTGCAGGATGCGGGCCGCCTCTTCGGTCAGCAGGCGGCTGTAGGACCGCTGCCGGAGCGAGCCATAGAGCAGCAGGATCCGAGGCGAATGGGTCGACACCGCGGGCTCCAGCTTTCCGGGCGACGGCGTGTCGAGGAACTGCGGCTGCAGGGCCGGAAGCTCGATCATCGGCGAAGGGTCCTTCGAGCGGCGGAGCCGCGTCTTCTAACTGTCGTAGACTTCCTGTATCGTCGAAGTATGGAAATCAAGTCCGCGGTCACGAGCCTGGGCGCCCTCGCCCACGAAGGGCGCCTCTCCGTCTTCCGGCTGCTGGTGCAGGCCGGGCCGCAAGGCCTGGCCGCCGGCGAGGTCGCCCGACGCGTGGGCGTGCTGCCGAACACCCTGTCCGCCAGCCTCAACCTGCTCAGCCAGGCGGGGCTGATCAACTCGCGCCGCGACGGGCGCTCGATCATCTACACGGCCGACTACGACGGGATGCGCAGCCTGCTCGCCTTCCTGATGGAGGACTGCTGCGGCGGCGCCCCGGAGATTTGCGCGCCGCTCATGGCCCTCGCCAGCCAATGCTGCGCGGCTGAAGGCAGCTGCGCCTAAGGAGACGCCCGTGACGGATTCCCCGCCCGACAATACCTACAACGTCCTGTTCCTCTGCACCGGCAACTCGGCGCGCTCGATCCTGGCGGAGGCGCTGATGAACAAGCTGGGCGAAGGCCGCGTCCGCGCCTTCTCGGCGGGCTCGTTCCCGAAGGGCGAGGTCAATCCTCACGCCCTGCCCTTGGTGCGCAGCCTGGGATTCCGCGACGAGGACTTCCGCTCCAAGTCCTGGGACGAGTTCGCTGCGCCGGGCGCCCCGCCGATCGATTTCGTCTTCACCGTCTGTGACGACGCCGCCGGCGAAGTCTGCCCGATCTGGCCGGGCAAGCCGATGACCGCCCACTGGGGCATTCCCGACCCGGCGGCGGTGGAGGGCTCCGAAGCCGAGATCGGCGCGGCTTTCGCCGAGGCCTGTCGGCAGCTGGGCAACCGCATCAACCTGTTCCTGAACCTGCCCATCGAGGCCATCGACCGCATGTCCCTGCAGACCCGGCTGCGGGAGATCGGCAACACCAAGGACGTCCCGGCGCAATGAGCCGGTCGGACGCGAGCCTGGAGCCGCCGCTCCAGGACTTCAGCATCGCCCGACGCCTGGTCGCCGAGGGGCTGGGCACGGCGCTGCTGTTGGCGGTGGTGATCGGGTCCGGGATCATGGGCCAGCGCCTATCCGGCGGGAACGACGCCATCGCCCTCCTGGGCAACACCGTCGCCACCGGCGCCGGCCTCGTGGTCCTGATCACCGTCTTCGGGCCGATCTCCGGCGCCCACTTCAATCCCGCCGTGACACTGGTCTTCGCGCTCCGCCGGGAGCTCCCGGCGCGGCTCGCCCTCGCCTACGCCCTCGTCCAGATGGCGGGCGGCGTCCTGGGCGTCTGGGCGGCGCATGCGATGTTCGCCGAGCCCCTGTGGCAGATCTCCACCCGGCTCCGCGACGGTCCCAGCCAGGCCTGGTCGGAGCTGGTCGCCACCTTCGGCCTGATCCTCACCATCCTGGGCGCGCTGCGGGCGCGTCCGGAGGCCACGCCCATGGCTGTCGGCCTCTACATCACCGCCGCCTACTGGTTCACCGGCTCGACGTCGTTCGCCAACCCGGCGGTGACCCTCGCACGCAGCCTCAGCAATACCTTCGCGGGCATCGCGCCGTCATCGGCGCCGGCGTTCATCGCCGCGCAGCTCGCCGGCGCCCTGGTCGCGGCCGCTCTATGCCGCTGGTTGCTGGATGGTCGCGCCGCTAGAGTCCCCAGGACGGGCGACGACGCCAGTTGAAACGCGCGCCCAGGCCGGCTTTGATTGGGCGGTGAGTCCGCGCATCGAAGAACCGGTTGAGGGCCTGACGCCGCGAGACTGGAGGGTCGCGAGCTTTTCGCTTCCCTTTCTGCTCGATGTGGTCGCCAACGGCGTCGGCCGTCTGAAGTCGCTGGACGCGCTGCTGGTGCTCGCGATCAACCAGGCGAACATCGCGCCGCTGACACGGGATTCAGCTGCGCGGATCCGGTACGGCCAACTCGACGCGCCCGCGCCGGACGAGGAGCGTCGGCCGATCAGCGTGAGTTCGATCGCCGACTCGCTGGGCATCCCGTTCGAGACCGCTCGGCGCCGGGTCAGACGGCTGGAGGCCGACGGCGCCTGCGCGACGTGGCCGGATGGCGTGGTCGTTCCGGCGACCTTCCTCGCCTCGCCGGCCTATGTGCAGTCCGTGGTGGTCGGGCACGAGCGTCTGCGCGCCTTCTACGTCGAAATCGGCGCGGCGGGGCTGATCGAGCCGCTGCCGCCGCCCACGACGTTTTCGCCCGCGGAGGACGTGCCGATCCGAGCGGCGGCCCGGCTGCTGGCGGACTATGTGCTCCGCGCCTCCGATGGATTGATGCGGCAGGCCGGGGACGTCATTTCGGCGCTGGTCCTGCTCGCGCTGCTCGGCGCGGTCGTGGGCGCCGAGCGGCGCGTGGAGGCTGTGGCGCCCGTGCGGGTCATTGCGGAACGACTCCAGCTGCCGCTCGAGACGGTGCGCCGCCACGCCGACCGCCTCGTCGGGCAAGGGCTCTGCCAGCGGGTGGCCGGCGGCCTGGCCATGACGGAGGACAACCTGTCGTGCGAGGGCCTGCGGCTGTGGTTCGCCGAGAACGCCGCGAACGTGCAGCGCCTGATGGCCGGGCTGGCCGAGCGAGGCGTGGTGCTGGGGTGGGAGGAGGCCCAGGTGGCGGAGGGACGCCGATGCGTCTGAGGCTCGTTCCTTAGCCCCCGCCGATCAGGTCCCTGAGCCGCAGGGCGTTGGCCGCCGCCGCGCCGGAGGTGGTGTTGTCGAAGACGCACCAGGTCTCGCGAGCCGGATGAGCCCTCAGTTGCGCGGCAAGCCCTTCAAGCCAAGCCTCGTCATAGGCCGAATAGTACATCCTGGGCGACCCATGCAGGCGCCAGTAGGCGAAGCCGGACCAGCCGCCCGGTGAGCCGGCGCCCGGATGGCGCGCCGGATCGGCCGCCACCCGGGCGACCTCGAACCCTCGCATCAGGTCGTCCGCCGCGGCGTCGAACCAGCTCAGGTGGCGGGGCTCACAGGCCACCGGCCCGTCGAAACGCGTCCGCAGGCCGGCGAAGAACCGGCCGGCCGCCGCAGCGTCGAACCCCAGGCTCGGGGGCAGCTGCACGAGCACGGGGCCAAGCTTCTGCCCCAGCAGGCGGGCCTCCGCCAGGAAGGCGTCGAGCATGCCGTCGGTGTCCGCCAGCCTGCGATCGTGGGTGATGGTCCGCGGCGTCTTCACCGCGAACCGGAAGCCCTCCGGCGTCGTCTGGCGCCAGCGCTCGTAGGTGGTCGCGCGATGCGAGCGGTAGAAGGTGGTGTTGATCTCGGCGGCGCTGAACCGGGCGGCGTACCGCTGGAGCCCGCTGCCGCCGGCGGGAAAGGCCTCGGCGACCGCCCGCGGGATCGTCCAGCCGGCCGTGCCGATTCGCACGTCCGTCATGGCGCCCTAGCGGCCAGCAAGCTGCGCCGGCGGGCCAGGACGATGGCCAGGTCGTAGGGAATCGCTAGCGCCTCGCGCAGCCGCATGTAGGTCCAGTGGCGGCGGCCTGCCCCGCCATGCCCCGGCGCGGCCGGACCCGCCTCGGCGCGGACGCCGAGCGCGGCGAGCAGCAGGCGGATGCGCGGCAGGTGATAGCGGTCGCTGCAGACGATGCAGCGGCGGTAGCCGCCCCCGCGCAGCGTCCGCGCGGTCGCCACCACGCTCTGCAACGTGTCGCGGCTGGCTTCGTCGAGCATGAGCCGGTCGGGGGCGACGCCGCGGGCGATCAGCGCGGCGGCCATGACGGAGGCTTCGGAGGGGCCGAATCGGCCGGCCGCGCCGGAGCACAGGATCAGCGCGTCCGGCGCATCGGCTGCGGCGCGCGCGGCGTAGTCGATGCGGCGCAAGAGCGTCGGCGACGGCCGCCCGTCAGGCCAGACCGCCGCTCCGAACAGCACGATGAGGGTTTGGCCCCTTCCCATGCCGCCAAGGATCGCGCGGACCGCGCCGCGCCGCCAGCCTCAGCCTCTGCGGTCCTGGTTCATCGGGGGCTGGTGTTCTTCGATCAGGTCGACGCGCTCGGCCTCGCGGACCGCCCGTGTGACGTTCAGTCGCGTCAGAATCTTGGCCTCGCCGTACTTCTTCCGCGCGGCTTCCAGCGCCGGGCGCCAGCTCTGGCTGGCGAGGTTGTCGGTTTCGCCGGCATAGACGACAGTCGCCCCCTCGGAGGTGACCTCAGCGATCACATAGTTGGCGCCGGCCGGCGGCAGGAAGCGTTCCTCCTCCAGCGGCGTATAGCGGTAACGGGCGCCGGATTTCCCGGCCAGCTCGATCTGGCGACTCAAACTCACTCTCCAGCCTCAAACAAACGCATGCCCCCGACGACGCGGGCGCCGGACCATGCTTCAGGGTCGAGTTGGGCCAAAAGTAGGCCTAGCTTAACCATGGCGATCACCTCTGCGCGAGCGTGACTATGGGTTCGACCCGCCTCGCGCCGCCGTTGCATCAGGAACAACCGCGGCCGTAATGCGTTCGGTCAAAGCGCCGTCTCTGCTAGAGTCCACTCTCGCAAAGGGAGCGCGACTCGCCGCCGTGGCCGCGATATGTCCCGAGCCGGAGCCCGCGAGAAACCACCCCAAATGGAGAGACCCGCCGACTTCAGCCTCCGCACCGCGGCGGATCGTCCCACAGTCGTCCTGGCGGGCGACTGGACGGCGAACGGCGTCGGCGAGGCCGGCTCCGCCCTTGCCGAGGCGCTGAGCAGCGTCAGCGACTTCGTGCTCGACATGCGCCGGGTGCGCCGGCTCGACACCGCCGGCGCCTACGCGGTGATCCGCGCCGCGCGCGACAGCTTCGACCTCTCCAAGGTGAAGGCGCGGCCCGAGACCCTGCGCCTGCTGCAGCTGGTGGCCGACGCGCGCCAGGTCGAGCCGGTGGTGCGCGAGCCGCCGCGCGACTTCCACGATCTCACCATCCGCATCGGCAAGGGTGTGATGGACGTGGCCCTCGAGGGCCTCGACACCATGGTCTTCCTCGGCCACCTGCTGGTGGTCATCGCGCGGACCGCGGTCAACCTGTTCATCAATCCCAAGCGCATCCGCTGGGCGGCGATCGTCTCCCAGATGGAGCGCGCCGGACTGGACGCCATCCCGATCGTCGCCACCACCTCCTTCTTCATCGGCGCGGTTGTGGGCCTGCTGGGCGCCAACATGCTGCGCCAGTTCGGCGCCGAGGTGTTCGCCGTCGAGCTGATCGGCATCGCCGTCCTGCGCGAGTTCAACATCATCATCACCGCGGTGCTGCTGGCCGGCCGCTCGGCGTCCTCGTTCGCCGCGGAGATCGGCTCGATGAAGATGAGCCAGGAGATCGACGCCATGCGCGTCCTGGGCGTCGATCCGTTCGAGGCCCTGGTGTTCCCGCGCTTCGCCGCGCTGCTGGTGACCATTCCGCTGCTGACCTTCGTCGCAACCCTCGCCGGCCTGTTCGGCGGGCTGATGGTCGTCTGGACGGTGCTGGACCTCGGCCCGGCCTTCTTCCTCCAGCGCATCGTCGACAACGTCGGCGTGGCCCATTTCTGGATCGGCCTGTCCAAGGCGCCGGTCATGGCCGCGGTGATCGCCGGGATCGGCTGCCGGCAGGGCCTGGAGGTCGGCGGCGACGTGGAGTCCCTGGGCCGCCGGGTGACCGCCGCCGTCGTCCACGCCATCTTCGCGATCATCATGATCGATGCCGCCTTCGCCCTCGTCTACATGGAGCTCGGCATTTGAGCGCTCCGAGCGACGACGACGAATTCGACGACGCGGACCTGCTCGACAGCGAGGGCCCTGCGATCGAGGTGCGTGGCCTGGTCAGCGCCTTCGGCGACCGGATCATCCATGACGGCCTCGACCTGACGGTGGAGCGCGGCGAAGTGCTGGGCGTCGTCGGCGGATCCGGGGCCGGCAAGTCGGTGCTGCTCAACACCATCATCGGCCTGCGCCGGCCGCGGGCGGGGTCCGTGAAGGTGTTCGGGCAGGACATCCAATACGCCTCGCGGCGCACCTGGACCGCCATCGAGCGGCGGTGGGGCGTCCTCTTCCAGCAGGGCGCGCTGTTCTCCAACCTGACGGTGAAGGAGAACGTCTCCGCGCCGATGTACGAACACACGCGGCTGTCGCGTCAGGAGATCGGCGAGCTCTCGGACCTGAAGATCGCGCTCGTGGGCCTGCCGCCGGACGCCGGGGTGCTGAAGCCTTCGGAGCTGTCGGGCGGGATGCGCAAGCGGGCGGGCCTGGCCCGGGCCCTGGCCCTCGACCCGGAGCTGCTGTTTCTGGACGAGCCCACCGCCGGGCTCGACCCGATCTCGGCCGCGGCCTTCGACGAGCTGATCAAGGACCTGTCCGACAGCCTTGACCTGACCGTCTTCATGATCACCCACGACCTCGACACCCTCTACGAGATCACCGACCGCGTGGCGGTGATCGCCGACAGGAAGGTCGTGGCGGTCGGCACGGTGCGCGAACTCGAAAAGTCGGACCACCCTTGGATCCGCGAGTATTTCCTGGGTCCCCGCGGTCGCGCCGCCGGGGCCAAGGCGAAGACGGAGGCCTGATGGAAAAGAACGCCAACTACGCCCTGGTGGGCCTCTCATCGCTGATCCTGTTCCTGGGCCTGGTGATCTTCGTCGTCTGGCTGGCGCGGCTGCAGTTCGCCCAGGAGAACGACATCTACGAGATCCTCTTCCAGGGTCCCGTGCGCGGCCTGAACCAGGGCGGCGAGGTGCACTTCAACGGCATCAAGGTCGGCGAGGTAACCAAGATCGCGCTCGACCGCACGAACCCCAGCCGGGTGCTTGCGCAGGCCCGCGTGACGTCCGACGTGCCGATTCGGGTGGATTCCTACGCCACCCTGGAGCCGCAGGGGATCACCGGGGTCAACTACATCCAGATCACCGCCGGCACCCCCTCCAAGCCGTTGCTGAAGGACGTCACGCCGAAGGACAAGATCCCGGTCATCCGCAGCCAGCGCAGCGCCCTGTCCGACCTGCTGGAGGGCGGCGGCACGGTGCTGACCCGCACCATCGAGGCGCTCGACCGGATCAACCGCGTGCTGTCCGACCAGAACATCAAGAACTTCTCCGCCACCGTCTCCGACGCCCAGGCGATCACTGCCGAGGTGCGCGAGCGCAAGGCGATCATCGCCGACGCCCAGAAGGCGCTGCAGGACGTCGACACCGCGACCCAGCAGGTCACCGAACTCGCCAAGACCGGCAACCAGATCCTCGACACCGACGGGCGCCGGACCATGAAGAACGTCGCCGACGCCGCCGAGGAGGCCAAGGCCACGGCCAGCGAAGCCCGAGGCATGATCGCCAAGCTGCAGGGCCCGACCACGGACTTCGCCAACAACGGCCTGCCGCAGATCACCGCCGCAGTGATCCAGCTGCAGACCGCCGCAGAGTCCCTGTCGCGCCTCGTCAACGACATCCAGGCCAACCCCACGGGGGCCATCGGCAAGCCGGCCGCCGAAGAAGTGAAGGTGAAGCCATGATCCGCTCGAACAGCCTTCCGACCACCCTCCTGCGGCTGGCCGCCGTCGGCGCCTGCGCCCTGATGCTCAGCGGCTGCATCTCGCTGCTCCCGAAGAGCAAGCCGGCGCAGCTCTACCGGTTCGGCCAGCATCAGGCCCCGCCGGCGACGGGGCCGGCGGCGGCCGGCGCCGCGCCGATCGGGGTGTTCCGCGCCAGCGGCGTCTTCCAGCAGGAATCCGCCGGCGACCGCATTCTGACCATCACCGGCGAACACGCCGCCTATATCGCCCAGGCCCGTTGGGTGGCGCCGGCGGCCGTGCTGTTCGACGCCGCGGTGCTGAACGCCTTCGACGCCCACGGCGGCCGCGCGCGGCTGGTCTCGCGTGGCGAGCCCGCGCACAGCGACTACGCCCTGCGGCTCGACGTGCGGGATTTCGAGACCCGCTACGAGTCCGGCGAGAAGGCCGCGCCGACGGTGGTGGTGCGTGTTCGCGCGCAGCTGACCCGCAGCCAGAACAACGCCGTGGTCGGCGAGCAGATCTTCGAAGCGCGCGTCCCGGCCGACAACAACCGGGTCGGCGCCATCGTTGGCGCCTACGACAAGGCGCTCACCGAGGTGCTGGGCAAGGTGGTCGCCTGGACCGACGGCTCGCTGACCTAGGCGAGGCCCTGGAGCCGCCGGGCGGCGGTGACGGTGTTCTGCAGCAGGACGGCCACGGTCATCAGGCCGACGCCGCCCGGCACCGGCGTGATCCAGCCGGCGACCTGGCTGGCCTCCTTGAAGTTCACGTCGCCGACCACCTTGGTGCGGCCCGCGGCGGCCTTCGCCGGGTCGTCGAACGGCACCCGGTTGATGCCGACGTCGATCACCGCCGCGCCCGGCTTGATCCAGTCGCCGCGGATCATCCGCGGCCGTCCCACCGCCGCCACCAGGATGTCGGCCTCGCGGCAGACGGCCGGCAGGTCGCGGGTGCGGGAATGGGCGATAGTCACCGTGCAGTCGGCCTGCAGCAGCAACTGGGCGATCGGGCGGCCGACCAGCACCGAGCGGCCGACGACCACGGCGCGCAGTCCCGACAGGTCGCCCACCGTCTCGCGCAGCAGGATCATGCAGCCCAGCGGCGTGCAGGGCGTCAGCGCCGGCATGCCGCTGGCCAGCCGTCCGGCGTTGACCACATGCAGGCCGTCGACGTCCTTGTCGGGATTGATGGCCGCCAGCACCGCCCGCTCGTCGAGGTGCTTCGGCAGCGGCAACTGCACCAGGATGCCGTGGATCAGCGGGTCGGCGTTCAGCTCGGCGATCAGCCGCATCAGCTCGGCCTGCTGGGTGTCCCCGGGCAGCCGGTGGGTGACCGAGTGCATGCCCACAGCCAGCGAGTGCTCGCCTTTCGACCGGACGTAGATCTGGCTGGCCGGATCGTCGCCCACCAGCACCACGGCGAGGCCGGGCTGGAGGCCATGGTCGGCCTTCAACTGGGCGACCTCGCGGGCCACCTCGGCGCGTAACCGCTCGGCGTAGACCTTGCCGTCGATGATCTTTGCTGGGGAAGAGGCAAGCTCGGACATGGTCCCTCCGGAACAGGCTCCCGCACTAGCCGTTCAGGCTGGGTCGCGCAAACCAACGAAAAGACATGTCCGTTCCGATGAGCAAATTCAGCGAGGCGTTCGCCCAGATCGCCAGCGGCGTTTCCCGCTGGACCGGCCGCCCCCTCACCTTCCTCGCCTGCTGCCTGATCGTCGTCGTCTGGGCCGCGACCGGCCCGGTCTTCCACTACTCCGACACCTGGCAGCTGATCATCAACACCGGCACGACCATCGTGACCTTCCTGATGGTCTTCCTGATCCAGAACACCCAGAACCGCGACAACGCCGCCCTGCAGGCCAAGCTGGACGAGCTGATCCGGGTGACCCAGGCCAAGAACGAGTTCATCGGCATCGAGCACCTCTCCGACCAGGAGCTCGAGGACATCCTGGCGGAGTGCGAAAGCCATCGCCCGGAAGTCGTGCAGCGGGCCGAGGCGCGGGCCAGCCGCAACCGCAAGCAGGAAATCGGACAGGCCCGCAAGCGCGCCACCGGGCGGGCCAAGACCCGGACCCGCGCCGCGGGCTAGCGCTTCACCCGCCTGAGCCAGGCCGCGACGGCCCAGGCATGGGCGTCGCGATCGAGGGTCCGGAGCGCCTCGTGGGCCTCCATCCACACCAGGGTGTGGTCGTCCTCGATCTTCAGCGCCGGGTCTTCGGACAGCAGGCGGCCCAAGAAGAAGCTCCCGCGGGTGTTGTGGGACTGACCCTCGTCGTTGACGAAGAAGTGGTCCGCGTGAAGGAAGGGCTCGGCCACCGCCACCCGCAGGCCCGCCTCCTCGCCGCACTCGCGCACAGCCGCCTGGGCAGGCGCCTCGCCGGGCTCCAGGCCGCCGCCGGGCAGGTCCAGCCGCCAGCCGCCCTTCCGGCGCGCGACACGGACCACGGCGATCTTCCCCGCGCGCGCCACGATGACGAAGGCCGCCGGCCGGTCGGGATAGGCGCGCCCGGGCTCTGCGACGCCGAACTGGGGGACCGCCATCAGTCGATGCCGTAGAGCGCCGGATAGGGATCGATCCGGCCCGCCACCACATCGGCCACCGCGACCGGCTTCCAGCCGACGGTCTGGGTGGCGCTCGCCCGCCACGCCTCCACCATCATGTCGCGCAGCTCCGAGGCGCCGACCGCGATCTGCCGGGTGGCGAGCGCCGGCCCGCGCGGATCGCCAGGGTCGAGGCCGCCGGCCTTCGCCAGCTGATAGAAGGGCTCGACCAGCTTGGCGGTGTCGGCGAGATAGGCCGCCGTCTGCGCCTCGATCGTGCACTGGCAAATGCTCAGCGGCGCCACCTGGGCGGCCACCGCCTCAGGCCGGACGGTCGCCTGCACGAGATCGCTCTCGAAGGGCCCGTGGAGGTGGGCGGTCGGGTAGCCGCCGGGATTGGGGAAGTCGCCCCAGCCGTTGTAGTGCACCGTCAGGTGCAGCGGCTGGCTGCCGTCGCCGACAAAGTGCGACAGGGCCCCGGCGTCCTCGAGGATCTGCGCCTCGCGGCGGCGCTTGTCGGCGACGAAGAAGTCGCGGTGCGCCGCCCAGGCGGGATTGGCCTCGGCGGCGTTCAGCACCCGCCAGTAGGCGAAGTCGATGGCCAGCTGCTGCCAGCGGTCGACGATCGAGTACGGGAGGTAGCCGGCCTTCCAGCTGTCCTGGCCGACGGCCCGCAGCGCGGTCTCGAAGTCCGCCCGGGTCGGCGGCAGCGCCGCGAGCGTCGGGCCGCCCAGCACCTTGCCGGCGTCGTCGATGTCGAGGAAGTGGCCGGCGTCACGGTCGCGGTCGTGGACCTTGCCGGCGCTCTTGGAGCGGTCGGGCTCGCGGGAGAATTCGCCGATGTCGCGGGCGGCCTGCGGCGTGCGCAGGAAGGCCGGAACCTCGGCCGGCAGCGCGCGGACGGCGGTCTCGCCGATGATGCGGTGGCCGGTGGAGCCCCAGGCGAGCGCCGCCGACGGAGCCGCGGCGACGGCGGCCATCAGGGCGAAGGTCACAAGACGTTTCATATGTCCCGTTTGCGAGGTTCTCCGGCCCAAGGCAAGCCGGCTTCACCGGGATCGCGAAAGCTTCACCTTGGCGCTCAGGAGGCGATCCCCAGCGCCTCCTCCACCCGTCCCACCCAGGCCTCTACCCGCGGATAGCGGGCGAGATCGAAGCCGCCCTCGTGGGCGACGCGGGTGTAGGCGATGAGGGATAGGTCCGCGAGCGTGGGCGCCGTCCCCACCAGGAAGGGTCCATCCGCCAGCGCCTCGTCCAGCCGCGCCAGCGCGGCTGCGCCGCGTTCGACGATTCGCGGGTCCAGGTCGGCGGCGGACTTGCCGAGGTAGCGCACATGGAAGCGGGCCACGGCGACGTAGGGCTCATGGCTGTACTGCTCCCAGAACAGCCATTCGAGCATGCGGGCGCGCTCGTAGGCGTCGGCGGGGATCAGGTCCGAGCCCTCGGCGAGGTGCAGGATGATGGCGTTGGACTGGGCCAGCGGACGTCCGTCGCCGAGCACAACGACCGGCACCTGGCCCGCCGCGTTCAGCGCCAGGAACTGGGGCGTGCGGCTCTCGCCCTTGAGGATGTCCGTCTCGATCCAGGTGTACGGCAGGCCGAGATAGTCGGCCGTCCATTTGACCTTCAGGCAGTTTCCCGAGATCGAGTCGCCGTAGATTTTCATGAGCCGCCCCCCGTCTTGCGGGAGGGATGAGGAGCCGAAACGCCGAGTGGAAGCAAGCGAAGAGGCTTGCGACCGGCTATCAGGAATGCTCACAGGCCGCCGCGCCGCCAAGCTCCAGGGTTGCCCCTGGCGCCCCGAGCCGGTAAGACTCAGCTTGCTACCAGTTCAACGACGAAGGAGGACGCCGTCTTGCGACGCCGCCTCGCCGCCCTGGCCGCCCTCTCGCTCTTCGCGCTTGGGTCCAACGCGCAAGCCGCGACTTCCGATCCCATCGGCGACATGATCATGTCGGTGGTCACCGGGACGATGCCGGGCGCTCCCGGCTGGAACGTGAAAGCCACCCTCTACCACGCCGGCGCCAAGGGCGTTGGCGCGCTCGACTCGCTGGGCTGCAAGGTCGTGGCCATGCGCACCGTCGCGGTCGACAAGGCCCTGATCCCCAAGCGCAGCGTGCTGTTCATCAAGGAAACCGTCGGCCTGAAGATGCCCGACGGCACCGTCCACGACGGCTACTGGTACGCCTCCGACACCGGCGGCGCGATCAAGGGCAAGCGCATCGACCTGTTCACCGGGGCCGGCTCCGGCTCGATGGGCGCGCTGCGGGCCCTGAACCTGGCCACCCTCACCGCCATCAAGGTCGGTGAGTTCAAGGGCTGCCCGCCGAACTAACGGCCGGTCGACGAGACCACCTTCCCCCGAGCACTGCACGCCGCCGCGCCAGCTGGCGCGATCCCGCATGTTCCGGAGGAAAGCCTTTGATCCACAAGCCGAATTTCTTCCTGCTCACCGGCGGACCCGGCGTCGGCAAGACCACCGTCATCGAGCGCTTGGCGGCGATGGGTGAGGTCTGCATCCCCGAGACCCACCGCGCGGTGATCCGGGACCAGGCAGCCCGTGGCGGGAGCGCCCTGCCCTGGGCCGACCACGCGGCCTACTGCACGCTGACCGCCGAGCGTGACATCGCCCGGTTCGACAGCCTCTCCGGCGAGACCCGGCGGGTGTTCTTCGATCGCGGCGTCCTGGACAGTTTCGGGCAGGGTTTCGATCCCCCCGCGGCCCTGCTCGCCGCCGCCCGCGCCCGCCGCTACAACCGCCACGCCTTCCTGTTTCCACCCTGGGCGGAGATCTACCGCACCGACGGCGAGCGGAAGCAGGACTTCGCCGAGGCCGAGCGGACCTACGGGCACGTCAAGCGGCTGCTCGCCGAGTTCGGCTATGAGGGCGTGGACGTCCCGCGGGCGGGCCCCGAGGAACGCGCCCGCTTCGTCCTGCAGACGGCGAAGCGGCTGGCCGCCTAGGTTTCGACGAAGGCCTTCTCGAGCACGAAGTCGCCGGGCTTGGCGATCGAGCCCTCCACGAAGCCGCGGTCGAGCAACTGCTGCTTCAGGTCGGCCAGCACCGAGGGACCGCCGCACAGCATCACCCGGTCGACGGCCGGATCGAACGCCGGGACGCCCAGGTCCTCGAACAGCTTGCCATTCTCGATCAGGTCGGTGATCCGGCCCTGGGTCTTGAACGGCTCGCGCGTGACGGTCGGGTAGTAGCGCAGCTTCGGCCCGATCAGCTCGCCGAGGTCCGGGTCGCGCCCCAGCTCGTGCTCCAGCAGGTCGCGGTAGTTCAGGTCCGCGACCTCGCGCACGGTGTGGGTGACGATTGCTTCGTCGAAGCGCTCGTAGACGTCCGGATCGCGCACCAGCGACAGCCAGGGCGCGAGGCCCGTGCCGGTGCCCAGCATGTAGAGCCGCTTGCCGGGCTTCAGGCCGTCCAGCACCAGGGTGCCGGTGGGCTTGCGGCCGATCAGCACCTGGTCGCCGACCTTGATGTTCTGCAGGCGCGAGGTCAGCGGGCCGTCGGCCACCTTGATCGAATAGAACTCCAGCTCCTCGTGCCAGGCCGGCGAGGCGATCGAGTAGGCGCGCACCAGCGGCTTGCCCTCCGGCGTCATCAGCCCGACCATCACGAACTGGCCGCTGGCGAACCGCAGCCCCGGGTCGCGGGTGGTGCGGAACGAGAACAGGCTGGGCGTCCAGTGCTGGACCCAGGTCACCGTCTCGAGAAAGAAGGCGCCGCTGGCCTTCAGGGCGGGCTGCGGCGCTACGGAAACATCATTCATCGGTCAAAAGCTCTCTCACGCGCGGCTCAGATGTCGCCGCCCACGTCGGCGACGGCGCCCGGAGCGCGCGCCAGATGTATGCCGCATTCGGTCTTTTGCGAACCCGCCCAGCGTCCGGCGCGGACATCCTCGCCCTGCTCCACCGGCTTGGTGCACGGCCAGCAGCCGATCGAGGGGAAGCCCTGCTCCACTAAAGGATGGGCCGGCAGCTCGTGCTCGGCGGCGTAGGCGTCGAGGTCGGCCTTGGTCCAATTGGCCAGCGGGTTGAACTTCACCTGCTCGCCGGCCTGCTCGACCACCGGCAGCGACAGCCGCGCCCCGCCGTGGAAGCGCTTGCGGCCGGTGATCCAGCCGTCGAACTCGGCCAGCGCCCGGTCCAGCGGCAGCACCTTGCGCACGTGGCAGCAAGCGTCGGTGTCGGTCTGCCAGAGCTTGGCCTGCGGATCGACCGTGGCCAGATCCTGGTAGTGCGGACGCAGGTCGCGCACGTCGGTGAGGCCCAGCTGGGCCGCCAGGGCGCGGCGATAGTCCAGGGTCTGGCCGAACAGCATGCCGGTGTCGAGGAACAGGATCGGCAGGTCGGGCTTCACCTTGGCGGCGATGTCCAGCAGCACCGCGGACTCCGCCCCGAACGACGACACCAGGGCCAGCTTGTCGCCAAGCGTCTCCACCGCCGCCTGAATGACGGTGCGCGGATGGGCGTGCCGCAGCTCGGCGTCGAGCCGGGCGGCCAGCGTCGAAGGACGCGCCATAGTGTCGTAGGCCATGCTCACTTCCCCCGCTCAGCGAAGGCCGGGGGACGGCCGTCGACAGCGCGTTGATAGACGTGGCGGAAGCGATGGACGGCCTTGTCCCAGTCCTGCGGGGTGGAGCCGTCCGCCGGTTCGAAGGCGTCGAAGCCGCAGCGGACCATGAAGCCCGCCTGCTCGCGCAGCACGTCGCCCACCGCCCTCACCTCGCCCTTGAAGCCGTAGCGCTCCCGGAGCAGGCGGGCGGAGGTGTAGGCCCGGCCGTCGCCGAATTTCGGGAAGGCCAGGGCCACCAGCGACAGGCGCGGCAGGTCGTAGGCCAGGGCCTCGACCTCCTCATGGCTCTCCAGGCGCACCCCGACCTTGCGGCCGTCGGAGAGCAGCCATTCGCCGTGCTCCTGGAAGCGCGCCAGCGAGATGATCACGTCGCCGGGCGGGATCTCGCGCTCGTCGCCGACCGCGGTGAACGGGTCCTCGGCGAGGTCGAAGCGGGCGTCGTGGAGCTTAATTCGCGTCGGCATAGACAGCCTCCTTGAAGGGGGCGACGCCGGTGCGCCGGAAGGTGTCGAGGAAGCGCTCGCCGTCCTTGCGCTCGCGCAGGTAGACCTCGACGAGGGTGTCCACCGCATCGGCCACACGGTCGTAGGGCAGCGCCGGTCCGAGCGCCTGACCCACCGCCGCGTCCTCCGCGCCGGAGCCGCCGAGCGTGAGCTGGTAGAACTCCTCGCCCTTCTTATCGACGCCCAGGATGCCGATGTGGCCGACGTGATGGTGGCCGCAGGCGTTGATGCAGCCGCTGATCTTGATCTTCAGCTCGCCCACCCGCTCGGCCCGCTCGGGGTCGCGGAACTTCTCGGCGATGTGCTGGGCGACCGGGATCGCCCGGGCGTTGGCCAGCGCGCAGTAGTCGAGGCCCGGGCAGGCGATGATGTCGCTGACCAGGTTCATGTTCGGCGTGGCGAGGCCGACGGCGTCGAGCGCCGCCCAGACCGCCGGCACGTCGTCCAGCTTCACGTGCGGCAGCACCAGGTTCTGCTCGTGGGTCACGCGGATGTCGTTCTGGCCGTAGCGTTCGGCGAGGTCGGCGACGACTTCCATCTGCTCGGCGGAGGCGTCCCCGGGGGTTTCGCCGATGCCCTTCAGCGACACCTCGACGATGCCGTAGCCCGGGACCTTGTGGGGCTTGAGGTTGTTGCGGGCGAAGCGGGCGAACGCCGGCTGGCCGGCCCTGGCCGTCTCGAAGGCGTCCGAGCGCGGCGACAGGGTCCCGAAGGTCTTGGGCGCGAACGCCCCGCGGATGCGGGCGAGCTCGGTGTCCGGCAGGTCCGGCCCGGTTCCGACCTTCTCCCATTCGGCCTCGACCTGGCGGGCGAACTCTTCCGCGCCGAGGGTGGCCACCAGCACCTTGATGCGGGCCTTGTGGATGTTGTCGCGCCGGCCGTGGCGATTGTAGACGCGAAGGATCGCCTCCAGGTACGAGAACAGCCGGTTCACCGGCAGGAACTCGCGGATGGTGGAGGCGATGTAGGGCATCCGGCCCAGGCCGCCGCCGACCATCACCTCGAACCCCAGCGACCCGTCGCGGGCGCGCTTCAGAACCAGGCCGATATCGTGGACCTTGGCCGCCGTGCGGTCCTTCGGCGCGGCGGTGACCGCGATCTTGAACTTCCGCGGCAGCCAGGAGAATTCCGGGTGCACGGTGGACCACTGGCGCATGGCCTCGGCCCAGACGCGCGGGTCGTCGATCTCCTCGGCCGTGGCCCCGGCGTAGGGATCGGCGGTGACGTTGCGCACGCAGTTTCCGCTGGTCTGGATGGCGTGCATGTCGACGCTGGCCAGGTGATCCATGATGTCCGGCGCGTCGGCCAGCTTGATCCAGTGGAACTGCAGGTTGGTGCGGGTGGTGAAGTGGCCGTAGCCCTTGTCGTAGGTGCGCGCGATCCACGCCAGCTTGCGCAGCTGGGCGGGGTTCAGCGAGCCGTAGGGGATGGCCACCCGCAGCATGTAGGCGTGCAGCTGCAGATAGAGGCCGTTCCTCAGGCGCAGCGGCTTGAACTGGTCTTCGTTCAGCTCGCCGGCGAGCCGTCGCGCGACCTGCCCGCGGAACTCCGCGCTGCGGTCGGCGAGGATGTCCTTGTCGATGGCGTCGTACTGGTACATGGCGCCCTACTTTCGCTTGATCAGGTTGACCCGGCCCGTCGAGCGGGCCGCGCCGTCGGCGTGCAGCAGGGCCTCGACCACCGCGCCGCCCTCCGCCTGCTTGCCGTGGCTGGGATGGTTCTGCGGGCCCAGCGCGCGGATGCGCTCGCGGAAGCTCAGCGGCGCCCAAAGGCCGCCGGCGTCCACCAGGTCGATGAGATAGGGCTCGACCACCACCGTGGGCTGGTTCTTGCCGTGCGCCTCGGCGGCCTCGGCGGCCTCTTGCGCGGCCTCGTCGAACAGCTGGGCGTCGGCGAAGCGCTCGACCCACTCGCCGTCCTTCCAGAACACGACCTCGCCGTCGATCAGCCGATTGGCGGTGAGCGCTTTCATGCCCGCGCCTCCAGAAGGGTGGATTGGAGTTCGACCGTCGCGCCGGCCTGGGCCAGCGCCATGGCCTCGCCGACGATCAGCAGCGCCGGCCCGCTCAGGGCGGCGGCGCCCTCCGCCAGGCCGGCCAGGGTGGTCACCACCCGGCGCTCGTCGGCGCGCGAGGCGTTCTCGACGATCAGCGCCGGCGTCGAGCCGGCCCGACCCGCCGCCATCAGCCGCGCGGCGATCGGCGCGGCCATCGACAGGCCCATGTAGATCACCACCGTCTGGTTGGCTTTCGCCAGGCTCGCCCAGTCGAGGTCGGGTTCGCCACCGCTGGCCGCGTGGCCGGTGACGAAGGTCACCGCCTGGGCCGAGCCCCGATGGGTCAGCGGCGCGCCGGCCCCGGCGCTGGCGGCCAGGGCCGCGGTGACGCCGGGAATCACGTGGCAGTCGACGTCGGCGTCGCGGCAGGCTTCCAGCTCCTCGCCGCCGCGGCCGAAGATGAACGGATCGCCGCCCTTCAGCCGCACCACCCGCAGGCCGTCCAGGGCGAACGCCACCAGCATGCGGTTGATCTCGTCCTGGCTGTAGGAGTGGCGCGACTTGCGCTTGGCGACGGAGATCCGCCGCGCGCCGGCCGGCGCCAGCGCCAGGATCTCGTCGGACACCAGGCCGTCGTGGACGATCACATCCGCGGCCTGCAGCGCCTTCAGCGCCTTGAGGGTCAGGAGCTCGGGGTCGCCGGGGCCTGCGCCCACCAGCCACACCGCGCCCGTCGTCTGGCGGCGGCCATCCAGCACCACCAGGCGATCTGTTCGCTTTGACCTGTCGTGCGGTTGCGGCATGGATTAGCTTCTCTAAACCTTCGGTCTCTGAATCATGACGGGACGGACTGGCGCCCGCCCCGCCGATCGCCCACCGATGAAAAGGGCCGATACATCGGCGGACGCTTGCAAATAGGTGCCGGCAGGCCCAATTCGCAAGCCAAGGACTTCTGCCGGGGCTGTCAGGAATTCTATGGAAAGACCGCAAGACCGAAGGCGCCTGCCGCCGCTGAACGCTCTACGCGCCTTCGAGGCCGCCGCGCGCCATCTGAATTTCAGCCGCGCCGCCGACGAGCTGTCGGTGACGCCGGGCGCGGTCAGCCAGCAGATTCAGAACCTCGAGGACTACGTGGGCGCGGCGCTGTTCAAGCGCACCCCCAAGGGCCTGCTGCTGACCGACGCGGCGCAAACCGCCCTGCCGGCCCTGCGCGAGGCCTTCGACCGGCTGGCGGAGGCCGCCTCCCTGCTGACCGCCGCGGTGGACGGCCGCCGGCTGACGCTGACCGCCGCGCCCTCGTTCGCGGCCAAGTGGCTGGTGCCCAGGCTCGGCCACTTCGAGCAGCTGCATCCGCAGGTGGACGTCTGGCTGTCGGCCGGCCTGGAGCTGGTCGACCTCACCGCCGGCGAGGTGGACATCGCGATTCGCTATGGCGCCGGCCGCTATCCGGGGCTCGAAGTGAAGCGGCTGCTGAGCGAAACGGTGATTCCGGTGGTCAGCCCCGAGCTGATCAAGGACCAGCCGCTCGACACCCCCGAGGACCTGAAGAACCACATCCTGCTGCACGACGGCTCGCCCGATCCGGACGACAGCTGCCCCGACTGGACCATGTGGCTGGCGGCCCGCGGCCTGCGCGGCGTCGACGGCATGCGCGGTCCCCGCTTCAACCAGTCGAGCCTGGTGATCGAGGCGGCGATGAACGGCCGCGGCGTGGCGCTGGCCAAGCGCACGCTGGCCCAGGCGGACCTCGATGCGGGCCGGCTGGTGGCGCCTTTGCAGATCGCCACCGCGGTCGACTTCGCCTATTACCTCGTCCATCCCAAGGCCAAGGGCCGGCTGCCTCAGGTCAAGGCCTTCATCAGCTGGATCGAAGCCGAGGCCCTGGCGCACGAGCAGGCGCTGCGGGCCATCGACAACGGCGCCGGCATCTAAGACGACGAGTGACGATGACTGTTTCCACCGACGCGCGGCCCGCCCCGGCCGCCTGTGAGACGATGGCCGACGTCCGCCAGGGCGTCGACGCCCTCGACCGCCAGCTGGTGCTCCTGCTGGCCGAGCGCCAGCGCTACATGGACGCCGCCGCCCGCATCAAGCAGGACCGCGCCGCGGTGCGCGACAACGCCCGCGTCGAGGACGTGGTCGCCAAGGTCAAGGCCGCCGCCCGCGCCGCCGGCCTGTCCGAAGAGATCGCCGAGCCGGTCTGGCGCACCTTGATCGAACGCTGCATCGCCTACGAATTCGGCGTCTGGGACCAGCTGCGCTCCCAGCGCTAGCCCGGCGCTAGGCGCCCTTCTCAGCCTGATAGGCCGCGATCTCGACGACGGCGGCGTCCAGCGCGGCCTTCACCGCCGGCAGTTCGCTCGCGCCCTTCCATTCGGCTCGCGCACAGATGTCGCCCAGGGCGTTGGCGCCGACCCCGCGGGAGGCGCCCTTGATGGTGTGGATCATCTCCCGCCAGTCCGCCGGCTCGCTGCTGAGCGCCCGCGACCAGCCTTCGGCCTGCCGGCGGAACAGCGCCAGCACCTCCAGGACGACCCGCATGTCGCCGGCCGCAAAGCCTTCCAAGTAAGCGAAATCCACAGCGCCTTGGAGCCCACCAGTCGTCACCAGATATTCCCCTGTTGCAGCGCCTTGCCAACGCCGCGTTTTCGCGTATTTTCCGCGCCCTCGCCACCGGCCCCTTGGGTAACCGGAGCCGGGACGGGTGCATAGCTCAGTTGGTAGAGCAGCTGACTCTTAATCAGCGGGTCGTAGGTTCGAATCCTACTGCACCCACCATTATTTCAAAGACTTGATGGTGGGATGCTCCACACGGGGCAGGCGCGGGGCGCCATATGGGCGCCAGCCTGACGACAGTTCGTGGGCGGGCTGTCAGCTGAACCGTCACGGGTAAGGTGCGCAGCCGCCGCTTATCCGCCCCACTCGATTGCCCCAGCGGGCCCTCGGCGAAAGAATGCCGTCACCTTCGGGACGAACTGCCTTTTGACGCGTTCCTGGAGGGTGAAGCTTCCCATCCTCGCCCGCACGATGACCGCGCCTGACCTTCGCCCCTTCGGCTACAGCCGCCGGACCTTGCTGGCCGCATTGCCGCTGGCCCTGGCGGCCGGCGCGGCCTACGCGCAGGAACCGCCGCCGGCCGCGCCCGTACCGCCCCTGAGCCCCCAGCAGCTCGCCGACGCCGTTCGCACGCTGAATGCGGCCGAGACGCACGGACTGCCGCACCAGGCGTTCACCGCCGACGACGCGCCGGAGACGATCGCCCTCGCCCTGGCCCGCTACGCCAAGGCCGTGCACGTGGGCCGCCTCGCGCCTGCCGATTTCCTCAAGGAGTGGGGCGTCAGGCCCGCTGCCTACGATCCGGCCGCGGACCTCGGCGCCGCCGTCGCGACCGACCGGCTGGGTCCCTGGCTGGAAAGTCTGCCGCCGCCCTATTCCGGCTACCGGGCCCTGCGCCGCGGCCTTGCCGCCTACCGCGAGATCGCCGCGGCCGGAGGCTGGCAGGCGATTCCCGCCGGCCCGGCGTTCGGCCTGGGCGCGAAGGGCGCGCGCGTCGCGGCGCTTCGGACCCGCCTGGCGGTAGAGGACAAGTCCGCGCCCAAGGCGGACGGCGCCTTCGACTCCGACCTGCAGGACGCCGTGGCCCGCGCCCAGCGGCGCTTCGGCCTGAAACCCGACGGCGTCGTCGATCCCACCACCCTCGAGGCGCTGAACCAGCCGGTCGGCCAGCGGATCCTGCAGATCATCGCCAACCTGGAGCGCTGGCGCTGGCTGCCGCCGACCATGCCGCCCACCCGGGTGCAGGTGAACTCGGGCGCGGCCATCGTCACCCTGTTCCGGGACGACAAGCCGGTGCTGTCCATGAAGGCGGTGGCCGGCCGGCCCGGCGACGAGACGCCGATGCTGTTCTCGCAGATCCACAGCGTCGTGCTGAACCCGCCCTGGAACGTGCCGAGCTCCATCGCCACCAAGGAGCTGTGGCCGAAGGAGAAGAAGAACCCCGGCTACCTGGCCCGCAACGGCTTTGTGGTGATCTCCACCGGCGACGGCGCCAGCCGCCTGCAGCAGAAGGCCGGCGATCAGAGCGCGCTCGGCCGCTACAAGTTCGACTTCGACAACCCCTACGGCGTCTACCTGCACGACACGCCGTCGCAAGGCGGCTTCTCGCGCTACGCCCGCCAGGCGAGCCATGGCTGCGTCCGGCTGGAGAAGCCCGCCGCCCTGGCGGCGGCCTTGCTCGACGCCGACCCGCAGTGGAACGCCGACCTCATCGCCGCGGCCGTGGACAAGGGCGACACCGTTCGCGCCCGGCTCCCGGCGCCGGTGCCGGTGTTCATCTTCTACTGGACGGCCTTCGCGGGGGCCGATGGACAGATGAATTTCCGCTCCGACCCCTATAATTGGGATCGCCTGCTGCTGCAGCGAATCGGGACCCTGGCGCCTGCCGCCGAGGTCTAGTCGGAGCGAACCGCGATGAATTCCCTGGGCCGGGTCCTGCTGATTGTCGGCGCGATCGTGCTCGCGGTGCTGGTGGGGGTGCTGATCGGGCGCAGCCGCCACGAGCCCAGCGTCGCCGAAGCGCCGGCGGCCGGGGTGCAGATCTCGACCCAGGCCCCGCCCGCGCCGCCACCGACGCCGAGCACGCTGCTGCCCACCGTGCCCGACGCGCCCCCGGCCAAGGCCGTCCCGAAAATCAATCCGCAAGACCAGGTGGCCGATGACGCCGCCGCGGTCGGAATGACCACCCGGGACGCGCCGGAAGAGCCCGCGCCGCCGGTCGTGGAGCCGCCGCCGCCGGAGCCGAGGTCAGACGCCCCGCCCTACGGCTAGACGCCGGTCCACTGGCGCACCCGCGCCACGTCCACGTGCACGAAGTTCGAGACCGGATAGAAGCCGACGCCGCCGGCCGAGACGCTGAGCGCGGCCTTGTGCAGGTTGCGCAGGTCCACACCCTGCACGCGGACGTCCGACGCCTTGCCGAACGTGTGCTGGCTGTTGGAGGCCACCCCGGAGCTGCGCTCGTGCAGCATGGCGTTGGTCTTGGACGAGCGGTAGCCGGAGATGATCTGGAAGGGCTGGTTGGTGTCCAGCCGCGCGTTGATGGCGTGCAGGGCGTCGAACAGGCGGGGATCCATCGGATGCTCCTCGCCGTTACGCCAGTCGCGCAGGACGCGCATGGCCTCGGCCAGCGCGTCGGGCACATAGCGGCCGTTCGCGAAATAGACCTCGTTGAAGGTGTCGCCGGTGTGCAGGTTGTGCAGGGTCGCGCGGCGCACCGCGGCCCCGGCCAGCGGCGTGACGGACTGGGCGAGGCTGAGGCCGGGCGCCGCAGCCGCCGCGAGGGCTGCGCCGGCGCCGAGCCGCAATAGGCCCCGTCGGGCGAGCATGGTCTGCATCTGCGAAAGGCCCCTCGACCGCCTCGTCTACCCGATAAGTCGGTGTGCGGCGCCCTAAGGTCAACCTGAGCCACAGACGCATGCGACCACCTGCCGCGGCCGCCGAGGGCAAAAAGAAACCCCGCAAGGCGCTGAGCCCGCGGGGTTTCCTTGCAAGGTCGGCCGTATCGCGCGCGGGCTGTGCGGCGCCGCGTGCGAGCCTGCGCGCCCTACTTCAGGTGTTGCGCGAGGTGCTTGTTCATCTCGAACATCGAGACCCGGTCCTTGCCGTGGAACACCGGCTTCAGCTTGTCGTCGGCGACGATCTCGCGCTTGTTCGCCGGGTTCTGCAGGTTGTTTTTCTTGATGTAATCCCAGATCTTGGAGACCACTTCGCCCCGGGACAGTTGGCCCGGGCCGACGACGGCGGCGAGTTCTGCCGACGGCGTGAGCGGCTTTTGCAGGGCGTTGGTTTTCTTGGTGTCGGCCATTGGGGTCCCCCCAGCTAAATGTGTCAGGCGCCCCACCATCGCTGCACGCAAAGGCTGAGTCGCTTGATGCATCCTAGGTGGGCCGCGCGTCCTGCGCCACCTAGAGAAGCGTGGTGGGAGGCCGCAGGCTGAAATTCACCCCTGAGTAGACTGCCCGCCGCCAGGCTGCCCGCCACCGGATTGGGCGGCGCGATAGGCGTCGCGCTGTTCCGGGGTCTGCGCATCGGGCGAGCGGGCGGTCAGGTCCTCGCCGCCCTCGCGCTCGATCTGATCGTAGAGCGCCGCCGTCGAGGCCTCGGTGACGGCGTCCTCCCGGCGGTCCCGGGTGGCGTACCGCGCCAGCCCATAGGCGATGGCCACGCCCAGCACCAGGACGCCGATGACATCCATCAGCAGGAAGCCGAGGCCGCCCGCGTCCACACCACCGCCGACGGGCGCCTGCTTCATCGCCGCTTCCAGGATGCCCACGTCGATGACCATGCTCGCCACCCAGAAGGCGGCCGCCACGAACCAGGCGACGAACAGGAACCTCAGGCCGGGGCCGATGGGCGCGATATCGGTCCTAGGCGAGGCCTCCGCGCGCGACTCGCGGCGGATCGAGGCGTGCTCGTCATAAGGCAGGGTGGTCATGGTCCCTCGCGATCGTCCCGGCGGCCTGTAGGGGCGCGTACGCCCGACCAACCGCGGGTCGCGGGTTGGGGTTCCGCCTTAGTCCTGCGCCGCGACGGCGAGGCCGGCCCGGGCCTTGATCCGCGTGCGGCACTCATCCAGCAGCCGCTCGGCCAGGGCCACATCGGAAACGGCGCGGGAGAGCGCCACCGCCCCGCTCATCTCGGCCAGCAGCGAGTTCGCCAGGCCTTCGCGCTCGGCCAGGTTCTCGCCGGGCAGCCAGGCGGCGATCTGCCCGATCATGCCCCTCACCCCGCCATCGAAGGCCGCGCGCACCGCCGCACCCTGGCGCGGCATGTAATTGGCCAGGGATGAGGCCGGACAACCCTGCTGCGGGTGGGTCCGATGCTCCATCGAGACGTAGGAGTCGACGAAGGTCTCCAGGGCCCGGGAGGCGGCCATGCCGTCGGTGATCCGCCCGAACCGCCGCCGGCTCTGGGCGAACGCCTCCTCGATCGCGGCGGCGACCAACGCCTCCTTGTTGGGGAAGTGGGCGTAGAAGCCGCCGTGCGTCAGGCCCGCCTGCGCCATGATCTTCGCCACGCCGACGCCGTCGGGGCCGTTGGCCCGCACCGCGCCGGCCGCAGTCTTCACCACCCGCCGCCGGGTCTCTTCCTTGTGGGTCTCGGCGTAACGCATGCGCGGCTCCGGATTATATGATGGCGATAATATCGGCGGTCGACGCTGGCAAGGCGATGGCGCGTCGCCTGGCGTCACCTTAGAACCTGGTTCCCTTATTGGAGGCCAGGGCATGGAAATCGTTCTCGACCAGATCGACCGGCGGATCCTGCGCGAGCTGCAGGCCGACGCCACCATCCCCATCGCCGAACTGGCCGAGCGCGCGGGGCTCTCCCAGACGCCCTGCTGGAAGCGGGTGAAGCGGCTGACCGAGGCCGGGGTGATCGAGAAGCGCGTCGCGATCCTCAACCGCAACAAGCTGGACCTGGGGCTGGTGGTGTTCGTGGCGGTCCGCACCAGCCGCCACGACGAGGCGTGGCTGGACGCCTTCGCCAAAGGGGCCTCCGCCCTGCCGGAAGTGGTCGAGTTCTTCCGGCTGTCGGGCGAGACCGACTACCTGCTCAAGGTCGTGGTCCGCGACATCGCCGCCTACGACGCCTTCTACAAGCGACTGATCGCGGCGGCGCCGCTCTCCGACGTCAGCTCGTCCTTCGGCATGGAGCAGATCAAGTTCACCACCGCCCTGCCGCTTTGACCGCTCCCCTCCGACGCCGTTGACTTCCGCGAGCGAGGCGGCGCCCAATCGGCTCAACGAGAAAAGAGCCATGGGAGGACGGCGGTGAGTTCCTGGACCTTTGCGGACGTATGGGAGGCGATCGCCGGCGCCCAGCCGGAGCGGCCGGCCCACATCCAGGGCGAGCGGGTGGTGACCTGGGGCCAGTTCGACGCCCGCGCCGACGCGCTCGCCGCGCACCTGATCGCCGCCGGCCTCGAGCGCCAGGCCAAGGTCGCCGCCTACCTCTACAACGGCCCGGAATACCTCGAGGCCTATTTCGCGGCGTTCAAGGCGGGCCTCGCGCCCGTCAACACCAACTATCGCTATGGGCCGGAAGAGCTCCTCTACCTGTTTGACAACGCCGACGCGCAAGCCGTTGTCTTCCATGCGGGTTTCGCCGAGACGCTCGACGCGATCCGCGACCGGCTGCCCCAGGTGAAAGCCTGGATCGCGGTGGCCGAGCCTGGCTTCTCCGTTCCGTCGTGGGCGGAGGACTACGAGACCATCGTCGCGGCGACGCCCGCCCAGCGACCGGTGACCGCGCCCTGGGGCCGCTCGCCCGAAGACCTCATGCTGCTCTACACCGGCGGCACCACCGGCATGCCGAAGGGCGTGATGTGGCGCCAGGACGACCTGTTCAACGTGGTGGGCGCCGGCGGCCACGCGGTGATGGGGATCGCGCCGATCGAGACGGTCGAGGCGGCCGCGGCCCGGCTGGAGGCGCCGGACCATCTGCGGCCCATCTCGCTGGTCGCCTGCCCGCAGATGCACGGCACCGGCCAGTTCTCCTCCTTCATCGTGCTGAACCTGGGCGGCGCGGTCGCCACCCTGCCCTCCCGCAAGTTCAGCGCCGTCGAGCTGTGGGACGAAACGGAGCGGCTGAAGGCCGACACGGTGGTGATCGTGGGCCTCGCCTTCTCGACCCCGATGCTGGAGGCGCTGGAGGCGCACCCCGGCCGCTGGGACCTGTCGGCGGTGCGGCTGATGACCTCCTCCGGCTCCATGTGGAGCCAGGAGAACAAGCGCGGCCTGCTGAGCTTCTGCCGCAACGCCATGATCTTCGACAGCTTCGGCTCGTCCGAGGCGGTGGGTCTCGGGGTCTCGGCCTCGGCGCCGGGCGCGGAGGTGCAGACCGCCGCCTTCACCATCGGTCCCAACTGCGCGGTGTTCGGCGAGGACGGCCAACGGATCACCCCGGGCTCCGGCGAGCGCGGCCTGGTCGCCGTCACCGGCTTCCTGCCGATGGGCTACTACAAGGACGCCGAGAAGACCGCCAAGACCTTCAGGGTCATGGAAGGCGTGCGGTGGAGCGTGCCGGGCGACTGGGCGGAGGTGAACACCGACGGGACGCTGAAGCTGCTGGGGCGCGGCTCTGTCTGCATCAACACCGGCGGCGAGAAGGTCTTCCCCGAGGAGGTCGAAGAGGCGCTGAAGACCCATCATGCGGTGCGCGACGCGGTGGTGGTGGGGGTCCCCGACGCCCGCTTCGGCGAACGCATCTGCGCGGTGGTGGAGCCCGAGGCCGACCTGCAGCCGGGCCTGGCCGAGCTCTCCGAGCACGTGCGCGAGCGTCTCGCCGCCTACAAGGCGCCGCGGGAACTGGTGTTGGTGGAAAGCATCGGCCGCGCCCCCAACGGCAAGGTCGACTACAAGGCGATCAAGGACCGGGCGCTGGCGGCGCTCAACGTGCCGGCGTGAGGCTCGCGGGCCCTCAGGCCTCGGGCGCGTCCCGCAGCGCCCGCACGAACTCCACGAGCGCCGTGCGCGCCGCGCCCCGCGGCAGGCCAGAATAGGCCCGCAGCAGCTCCAGGGCCCCAGGCTCCGACAACAGGCCCGCCACCTCGTCGATGGCGCCGCTCGATCCGCCGCTCTCGCCGAACATCTCGGACACCGGGGTCTCGAGCGTGGTGGCGATCCGCGACAGCATGGAGGCGCTGACCCGGTTGGCGCCGCGCTCGTACTTCTGGATCTGCTGGAAGGTCACGCCGGCGGCGTCGGCCAGCGCCTGCTGGGACAGGCCCCGCACCTTGCGCAGCAGGCGGATCCTCGCGCCCACGGCGACGTCGACAGGATCTGCGACCGCGTCGGGATTGCGAGCCATGTTATCTCCGTCGTCTCGTGTTCGATCTAGCGCGCACGGCGGGCTTCGTCGTCGGCCGGGGGCGCCCAGTCGTCGCGCCCGGAGCCCTCGTCCGAAATCCAGTAGCAGGCCTCAGCGATGGTCATGCCGACCGCCCGCCGAAGCTGGCTGATCGCCGGAGAGCCCTGTTCGAGTCCCATGAGTTCCTCTTCGTAGGAACTCAGGATCTCCACAAGGTTGCGCGCCAGTTCACGCGCCCGGTCAGTGTCGTTCCGGCTCATCGCATCTTCCCGCCGGCTCCGCCGACGGAGCCGCTTAGCACGATCCTCAACGATTAACGATTGCCAAGCTGAAACTGACGACGGCCCCGCCGTGAGACGGGGCCGTCAGCCGGGTTCCGACGCCGCCTAGTTGGCGGCGATGGCTCGCGCAGCGGCCTGGGCCGCGACGATCGTGCGGCCTTCCCGTTCGGCGATCCGGCGGAAGGTGGCCAGCGCCTGCCCCACCACCTGGTCCATGTTGTAGTAGCGGTAGGTCGCCAGGCGTCCGACGAAGTGGACGTTCGCAGTCTCCAGCGCCAGCGCCTCGTAGCGCTTGTAGAGCGCCTGGTTCTCCGGCCGCGGCACCGGATAGTAGGGGTCGCCGTCGGCGCGCGGGTATTCGTAGGTGATGGTCGTGCGTCGCGCGCTCTGGCCGGTCAGGTGCTTGTATTCGCTGATCCGGGTGTAGGGCGTCGCCTCCTCCGGATAGTTCACCGTGCCGACCGGCTGGAACCACTCCTGGTCCAGGGTCTCGTGGCGGAAGGCCAGGCTGCGGTAGGGCAGCTTGCCGTAGCGGTGGTCGAAGTACTCGTCGACCGGGCCGGTGAAGATCAGCCGGTCGTAGACCGCCTCCTCGCGGGCGTCCTCGTATTCGACCCCGAGCTCGATGGTCAGGCCCGGCTGGTCGAGCATGCTCTCGAACATCCGGGTGTAGCCCTCGGCCGGCATGGCCTGGAACTTGTCGGTGAAGTAGCGGTCGTCGTCGTTGGTGCGGGTCGGCACCCGCGCGGTCACCGACTTGTCGAGCTCCGAGGGGTCCATGCCCCATTGCTTGCGCGTATAGCCGCGGAAGAAGGTCTCGTAGAGCTCGCGGCCGACTTTGGAGATCACCACGTCCTCGGAGGTGCGGATCTTCTCCACCGGCTCGGCGCGGCTGGCGAGGAAGGCCTCGGCGTCGTCGTCGGTGCGCAGGTCGACGCCGTAGAGGGTGTTCAGCGTCGTGCGGTTGATAGGCATCGGCACCAGGAGGCCGCCCTTCACGCTGGCCAGCACCCGGTGCTCGTAGGGCCGCCACTTGGTGAACTGCGACAGGTAGCCGGAGACCTCGTCGGAGTTGGTGTGGAAGATGTGCGGGCCGTAGCGGTGCATCAGCACGCCGGCCGCATCCTTCTCGTCGTAGGCGTTGCCGCCGATGTGCGGGCGCTTGTCGATCAGCAGCACGCGCTTGCCCAGCTGGGTGGTCAGCCGCTCCGCCAGCACCGAGCCCGCAAAACCCGCGCCGACGATCATGTAGTCGAAGGGCTTGTTGCGCCCGGCGGGGCGGATCGCCGGCGCGGCGACGCCGCTCTGGGCCAGCACCTCGGTCGCGTCCTGGGCCCGACGGGCCACGGCGCGGGAGATCTCCAGGTTCATCCGGGTGAACGTCTCATCCCAGGACAGGACGCCCAGCGCCACGTCGACCTGCTTCAGCCAGTCGCCCCTGACGCGGGAGAGCGCCAGCGCCTGGTCGCAGGCGGCGACGAACTCCTCGGGCGTCGAGGCGATCTTCACGGCCTCCAGTTCGCCGTAGTGGCGGACCACGTCGACGATCGGCGTGGAGACCACCGGCCGGCCGGCCGCCAGGTATTCCGGCGTCTTGGTCGGGCTGATGAAGCGCGTGGACTCGTTGATGGCGAACGGCATCAGGGCCACGTCCCAGCCGGCCAGGTAGCGCGGCAGCTCGTCGTAGGTCTTGCCGCCCAGGTAGTGGAGGTTCGGCCGGCGCGGCAGGTCGGCGGGATCGATCTTCACCACCGGTCCGACGATGACCACGCTCCAGTCCGGCCGCGCGTCGGCGAGCGCGGCGATCAGGCTGAGGTCCATCCGCTCGTCGACCACGCCGTAGAAGCCCAGCCGCGGCCAGGGCAACGCCGCCTGGTCGGCAGGCTCGTCGCGCAGGGTGCGGGCCTTGGCGAAGTGGGCGCGGTCCACGCTCGAGGGAAAGGGATGGATGTTGGGGTGCCGGTCGCGCTTGGCCTCCCACAGGGAGTAGCCGCCGGTGAAGACTACGTCGGCCAGGCTCATCAACTCGCGTTCGAGGATGGTCAGTTCGGGCGGCGCGAACTTGAAGTTCGCCAGCTCGTCCATGCAGTCATAGATCGTGCACACCGCGTTCAGGTGCCGCGAGAACGGCAGCATCATCGGCGTGTAGTACCAGCGCAGCAGGTCGCCCTCGTAAGCGCTCAGCATCTCGTCGAGCAGGCCGCGGAGCGTCGCCTCCCGGGCTTCGCCGTCCAGGCCGTCCGGCAGGGCCGGCGTGACCACGATCACCCCGCTCTCGGGGCAGGTGCGGCTGTCGAGACGCGGCGCCGTCACCTCGGGTCCGCCGACCGGCTCTTCCCAGAACACCACCCGCCGGCCCTTGGCCAGACGGGTCATCAGATGCTGGGGGCGCTGGAAGACGAAGTCCCATCGAAGGTGAGAGAAACACACGACGGTCTGGCGACCTCGGGAACGTGGCCCTGACAGAGTAGACAATGGCGCAGCGCCTTCGGCGCTCGGGAACCACTGAGTGTTCAAGGGCGCATTCCTTTTTTGAAAAATCGACACACGAAGCCCGTGGATACAACTCCGATCAGGCGTAAAGGTTCCACGCCTGTTCTTCGGGCTTTGAAAAAGTTTGTAGTAATCAAAAGATAAGCCGAGACTCTTCGGCTCAGGTCTCAGTAATGTCGGCCAGTCGACTGATCAGGCGCTGACCTTCGGCTTGCGCCGCCCGGCCGAACCGCGAACGCCGGCGCCATACATCGGATCGCGTTCCCAGCGGAGCGCTTCGCTGACGATCTGGTCCAGCGAGGAATGTTTCGCGCTCCAGCCAAGCAGGGCGCGGGCGCGGCTGGGGTCGGCCACCAGGCTCGGCGGATCGCCCGCCCGCCGCGCGCCGACGCTATACGGGACGGCCCGGCCGGCGGCGCGGCCGACGGCCTCCACCACCTGCAGCACCGAACGCCCCTCGCCGGTGCCGACGTTCACCGGTTCGAACGCGGCGGCCGGCAGGTCGACGTTCAGCGCGGCCACGTGGGCCGCCGCCAGGTCGGTGACGTGGATATAGTCCCGCAGGCAGGTGCCGTCGGGGGTGCCGAAGTCGTCGCCGAATACGGTCAACGGCTTGCCGTCGCCGAGCGCCGCGGCGATCGCCAGCGGGATGAGGTGGGTTTCCGGCTCGTGCGCCTCGCCGATCTGGCCCGACGGATCGGCGCCGGCGGCGTTGAAGTAGCGCAGCGCCACCGCCGTCAGCCCGTAGGCGCGGCACTGGGCCTCGATCAGCCATTCGCAGGCCAGCTTGGTGTCGCCGTAGGGACTGGCCGGCGCCTTCGGGGCGCTCTCGGGAATGGTCTCCAGGGCGCTGCGTCCCGCCTGGCCGTAGACCGCGGCGCTGGAGGAGAACACCAGCCGGCCGACGCCGTGCTCGCGCATGGTGGACAACAGGCTGACGGTGCCGCTGACATTGTGGTCCCAGAACAGGTCCGGACGCGCCACCGAGCGCCCCACCTCGATCAGGCCGGCGAAGTGGATCACCGCCTTGACGTTGTGCGCCGCCAGCGCCTCGCCCAGCGTCCGGCCGTCGCGGATGTCGCCATGTACGAAGGCGCCCCAGCGCGCGGCTTCCCGGAACCCCGAGCTCAGGCTGTCGTAGACGACAGGAAAAAAGCCCAGCTCGTGCAGGGCCTTTGCCGTATGTGCGCCGATGTAGCCAGCCCCGCCCGTGACCAGCACGGCGGGTTTTGTTCCCCGATCCATGGTTCAATAATCCTCGGCCGCCGCCGGAGTTCCAGCGCCAACAAGCTGAACTTTGGAACAAAGGGGCTTTCCGCCGCCTTAAGTTGTGGGATGTGACGGGAAAGCCAGGGTTCATGCGTGAGTTGGAGCTGTGGGGCGGTCACGAATGCACCGTGAACCGCATCGGCGGCGCGTTTCACGATCAGACCATCCGGTCGGGCCATCAGCATCGCATCGAGGACCTTGAGCGCTTCGCCGCGCTTGGGCTGAAGGCGCTGCGCTATCCGGTGCTCTGGGAACGCGCCGCGCCGGAGCGGCCGGACAGCTTCGACTGGCGCTGGACCGACGAGCGGCTCGGCCGCATCCGCGAGCTTGGCATGCGGCCCATCGCCGGCCTGCTGCACCACGGCAGCGGCCCGCGCTACACCAGCCTGGTCGACCAGGACTTCGCCCCCGCGTTCGCCGCCTACGCCCGCGCCGCGGCCGAGCGCTATCCCTGGGTCGAGGCCTGGACGCCGGTCAACGAGCCGCTGACCACGGCGCGGTTCTCCGCCCTCTACGGCCACTGGTATCCTCACGTCGCCGACGAGCACCTGTTCTGGGCAGCCCTGCTCAACCAGATCGACGGCACGCGGCTGGCGATGCGCGAGATCCGCGCCGTCAATTCCGCCGCCCAGCTGGTGCAGACCGAGGACCTCGGCCGGACCTATGCGACGCGGGCGCTGGCGCACCAGGCGGACTTCGACAACGCCCGGCGCTGGATGAGCTGGGACCTGCTGTGCGGGCGCGTGATCCCGGGCCACCTGATGTGGGAGCGGCTGGACGGCTTTGGCTTCGGCGACCGGCTGCGGGCGATCGCCGATGATCCCTGCCCGCCCGACGTGCTGGGCGTGAACCACTACCTGACCAGCGACCGCTTCCTCGACCACCGGACCGGCGACTACCCGCCGGAGCGGATCGGCGGCAACGAGTTCATGGCCTTCGCCGACGTGGAGGCGGTCCGCGTCGCCCTGCCCGGCCCCGGCGGCCTGGAAGGGGCGCTGGACGAGGCCTGGGCCCGCTACGGCCTGCCGCTGGCGGTGACCGAGAGCCACAACGGCTGCACCCGCGAGGAACAGGTGCGCTGGCTGCGCGAGGCCTGGGACTCCGCCGAGCGGCTGCGCGGCCGCGGGGTGGACGTCCGCGCCGTCACCGCCTGGGCCCTGCTCGGGACCCACGACTGGAACAGCCTGCTCACCCGGCATGTCGGCCACTACGAGGTCGGCGCCTTCGACGTGCGCACCGCCCAGGTGCGCCCCACCGCCCTGGCGGCCGAGCTGGCCAGGCTGGGCGCCGGGATCGGCCAGGCGCACCCGGCCACCCGGGGACCGGGCTGGTGGCGGCGCGACATTCGCATGGCGTTCCGCCCGGTGTTCCGCACCGTCGACACGCCCGAGCCCCGGCCGGAACTGCGCACCCCCCAGTCCCCCGACCGGCCGCTGCTGATCGTCGGCGCCACCGGCACCCTCGGCAAGGCGCTGGCGCGGGCCTGCGAGTGGCGGGCGATCGACTACCGGCTCACCGGCCGCGCCGAGCTGTCGCTGGACGACGAGGACTCGATCCTGCGGATGCTGGACGCCCTGCAGCCCTGGGCGGTGATCAACGCCGCGGGCTGGGTGCGGGTGGACCAGGCCGAGGCCGAGGCCGAGGCCTGCATGGCCGCCAACGCCGCGGGCGCCATTCGCCTGGCCCGCGCCTGTCGTGATCGCGACCTGCCCTGCGTCGCCTTCTCCAGCGACCTGGTGTTCGACGGCGCCTTCGACCGCCCCTACCTGGAAAGCGACGCGCCGGCGCCGCTGAACGTCTACGGCGCCAGCAAGGCCCGCGCCGAGCGCGGCATCCTCGAGCTCGGCGGCAAGCCGCTGATCGTCCGGACCGCGGCGTTCTTCTCGCCCTTCGATCCTCACAATTTCGCGTCCGCCGCGCTGCGCACCCTGGCCGGCGGCGGCGAGTTCGCCGCGGCCGACGACCTGATCGTCTCGCCGACCTATGTGCCGGACCTGGTGGCCGCCACCCTCGACCTGCTGATCGACGGCGACACCGGCCTGCGCCATCTGGCCAACGCCGGCGCCATCTCCTGGGCCGACTTCGCCCGCCAGGTCGCAGCCGCGGCGGGACGCGATCCCGACCTGGTGCGCGGGGCGCCGGCGGCGAGCTTCGGCTGGCCGGCCCGCCGACCGGCGCGCGCCGCCCTGGACACGGAACTCGGCCAGCTCATGCCGTCGCTGGACAACGCCATCGAGCGCTATGCCGCCATGGTCGAGCAGGCGGAGTTCTCCACGGAGTCGGAGGCCCTGGCCGACGGCGGCATGCCCTACGACCCGTTCCTGCGGCCCGGCGCGCGGGTGAGCTGAACCCTAGCCGAGCGGCTTCTGGTAGGTGGGCGACCCGTCCTCGACCTCGAACAGTTCCTCCTCGTTCTCCGAGAGGAGTTCGTCGAGGGCGTCGATCACCGCGTCGAGCTGTTCCGGGGACGCCGCGAATTCCAGGGTCTCACCGGCGTCGTCTTCCAGGTGGAGCACGAAATCCTCTTCGCGCACCGAGATGGAGAAGCGGGCTAGCTGTTTCATGGCGATCCCTCCGTTCCGGAATCTTAAAGCGCCGGAGGGCGGATTCGGTTCAGCGCAGGGCGCGGGCCGCGGCCACCACGCGCTGCGCCTTCTCGTCGGTCTCGGCTACCGATTGGCCGGGACGATAGAGCTCGCCGCCGAGGCCGAAGGCGCGCACGCCGGCGCTCCACCATTCGGCCATGCTGGCCGGACCGACGCCGCCGACCGCCCAGACCACCGCCTCGGGCGGCAGCACCGCCTTCAGCTGCTTCACGTGCGCGGGGCCATAGGTCACGGCCGGGAACAGCTTGAGGTGCCGGGCGCCGGCCTCGATCGCCATGAAGGCCTCGCTCGCCGTGGCGAAGCCGGGGGCCGGGTCCAGCTTCAGCTCCACCGCGCGGCGGATCACCTCGCCGGAGGTGTTGGGCGAGACGATGATCCGGCCGCCGACCGCGGCCACGGCGTCCACCCGCTCGGCTGTCAGCACCGTCCCCGCGCCGATCGCCATGCGGTCGCCGAAGGCTTCCGCCAGCCGCCGGACGCTCTCGATGGGATCGGGCGAGTTGAGCGGCACCTCGACGCCCAGGACGCCGGCTTGCAGGAGGGCGCCGGCATGATCAAGGATCTCGTCAGGCGTGATGCCGCGGACGATCGCCACCACGGGGCATTCGGACAGGGCTTCGTCGAGGGTCATGAGGCCGCTCCCAGGCGGTAGAGGGCGAAGAGGCCGGCGATGGCCGCCGCCTCGCCATCGAAGGATTCGTAGGCCACGCCACGGCGATCCAGGGCGCGGTGGTAGAGCGCGCACAACGCCGGATCGCCCAGCAGCGCCACCGGCTCGTTCCCGGACAGGCCGAGCAGCGCCGGCACGCTCGCCACCTCGGCGCCGATCAGCAGGCCGGAGAGGTAGCTGGGCGTGCTCTCGGGGGCGCGGCCCTGCCCCACCACCCGCGCCCGGGCGGTGAACAGCCGCGCGGCCAGGGCGTTGCCGTCGCCGGCCGCCGCCAACCCTTCCTCGAAAGCCCCCGCGTCCGTCGCCGGCGCGTCGCTCTTCAGCACGCTGTGACGGCCGAGCACCGCAAACAGCTCGCCGGTCATGGCGGTGACGAAGCGGACCAGCCGGCCATCCTCCACCAGCATCCATTTGGCGTGGGTGCCCGGGTGGACCACGATCTGGCGGCCGCGGGCCCGCGCAGGGTTCTGCGCCAGCCAGCCCATCAGCTGGGTCTCCTCGCCGCGCATGACGTCGGTGGCGCCGGTGACGCCTTCGCTGCGCATGCCCGGCGCGATCCGCACCCAGCCGCCGGTGGCCTCCACCGGCGTTAGCGCCGCCGCCAGCTCCGGCAGCCCGGCCGGGCAGTCCACATAGGGCGCGACTGTCCAGCCGAGGTTCGAGCCGATCATGCCGCAAAGGATGGCGGGCAGGCCTTGCGCCCCCAGCGCCGGCTGCACCTCTTCGCGAAATTGGCGCTCGGCTTCCCCCGGACCCAGTTTCGAGACGCCCAGCTCGAACTCGCGGCCGGCCACCACCGCGCCGTCGGCGTCCAGCGTCCAGGCGCGCAGGTTGGTGGTGCCCCAATCGCAGGCGAGCAGCGTCGCTCCGCCCATCAGGTGCGTCCGCCGTCGATGACCAGGTTCTGGCCGGTGATCATCTGACTGTCGTCGGAGGCCAGGAACAGCGCCAGGCGGGCGATGTCCTCCGGCAGGATCCGCCGCTTCAGCGCCACCTGCTTCATCCATTCGGCCTCGGCCTCGGGCGTGAGCCAGAGCTCCAGCTGGCGCGCGGTCACCACCCACCCCGGCGACAGGGCGTTGACGCGGATGTTGTCGGGGCCCCACTCGCGGGCCAGCGACTTCGACATCGAATTGATCGCGCCCTTGGCGGCGGCGTAGCCGGCCAGCTCCGCCGGGCCCAACAGGGCGTTGATCGAGGAGACATTGACGATCACCCCGCCGCCGGCCTGCTTCATCATTGGATAGGCCGCGGTGGAGGCGATGAAGGCGGGGTCGAGATTGACGGCCAGCCCCCTGCGCCAGGCCTCGGGCGAGGTCTCCGCCGCCTTGTGACGGGTGTCGTTGGCAACGTTGTTGATCAGCACCGTCACCGGCCCGAGCGCCTCGCCGGCGTCGCGCACCGCGGCCTGCAAGGCCTCGGCTTCGGTGACGTCGCAGCGCCGGAACCAGGCGCCGCCCAGCTTCTGCGCCAGGGCCTGGCCCGCCGCATCGTCGAGGTCGACGAAGGCCACCTTGGCCCCCTGGTCGTGGAAGCTCTGTACGAAAGTCGCCCCGATGCCGGAGGCGCCGCCGGTGATGAACACCACCTTGCCCTGCAGGCTCGGATAGCTGGCGAAGGCCATCAGTGGGACTCCCGCGTCACGTCGGCGGTGGACTTGCCCACCAGGAAGTCCAGGTCGACGCCGCGGTCGGCCTGCAGCACGGTGTCGATGTAGAGCTTGTACCAGCCGCGGGTGTATTTCGACGGCTCGCGCCCAGCCTCCCAGGCCTGGCGACGGCGGACCAGTTCGGCCTCGTCCACCAGCAGGTCGAGGGTGCGGTTGGGCCCGTCGAGGACGATCTCGTCGCCGTTGCGCACCAGCGCCAGCGGACCGCCCGCCTCGGCCTCGGGCGCCACGTGCAGGATCACCGTGCCATAGGCCGTGCCGCTCATCCGCGCGTCGGAGATGCGGACCATGTCGCGGACGCCCTGGTGCAGGAGCTTCGGCGGCAGGGCCATGTTGCCCACCTCCGGCATGCCCGGATAGCCCTTCGGCCCGCAGCCCTTCAGCACCAGGATCGAAGTCGCGTCGACCTCCAGGTCCGGATCGTCGATGCGCGCGTGGTAGTCCTCGATGGTCTCGAACACCACGGCGCGGCCGCGGTGGGTGAGCAGCTCCGGCGTCGCGGCGCTGGGCTTGAGAATGGCGCCGTCCGGGCAGAGGTTGCCCTTCAGCACCCAGACCCCCGACGACGGCCCGATCGGGGCCTCCCGCGTGCCGATCACCTCGCGGTTCCAGACCTGCGCGGCGTCGGCGATCTCGCCCTGCGTGAGGCCGGACACGGTGACGGCGTCGCGGTGGATCAGCGAGCCGAGCTCCTTCATCACCGCCGGCGCGCCGCCCGCGTAGCAGAAGTCCTCCATCAGGTACTTGCCCGACGGCATCAGGTTGACGAGCAGCGGAGCCTCGCGGGCGATCTCGTCGAAGTCGTGGAGGTCCAGAGGCACCCCGAGCCGGCCGGCGAGGGCCAGCAGGTGCACCACAGCGTTGGTGGAGCCGCCGACCGCGGCGTGCATCAGGATGGCGTTCTCGAACGCCTGGCGGGTGATGACCTGGGATATGCGCACGTCGTCCTTCACCAGCTGGACGATGCGGTTGCCGGTCACGTGGGCCAGCACCTTGCGTCGCGAGTCCACCGCCGGCAGGGCGGCGTTGTTCGGCAGCGATATTCCCAGGGCTTCGGTCAGGCTGGCCATGGTCGAGGCCGTGCCCATGGTGTTGCAGACCCCGGCGCTGCGGCTCATGCCGGCCTCGGCGCTCATGAAGTCGGCCAGCGTCATCTCGCCGGCGCGGACGGCCTCGGAGAACCGCCAGACATCGGTGCCCGAGCCGATGTCGTGGCCCTGGAACTTGCCGTTCAGCATCGAGCCCGAGGAGACGAAGATCGCCGGCAGGTCGACGCTGGCCGCCCCCATCAGCAGGCCCGGCGTGGTCTTGTCGCAACCGCCCATCAGCACGACGCCGTCGATGGGATTGGCGCGGATCGACTCCTCCACCTCCATGGCCAGGAGGTTGCGGAACAGCATGGCCGTGGGACGCATCTGGGTCTCGGGCAGCGACATGGCCGGGAACTCGATCGGCACCCCGCCGGCCTCCCAGATCCCGCGCTTCACGAAGCCGGCCAGCTCGCGCAGGTGCACCTGGCAGGTGACCAGCTCCGACCAGGTGTTGCAGATGCCGATGATCGGCCGGCCGTCGAACACGTGGTCGGGAAGCCCGGTGCCCTTGATCCAGCTGCGGTGGATGAAGCCGTCGCGGTCGAGCTTGCCGTAGCTCTTTTGACTGCGCAGCGGTTTGTCGGCCATGCGCGGGGTACCCTTATGTTCGGTGATGCACAGGCTAAACCCCTGAGCCGCGGCCCCGGTTCAGCCCGCCGCACCTCACGCCTTGAAGAGCGGCAACGCCAGTCCTTTCACGCCGGGTTCGAAGGCGAACAGGCTTCCGGCCAGCGGCTGGCGCGCCAGCGCCTCCGGGGAGAGGTCGTCGCGGGCGCTGGTGACGTAGAGCGTCGACAGGTCCGGGCCGCCGAAGGCCAGGCTGGTCGGCTGCTCCACCGGCATCGGCACGATCCGGTCGATGCTCCCGTCCGGGGCGTAGCGGACCACCCGCCAGCCTCCCCATTGGGCGTTCCAGAGATAGCCCTCGGCGTCGACCGCCGAGCCGTCCGGCGTGTGCGGCTCGCCGCGGGTGTGCGCGAACTCCGTCACCTGGCTGAGGTCATCGGTGCGGTGGGTGAAGATCGTCTGCCGCTTGGAGTCCGCCATGTAGAGCAGCGACCCGTCGGGGCTGACGGAGATGGTGTTGGGGATGTGGATGCCGCTCAACACCCGGTCGGTCCGGCCGCCGGGCTCGGTGCGGAACACCGAGCCGGCCCGCTCGCCGCCGTTGTCGTCCATGGTGCTCCACCAGAACCGCCCGTCGAGGTCGATCTTGCCGTCGTTCGTGCGGAACCCGTCGCCGAGGTCGTGCGGCTGGACGATGGCGATGGTCCCGGCGTCAGGATCGACGATGGCCAGGCCTTTCTCGGTGGCGACGATCAGGCCGCCGGCCTCGCGCGGGGCCGCGGCGCTTGCGCGCAGGGGAAGTTCGAACGTCCCGCCGGCCCCGCTCGCCGGCTCGTACCAGGACAGCCGGCGGCCCTTGATGTCGAACCAGTAGAGCCGACCCTCCCGGGCCGACCAGACCGGCCCTTCCCCAAGTTGATCAAAGGCTTGAACTACGCAACGCACGTCGGCCAAGGGGCCCTCCGCTCAAGGTTTCGGACGAATCGTGGGACCGTTCCACGAACACGATATTTTACTCGCCTGCGACATCCTGACTCCGTCGTTGTGGTTCCATTCAGAGTCGGGGGTCCACTATCTTAGTCGACAGAGTCGGGAGGGGATCCCAGAGATGTCGATGTCCAGTTATTCAGACGTTTTTTCGATCAGCCACGAGCGTGAGTACGACGAGGAAATCTCCGTCGGCGACCTCGTGCGCACCGGTCCAAACCTGTTCCCGCACTTCGAGGTGGTCGCCCTCCACGGCGACAAGGCCTGGGTGCGCAACGTGCAGAACGGCGCCGACCACCTGGCCCTGGTCTCCCGCTGCCGGAAGATCAACGGCCAGGCCTTTGCCCAGGCGGCCGAGTAGCCGCTTGCTCCGTCGGCGCGCCGACGAAAATGTGAACCTAGGCGCCCGGCCCGTGTTCTAGAGGACAGGGGCACGAGCGCGTGCGCGGCAATCCGGAGGCAGCGCCATCTCCGCTTTCATGTTCGCTACCGGGATCGAGAACAGCATCCCAAAGATCAAGGGTGGGCGCATCCGCGTCGACCAGATGGAGTCGTGCGGCCACTACCGCCACTGGCGCAAGGACTTCGACCTCGTCGAGGAGATGGGCCTGCGCTTCCTGCGCTACGGGCCGCCGATCCACACCAGCCTGCTCGGGCCGGACCACTACGACTGGGAATTCGCCGACGTCACCTTCGCCGAGCTGCGGCGCCGCGACATCGTGCCGATCGTCGACCTCTGCCACTTCGGCGTGCCCGACTGGCTGGGCGACTTCCAGAACCCGGATTTCCCCGAGCAGTTCGCCCGCTACGCCGCCGCCTTCGCCCGCCGCTTCCCGTGGGTGCAGCTCTACACGCCGGTGAACGAGATGTTCATCTGCGCCCAGTTCTCCGGCAAGTACGGCTGGTGGAACGAGGAGGGCACGACGGACCTGACCTTCGTCACCGCCCTGAAGCACATCGTGAAGGCCAACGTCCGGGCCATGCAGGAGATCCTGAAGGTCCGCGCCGACGCCATCTTCATCCAGAGCGAATCCTCGGAGTACTTCCACGCCGAGAATCCCGCCGCCATCAAACCGGCCGAGATCGAGAACGCCAAGCGCTTCCTGTCGCTGGACCTCAACTACGGGCACCGGGTCGACTCGGAGATGTACGAGTACCTGATGGACAACGGCATGACGCGGGAGGAGTACCACTTCTTCCTCGGCAACTCGCTGCACCACCACTGCATCCTGGGCAACGACTACTACTGGACCAACGAGCACCGGGTGGCCGCCGACGGCGGCAGCCGCGCCTCGGGCGAGATCTTCGGCTACTGCGAGATCACCCGGCAGTACTACAACCGCTACCGGCTGCCGGTGATGCACACCGAAACCAACATCGCCGAGGGTCCGAACGGCGACGAGGCGGTGAACTGGCTCTGGAAGGAATGGGCCAACGTCCTGCGCGTGCGCAACGACGGCGTGCCGACCGTGGGCTTCACCTGGTACTCGCTCACCGACCAGATGGACTGGGACACCGGGCTTCGCGAGAACAACGGCCGCGTGCACCCGGTGGGCCTCTATGACCTGAACCGTGAGATCCGGCCCGTGGGCCGCTCCTACAAGCAGCTGATCGCCGACTGGGGCGAGGTGCTGCCGACCCAGAGCGTCTGCCTCAGCGTGCCGATCCTGATGCCCTCCGAGTACGAGGAGCCGGTCGCCGAGCGCCATCGCGCCGAGGCCCGGACCCTGCGCGAGGTCGAGCTGGCCAGCGGCGAGAGCGGCTGAGCCGGGCCATGGACGCGGCGCAGATCGGCGGCGCGCCGGCGGTGACCCTGCGGGCGCAGGACCCGCCCCTCGACCGCCCGGCCTTCACCGAAGCCGTCGTCCTGCCCGGGCGCGGCATGATGCTGCTGCAGGCCCGGCTTCGCCTGCCGTCGGGGCGGACGCTGGACGCGCTGTTCACGCCCCCGGACGCCGCCGATCAGCTCGCCGGCGGGCCCGAAGACTTCGCAGGCAACCGGTCTTTCGCCTTCGGCGGCGCCATCCTGGCCCCCTACGCCAACCGGATCCGGGGCCGCGCCGCGCCATCCGCCCGGGAGATCGAAGCCGAGGTGGCCGGCGAGACGGTCCGCCTGCCCCGCAACTGGGGCGGCAAGGCGCCGGGCGCCGAGCAGTACGCCATGCACGGGCTGATCCTCGACACGGCGGTTCCCTACGAGCAGCCGGCGCCCGACACCCTGCGAGGCCGGCTGGAGGCCGGCGATTTCGGCGGCCGCTGGCCGTCGAGGACCGAACTCGCCTTCCAATGGCGGCTGGCCGGCGGCGGGCTGGAGCTCTCCGTCACCGCCCGCAACGTCGGTGACGCGCCCCTGCCCATCGGGCTCGGCTGGCACCCCTACTTCAGCCTCGCGGGCGGCGATCGCCGGCAGGCGCGCCTGCGTCTCGCCGCGGACCGGCGCGTGGAGGTGAACGACTACGACGAGGTGCTGCCGACCGGGCGGCTGCTGGAGGTGGCGGGAAGCGCATATGACTTCGGGGGGCCGTCCGGCGCGCCGCTCGGCGACCTCTACCTGGACGACTGCTTCACAGGGCTGCGCCGCGAGGACGGCCGCACGGTGGTGGAGGTGCTGGACCCGGCCGGCGGGCTCGGCCTGCGGATCGCCTCGCCGTCGCCGGACGTCCGCGCCGTCCAGGTCTACGCCCCGCCCGACAAGGACTTCGTGGTGGTGGAGCCGCAGTTCAACCTCGCCGATCCCTACGGCGCGGTATGGCCACCGGGGACGGACACCGGCATGGCGCTGACGCCGCCCGGCGGCTCGGTAAGCTACGATGTCCGGGTGGACGCCTTCGCCGTCGGAACCCGAATCTCACCTGATGGTTGAGGGGAGCCAACCAGAGGCTCCTATGAACCACGCGCCCCAAGCGGACGAACTGGCCAACAATACGGTTGTCGATTTCGACGAGGCGCTTCTCGACGCCTGTCCAACCCAGATGCGCGCCGATCTGATGGCCGAGGCCAACCTGCTGGCGCAGGCGTTTGCGCCGGAGGGCCGCGCCGAGCAGCTGGAGGCCATGGCCCAGGCCCTGTCCAGCGGCGACCGCGATGCGAAGATCGGGCGCATGCACGCCCGCCGGCTGGCGGCCGCGCTCCGCCGCCTCGCCCGGAACTCCGAAGCCTAGGGGCTACTCGGCCGCCACCGAGCCCTCGGACGCCCGGCCGCGCCTGCGCCGGGGCGGACGCGGGTCGAGCAGCTTGCGCAGCTTCGCGGCGAGCAGGGTCGACTCATAGGGCTTGTCGAGCAGCGGGAACTCGGCGTTCTCGATCACCGCGCCCTCGCCCACGTAGCCGGAGGTGAGCAGCACCCGCAGGTCCGGCCGCAGCTCGCGCGCCGTCCGCGCCAGGCTGACGCCGCTCACGCCGCCGGGCATCACCACGTCGGTGAACAGCAGGTCGACCTCGGCGCCGGAATGCAGCACCTCCAGCGCCTCGGCGGCGTTGGTGGCGGTGGCCACCTGGTAGCCCAGGCCGGTGAGCATATCGAGGGTGAGCGCCAGCACGGTGGGCTCGTCCTCGACCAGCAGGATGCGCTCCGTCCCGCCCACGATCTCCGCCTGGGGGGCTTCCGCGCGGACCTCCTGCAGCGGAGCCTCGGAGATCGGAAGCCGCAGGTGGAAGGCCGTCCCCTGCCCCACGGCGCTGTCCAGGCGGACCTCGCCTTCGGACTGGCGGACGAACCCGTAGACCTGGCTTAGGCCCAGGCCGGAACCCTTGCCGACCTCCTTGGTGGTGAAGAAGGGTTCGAAGACCCGCTCGCGCACGTCCGACGACATCCCGACGCCGGTGTCGCGCACGGTGATCATCACGCTCTCGGGATCGCTTTCGCGGTGCGTCTCGATCGACAGCACCCCGCCTTCGGGCATGGCGTCGCGGGCGTTCACCGCCAGGTTCAGGAGCGCCGTCTCCAGCTGGGTCGGATCGACGTGGGCGCAGAGCGTCTCTTCGGACAAGGCCAGGTCGAGCGTGACCGCCTCGCCGACCGCCTGCCGGATCAGCGGCGCGAAGTCGCGGATCAACGTGCCGACGTTGAGGGTCACCGGGCTCAGATGCTGGCGGCGCGAGAAGGCGAGCAGCTGGCGGGTCAGGTCGCGACCGCGCTCGGCGGCCTGGCGGATGGCTTCGATGCGGCGGATCCGGCGCGCCTCGTCCTCGGCCTTGCGGGCCATGATGTCGACGTTGCCGAGCACCACCGTCAGCAGGTTGTTGAAGTCGTGGGCGACGCCGCCGGTCAGCTGGCCGACCGCCTCCATCTTGCGGGCCTGAGTGAGTTGTTCTTCCAGCGAGTGCCGGTCGGTGGCGTCGAGCAGGACGCCGAAGATCTCCCGCGGCTCTCCGTCCAGGCTGGGCGCGATCACGCCCTGGTCCTGGAGGACGCGGTACTGGCCATCGGCGCACAGCCAGCGGTACTCGCAGGAATAGCGCCCGGTCTTGACCGCGCCCGTCATGGCCTGCACGACGCGGTCGACGTCCTCAGGGTGAATGCGGCTGGAGCCGAACTCCGCCTCGTCCACGAACCGGCTGGCCGGGAAGCCGGTGATCGACAGCACCGATTCCGAGACGAACTGCGGCGCATAGGGCGGATCGATTCCGCGCGAGGTGAAGACGATGGGCAGGGACTGCAGGATGGCTTCCTGCCGCGCTTCGGTGCGCCGCAGGGCGCGTTCGGTCTGCGCCTTCTCGGCCTTCACCCGCGCATGCTCGTCGAGCAGCCACTGCTGGTAAGCCGACTGCCGCTTGATCTCTTCGGTCTTCAGGTAGAGGTCGACCAGGACCGTCACCTTGGACTTCAGGATGAACGGGTCCACCGGCTTGAAGACCACGTCCACGGCGCCTGCCGAATAGGCCTGGAAGACATGGGCCTCGTCGCGGAAGATCGCCGTCAGGAAGACGATCGGCGTGTCCCGCGTGCGCTTGCGCGAGCGGACCAGTTCGGCGGTCTCGTAGCCGTCCATCCCCGGCATGTGCAGGTCGAGGAGGATGAGGGCGAACTCCTCGGTCAGCAGCCGCCGCAGGGCTTCCTCGCCCGAGCGCGCCACCACCAGCTCGTGGCCCAGTTCCTCCAGCGCCTGGACGGCGGCGAAGGCGTTCCGCTCGTCGTCGTCGACGATCAGGATGCGCGCGGTAAGCGGCGTCTCCAGGTCTGGAGGCGCCTGAGGGTCCGCGCGCCAGGGTCGCTGGCGCCCGCTCACGGGGGAGGCTCGGGTCACGTCAGCTCGCTTGCGGCAGCAGGGATACGACCGTGTCGCTGGCCAGTTTCATGGCGTCGGCGCGCTGGATGGACACCCTGAGCACCGAGACCAGGTGGTCGATGTCGACCGGCTTGGAGACGTAGTCGGAGGCGCCCGCCTGGATGCACTTCTGCCGGTCGCCCTTCATCGCCTTGGCGGTGACCGCGACGATCGGCAGATCGCTCAGGCCCGGCCGCGAGCGGATTTCCCGGATGGTTTCGTAGCCGTCCATGTCCGGCATCATGATGTCCACCAGCACCACATCCACCTCCGGCTTGGCGTCGAGCACCTCGAGCCCGGCGCGGCCGCTCTCGGCGTAGGAGAGCTCGATACCGTATTCCTCGAGGGCCGAGGCCAGCGAGAAGATGTTGCGGATATCGTCGTCAATGACGACGACTTTACGGCCCGACAGCACGGAATCGTCGTGCTTGTTCTGGTTGAGCTTGGCCTTGGTGGAGGCGGACATCCGCTCCATCGGCTCGTGCAGCAGGAGGCTCGCCTGCTCCACCAGCTGGTCGGGGGTGCGGGCCAGCCTGACCAGGCCGCCGAACACCGCCAGCCGCAGCCGGCGGTCGTCCTCGGCGTCGATGTCCTCGGGGACATAGACCACCGCCGGCGCCACCCGCCCGTCGGTCTGCTTCAGTTGGTCGATCAGTGCGGGCGCCGGCACAGCCGAGGCGTCGATCATGAGGCCGTCCGGGCGATCGGCCGCCGGGCGGTCGAGCACCGAGGCCAGGTCGGCGACAAGCTCGACCTGGGTGAAGCACTGCCGCAGCACGTCGGCCGCCTCGCCCTCGGCGCCGACCAGCACGATGCGCCGCTCGACCTTGTCGACGAAGGTCTTCACGCCTTGCAGGGTGGAGACCACCACCTCGCGCTCCACCGGCTTGTGGGTGAAGCCGAAGGCGCCGATCGACAGGCCGAGGCCCTTCTGATCGTCGGCCGAGATCACGTGCACCGGGATGTGCCGCGTCTCCGGCGTGCGCTTCAGGAGGTCGAGCAGGGCCAGGCCGTCCATGTCCGGCAGGCCGATGTCGAGCATGATGGCGTCTGGACCGAAGCGGCGGGCCAGCGACGGCGCAGCCGCCCCCTCGCCCGTCACCACGCCCTTGAAGCCGGATTCATGCACCAGGCTGAGCAGGATGGAGGCGAACCGCGGGTCGTCCTCCACGATCAGCACCACGCTGTCGCCCGAGCCGATGGTGTCGCGGTCGTCGGCCACGGCTTCCACGGGATCCTCCGAGAAGGCCGAGGGCATCAGCATCGGGCGCGGCAGCGGCGGCATGGAGGTGGCGCGACTGCTGGAGGGCGCCTGGGCCGGGCTGAAGTTCAGCGGCAGGTAGAGGGTGAAGGTGGAGCCCTTGCCCGGGACCGAGGTCACGCGCAGCTCGCCGCCGAGCAGGCGGGTGATTTCGCGGCTGATCGACAGGCCCAGACCCGTGCCGCCGTACTTGCGGCTGGTGGTGCCGTCGGCCTGCTGGAAGGCCTCGAAGATGATCCGCTGCTTCTCCTCGGGGATGCCGATGCCGGAGTCCTCGACCGAGAAGGCCAGCACCTGGCCCGCGGTGTTGAGGTGGTCGTTGGCCAGGCTCCAGCCGGAGTGCGCCCGCTCGACCTTGAGCTTCACATGTCCCCGTTCCGTGAACTTGAAGGCGTTCGACAGCAGGTTCTTGATGATCTGCTGCAGGCGCTTGTCGTCGGTGTACATCGAGCGCGACAGGGCCGGGTCGAGCTCGACGACGAAGTCCAGCTTCTTGTCGACGGCGATCTGCGAGAAGGTCCGGTCGACCTGGTCGCGCAGGCTGGCGAACGACATCTCGCTGATGTCCAGGGTGACCGTGCCGGATTCGATCTTCGACAGGTCGAGGATGTCGTTGATCAGGCCCAGCAGGTCGGTGCCGGCGTCGTGGATGTTGGAGGCGAACTCCACCTGCTTTTCGCTGAGGTTCCCGGGCGTGTTGTCGGCCAGCAGCTTCGACAGGATCAGCAGCGAGTTCAGCGGCGTCCGCAGCTCGTGGCTCATGTTGGCCAGGAATTCGGACTTGTACTTGGAGGTCAGCGCCAGCTGTTCCGCCTTCTCCTCGAGGGCGATCTTGGCCTGTTCGACCTCGCGGTTCTTGGCTTCCACCTGCTGGTTCTGCACCGACAGCAGGTGCGCCTTCTCCTGCAGCTCGGCGTTGGTCTGCTGCAGTTCCTCCTGCTTGGTGCGGAGCAGCTCTTCGGATTGACGCAGCGACGCGGCCTGCTGTTCGAGGCGGTCGTTGGTCTTCTTCAGCTCTTCCTGCTGCGCCTGCAGCTCGGAGGTCAGCAGCTGGGACTGCTTCAACAGGCCCTCGGTCCGCATGTTGGCGGCGATGGTGTTGAGCACGATGCCGATGGATTCCATCAGCTGATCAAGGAACTGCTGCTGGGTCTCGTTGAACTCGCCGAAGGTGGCCAGTTCGATCACCGCCTTCACCTCGCCTTCGAACAGCGCCGGCAGGACGATGATGTTGGCCGGCGGCGCCTCGCCGAGGCCGGAGGAGATCTGCACGTAGTCCTTCGGCACGTTGGTCAGCAGGATGCGCGACTTCTCATAGGCGCACTGTCCGATCAGGCCTTCGCGGACCTTGAACTGGCTGGCCAGGTGCTTGCGGTTGTTGAAGGCGTAGGAGGCCGCCAGGTTGAGCACCGTCTGGCCGTCGTCGTCCCGGTCGGTGACGTAGAACACCGCGTGCTGGGCGTTGATCAGCGGCGCCAGCTCGGACAGCACCAGGTTCGACACGGTCGAGAGGTCGCGCTCGCCCTGCAGCATGCGGGTGAACCGCGCCAGGTTGGTCTTCAGCCAGTCCTGCTCGGTGTTCTTCAACGTCTGATCCTTCAGGTTGCGGATCATCTCGTTGATGTTGTTCTTCAGCTCCTCCACCTCGCCCGACGCTTCCACGGTGATCGACCGCGTCAGGTCGCCCTTGGTCACGGCGGTGGACACCTCGGCGATGGCGCGGACCTGGGTGGTCAGGTTGGCGGCCAGTTCGTTCACGTTGTCGGTCAGGTCGCGCCACAGGCCGGCGGCGCCGGGCACCCGGGCCTGGCCGCCGAGCTTGCCTTCGGAGCCCACTTCGCGGGCCACGTTGGTCACCTGGTCGGCGAAGGTGGCGAGCGTCTCGATCATCCCGTTGATGGTGTCGGCGAGCGCGGCGATTTCGCCCTTGGCGTCCAGGGTCAGCTTGCGCTTCAGGTCGCCCATGGCCACCGCGGTGACGACGTCGGCGATGTTCCGCACCTGACCCGTCAGGTTGGCGGCCATCATGTTCACGTTGTCGGTGAGGTCCTTCCAGGTGCCGGCGACGCCGGGCACCTGCGCCTGGCCGCCGAGCTTGCCTTCAGTACCCACTTCGCGCGCCACCCGGGTCACTTCGGAGGCGAACGAGTTCAGCTGGTCCACCATGGTGTTGATGGTGTTCTTCAGCTCCAGGATTTCCCCGCGCACGTCCACGGTGATCTTCTTGGAGAGGTCGCCCTTGGCCACGGCGGTGGTCACGTCGGCGATGTTCCGCACCTGGCCCGTCAGGTTGGCGGCCATCAGGTTCACGTTGTCGGTGAGGTCCTTCCAGGTGCCGGCGACGCCCTTCACCTGGGCCTGGCCGCCGAGCTTGCCTTCGGTGCCCACTTCGCGCGCCACCCGGGTCACTTCGGAGGCAAAGGAGTTCAGCTGGTCCACCATGGTGTTGATGGTGTTCTTCAGCTCCAGAATCTCCCCGCGCACGTCCACGGTGATCTTCTTCGACAAGTCGCCCATGGCCACCGCGGTGGTCACCTCGGCGATGTTCCGCACCTGGCCGGTGAGGTTGGCCGCCATGAAGTTCACGTTGTCGGTGAGGTCCTTCCAGGTGCCGGCGACGCCCTTCACCTGGGCCTGGCCGCCGAGCTTGCCTTCGGTGCCCACTTCGCGGGCCACGCGGGTCACTTCGGAGGCGAAGGCGTTCAACTGGTCCACCATGGTGTTGATGGTGTTCTTCAGCTCGAGAATTTCACCCTTCACGTCCACGGTGATCTTCTTGGACAGGTCGCCGTTGGCCACGGCGGTGGTCACCTCGGCGATGTTGCGGACCTGGCCGGTCAGGTTGCCGGCCATCAGGTTCACGTTGTCGGTGAGCTCCTTCCAGGTGCCGGCGACGCCCTTCACCTGGGCCTGGCCGCCGAGCTTGCCCTCGGTGCCCACTTCGCGGGCCACGCGGGTCACTTCGGAGGAGAAGGAGTTCAGCTGGTCCACCATGGTGTTGATGGTGTTCTTCAGCTCCAGGATCTCCCCGCGCACGTCCACGGTGATCTTCTTCGACAAGTCGCCCATGGCCACCGCGGTGGTCACCTCGGCGATGTTCCGCACCTGGCCGGTCAGGTTGGCGGCCATCAGGTTCACGTTGTCGGTGAGGTCCTTCCAGGTGCCGCCGACGCCCTTCACGTTCGCCTGGCCGCCGAGCTTGCCTTCCGTACCCACTTCGCGCGCCACCCGGGTCACTTCGGAGGCGAAGGCGTTCAGCTGGTCCACCATGACGTTGATGGTGTTCTTCAGCTCCAGGATCTCCCCGCGCACGTCCACGGTGATCTTCTTGGACAAGTCGCCGTTGGCCACGGCGGTGGTCACCTCGGCGATGTTCCGCACCTGGCCGGTCAGGTTGGCGGCCATGAAGTTCACGTTGTCGGTGAGGTCCTTCCAGGCGCCGGTCACGCCTTCCACTCGGGCCTGACCGCCGAGCTTGCCTTCGGTGCCCACTTCGCGGGCCACGCGGGTCACTTCGGAGGAGAAGGCGTTCAGCTGGTCCACCATGGTGTTGATGGTGTTCTTCAGCTCGAGAATTTCACCCTTCACGTCCACGGTGATCTTCTTGGACAGGTCGCCGCGGGCCACGGCGGTGGTCACTTCGGCGATGTTCCGCACCTGGCCGGTCAGGTTGCCGGCCATCAGGTTCACGTTGTCGGTGAGCTCCTTCCAGGTGCCGGCGACGCCCTTCACCTGGGCCTGGCCGCCGAGCTTGCCTTCGGTGCCCACTTCGCGGGCCACCCGGGTCACTTCCGAGGCGAAGGCGTTCAGCTGGTCCACCATGGTATTGATGGTGTTCTTCAGCTCCAGCACCTCGCCCTTCACGTCCACGGTGATCTTGCGCGAGAGGTCGCCGTTGGCCACGGCGGTGGTCACCTCGGCGATGTTCCGCACCTGGCCGGTGAGGTTGGCGGCCATGAAGTTCACGTTGTCGGTGAGGTCCTTCCAGGTGCCGGCGACGCCCTTCACCTGGGCCTGGCCGCCGAGCTTGCCTTCGGTGCCCACTTCGCGCGCCACCCGGGTCACTTCGGAGGCGAAGGAGCCCAGCTGGCCCACCATGGTGTTCACGACCTTGCCGATCCGCAGGAACTCGCCGCGCAGCGGCCGCTCCTCGTTCTCCAGGTCCATGGTCTGCGACAGGTCGCCCTTGGCCACGGCGCCGATCACGCGGGCCATTTCGGCGGTCGGGTGGACCATGTCGGCGATCAGGGTGTTGACGGCGTCGACGCTGGCCGCCCACGACCCCTGGGCGGTCGGCAGCTTGGCGCGGTGGTTGATCTTGCCCTGGCGGCCGACGGTCTCGCCCAGCCGCTCGAATTCCTTGGTCATGCGGTCGTTGAGCTCGACCACTTCGTTGAAGGCCTCGGCGATCTCGCCGTTGACGCCCGTCAGGCCGCGCGGAAGCCGTACCGAGAAGTCCCCGCGCCGGAAGGCGCGCAACGCCGCCAGAAGTTCTGCCGTCTCGACCGAGGCCTCCGATGGCTGCGCCTTGGTGCGCCGGGAAATCTTGGACTTGGCGGCCTTGGAGGCTTGGGCGACGGACTCAGGCATGATTTCCCCGGGGAGCAAGCGTGGCGCGATAGCCGGGGCAATGACTGTGCGGACCTGAGCGCCACGGCTATCAGATCAGCGACAAGACACACCCCCGCCCTGTTGGTACGAACGATCGAACGCGGGCCGAAGTTCCAGCTGCGCTGCAAAAAATGTTATAGAATTGGGCCTAGGCCAATTTAGCCCATCGGGCTCGATTCCGCAGCCCGAATCCACCCGGCGCGACAGCGTGACTTCACCAGAGCTGATAAAGAAAATCAAGAATAACAATTGCTAAGGTGAACCGGCTCGCCCGTTTGCGGGTTGGGCTTTTTATGAGTGCGCTTATCCATTTCATCGTCGCGCGGTCCCGCCATGGCTGGGCCGTCAACGTCGAGGCCGACCTGCTCTCCGAACACGCCGACGTGCGCGAGGCGCGCGAAGAAGCGGCGATGCTCGCCGAGGCCACCAAGCGGGCCGGCTACGCGTCGCGGTTCGTGGACCTGTCCTGCGAGCCGCCGCGCGACGTCGAGGCCTGAGGCCTGAGCCGGAACCGTGGCGGCGAGGCTCCGTTTCGGGAGGGCCTGCTGCGCCCGCAACCCGAGAGCCTCCTCCGCAATGTCGCAACCCTATGACGACTCCGCCTTCGAGCCGCCGCCGGAGGCCGAAGCCTTCTATGCCGAAAGCCTGAGGCTGCTCACGGAGTCGGGCATCCCCTTCATGCTCTCCGGCACCTATGCCGTGACCGCCTACACCGGCCTGGTCCGGCCGACCAAGGACCTCGACGTCTTCTGCAAGGCCGGGGACTTCCCCAAGATCCTCGCCTACTTCCAGGAGCGGGGTTACCGCACCGACGTCGAGGACGAGCGCTGGATCGCCAAGGTCTGGCAGGACAACCACTTCTTCGACGTGATCTTCGCGATGTCGAACGGCGTCGCCCCGATCACCGAGGAGTGGTTCGAGGGCGAGGACACCATCAATGTCTATGGGGCGGAGGCGAAGATCACCCCGCCGACCGAGCTGATCCTCTCCAAGATGTTCATCCAGGACCGCTACCGGTACGACGGCGCCGACGTGGTGCACGTCATCTACCGGGCCCACGACCGCATCGATTGGCAGCGGCTGCTCCGGTACATGGAGCCCTACTGGGAGGTGCTGCTCACCCACCTTCTGAACTTCCGTTTCGTCTATCCGACCGAGCGCGACGTCGTTCCCCGCTGGATCATGGACGAGCTCACCGCCCGCCTGCAGGCGCAGGTCGGCCTGCCGCCGGCGCGGGTGAAGGTCTGCCGCGGACGACTGTTCTCGCCGCGCGACTACGTCACCGACATCACCGAATGGGGCTTCGCCGACGTGGTCGGCAAGGGGCTGGAGGAGCGGCATGAGCCTATCGCCTGATCCGGAAACCGCGCCCGGCCCCGCCGTGCCGACCGGCGCCATGAGGCTGGCGGCGATCGGCGACCTGCACGTGGGCGAGAACCATCCGCATCCGTATCGGGAGCTGTTCTCGCGGATCAGCCAGGAGGCCGATGTGCTGGCGCTCTGCGGCGACCTCACCAACTTCGGCAAGACCCCGGAGGCGGAAATCCTGGCCGAGGACCTGCAGGCCTGTTCGATCCCTGTCGTGGGCGTGCTCGGCAACCACGACTTCGAATGCGGCCAGCCCGAGGAGGTCGCCCGCATCCTGCACCAGGCGGGGCTCCAGCTGCTGGACGGCGAGGCGTTCGAGATCGCCGGCGTCGGCTTCGCCGGCGCCAAGGGGTTCATCGGCGGCTTCGGTCGCTACATGCTGAGCGCCTTCGGCGAGCCGGAGATCAAGGCCTTCGTCCAGGCCTCGGTCGACGAGAACCTGAAACTGGAGAGCTCGCTGCGGATGCTTCGCACCGAACGCACCGTGGTAGTGCTGCACTACTCACCGGTGGAGGACACGGTGATCGGCGAGCCGCCGGAGATCTTCCCCTTCCTGGGCTCGGCGCGGATGGGCGAGACCATCGACCGCTTCGAGGGGGTGAAATGCGTGGTCCACGGCCACGCCCACCGCGGCGCCTACCAGGGCCACACCCCGCGCGGGATCCCCGTCTACAACGTCGCCAGGCCGGTCCTGAACCGCGATGTCGGCGTGGAGTTCGCCCTGTTCAACGTGTGAGACGCGGGCCTAGCCGCGCTTGGTCCGAGCCGCCATCTCCTCGTCGAGTTCTTCCAGCACCGTTTCGGGCGCGACCTCCTGGGCGATCTCCTCCAGCTCCGGGTCGCGCGCGTCGTCCAGGCCCAGCTTGCCGGCGATTGCGGTGGTCAGCTTCACCAGCTGGGTGATCTCGTACTCCGCCAGCAGGTTGATCTGCAGGTCGAGGGCGGCGCGCTTTTCCGCCAAGGCGGCGATGCGGTTCTGGCTGATCAGCACGAAGGTGGAGAGGAAGATGGCCTCCACGGACGCGACCGTCGCCAGGATCACGAAGCTTCTGTCGAAACGCGGCGCCTGCGGCACGAGGCCCAGGTTCACCGCGACCCAGGCGGCCACGAGCGCCAGATGCAGCCAGACGAAGGCCAGGGAACCGCTGAAGGCCGTGATCCGCCCGGCCAGCCGCTCGCCCCACCCGGCTTCGCCTTCCTCCCGGTGGCGCTGGGCGCGCATGGCCTCGATATTGCGCCGCAGGACCGCCGCCATGTCCCGATCGGCTCCGGCCTCGCCGCCGGCGGTCGGCGGGGGTTCTGCACGCTCAGCGTCCATCGTCAGCCAACCCCCGCTGAGGCGGGGTGTTCCAACGGCGACGTCGGCTAGACCTCCCCGTGGAGCCCGCTCAGTTCGAGATGGCGTCTGAGCTCGCCGCGCAGCCGATCCAGGCCATCCGGATGCAGGGACTCGCAGCGGCCGGTCAGCTTCGCCTCGGTGCCCGAGGCGCGCAGCAGCCACCAGCCGTCGGGGCTCTCCACTCGCAGGCCGAACCTGGCGTCGAAGGTCGCGCCGTCATGCGCCAGCCGCTCGGCGACCTCGGCCACCACCGCAGCCCTGCGCGCTTCAGGGCAGGAGATGCGCAGCTCCGGCGTCGCGAAGCTCGGCGGCAGGCTGTCGCGGAAGGCCGCCAGTCCGCCCGGCAGGCGCGAGATCGCCAGGAAGGTGCGGATGGCGGCGTAGATGGCGTCATCCGCTCCGCCCCAGCCATCGGCGAAGAAGATATGGCCGGACAGTTCGCCGCCCAGCAGGGCGTTCTCCTGCTCCATCGCCTCGCGCACCAGCACATAGCCCGACGGCGACAGGGCGCAGCGGCCGCCGGCCTGGGCGACCCCGTCGAACAGCACCTTGCTGCACTTCACGTCCGCCACCACCGCCGCGCCCGGGGTCTGCGCCAGCAGGTCGCGGGCCAGCAACAGGAGCAGCTGGTCGGCCCACAGGATGCGGCCCTGGGCGTCCACAACGCCCAGCCGGTCGCCGTCGCCGTCGAACGCCACGCCCAGGTCACAGCCCTGCGCGACCACGGTCTCAGCCAGCTGCGACAGGTTCTCCGGCGCCGCGGGGTCGGGGTGGTGAACCGGGAAACGGCCGTCGACCTCGGTGTTGAGCAGCTGATGGACGCCTGGCAGCAGCCCCGTCAGTCGCTCCACCACTGGCCCGGTGGCCCCGTGCCCGCAGTCCCACGCGACCTTCAGCGGGGCCATTTCCTTGGCCGACCGGGCGAGCTCCTCGACATAGGCGTCGATGATGGAGGCGCGCCGCGCGGAGCCGCAGACGTCGCGGGCGCACGGGCCGTCGACCAGCCGCTGCAGCGCCGCGCCGTGCACCCGCTGGTCCCCCAGCAGGATCTTGAAGCCGTTCTCGGCCGGCGGGTTGTGCGAGGCGGTGACCATGATGGCGCCGTCCAGCGCCAGTTCGCGCACGGCGAAGCCCAGCATGGGCGTGGGACCGAGCCCGACACGCTCCACGCGCATGCCGCCGTCCATCAGGCCCCAGACCAGCGCCTGCTCAAGGCTCGGCGAGCTCAGCCGTCCGTCACGGCCGACGCCGACCCGCAGGAGGCCCTCGCTGCGGGCGGCGGTGGCGTAGGACAGGCCCAGGGCGTAGGCGCCCGCCCGATCGATGTCGCGGCCGGCGTGCCCTCTGATGTCGTAGGCGCGGATGGCTTCCGGTCGGATGCGAGCCCCGGGCGGCTCGGTCGATCGGTCGACACGCGGGGGAGCGTGTTCCACGTCCGGCTGTCCGAACGCCTCGAAAGTCATGGCCGTCAGCTCCCGTCCGGCAGTGACCAGGGCCTCGTCACCGCGCTCGCCTGAGACGCCCCGTCGCCGGACGTCCTCCTAAAACCAAGCAATGGTTGCGCGCCTCCCTTGTTCCAGGCGTGGCTTGGCCGACGCTTCCATCGCCTCGCGCAGGTGCGCCTCCAGCTCCGCCGCGCGATGTGTCGCGGTGTGTTCCGCGAGGATCCGCCCCCTCGCCGCCTCGGCCATGGCGCGGCGGCCGGGCTCCGGCGTCGCACGCAGAACCTGAAGCACCTGCTCGGGGTGTTCGGCGAGCACGATCTCGCGGCCCGGTTCGAACAGCGTCTCCAGGCCCTCCCAGCGGTCGGAGACGATCGGCGTGGCGCAGGCCGCCGCTTCGAACAGGCGTACGCTCGGGCTGTAGCCGGCGGCGATCATGTCCGCCCTGGTGACGTTCAGGGTGAAGCGGCTGGCCGCATAGAAGGCCGGGTGGTCGGCGGGCGGCACGTGCTCCAGCCGCTCGACATTGGCGGGCCAGTCGATGTCCGGCGGATATTGCGGGCCGGCGACGCAGAACCTCAGGTCCGGGGCCCGGCGGGCGGGCTCCAGCAGCAGGCGGTCCAGGGTCGGCTGCCGGTCAGGGCTGTAGGTGCCGAGGTAGCTCAGGTCCCAGCGCTTCGGTTGGGCCGAAGGCCGATAGGCGTCGGCGTCCACCGAGCAGTAGAGCGCCCTCGCCGCCGGCGAGCCGTACCGGCGCATGATGCGCTCCAGCGTGGGCCCGCCGGTGAAGGAGAGATAGACGTCGTAGCCGGGGATCAGCTCGGTCGAGATATAGTCCGCATCACCGGCCTCCAGCCTGGCCAGGGTGACCGGCGTATCGATGTCGTAGAAGGCGGTCACCCCGCGCGCGGACTCCTGGACCCAGCGGCCCAGCGCGACGCCGTCGGGCACGTAGGAGCCGACCACCACCGCCTCCGCCGTCTCGATCTCCGAACGCCAGCGCCGTTTGAGCTCGGCGAGGTCCGCGTAGAGGGCGAAGCGGCAGAAGTACGGCCGCGCCAGGTCGCGATGGCTCGCATACCAGGGGGCGTCGCGCTCCAGGAACAGCACGTCGTGCCCGCGGGCGGCGAAGGCGGCCAGCAGCGCGCGATAGGTGGTCGCGTGCCCGTTGCCCCAGGACGAGGACAGGCTGAGGCCCAGGACGACCAGCTTCACGCCAGGCTCCTTTCCCGCCCGGCGGCGGACTCGCGCCTGAGCAGGGCGTCCACCTCGGCGGCGCGGCGGGCGTAGGTGTGCTCCGAGAGGATCCGCTGGCGGGCTGCCTCGCCGATGACGCGTGCCCGCTCCGGCGTCAGGCCGGCCAGGTGCTCGGCCACGTCCTGGCCGTCGCGGGCCACCAGTACCTCCTCGTCGGGGTTGAGGAACAGCTCGACGCCGTCCCAGGCGTCGGTGATCAGGCAGGCGCCCGCCCCCGCCGCCTCGAACACCCGCGTCGCCGGCGAGAAGCCGACATCGGCCATGGAGTCGCGGGCGACGTTCAGCACCGCCAGGGGCGAGGCGTTGAAGGCGTTGTGGTCCGCGGTGCCGACATGTCCGATGCGCCGCACGTTGGGCGGCATGGCCTTGTCGTCCCAGCCGCTGCCGCCGATCAGGAAGCGGCGCTCCGGCAGGCGCGCGGCCGGCTCCAGGAAGAACCGCTCCACCCGCGTCTCCCGATCCGGCAGCCGGTTGGCGAGGAAGTTCAGGTCGCCCTCGAAGCGGGCCTGCGGGGCCGCCGGATGGTGGGTGCTCGGGTCCAGCGCATTGTAGATCGGCCGGCAGATCCGCGCGCCGAAGCCCTCGTAGGCGGCGATCACCGGCGGCCCGCCGCCATAGGTCAGCACCAGGTCGAGCTGCGGCAGTATGCGGTGCATCAGCAGGCCCGGGTCGGCGCGCAGGTCCGCCAGCGTCGCCGGGGCGTCCACGTCCCAGAAGATCTTCACCGCATGCGGCCGCGCGAGCGCCATCACGCCCTCCAGCAGCACGTCGTCGAACACGCCCACGCCGCTGGCCTTGACCACGACGTCGGCCTCGGCCGCGCAGTCCATCACCTTCCGCACCGCCGACTCCGTGGCCGGATAGACCACCACCTTGGCCCACTCGGGCGGCTCGATGTCGCGGTGGCTCTGCCGGTCGAAGGCGTCGGGCTCGTAGAAGGTGACGTCGTAGCCGCGCTTGGCGAGCTCGCTCAGCATGCCGCGGTAGTAGGTGGCCGCGCCGTTCCAGTAGGAGGACAGCAGGCTGGAGCCGTAGAAGGCGATCTTCATCCGACGGTCTCCAGGGCTGGACGGCAGGTCGGCGAGAGGCGCGCAGCGATGGCCAGCAGCTCTTCGGCGCGATGGGCGCAGGTATGGCGCGCGAGGATGCTCTCCAGGCCGGAGCGGACCAGAGCCGCCCGCAGGTCGGCGTCGCTGGCGAGCGCCCGCAGGTGGCGCTTCATCTCCTCGCCGTCCCGGGCGACCAGGTAGTCCCGGCCGGGCCGGAACAGGCCCTCGGCGTCGGACCACGGCGCCGAGGCCAGCGGGATGCCGCAGGCCAGGGCCTCGAACACCCGGATCGTCGGGATGCCGGGCAGCGCCTCCACATAGAAGCGGCGCGGCACGTGCACCGTGGCGAGATGGCGCGCGAAGATCTTCGGCGCCCTGGCGTTCGGCGCCCAGCCCCGATAGCGCGCGCCATAGCGGGCCAGCATCCAGCGGGCCGGATCGGGGTAGCGGACCCCATAGATGTCCAGAGGCAACCCCACGGCCTGGGCCGGCGCGAACAGGAAAGATTCCAGTTCCGCCGTCCGCTCCCCGTCGCCCCAGTTGCCGATCCAGACCAGCCCCTGGCGGGCGCCCGCCTCCACCGGCGGATGGAACAGCGCCACGTCGGCGGCCTCGTGCCAGACGAACACCCGCTCGCCCCAGCCCCAGCGGCGGTAGACCTCCGCCAGCGCCTCGCCGAACGCCAGCACGCCGTCGTAGCCCGACAGGTCGACGGCGCGGATGGCCTCGGGGTCGCTGACGGCGCGATGGTGGGTGTCGTGGAACAGCAGGGTGAACCGCCCGCCCGCGGCGCGCGCCCGGCCGACGGCGGCCACCAGCGCCGGGTCGTTCCACTCGTGGACGATCACCAGGTCCGCGCCGTCCAGGGCGGCGGCGGGGTCGAACTGCGGTCCGAAGGCCGTCGAGCTCAGTTCCGGATAGGCGTCTCGGTAGGCGTCCAGTCCAGCCTCTCCGTGGTCGGCCAGCAGGTTGCGCAGGCTCCAGGCGTCGTCGGGCTCGAACACCTTCGCCTCGTGGCCGCGGAGGATCAGCTCGCGCAGGACGCCGCGCAGGAAGTGGGCGTTGCCGTGGTTCCAGCAGGAGGCCAGCGAGTGGGTGAAGTAGACGATCCTCATGCCACCGCCGCCTCGCACGCCGGCGTGAACAGGTCGGGCCGGACCCGGCCGTAGACGTCGACGACGCCGGCGGTCATCGCCTCGACGGTGTAGCGCCCGGCGCGGGCCCGGGCCTGGGTCCCCAGCCGCGCGGCCAGCGCGGGATCGGCCAGCAGCCCATCGCAGGCCGCGGCGAACTCCCTGGCGTCGCCGGGGTCCACGAAGACCGCCGCCTCGTCCCAGAGCTCCCGGAAGGTCGCGATGTCCGACAGCACCAGCGCACACCCGGCCTGCGCCGCCTCCAGCACGCCCAGGCCGAAGGGCTCGTACAGCGCCGCCGAGGCGTAGACCGGCGCCCGCGTCAGCCAGTCGGCGACCGCCTCGGCCGGCAACCGGCCGAGCGCCCGGGCATGGCGGAGCCTCGCCGGCTCGCCGCTGGGGCCCTGCGATGGGCCGGCGGCGTACAGCGGCGCGCCCATCAGCGCCGCGGCGGCGTCAAGCACCGCGATATTCTTGCCCTCGTCCCAAAGCCGGCCCGAGGTGAACACCATGCGCTCGCGCCGGCCGGTCGGGAGCGCCGGCGGCGTGCGGCCGTTGCGCACCACCAAGGGACGCGGGAGCGCATAGGTCTCGGCGGCGGCCGCCGCGAAGGCCGCGGTCGGCGCCATCAAGGCGTCACAGGCCAGCATGCCCCGCCGCAGCGACCGGCTGCGCCAGCGGAAGTCCGGCGGCATGGGGCCGTCCTTCACCGCGCTCCACCAGGTCGCTAGGCAGGAGTGGCAGACGCCGACCACCGGCGCGGCAAAACCGCCGCCGGCCGCCAGCGCCGGGCTGTTGAGGTGGATCAGGTCCGCCCCCGTCCCGCGCGCCAGACCGCGGATGACGGCGGCGACCTCCAGGATCTCGGCCGGCTCGCTGGCCATCCAGTCGAGCGGCAGCCGGGTGTCCAGCAGCCTCAGCCGCGGCGCGGCGTGGGCCTGCGCCACCTGGTCAACCGTGGGCGGCGGGCCGAGGACGACCAGGGTGGTCTCGATCCCGGTCCCCGCCAGGCCGAGCGCGAGGTCCACGGCGTAGGTCCAGACGCCGCCCACGGCGTCGGCGGTCATCAGGACCCGGGGCGCCGAGGACGCCGCCGACCTCACGACAGGGCCTCGGCCCGCTGGCGCCGGACGCCCTTGGGCCCGCGCTCCGCGGTCAGCCATTGCGCGAGCTGCGCGACGCCGGTCCGCCACTCCAACGGCTCGGCCAGTGCAAGCTCCCGGCGCGCCAGCGACGGATCGGAGACGTAGTAGCGCTGGTCGCCGGCCCGCCAGCCGGCGAAGGCCAGCTCGACCTTTCGGTGGGTCAGCTCCTCGATGTAGCCCAGCAGCTGCATCAGGCTGACGGCGTTGTTGGGTCCGCCGCCGAGGTTGAAGGCGCGGCCGCTCACCGCATCGATGCGCCGCCAGGCGGCCATGTAGGCCTCGACGGCGTCGGCCACGTTGAGGATGTCGCGCACCTGCCGGCCGTCGCCGTAGATGCTGATCGGCTGGCCTTCCAGCGCGCGGATCAGGAAATGCGCGACCCAGCCCTGGTCCTCGGTGCCCATCTGCCGCGGCCCGTAGATGCAGCTCATCCGCATCACGCAGGTCGGCACCCCGAAGCTGCGCGAGTAGTCGAGGACGTACTGGTCCGCCGCCCCCTTCGAGCAGCCATAGGGGGTGTGGAAGTCGAGCGGGCGGTGCTCGCCCACGCCCCGCACCCGCAGCGCCGCGTCCACCGGCCGATAGGCGTCGCCCGAAAGCTCGAGGGGAACGTCGCTCAGGTCGCCATAGACCTTGTTGGTGCTGGCGAAGATCACCGGCGTCCGCGCGCCTTTGCGGCGCACCGCCTCCAGCACGTTCAGCGCGCCCTGGACGTTGATCTGGAAGTCCTCGACCGGGTCCGCCAGGCTGGTGGTCACCGCCACCTGCGCGGCCATGTGGAATACCGCCTGCGCCTCGCGCACCGCCTCGTCGACGGCCCGGCCGTCGCGGGTGTCGGCGCCCAGGTGGACGATCTTCGCCCCGTGCCGCGCCTTCAGCCACGCGAGGTTCTGCGCCACGCCCTCACGCGTCAGGGCGTCGAAGACGATCACCTCGTGGCCGTCGCAGGCCAGCCGGTCGGCGATGTTGCAGCCGATGAAGCCGGCGCCGCCGGTGACCAGGACCGGTCCGCCCCGCGCGCTCATGCCACCAGCCCGCGCATCTCGAGCTCCTTGCGGGCTTCGACCCCCCGGTCCTCGGCCTCCTGGCGGGCGACCCATTCGGCCAGCTCCGCGAGCCCGTCGGCGAAATCCTCGCGGGCGCGATAGCCCAGAACCCCCTGCGCCTTGGCCAGGTCGGGAATGCAGTGGCGGATGTCGCCGGCGCGGGCCTTGCCGGCGATCTCCGGCGTCAGGTCGGGCCGGCCCATGGCCGCCGCCTGCAGGCGAGCCACCTCCTCGACCGTGCGTTCTTCGCCCGAGCCGATGTTGAACACCTCGCCGTCCGCCGCCGCCGCGTCCAGCGCCAGCAGGAAGGCCCGGGCCACGTCGCGGACATGCACGAAGTCGCGGCGCTGCTGGCCGTCCTCGAACACCATCGGGGCCTGGCCGTTGGCGATCCGCGAGGCGAAGATCGCCAGCACGCCGGTGTAGGGATTGGAGAGCGCCTGCCCGGGCCCATAGGCGTTCCAGAGCCTGAGCGCCGAGCCGGCCATGCCGTACTGCTTGGTCAGCGTCAGCGTCAGCCGCTCCTGCACGAACTTGCCGATGGCGTAGACCGACTTCAGGCCATTGCCCTTGGTCTCCGGCGTGGGAACCGGGAGCATCGGGCGGCCCCGCTCGTCGAGCGGGTCCCAGGAGCCGTCGGGATTGCGGCCGCCGCGGACCACGTCCTCGCGCAGCTCGCCGTCCCGGGTGCGATAGAGGCCCTCCCCGTAGATCGACATCGACGAGGCCACGACCACCCGCTCCACCGGGTTGTCGATCAGCTGCTGGAACAGCACCGCGGCGCCGTAGTCATTGACCGAGGTGTAGCGGGCGACCGCGTACATGCTCTGGCCGACGCCGACCTCGGCCGCGAGGTGGACCACCTTGTCGACGCCCTTCAGCGCCCGCAGGACGGCGGCCTCGTCGCGGACGTCGCCGGTGATCAGCTCGACGTCGGAGGCCAGCTCCGCCGGCCGCTCGCGGGTCGGGTGGACCTGCTCGATGAGGCTGTCGAGCACGCGCACCTGGTCGCCGCGATCGAGCAGCGCCTGGGCCAGGTGGCGGCCGATGAACCCGGCGCCGCCGGTGATGAGAACGGTGTCCGCCATCTCGCGCTCAGGAGCTGAGCGAGATGAAAGGGTCGGCGGGGGGCGCGGTCCGTTTCGGGGCGCCCTGCGCCGCTGCGCCCTGCCGCGCGCGGCGAGGTGTTTCGAGGTCAACAGCCAGAAGACCGCGGGGACCTGTTCTTCGCTCGGCTACGCGGCGGCAGTGAGCGGCGTGGCGCGACCTCGCGCCGACGCGTCGTCTCTTCGCCTGGATCATGGCGGTCCCTCGCAGTCACACCCGCCGCGCTAACCCCTTCATCTTCATGTAAGTTCCGCAAGATTGTACAGCACTCCATCTGCAAAGCGCAGCCTTATGGCAGCAATTGCAGATGTTCGCCGGAACGTCATTGCCATTTGTTGCTTTATCTAGGGGGCGTTTTAGCTTTGACGCGCGCCCATCTCGTCATATGGCAATTCAGTTCCGGCGTTTCGTTATTCTAGGAACAAAGCTCAAGCCAAGTCTGTTCTTGCCTACGGTACTTACCCCCGGGAGCTGCCACGGCCGCCACCGGACAGCCAGCGCAGGGGCGTGATGAGCCGGAACAAGCTTCGTGTGGGGATCGTCGGCGTGGGCAACTGCGCCTCGTCCTTCGTCCAGGGCCTGACCCACTACGCCGACGCCAGCCGCAACGCGCCGCCCCCCGGGCTGATGAACGTCGAGCTGGGCGGCTACCACGTCGGCGACATCGAGCTCGCCGCCGCCTTCGACATCCATGCCGGCAAGGTCGGCCGCGAGCTCGGCGAGGCGATTCTCTGCCCGCCCAACAACACCTTCCAGTTCGCGAAGCCGGCGCGGACCGGGGTGACGGTGCAGCGGGGGCCGACGTTGGACGGCATCGGCCAGTACATGGCCGACGACATCGCCGAGGCGGACGCGCCGCCGGTCGACGTTGCGCAGGCGCTGAGAGGCTCCGGCGCGGAGATCCTGGTCTCCTACCTCCCGGTCGGCTCGCAGCGCGCCACGGAGTACTACGCCGAGCAGGCGCTGGAGGCTGGCTGCGCCTTCGTCAACTGCATCCCGGTGTTCATCGCCTCCGACCCGGCCTGGGCGCGGCGGTTCGAGCAGCGCGGCTTGCCGATCATCGGCGACGACATCAAGAGCCAGGTCGGCGCGACCATCATCCACCGGGTGCTGGCCAACCTGTTCCGCGAGCGCGGGGTGCGGATCGACCGCACCTATCAGTTGAACTTCGGCGGCAACGCCGACTTCAAGAACATGCTGGAGCGCGAGCGGCTGAGCTCGAAGAAGATCTCCAAGACCCAGGCCGTCACCAGCCAGTTCGACGTTCCCCTCGACCCCGACGACGTCCACGTGGGGCCGAGCGACTACGTACCCTGGCTCACCGACCGCAAGTGGGCCCACATCCGCGTCGAAGGCACCACCTTCGGCGGCGTGCCGCTGAACGTCGAGCTGAAGCTGGAGGTCTGGGACAGCCCGAACTCGGCGGGTATCGTCATCGACGCCGTCCGCTGCGCCAAGCTGGGCCTGGACCGCAAGCTGGCCGGCCCCCTGCTCGGCCCGTCGAGCTATTTCATGAAGTCGCCGCCCGAGCAGTACACCGACAACGAGGCGCGCGAACGCACCCTGCAATTCATCGAAGCCGGCGACGCGCCGCCCGAGAAGGCCCGGGCGAAGGTGCGGCTGGCCTCGTGACGACCACGGTGTCCTTCGTGCGCCACGGCTCCCACGACCGGCTCGGACGTATCCTGTGCGGACGCATGCCGGGCGTGATCCTCAGCGAGCAGGGGCGCGCCGAAGCCCGCGGGCTGGCGCAGCGCCTGTCGCGCGAGCCGATCGTCGCGATCTACGCGAGCCCGCTGGAACGCGCCCGCCAGACGGCGGAGCCGATCGCCGAGGCGCTGGGCCTGCCTGTCCAGGTCGCCGCCGACCTGCAGGAGATCGACTTCGGCGCCTGGACCGGCGCGCGGTTCGAGGACCTGGACGGCGACCCTGCCTGGGGCCTGTGGAACCAGGCCCGTACGCTGGCGCGCGCGCCGGGCGGCGAGAGCATGCTGGAGGTGCAGCTGCGGCTGCGCCGCTGGCTCGATGCCGCCTGCGAGCGGCATTCCGGCCAGCTCATCGCCGCGGTCAGCCACGGCGACGCCATCAAGGCGATCCTCGCCCAGGTGCTCGGCCTGTCGCTCGACCAGCATCAGCGGCTGGAGATCAGCCCCGCCTCGGTGAGCACCGTCGCCGTCGGCGACTGGGGCGCGAAGGTCCTGGGCATCAACGAGGCGCCCCGATGACGATCCTGACCGGCGACCAGATCCGCGAGCGCGCCACGGCGCTCGGCGACTGGTTCCACAACATCGACCTCAACGGGGTGCAGACCGCCCCCAATCACTTCCTGAACGACTATCCGAACGTCAAGTGGCGGCTGTTCCAGCACGCGATCCCGACCGAGCTGGCGGGCATGACGGTGCTCGATATCGGCTGCAACGCCGGCTTCTATTCCATCGAGATGAAGCGCCGCGGCGCCGACCGGGTGCTGGGGATCGACTTCGACGAGCGCTACCTCGAGCAGGCCCGGTTCGCCGCCGAGGTGACAGGCCAGGACATCGAGTTCCGCAAGCTGTCGGTCTACGACGTCGGCGGGCTCGGCGAGACCTTCGACATCGTGCTGTTCATGGGCGTGCTCTACCACCTGCGCCATCCGCTGCTGGCGCTGGACCTGATCCACGACAACGTCGCCCGCGACCTGCTGATCTTCCAGTCGATGCAGCGCGGGTCGCCCGAGGTCGACGCGGTGCGCGCCGACTACGACTTCTTCGAGCAGGACCACTTCGACAGTCCCGGCTATCCGAAGATGCACTTCATCGAGCACGAGTACGCCAACGACTGGACCAACTGGTGGGCGCCCAACGCGGCCTGTTCGGCGGCCATGCTGCGCAGCGCCGGTTTCGAGATCGTCGAGAATCCCGAACAGGAGGTGTTCGTCTGCCGCCGGACCGAGCGCCCCAAGCCGATGGGCGCGGTCTACCCGGCCAAGCCGAAGAGCAACGGCAAGGCCAACGGGAGGGGCCAGGCGTGATCGAGGCGGCCAAGATCTGGAACGAGCCCAACAACAAGTCGCACTGGGACCCCAACCTCGACCCGGAGTGGGACCGGTTCGCGCAGATGACCCGGCTGGCCGGCCAGGCGATCGCCGCGGAGAATGGCGGCCTCACGCGCGTGCTCGGCGGCCTGTCGCCGATCGATCCGGCCTTCGTACAACGGCTGGACCGCAAGGGCGCCCTGGACCACGTCGACGTGCTGGCCGTGCATGGCTTCCCGCTCGACTGGAACCTTTGGGCTATCGACGAGTGGCCCCAGAAGATCGCGGAGATCCGCGCCGTCACGAGCAAGCCGGTCTGGGTGACGGAAGTCGGCGTCTCCAGCTTCGGCTCCGAGGAGGTGCAGGCCTGGGGCGTGAAGAAGACCGCCGAGCTGCTGATCGGCCAGGCGCCGCGGATCCACTGGTACAGCCTCTACGACCTGCCGAAGACCTGGGAAGCCACCACCCGCCACAAGGAGGCGGAGGGCTCCTCCTACTACCGGCACTTCCACATGGGCCTGCTGCGGGCGGACGGCGCGCCCAAGCCGGGGCTGGAGGTCTACGCCGACTACGCCGCCGAGATGGGCCTGTGCCAGTGGTTCCACTTCCAGGACCACCGGATCGACGCGGCGGCCGGATGGATGAAGCGGCTGGGCGTCAGGCACCTGCGGACCGGCCTGTCCTGGGCCGACAGCTTCCGTCCCGATGCGCTTGCCTGGTTCGACCGCCAGATGGAGGCGCTGGCCGAGTTCGAGGTCACCGTCACCTTCTGCTTCACGCCGGAGCACCGCGGGATCGAGCCGCACCACACCAGCCCGCCGCAGGCCGCCGAGGAGTTCGCCGAGTTCTGCGCCCAGATGGTGCGCCGCTACGCCCCGGCCAGCGCGCCGCGGGCGCAGGCCTTCGCCGCGGGCTGACGATGGCCGGCCCTTGGACGCCCAACCTGAGCTGGATCACATCGGACCTCGCGGTCGGCGGCGCCTTCCCCGCGGGCCGCGCGGTGGCCCTGGCGGCGGAGCACGGGGTCGGCGCGGTGATCGACGTGCGTTCGGAGAGCTGCGACAGCGCCGAGGAACTCGCCGCCTGCGGGCTGAGGTTCCTGCACCTGCCGACGCCGGACCAGCAGGCCCTCGTCCAGCCAGTGCTGGAGGCCGGCGTGGCTTTCGCCGCCGCCGCCCGGCGGGACAACCTGCGCCTGCTGATCCATTGCGAGCACGGCATCGGGCGCTCCGCGACCCTGGCGCTCTGCGTGCTGGTGGACCGCGGGCTCGGTCCGCTGGAAGCGCTGTCGCGGGCGAAGGACGCGCGCGGCCTCGTCTCGCCGAGCCCGGCGCAGTATGAAGCCTGGACGGCCTGGCTGGGCCGGCGATCCCAGGAGACCAAGATCCCGACCTTCGACGCCTTCCGGGCCATCGCCTACCGCCCGCTGTCCGCCCGCGCCTGATGCTGGTCTACGGCGACCGACGGCGCACGCAGCGGCCGCGCACCCTCCTGCGCGCGCTGACCGCCTCCCTGCGCGCGGCCGAAGCCGCGCCGCACGGCCTGGCGCGGCACGACCTTCTGACCTCGGCCTTCGTGGAAGCCGCGGGCCTGGCGCAGGGCCTGGCCGACGCCGAGTTCGAGGCGAAGGGCTTCGACGAGCCGTCGCCGGCGCAGGACACCGCCATGGCGTTGCTGCTGGCGCTGGCCCGCAAGCTGGCGGCGTCCTGGGCCAGCGGATTCGCCGCCGCCGGGCCGCCGGTCGCGCCGGAGCTGATGGCGCTGGCGCTGACGGGCCTGCCGGAGACGGTGTCGATCCGCACGCCGGAGGGCTACGCCTTCTACGCCCTCTATCCGGAGGCCTACCTTAAGGCCGCTGCCGGCCACCCGTGGCGGACGCCGCCGCTGGTGATCGGCCTGCGCGGCATCGGCCTCGGTCTCGCCGCCCTGGTGGGCGCGGTCACCAACGCCCGGACCATCATCTCGGTGAGGCCCAGCGGCCATCCGTTCCGGCGCGAGCTGCGGACCTCTGAAGGCTTGCGCGACACCCTCGCCGCCCACGACGGACCGTTCGCCATCGTCGACGAAGGCCCGGGGCTGTCCGGCAGCTCGTTCGGCGCCGTCGCCGACCTGCTGGAAGACCTCGGCGTCGCCGCCGAGCGCATCGTGTTCCTGCCCGGCCATGCGGGCGACCTGGGGCCGCAGGCCAGCGACCGCCACCGCGAGCGCTGGGCCCGCGCCGCCCGTCCGACGGCCTCGTTCGCTGACCTGACCGCCGACGTGCCGCTGGAGGACTGGTTCACCGACTTGACCGGGCCGATCAGCGCGGTGGAGGACCTGTCCGGCGCCGCCTGGCGCGCCGCCCTGCCCCGCGAGACCTGGCCGCCGGCCCATGCCGGACAGGAGCGGCTGAAGTTCCGCCTGCACACCGCCTCCGGCGTCTGGCTGGCGAAGTTCGCCGGGCTCGGCGACATCGGCGAACAGAAGCTCGCCCGCGCCCAGGCCCTGCACAAGGCGGGGTTCACGCCGGAACCCCTGGCCCTGCGGCGCGGCTTCCTGCTGGAGCGCTGGGAGCCCGGGACGCCGGGGGCCGTCGGCGAGCGTGAGGCCTTCGTCGACCACCTCGCCCGCTATCTCGCCTTCCGCGCCGCGTCCTTCCCGGCGGACGCCGATGAAGGCGCCGACGTCACGGCCCTGATCGAGATGGCGCGGGTGAACGCCCAGGAACGGCTCGGCGCCGACGCGGCCGAGGTGATCGCCGCGCGGCTTGCGGCCCAAGACCTGACGGAGGTCCAGGCCCGCCCCGTTCACATCGACGGCCGCCTGCACGCCTGGGAGTGGCTGCGCACGCCCGACGGCCTGTTGCTGAAGACCGACGCCGTGGATCATTCCGAAGCCCACGACCTGGTCGGCTGCCAGGACGTCGCCTGGGACGTCGCCGGCGCCGTCACCGAGTTCGACCTCGACGCCGAGGAGACCGGACGCCTGTGCGAGCGCATCGAGGCCGCCGCCGGGCGCCGCGTGGATCCGGCGCTGCTGGAGATCATGAAGGTCTGCTACCCGGCGTTCCAGGCCGGTCTCTGGCGGTTCGCCGAAGACGCGGCCGCAGAAGAGGAGCGGCCGCGGATCGCCGCCCACGCCGCGCGCTACGCCCGTCGCCTGGCCGATCTCGCCGCAAGCGTGGAATCGCCCGACTAAGGAGGTCCACGGAGGCCCGGCTCGTGCGGTTCGCGCTCTACAAAGGCCAGTCGCAGTACGGGTCGCTTCGCCTGCACGTCGACCAGCTGGCCGCCGCGCTGACGGGCCTGGGCCACGAGGCGCAGATCATCGACCTGATGGCGGCCGACGCCCAGGCCGAGCTTGGCCGCGCGCTCGCCGATCCGCCGGACTGCTTCTTCGGATTCAGCGGCGTCGGCTCCGACGTGCAGATCGAACAGGTGTCGGCCTACGACCGGCTGGGCAGCGTCTACGCCTCGCTCTACGTCGACCATCCCGTGCACCACCAGCAGCGGTTGGCGACCCCGATCCGCAAGCACGTCGCCTTCTTCCTCGACCGCAGCCACGTGCAGCTGATGACCGCCTGGCCGAAGGGGCGCGGCTTCGCGCACCTGGGCTTCCTGCCGCCGGGCGCCAATGAGCTGGCCGAGCCGGTCGACCTCTCCGACGAGACCTTCGCCCGGCGTGACATCCCGATCCTCTTCACCGGCAGCTATCGCGGCCCGCCGCAGGCCCCCTGGCGCGCGTGGGAGGAGAGCCCCGCCAGGACCATCGTCGAGGAGGTCGCCGGGCGAATGACCGCCGACGCCCGCCTGCCGATCCTCGAGGCGCTGAAGGCGGTGCTCACCGCGCTCGGCTCGGAACTTACCCCGCAGCTGCTGTCCGACTTCCTGCCGCTGCTGCAGGCGCCGCAGTTCTTCGCCGAGGCCTACCACCGCGACGCCCTGTTGCAGACACTGGGCCGCGCCGGCGTGCCGCTGCAGATCTATGGCGCCGGCTGGGAGCCGCTGGTCGAGCGCTATCCGAGCTTCCAGTACGGCGGCGTGGGCAGTTTCGAGGAGACCCTGCACCTCCTGCGGCGCGCCCGCGTGGTGCTCAACATCAACAACGGCTTCGTCGCCGGCGGGCACGAGCGGGTGTTCACCGCCATGTGCGCGGGAGCGGCGGTTTTCTCCGACAATACAAAATACTACGCCGACACCTTCAAGGAAGGCCGGGAGATCTCGACCTTCGCCTGGCCGAAGATGGCCGAGGCGCCCGACCTGCTGGGCGCGCTGGTGGCTGACGAAGCCCGGCTGGCGGGGATCGCCCGCGCCGGCGCCCGCAAGGCCCAGGCCGAGCACCGCTGGAGCGAGCGCGCCGGCCGGCTGGTCAAGGCCGTCAAACAGGTCCGCTAGCGCGGCAGCTTGGAGACGCCCATCAGGTACTCGTCCACCGCCTGAGCGCACTGGCGGCCCTCGCGGATCGCCCAGACCACCAGGGACTGGCCGCGCCGCATGTCGCCGCAGCTGAAGATGTTCTCCGCCGAGGTCCGGTAGTCGGTCACGTTGGCCAGCACGTTGCCGCGCGGATCGAGGTCGACGCCGCCCTGCTCCACCAGCCCGGCCCGCCGCGGGCCCACGAAGCCCATGGCCAGCAGGACGAGGTCGGCCTTCAGCTCGAAGGCCGAACCCTCGACCTCCTGCATCCGCATCCGGCCGTCGTCGCCGACCACCCATTCCAGGCGCACGCACTCCAGAGCGGTGACCTTGCCGCCGTCACCCACCACCCGCCGGGTGGCGACGGCGAAGTCGCGCTCGCAGCCCTCTTCCTGCGAGGAGGAGGTGCGCAGCTTCAGCGGCCAGTCGGGCCAGGACAGTGACTTGTTCTCCCGTTCCGGCGGCCTGGGCATGATCTCCAGCTGGGTCACCGACGCCGCGCCCTGCCGGTTGGAGGAGCCTATGCAGTCCGAGCCGGTGTCGCCGCCGCCGATCACCACCACATGCTTGCCGGCCGCCGACAGGGTCCCGTTCGGCGCGGCGATGGACTCCGGATCGCCGGCGTTGCGCTTGTTCTGCTGGGTGAGGAAATCCATGGCGAAATGGACGCCGTCCAGTTCGCGGCCGGGGACCTCCAGGTCGCGCGGCTCCTCCGCTCCGCCGGCCATCACCAGCACGTCGTAGTCGTCCAGCAGGCGCTGGACCGACACTGTCACCCCCACCTCGAAACTGGTGCGGAAGATCACGCCCTCGCCTTCCATCTGCCGGACGCGGCGGTCGATGAGCGGCTTCTCCATCTTGAAGTCAGGAATGCCGTAGCGCAGCAGGCCGCCGATGCGGTCGGACTTCTCGAACACCGTCGGGGCGTGGCCGGCCCGCGCCAGCTGCTGGGCGCAGGCCAGGCCCGCAGGCCCCGAGCCCACCACCGCGATCCGCTTGCCGGTGCCGCGCGGCGACATCTGCGGGACAATCCAGCCCTCGTCCCAGCCGCGGTCGACGATCTGGCACTCGATGGTCTTGATGGTGACCGGGCTGTCGTCGATGTTCAGGGTGCAGGCGGCCTCGCAGGGCGCGGGGCAGATGCGACCGGTGAACTCCGGGAAGTTGTTGGTGGACTGCAGGTTCTCCAGCGCCGCCTTCCACTGGTCGCGGTAGACCAGGTCGTTGAAGTCGGGGATCTGGTTGTTGACCGGACACCCCTGGTGGCAGAACGGGATGCCGCAATCCATGCAGCGCGCCGCCTGCCGGCCGACCTCCGCGGTCGGCAGCGGCAGGACGAATTCCTTCCAGGTTCTCAGCCGCGACTCCACCTTCTCGTAGACGCGGTCGTGGCGTTCGATCTCAAGGAAGCCGGTGGGCTTGCCCATCGGGCGGTCTCCAGGTTCCAGAGGCTATTCGGCCGCGACGGCGGGGGCCGTGTCGCGGGCGGTGGCGAGCTCGAGCAGCGCGCGGCGGTAGTCGGTGGGCATCACCTTGACGAAGGCGGCGCGCGCCTGGTCCCAGTCGTCCAGGATCTCCGCGGCCCGGGCGCTGCCGGTGTGCAGGTGGTGGCGCTCGATCAGGACGCGCAGCCGTTCGGCGTCGTAGCGCAGCATGTCGCCCATGCCGTTGTTCTCCACCGAGATCGCCCGCTGGCTGGGACGGAACGGCTCGTCGGCGGCGTTGGCGGGCGCGGGCGGTTCGACCGCCTCCAGCTCGACCATGGCGGTGTTGCAGAGCCCCGCGAAGCGCCCGCCCGGATCGTAGACGTAGGCCACCCCGCCGCTCATGCCGGCGGCGAAGTTGCGGCCGGTGTCGCCCAGCACCACCACCACGCCGCCGGTCATGTACTCGCAGCCGTGGTCGCCCAGCCCTTCGACCACCGTCACGGCGCCGGAGTTGCGCACCGCGAACCGCTCGCCGGCGACGCCCTCAAAATAGGCTTCGCCGGCGATGGCGCCGTAGAGGACGGTGTTGCCGACGATGATGTTGCGGGTGGGCTCGCGCCGGGATTCCGGCGGCTGGCGCACGACCACGCGGCCGCCCGACAGGCCCTTGCCGACGTAGTCGTTGGCGTCGCCGATCAGCTCCAGCGACACCCCCCGCGCGGCGAAGGCGCCGAAGCTCTGGCCGGCGTTGCCGCGGAACGTCAGCGCGATGGTGTCCTCGGGCAGGCCGGCATGGCCATAGGCCCGCGCCACCGCGCCGGAGAGCATGGCGCCCACCGTGCGGTTGACGTTGCGGATCTCGTAGGTCCCGCGCACCGGTTCGCCACGCTCCAGCGCCGCCTGGGCGTCGGCGATCAGGGTGTTATCCAGCGCCTTACCCAGGCCGTGGTCCTGGCGGTCCTGGTTCCACAGGCCTTTCGCGCCCTGGGCCGGGGCCGCGTAGAGGATGCGCGACAGGTCGATCCCGTGCGCCTTCCAGTGGTCCAGCGCCGGGCTGACGTCGAGGCGGTCGACACGGCCGATCATCTCGCTGACCGTCCGGAACCCCAGCTCGGCCATCAGTTCGCGCAGCTCCTCGGCCACGAAGAAGAAGTAGTTGATCACGTGCTCGGGCTGGCCGGTGAAGCGGGCGCGCAGCACCGGGTCCTGGGTCGCCACGCCCACCGGGCAGGTGTTCAGGTGGCACTTGCGCATCATGATGCAGCCGGCGGCGATCAGCGGGGCGGTGGCGAAGCCGAACTCGTCGGCGCCCAGCAGCGCCGCGATGGCGACGTCGCGGCCGGTGCGCAGGCCGCCGTCGGCCTGCACCGCGATGCGGGTGCGCAGGCCGTTAAGCAGCAGGGTCTGCTGGGTCTCGGCCAGGCCGATCTCCCAGGGCGAGCCGGCGTGGGTCAGCGAGGTCAGCGGCGAGGCGCCCGTGCCGCCCTCGAAGCCGGAGATGGTGACGTGGTCCGCCCGCGCCTTGGCGACGCCGGCCGCCACCGTGCCGACGCCCACCTCGGAGACCAGCTTCACCGAGATGCGGGCCTGCGGGTTGACGTTCTTCAGGTCGTGGATGAGCTGCGCCAGGTCCTCGATGGAATAGATGTCGTGGTGCGGCGGCGGGCTGATCAGGCCGACGCCGGGCGTCGAGTGGCGGACGCGGGCGATGTTCTTGTCGACCTTGTGCCCGGGCAGCTGGCCGCCCTCCCCCGGCTTGGCGCCCTGGGCCATCTTGATCTGGATGTCGTCGGCGTTGACCAAGTACTCGGCGGTGACGCCGAACCGGCCCGAGGCCACCTGCTTGATGGCCGAGCGCATGGAATCGCCGTTCGGCAGCGGCGTGAAGCGGTCCGCCTCCTCGCCGCCCTCGCCGGTGTTGGAGCGGCCGCCGATCCGGTTCATGGCGATGGCCAGGGTGGTGTGGGCCTCGCGGCTGATCGAGCCGAAGCTCATCGCCCCGGTGGAGAAGCGCTTGACGATCTCCGTCGCCGGCTCGACCTCGTCCAGCCGGACCGGCTGGTCGGCCGGCTTCAGGCGCATCAGCCCGCGGATGGTCAGCAGGCGCTCGCTCTGTTCGTTGATCGCGCGGGCGAACTCGCGATAGGCGTCCGGCAGGTTGCCGCGCACCGCGTGCTGCAGCGCCGACACCGATTCCGGGCTCCAGGCGTGCGCCTCGCCGCGCAGCCGCCAGGCGTACTGGCCGCCGACATCGAGCATGGTCTTGTAGATCGGGTTGTCGCCGTAGGCGTCGCGGTGGCGGCGCACGCTCTCCTCGGCGATCTCCGCCAGCCCGACGCCTTCGATGGTCGAGGCGGTGCCGGTGAAATACTTCTCGATCAGCGCCGACGACAGGCCGACGGCGTCGAAGATCTGCGCCCCGCAGTAGGACTGGTAGGTGGAGATGCCCATCTTCGACATCACCTTCAGCACGCCCTTGCCGATGGCCTTGATGAAGTTCTTGCGGACCTCATAGGCCGACTGCGGCAGGCCGTTCCGGACGCGGATCTGCTCCAGGGTCTGGAAGGCCAGATAGGGGTTCACCGCCTCCGCCCCGTAGCCGGCCAGGACGCAGAAGTGATGCACCTCGCGCGCCTCGCCGGTCTCGATGACCAGGCCGGTCTGCATCCGCAGGCCCTGGCGGATCAGGTGGTGGTGCACGGCCGCGGTGGCGAGCGCCGCCGGGATCGGGATGCGGTCGGCCGAGGCGGCGCGGTCCGACAGGATCAGGATGTTCATGTCGGCGAGGACGTTGTCCGTCGCCTCTCGGCACAGCCGGTCCAGCGCCCCGTCCAGGCCCGCGGCGCCCTCCTCCGCCGGCCAGGTAGCGTCGAGGGTGGCGGTGCGGAAGGCGCCGTCCAGCAGCTCGTTGATCGCCCGGATCTTCGCCAGGTCCTCGTCGGTGAGGATCGGCTGGGCCACCTCCAGCCGCTTGTGGTTGCCCGCCTGCCGGCCGAGCAGGTTGGGACGCGGCCCGATCATCGAGACCAGGCTCATCACCAGCTCCTCGCGGATCGGGTCAATGGGCGGGTTGGTGACCTGGGCGAAGTTCTGCTTGAAGTACTCGTAGAGCAGCTTCGGCCGCTTCGAGAGCACGGCGATCGGCGTGTCCGAGCCCATCGAGCCGATGGGATCGTCCCCGGCCCGGCCCATGGGCTCCAGGAAGAAGGCCAGATCCTCCTGGGTGTAGCCGAAGGCCTGCTGGCGATCGAGCAGGGCGTCGGGATCGTTGGAGAGCGGCGCCTCCGGCTCGGCCGCCAGCGACAGCTCTTCCAGCTTGAACTGGGTGTCCGCCAGCCAGTCCTCGTAGGGCGCGGCTTCGGCCAGGGCGCGCTTGATCTCCTCGTCCTCGATGATCCGCCCTTCTTCCATGTCGATGAGCAGCATCTTGCCGGGCTGCAGCCGCCACTTGCGGACGATGCGTTCCTCGGGGACGTCGAGCACGCCGACCTCGGAGGCCATGATCACATGGTCCTGGTCGGTGATGATGAAGCGCGCCGGGCGCAGGCCGTTGCGGTCGAGCGTCGCGCCGATCTGGCGGCCGTCGGTGAAGGCCACCGCCGCCGGCCCATCCCAGGGCTCCATCAGCGCGGCGTGGTATTCGTAGAAGGCGCGGCGCTTGGGATCCATCTGCGGATTGCCCGACCAGGCCTCCGGGATCAGCATCATCACCGCGTGCGCCAGCGGATAGCCGCCGGCCACCAGCAGCTCCAACGCATTGTCCAGGCAGGCGGTGTCCGACTGCCCGTGCGGGATCAGCGGCCACATCTTGTTGAGGTCCGGGCCCAGCAGCTCGCTTTCCATCGAGCGGCGACGCGCGTTCATCCAGTTCACGTTGCCGCGCACCGTGTTGATCTCGCCGTTGTGGGCGATGAACCGGTAGGGGTGCGCCAGCTTCCACGACGGGAAGGTGTTGGTGGAGAACCGCTGGTGGACCAGGGCCAAGGCGGACTCGGCCAGCGGGTCCAGGAGGTCGGTGTAGAAGGTCCCCACCTGGTGGGCGAGCAGCAGGCCCTTGTAGACCACCGTCCGCGTCGACAGCGACGGGATGTAGAGCTGGGTCAGGCCCGGCAGGTTGCGCTTCACGGCCAGCTCGGCGAGCGGGTTCTGCAGCTGCTTGCGCACCGCCAGCAGCTTGCGCTCGTGGGCGTCCTGGTCGCGGACGTTGGGCCCGCGGCCGATGAAGGCCTGGCGGATCACCGGCATCTGCGCCAGCACCGCCTCGCCGAGGCCCATGGTGTCCATCGGCACGTCGCGCCAGCCGAGCAGCGGCTGCTTCTCGACGGTGAGGAAGTGCTCGAACTGCGCGACGGCGGCGTCGCGCGCCTCCTCGTCCCGGGGCAGGAAGCACATGGCGACCGCGTACTCGCCGGCCGGCGGCAGCGCCACGCCGGCCGCGGCGGCCCAGTTGCGGTAGAGCCCGTCGGGGATCTGGATCAGTATGCCCGCGCCGTCGCCGACCAGCGGATCGGCGCCGACCGCGCCGCGGTGGTCGAGGTTGACCAGGATCTGCAGCCCGGCCTCGATCACCTCATGGGACTTGCGGCCCTTGATGTTGGCCACGAAGCCCACGCCGCACGAGTCGTGCTCGTTCGCCGGATCGTACAGGCCCTGCCGCTGCGGGGTTTCCATCCCGTCCCTCGCTCACGCCGGCGCACGTCAAAACGCGTCCCCGAAGGCGTTCATCGTAACCCGGAGGACGTGAAGTGCCGCTGAGGGCATTTATCCGGCAAGATCATCCCGTGTCGATGGGACCAGAGCTGCAGCTGAGGAAGATTTTTCCAACATGCGCCGGCCTGGCCGGGATACCCGCCCCCGCGGCGGGCGCAAAAAAAGGCCGCGCCCGAAAGCGCGGCCAGTCATAGGGAGGAAACGCCCCGAAGGGCTTCACCACTGTGACTCACGTCATTGTGATGGCAAGCGCCAACTCACCCGCGCCCGGGATCGCGACAATTTGCCCTCAATCGACCCATTCGCGCTTCAGGCGGGCGGCGCCGATGGTGAAAAGTAAGGCGCTCACGACGTAGAACCCGAGGCCCGAATAGATGGCGTAGCGCAGCGACTCGGCGCCGAAGCGCGGCGTCAGCGCGTCGGACACCGCGCCGAAATACCAGGTGCCGAGGCCGAGCCCGATCAGGTTGTTGACGAACAGGAAGCAGGCCGACGCGGTGGAGCGCTGCGCCGAGGGAACCAGGTGCTGCACGGCAGTGATCACCGGCCCCAGCCACACCAGGTTCAGCGCCTGCGGGATCAGGAACAGCACGAAGGCCATCGGCAGCGAGGTGGATTGGATGGCGAAGAAGAAGCACGGCAGCGCCAGCATGAAGGCGGCCGCCGGCACCAGCAGGTAGGCGGCGCGGTTGCGCGCGCCCAGCCGGTCGCCCAGCCAGCCGCCGGCCCACACCCCCGCCGTGCCGCCGACCAGGGTGATCGCGCCCAGGAACAGCGAACGGTCGACCAGCCCCATGCCCAGGCTGCGTTCGAAGAAGGACGGCAGCCAGAAGGCGACGCCGTAGCCGCACACCGACGAGGCGGCGGCGGCCAGGGAGATCAGCCAGAAGGCCGGCTTGCGCACCAGCACGCCGACGCCGCCGGCCGAGGGGGTCACAGCCGCAGGCGCATCGTCGTGGGCGCCGCGCACAGGCTCCTTGACCATCAGGCGGAAGATCGGCGCCAGCAGGACGCCGGCCAGGCCCACGGCGATGAAGGCCGCGCGCCAGTCGATGGCGTGGGCGATCAGGCCGCCGAACAGGATGCCCAGCGCCGAGCCCACCGGAATGCCGAAGGAATAGGCGGCGAGCGCCCTCGCCCGCTGCGCCTTCGGGAAGTAGTCGGAAATCACGGAATAGGCCGGCGCGACGCCGCCCGCCTCGCCGACGCCGACGCCCATCCGGCACAGGAACAGCTGCCAGAAGCCGCCGGCCAGCCCGCAGGCGGCGGTGAAGGCGCTCCACAGCGCCAGCGAAACGGTGATGATCCAGGTGCGGCTGGAGCGGTCGGCCAGCCAGGCGATCGGGATGCCGAGGGCGGTGTAGAACAGCGCGAACGCCAGCCCGCCCATCAGGCCCAGCTGGCTGTCGGTGAGGCCCAGGTCCTTCTTGATGGAGCCGGCGAGGATCCCGAGGATCTGCCGGTCCAGGAAGTTGAAGGTGTAGGCGAGAACCAAGATCGCCAGCACCAGGAGACGGTAGCGGCGAGCCCGGGCGTCGTCCGAGGACGCGATGGCGGCAGGTGAGACTGTGGCGGTCATCGGCGTCCCGGAAAAGGAAACGCCCGGCTCTTCAGGAGAGCCGGGCGCAGGGTCCTAGAACTTCGCTTCGAGCGAGAGCATCACGACCCTCGGCGGGCCGTAGAAGGCGCTCACCGAGTTGCCGAACAGTACGCCGGACGACTGCGCGAAGTTGTATCCGCCGACGCGATAGCGCTCGTCGGTCAGGTTCTTGCCGTGCAGGCCGATCCGATAGTGGTCGTCGGCCGAGGTCCACATCAGGCTCGCGTCCACCAGCCAGTAGGCGGCCTGGTCAAGGGACGAGGGCACCTCGAACATGTGGAACTTGTCGCGATAGGACGCGGACGGCGTGAAGGTCACCCGGCCGTGCTCTCCGAGGTCGGCCGTATAGGTGAAGCTGACCGAGCCGGTCCATTCGGGAGTGTTCTGGAACACGCGGCTGGAGGCGAACTCGCGGATCACCGGCGGCGAAGCCGTCAGGTCCAGGGCCTTGTACTCGTCGAACTGGGCCTTGATGTAGCCCAGCGAGAAGTTGGCGGTCAGGTTCGACATCAGCGACGCCACGCCTTCCAGCTCGACGCCGTACATGTGCGACTGGCCGACGTTCAGCACCTGGCTGGCGATCGACGCGCCCACCGGGGTCTGCAGCGTGACCTGCTGGTCGCGATACTTGGCGTAGAAGACGTCCGAGTTCAGCGACAGGCGACGGTCGAGGAAGTAGCCCTTCAGGCCGGCCTCGTAGGAGTCCACCGTCTCCGGCTGATAGCCGTTGACAGACGACGGCGTGAGGATGGCGTCGGCGCGCATGTCGAAGCCGCCCGACTTGAAGCCCTGGCTGTAGGACAGATAGCCGGTCCTGTCGGGATCGAAGGCGTAGCTGACGCTGACCCGCGGTGTGAACTTCTCGAAGGTCGCCGAGCTGGTGAAGTTCGAGCGAACCAGGCCCGGGATCGCGAGGTTGTTGCCGAACAGCGGACTCTTCAGGCCAGTGAAGTTCTGGCGATAGACTTGGCCGGTCTTGTCGTCGTGGGTGTAACGGCCGCCTACCGAGACCTTCAGGGCCTCGGTCACGTCGTAGCTGAAGTCGGCGAAGGCCGAGTAGCTTTCGGTGTCGACATGGCCTGCGGTGGCGATGGTCAGGTTGGCCTGGGACAGCACCGTGTCGAAGGCGCCGGCCGCCGTTGCGTTCAGGTAGAACAGCCCGCCGACGCCCTGCAGCCGCTCGCCGGTGTAGAGAAGTTGCAGTTCCTGGGTGAACTGGTGGTCGCTGTAGCGGGCCGGGATATCGAGGATGGCCGCCGGCAGTTCGTCGAAGTCGATGGAGCCCACGGTGTAGCCGGAGCGGTAGGCGGAGATCGACTTCAGCTTGATCTTGTCATTTACGTCCCACTCGCCGAGCAGCGACACGCCCCGCGCCTGGACGTGGTTGAAGTCGCCGGCTCCGGCGTTGGTGTCATAGACGTTCGCGGGCGGCGCGCCGCCCGGGATGGGCCGGCCCAGGAAGTCGAGGGCCGGGGTTTCGCGGTGGCCGTGGCGCGGGTTGGAGTCGTCGGTGACGATGTCGCCCGACAGGCGGAAGAACAGGTCCTGCGTCGGCGACCATTCCAGCGTGGCGCGCGCGGCGTCGACGTCCTTGTTGTACTGCTCCGCGCCGGTGTTCAGGTTCTTGCCGTAGCCGTCGTGGCCGAAGTGGGCCCAGGTGATGCCGACGCCGAGGGTGTCGGAGACCTTGCCCTTGGCCGAGGCGACGACGTCCTTCTCGTTGTACGAGCCGACGGTCCCCTTGATCCGGAATTCCGGTTCGTCGCCGATCTTGGCGGTGACGTACTTGATGGCGCCGCCGATGGTGTTGCGGCCGTAGAGCGTGCCTTGCGGGCCGCGCAGCACTTCCATCCGCTGGATGTCGAAGATGTCGAGAACGGCCGCCTGCGGGCGGGCGATGTAGACGTCGTCGAGGTAGAGGCCGACGCCGGGCTCAAAGCCCCACAGCGGATCCTGCTGGCCGACGCCGCGGATGAAGGAGATGAGGGTGGAGTTGGAGCCACGGGCCACCTGCAAGGTCAGGTTGGGCGTGGTCTGTTGCAGGGCGGTGATGTCCACCGCGCCGGTCTGGGCGAGGCGCTCGGCGGTGATGGCGGTGACGGCGACCGGCACGTCCTTGAGGTTTTCCTCGCGACGCCGGGCGGTGACGACCAGTTCTTCCACCGCCGCGCCGGCGGTGGAGGCCGCGGGGGCCTGGGCGAAGGCGAGAGTCGGAACGACGGACCAAGCCGCGCCCGCAAGGAGCGCCGCTTTCAGGATAGACTTCATAGTTTCCTCCCCGTGCGCCGGCCACGTCCCCCATGGCGCGAGGGCTGGCGCTACATTTCACCGTCAGGCGAATTACCGGCTATGTGCCGCCATTCGGGTGCGCGGCGCCAGCACGGGAGGCTCCGGCTGTGTTGTTTCTGCTCATGTGATGAATTTGCGCCACAGTGCCGCTTTTGAAATACGGCTGAAACTCAGGCCTCCGGGTGCCGCCGAACGACTTCCTGGATGCCTGCGGCGCAGTAGGCGAAGAGCCGGGCGCGGACCGCCTGCATGTCGCTGGAGCGGCACAGGCCATCGGAGAGCTGGTCGATCCGGCCGGTCTCGGAGAGCGCCAGCATCATCGAGCCGGTGAGGAACTGGTAGCACCAGTAGAGGTCGCGGATCTCGGCGTCCGGCATGGCGGCCTTGAGCGCGTCGATCAGCCGGTGGACGACCGGATCGAAGTACCGGTGCATGGTCTCCCCGCCCCAGTCCGGCGTGTTGTTCACCAGCGCCACCAGCCGAAAATAATTCTTCCAGTGCGGATCGTCGGTCATCGAGAGGTCGACCAGGGGTCCGATGAACGCCTCGATCACGCCCTCGACCGTCATGCTGTCGGGCTGGGCGGCCTGATAGGCGCGCATGGCCCCCAGCCGCGCTTCGTTCAGGATCTCGGCCCGACGGGCGAACACCGAGTCGAACAGTTCGCGCTTGGCGCCGAAGTAGTAGTGGATCAGGGCGGTGTCGACGCCGGCCTCGGCCGCCACCTGGCGCACTGTCACGCCATAGAACCCGTGACGGGAGAACAGTCCTTCGGCGGCGTTGAGAATCGCCTCGCGCAGGTCCGGGCCCTGCCCCTTCGGCCGCCGCCCGCGCGGCGTGCCCGCCTGGTTGCCGTTCGCCTTCGCCATCATCCCCCGCCGCCGCTCCGTAGGATGAGCCGCGGCGCGCCGCAAGGCCAGCGGGCATGCCCCGCCCGACACCCAGCCGTGGTCGCGTGGCGGCGCATGTCAGAATGCGACGACCTTGACGCAATAGCGAAAGACGAAGACATCGCTCGGTTCTAGTCGCCGCCTAAAGAGAACAGCCTCCGCCGCCGTGTCGGGACTCGGCGATGGAACGGCGGGGGCTACAGGGCCGTTGTGGCAAAGCTTGCGCTGACGGTCACCGCGGCCTGCAGGTCACCCCAGGAGGAATGATGGACGTTCGCGCGAAAGCACGAAACCTCTCGGTTGAGAGCACGCGGCGTCCGGGACGCCGCGTGGTGATCGGCCTCCTGGTGCTGGTGGCCATCGCCGCCGTGATCTGGCTGGCGGTGACCCTCGTCCACAACAGCAGCGCCGGGGGCCCGGGCGGCGGGCGCGGCGGACCGGGCGGGCGCGGCGGACGGCCCGCGACCACCGTCGGCGTCGCCGCCGCGAGCCAGGCGGACATCCCGGTCACCATCGACGGCCTCGGGACGGTGACGCCCGCCGCTACGGTCACGGTGAGCCCGCAGGTGTCCGGAACCATCACCCAGATCCTGTTCCGCGAGGGCCAGATGGTCCGCAAGGGCCAGGCGCTGGCGATCATCGACCCGCGGCCGCTGCAGATGGCGCTCCTGCAGGCGCAGGGTCAGCAGGCCCGCGACGAGGCGCAGCTGACCAATGCCCGCCTTCTCCTGCAGCGCGACCAGACCCTGCTGGCGCAGGACTCCATCGCCCGGCAGGACGTCGATACCCAGGCGGCCCTGGTCAAGCAGCTGGAGGGCACCGTCACCACCGATCGCGCCGCGGTCGGCACCGCGCGCCTCAATCTCGGCTTCAGCCGCGTCGTCGCCCCGGTGAGCGGCCGCGTCGGCCTGCGGGTCATCGACGTCGGCAACTATATCGGCGCCGGTTCCGCCGCCGGCATCGTGGTGATCACCCAGATCAATCCCATCGACGTGGAGTTCACGATCCCGCAGGACGAGGTCCCTCGCCTTCAGGCGCAGTCCGCCCAGGCGACCCTGCCGGTCACCGCCTTCGACCGCACCAAGACGATCAATCTCGACCAGGGCGTCTTCTCGACCTTGGACAACCAGGTCGACACCACCACCGGCACGGTCCGGGCCAAGGCGCGGTTCCCCAACGCCGCGGGCCGCCTGTTCCCGAACCAGTTCGTCAACGTGCGGGTCAACCTTCAGAACCTGCGCGGCGCGGTGGTCGTGCCGGTGACGGCCGTGCGCACGGGCGCGGACGGCGACTTCGTCTGGAAACTGAACCCCGACAAGACGGTGACCATGCGCAAGGTGGTGCGCGGGCCCGGGACCCCCACCACGGTCAGCATCGTCCAGGGACTGCAGGTCGGCGAGCGGGTCATCACCGAAGGCGGCGACCGCCTCACCGAAGGCGCCCGCGTCATGCTGCCGGGCGACAAGCCGATGCCGCAAGGCGGGGGCCGCGGTCGTGGCCGCCACCGCCGGCCAGGCCAGGGCGGCGGCGCGGGCGGAGCCGGTGGCGGCGTTGCGGCTGGCGGCGGCGATCAGCCTGCAGCCAATGCGCCGGGCGCTGCGCCCCAGGCCGCCCAGGGTGGCGGCGGGATGGGCGGCGGCGCTCCGAACCCGGCGATGCAGGCGGCGCGGCAGGCCATGATGCAAGCCTGCGCGGCGGACGCGAAGACGCTCTGCGCCGGCCAGCAGGGGCGCGAGCTGAACATGTGCCTGCGCACCAACGCCGACAAGCTGAGCGCGCCGTGCAAGGACGCCATGGCCAAGATGCCGCGCCGCGGGCCGGCCGGCGGCGGCGGCGGCGGCGCCGGGCCCGGCGCGTGAGCCCCCGAGGCCTGGCCGGTCCACGCACATGAACCCGTCGCGTCCCTTCATTATGCGCCCGGTGGCGACCGCCCTCCTGATGGCGGCGATCGTCCTGGGCGGCCTGGTGGGCTTCCGCCTGCTGCCGCTCTCGGCCCTGCCGGAAGTCGACTACCCCACCATCCAGGTGCAGACGCTCTATCCGGGCGCCAGCCCCGAGGTGATGGCCCAGACCGTCACCGCGCCGCTGGAGCGGCAGTTCGGACAGATGTCGGGCCTCGACCGCATGAGCTCGGTGAGCTCGGCCGGGGCTTCCATCGTCACGCTACAGTTCAATCTTGGGGAAAGTCTCGACGTAGCCGAGCAGGAAGTGCAGGCGGCGATCAACGCCGGCGGCAACCTGCTGCCTGCGGACCTGCCGGCGCCGCCGGTCTACGCCAAGGTGAATCCGGCCGACGCCCCGGTCCTCACGCTCGCCATCACCTCCGACACCATGCCGCTGACCGACGTGCAGAACCTCGTCGACACCCGGATGGCCCAGAAGATCAGCCAGGTCTCCGGCGTCGGCCTGGTGACGTTGAGCGGCGGCCAGCGGCCGGCCATGCGCATCCAGGTGGACACCCGCTCCCTGGCCTCGTTCGGCCTCACCCTGACCTCGGTGCGCAACGCCATCAGCGCAGCCAACGCCAACACCGCCAAGGGCAGCTTCGACGGCCCGACGCGCAGCTACACGATCAACGCCAACGACCAGCTGCTGACCGCCGACGACTACCGCAACCTCATCGTCGCCAGCCGCAACGGCGGCTCCGTCCGGCTGTCGGACATCGCCACGGTGGTCCAGGGCGCGGAGAACGTGAAGCTCGGCGCCTGGGCCAACCGCACGCCGGCCATCATCCTCAACGTCCAGCGGCAGCCGGGCGCGAACGTCATCAAGACGGTCGACGCCATCAAGGCGCAGCTGCCGGACCTGATGGCCTCCCTGCCGCCGCAGCTGAAGGTGACGGTGCTCAGCGACCGCACCACCGGCATCCGCGCCTCGGTCAGCGACGTGGAGGTGGAGCTGCTGGTGGCGGTCGCCCTGGTGGTGCTGGTGATCTTCTTCTTCCTGCACAGCCTGCGCGCCACGGTCATCGCCGGCCTGGCCGTGCCGATCTCGCTGATCGGCACCTGCGGCATCACCTACCTGCTGGGCTTCAGCCTCAACAACCTGAGCCTGATGGCCCTGACCATCGCCACCGGCTTCGTGGTCGACGACGCCATCGTCATGATCGAGAACATCTCCCGCCACATCGAGGAGGGGGAGGCGCCGTTCGAGGCGGCGCTGAAGGGCGCCCGGCAGATCGGCTTCACGATCATATCGCTGACGGTTTCGCTGATCGCGGTGCTGATCCCGCTGCTGTTCATGGGCGACGTGGTGGGCCGGCTGTTCCGCGAGTTCGCCATCACCCTGGCGATCACCATCCTGATCTCCGCCGTGGTCTCGCTGACGCTGACGCCGATGATGTCAGCCCGCTGGCTGAAGCGGGAGGATCTGGCGCGGCCCGGGACCATCGGCGCCCGCAGCAAGGCGATGTTCGACAAGCTGATCGACCGCTACGACCGAGCGCTCAACTGGGTGCTCGACCGGCAGGCGGCGACCCTGCTGGTGGCGATCGCCACCTTCGCCTTCACCGTGCTGCTCTACGTGGTGATCCCCAAGGGGCTGTTTCCGGTCCAGGACACCGGTCAGCTGCAAGGCCGCACCCAGGCGTCGCAGACCGTCTCCTACGCGCGGATGGCGCAGCTGCAGCAGGCGGCGGTCAACGCCGTGCTGGCCGATCCCGACGTCGACAGCGTGAGCTCCTTCGTCGGCGTCGACGCCGCCAACAACGCGATGCTGCACACCGGCGACCTGCTCATCAACCTGAAGCCGCACCACGGCTCGCAGGAGAAGCTGATGCAGCGGCTGCGCGATCGGGTCGCCAAGGTGGCCGGCATCGACCTCTACCTGCAGCCCACCCAGGACCTGACCGTCGACGCGGAGTCCGGCCCCACCCTGTACCGGGTCTCGATCGAGGGCTCCAACACCGCCCAGGTGAACGCCTGGGCCGACAAGCTGGCCGCGCAACTCGCCAACAGCCGCAAGGTGCGCAACGTCGTCTCAGGCGCCAGCGACCGGGGCCTCGCGGCCTATGTCGACATCGACCGCGACACCGCCGCGCGGCTGTCGATCACACCGTCGACGATCGACGACGCCCTCTACAGCGCCTTCGGGCAACGTATCGTCTCGACCATCTTCACGGAGACCAACCAGTACCGGGTGATCCTCGAGGCGCGGCGGGAAGACGCCACGCCGCAGACGCTGGGCGCGGTCCAACTGCAGGCGACCGGCGGCTCCACGCCGCTGAGCGCGGTCGCCACGATCCGCGAGCAGACCGCGCCGCTGCAGGTGAGCCACGTGGCCCAGTTCCCCGCCGCCACCGTCGGCTTCGACACCCAGCCGGGGGTGTCGCTGGGCGCGGCGGTGACGGAAGTCCGCGCCGCGGCGCAGAAGATAGGCCAGCCGAACGGGATCTCGATGACCTTCCTGGGCGCGGCCGGCGCCTATCAGCGCTCGCTCACCAACCAGCTGTGGCTGATCCTGGCGGCGGTGGTCTGCGTCTACATCGTGCTGGGCGTGCTCTACGAGAGCTACATCCACCCGCTGACGATCCTCTCCACCCTGCCCTCGGCCGGCGTCGGCGCGCTGCTGGCCTTGATGGTCACCGGCAATGACCTCGGGGTCATCGGCATCATCGGCATCATCCTGCTGATCGGGATCGTGAAGAAGAACGCGATCATGATGATCGACTTCGCCATCGACGCCGAGCGCGAGCAGGGAAAGAGCCCGCGCGAGGCGATCCACCAGGCGGCCCTGCTGCGCTTCCGGCCGATCCTGATGACCACGCTGGCCGCGCTGTTCGCGGCGATCCCGCTGATGCTGGGCATGGGCATGGGCGCGGAGCTCCGGCGGCCCCTCGGCATCGCCATCTTCGGCGGGCTGATCGTCAGCCAGCTGCTGACCATGTTCACCACGCCGGTGGTCTACCTGGCCTTCGACCGGCTCGCGCCGCGCAAGCTCCGCACCGGGGCGGCGGAGGGCGAGCCCGACCCGGAGCCGGCGACGTGAACCTGTCCGCCCCCTTCATCCGCAGGCCGATCGCCACCGTCCTGCTGACGGTGGGCATCGCGCTCGCCGGGATCGGGGGCTTCTTCGTCCTGCCGGTCGCGCCGTTGCCGCAGGTCGACTATCCGGCGATCTCGGTGTCGGCCAACCTGCCGGGCGCGAGCCCGGACACCATGGCCACCAGTGTGGCCACGCCGCTGGAGCGCCGGCTGGCGACCATCGCCGGGCTCAACGAGATCACCTCGTCCAGCTCCAATGGCTCGACGCGCATCAGCCTGCAGTTCGACCTGAACCGCAACATCGACGGCGCGGCGCGGGAAGTTCAGGCGGCGATCAACGCCGCGCGGATCGACCTGCCCACGACGCTGCACAGCAACCCCACCTACCGCAAGCGCAACGCCGCCGATCAGCCGGTGGTGATCCTGGCGCTGACCTCCGACACCAAGACGCCCGGCCAGATCTACGACGCGGTCTCCAACATCATCCAGCAACGCCTGTCGCAGGTGGACGGCGTCGGCGAGGTGGAGATCGGCGGCGGCTCGTTGCCGGCGGTGCGTGTGGAACTCGCCCCCTTCGCGCTGAACCGCTACGGCGTCAGCCTGGAGGACGTCCGCGCCGCCATCCAGTCGGCCAACGCCAACCGGCCGAAGGGCACGGTCGAGGACGCCGGCCGGCGCTTCCAGATCTACACCAGCACCGGAGGCCGTACGGCCGCCGAGTACCGCAACCTGGTGGTGGCCTTCCGCAACGGCGCGCCGATCCGCCTGGCGGACGTGGCCAGCGTCATCGACAGCGTCGCCGACACCCGCACGCTCGGCCTGTTCAATGGCCAGCCGTCGATCATCGTCCTGGTGACGCAGCAGCCGGGCGCCAACGTCATCCAGACCGTGAACAGCGTCCGCGCCGTCGTGCCGGAACTCGCTGCCCAGCTGCCGGCCGACATCAAGCTGCAGGTCGCCTCCGACGCCACCACCAGCATCCGCGCCTCGTTGCGCGAGATCGAGGTGACGCTGCTGATCTCGGTCGTGCTGGTGGTGCTGGTGGTGAGCGCCTTCCTGCGCAGCGGGCGGGCGACGATCATCCCGGCCGTCGCCACGGTGGTGTCCCTGCTGGGCACCTTCGGGGTCATGTACCTGCTCGGCTTCAGCCTCAACAACCTCAGCCTAATGGCGCTGACGGTCGGCGCGGGGTTCGTGGTCGACGACGCCATCGTGGTGCTCGAGAACACCAGCCGCCATCTCGAGGACGGCATGGATCGCTTCCAGGCGGCCCTGTTGGGCGCCCGCGAAGTCGGCTTTACCGTGCTGTCGATCAGCATCTCCCTGGTCGCGGTGTTCATTCCCCTGCTGTTCATGGGGGGCCAGGTCGGGCGGCTGTTCCGGGAATTCGCGGTGACGCTGTCGGCGGCGGTGCTGATCTCGCTGCTGATCTCGCTGACCACCACGCCGATGATGTGCGCCCTCCTGCTGCGTCCGAAGGCGGACGAGCGCGAGCCCGGGCGGATCGCGCGCTTCTTCGAGGCCGGTTTCGACCGCATCCTGCGCATGTATGGGCACAGCCTCGACTGGGCGCTCGCCGCCAAGCCGCTGGTGATGCTGATCCTGATCGCCGTCGTGGGCCTGAACGTCTACCTCTACATGGCCATCCCCAAGGGCTTCTTCCCGCAACAGGACTCGGGGCGGCTGAACGGCGGCCTGCGCGCCGACCAGAGCATCTCCTCCGAGGAGATGGGCCGGAAGATGAGGACCCTGGTGAACATCATCCGGCGCGACCCGGCGGTGGCGACGGTGGTCGGCTTCACCGGCGGCGGGCGGGCCGGCGGCGGCTTCCTGTCGGTCGACCTGAAGCCGCGCTCCCAGCGCAAGGACGGCGGCCAGCAGGTGATCGCCCGCCTGCGGCCCCAACTCGCCCGCGTGACCGGCGTGAGCCTGTTCCTCAATCCGCAGCAGGACGTGCGGATGGGCGGCCGGCAGGCCAACGCCACCTATCAGTACACGCTGAAGAGCGACAACGCCGCCGACCTGAAGGTGTGGGCCCAAAAGCTGGCCGACTCCCTGGACGGCCGCCCGACCATGACCGACGTCAACACCGACCAGCAGGACAATGGGGTGGAGGCCTACGTCGACGTCAACCGGGACAGCGCCGCGCGCCTGGGCGTCTCGGCCCGTGACGTCGACAACGCCCTCTACGACAGTTTCGGCCAGCGACAGGCCGCCACGATCTACGAGGACCTGAACCAGTACAGCGTGGTCATGGAGGCGGCCCCCGCGTTCACGCGCAGCCCCGACGCCCTGAGCCAGATCTATGTGCCGGCCAGCGGCTCGGTGGGCGCGACTGCGCCGACCATCGCGGCCACGACGGCGCCGGCCACGACCCGCACGACGACGGCCGCCGCAGCCACCGGCACGAGCACGAGCACAACGACGAGCACCAGCACGACCCCGGCGCCGGTCGCCAACCCGGCGCTACGCGATCCCTCCACCGGCAGCGCCCTCAACACCTCCGTGCAGCGAATGGTGCCGCTCACCGCCATCGCCAAGTTCAGCCAGCGCGCCACGCCGGCGGCGGTGAACCACCAGGACGGCGAACTTGCGACAACGGTCTCCTTCAACCTGGCGCCCGGCGCCTCCCTCAGCGACGCCCAGGCGACCATCGCCCAGGCGGAGGCCGACATCGGCATGCCGAACAACGTCCGCGGCAGCTTCCAGGGCACCGCCCGCAGCTTCCAGGACCAGCTGAAACAGGAGCCGGCGCTGATCGCCGCGGCCCTGGTGGCGATCTACATCGTCCTGGGCGTGCTCTACGAGAGCATGGTGCATCCCATCACCGTGCTTTCCACCCTGCCCTCCGCGGGCGTCGGCGCGGTGCTGGCCCTGCTGATCTTCAAGATGGAATTCTCGATCATCGCCCTGATCGGGGTCTTCCTGCTGATCGGGATCGTCAAGAAGAACGCCATCCTGATCATCGACTTCGCGCTGGAGGCGCAGCGCTCGCGCGACATCGGCGCCGCCGAGGCGGTCCGCGAGGCCTGCATGCTGCGGTTCAGGCCGATCCTGATGACCACCCTGGCGGCGGGCCTGGGCGCCCTGCCCCTGGCGATCGGCTTCGGCGAAGGCTCCGAGCTGCGCCGGCCGCTGGGCGTGGCCATCATCGGCGGGCTGATCGCCAGCCAGCTGCTCACCCTTCTCACCACCCCTGTCGTCTACGTCTATCTCGACCGCCTGCGCCGTCACCGTGATGAGCGCTACCTCAGCCGCGCCGGCGGCGAGGAAGAGGTCCAGCCTGCATGAAGGACGCCGTGATGCGCCTCGCCCGAACCCCCCTGACCGTCCTCACCTGCGCCGCCGTGGCCGGCTGTGCAGTGGGGCCGAACTATGCGCGTCCCTCCGCGCCGGTGTCCGCGACCTTCAAGGAGGCCGCCGGCTGGTCGCCCGCCGCCCCGGCGGACGCCCTCGAGCGTGGCGATTGGTGGACCTTGTTCGGGGATCCGGTCCTGAACGGGCTGATGGCCCGGGTGCAGGTCTCGAACCAGAACATCATCGCCGCCGAGGCCGCCTATCGTCAGGCGAGGGCCCTGGTCAGCGAACAGCGCGCCGCCCTCTTCCCGACGGTCAACACCAGCGGCAGCGCCACCCGGTCCGGCAGCGGAGCCGGCGGCAGCGCCATCATCGTCAATCCCGACGGATCGACCAGCGGCGGATCGAGCGGCGGCACGGCGCGCAACACCTACCGCGTCACCCTCGGCGCCAGCTGGGCGCCCGATATCTGGGGCCGCATCCGGCGCACCATCGAGGCGAGCCGCGCCAACGCCCAGGCCAGCGCCGCCGATCTCGCGGCCGCCCGGCTCGCGGCCCAAGGCGAGCTCGCCGCCAACTACTTCAGCCTGCGCGAGGCCGAGGCCGAAATGGCCCTCGACCAGGCGACGGTCGCCTCCTACCGGCGCACGGTGCAGATCTCCCAGAACCAGTACAACGCCGGCATTGCGCCGCGCAGCAACCTCCTCCAGGCCCAGACCCAGCTGGACAACGCCCTGGCCGATCTGGCGGGCACACAGCAGACGCGGGCCACCTATGAGCACGCCATCGCCATGCTGGTCGGCGAGGCCCCGGGGAACTTCAGCCTGGCCACCGCCGCCTGGACGTCGACCGTGCCGGAGACACCGCCCGGCGTCCCCTCGACCCTGCTCCAGCGGCGCCCCGACATCGCCGCCGCCGAGCGCCGGATGGCGGCCGCCAACGCACAGGTGGGCGTGCAGGTCGCCGCCTATTTCCCGAGCCTGTCGCTCACCGGATCCTACGGCTTCGCCAGCACGGAGCTCGGCGCGCTGATCAGTGCGCCGAACGCCCTATGGAGCATGGGCGCCTCCGCGGCCGAAACATTGCTCGACTTCGGAGCCCGGCGCGCGCGCGTGACCGAGGCCCGCGCCGCCTATGACCAGGCCGTCGCCCAGTACCGTCAGACGGTGCTGACGGCCCTGCAGGACGTGGAGAACCAGCTGGTGGCGACGCGGGTGCTGGCCGCCCAGTACGACCTGCGCCGCGACGCCTCCGCCGCGGCCGACGCCGCTGAGCAGATGGTGACCAACCGCTACCAGGCCGGCCAGGTGAGCTTCGTGGACGTGGTCACCGCGCAGGCTGCGGCGTACGCGGCGCGGCGGGCCCTGGCCCAGGCGACGGCCCAGCGACAGAACACCGCCGTCGCCCTGATCCAGTCGCTGGGCGGTGGCTGGCGTCCGGCGCCCTAGCTATTCGCTTCGACAATGTCGTGGGGATGAGAGGGACGCCGCAACGGGGCTCCCTCGGGGTCTGCGATGGTACCGCCTCTCCGGCTTGAACGGAGGACCTCTAGATCCACAATCTAGCGCTCTAACCAACTGAGCTAAGGCGGCCTATCGCGAGCGCCCGGTTCTAATCGGGCGAGCCGGTCTGATCAAGCCGTTGAAGCGCGGCCCAAGGCTCCCGGAAAAAGAAAAAGCCCCGGAGGCTTGCGCCGCCGGGGCTTGATCGTTGGTCAGTCTGCGTCAGCCTTTGGGAAGGGCGAAGCGGATCGGGATCCGCACCGTCCCACCATCGACGGGCGCGCCGTCCTTGGTCTGAGGCCGCATCTTGAACAGCTTGCTCATCCGCATCGCGGACGACCCGAAGTCCTGATCGGCCGGCGTTTCGGAAACCACCGAACAATTGTCCAGCGTACCCCGAGCGTTGACCGTGCAGCTGATCGTCGCCGTACCTTCGACGTTCATCCGTTGGGCGCGTTCCGGATAGTACCGGGCGACGTCCTCGCCGGTCGGCTTACGAAGCCAATCCGGGCTCGTGATGACCGACGGACGCGGCGGCTCAGGGGGCGGCGGCGCCGGCGGCTTCGGCTCCTCGATCCGACGCTCCACCGGCGGAACCGGCAGGGGCGGAATCGAAGGAACGTCCGGGACGGCGATCGGCGGCCTGGGCTGCAGCTTCGGCGGCGGCGGCGGAGGCGTATTCGGCGGCGGCGGAGGCGGCGGAGGCGGGGGCGGCGGCGGCACTGGTTTGATCAGCGCCACATCCGTCACCTCGTCCGAGTACTCCTTGAAGCTCGGTTCGAACTTGCTCTTCCAAAGGTAGAGCGCAAGAGCCGCGTGCACGACTGCCGCAATGACGAGCGCGATGATGAAGCCCTTTTGGCGCTTCGGTCGCGGATCGTCGAACGGATTGTGCCCCGGGTGTGCGACGTCTCGCTGTGTTGTGTCAGCCATGCGTCACCCACCTAACTCTTGTCTTCGCCGACGAGGGCCACGCTGTAGAACCCGTTGTCCTGCAGCATGTTCATCACCCCCATGAAGTCGCCGTACATGACGTCCTTGTCGGCTCGGATGAAGATCCGTTCCCGCGTCGGGTTACGCGTCGCACCCAGTTGTGACCGGAGGTCGTCACCGAGAGTGGCGAGGTCCGACAGCCGGTCCTGGATGAAGATGCGTCCGTTGCTTTGGAGCGAGATGTAAACCGGCTTGGGCGGATTAGTGCCCGGTTTGGCGACCGCGGGGGGAAGGGCGACCTTCACCGTCACGGCAGCCATTGGGGCGGCCACCATGAAGATGATCAAGAGCACCAGCATCACGTCCACGAACGGTGTGACGTTGATCTCGGCGTTCGCTTCCTCGCGGTATCGGTCGCCTCCAGAGCCTGAGAGTTTGGCTCCCATCTGGCTTAGGCTCCTTTGTCGAGCTGCCGGGAGATCGCGTTCATCAGTTCAGCCACAAAGCCTTCCGTCCGCGCCCCGTAGGCGGAGATGCGGGTCTGGAAGTAGTTGTAGAAGATAACCGAGGGAATGGCCGCGAACAGGCCCAGGCCGGTGGCGAGAAGGGCTTCGGCGATACCCGGCGCCACAACCGCGAGGTTGGTGGTGTTGGTGTTCGCGATGCCGATGAACGAGTCCATGATCCCGTACACGGTGCCGAACAGACCGATGAACGGACCGTTGGAACCGACCGAAGCCAGGAACTGCATGCCGCTCGAGAGGCGGCGGGCCAGCGAAGCCTGAACGGCGCCAACAGCGGCCTGAGCGCGGCCGAGGGTGGTGTCGCGGTGCTCGCCCATGATCTGCAGGCCGGCTTGGCGGGAAAGCTCGATCTCGGAGGCGGCCGCGGCGGCCATATCGGCCAGCGGGTTGCCTTCGAACTCTTCCGATTGGGCGATACGGCCCATGTCGGTGATCGACTTCGCGCCGCGGAACGCTTCGAGGAAGTTATCCGACGCGCGGTTTAGCGAGCGGAACTCGAAGAGCTTCGTGATCAGCAGGGTCCAGGAGAACAGCGAAGCCAGCAGCAGGCCGAGCATAACGACCTTAACGACGGGCTTGGCGTCCATGAACATGCTGCCGATGCCCATCTTGCCCGCGTGCTTCATTTGCGGGGGCAGATCGGTAGCGGCGGCGTCCGCGGCAGGAGCCGCGGGAGCGGCGGCGGCGGGAGCCGCAGCAGCGGGAGCCGGTGCGGCGGCGGCGTCAGCCGCCGGAGCGGCAGGAGCGGCGGCGTTCTGAGCAAACGCCGGCGCGCTCGCCATCAGCGCCATAGCGCCGAGGAGAGCGATGAAAGGGGTCTTCCGTTTGTTGTCGAGCATATGTCGCCAGTTCCTGGTTGGTCTAGCACGATTGGCCGGAGGGTCGTCGCGCGAGAGCGTCTCCACCCTAGTTGAAACAAGCCCACCGCTCCGCCCCGGTTTTATCCCGGATCAGAACGGCAGAGCCGCTGTCGCTGCGCCCGACCCGTAACGCGTACTCCCAACACACGTGGAAGATTGGCGTTTCGAAGGCGCGAGGCGACTTCGCCTTCCCCGAGGGGAACTTGAAGTCTTACCGCTATGTTAGACGTGCGGCCCGGGTCCTTTGGCAACCCCTTATTAAGGCGTCAAGGGGTCAGAGCCGTGGTCTAGGAGCCGAATGGACACTGCGAAGCTAGCATTGCTGCAATGCACAATCGGACGCTCAAGTATCCACAGATAGATTTCCACTTTTCCGAGAATCCGAATGCTGCATCGCAGCATATTTCGGCGGAACCGCGATTTTAAAGCGTAAGCTCAGCGAACGGGCGTGTGCGGCTGGCGTAGGCGCCGGCGCCTGAACCGGGGGCGCCGGGCCGGGCCGCCGAGCCGATCGGGGCCGAAAAGGGCGGTGGTGCCTGGGGGCGGATTCGAACCACCGACACGCGGATTTTCAATCCGCTGCTCTACCAACTGAGCTACCCAGGCGAAGGCCGCCAACGCGGGAGCCGCGTCTATAGAAGAGGCCTTTTCGGAAGTCCAGCGAGCGACGCTAGTCGTCGGCGCCTTCGTCGTCCGGCTCAGCGTCCTCTTCCACGACCGGGATCGCATAGCGACCGGTAAGCCAGCGATGGAGATCGACGTCGGCGCACCGCCGCGAACAGAACGGCCGGGTCGCCGGCTCCGTCGGCTTGCCGCAGATCGGGCACTTGGCCTGGCTCATGCCTGCCCCACGTCGATCTGGTCGCGCGCCCTCCCCGCCTCCGAACGGATAGCGAAGCGGGCGCCCATCAGTTCCGCAAGTCGGGCGACAAGGGGATTCGCCGCGGCGGCCACCGCCGGAGCACATGCCGCCAGCAGGCGCGCGCCCGGCTGGGCCTCGCCTTCGGCCTGCAGACGGCGGACCAGGCGATAGGCCAACGATGCGTCGCTAAGCTGGCCGTCATCGCGGCAAAGCACCTCCGCCAGCGGTCGGGCGCGACGCGGCAACGACAGCTCCATCGTCCCGAACCGGCCCACCGGTCCGATGGCGACCCCGGGGTTGTCGGGGGCGAAGGCGGTGCGCGCCGCGGCCATCAGCGCCGTCCCGTCGTGGCCGCGCCCCACCAGGTCGATCACCACGATCCCGCCGAGCCCCTTCAGCCGCAGCAGGCGCGCCGCCATCCCCAGGGCCGCGAGATTCGCTTGCCGGGTGACGCGCTTGGCGTCGGCGCCCTTGCGCTCGCCCAGGTCGACGTCGATGGCGGTGAGCGCACGGGTGGGCTCCACGGCCAGGAGGCCGCCGCCGGGAATCGGATGCAGCACGTCCAGAGCTTCGGTTTCGGCCTCGTCGGCCACCGTGCGCGCGGCCCGGCCCTCGACCAGTTTGGCGTCCCGCACCAGCGTCATCAGTTCCGAGGCCACATCGGGCGCCGGGACCGTCAGGCGCGGCGCGCCCTCTCCTGCCCCAAGGGCCCGTACGATGGCGAGCTTGCCGCGGCGAGGTTCGGCCCGGATCTCGACGTCGAGCGACTGCCCACGCACCGGCCGCGAATCAGGTTTGAACGGCAGAATCGCCTCGGCTCCGCCCCCGAGGTCCACGAACGCCGTAGCCAGGGCGGGCTCGATGCTGGCCACGCGCGCGGTCAGCCGCGCGCCCAGAATCAGCCGGGGATCATCGCCATCGCGGCGGATGATCAGACGTTCGGGCCGGCCATCCAGGGTGATGACCCCTCGCTGCTCGCCGATCCCACGGTCCAGGTAAATGCGTCGCTCGCTCATGGCAGACGATAGCCCAGGCCGGCGAGCAGGTTGGCGGTTTCGTAGAGCGGGAGGCCGACCACGCCGGAATAGGACCCCTGCAAGGCGGTCACGAACGCGCCGGCGCGTCCCTGAATGGCGTAGCCACCCGCCTTCCCCACGCCTTCGCCGGACGCGAGATAGCCGGTCGTTTCGGTGACCGTCAGGCGTTTGAAGTGGACGCGGCTCTCCACCAGTCGGCGCGCGCTGCGGCCGTCCGGGCCAACGACGGCGATTCCCGTCAGAACCCGGTGCGCGCGACCGGAAAGCAGGCCCAGGCAGGCCCTGCCATCGGCTTCGCCTTCCACCTTGGGCAGGACGCGGCGGCCCACCGCGACCACGGTGTCGGCCGCCAGCACGTAGGCGCCGGGCTCCGTCAGGGCCACGCGCGAAGCCTTCGCCGCCGCCAGGCGGAGCGCCAGCAGTCGGGGCGTTTCGTCGGATATGGGGGATTCGTCGACCTCCGCGGCGATCACCGCGTCGGGCCGCAGCCCGATCTGGCGCAGAAGGTCGAGCCGCCTGGGACTTGCGGAAGCCAGCACCAGGCGCTGCATTGTCGGCGGCAAGGCGCCTCTCGAGGCCTCAGCGCACGCGGAAGGTGATGCGGCCCTTGGTGAGGTCGTAGGGCGTCATCTCCACGAGCACCTTGTCGCCGGCCGAAACCCGGATGCGGTTCTTGCGCATCTTGCCGGCGGTGTGGGCGATGATCTCGTGGTCATTCTCGAGTTTCACGCGGAACGTGGCGTTGGGCAGGACCTCGCTGACGGTGCCCGGAAACTCCAGCAGTTCTTCTTTCGCCATGCAGGCTCCCAAACGGACAATAAAACGACGGCCCGCGCCTTTACGTCAGGTCGCGAGCCGTGAACAGCATGGGAATTATAACGCAGCGTCGGGGGCAAGGTCGATGGCTGACGCGGTCAGGTCCTGAAACGCCGCGCGATCCGCGTCGCCAGTGTGTCGCGAACCTCCCGATATGCCGCCAACCGCGCCTCGCGCGAGCCCTCCGCGAGGGTCGGGTCGAGGACCGGCCAGTACTCGATCTCCGCCGCGCGGCCGCGTGCCAGTTCCACGGCGCGATGCTGCGACTCCGGCGTCAGGGAGACCACCAGGTCGAAGGAGGCGTCCTCCAGGTCGTCGAAGGTCTTGGCGCGATGGTTCGAGAGGTCGCACCCGATCTCGGCCATCACCGCCCGGACGAACGGATCGATGTCGGCGTTGTCCGGATCCGCGGCTCCGCCCGCCGGCGGCAGTTTCAGCCCGCAGCTGTCGACATAGATCCGGTCCCCCGCCAGCCGCTTCAGCAGCGCCTCCGCCATCGGCGAACGCACGCGGTTGAAGTTGCACGCGAAGAGGACCGCGCCCGGTGGGACCGGCCTCCGATCGTCATCCATGCGCGCTCAGCCCCGCCAATGCAGCGCGCACATGAGGGTGAAGAGCCGGCGAGCCGTGTCCAGATCGGTGTCGATCTTCCCGGCCAGCCGCGCCTGCAACAGCTCGGAGGCTTCGTTGTGCAGGCCGCGGCGACCCATGTCCAAGGCTTCGATCTGGGACGGCGTCGAGTTGCGGATCGCCTGGTAATAGCTCTCGCAGATCAGGAAGTAGTCCTTGATGAGGGTTCGGAAAGGCGACAGCGACAGGATGTGCCGACGTTCGTAGTTCGATCCGCGCACATCCAGCATGAGCCGGTTCTCCACCAGCCCCATGCGCAGCGCGTAAGGTCCCGTCTCCGCGCCGTCGGGCGCGAAGTAGTTGTCCTCCAGCAGGTCGAAGATCGCGATCTGCCGCTCCTGCTCCTGGTCGCGGGAGACCGCCGCGAGCGACTCTTCGTCGAGCTCGACGCTCTGCAGGCGGTGCTGGTTACGATGGTCGGCCATGGCGCCCGGACGGAGGGATATCCTCGACGCTTTATGGCATACCGCCCCCTCACGTCATCCCGCGCCTGCGAACAGCTCCGCCGCGGGCAAAGAAAAACGCCCGGCGCGGGGAGCGCCGGGCGTAGCTGACATCGGGCGCCGTAGGCGCGGGCAGTTCGCGTTCAGCCCCGGGCATCCTTCTCCGGCGACCGGAACGAACGCCCTTCACGCCGGGCGTCGAGGCGGTCCGTCTCCTGATTGGCGGCCGTGGGCAGCAACTGCACCGAGGTGTGGGGCGTCCCGATCCCGGCCTCGTCGAACGCCGCCTTGATGCGCCGGTTGTACTCTCGCCCGATCTTCCACTGCGCCCGCGGCTCGGTGGTGATTTTGGCCTTCAGGGTGACGCCGCTCTCACCGAGCTTGTCCACGCCCAGCACCTCGAAGGGCCGGGTGATCTGCGATCCGAACTGCGGATCCTGGCTCATTGCGTGGCCGACCTTGGCCATCAGGGCCAGGGCGCGATCGACGTCGACGTCGTAACTGGCGATGAACTCGAAGACGTAGGAGGAGAAGCCCTTGGTGCGGTTATGGATCACCTGGGCCTCGCTGTAGGGGAAGATGTGCAGCGTGCCATCGGTGTTGCGCAACCGGATGGTCCGCAGCGTCATAGCCTCGACCGTACCGCTCTCCTCCTTGATGCGCACGTTGTCGCCCACCGACACCACATCTTCGGCGATCAGGAAAACACCGGTGAGGAAATCCTTCACGATGGTCTGGGCGCCGAAGCCGACCGCAATGCCCACCACCCCGGCGCTGGCCAGAAGGGGCGCCACCTTCACGCCGACCTCCGAGAGGAACGTCAGCAGACCGACCACGCCCAGCACCGCCTGCACCGACCCGATGAGCAGCGGACCCAGGGTGCGCAGCTGGGCGGCCCGCCGCGCATCATGGCTGCGTTGGGCGAAACCTTCGATCAGCCGGCGGATCACGAAGCCCGCCACCTCCCAGAGCGCCGTCGCCAGGAGGACGATGAGCGCCAGCCGCACGAGGTGCGCTCCGGCGCCGCCGAACAGCAGCGCCCAGGGATCGATTCCCCAGACGCCGACGACGAACAACACGGCCGTGCCGAGCACCAGCAGGCGCAGCAGCGCCCAGGTGACCCCCGCGGCCTTGGGTGTGCGCCGCTTGTCGTCCGCCGCCGCCTCGCCGCAACGGGCGGCGAAGCGTGCCAGCCAGTGGTCGAAGAGCCGCCGCAGGACCCAGATAGCGCCGAGCGCCAGCAGCAGGACCGCTGCAGACACCATGAAGTTGAGACCCGCTTCCCGGGCGTCCAGCCGCGCCAGGTGATCCCAGGCCGAGCGGCCGAAGGCGGTCAGTTGCTCGGCGAGGCTGGGTTGGACGGTTTGGACGGAATTGGCCGCGGGGGCGGCGACGTGAGGTGCGGGCATACGGCGCCGTTCGAAGGTTTGCCGCCGGCCAACGCCGGCGCTTCAGGGGAGGTTCCGAACCGCCTCAGGCGCTGGCGCGCAGGTCCCGAAACGAGACCAGACGGCCAGCCGCCTCGTCCCAAAGCGCCAGCCGTGCGCAGCGGAAGCTCTCCCACAGGCCGACCCGGCTCATGGGCTTCAGCTCCGGATGGTCCTTCAGGACCTTCGGGAGCCGGTAAAACGGGATCCGGCTGGACAGGTGGTGGACGTGGTGGATGCCGATATTGGCGGTGAACCAGCGCAGCACCGGCGGCAGGTCGTAGTGGGAACTGCCCGCGAGGGCCGCTTCATCGCGCTTCCACTCACCGTTGCGGGCCCAGCTCGCACCCTCGAACTGGTGCTGGATATAGAACAGCCACACGCCGATGGTGGCCGCCAGCAGCATGGTCACGACGTTGACGATGAGCACCGGCGCCGGGCCGAACAGCCAGATCAGCACGCCGAGGCCGGCGGCGATCGCAGCCCCGTTTCCCAATACGCTCACCCAGGGACGCCAGCCTTGCCGCATCATGCCGATGGGCAGCCGCTGCATGATGAAGAACACGAAGGCCGGCCCCAGGCCGAACATCACCAGGGGATGCCGGTAGAGGCGGTAGCCGAACCGCCGCAACGGCGAGAGCGCGCGGTATTCCTCGACCGTCAGCATCTCGATGGCGCCAAGCCCCCGCCGATCCAGGTTCCCGGACGTCGCGTGGTGGATGGCGTGCGTGGTCCGCCAATAGTCATAAGGGGTCAGCGTAAGGACGCCGATGACCCGCCCGACCCAGTCGTTGGCCTGCTTCTCGCCGAAGAAGGCGCCGTGGCCGCAGTCGTGCTGGATCATGAACAGGCGAACGAGGAAGCCGGCCGCAGGGATGGTCAGCAGCAGCGCCGCCCACCACCAACCTTGGCTGTGCAACAGCCAGGCGAGGGCCCAGATCGCAGCAAGCGGGCCCGCCGTGATGAAGATCTCGAAAATGCTGCGGCCGGTCTTCGGCTGGCGGTAGTCAGCCAGCCGTTTGGACCAGGCGCCAGAGGCGATCGCTTCGGGGGCCAAGTTCGGACTTTCGATATGGGTGCTGAGCGTCAAATGGTGAACGGCAAACAAGGTTGCATTGGGGCCATTGGCTCAGCTCTGCTCAAGGCGGATGGCGGCCGAGCGCGCGTGCGCCGGTAGCCCCTCCGCCTCGGCGAGCGCGATGGTCGAAGGCGCGAGCGCGGCGAAGGCCGCCTCATCGCACTTCACGATCGAGGTCCGCTTGAGGAAGTCATAGAGCGACAGGCCCGAGGAGAACCGCGCCGCCCGACTGGTGGGCAACACGTGGTTCGAGCCTGCGACATAGTCGCCGATCGCTTCAGGCGTGTGACGGCCCAGGAAGATCGCGCCGGCGTGCCGCACCCGGTCCGACAGCCGTTCCGGCGCCTCGACGGCGAACTCCACGTGTTCGGGAGCGATCAGGTTGACCAGGCGCGGCGACTCCTCGAGCGGGGCGATCACCACCGCGCCGTGGTCGCGCCAGGACGCCGCGGCGTCCTCGCCGGTCGCCAGGGCCGAAAGCTGGGTCTCGACCGCCGCCTCGACGCGGGCCGCGAAGGCTTCGTCGTCGGTGATCAGAATGGATTGGGCGGCCGGATCGTGCTCGGCCTGCGACAACAGGTCGGCGGCGATCCAATCGGGATTGTTGGCGCCGTCGGCCACCACCACGATCTCGGACGGCCCCGCCAGCGCGTCGATCCCCACCACGCCATAGACCCGGCGCTTGGCCGCGGTCACGAAGGCGTTGCCTGGTCCGACGACCTTGTCGACCGGGCGAATGGGGCCAGCTCCGTAGGCCAGCGCCGCCACCGCCTGGGCGCCGCCCACGCGCCAGATCTCGGTCACGCCGGCGGCTTGCGCGGCGGCCAGCACGGCCGGCTGCAGCCGCCCAGGGGGCGTGACCATCGCAATGCGTTCGACGCCCGCCACTGCGGCCGGAACCGCGTTCATCAGCACCGTCGAGGGATAGGCGGCGCGTCCGCCGGGCACATAGATCCCCACGGCCTCCAGCGGCGTCCACCGCCAGCCGAGTTCGACACCCGCCTCATCGGTGAAGCGCAGGTCGGCCGGGCGCTGGCGTTCGTGATAGCTCCGGATCCGCCCCGCCGCGAAGGCTATGGCGTCGCGCACTTCCTGCGAGCAGGCTGCCGCGCCCGCGGCGATCTCCTCGGCGCTGACGCGGATGCTGTCTTCGTCGAGTTCGACCCGGTCGAACTCCCGCGCGAACCGCAACAGGGCCTCCAGCCCCTCCGCGCGCACCGCCGACAGGACGTCGCGAACGATGGCGTCGACTTCCTCCGGCGTGTCGCGGCGCTCTTCGACGAAGGCGGCGAAATCGGTTTCGAAGCTCGGATCGTTATGGTGGAAACGGCGCATAAAGCGGGAACTCAGACCTCGTGCTCGGGCTTGCGGCGGGTCGGCCAGGGCTGCGAGAGGTCCGCCAGGACGGCCTCCACGCACTCCACCGTGGCGCGCAGGTCGCCGCCGCCGGCGCAGCTCAGGGTTACGACCCCGCCCGGGGCTTCGGTCGGCTCGAACATCATCGCCAGGATTTCGAGCACGGCGTCGGGGGCGTTGCGACGGATCTTGCGCGCCTGCACCTTCAGCACGCAGCCCAGCTGCAGGGCCGAACGGACCCGTTCGCCGCCACCCGCTTCCCAGCGGTAGCGATTGAACGCGATCGTCAGCAGTCGCGCCTTCGCCTCGAAGGTGATGTCGCCGACCTTGGCCACGGCGTCCTGCATGGCGGCGGAAATGACCGCCAGGTCCTCGGCGTCCTGGGCCAACAGGCGAAGGGGTTGCGACTCCGTCATCGGACTCAGTCCTCCTCCTCGCCGTCGCCCTTGATGCGGCGGATCTGCGCGCCGCAGGCGCCCAGCTTCTGTTCCAGCCGCTCGAAGCCGCGGTCGAGGTGATAGACCCGGTTGACCATCGTCTCGCCGCGCGCCGCGAGGCCGGCGATCACCAGGCTGACGGAGGCCCGTAGGTCGGTCGCCATGACCTGCGCGCCCTCGAGCGCCTCCACCCCGCGCACCCGCGCCTCGCCGCCATGTACGGCGATGTCGGCGCCCAGCCGCTGAAGTTCAGGCGCGTGCATGAACCGGTTCTCGAAGATGGTCTCCTTGATAACGCTTTCCCCGTCGGCGAGCGTCATCAGCGCCATGAACTGGGCCTGCAGGTCGGTGGCGAATCCCGGATAAGGATCGGTCTCGACCTCGACGGCGCGCAGGCGGCGGGAAGCGTCACGCTTCACGGTTACTCCGTCGCTGTGAGGGATCACCTCGACGCCGGCCTCCACCATCTTGTCCAACAGCGCCTGGATCAGGTCGCTCCGCGTGCAGGTCAGGCGCACTTCGCCGCCGGCCATGGCGGCCGCTACGGCGAACGTGCCGGCCTCGATTCGATCGGTCATCACCGCGTGGGTGGCGCCGCTGAGGCTGGTGACACCCTTTACGGTGATCGTGGAGGTGCCGGCGCCGCTCACCTTGGCGCCCATCTTGTTGAGGCAGTCGGCCAGGTCGACCATCTCCGGCTCGCAGGCGGCGTTGGTGATCACCGTCTCGCCGGAGGCCAGCACCGCCGCCAGCAGGGCGTGTTCGGTCGCTCCCACCGAGTTGAACGGGAATTCGATATGGCCGCCCTTCAGGCCTCCGGGCGCCTGGGCGTAGACGTAGCCCTCGTGCAGGTCGATGCGCGCGCCCAGCGCCTCCAGCGCCTTCAGGTGCAGGTCGACCGGACGGGCGCCGATCGTGCAGCCGCCCGGCAGCGACACCTTCGCCTGGCCGGTGCGGGCCAGCAGCGGACCCAGCACATTGAACGAGGCGCGCATCTGGCGGACCAGATCATAGGGCGCGAAGCCGCTGACGATCTCGCGCGTGCGCAGCAGGGTTTCGGATCCGTCCTCGCCCTCGGACTCGACGACCTCCGCGCCGAGGCGTTGCAGCAGCTTGCCGAGGAAGCGGGTGTCGGCCAGGCGCGGCATATTGGTGAGGCGCAGCGGCTCGTCGGTGAGCAGGCTCGCGGCCATCAGCTTGATGGCGGAGTTCTTGGCGCCGCTGATCGGGATCTCTCCCTCCAGCCGCGCGCCGCCGGTGATGGCAATGCGGTCCAATCCCAATCCTTCGAAACGACCGCGCTTTTTGGGGAGTCGCGGGGGCCAGCCCTGGAGGCGCTATCTAGCGTGCGCGCGGCCCCGCGCAAAGGGCGACTCAGCCCTCGGTGCGATCCGACGGCTTGTCCTGAGGCTCCGGCCGATCGACGGCCTTGCGCCGGCGCAGGTTCGCCCTCAGCGCCTGCGCGAGCTTCGCCTCCCGCTCGGAGGCCGGGGCCTGGGGGGATTTGCCGGGAGCAGCCATGTCGAAGGGGTGCGGCGAGGCGTCCGCGCGGTCAAGAGCGAAGGGCTGCAATTGGGGCTTCACGCGGCGGCTCGGGTTCGTTATAGCCCCCGCCTCGCCTTTCGCCGCCGTAGCTCAGTGGTAGAGCGCATCCTTGGTAAGGCTGAGGTCGGCAGTTCAATCCTGCCCGGCGGCACCATGTTTCCCCAAGCCTTTCAACGGCTTGGGGAAACACCCTCTCCTCCTGAAATGCAGATTCCGGTACTGGGAAGCAGCGCGCAGCGGCTTTCCCAGCCGAGTCACGCTGGCATGACGCCTCCGTGCGCCCCTTCGATCGGCCGCAACCGGCCTCGAATCGCCCAGCGGAGAAAGCAGGAGGGCAAATCGCTGACCGCCGCCTTCCGCGTCATCGAGGACGTCGGATGGCGGTCATACTTCTATTTCGGCATCGGGATGGACCAGACCTTGCCGGCGCCGCGCTCGGTGAGCCAGAGGGTGTCGCCGGACGGCTCGACACCGGTCGGGGTCTTCAGCCCGTCCTTCAGCACCGTGACATGGGCGATGTCGCCCGTGATGGTCAGGGCATCCACCTTGCCGGCCCCATTCTCCGCCACAACCAGCTTGCCCCCCGCCGCGCGCATGCCGTCCGGCCCCTTGACCGGCGCATCCATCCAGATGTCCACCAGCGCACCCGGCTTGCCGGAGGAGTCGATGGGGATGCGGAAGAGCTTGTTGAGCGACACGCTGTTCACATAGAGCACGCCGTTCAGGAAGGTGATGCCGTCGATGCCCAGCAACAGGCGGTTGTCGAGGAAGAGCTCGGCCGTCTGCGCACCGGCCGCCAGGCGGTAGATTTTCGCGTTGGCGGTATCGGTGATGTAGAGCGCCTTGTCGGGGCCGATGGCGAAATCGTTGCAGGTCGAGTTATCGCCCGGCAGATCCCAGCGCAGCTTTTCCTTGGCCGTCTTGAGGTCGAAACCGCGCAGACTCGTATGGCGCCGGGCGGGCGTGGCGCCCGGCACGGGCGTCAGCTGGCAGGTCCACAGTGTGCCGGTGGCGCCGTCCGCCAGCTGTCCGAAGAAGAAGGTCCCAGGCGCTTCGCCGCTCGCATCGACGAAGCGTTCGGCTGTCGTCGCGCCTTTCTTGACCCGATAGACGTAGGGCGAACTGGCGCTGCCCACGAACAGGGACCCGTCCGGCGCCATCGCCAGGCTCTCCGGCGAAGACTTCTCGTTCTGGATCAGGATTTCGGCGGCCTTCGCCTGCACGGAAAGACCGAGCAAGGCCATGGCCAGGGCGGCGCTGCGGATCATGATGTTCCCCGTCGTGTTCTGTCTGGAGCTACTTCGGCGTCACCCGGTAGAGGCCGCCCTTGCTGTTGTCCTCGAGCATCCACAGCGCCCCGTCGGGAGCCACCTCGACGTCGCGAACGCGGAAGCCGACGTTCCAGCGTTCCGCCCCCTTGGCGGTCGCGCCGCTGACGATGACGCGGTTCAGCGTCTTGGTGCCCAGGCCGCTGATGAGGGCGGAGCCCTTCCATTGCGGGAACATCTTGCCGTTGTAGAAAATCAGGTTCCCCACGTCGATGACGGGCGTCCAGTAGAGCACCGGCTTGGCCAGGTCCGGGCGCGCATCCGGGTTCGGGATCGGCACGCCGTCATAGTTGACCGCGTAGGAGACGAGCGGCCAGCCGTAGTTCTTGCCGGGCTCGATCAGGTTCAGTTCGTCGCCGCCGCGCGGGCCGAGCTCGGCCTCCCACAGCTTGCCGTCAGGTGCGAAGGCCAGGCCGTAGGGCGTGCGGTGGCCGGAAGTCCAGGTCTCGGCCGGCGTCAGGTTCGGCCCCGGAAACGCATAGGTCCTGACCACGGGCGCGGTCGTGGCCGCTTCCGAATCCTTCGGCGGGTCGATCACCGGAACGCTGGCCGCGCCAGTCTTGCCGGCCATCGGATTGCCGGGCGCCGGCTTGCCGTCGAGGGTGAGGCGCAGGATCTTGCCGAGCGGCTGATCGGGATCCTGGGCAGGCGTCATGCGCTGCCGGTCGCCGACGGTCAGGAAGAGGTACTTCTTGTCAGGGGAAAAGGCGACCTGGGCGCCGAACTGGCCGCCCTTGCCGCGCTCGCCGTCGCGCCAGATCACCTTGAGGTCGTCGAGGCTGGCCGAGCCTGCTGCCAGGGTGAGCTTCGCCCGCGCCAGCGCCAGGCTGGAGCCGCCGTCGCCGGGCTCGGCGTAGGTGAGGTAGACGAAGTGGTCCTTCGCGTAGTGGGGCGACAGGAAGACGCCCAGCATGCCGCCCTGGCCCTGAGCCAACACGGGCGGCGCATTGGCGACCGGCGTCTTCTCGCCGGTCTGGGTGACCAGCCAGATGGGCCCGACCTTCTCGGTTATCAGCATCCGGCCGTCCGGCAGGAACGCCAGGCGCCAGGGCAGGTTGAAGGTCGCCACCTGGGTCATCACGAACGGCAGGCTGGCTTCGGGCGGCTGCGCACCGAGGTTGGTCTGGGCGGAGGCGCTCGTCGCCGCCAAGGCCGCCAGCATGGCCGTTTTCGCCAGCTTCATCTTCCATTCCCTCGGATATTTGCACGCCGCCAACTGGGCCGTAGGCCGTATATAGCTCGGCTGGCGCCGGTGCTAGGCTCGGCCCGCATGCCTGACAAGCTTGGTCAGCAGGTCGTCTGAGCGCCATGCGGTCGGCAGTTCAATCCTGCCCGGCCGCGCCATCCCGTCAGCGACCTAGCGCTTCGCCACCGGCGTGGGGCACGCGTCACCCAGGCGTCGCGCCTCCGTCACGCCGGACGCACTGAGCGGCACGCCGGCGATCTTCGTGCGCAGCTCTGCCGTGAGGTGGAAGGCGGTCGGACCGTACACGCCGTTCGCCTTGATTTGAGCGACCTGGCCGCGCTTCTCGACGCAGGTTCCCTCAACGGACAGGCGCCCGCCCCCCACAACTCGGACGGGGTAAGTGCACGTGTAGTGAGCGTTGCTAGGCCCCTCAAGGAAGCTGCTGATGTCCGTGGTCGTGAAGCACTTTCGCTCCACCTTGCGGAAGGGAATCACGAAGACCCAGGTGTTTACGGTCTCCCAATAGCCAGCGCGCGGCGGCTCGTCGGACGGGCCGGTTTCCGCCCGGGCCGCCGATGCCGGAAGCAAGGCCGCCATGATCAAGGCTCTCGTGAGCCACAGCTTGCAGGTCATCGCCCCTCTGCCCCGGCGCCCGTCTTCATCAGTTCGCCCGAGCAAGCCGATTCGACAGAACATTCATCGTTGCCGCTGCAGCAATAGGGGTTGAATAAACCGCCGCGCGCGACTCCGCTCCTGACTCTTCCGTCAAGGGAGCCACCAGCTTGCGCCGTGTCAAATCATCCACGAACCGCGTATGACGCGCGCCAAGCTCGATCATAAAGAGCTCAACCGGATGGGGCGTCGCCAGGGCCTCGGAAATCATTGAGATGCTGTCTGCCGTCACGACCAGCCGGTCTGAAAGCGCGAGGACGCCGCGATAGGGATTTTCCCCCGCCCCGGTCCATGCCCACAAAGGTCCGCCTTCGGTCGCCGCGTCTTCGAAATGGCGCACTACGTCCTCAGGCGTTCGCCGGGAGGGGACGACGAGTACCGCGCCGCCGAACTCCCGTTGCAAGGCCATCAATCGCTCGCGCAGCCGGTCAGCGTGCTCGACGGTGAACCGCGTGCGCGCCGTCGATCCGCCCAGTAAGACGCCAAGGAATGGACGCGGCAGGAACTCGAATCGCGAGCCCCATTCACGCGCCGCCGACGCAAGTCCCTCCTGGGTCACATCGTGAAGGGCCGTCGGCACCCTGAGCACATTCGGGCCGTTCACACGATCGTGCCCCATCGCCACGACCAGATCGAAGCACCGCGGGTTCGTCTGCGGATCCTGCACGTGCACGAGGCAGATTTGGCCGCTCGCCTTCTTGTTCACGGCGATCGCAACGGCAGCGGCTCTGCGCCCGCAACTGACAATAAGGTCCGGCCATGGGGGCTGGAGCGCATCGGCGGGATCCAAGCCGCTGAGAAGCATCGGGAACCCGGCTGGCGCACGCCGCCACAGACCGCGGAGCCGCACGACCTTTTCAGTGACGTCGTCGGTCACAGCCATGGCGAGCGCGCGCGCCTGGGTGCGCATTCCCGCCTCGCCGGTTGTCAATATCCACGCGCTTGAGGCCCGGGGGGGCATGCTGATCCACCTCTGCTCTGGCCCGCTCGCGGGCCCGCCCGCGGAGTGGTGGTGTCACGGACAGGTCGCCCGTCCCGTCAGCCTCGAGCCGACATCAACTTCTTCATCCGCTTGGTCGCGGAAGAAAGTCCGTGTCGTAGGCCGCTGACTAGCGTCGTGTGCTGTGCACGCACGAAATTGATCTGCAGGACGCGCCGGGGACCGGCATAGCTCGCGTGCCCGTGCCAGGAACGTTCGGAGCGTCGGAAGACTACGAGATTGCCGAAGGTCGGCGAGATTTCCGTCGCGACAGCGTCAAGGTCGTCGCCTTGCCGCAGCATCCGTAGCCGGCCGCCGGTTGAATCCCAGGTCACACCGTTGAGATAGAGTAGAAGCGAGACGATCTTGGATTTGGAGTCGGTGTGTATCTTGCCGTCGCGCTCCGCACACCGCCCCCGAAGCGTCACGACTGTCGGCTTACCCTCAAGTTCGACGCCGAGCTTGCGCGCGACCAGTTGACGAAAAGCCGGGCCTTCGAATTCAGCGATCAGGGCGCGCACGGAGGGGCCGATCTGAAGCTGGCCCAAAGGGAATGAGCCACTCGCCTCGATCTTTGGGTAGTCCGACTCGATCTGGTCGGCGAAGCACAAGGGCACCGCTCCGCTCACCACGAAGTAGTCAAAGGGCTCGTGTTGCATGGGAGCAGCTTCGATCGCGTCCAGATCGAGGAAGGGCATTTCAAACTCCGGCACTGCTGAACAGACGTCGCCGCCCGGTCCGCGCCTCACGGAGGATGTCAACGGCTGCAAGGCGCCGGGTCTGTCAGCCGGGAGCGACGCGTCACGCGCGGGCTGTCCACGGCGTGTCTGGACGGCGAACCCGTCTGGCGGCTTCCATCGTCCGATACGAAACAAGCCCGCAGCACCGGCCGCGGGCCCTTGTCGTTGCCGGGTTTGACGGTCAAATAACACCCGGATAGATATTGGCCAACCGAGGGAGGGTTGATGAGCGATCCTGCGGACGAGACCTTCACCGCCTTCGCGGGCCATCGCGCGGTGGCTCGCGGCACGGCGAGCGATGTCGCGCGCGCCGCCCACGGCCATCTGCCAAACGCTCTGCTGGTATTCGACGACGCCACCGGGCGGCAGGTGGACCTTGATCTGCGCGGGTCCGCCGACGACGTGGTCGCCAGGCTCGCCCCGAGCCCGCAGCCCAAGGCAGGTCGTGGACGTCCGAAGCTCGGCGTGGTCGCGCGTGAGGTCACGCTCCTGCCGCGGCATTGGGACTGGCTGGCCGGCCAGCCTGGCGGCGCCTCCGCCGCGCTCCGCAGGCTCGTCGATCAGGCTCGCCGCCAGGGGTCGGGCGCCGACCAGGCGCGCCGAGCGCAGGAGGCCGCCCATCGGGTGATGACCGCCATCGCCGGAGATCTGCCGGACTATGAGGACGCCCTGCGGGCCCTCTACGCCGGCGATCGCCCTCGCCTCCACAGCCTCATCGCCGCCTGGCCTGCAGATGTGGGCGCCTACGTCTCGCGACTGGCGGCCGCCGAGGGGCCTCAGGAATAGCTCCGGCGCTATCTGGCGCCGTTGGCTGGCGGCAGAAGGCCGAAGAACCGCCTTCGGGCGGGCGACGCCAGTCGATCCTCCAACGCGTGCTCCGCCTCGTGTGTCTGCACCGCCAGGTTCCGCGCCGCATCGCAGGCCACGAGCTGGGCGCCGCGCGTGGCGTAGCCGATCTCCAACGCCGACCGCGTCGGCGTCTCCGGAAGCACATAGAGGCTGCACGGCCGCGCGGCCTCAGTCGGGAGTTCGATCCGTGGCGCAGCCGACGAGCTCGGGGCCGGCGAGGCACAGCTCGCGGTCAGCGTTGCGCAGGCGAGCGGCGCGATCAGGGTCCAGGGGCGCATCGGCGTCCTCCGAGGTCAGGGCTTTGGCGGTCACTTGGGCGACGGTGGCGGCGGCCGCATCGCGCTGGCGGACCACCACCTCCACGCGCTGGGCGCTCTCCTTCGCGCCCTGGGTCTCAAGGCCCGCGACGGCCGCCTTGGCCTGCGCGGCCTCGATCTTCGGCCGCGCCCTCGCCGCGTCGTCGTGGCGGCCTTTCCAATAGATCGCTACGACCACCGCCAGCAGGATGAACGCGGTCGCGACCGCCAGGGTCAGACGCGAACTCATGACGGCAGCCCAAGGCCGTAGCCGCCCGGCCGCTTCGTCAGCACCTGCCGCCGCAGCCGAGGATCGAACGACAGGTGGACCCAGCCGCCCTCCTCGATCAGCTGGTCGAAGGCGAGGTCGGAGCCGGCGAGCGCGCGGCACACCTCCAGCGGCTCGCCGAAGCCATAGCAGTTGAAATCCACCGCATGGCCGGTCAGGTGCGCCGAAGTCTTCGAGCCGCCGACGGCCCGGTTCAGCGCCCGGCTGCGGTAGCCGCTCGACACGGTGATCACCCGCTCGCCCAACCGCCGGCGAACCTCTTCCATCCGCGCCGCGGTCATCCGCAGGGTCGCCACAACCTCCGGCGGCGGGGTGTTGTCGAACTCGCGATGCTCCGTGCACGCGAGCTCCTCCAGCGCGAAATGCGCCGTGAGCCATGTGGCCATGGTCATTCCAATCGATTGTGAGGGTTAGTCGACGGCCTTGCGGGCCGCGGCGGCGAGCTTCGCCCAGTCGGTCACGGTCGCGCCCGCCAGGTAGAGCGTCGCCATCACGACGTTGGCGCAGACCAGCGACAGCCCAAGCCACTTCAGGGCCTGCGGATCGTCGATCCGCCAGATGATCGCGCCGACGCCCGCGCTGTTCAGGATCGTCGCGCCGTAGGTGTAGATCCGTCGCCAGAGCCAGCGGACCTCAATGGGCGGAGACATAGGCCACCTCCCTCGCCGCCACGATCGGCGCCGCCGCCTCCAGCCGCGCGATCCGCCCTTGGTTCGCCGCCCAGACCTGGGCAAGCGCCCAGGCCAGCAGCGACAGGGCGATGGCCCAGAAGCGGCTCTTCAGCCCCTCGACGGCCTTGAGGGTGTTGGCGGACGAGACCTTGATCTCGGAGAGCCGTTCCTCACAGCGGGACTCGTGGTCGGTCAGCCGCTGCTCGAGCGAGGCCAGGCGTTCGAACCTCATCACCTCCAGCGGAGTCTCACGGCTTGGTTGCATCGGCATGGACCTCCACCTTGGTCTCGCTTCCCTTCTTTGACTCCGTCCCTTGCTGCTGCTGCCCAGTGAACAGGTTGATCGGAAGCCCGCTCAGCATCGCCACGATCTGCTGGGTGCTGGTCACCGGCGCCTGCCGTTGCTCCTGGTCGATGTTGCGCAGGGTGTCGCCTAGGTCGGCCTGGGTGGCGATGTTCGCCCGCTGGTTGGCGTCGTAGGCGCTGGACAGCCCGGTGAGCTGGTTCGCAGCCTGCAGCTGTTGCTGCTGGCCCTGCAGGCCGAACCCCACCTTCTGCGCGCTGTCCTGCAGCGCCATCTGGGCGTTGGCGATCTGCGCCTGCGTCGCCCGCTCGGCGTCGCCGGCCGCTGCGCCCAGCGCGGCGTTGTAGCCCTGGGAGCGCAGACTCGACAGAGAGGTGGCGCGGGCCCGCGCCAGTTCGCCCTCGGTCATGCTCTGGGTCAGCGCTGCGCCGGAGCCGCCGAACGCCCCCGACCCGGCCAGGTCGAGCGCTTGCTTGGCCCGGACCTGCCCGGCGTTGGCGTCCAGGTCCGCCGCGGTGGCGTCCACGACGTCGTGCAGATACGGGTTCATGTAGCTGTCGATGTAGCTGGAGGCCGTCCCGCCGGAGGCGGACGGCGTGTCCGCGCTCATGTAAGGCGAAAGCCACGAGGTGTCCGCCGCGCCGCGGGTCAGGTTTGCGGCCGCATCGAAGTTCCACGGAGAACCCGTTAGGCCGCCGGCGGCTGCGCTGGCCTGCTGCTGAAGCGGCTGCACGGGCGCCACCAGGATCTGTGGGTCCAAGCCGGTCAGACCCCCCACCCGCCCGGCGACATTCTGCGTCAGGTCCGACGCCCATTGAGGCACGATCGGCGTCGTAGTGTTGTTGAAGCTGGAATTGGACGTCGTGTTCGACTTCGAGGCCGACCCGCCGATTTTGAAGCTCATCTAGAGTTCCTTTGCAATCAGTCGCGCCAACGGCGCAAATCCATGGCGCTTCAGCGCCCGCTCCCAACCTGGCCGTCCGATGATCAGGACGCGGCGACATCCGCAGGCCCGCGCCCAGGCTTCGGCCTGCGGCAGCAATTCCGTCCGCAGCTCCGACAGCTCGCCGCCCGCCAGCCAGATCAGCAGCCGCCGCTCGCCCGGATCGTCTTCGGTCGTGGCCACCAGCGCCGCGCCGCGGCCGGGCCAGAACCCGGCGTCGCCGGCGAGGATCATCGCCTTCACGTCGGAAAGACCGTGGGTGCGCCCGGCATGCGCCAGCGCCGCGTCGATCCAGGGCGCGCAACGCGCCCAGTCCGCCTCGAAGCTCATCGGGGCCCGGTCGGCGCCACGTCGAAGACCGGCTTGCCGATCCGACAGGCGGTGGGCGCGCTCTCGCCGGAGAACCGGACCTTGAAGAGCCTGCCGGTGGTCAGGATGTCGGCCTTGGCGTCGCCGGCGGCCATCGGCGGCGCAGTCACCGTCGTCTCCGGGCCCTGCGGCTGCCGGCGCGAGGTCACCGAGACCGTCACCGGCCCGACCTGGTCCTTGAAGTCCGGCCACACCTCCCGGACCAACAAGCAGTTCTCAGGATCCAGGTAGGTGTCGGCGGTCTCCACGAACCAGGCGAACTTGCCGCCGTCCGCCGATTTGCCCTTCTCGTGGTAGTAGGCCGCGCCCTCATAGGTGACGCCCACCGGGAACGCCGAGGGACCCGCATCCACGAAGGCCGTGCGCGCCATGATCCCGCGATGCCAGGCGCCGGCGTCGGGGCCGGTCAGGCAGAGCGCCAGGTAGCGGCTGTTCTCGTAGCCGTCGCGGCTGTCCGGATAGTCGAAGCGGATTTCCGAGAACTCGGCGTTGGAGGACGCCACGACCTTGTCGCCCTGGCTCGCGGCCAACCGGTCGGCGAACGCCTGGCGGATCGGGCACGGGACCGGCTCGGGCTGGCCGCCCACGCCATAGCTGTAGAACTGCCGGTCCGGACTCGCCCAGTAAGCCGTCTGGCCGACCACCACCGCCGCGTTCGGCCCGATCAGGCCGCAGTTGCGGCCGACGCGGTCGAACCGCCACGGCTGGTTCAGCGAGCCCACGAAGGATCCCAGGAACAGGGCGTCGCTGGTCCAGACCAGCAGATACGGCCCGCACATCCGCCCGGCCACGATCCGCCCGCCCCCCGTCAGCACATACTCACGCGACGTCGAGCCGGCGGCCGCGGTGCTCCACTCGGTGTTGTTGCGGATTGACGAGTGACGAATGCAGAGCGGATTGAAGACGCCCGAGACCTCCTCGTTGCACCCGAGCGCGAACACCTGGTAGCCGCCGTTCAGCGGCGCCACGAGCATGTGGGTGACGTTGGCCGGCGCGTTCGCCAGCGCCGCCGCCTTGGTCGCCGTATTGTTGGTCCAGGCGAAGATCGTCTGGTTGCGCGGGCAGGCCAGCAGGTTCTGTCCCCACGCCGCCATCGACCAGGTCAGCGGGAAGTAGTCCGTGGTCGAGGGCAAACCGAAGCCGCCAACGCCATAACCGCCCGTGCCGAAGCCGGCGCTCCCCGCCCCGTCGACGGCGCCGGGCGTGAAGCCGCTCGTCGGCGTGATGTCGAACAGCGCCCCGCCCTGCCACAGCTGCAGCCTGGAATGCGTGCCGAAGCCGATGTTCAGGACCGCGGCGTTGTCGGTCCACGGGAACACCGAGCGGCAGACGCCGGTGAGCGCGTTCGCCATCAATCTCTCCCACCCGCCGATCGCCTGCGGCCGCCCCAACCGGAACCGCACATTGGACCCATCCGCCCAACGCCCGCCCCCGGCGAAACTCGTGTCGTCGCCGTTCAACCCCGGCGGAAGTTCGAGGGGAATTCTCATGTGATCTCGCGTGCTATAGGTGGGCATGCCTGTGAGTGCTGTAGATCTTCACGCCGCCGGCAGCGCCCATGCGCTGCGCGGCGAGTGGGCCGAGGCTGAGACGTTCTTCCGCCGTGCGCTGGCGGCGGAGCCGGGCGACGCCGTCGTCAGACATGCGCTAGCCGTGTCTCTGTTAGGGCAAGGGCGATATCGGGAAGGATTTCCGCTTTACGCCCATCGGACGGAGGTCCCGGCGCTGAGGGTAGCCAAGCCCAATGCGCCCTGGCCACAGTGGAAGGGTGAAGACCTAAAAGGCCGCGGCGTCGTGCTCTTCCCCGAGCAGGGCCTCGGCGATCAGATCATGCTCGCTCGGTTCGCTCCGGTCCTGCGAGAGCGCGGCGCTGATGTCACGCTGCTTTGCTCGCCGGCACTTGAACGCTTGTTCTCGTCGAGCTTAGGCGTTCGCGTAATCGCCGCTAGCGGTGCCGTTGAGTTTCCAGATCCAGATTTCTGGGCGTTGATTGGAGACCTACCTGGTCTGCTGGAGATCGACGTGGAAGACCTCAAGGCCGAGCCCTACCTTCGGGCTCCGGCGATCAGTTCTGGGGGTATTGGTCTGGCGCGACGAGGAAACCCGAGGCATGCCAACGACGCCAACCGTTCCCTCCCGCTCGAACTTGTCATCCCGTTCGACACGGTGAGCCTATCGCCTGAAGATACGGGGGCAGCGGATTTCCTGGACACAGCCGAGATCGTAGCAGGTCTGGATTGCGTGATCAGCGTGGATACATCCGTTGCGCACCTGGCTGGGGCCCTCGGGAAGCCATGCTTCGTGATGCTTCCATCGGTCGGAGCCGACTGGAGGTGGATGACGGGCCAGCAACACACGCCATGGTATCCTTCCATGAGCCTATTCCGGCAAGGACGGGGTGAGAACTGGAGCAACGTGCTGGCGCGCCTTGCGAACTGCCTACCGCCGCACAAATGATACAATAACAAGTCCGTTCGCGCCTGCGACTGCAACCGCATTGGGCCAACCGCCGCCGCCTCCAGGTGCGCCACCGTTCGAAGGACCGGTGCTCCCGCCTCCTGCGCCTCCGCGATAGGGTAGAGACGCCGGCGCGCCACCGCCACCGCCACGAGAACCTGTGGCGCCCACTCCCCCTGCGCCACCACCGTTTCCACTACCTGCACCGCCATCGGTACCCGAAGCGTTCAGCCCTCCTGCCGACCCGTTCAGGTTCACGTCCCAGCCGGACGCCGCGCCGCCTGATTGGCCAGAGGCTTTTCCGGCTGTCGATGTGGCGCCCCGGACCACGAGGATCGTATCCGATCCGCTAGCGCCGCTCCGCGAGTCGCCCACCGTGATTGCGACCGACTCATTCATCGCGAGATAGACGGTCTTCTCTCCATAAGCGCCAGACCCACCGCCCCCCGTCCCATCGCTCCATGCTCCTGGCCCCCAGCCAACAAACTTCCAGTAGCCATCGGCCGGCGCGTTGAAAGTATAGAAGCCCGCCGGAAATTGGTGAGTCGCTGGCGCGACGCGGCTTCCCGGATTACCGACAAGCTGGCGCTGCCCAACACCGCCGCGCGACGCAATCCCTCGCTGGACGATACTCTTCATTACAGGTCTTCGTACTGGGCGTCGAACGAGATGCCGCCGGCCAGGGCGACACCAGCGCCGACCCAAAGCGTGTCTCCGGCGGCGATCCGCAGAGGCCCGGTCTCGGAATAGCCCATGTCCGTAACCGGAACCGCCGTGGTCTGCGCCAGCGTATAGGCGCCCATAACCCCGGAGTTGATCAGGTACATGGTCGTGCCGTTGTCCGGCGACCGGTACAGCTGAAGCTGCGTCGCCGTGACAGTGGCGCGCGGAATGGCCTTGAGGCCGTACAACACCGACCCGTTAGCGCCCGCGGTTAGGAGCTTCACCGCGTTTGTGCTGTCGGCATATGTGGTTTTCGCCGCGGTGCAGACGGCGTTGGCCGACTTGAGCGCCTGGGCGGTGATGATTGAGTTGGGGGTCACGGTCATGTGGGCTCCTATAGGGCGACGGCGAAGGCGATGCCGACGCCCAGTATTTTGCTGGAATAGTCGCTGAGATCAGCGGACGACGGGGTCTTCCACGACGCGGTTGCGCCGTCCGTCGTGATGAACTTCCCGGCGTTCCCGGCTTGGGCGGGCAGGTTCCCCGCGTTGTAGGTCCAGGCCAGATTGTCGGCGTAGGTCTTCGCCGCATCGACATAGGCCTTCAGCGGCAGCCCGCCGAAGGCGACGGTGTGGACCGTCGCGCCATCGCAAAAGACGACCGTCTTGTCGCCAGCATCCACCGATACCGTCGCCCCTGCCCCCGTCGAGAAGGTCAGGGTTTTGTTCGTCGCGTTGTAGACGAAGTAGCTCTTGCTCACCGACGGGATGGTGATCGTCGCGCCGGCGGCCAGCACGCCGGTGAACTTCAGCATCGCCGCGCGGGCTTCGTCGTCGCCGGCGTTGGACGTCGTCAGCGTGTAGTCGCCGGTCAGCGCCTTCGTCAGCCATCCGGCCACGGCGTAGTCGGCGTGCTGCAGGACGGCGTTCAGCTTGTCGCCCCAGAGGTTGATGTTCTCCCCGGTGAACTGCAGCTCGAACCGGAGGGATGAGGACCAGGAGGAAGGCATCAGACGATCACGGCTCCCGTGTCTTGGCGGATCCAGTGGACCCCGTCGGAATGGGCGAGGATGTTCAGGTCGCTGACCAGCGCCACACAGCGCGGATAGGCCGCCGCTGGCGGCAGCCTGGCTTGCGCCACGGCGAACACCGGCTTGGGCTCGGCGGGCTGGGCGAGGTCGAAGATCGCGTCGTGGAAGGATTTCAGGACCGCACGCACGGTCTCAGGAATCCCCGGTCCGATGGGCAACAGCATTCACAGGCCTCGTAGGATGTCGAAGGTGAGCGCCGTCCGCGGCAGCTCGGTCACGAGCGTCCGCGCCGCCCGGCTGCGGGCGTCCTTGGCGTTGATCTCTGCCAGCGCGCGCTCCAGCCGCACCTCATAGGCGCCGGCCAGGTCCGCGTCGCGCAGGAAGGGCGCGGCTTCGCACAGGGTCGCGAACAGGTAGGCGTCCGGATAGTCGGCCAGCAGCGGATTGCTCGGCGCCGCATCCGACAGCTGGAACCTGGTCAGCATCCGAAGCGTGAAGCTGTAGGCCTGGTCGCAGGGCCGGTCGAAAGCCAGGTTCGCTCCGTCCACCGTCCAGGCGCAGGGCTCGCCGCGCAGGCTGGAGGCGCCGATCAGGCTCGCCTCCCGGAACGGCAGCGCCTGGCGGCCATAGGGCCGCAGGATCCACAGCCCCAGCGGCTCGCCGAAGCCGCCCGGCAGCGGAATGGTCCGCAGCCCCACGGTCGCCGTCAGCCCCGGCTCGGCCTCGGCCAGCCGCGCCCGCAGCACGCGGTTCAGCCTGGCCTCGGCGAGGGCGATGAATTCCGGCACGCGCGCCGTCAGGTCGCCGCGCACGAGCCAGTTCGCCGCAGCCGCCTGCAGCTCGGCGTAGGTGGTGATCGCCATGATGGATCCCGCAAAGAAAAAGCCGCCCGAAGGCGGCTTGAGATGAGGTGTGGGCCCGAAGCGGCTCAGCCAAATTCGACCGATCTCTTCGGCGCGAGCCATAGCCACGCAGCGGCGACGAGAAGGCCGAACGCAAAGCTCCGGGACAGTTGGAGATAGTCTGTCCAGATGTAGCGAAAGCTGAAATTCAGCATCGGGTAGACGAAGACGAGAACCCCGTAAGCTCCGATCATCCCCATGAAGACCGCCAGGATCGAGGCTGGCCATCGACGGACACCGGAGCGTTTGGACGCCGTCCAGAGCCATATCCCTGCGACGAACAAGCCCACGTCGAGTTCACAGAGCAGGAGGAACAGTGCGTAACGGCCCCACAGTCCGCCCCCCAGGATGGCGCGGGCATAGACCCATAGGTCATGGCCCGCGAAGCCCAGTCCCAACAGGCCGACAGCCGCACTGGAAATCCTGCGAATCATCGAGGCGCCTTCACGGACCCACCGGATGGACGCCTTCCGGCACAGCGAAGCCGAAGATCTTTGCGCCCGGGTGGATCTCGTACATCAGCCGACCGTCAGGGGTTGTGAACAGCCGGGCCCTGTCTGGCAGGGATCCTGGCAGGAAGCCGGACTTGCGGATGTTGTCGACCTCGACCTGCGCCCGGTCGCTGGGCGGCGCGAGCTGACCTGAGGCTGCGATGCCCGGCGCCTGGGCCCGCACGCCATCGCCAAGGCCTCGCGTAACGCGGATCGTCCCCATTGGGGATGGGTAGGTTGCATGGGAGTTCGGCTGCGCCGTGATTGCATTCGCAACGCCGGCGATGGTGGCCTCGACGCCAGGCCGGCCCCGCAACTTCGGATACGGCCTCGCGAGTTTGTCCGCGCCATCGCTCCCGACCAGCGTGTCGCCGCCCGCGCCGGCCGCGATCGCCTGGTCCGCCCCGTTCGCGGGCGCGGACAGAGCCTGCCAAGCTTGATAGGCGCGCTGGGCTTTGTCGGCCGCGATGTCCACGGTCCGGCGGCGAAACCAGTTCGTCATCGCGTCGTCGTCGTACGGCATGCCGCCCCCTCGGAACAAATAAAGAACTTCGTTTCCCTGCTGTCAAGCTCGCCTCGGGCGGCCGTCGCCAGCCGCCCGAGGTTCAGCGGCAGGTCGCTAGTTGTTCGCCAGGCGGCAGGCGAGCTGCGGCCGCAGCGTCTTGTAGCCGTAGAGCACGTCCAGCCGGCACGGGAACTTGTCGTTGTTGATGTCGTACTGGCGCACGATCCGCATCGAGACGCCGTCGAAGGCCTCCCGCGCGGCGAAGTCCACGCCCCTGGGCATCACCATGTCGGCGCTGGCGAAGGCGAAGGCGCTCTTGTGGTAGGCCATCGAGATCCCGTGCGGTGTCGACGCCACGCCCGCCACCGAGATCGCCGCGCCGGAGGCCGGCGAAGCCGACACGTTCTGCGTCGCTCCCGTGGTGATGATCGCCGGGCTGATCGGGAAGGAGGTGGTGGTCGCCCCAGCCCCCACCGTGAACTGCTGCAGGACGCTGGTGGACTGCTTGGTCTCCGGATGCACCCGGAACACCCCGGCGATGGTGAAGACGTCGCCCGGGTTGGGGACGCCCGTGCCGGTGTTGACCGCCAGCGTGGCGCCGGTCTGGCCCGCGCCGTTCACCAGGTAGCCGGCCGCAGCGCTGCGGTTATGCGACGGCCACAGGGTGTTCTCCATGAAGTCGAACCCCGCGGTGCGGCCCATGTAGCCTTCGCGGTACTGCTTGCTGATGGTGGCCTGCTCGTTGAACAGCCCCTTCAGTGCGTCCACCAGGTCGACGTTGTCCTGGGTGTTCAGGTTCGCCGTGCGGCCGGCCAGCGGCGCCAGGTTGTCCACCAGGATCTTGCGGCCCTGCAGCACCTTGGAGAAGGTCGTCGGCTGGCCCTGGTTGTTCACCTGGTTGTAGACGTCCTTGAACATGTTCATGGCGTCCGCCTCGATGTTGGCGGCCAGCACGCTCATCGCCGGCTCCAGGATCCGGTCGGAGAAGTCGTCCAGGTTCATGGTCAGGTCGACCGAGGTGAAGTTCAGGTCGACGCCCTTCTGGGTCTGCACCTTCAGGTCCACCGAGCTCTCGGTGGTGTCCTGGGCGGCCAGCGTGGAGCCGGTCCGCACCACGTACTGGTTCGGCAGCCGCACCTTCAGGGTGTCGCCCACCTTGGCGCCCTGGCGGGCGAAGCTGTCGTCGTATTCGCGCGTGATCGAGCCCACGAAGTTGAGCTTCTGGTGCAGCACGCGCAGGGCCTCCCGCGTGACCGCGGTCGGGGTCAGGATGGCGTTGGCCATTCAAGGTCCTTTCGGATGAGGGTGTGAGGAGCCGCGCGAAAGCCCCCGAGGCGCGAATCGCGCGTGCTCGGGTGCGGCCGGCGAACGGGCCGGCGGCGGCTGGGTTGTGGGTCGGGACGGCGCCCTCGTCTTCCAGGTCGGTGGCGAAACTCGCGCGCTTGGAGAGGGATGGCCGGCTTATTTAACGTAGAGCTTCAGAGCCGTAGGATTGATGCCCTGTTGAGCGGCCGTCACAGGGGCCGGAGTTCCACCTGGGCGCGGTCTGAGCGGCGGACATTCGGCGTGTGGGGTGCGCGCCAGGAGACGACGAGCTTTCGCCCCTCCCAAGCGATCCGTATCGCTTCGCCCTCGATGGCGACGACCCGATCCTTCCTGTAGTCGAAGGCCTTGCCGGTCGGCGCCAGAACGGCCCAGGTGGCGACGCCGGTTGTGGCGCCGCAATCGACCTGGACAATGCCGGCCTTGATCGCGCCATCAGGCGAGACCTGCTGGCCCGTCAGTCGATACCCGCAGGGATTGCTGGTTGCGAACCCGATCAACGCCATAGCGATCCAGCCGACGTAGGTCACGCCGACGATCACGCTCCCGGCGACGACGCCCAGCACCACTCGCCACCACCATGTCCGGGTCAAGATCGCCCCTCCGCCACCGCCGAACAAATATAGAACGACATCGCGTCGAATTGGAAGGCCGACAACAATCGTCACGGCGTATCGTGGTATCGGACGCCTTCCCTGATCCAATACTGATCCACCGGATCGTCGCCGTACGACTGGGTGCCGAGATACGGACTACCGTATTCCGGCTTAGCCGGTCTGTTGCTCCGCCATCAGCGCGCCTTCCGCGTCTGGTCGTTACGGCGCTGCATCCACTCCTTGGTGCCGAGTTCGTCGCGGACGCCGCCGCCGCCGCCGGCCGCGCCGCCGCTGACCAGCACCGCCGGCCGCACCGCCTGGGCCTGGGCCGCCGCGCGCGATGCGCCGTCCTTCTGCCCTGTCTGCTCGGCCTGGTAGGCGCGGTGCAGGATCTTCCAGACCCGCGGGTCGGCCGCTTCGCGCAGCTCGTCGAGGGTCACCCCGAACGCCTGGGCGTACTCCACCAGCTTGGCCGCCACCTCCGGCGACCAGCCCTCGATCTCGCGCTGCAGGGTCTGACCGGTCTCCGCCATCCGCGCCGCGGCCTCGCGCGCAGCCTGCAGCTGGCTGCGCTGGGCGTGGTGGCTGATGGCGTAGGCCAGCTGGTCACGCGCCTGGGCCATGCCCTGGAAGCGGCCCCAGAGGGCCTGCGCCGCATGCGGATCCTGGGCGGCATAGGCCTGCCAGTCCACCCCGCGGAAGCTCTCCAGCTGGTGATCCAGCGCCGCCAGCCGGATGCGGTCGCCGCTCGCGCCATTCGTGGCCTGGGCGTGCTGCGCCACCGCCTGGCGGTCCGCCTCCAGCGCCCGGCGGTGCTCGGCCAGCTCCTGCGTCTTGCGGGTATAGTCCGCCTGTCGCAGGAAGGCGCCCTTCAGCGCCGCCGGCAGGGCGTGGACCTTGCCGTCCAGCTCGACCTCGAACGTGTCGTCCGGCCCCTCCTGGGGATCGAGCTCGGCCTCGCCGCCAGGCCCTTCGCGCCGGTAGAACTCGTCTTCGTCCACGGTATTGGCGTCTTGGGTGTCCATGGTGTCCTTTCGCATCAGTTGAGCCGCGGGCTGTAGGGCGGCAGGCCGGCGTTGAAGGCCTGCGCGGCGTCGTGGCCGGCCAGCAAGCCGCCGGCCAGGCGTTCCCCAAGGGGCGTGTCCGCCGGCTCGGCGGGCGTATTTTCGTTCACGCTTGTCTCCGGTGATCTCGTGGTTGCTGCGCGCGGCCGATTGCGGCAAGACTGGAACCAATGAAGAACGAGACGTCCCGACGTGGCGCCTTCTACGACCCGTTGGACGCCCAGGCGGACAAGCTTGTGGGGCTTCCTCTGGCCGTCTACGCGCTCGGGCTCTTCCAACCGGATCGTTTCGTCGGCCTCGCTGTGGCAGCCTGGGGCTTTTTCTATGCATTCATGTGGCGTTCGTGGTCCGCCGGGTCGCGGTCCGCTCCCCGCCGGGCGATACCTGGCGCGCCGCCGCGACGCTGGCCTACGGCGCCCTGCCCTTCGCGCTCTACGTTCCGCTATGGCGCGAGCTCACCACCCGCACCGCGCTGCTGATCGCCTTTCCGGTGCTCTACGTCTGGGGCGCCGTCGCCATCTGGATGGCGCTGCGGGACACGCCGCCGCCGCAGACGCCCCGGATGCGCAGCGTGATGCTGGCCGGTGCGAGTCTGATCTACGCCGCCGTGTCGCTGACGCTGCTGGGCGCCGCCGGCTTCGCGATCCTAATGCGCCTATGGTCCCCGATTGAGGGCACGATGGTTGTCAGCCTCCTGCTCGTGGTTCCCGGCCTGCCGCTGGGCGCCCTGGCCGGCTGGGCGAGCCTCAACCTGTTCATGGCCGCCCGCGTGGCGCAGTCCAGCCGTGACGCGGACGCCCCGACGATCAGCTAGGCTGTCGCCCTCGGCGCGCCACGAACCGTCGAACCCCAAGACCCATCGCCACGCCGAGCGGGGTGACTGGCAGCAAGAACGTCAAGGTCGCGGCGCGTGCGCGTGGCCGCCCGCCACCCGCAACCGATTGGTCTCCGCCTCGAAGGCCTCGATCTCCAGCTTGCGGGCCTCGTGCGCGCGGTCCTGTTGCAGGGCCGCCACCTGCGCCTTGGCCGCCGCCAGCGCCTGACCCAGCCGGGCCAGCTGCGCCTGCGCCGCCTGGACCTCGGGCGAGGCGCCGCGCGCCTGGGGCGGCAGCATGGCCTGCAGCCGCTTGGCCACCTCGTCCGCGCCCGGCCAGTCCAGGTTCTTGGCCAGCAGGTCGCCGATGACCGGCGCCGCGGCCGGATAGGCGCGGATCAGCTCGATCATCTGGTTGGCGGCCTCCTCCCGGCGGCTGGTGAAGCTCGGCCCGGACTGCACCGTCAGGTCGTACTTGCCCACCGTCAGGTCGTAGATCTTCTCGATGGCCTTCAGCTGGCCGCCGGCGCCGCCCTGAATTTGAGGCTGCGCCTGACCCTGGCCCGCCGGCTGGTTCACCGGCACGGCCTGCGCCTGACCATCCTGGCGCAGCACCCGGATAACCCGCGGCGTCGCATACACCTTGGGGATCAGGTCCAGCATGATCCGGCCGGCGTGCCGGATCGCCCGGCTCAGGTTGTCGATGTAGTGGAAGGTCGAGACGTCGCCCTCCCGCTGACGGGCCATGATCGCCCGCCCGGAGGTCTCGTTGGACCGCGCGCCCAGGCTGGCGTCATAGAGGCCCATGATCGCTTTCATGTCGTCCGAGGCGTTCAGCGCTTCCTGCAGCGCCCCTGCGGGCGCGCCGGCGAACTGTTGCCGCATCGGCGGTTCGGGGCCGTCGTATTCGATGTAGGCGTGGCTCTGGGTGTTGGCGGTCGCCCACTTGGCGCTGTCGGTCTCGAAGGCGCCCTTGCGGCCGATGAACGGGGTCTTGGGCGCCAGCGCCACCAGTTCCGTCGACGTGGTGCGCCAGTAGTTGAACATCCGCTGCGGGTCCTTGGCGTCGCGGACCAGGCTGCGCAGCCGGCGGCGGCCGTCCACGTGCAGTTCTTCGCCGTAGACCGGCACGATGGGAATGAACTTCCCCGCCCAGTCCACCGTCTCCAGCACCTCGGCGCCGGTCATGATCCGCTGCGTGACCTTGTGGCTGGCCACCGTCCGCGGCCGCCCGACCACGGAGACGCCCAGCGCGTCGAACATCGCCTTCTGCGCCTCGTAGACGGCGGCCTCGACCACCTGCCCGTCCGACAGCGCCACGATGGTCCGCGTCACCGCCTCGCGCCGCCAGTGCTCGGCCACCATCACCCGCTCGCCGTCGAGCCACGGCGCGGTCAGGCCGGCGTAGCTGTCGGCCGTCCAGTCCACCGCGTCGGCGCCCTTCCAGCGCGCCTCGAACGCGGCCTTGGGCAGGCTGTCCACCACGAAGGCGGTGTTCCAGTCGGAACTGTCGGCGGCGGTGGAATCCGGGTCGCCGTAGATCGAGAACGGGTTCGCCACCCGCTCCACCACCAGGTCCTGGTCGAAGCCGTCGTCGGAGGCGTAGCGGGTGTTGATCCGGAAGTAGCCGAAGCCGCCGGTCACCGCGAAGTCCAGCGCCGTGTCGTAGGCCACCTCCGCGTCCGACGACTGCTCGATGTGCCGGATCAGCCCGTTGAACACCTCGGCGGTCTGCGGGTCGGCGGCGTCGTCCACCGGATGGGTGACGATCGAGGGCTTGTTCTGCCGCGCGTCGTTGACGACCTGGCGGATGAAGGCTGGCAGTCGGTTGATGGTCAGGCAGGGCCGCCCGTCCAGGTCCCGCTCGCGCCGGATCTGCTCGGGCCACTGCTCGCCGAGCCGGGCGAACCGCAGATCGTCCAGCGCCTCGCGCCGGTTCTCCGCCTCGGCGTCGGCCGCCAGCTCGAAGGCCTCGCGGGCCTCCTTCAGGATATCGTCGTCGGACAAGGCTGCGCCCCAATAGCAAGCGCCCGCGCGAGCGGGCCCGGCGGGTGATCGCGGCCCACGAAGGCCGCAGCGGAAATGAAGGACAGAAGCGCCGGAAGCCTCACCGCACCGCGGCGGACGCACCAATCAACGCTGACCAAACTCTACCGGAAACGCGCGCGGCTGTCAAGAACAAATGCGGAACATTTGGCAAGCCTTGGTCACGGAGAGCGCGGGCGGCGGCCTAGGTAGCCGCAAACGCGCTCCAATGAAGACCACCGCCCGGATGACTGAAGTTGTCCGGCACGATGTAGGCGCCATCCCGGATCTCAGCGATGCGCAGCGCCTGGCCATCGCGGATGTCGGCCCATTGGTCGATCATGGCGTTCAACCCACGCACGCGCTCAGACGGTCGGTAAAAGACGACCTGCCCTACGTGAAACGGACAAGCTTCAGGTTCGGCCATCTCGCGACGCTACACGAAGGGCCCCTCACCGTCACCGGCGCGCGACCGCCGCCACCTTCGACTCGCCCCGCCGCGGCACGTATTCGTCCTCGCCGAACACGCCCCAGGCGCGGGCGAGCATCACGTAGATCGCTGTCCCGATGAGCAGCGGGACCTCGTAGGCCATCAGCGAGGACACCAGCAGGCCCGGTTCGATCTGTTGGAGCCAGGCGACATACACCGCGGGGCCAACCAGGGCGGCCACGACGAACCCTGGCCGCAGGAACGGGAACGTGGGTCGAACGAGATGGCGCCTGAGCAACAGGAACAGCGGCCCCGCCGTCAGGCAGAACATCACCGCCGCCAGCCCCCACCATGCGGCGAACACCAGGATCTCGCTGTTCGCCGCGTCTCCGTGCAAGAGGACCAGCCCGACGACGTAGTACGACAGCCCCGCGATCGCATAACCGCACGGCATCGCCAGCGTCAGCGCGGCCCAGGACCGCAGAAATCGTCCCAGGGCCGTGGCGACTTGAAGCGCCCGTTCCTCCGAAAGCATTCGCGCCCTCAAGGCTGCAACTTCGACAGGTCTTGCCGGTGATATTCGATCCGCAGGCTGCACGCAGCCAGAACCACGACGAGCTTGCTACGCACCATCAGCCTCCCCGGGAAGCCTCACCCTACCGCGCCGCGCGCACCAATCAACGCTGACCAAACTCTACCGGAAACGCGCGCGGCCGTCAAGAACAAATGCGGAACATTCCCCGCCGGGATGAATCCCACGGCCCCGCTCGTTGTTCGCCTTGGATCGCCGCGGGCAGGAGCACGGGATGGACTATCGCGCATATCTGTTGAGTCCGGCGGGCGGCATCCTGGCGGCGCGCGACCTCGAGGCCGACAGCGACGCCGAGGCGCTGGACGCCGCGGCCGCGATCCGCCACCCGCACGCCATCGAGGTCTGGCGGCGCGCCGAGCGCATCGGCTGCGTCCAGGGCGGCGAGGACTGAAGCAGTTCGCGCCCTCTATTCAGAACAGGCCGGCCTGCGCGGGAAAGCCGGCGGTCATCTGACCTTGGCGGTCGCCGCCAACTGACCGTTGTTCATTTGACAAACCTCAACGACGACCTCTGCGGCACTTTGCCCGCGGCGGAAGATCAGCTTGGCCGCGGCCCGAAATCGGCGCCTAGATGTGGCCATCGGGGGGACCAGGACCGGCATGACGGCCGAAGCGGCAGGTGGCGCACAGGCGCAGCGGAGCCTCGCGCGCAGCGCGACCGGCGTCCTCGTCGCCGGGCTCCTCGTCCTGGCCGCCGCCCTCGCGCGCGCCTGGCTGGGCGCGCGCTTTGCGGGGATCCTGCCGTTCAGCCTGTTCTTTCCGGCCATCCTGGCGGCGGCGCTGTTCGGCGGGACGCTCGCCGGGATCGTCGCCCTCGCGCTCAGCGTCCTGGTCGGCTGGTACTATTTCCTCGACCCCTCAGGCTTCCACCTCGCCACCCCGGCGCGGAGCGTCAACCTGGGGCTCTTCGTGCTGTCGGGCGCCCTCGTCGCCCTGGTCGGCGCGCGCCTGCACAGGGTGGTGGGCGAGCTCAGGTCCGCCAACGCGGCGCTGTCGGAGCGCGAGCTGCGCTACCGCACCCTGTTCGATTCGGTCTCCGACGGCTTCGCCCTGGTGGAGGGCATCTGGGCCGAGGACGGCAAGCTCGCCGACTACCGGGTGCTCGAGGTGAACCCGGCCATGCTGCGGATCCTCAACACCGACCTGTCGGTGGTCGGTCGCCGCCAGAGCGAGATCCTGGACGCGACCCCGCCGGCCTGGCTCGCCGCCTGCGAGGCGGCGCTGCGCGGCGAGGCCATCAGCTTCGAGTTCCACGCCCCCGGTTCCGAGCGCTGGTACGAGATCCGCCTGAGCCGGGCGGCCGAGAACCAGCTCGCCCAGTTCGTCGTCGACATCACCGACCGCAAGGCCGCCGAGCGCCGCCAATCCGAGCTGTTCGACGAGCTGAACCATCGGGTGAAGAACAACCTCGCCCTGGTCTCCTCGATGCTCGCCATGCAGGGCCGCGCCGCCGACCTGCCGGCGGTGCGCGAGCACCTGGCCAAGGCCGTCGACCGGATCCAGACCATCGCCGACGTCCACGCCAGCCTCTATCGCACCAGCAGCCAGGACGAGGTCGACTTCGCCGCCTACCTGCAGGACCTCTGCGCCCGGCTCTCAGGCGCCCTGCTGGAGGACGACCGCGTCCGCATCGAGGTCACGGCGGAGCCCGCCGCCCTGCCGCTGGACAAGGCGGTGTCCCTCGGCGTGGTGGTCAACGAGCTGGTGACCAACGCCGCCAAGCACGCCTATCCCGCCCCGGCCCGCGGCTCAATCTCGGTGAGGCTGGGCCATCGCGACGGCGACCTGACGCTCTCGGTGAGCGACTGCGGCACCGGCTTGCCCGGCACGCCGTCCGCCCATGGACTGGGCATGCGCCTGGTCCGCTCCCTCGTGCAGCAGAACGGCGGCACCCTGGATATCGAGCATCATCCCGGCGCCACCTTCACCATCACCCTGCCGGGGCGCGGCCTGCTCCCCCGCGCCGCCGCGCGTTGAAGCCCGCGCGACAGGCATGCTAGGCCGCCGTCATGCCCGACCGCGACCTGCCGCCGACCTCCGACGCTGACGCGGCCCTGGCGCTGGGCGTGCGGCTGATGCGGCAGGGCGACCTCGACGGCGCCCGGATTTCACTTGAGGCCGCGGCCCGCAGCCGGCCCGGCGACCCGGACATCCAGCTCAACCGCGCGGCGCTCGGCGCGGCCTATCTGGCGCAGGGCCGCTACGCCGAAGGCTGGCCGCTGATCGAGGCGCGGATCGGCCTGCGCCCCGACCTGGTGCCGCTGGTCTCGCCCAGCTTCCCGGAATGGCGCGGCGAGCCGCTGGCCGGCAAGTCGATCCTGGTGTGGGTCGAACAGGGGCTCGGCGACCAGATCATGTTCGCCCGGTTCGGCGCCACTCTCGCCGCCCTCGGCGCGCGGGTGACGCTGGGCTGCCGGCCTTCCCTCGCCGCCCTGTTCCGCACCATCCCCGGCGTGGACGAGGTGATTTCCGTGCCGGTGGGGGCAGGCGTCGCCGTCCCCCGGCACGACTACTGGTCGCGCTACTTCTCCCTGCCCTACCGGCTGGGAACCACGCTCTCGACCCTGCCGTCCGCGCCCTATCTCAGCGCGCTCTCGGAGCGCCCCGCGCCGACGCCCGCCGCCCGCATCGGCCTCGTCTGGCGCACCAGCCCGACCGGCGCCGCGGCGGCGCGCAAGTCGCTGCCGGAGCCGCTGGCGCAGGAGCTTCTGGCGCTGGGCGCCGTCAGCCTGCACCCCGAGGACACCGGCGCCCGGGACTTCGCCGACACCGCCGCCATCGTCGCCGGCCTCGACCTGGTGATCGGGGTTGACACCGCCGCCGCCCACCTGGCCGGCGCCATGGGCAAGCCGGTGCGGCTGCTGCTGCCGTTCGACGCCGACTGGCGCTGGATGCGCGACCGCGCGGACTCGCCCTGGTACCCCTCGATGCGCCTGGTCCGGCAGCGCACGCCTGGCGACTGGCGCGAGGTGGTCGACCGGGTGCTGCCGGAAATTGCGCCTCGGGGCCAGGGCGGCTAGGTTGCCCCCATGGGGCGGCTACGGACGATCATTCTCGGCGTGACCGGTGCGGCGCTGTCCGCCGCGGTCGCGGCCGCCCAGACCCGGGCCGCCACCGGCGGCTCGGTCACGGTGATGGACCCCATCGCGCTCAGCCAGGGCGCGCAGATGACCCAGGGCGCGGTCGCCCGGCCCGGCGCCGGTCCGCTCAGCCTGTCCACCGCCACCTACACGCTCACCGGCCTGGGCGGGGAGACGTTCAACGTCACCGCGCCGGCCAGCATCGCGCTCCACCGCGCCGGCGGCCCGGAACAGCTGCAGCTCACCCTGACCCCCAGCCAGACCACCGGCCTGGTGGCCGGCCCCGCCGGCGCCCCGGGTTCGACCACCATCGGCGTCACCGGCAGCGCGCCCGTCTCCGGCGCCACCGCCGGCGGCCTCTACGTGGGCGAGTACGGGCTCACCGTCGCCTACCCCTGATATCTTTCGTTGGGGCGCGAACCTATCAAACAGCAAGCCGTTGGGGGGTGATGAACCTCAACGCCGCCTCGGTCGACGAGCTGAAGACGCTCCCCGACGTCGACGTCGCCAGCGCCTACGACCTGCTGCTCTGGCGCCCCTACCGCAGCTGGGAGGAGGTCGCCCTCGTCCCCGGCTTCGACGAGGAGCGCGCCGGGGCGCTGAAGGCCGCCGGCGTCACCCTGGGCGCCGAGAGCGCGCCCGCCTGGCAGGCCAACTGAACACCTAGCGCATCCACCCCAGGCTCTCGCCCAGACCCGCCCGCCCCGGCCGCTTCACCGCCGGCGCGCCCAGCCGGTTGACCGCGAACTCCCCGAAGGCGTCGGCCCCGTGGCTGGCCTCATCGTGCAGCGGCCCGGCGTAGGTCCGCGTCGCCCGGCTCCAGCGCTTGCGGTAGGCCCGCAGGCGCTCCAGCCCCACCGCACAGGCCTGGCCGTCGAACCAGGCGATCGGGATCATCAGCCGCGCGGCGTTGATCCGCTCCTCGGGATCGCAGGCGCTCCCCACCGAGATCGGCCGCACCCCCAGCGAGCCCAGGGTTTCGAACCGCGAGCGCCCCGCCGCCCCCAGCTCGCGCACCATCACGTCGTGCGGCAGGTGGTGGGTCCCATAGACGTAGGGCCTGGCGGCGATCGCCTGGCGGACCACCTGCTGCAGCCCCTCGCCGCGGGTCTCGAAATAGTCGATGGCGCGCACCTCGCGCCCCACCTGCTGGAAGAACCAGACGGCGGTGTAGTCGTCGATGCCCAGGTCCCACGCGGTGTCGACCTTCAGCGCCGGGTCGTAGGGCACGCGGCCGATCCGCCCGGCCTTCTCCGCCTCGCCCAGCAGGCTGGCGTAATAGGCGCCCGGCGCGGCGGCGTCGAAGTCCACCAGGTACTCCGAGGCGAACCGCGCATGCCCCTCCTCCTCCGAGCCCATCTCGGCGATCAGCTCGGCCCGCTCCTTCGCCAGCTGCTCGGGCGTGAAGACGTCGGTCTCCGTGGCCGGCGAGCGCAGGCAGAACCAGTCGGCGTCGCGCCTGCGGCTCTCGAACGCCCGCGTCGCGTGCCCCCGCCCGCGCGGCGTCCACAGGAACAGCGCCCAGCCGCCGTTCTCCGCCAGGATCGGGCGGATGAAGTTCCACGCCTCGGGCTTGGCCAGCGACCATTCGGAGAACACCACCCCGGCCGGCGAGGCGCCCACCAGGCTGTCGTAGTTGTCCGACCCCGCCACCTGCCAGGTGGAGCCGTTGGCCAGATCGAGCTTCATCTCACTGTTGTGCCGCGCCACCCGCAGCTCCGCCGGAAACGCCTCCTCGATGCGCTTCTTGCCGGTGTGCGGGTTGACCGCGTCCCAGATCGCCTTGCGGCCCTGGCTCGCCTCCGGCAGCAGGTGCCAGTAGCCGCCGGGCCGCTCCGAGGCGGCCAGCGCCGCCCAGTGCAGCGCCACCTCGTCCTTGCCCCAGCGCCGGTGCGCCGCCACGTCGGCCCGCGTCCCGCCGTCCAGCAGGTAGTTCCAGAGGTCGAGCTGGTATTCCCGCGGCTCCCACGTCAGCGGCAGCCGCAGCTTCGGCGTCCGGCTGCGGCTCACAGGATCTCCCCGTCGAGCCCGTCGTCGCCAGCTTCGCCAACCTCGTCGCCGAAGTCGTCCTCGTCATCGTCCGGCTCGGGCGGCGGTAGAACCTCGCGCACATAGACCGTGCCGTCCGGCCGCGTCGCGCGCTCGAACCGACGCACCTCGATCACCAGCCGCCGCTCGCCGCCCCCCGCGCCGTTCGCCTCGGCCTTCGCGCCATAGAGGTGCGGCGCCCCTTTGGCCGCGCGCCATTGCAGGGCGCTGACGTGCAGCCGGTCGGCCGAGACGGTGGCCGCCGTCGCCGCCTCCGCCACCACCAGCGCCTTGTCGGCGCGGAAGTCGGCGCACATCTCCTTGGCCTGGGCGTAGGCCTCGGCGAACTCCGGGTGCTTCGCCCGCCATTGATAGAGCGTGCCGTAGGACGGCATCCGCCCGGTGTTGCAGATCCGGAACCAGACCTCGCCCTGCGCCAGCCGCTCGCAGATCTCCTGCGCCACCTCCGGCGAATAGCGGATCAGCGTCCGCACGCCATTGGCGTCGGGCTGCTTCTTCGCAGGCACAGGCTGCCTGCGCCTCGACCCCTGCGGCATCGAGAGCTCCTTTGGATGATGGAATTGGTGAGGCCGCGCGGCCGGGCCGAACGCCGGCGCGCGTCGATAGTCCTGAGGCTTGGGCGCGGTCGAACCGGCGCGCAGACGCTCAGGCGGGCTGCGCGATCCGCGTCGGGCTGAGTTTGAAGCCCAGCGCGTGGGCCACCTTCATGACCGTGGAGAATTCGGGATTCCCCTCCACGCTTAACGCCTTGTAGAGCGCCTGCCGGCTCAGGCCGGTTTCCTCCGCCAGCTGCGACATCCCCCGCGCTCGGGCGACCACGCCCAAGGCGTGCGCGATGACAGCGGAGTCCTCGGATTCGAAGGCGTCGACGAGGTATTCCTCGATCGCCTCCGGCGTATCCAGCACGAGCGCGGAGTCATAGGCGTCGGTCTCAATCGCCAACTTATTCATCGGCCTGAAGGACCTCGATCACCACTGCGGTGTGTAAACCATAGGCGACAATTATCAACCCTGGACGGCACCTTTCGTTCTCAGGCGCCGCAGGCGCGCGCGGCGCCCATCAAGGTAGGGCTCGGTTGCATCAGCCGACCCGTCGATAGAACCGGGGATGCCGCGGTGGTAGGCCAGACTGAATCTCGCGGATTTGGGTTTGAGGCGTATGTATACTTTGCAAACCTTCTCGGCGACCGTGCTAGCGTAAGCATGCTTTCTGGGGGATCGCATGGAGCGTCGGCAGATCATCGCTGGGATGGGCGCGGGCGTATTCGCTGGCGGCTCCGCGACAATGCTAGCGTCACTTCAGCCGGTCTTGGCTCAGTATCATCCGCTCCTGTCAGCGCTTGGCTTCTGTGGTCTGACGGGCGGTTTCACTACCTGGTTTGTGCTTTGGGCTACAGCTGAGCCTAAAGTCGCTTCGGCGAAGCCTATTGCACCAGAGCTCAAGCCCGCGGTCATCATAATGGGCAAGGGTCCGGAGACCGAAGAGAGGCCCAGCTTCGCTCTTCCACGCTACGAGCCCCGGGGAACGCCCAGCATGTCTCTAGCGAAGGCGTTTAGGCTTGTGCGGGGTTCGCAGTGGACGGCAGACCATGAGGCCGGAGACGGGGCCATTCTGCGGGAGATGGCGGACAAGCTCTACATGAACAGTCTGACGGCGTGGGGTCGGGTAAACCCGGAAGGTCGACCTGAGTTCATCCCGCCGTCTCGGTGGGAAAACCTGCGCCTCGATCACTCTACAGGGCGCGCAGAAGGCAAGGATGGCGCTGTGCTGCACGACATTCAATTTGACGGCGCCTGGGTGGAAATGACTTGGCCGCGACGCCAGCCCAGGATGACTGATAGAGTTTAGTCGGCTTCCTCGTCCTTCGGCGGGTGCTGAGGCGCTATCCGCCGCACTTGATCTTCTTAGCCTTGGGGCCGTCCACGCCGAGCGCGGCGCGGTTGGAAAAGCGAAAATCGGAATGGCTAGGCTTGTGCGGCTTGTGCGGGACGTTCACGGACCGGGCGTTCTGCGCTCGCAACGCTCCGTGCCTGGGCCGCCTGATTCGTCGCAGCTCCAATCCGACACGAACGCCCTCTTATTCAGAGGCGGTTGGTTGATCCTGGCGATGGTCCCGCCCACCACGAGAACGAGGATGAGCAGAATGATCGCCGCAGCGGGCAAGTAGTCTCGGAATCTCATTCAGGCTTGCGGGCGGTCTCGGGGGTCCGCCGGCTCTTTGGAGGAGACTTAACCGTCATGGCCAGCAAGGTAGCGGAGGAAGAGCCGAACGACCACGCCGGTAGAATGGCCACGTTCTTACGCGCGTGGGGCATCGCCGAGATGACCTTGGACATGTGCATCAGGACCATCTTTCTGAAACACGAGATGCGGACACCAAGGCCGCCCGTGCCCGTCACGCTAGAGCGCAAGCTGGCGTACTTCATGGAAGCCCACGAAACGATTCCGGCCCTGGCGCCGATGCTAGACGACGCCCGGCAGATCGATGCGAGGTTCATGCGCGAAAAGGATCTGCGGAACACGATCGTCCACGGCGCGCCCATCAAGTACGAACACGATGGGACGGTTCACTTCCTCCTACTTCGACCGCACAAAGGCTTGCCCGAGTATCAGCTTCGCACCGTGCGACCAAAGGACTGGCAGCGGCTGCAAGACAACAACATTCACCTATGGCTGCTGCTCTTCATCGCAGTTTTCTGCCTGGACCCTCCGCCCGACATCGACAATCCCAAGCAGACGGATCGCGAACGCTCCATGCAGTTCGCGGCTCGTTTCCCTGGCAGCAAGCGCCTGCGTCGACTCTTGCAGGAGATCGTTGCAAGCCGGCCCTGAAATCAACCGCCCCAACGGCCATTGGTCCCTGTCCTATTGGGACAGCCGCACACCTCACTCCGCCGGCCCTCCGCCCAGGCCTTCACCCGATCGGGCTCTAGCGCCGGGGCGAGCCCGCGGCCGGCCGCCCTTGACGTTCACTCTCCGTTCCGGGCAAGCTGTGCCGCATGAGGAGTCCCACCATGCGCGTCCTGGCGCTCGCCCTGGCGATGATCCTGATTGCGGCCCCGGTTGCGCTCGCCGGGCCCCTGCCCGACTTCGCCTGGAACACGCCCTATCCGGCCGTCAGCGCCGGGCTCGCCGCCCGCGGCTATCACCCGGAGCGCGTCCCAAACCGCGACCACATCGCCTGCGAGGACCACCCCGGCCTCTGTGAGCGCCACCCGGAAACCTGGACCTGCAACGACGATACCGAGGATTCCTGCGACCTGGTCTGGCGCGCGCCGGACCGCTCGGTCGTGCTCGTCAGCGTCTCGGACCGCGGCGGCCCGGCGCCGGTGTTCAACCGCCTCCGGGCGGCCACCCGCGCGGAGGAGGACGCCATGTTCAAGCCTCGTCCCCAGTTGCCGGACTTCCGCTCCAAGACGCCCTACCCCGTGGTGCGGCGCGCCCTGATCAGGCAGGGCTACCGGCCCCAGCCGCTGGACCAGGCCGACTGCGCGTCGAACCGGGAAGAGGTCTGCCGGCGCTTCCCGGAGAACGAGTCGTGCTCCGGCACTGGGGTCGGCTCCTGCCTGTTCGTCTTCCGCCGGGTCTCGGACGGCGCGCTCGCCGAGGTCGAGACCGCGGACCGCGGCGTTCCGCTCGGCTTCCACGGCTTCTTCCTGATGGACCCCGCCGACGCCAGGTCGCTGAAGCTCGCGCAGCCGCGCCGCTGAGCCCGCCGCCGCTCCATCAGGGCGCCTGATAGGTCTTGCGCGCGGCCTCCAGCGCCTGGCGAAGCGCCTCGGAGCTGATCTTCGCCGGGACCTTCTGGCGGTCACGGGCATAGTGCGAGAACCCGTCGACGTCCGGCAGGCTCGACCACTCCCGCGCCAGCTTGCCCTGCACCGCCTCGATCGGCGCCTGCCCCGCCACGTACTGGTCGAAGTTGCGCTTGGTCAGCAGTTGGCGCCCCAGCCGGTCCTGCAGTTCCGGCGTGAACAGCTCCCGGCCCGTGAGCCCGAGGCGCGGCGCCAGTTCGACGATGTTCTGCCGCTGGATCTGGTATCGGCCCATGGCGTCCGAGACGCCGGCCGCCTGGTGCGAGGCCTGCAGCCGCTGGATTTCGTCCAGCGTCATCCCGGTCAACGGCTTGCGGCCCTCTGCCGGGTCGCGGCGGAGGTAGCCGTACGGCACGTCATAGCCTGAACTGAAACCCGCCTTGCGCGCCTGCTCGTCGGTCGTGCCCTCGGCGCCCGCGATCGTATCGAGCACCAGCTTGTCGCCCCGCGTCACCGCCGGGAGGTGCGGATTGTGCGGGTCACGTCCCCAGACGTAGTCCGCCGCCTGCGCCGCAGCGTCCTCGCCGTTCGTGGAGGCGTCGGACGCCGACAGCCCCTGCCAGGCCGCGTGGTCCTGCGCCTGCCGCGCGTCGGCGATGTCCTGGGTACGCCGCCGGTACCAGGCGTCGAGGTCCTCCGGCGGCGCGCCAAGGGGTTCCGGGCGTGGGTCCGCCATGGGGTCATCTCCTGCAGATTGGGGTGGGTGGCGCGAGCCGCCGCCCGTCCGCGGGCGCAGTCATCAACGCTGCACCTAAGCTACCAGAATTTACGCGAAAGTCAAGAACAAACCACGAACATTTTTGCCCCCAACGTTCCGGGAACCAAGCTTTGCCGTTGGCGTTTTCCGGTTGGGCGCCAGGGGGAGTCGACATGCCGCAAAGCCACACCCGCTTCGAAGCCGAGCTGCTCGACGCCGTGCCCTTCCTGCGGGCGTTCGGCCGCACCCTCTGCGGCGACCCCGAGCAGGCCGAGGACCTGGCCCAGGACGCGGTGGTCAAGGCCCTGCAGAACCGCGCCCAGTTCCAGCCCGGCAGCAACCTGCGCGCCTGGCTGGCGACCATCCTGCGCAACCTCTTCTACTCCGCGTCCCGCCGCCGGAAGTTCCACGGCGAGTACAACCCCGAGTTCGCCGAACGCACCCTGGTGGCGCCCGACGACCCCTGCGCCGTCGCCGAGCTGGAGGACGTCCGCCGGGCGCTCGCCATGCTCCCGGCCTTCCAGCGCGAGGCGCTGATCCTGGTCGGCGCCGGCGGCATGTCCTACGAGGAAGCGGCGCAGATCGCCGGCGTCCCGCTGGGCACGGTGAAGAGCCGCGTGCGCCGCGCCCGCGACGAGCTGCAGGCCATCGTCTTCGAGGGCCGGCCGGCCCCGGCGCCGCGCACCGCCGAGCCCCTGCTCGCCCTCGTCGACGACTTCGACCGCTTTCGGGCCCGCGCCGCTTGACCTGACGTCGACGGCGCCGCTCTTCCCGCCAGTCCCCAAGAGTTCGGAGTGGTCATGGATAAGCGGCGCGTCGGCGAGTTTTCGGTTTCGGCCATCGGCCTGGGCTGCATGAGCCTCAGCCACGCCTACGGCGCCCCGCCGCCGCGCGAACAGGCCGAGCGGGTGCTGAAGGGCGCGCTCGACGCCGGCTACACGTTCTTCGACACCGCCGCCGTCTACGGCCTGGGCCATAACGAGACCCTGGTCGGCGAGGCGCTCAAGGGCCGCCGCGGCGACTACGTGCTGGCCTCGAAGTGCGGCATCACCAACGCCGCGGCGACCGAGCGCGGCATCGACGGCCGCCCGGAGACCCTCAAGGCCACCTGCGAGGGCAGCCTGAAGCGCCTCCAGACCGACGTCATCGACCTCTACTACCTGCACCGCTGGGACCGCAGCGTCCCCATCGAGGACAGCGTCGGCGCCCTGGCCGAGCTGGTGGCCGAGGGCAAGATCCGCGCGATCGGCCTCTCGGAGGTCTCCGCCCCGACCCTGCGCCGCGCCCATGCGGTCCACCCGATCGCCGCCCTGCAGACCGAATACTCGCCCTGGACCCGCAATCCGGAGATCGCCGTCCTCGACGCCTGCCGCGAGCTGGGCGTGGCCTTCGTCGCCTTCTCGCCGGTCGGCCGCGGCTTCCTGGCCGGCGGCGTCCGCGACGTGGCCCAGCTCGAGCCCGGGGACTTCCGGCTCGGCATGCCGCGCTTCCAGGGCGAGGCGTTCGCCGCCAACCTCGCGCTCTTCGACCGCTTCGCCGACCTGGCGCGCGAGGCCGGCTGCACGCCGGCCCAGCTGTGCCTCGCCTGGCTGCTGCAGAAGGACGAGATCATCGTCCCCATCCCCGGCACCACCAACCCCGACCACATGGCCGAGGACGCCGCCGGCGCCGAGGTCCGCCTGTCGGCCGACGTCGTCCAGCGCCTGGAGGCCCTGGTCAACGACCGCACCGTCACCGGCCCCCGCTACGCCCCGGCCATGCAGGCCAGCGTCGACACCGAGGGCTAGGGAGGCGCGGCGGCGAGGATGTCCAGCGCCACCTTCAGCACCGCCTCCAGCCGCAGGCCCTCGCGCTCGCCGCCGCCGGCCTCGCGCGGGGTCAGCTCCTGGCCGCAGATCCGGTCGCAGGCGCCGATCAGGTCGGCCTGCTCCAGCAGCTGGCGCCGATAGAGCGCAAGCCGCGTCGCCGCCTGCTTGCGCCCCGCGCCCTGCCGCAGCACCTGCGCCAGCGACGGCCCGCCCGGCAGGCTCCCCGGCTGCACCTCCAGCGTCGAGCCGATCGACGCCTCGGCCGCCGCGAGCCTGTAGCACTCGCCGTAGCGCTCTCCGGCCGCCAGCTGGCGCGCCGTCAGCCGGCCCTTCTTCGCCAGCCAGTCCAGCCCGCACTGCCGCCGGTAGGGCGTGTCGCGCGCCCCAGGTTCTTTCGCGAACGCCGCGCCCCTGCTGCGCGACAGCGCCACGGACTCAGCCACGCCGTCGGTCACTGCCCGCGCCTGCGCCCGCGCCTTCTCCCGGCGTTCCAGCATCAGCAGCCGTTCGCGCGTCGCCCGCGCGGGATCGTAGGCGCGTCCCATGCGCGGCCCTCCTCGTCTCGGTTGGATTGTCAGCGGCCACCGCGGGCCACCACCGCGTCGGCCAGCCGGTAGACCGCCTCGCCCGCCGCCCGGTCGCCCTCGATCACCACCAGGCCGGCGGCTGTATGCGCCAGGAGCTCGCGCAGGAAGGCCGGCCGGTCCGCCGCCTTCCGCCGGCCCAGCGCCCGCGCCACCATCTGCGCGGCGTCCTCCGCCTCGGCGCTCATCGGGGCCGGTCCGGCAAGGCGGGATAGCCGCCCTGCGCCATCACCGCGCGGACATGCTCGGCGTGGCGCGCGAACCGCGGCCGCATGGCGTCCGCGCCGCCGCCGCCGCGCTGCTGGAACAGCCGCTCCAGCCGCGCGGCCACCGCGGTCCCCAGCCCCAGCTGGACCCGCGCCGCGCCCGGCGGCGTCCCCCCGTGACGCAGCGCCGCATACGATATACTCGCCATAGTGGCGGAAACCTGATTTCCTGTCGTCATGCGTGAAATGTAAGAAAGTTACAGGGGTTGCGCAAATATTTTCTGTAAGTAAATTACAGGGACAAATGACCGCAGACCCGATCACCGATCACCGCTTCCAGCGCCTGCGCGAGGCCCGCCTCGCCAAGGGCTTCGACACCGCCGCGGCGGCGGCGGACGCCTTCGGCTGGAACCGCAACACCTACGCCTCCAACGAGAACGGCAACGCGGTCTTCTCCTATCGCCGGGCCAAGGAATACGCCGGCGCCTTCGGCGTGCGCCCGGAGTGGCTCTATGACGCCGCCGGGCCGATGCTCCCGGCCACCGCCGCGGGCTTCGTGCCGATCGTCGGCCGGGTCGGCGCCAACCCCGACGGGGTCGTGCTGTTCGCCACCGGCCAGGAGGCGGGCGACCTCGCGCCGATCCCCCCGGGCGGCACCGACAAGGCCGCGGCCCTGCGGGTGGTCGGCCACTCCATGCGCGGCGTGGCCGACGACGGCGCCCTGATCTATTTCGAGGACCAGCGGACGCCGCCGACCCCCGACATGCTGGGCCACGTGGTGGTCGTCGAGGTCGACACCGACGAGGTCCTGGTCAAGCGCCTCCTGCGCGGCTCCCGCGGCGGCGTCTTCGATCTGGAGAGCGTCGCCGGCCCGACCCGCCACGACGCACACCTGCGCTGGGCCGCCCACATCACCGCGATCATCCCGCCCTACCAGGCCCGCCGGATCATCCGCGGCGCGGGCTGACAGCCTCCCATCGCAAATCTGCTACAACGAATTTTTGGCGGCAGAACGTAAGTAACATACACTTGCGCAATGACCAAGGATTTCGAGCTCCAATCGCTGGTCGCGGCGGCCCGCGCCGAAGCGGCCTGCCGCGCCCGGACGGCCGCTCGCGAGGCGGACCGCTACCGCGGCGTCGCCTGGTCCGGGCTCGGCCCCGACACGATCCAGGAGCCCTCGCCGGAAGCCGTCGCCGTCGTGCGCCTGGACGCGCTGCACCGGTGGCGCGCCAGCCGGCCGGGCCGGCTGCTCGCCGCCCTGGCGGAGGCCCAACGCGCCGCGGCCGAGATCCACGCCGCCGCCGATCGGGCCCGGGCGAGCGTCAGCCGCGGCCTCGACGCCGAGGCCGCCCGCTGCGCCGCCGCGGTCCACGCCTTGCAGAGCAAGGCGCAGGCCCTGCTCGCCGCCGCCCGCCAGGCCGCCGCGGCCATGGACGCCGCCGCGCCCGGCGCCTTAACTGGCGGGGCATGTGCAACGAATACCGCTTCAAGCAGTCCCTCGACCGGATCACCGACGAGTTCAGCAAGCTGAGGCTGCCGCTGCACTGGGCCGGCGGCGCGCCGAACCTCGAGCCCCGCGATTCGATCCGCCCCACCGATCCGGCCCCGGTCATCATCGGATCGCCGGACGGCGCCGAGCTGCGGCAGCTGCGCTGGGGCTTCGCCCAGCCCAGGGGCGGGCCGGTGATCAACTTCCGCTCGGACGGCCGCCGCTTCCCCAGCGGCCGCTGCTTGGTCCCGGCCGACGGCTTCTACGAGTTCACCGGCGACAAGGCGCCGAAGGCCAAGTGGCTGTTCACCAGCACGGAGGCTGAGCTGTTCTGCATCGCCGGCCTGGTCCGCGACGACCGTTTCACCCTGCTGACCACCGCGCCGGGCCCCGACATCGCGCCCTACCACGACCGCCAGATCGTCATCCTGCCCCGCGACCAGTGGGCCGCCTGGCTGGGTCCGGCCCAGGCGCAGCCGCCGATCCGGCCCCTCCCCGCCGGCAGCCTGGCGGTGGAGAAGATCCGCTAGGCCCCCGCCCAACCCCACGTTGTGGGCCGGGCGCAGGCGCCCTTCGCAAGCGCGGTCGAACGGGGTATCAGGAATCTCGATTCAACCGTCCGCAGTCGCGCGCCAGAAACTCCGAGGGCTTCGACCATCGCTGCGCCAGAGGGAGAACTGACGAGCCCCGGTCGCGTGAGGCCGTGGCTGAGGGCGGCGCGGCCGCACCAGTGGTCCAAGAACCTGCTGGTTCTGGCGCCCGTGGCGCTGGGCTGGTCGCAACTGTCGACGCCGCGCCTCGTCGACGCCCTTTTCGCCCTGCTGCTGCTCTGCGCCGCCAGCTCGCTCACCTACATGCTCAACGACGTGATCGACGTCGAGGCCGACCGGCTGCACCTCACGAAGCGGCGGCGGCCGTTCGCCTCGGGCCACCTGGCCCGCCGTCACGGCGTGGCGCTGGTGGCCGTCGGCCTGCCGATCGTCCTGCTGCTGGGCTGGCTGATCTCGCCGGCGGTCGCCGCCAGCCTGGCGGCCTATTGCGCGCTGACGCTGGCCTATTCGTTCTGGCTGAAGCGCATCGCCGTCACCGACGCCTTCGTGATCGGCGCGCTCTTCACCATGCGGCTGGTGGTCGGCACCACCGCGGCGACGCTGGAATGGTCGGCCTGGTTGCTGACCTTTTCGGTGTTCTTCTTCTCGTCCCTGGCGCTCGCCAAGCGGCACACCGAGCTGGTGGGCGCCGGGCCCCACGCCACCGGCGCCGTGCCCGGCCGCGGCTACCGCTATGAGGACCGCAGCCTGACCCTGGTCCTCGGCGTGGCGGCCTCCACCGCCTCGGTGCTGATCGGCGTCCAGTACCTCATGGCGGAGGTGTTCCCGCGCGGGGCCTACGCCCACCCGCTCTGGCTGTGGGCCGCCCCGCCGCTGATCTTCCTGTGGGTCGGCCGCATCTGGCTGCTCGCCAATCGCGGCGAGATGCACGACGACCCGGTGGTGTTCGCCCTGACGGACCCGGTGAGCCACGGCCTGGGCGCCGGGATGGTGATCGCCTTCCTGCTCGCCCTGCTATGACCGGTTTCCAGGCCACGTCGGAGCTGAGCTCCTGGGGCCGGGTGGTGCGCGCCCGCCAGGATGTCGTGCGCCCCCACTGGCGCGACCAGTTGGCCGCAGCCGTGGAGGAAGCCGGAGCGCGGCCGGAGGGCGGCCTGGCCGTCGGCCTGGCGCGATCCTACGGCGACAGCGGGCTGAATTCCGGCGGTGCGGTGATCGCCATGAGCGGGCTCGACCGGGTGCACTCGTTCGACCCCGCCACCGGCGTCGTGCGGGCCGATGCGGGAATGTCGCTGGACGCCCTCATCGGCCTGGCCCTGCCGCACGGCTGGTTCCCGGCTGTCGTGCCGGGCACCCGTTTCGTGACGCTCGGCGGCGCCATCGCCAACGACGTCCATGGCAAGAACCATCACGACGCCGGGACCTTCGGACGCCACGTCCGCCGGCTGGCCCTGCGCCGCACCGACGGCTCCGTTCGGGAGCTCACGCCTGACGATCCCTCGGGCCTGTTCGCCGCCACGGTCGGCGGCCTGGGGCTCACCGGCGTGATCGCCTGGGCGGAGCTTCAGCTCAGCCGGTGGGCGGGCGCCTTCCTGGACTCCGAGGACATCGCCTTCCGGGGCCTTGACGCCTTCTTCGCCCTGTCGGCGGAAAGCGTCCGCACCCACGCCTATACGGCGGCCTGGGTGGACTGCACGGGCCGCGGCCGCAACCTTGGCCGGGGCATCTTCTCGCGCGCCAATCCCTCGCCTGATCCGCGTCGAACCCTGCATCGGCCGCCGCGCGTAAGCATCCCTGTGGATGCCCCGGCCGCGCTGCTGAACCCCCTCACGCTGCGCGCCTTCAACGCCGGCTATTTCGCGCTCAAGGCCGCGCGCGCCGGCCGCCGCCAGGCCCACTACGACAGCGTCTTCTTCCCGCTGGACGCCATCGGCGCCTGGAACCGCCTCTATGGCCGCGCCGGCTTCTACCAGTACCAGTGCGTCGTCCCGCCGGCCTCGGCCCGCGACGCCGTGGCCGAGCTCCTGGCGCAGATCGCCGCCAGCGGCGAGGGCTCGGTCCTGGCGGTGCTCAAGACCTTCGGCGCCCTGCCCTCGCCCGGCCTGCTGTCCTTCCCCATGGAGGGCACGACCCTGGCCCTCGACTTCCGCAATCGCGGCGAGCCGACCCTGAAGCTGTTCGACAGGTTCGACGCCATCGTGCGAGAGGCCGGGGGCCGTCTCTATCCGGCGAAGGATGGGCGCATCGGCGCCGGCATGTTCCAGGCCGGCTATCCGCAGCTCGCCGCCTTCGCCCCGCACGTCGATCCCGGCCTCACCTCGAATTTCTGGAAGCGCGTCAAATCATGAGCGGCCAACCCCGCCGGATCGTCATCCTCGGCGCCACCTCCGCCATGGCCGAGGCGACCGCCCGCCTCTACGCCGCCGAGGGCGCGGCCCTGGTGCTGGTCGGACGCCGCCTCGACCGCCTGGAGGAGATCCGCGCCGACCTGCTGGCGCGCGGCGCCTCGGCTGCGGAAGCCGTCGCCGCCGACCTCGCCCGGCCTGACGCTGCGGCCGATCAGCTGGCCGCCTGGGCGGGACCGCAAGGCGCGGACGCCGTCCTGCTGTTCTACGGCGTGCTCGGCGACCAGGCGCAGGCCGAGCGCGATCCCGCCATCGCCCGCGAGATCCTCTCGGTCAACTTCACCAGCGCCGCCGAATGGTGCCTGGCCGCCGCCAACCTGCTGGAGGCCCAGCGCCGCGGGGCGCTGGTGGTGATCGGCTCGGTGGCCGGCGACCGCGGGCGCCAGTCGAACTACGTCTACGGGGCGGCGAAGGCCGGCCTGGGCGTGCTGGTGCAGGGCATCGCCCACCGCCTGGCGCTGCGCAACACCGGCGCGCGCGCCGTCCTCGTCAAGCCGGGGTTCGTCGACACCCCGATGACCGACGGCCTGCCCAAGGGCGGACCGCTGTGGGCCAAGCCGGAGGCGATCGCCCGCATCGTCCGCGCCTCGGCCCAAGGCGGCGGCCCGGTGGTCTACGCCCCCTGGTTCTGGCGCTTCATCATGCTGATCATCCGGCTCGTTCCGGCCCCCCTGTTCCACAAGCGTCCGCTGTGAAGACCGTCATCGTCACCGGCGCGGCCGGCCTGGTCGGCCAGAACCTGATCGTGCGGCTGAAGGCCCGCGGCTACCGGGTCGTCGGCATCGACAAGCACCCCGCCAACACCGCCCGCCTGCGCGAGCTGCACCCGGACATCCAGGTGATCGAGGCCGACCTCGCCCAGCCGGGGCCGTGGGCCGACGCCTTCGCCGGGGCCGACGCCCTGGTGCTCAACCAGGCGCAGATCGGCGGCCTGGAGCGCGGCCCGTTCGTCGCCAACAACGTCATCGCCACCGAACACATCCTCGAGGCCGCGCGCCGGCACGGCGTGCCCTATTTCGTGCACATCTCGTCGTCGGTGGTCGCCTCCCAGGCCCGGGACCTCTACGTCGAGACCAAGACCGCCCAGGAGAAGCTGGTCGACGCCTGCGAGATGCCCCACGTGGTCCTGCGCCCGACGCTGATGTTCGGCTGGTTCGACCGCAAGCACCTGGGCTGGCTGCGCCGCTTCCTGGACCGCAGCCCGGTCTTCCCGGTGCCGGGCAGCGGCCGCTTCCGCCGCCAGCCGCTCTACGCCGGCGACTTCACGGCGATCATCGTCTCGGCGCTGGAGCGGCGGATCACTGGGACCTACGACATCTCCGGCCGGACCGAGCTCGACTACGTCGACATCATCCGGATGATCAAGCGGATCACCGGCGCCCGCGCGGCCATCGTGCACATCCCCTTCGGCCTGTTCTGGGCCCTGCTGTGGCTCTACGCGCGCTTCGACCGCGACCCGCCGTTCACCGTCCACCAGCTCGAGGCGCTGGTGATCCCCGAGGTGTTCCCGGTGATCGACTGGCCGGCGATCTTCGACGTGCAGGAGACGCCCCTGGAGGCGGCGCTGACCGAAGCCTTCTGCGACCCGCGCTACAGCCAGATCGTGTTGGACTTCTGAGCATGGTCAAGACGGTCATCATCGGCGCCGGCGCCATGGGCCTCGCCGCCGCCCACTACGCCGCCGGCCTGGGGCACGAGGTCGATGTGGTGGAGGCCGACGCCGTCGCCGGCGGCATGGCCGCGCACTTCGATTTCGACGGCCTGTCGATCGAGCGCTTCTACCACTTCGTCTGCAAGCCGGACCTCCCCACCTTCCGCCTGCTGGAGGAGCTGGGGCTGGGCGGCGCCATGCGCTGGCGCCCGACCTCCATGGCCTATTTCAAGGGCGGACGGCTGCACAAGTGGGGCGATCCGCTGTCGCTGCTGGCGACCGGCCTGCTGAACCCCATCGAGAAGCTCCGCTACGGGGTCCAGATGTTCCTGACCTCGCGACGCCGGAGCTTCGACGACCTCGAGAACGTCTCCGCCAAGGCCTGGATCGAGCGCGGCGCGGGACGCAGCGTCTACGACAAGCTCTGGCGTCGGCTGATGGAGCTGAAGTTCTACCAGTACGCCGACGACGTCTCCGCCGCCTGGATCGCCACCCGCGTCCGCCGGGTCGGCAACTCCCGCAAGTCCCTGTTCCAGGAGGAGCTGGGCTATATCGAGGGGGGCTCCCAGACGCTGGTCGACGCGCTGGTGGCCTCCATCGAGCGCCAGGGCGGCCGGATCCACTTGGCCACCCCCGCCGAGCGGATCGAGACCGCCGACGGCCGGGTCATCGGCGTGGCGGCGGGCGGGCGCCTGTTCCGCGCCGACGCGGTGATCAGCACCGTGCCGACGCCCTTCGTCTCGCGGATCGCCCCGGACCTGCCGGAGGCCTCGAAGGCCGCCTACGACGCGATCCGCAACATCGGCGTCATCTGCGTCGTCCATAAGCTGAAGCAACCGGTGTCGCCGCACTTCTGGGTCAACATCGTCGAGCCGGGCATCGACATCCCGGGCGTCATCGAGTTCTCGAACCTGCGTCCGACCCCGCAGCCGATCGTCTACGTCCCCTACTACATGCCCACCGACAATCCGAAGTGGTCCTGGACCGACGCCCAGCTGATCGAGGAAAGCTTCGGCTATCTGCGCCGGATCAATCCCGACCTCACCGAGGCGGACCGGCTGTCGAGCAAGGTCGGCCGCCTGCGCCACGCCCAGCCGCTGTGCGAGCCAGGGTTCGCGGCTCGGATCCCGCCGATCCGCACCCCGATCGCCGGCCTGCAGATCGCCGACACCTGCTTCTACTATCCCGAGGACCGCGGCGTCTCCGAAGGCGCCCGCCTCGCCCGCGAGATGGCGCTGGCCATCGGCACGGACCACCAGCCACGACGGGAGCCGGTCTACGAATGAAGCCGCCAGGTCTCTCCGCCGTCAGCCGGATACCCCCCAGCTGGGCGCTGTTCGCCTTGCCGGCCCTGATGCTGGCGTGGACCGTCCACGACATCGTCGCCACCTATTCGGCCGTCCCGTTCAACGACCAGTGGGCGAACATCTGGTGGTGGCGGGAGATCCTCAAGAACGGCCTCACCTGGAGCTACCTGTTCTCGCAGCATAACGAGCACCGGATCCTGTTCCCGCGCCTGGTGTTCCTGGCCGACCTGAAGTGGTTCCAGGGCCGCGACATCCTCAACCTGGTCGTCATCGGCCTGATCCAGCTGGGCGCCGCGGCCTTCTACCTCACGGCCGCCGACCTCAGGCGGCTGCGCCCGCTGGGCGTGCTGGGCGCCGCCACCGCGGTCGGGATGATGGTCTCCCTCCTGCAATGGGAGAACTTCTTCTGGGGTTTCCAGGTGCAGTTCGTCGGCGTCTACGCCGCGGGCGCCTGGGCGATCTACCTGTTCTGCGTCGCCAGCGAAGAATCGGGAGGCGTGCGCTGGCCGACTCTCCTCGGGGCGCTGGCGGTGCTCACGCTCGCCACCTTCAACATGGCCAACGGCGTGTTCGCCGGGATCGCCATGGTGCTGGTCTCGGTGGTGACCCGACGCGGCCTGAAGGCCGCCCTGATCGCCGCGGTTGCGACGGCGGTGCTGACGGCGATCTACCTGCACGGCTACCAGCCGGTAGCCTTCCACTCGCCGCCGTCGTTGGCGATCCAGCATCCGGGGCGCTACCTCAGCTACGTCGCCGCCTACATCGGCAACACCTGGGCGCAGGACAGCGTGATCCGGGCCCAGGTCATGGGCCTGGTGGGCGTCGCGCTCACCGCCGCCATGGTCGTGGCGGTCTATCGCGACGGCGGCCGCCATCCGGGCCGCGCGGCCCTGCTGGGCGTCGTCCTATTCATCGGCATGAGCGCGGCGGCGACCAGCCTCGGCCGGCTGATATTCGGCGTCGAGCAGGCGCTCTCGTCCCGCTACGTGACGCCGACCTCGCACTTCTGGGCGGCCCAGGCGCTGTTCTGGGCGCTGACCGCTCAGGACAGCCGTTCGATCGCCCGCAAGCTGGCGGTCGGCGCCGCGGTGGGCCTCGCCTTCATCATGCTCATCCCGCTCCAGAAGCTCGGCCGCGATCAGGTCCTCGGCACGCGCGAGCGGATCGAGCTGGGAGCCAGCGTCTTGCTCAGCAGCGCGCCCGACGAGGCGGCGATGAAGCAGATCTATCCCGAGGCCAGCATGGTCGAGGACCTCGCGCCGTTCCTGCGCGAGCAGCGCCTGTCGGTGTTCGCCGACGACCCGGGCTATGTGGTGGGGGCTCCCTTCGCGCTGAAGGTCACCGCGCCCGAGGAGCGCGTCTGCCGTGGGGCCTTCGACCGGCTGAATCCGGAACCGCAGGGCGGGGCCGGCTGGCGCGCGGACGGCTGGGGCTGGGACCGCAAGCGCCGCAGCATTTTCCATCACATCGTGCTGGTCGACGACACCGGCCACGTGGTCGGCGTCGCGGGCCCCGGGGGCACGCCCAGGGGCGACGTGCGCAAGGCGGTTCGCCAGGTCCGGACCCTCGACTCCGGCTGGGTGGCGTCGGCGATCCGCGGCTCCGGCCGCGAGGTCGTGGCCTACGGCCTCACCCGCGACGGGCGGGCGTGCGAGCTCGGGCGCAAGGCCTGGCCGCAGTGACCGCCGCCTCGTTCCGCCGGCTGGTCGGCTTCTATTTCAACGGCGTGTTCGCCAAGTTCCTGCTGGCCGGCGGCCTGGCGGCTGCGGCCAATTTCGCCGCGCGTCTGGTTCTGCAGCCGTGGACGGGCTTTGCCGCGGCTGTGGTGCTCGCCTACCTGGTGGGCTTCGTCACCGCCTTCGTCCTCAACCGGGCGTTCGTCTTCCCCGCATCGGGCAAGCCGCTGCGGCACGAGGTGGCGTGGTTCCTGGTCTTCAACCTGATCGCCTTCCCTGTCGTCGTGGGGGTCGCCATCCTGTTGCGCGACCACCTGTTCGGCCGGTTCCTGGCGCCCGGCCCGGCCGAGACCGTGGCCCATGCCTGCGCCATCCTGACGCCGGTGGTGTTCAACTTCGCCGCCCACCGGCTGGTCACCTTCCGGGCCGGCGAGGCCCGGCGCTGAGCCGATCAGCGCGCGGGAAGATCCGCCGAGGCGGGGCGACCGACTGCGTTGCGGATCGGGGCGCTACCCTTCGCAAGGGAAGGTGAACGCGGTATCACGCACGCGATGGACCGATCCGAAGTCGCGCAGGCGGCGCTCCCGGGCGCGCGTTCACACAGGGGCCGCAGGCTTTCCGTGGTCATTCCCATGCACAACGAAGAGGCGGTCCTGGCCGCCCTCTTCGAGCGACTGGACGCCGCCATGGCCGACCTGGGCGTCGAGCTGGAGATCGTCTGTGTCGACGACGGCAGCCGTGACGGGACGTTCGAGTTGCTGACGGCGCGCGCGGCCACCGACCGCCGTCTCCGGATCCTGGCCCTGTCGCGCAACTTCGGCAAGGAAGCGGCGCTGACGGCCGGCTTGAGCGAGGCCACCGGCGACCTCGTCGTCCCGTTCGACGCCGACCTCCAGGACCCCCCCGAGCTGATCGCCGAGTTCCTGGCGCTCTGGGAGCAGGGCTACGACGTCGTCTATGGCGTCCGCGCCGACCGGCGCAGCGACACGCGCCTGAAGCGGCTCAGCGCCACGCTCTTCTACCGGGTGTTCAATGCGCTGTCCGACCATCCCATTCCGGCCAGCACCGGCGACTTCCGGCTGATGGATCGCAAGGTCGTCGACGCCCTCATGCAGCTTCCCGAGCGCAACCGCTTCATGAAGGGGCTGTTCGCCTGGGTCGGCTATCGGCAGGTCGGCGTGCCCTATGTGCGACCGGCGCGCGCGGCCGGAGCAAGCTCCTGGGGCTACTCCAAGCTCTGGCGGTTCGCCCTGGACGGCGTCACGTCGTTCAGCACCGCGCCCCTGAGGATCTGGACCAGCGTCGGCGTCGTGGCCGCCCTGCTTGCGGTGCTTTACGGGCTCGTGCTCATCGTGCGGGTGCTGTTCATCGGCCGCGACGTGCCCGGCTACGCCTCGATGATGGCCGTGATCCTGTTCGGCTTCGCCCTCCAGATGATCGCCTTCGGGGTGATCGGCGAATACGTCGGACGCGTCTACGAGGAGGTCAAAGGCCGGCCACTCTACATGGTCCGCGAACGCGTCGGGTTCGACAGCTAGGTCATGGACCGGGAAATCTACAACCGGATGCGCGACCTGGAGCAGGGCCATTGGTGGTTCACCGCCCGGCGTGAAATCCTGGCCAGCGAGATCTCCCGCCTGCCCCTGCCGGCCGAGGCGGAGGTCCTGGAAGTCGGCTGTGGCACCGGCGGAAACCTGCAGATGCTCTCCCGGTTCGGGCGGGTGCGTGGGATCGAGCCGGATGCCGAGTCGCGCGACTACGCGGCCCAGCGCACCGGCGTCGCCATCTCTGCCGGGACCCTTCCCGACCAGTTGCCGGCGTTCGGCACCAGGTTCGATCTGGTGACCGCCTTCGACGTCGTGGAGCACGTGGACGACGACCGCGGGACCGTCGAGGCCCTGGGTCGGTTGCTCGCCCCGGGCGGCTTCCTCGTCACCACCGTGCCGGCCCACCAATGGATGTGGAGCGCTCACGACGAGCACCATCATCACAAGCGCCGCTATTCACTTGGCGCCTACCGGGCGCTCTTCGAGGACGCCGGCCTGCGACTGCGCCGCGCGACCTATTTCAACTGCCTGCTCTTTCCGCCGATCGCCGCCGTCCGGCTCCTGCGGATCGCCACGGGATCGAAGCATGGCAGCGATGAGGCCGAGGTCGGCGCGCCGCTCAACCGGGTCCTGCATGGCCTGTTCGCCAGCGAGCAGATGCTGCTGCGCCACATGAACCTGCCGTTCGGCGTCTCGATCCTCGCGGTCGCTGATCGCGCGCCGTGACCGCGCCGATCCTGCGTCAGGGCGCCACGTTCGCGTTCGTCGGGCTGACGGCGACGGCCGTGCATGTCGTGACCGCCCTGAGCGCGCGAAGCTGGCTCCAGGCGTCGGCGCTGGAAGCCAACCTGATCGGCTACGGCTTCGCGGTGCTGATCTCCTATTTCGGAAATGCGCGCTTCACCTTCGGCAAGGCGGCGCTGCGGGGCGGCCAGTTCGCGCGCTTCGTGGCGGTGTCACTGTTCGGCCTGGCGCTCAACCAGGCGATCACCTTCGTCGCCGTCAACCGGCTGGGTCTCGACTTCCGGCTCGCCCTCGGCGTCGTCGTGGTCGTGGTCCCCGCCGTCTCGTTCGTGCTGTCCCGGCTCTGGGCCTTCCGGGCGGCCGGCTGATCGGGCGCGGGCCGGCCAGACCTGGTACAGCCGGGTCAGCGCCGCCCACGGGTCGGCGAGCCGCCAGCAAAGGCGACGAAGATCAGCGCCCCGTGAAGCTGAGTCGGTTTGCCCCCCGGCAAAGCTCGGCGGCCCTACGGCAGGTCTTCGGCCAGGATCGCCATCTCGAACATGTAGGAGCCGTCCTCGTCCTCGTCCTGGAAGACGACGCCGATGAACTCCTCGCCGATGTAGACTTCGGCGGAGTCCTTCTGCTTGGGGCGCGGCACGAGGGTGATGCGTGCGTTGGCGAAGGTCCCCCGAAGGTGGCCTTCGATCTTGCGGATAGCTCTCTCGTCCACGCCAACGCTCCTCGGGGCTTCACTGCGCGCGAACCTAGCCGGTCGCGGCGCTCGCGAAAACCTCAGATCACGTAGTCGTACACAGCCTCGGCGAGCGTGTGGTCCATGCTGCGGGCCGGTTCCTCGCAGGTCGGGCAGTTCACCAGCCTCGCCGGGACCCCGGCGGCGGTGCAGCCGGCGGGCACCGGCTTGAGCACCACGGAGCCCGAGGCGACCTTGGCGTAGTCGCCGATGGTGATGTTGCCGAGCACCTTGGCCCCGGCGCCCAGCAGCACGCCCTTGCCGATCTTCGGGTGGCGGTCGCCGCGCTCCGCGCCCGTGCCGCCGAGCGTCACGCCCTGCAGCATGGAGACGTCGTCGCCGATCACCGCCGTCTCGCCGATGACGATGCCGGTCCCGTGGTCGATGAAGACGCCGCGTCCGATCATCGTCGCCGGGTGGATGTCCACCTGGAACAGCTCGCTCATCCGGCTCTGGAGGTAGAAGGCCAGGGTGTCGCGGCCCTCGCGCCACAGCCAGTGGGCCACCCGCTGGGTCTGCAGCGCCAGGAAGCCCTTGAAGAACAGGAACGGCTGGACATAGCCCTTGCAGGCGGGATCGCGCTCGAACACCGCGATCAGGTCCGCCTCGGCCATCTCCACCAGGCTCGGGTCGCTGTCGTAGGCCTCCTCGGCGATCTCGCGCAGCGTCATGCCGCGCAGCTCCTGGTCGCCGAGCTTGCGGGCCAGCTGGTAGGACAGCGCGCCGCCCAGGGTCTTGTGGTTCAGGATCACCGCGGCCAGCAGCGAGGCGAGCGCCGCCTCGGTCTTCGCCGCGGCATAGGCCTCGTTGCGCAGGGACGCCCAGACGGGCGGCGCAGATGCCGGATCGATCACTTCCAGGCGCTGGCTCATCGCATCCTCCCGCACCATCAGCCTCTCCCTATCCTAGCATTGCGCGCACCAGCGCGTCCGGCAAAGCGCCCTCACGGGCCATATGGTAGGCCCGCAGCAGCATCGCCACCGTCAGCACGTCCTGCAAATGCCCGGCCAAGGCGGCGTCCAGCACCTCGCGGAAAGGCGCGCGCGCCAGGGCGATCTCCTCGGTGTCGTCGGCGTGGTGGCCGGCTCCGCCTTCGCTGAGACCGAGCGCCAGATAGCCGATCGCCCGCTCGTCGGTCACCGAGTTGGAGAGCTGCACGCTCATCACCTGGCGCCAATCCGCCGCGACCAGGCCGGTCTCCTCCGCCAGTTCGCGCCTGGCGCCGTCCAGCGGATCCTCGCCGAGCGGTGAGCCGCCCTCGGGGATCTCCCAGCTGTAGTCGGCGAGCGCGAAGCGGCTCTGGCCCACCAGCGTCACCGTGCCGTCGTCGTGCAGCGGCAGGACGGCGATCGCCAGGTTCTTGAAACCCACCATGCCGTACTGCGCCGGCCGCCCGGTGGGCGCGGTCGCCTCGTGATGGCTCACCCGAATCCACGGATTCTCGTAGACCACCAGCTCGGGGCCGCGCATCCAGGGGGTTCCGTGGGGCCGAAGCCAGGTCGGTCTTTGCGACATGCTCTCAACTAGGCTTGCGCCGCCATCCGGCGCACCCATAAAGAGCCGGACCGGCTCGGTCTTTCAGAAAATGAGGCGCCCCACGTGACTGTCGCCCTGCCGCCGGCGCCGGAGTTCGGCGCGCCCGTGGATGTTGCGCCGACCCCGGAAGTGCTGCGCTTCCTGGCGCTGCGCCGCTCGACCTCCGCCGTGACCCTGATGGCCCCCGGGCCCACCGAGGAGGAGCTGGCGATCCTGCTGCGCCTCGCCACCCGCGTGCCCGACCACGGCAAGCTCGCGCCCTGGCGGTTCGTCATCCTGGAGGGGGACGGCAAGGCGCGCTTCGCCGCACGCCTCGAAGCCGTCGCCACCGAGCGCGGCGACGCCACGGCCGCCGCCAAGCTCGCCAAGCTGAAGATCCCGCCGCTGGCGGTGGCGGTGATCTCCTCGCCGCGGCCGGCCGCCATTCCGGAGTGGGAGCAAATTCTGTCGGCCGGCGCGGTCGGCGCCACCCTCACCTATGCGGCCCTGGCCATGGGCTACGGTGCGAACTGGATCACCGACTGGTACGCCTACGACCCGCAGGCGCGCACGATCCTCGGCCTCGCCGAGCAAGAGCGGGTGGCCGGATTCATCCTGATGGGGACCCCGCGCGAGCCGCCGCTGGAGCGGGAGCGGCCGGACCCGGCGGCGCTGACCACCCGCTGGACCGGCTGAGGCGCGGCCTTCAAGGCCGCCGCCCCAAAACACAACGGCCGGACGGCGCATGACGCCGTCCGGCCTGAGGTGACACGCCCGAGGAGAGATGGGCCAGCCAGATATATGCCCCCTCGGCGGGTTTGGAAAGCCCGATGCGCGCGGCCGCCTGAGCAGCCCCGTCTTTTCGCCTCAGAGGAGAGTGAGTCCGCGCCAGTCCTCGCCCGCCAAATGCTGAGCAGGCCTCGCGGGGAGCCTTCGGTTACGCGCGTTCGTCTTGAATTTCCAAGTATTCCCCGCCCGCCGGCCCGCGGGCGACCTGCCGGTGGCCCCGCCCGACCTCAGCCGCGGCCGCGATACGGCGCCACGCCCTGGTCCGGCAGCCACAGGCCGTCGGGAACCGCGCCGCTCTGCCAGAAGACGTCGATCGGAATGCCGCCGCGCGGAAACCAGTAGCCGCCGATCCGCAACCAGCGCGGCGCCAGCTCCGCCACCAGCCGCAGGCCGATGGCGACGGTGCAATCCTCGTGGAAAGCCCCGTGATTGCGGAACGAGCCGAGGTAGAGCTTCAGCGACTTCGACTCCACCAGCCATTCAGCCGGCGCGTAGTCGATCACCAGGTGGGCGAAGTCCGGCTGGCCGGTCACCGGGCAGAGCGAGGTGAACTCCGGCACGGTGAAGCGGGCCAGGTACAGGGCGTCGGGGTGCGGGTTGGGCACGCGCTCCAGCACCGCCTCGTCCGGACTCGCAAAACCCCGCGCGTCGCGGCCGAGCTGGGTGAGATGGGTCTCTTCCATGCCGGCGGCTTTAGCCGCTACAGGTGGCCTGAACAACGGGAGGCGCCGATGGCCAGCGACGATTTCAGCGGATTCGTGGTGGTGGTGACCGGGGCCTCGACCGGATTGGGCCGCGCCGTCGCGGTGGAGACCGCCAGCCGCGGGGCTCGCGCGGTGGTGGTCAACTACGCCAGCAGCATCGCCGAGGCCGAGGAGACCGCCCGTCTGGTGGAGGGCTGCGGGGCCCAGGCGGTGCTGGTCCAGGGCAACGTCGCCCTCGACGAGAATTGCCGCCGGATCGCCGCCGCGGCCGAGCCGTTCGGCCGGATCGACGCCCTGTTCAACAACGCCGGCGTGACCCGCTTCGCCGCCCACGCCGACCTCGACGCGGTCTCCGCCGAGGACTTCCACGACCTCTATGCGGTCAATGTCGTGGGCGCCTACCAGATGGTCCGCGCCTGTCGCGCCCTGCTGGAGGCCGCGCCGCAGCCGGGCGCGGTGGTCAACACCGCCTCGATCGCCGGCGTGACCGGGATCGGCTCGTCGATTCCCTACGCCGCCTCGAAGGGCGCGCTGACCACCATGACCCTGTCGCTGGCGCGGGCCCTGGCGCCGAAGATCCGCGTCAACGCCGTCTGCCCCGGCTTCATTGACACCCCCTGGTTCGGCAAGGGCATGGCCGAGGGAAGCATCGAGCGCATGCGGACGGCGGTAGCCGCGGCCACGCCGCTCAAGGCCGCCTCCACCGCGGAGGACATCGCCGGCGCCACCGTCTTTCTGGCCTCGCCTGCGTCGCGGCACGTGACCGGCGAGACTCTGCTGGTCGACGCCGGCACGCACCTCGGCTATGCCCCGCTGGTCGCCCGCTAGGCGTCCAATTTGCAGGCGCCCGCCTCTGCCGGCGCCCGAAAACCGGTCACCTAAACGATGCTCGCTGCGCGCCCCGCGGGTCGCTTTGATCTGGACGGTGTCGCCGCGAGGATGGCGGCGCACGGTCGCTTCCGGAGGCGAGGCGGCCGGAGACAAGGGGATAGACAATGAAAACGATCAAGATCGCGCTGCTGGCCGCGAGTGCGGCGCTGGCCCTCGGCGGCGCGGCGCACGCCGAAGACCGCCCGCTCGGCCTGACCTTCAACGCCGGAGCCGCCACCGACTACGTGTTCCGCGGCATCAGCCAGACCAACAACAAGGCCGAGGCCTTCGCCGGCGCCGACATCACGGTCGCCAAGATCGGCTATGCGGGCGTCTGGCTCTCGAACGTCGACTTTCTCAACGGCACCCGGCTGGAATCCGACTTCTACGCCGGCGTGAAGCCGACGCTGGGCCCGGTGGCGTTCGATTTTGGCGTGATCTACTACGGCTACAACCCGAAGCCGTCCGGTCCGGACGAGGCCTACACCGAGTGGAAGGCCCTGGCCTCGGTTCCCGTTGGCCCCGCGACGCTCGGCGTCGGCTATTACCATTCGCCGGAATTCCCGTTCAAAACGGGTGAGGCCAACTATTACGAAATCAACGCCGCCGCGCCGATCCCGAACACCAAGTTCAGCGTCAGCGCCGCCCTCGGCAAGCAGGAAGTCGTCGGACCGCTCGACTACACCACCTGGAACGCCGGCGTCGGCTACGCCCTTACCGACAAGGTCGGCCTCGACGTGCGATACTGGGACACCGACCAGCACAACTTCGGCAAGATCTACGAACCGAAGCTGGTGGCCAGCGTCAAGGCCACGTTCTAGCTCGACTTTTTGCGATTGAGATGAGAAGCCGCCGTGGACCTCCGCGGCGGCTTTTCCATTTGCGCCGGGTGTCCGCACTTCCTAAGGTCGCCGCGTTCCGCCGGTAGCGCAAGAAGCGCGCGGAACGCATCCCAAGCGGAGCGAACCCCGGCGAGTTCATTGGCCGGTCGCACGTCCAAGTCTATGTTGCGCAAGTCTATGTTGCGGATTCGAAGCGTGAACGGAGTGCGACGCATGGAGCGGATGGCTTTCAGGGCCCAGACCATCGTCGCCGACGTGGTCATCGCCGCCTTCGCCTTCGCCTTCGCCTACCTCGTGGCGCCGTCCGGACTTCCCGGCTTCGGCCTCGACGGGGCCCCCTCCCTCAACGTGGTGCAGCTGGTGGTGCTCTACGCCGCCCTGGCGGCGGGCTTCACGATGCTGTTCCGGCGGGAGCTGTCGCCCTGGCGCTACGCCTCGATCCCCGACGCCCTGGTGCTGGCGCGCATCGCGCTGCTCACGGTCGGCGTGTTCCTGCTGTGGGTGTTCGTCCTCGACCGCGCGCGCGGCCTGCCGCGCTCCACCCTGTTCATGGCTCCTATCTTCCAGATGGTGGGCTCGATGGGCGTACGGATCCTGCGGCGCGCCCTGCATGAGCACGCCCTCGACTCCTTCTCGCCGCTGAAGACCATCTCCGACCGGGTCACCCAGTCGCCGTCCCTGCTGCTGATTGGCCCCCCGTCGCTGGCCGACACCTACCTGCGCGACGTCGCCCGCAGCCATGACCGCACCTATACGCCGGTCGGCATCGTCGGCCCGGACGCCCGCGACGTGGGCCAACAGGTGCGCGGCGTCTGCATCATCGAATGCCTCGACAACCTCGACGAGGCGCTGGCCGACCTGCGCCGCTGGAACCGCTATCCGCGCGCCATCCTCTTCCTCGAAGAGCCCGGCCGGCTGAAGGGCCTCACCGCCGACCAGCTCGGCCGCTTGAAGAACGACGGCATCCGCCTGCTGCGCCTGCCTTCCATCGTCGAGCTGGCGCAACACGACGGCGTCACCCTGTTGCCCATGCGGGAGATCAACATCGAGGAGCTTCTGGCTCGCGAGCCCATCGAGCTCGACCGTCACGCCATCGGCAACCTGATCCGCGGTCGACGCGTGCTGGTCACCGGGGCCGGCGGCTCCATCGGGGCCGAGCTCGCCCGGCAGGTCGCCGCCTTCCAGTGCGCCCACCTGACCCTCATGGACTTCTCCGAGACCTCGCTGTTCGAGATTGAGCGGGAGATGGCCGAGATCTTCCCGCACGTGCCGCGCAAGGCTGTGCTCTGCGACGTGCGCAACGCCACGCGGGTCACCAACGTCTTCCTGCAGGAGACGCCGGACCTGGTCTTCCACGCCGCGGCGCTGAAGCACGTGTCGATGGTCGAGCGCCATCCCTGCGAGGGCGTGCTTACCAATGTCATCGGCACCTGGAACGTCGCCGAGGCGGCGAAGGCCTGCGGCGCCGGCCAGATGGTGCTGATTTCCACCGACAAGGCGGTCGACCCGACCAACGTCATGGGCGCCACCAAGCGGCTGGCGGAATCGGTCATCCAGGCCCAGCAGACCATCGGCAAGGGCACGCGCTTCTCGGCCGTGCGGTTCGGCAACGTCCTGGGCTCCGCCGGCTCGGTGGTGCCGATCTTCAAGTCGCAGATCGAGCGCGGCGGGCCGGTCACCGTCACCCACCCGGACATGGAACGGTTCTTCATGACCATTCCGGAGGCGGCCCAGCTGGTGCTGCACGCCACCGCCACCTGCGCCGAGGGCGAGGGTCGCGACGCGCGCCTGTTCCTGCTGGAGATGGGCGAGCCGGTGCGGATCATGGACCTGGCCCGCCAGATGATCGCGCTTTCCGGCCGCACGCCGGGCAAGGACATCGAGATCGAGATCACCGGCCTGCGGCCCGGCGAGAAGCTCACCGAGGCGCTGCTGGACGAAACCGAGCGCTCCCTGCCGTGCGCGCCGAAGGTGATGGAGGTGGTCTCCAACTCCGCCATCCGCATCAACGCCAACCACCTGGCCGAGGTCGAGGCCCTGGCCGAGCGCGGCGATGTCGAGGATGTCCGCCGCGCGCTGTTCGACCTGGTGGCGCAGATCCGCGGCGAACGGCCGGGCGCGGCACCCAACCTGCGCGTCGTCGCCAACGGCTGAGGTCGTCTGGCTGCTGGCATGGAAAGCCGCGCCATGGACGAGCCCCCGGCCCCCGGTGGATCGGCGACACGCGAGGACGTCGCGGCGGCGTTGAGCCGGGCTCCGGCGCCGGTGCGCTTCTCCCGGTGGAATCTGGCGGGCGCAGATCTCAGCGGCCTCGACCTGGCCGGCTGCGAATTCCGCGGCTGCCGCGGCGGTCGGGCCGAGTTTTCGTCGAGCGACCTCACCGAAGCCCGCTTCCAGGATTGCGATCTCAACAACACCCGATGGCGAGGCACGCGGCTGGCGGCGGCGGTCATGGAAGACTGCAAGCTGACCGGCGCGCAGTTCATGGAGGCGGCGACCCTGGGCCTGAGCTTCGCGCGCTGCCTGCTGATCAACGCCTATCTGCGGGGAGTCTCGTTCCGGCGCTGCGAGCTCCAGGGCATCGATTTCCAGGGCGCCGACCTCGTCGGCTGCGATTTCCGCGAGGCGGTGCTGACGGCCTGCAGCCTGCGGGAAGCCAACCTTCTGGACGCGCGGTTCGAGGGCGCAGACCTGCGCGGCGCCGACCTGGGCGCACTGCGCCTCTCCGAGGCCGCACGCTTCAGAGGCGCGGTGGTTTCCAAGCAGCAGGCCGCCGAGCTGCTGAGCGGCCTCGGCCTGAAGGTGGTCTGACGCCGCCTATTCGGCGGCGGCCATCTCCGGCTGGCGCGCGGTCTGCGACAGCCGCTCCACCAGGGCCCGGTATTCGGTCCACAGGGCCGCCGGCAGGTGCTCGCCGAACTTCTCGTAGAACGGCGGGATCAGCGCCGCCTCCTGGCGCCAGATGTCGGCGTCAACGGTGAGCAGGAGCTCGAGCTGATCCTCGCTCAGGCTGAGGCCGGAGACGTCCAGGGCGCCCGGCGCCGGCAGCCGGCCGATGGGGGTGTCGACCGCCTCCGCCCGGCCTTCCAGTCGCTCGACGATCCACTTCAGCACCCGGGCGTTCTCGCCGTAGCCCGGCCAGACGAACTTGCCGCGCTCGTCCTTGCGGAACCAGTTCACGAAATAGATGCGCGGGAGCTTGGCGGGATCGGCGCCCTCGCCCATCGCCAGCCAGTGGCCAAAGTAGTCGCCCATGTTGTAGCCGCAGAAGGGCAGCATGGCGAACGGGTCGCGGCGCAGCTCGCCGATGGCGTTCTCGGCCGCCGCGGTGCCCTCCGAGGCCACGTTGGAGGCCATGAAGACGCCGTGCGCCCAGTCGCGCGCCTCGGTGACCAGCGGCACTGCCGAGGCCCGGCGGCCGCCGAACAGGATGGCGGAGATCGGCACGCCGGCCGGATCCTCCCACTCGCCGGCGATCACCGGGCACTGGCTGGCGTGGACGGCGAAGCGCGCGTTCGGGTGGGCGGCCGGCTCGCTGCCGCCCGGCGTCCAGTCCTGGCCGCGCCAGTCGATGAGGTGGGCCGGCGGCTCGGCCGTCAGGCCTTCCCACCAGACGTCGCCGTCGTCGGTCAGCGCCACGTTGGTGAAGATGCAGTTGGCGTGCAGGGCGTCGATGGCGTTCTTGTTGGTGTCGAGCCCGGTGCCGGGCGCGACGCCGAAGAAGCCGGACTCCGGATTCACGGCGTACAGGCGGCCGTCGTCGCCGAACCGCATCCAGCAGATGTCGTCGCCGATCGTCTCGGCCTTCCAGCCCTTCAGCGTCGGCTGCAGCATGGCCATGTTGGTCTTGCCGCAGGCGCTCGGGAAGGCGGCCGCCACATAGCGCACCTCGCCCTGCGGCGAGGTCAGCTTCAGGATCAGCATGTGCTCGGCCAGCCAGCCCTCGTCGCGGGCCATCACCGAGGCGATCCGCAGCGCGAAACACTTCTTGCCCAGCAGCGCATTGCCGCCGTAGCCGGAGCCGTAGGACCAGATCTCCCGCGCCTCAGGAAAATGGACGATGTACTTGATTTCGTTGCAGGGCCACGGGACATCCGCCTGGCCGTCAGCCAGCGGCATGCCGACCGAGTGCAGGGCCGGCACGAAGAAGCCGTCGTCTCCCAACTGGTCGAGGGCGGCCCGGCCCATCCGGGTCATCACCCGCATGGACGCCGCCACATAGGCCGAATCGGTGATCTCCACGCCGATGGCGCTGATCTTCGAGCCCAGCGGCCCCATGCAGAACGGCACGACGTACATCGTGCGGCCCTTCATGCAGCCCTTGAACAGGTCCATCAGGTCGGCCCGCATCTCCGTCGGGTCGAGCCAGTTGTTGGTCGGGCCGGCGTCCTGCGGCTTCTCGGAGCAGATGAAGGTGCGGCTTTCAACGCGCGCCACGTCGCGCGGGTCGGAGACGGCGTGGAAGGAGTTCGGCCGCTTGGCGGGGTTCAGCCGCTTCAGGGTGCCGGCTTCGACCAGGGTGTCGGTCAGCGCACTCCATTCGGCTTCAGACCCGTCGCACCAATAGACTCGATCAGGTTGGGTAAGCTCGGCGACCTCGCGCACCCACTGGATCAGTTTGGCGTGCTTTGTCGGCGCGGGCTCCAGTCCCGGCACGGTCTGTTGGGTCATACAAGAACGCTCCCTCGCCCCTTTTGATCGCCGGAACCCGTCGGTCGACGCACGATCCATTATTGGACAAACTCTAAGTGCAGAACACGGGCCTGCATACCGCAGGTCACCGCCATTGGTTCCGCCGTCGGCGACAACGCGCCAAATGCCTTTCCGATCAGCGGGATTCGATCACTAAACCTCGACCCGGTTGAGCCCTTGGCTTAACTCAGCCGCGAATCAGGCGTCAGCTTAGAGGTACGGTTCATGGCGATCATGGTGACCGGTTCGGCCGGTTTCATCGGCTTCCACCTGAGCCGACGACTGCTGGAGCGTGGCGACGAGGTGATCGGCGTCGACGACCTGAACGCCTACTACGATCCGACCCTCAAGGCCGCGCGGCTGGCGATCCTGGAGAAGGCGCCCGGCTACCGCCACGCCCGGCTCGACCTCGCCGACCGTCCGGGCATGGCGGCGCTGTTTTCGGAAACCCGGCCCACCGGCGTGGTCAATCTCGCCGCCCAGGCCGGCGTCCGCTACAGCCTCGAGAACCCCGCGGCCTATGTGGACGCCAACGTCGTCGGCTTCCTCAACATCCTGGAGGGTTGCCGCGCGGTGCAGCCGAGGCACCTGGTCTACGCCTCCACGAGCTCGGTCTACGGCGCCAACGGCAAACTGCCGTTCAACGTCCACGACGGGGCCAACCACCCGATCACCCTCTATGCCGCCACCAAGCTGGCCAACGAGGCCATGGCGCATTCCTACGCCCACCTGTTCGGCGTCCCGGCGACGGGCTTCCGCTTCTTCACCGTCTACGGGCCGTGGGGCCGGCCGGACATGGCGCTGTTCAAGTTCACCGACGCCATCCTCAAGGGCCGGCCCATCGACGTCTACGGCGAGGGCAAGATGCAGCGCGACTTCACCTATGTGGAGGACATCGTCTCCGGCCTGGTCGCCGCGCTCGACCGGCCGGCGCAGGTCAACCCGGCCTGGGATCCCCTGAAGCCGGATCCGGCCACCAGCGGCGTCGCCCCCTGGCGCGTCCTCAACCTCGGCAACTCCGAACGGGTGGAGCTGATGCGCTACATCCAGGTGCTGGAGGCGAAGCTGGGCCGCAAGGCCGAGCTCAACCTGCTGCCCATGCAGCCGGGCGACGTCGCCCGCACCGAGGCCGACGTCGAGGAGACCAAAGCCGCCCTCGACTACTCGCCCAGCACCCCGATCGAGGTCGGCGTCGGCAAATTCGTCGACTGGTACCTGGACTACTACGGCGCCCGCGAAGCTTGAGCCCTAGAGCCTGAGGTCGGCGGCTTCGCGGGGCAGCATGCTCTTGACGTCGAAGATCACCGCGCCCGCCTTGCCCAGCGCGCGGATCTTCTGCGGCCCCAGCTGCGCGAACTGCTCGTGGGCCACCGCCAGCACGATAGCGTCGTAGGTCCCCGCCGGCGGCGCTTCGATCAGGTCGAGGCCGTATTCGTGCCGGGCGTCGGTGGCCGCGATCCAGGGGTCCCAGACGTCGACCTGGGCCTCGTAGTCCTTCAGCTCCTGGATGATGTCGATCACCCGGGTGTTGCGCAGGTCCGGGCAGTTCTCCTTGAACGCCAGACCCATCACCAGCACGCGGGCGCCCTTCACCGGCGTGCTGCGCCGGATCATCTCCTTGACCAGCTCGCGCGCCACATAGCCGCCCATGCCGTCGTTGATCCGTCGCCCGGCCAGGATCACCTCCGGGTGGTAGCCCAGGTCCTCGGCCTTGAAGGTCAGGTAGTAGGGATCGACCCCGATGCAGTGGCCGCCGACCAGGCCGGGGCGGAACGGCAGGAAGTTCCACTTGGTGCCGGCCGCCGCAAGCACCTCATGAGTATCCACGCCCAACCGATTGAAGATGAGGGAAAATTCGTTGATCAGCGCGATGTTGAGATCGCGCTGGGTGTTCTCGATCACCTTGGCGGCCTCGGCCACCCGGATCGAGCTGGCGCGATGGGTGCCCGCCTCGACCACGGTCGAATAGAGGGCGTCCACGAAATCGGCGGCCTGCGGGGTCGAGCCCGCCGTCACCTTGACGATGTTGGCCAGCCGGTGATGCGGATCGCCCGGATTGGCCCGCTCGGGGCTGTAGCCGGCGTAGAAATCGCGGTTGAAGACGAGGCCCGAGACCTCCTCCACCACCGGCACGCAGTCCTCTTCCGTCGCGCCCGGATAGACCGTGGACTCATAGACCACGACCCCGCCCCGGCCGATCGCCCGGCCGACGGTGCGGCTGGCGGCCATCAGGGCGGATAGATCCGGCCGCTTGTGGCGGTCGATGGGGGTCGGGACGGTGACGACGAAGACGTCGCAGCCGGCGAGGTCGGCCTCGTCGGCGCTGAAGCTCAGCCGGCTGGCGGCCTTCAGCTCGGCCTCGGACACCTCCAGCGTGCGGTCGCGCCCGGCGCGCAGCTCCGCCACCCGGCCGGGATCGATGTCGAAGCCGATGACCTCGTGCTGGCCCGCGAACGCCACGGCCAGCGGCAGGCCGACATAGCCTAGGCCCAGCACCGCGATCTTCGTCGGGGCCTGGGTGAAGGGGTTCAACAGCATCGGGGTCTCGGTGGTGGAAGCGACGGCGCCGTCACTAGCACGGTTTCGGTTGCGACCGGGAAGCGGCCTCGACGCTCGACCGGCGCGCCTATAGTGAAGGTCGGGTGCGCCGGACCCCGATCTTGATCGCCGCCCTGCTGGGCCTCGCCGCCTGCGCGACGCCTCAGGTCAATGGCGCGTCGGCGCTGGCCGGCAAGCAGCTCGAGGACGCGATTGGCCTCTACGGCCCCTGGGACCAGTCGCTCACGCTGGATGGCAAGCCGACCTACGTCTGGCGACGCCACGCCGTGCAGAACGGCGTCGACTACTATTGCGAGATGCGGGTCGAGATGGGGTTCCGCCACACCGTGGGACGGGCCTTCATGAGCGGCTATCCCGTGGCCTGCGCGCTCTTCAGCATCCACTACGAGGGCCGCAGCAAGTAGCCGGCCGCCGGAGCCACCTGGCCGGCGACGAGCGAAGCCCTACTGCCGGGCCATTTCCGCCAGGCCGACCGCCTCGCCGTCGAGCGCCTGGTCCTCGTCCATCACCACCGTCACCTTGCGCAGGCCACCGGTGAAGGCGAACGGCGCCGGATAGGGCCCGACCGGGCTGCTGCGACCGCGGCCGATGTCCAGGCCCGACCAGGAGATCAGGGTGGCGAAGCCGGCGGTGGTGTGCAGCGTTCCGGCGGCCTCGCCATCCACCGTCAGCGTGAAGCTGCGGCCGTCCGGGCCCTGACGCACTGCGACGCCCAGGCGGCGCGGCCCGGGCGCGAGCGGCCGCTCGGAGCTCACCGTCGTCCGCTGCCCGCCGATGTTCAGCGTGTGATGCAGCCGCCCGTCCTGCACGAAGAGGCTGTAGCCGCTGGTGGCGTCGCCGTGGGCGATCAGCACGCCCTCCGCGCCACCAGTGGGGATCACCGCCTCGGCCTCGATCCGGTAGGAGCGGCTGCGCACGTCGGGGGCCACGTCGGTGGGCAGGTGGCCCATGCCGGCATGGAAGACGAAGCGCTTGCGCAGGCCCTGGAAGCGCGCGGCGTTCTCCGCGAACCGCGGCCCGAAGCGGTCGTCCAGCGGCAGCACCTTGCAGGCCTCCGCCTGCGCCCACCAGGCCTCCACCAGCGCCTTCAGCCGTTCGGGCTCGGCCTGCGCCAGGTCCTCGGTTTCGGAGAAGTCGGCGTCGAGGTGGAAGAGCTCCCAGCGGTCGGCCTCGAACGGCGTCCCCGGCGGGTGGTAGGCTACCGCCTTCCAGCCGTCGCGCCACAGGCCGCGGTGGCCGAACATCTCGAAATACTGCGCCCGGCGGCGCGGCGGCGCGGCGGGATCGCTCAGGCTGGCGGCGAAGCTCTCGCCCTCCAGCGGCATCTGCGCGACGCCGGCGATCGTCTCCGGCGGCGAGATCCCCAGCAGCTCCAGCAGCGTCGGGACCAGGTCGCTGGCGTGGGCGAACTGCGGCCGGATCTCCCCGCGCGCAGCGATCCCGTTCGGCCAGCGCACGACCAGCGGGTCACGGATGCCGCCGCCGTGGGTGTTCTGCTTGTAGCGGCGCAGCGGCGTGTTCGAGGCCATCGCCCAGCCGTGCGGGAAGTTGGAATGGCTGTCCGGGCCGCCGATGTCGTCGAGCTTGGCGAGTTTCTCCGCCAGCGGCTCGGCCTTCAGGTTGTAGGGGCCCATGGCGTTGACGAAGCCGCTGAGGCCGCCTTCCTGGCTGGCGCCGTTGTCCGACAGCACCAGGATCAGGGTGTCGTCGGCCACCCCGGTCTCCTCCAGGAAGGCCACCAGCCGGGCGAGCTGGCGGTCGGCATGGTCGAGCATGCCGGCGAAGGCGCTCTGCAGGCGGGTGGTCACCTTCTGCTCGTCGGCGCTGAGCTCCTCCCAGGCGCGGACCCCGTCGTTGCGCGGCGGCAGGCGGGTGTCGGCCGGAACGATCCCCAGCGCCTTCTGCCGCGCCAGCCGGCGTTCGCGCTCCACGTCCCAGCCGCCGGCGAACACCGGGTCGTAGCTCTCGATGATCTCCTTCGGCGCCTGGTGCGGCGCATGGCAGGCCCCGAAGGCCAGCCACAGCAGCCACGGCGTCTGCGGCGCGTCGGCCATGTGGTCGGCCAGGTAGCGGATGGACTCGTCCACCAGGTCGGCGGTCAGGTGGTAGCCGTCGGCGTAGCCGCCGGGTGGATCGATCGCCGTGTTGTCCCGCACCAGCTCGGGCGCGTACTGGTCCGTCTCGGCGTCCATGAAGCCGTAGTAGCGGTCGAACCCGCGGCCCAGGGGCCATCCGTCGAAGGGCCCGGTCGGCCCGGACTCGGTCAGCGACGTCACGTGCCACTTGCCGACCATGTAGTTGCGGTAGCCGTGCGGGCGCAGCATCTCCGGCAGGGTCCCCGCCTCATGGGCGATCTTGCCGCGGTAGCCCGGGTAGCCGCTGTCGAAGTTGGCCAGGCAGCCCATCCCCACCGAATGGTGGTTGCGCCCGGTGAGCAGCGCCGCGCGCGTCGTCGAGCACATGGCGGTGGTGTGGAAGCCGGAATAGCGCAGGCCGCCGGCCGCCAGGGCGTCGATGGTCGGCGTGCGGATCGGCGAGCCGTAACAGCCGAAGTCCGAGAACCCCACGTCGTCGAACAGCACCACGAGGATGTTCGGCGCACCCTTCGGGGCCTGCGGCTTCGGCGGCCAGTAGGGCGTGGAGTCGGCCAGCGTCCGCCCGATCTTCGCCTGGGTCATGATCCGCGCCTCGCCGTCAGCCCGTGCTGCTGCATCCGCCACTTGAGCTGGTCGAACCGGTCCTGGCCGAAGAAGGCCTCGCCGCCGAACACCATCATCGGCACGCCCCAGTGGCCGGCCGCCCGCTGGGCGACCTGGTTCTCCTCGACCACCGCGGCGTAGCGGTCCGGCGCGGCGTCCACCGCCGCGGCCATCTCGGCGAAGTCGAGGCCGGCGCGCTCGGCGGCGCGGGCCAGGTGGTCGCCCTCCTGCCAGTCGTCCACGTCGCCGCTCCAGATCACCCGGCTGGCCTCGACGAGGAAGGCCAGGCCCCGGCCGCGCTCGGCGGCGGCGACGCCCAGGTGGGTCAGGCGATGGATCCAGGGCTGAGCTTCGGGATAGCGGCCGTCGGGGCCGCGCTGCACGGGGTCGGGCCGCGGCCAGCGAAACGGCAGGCGCAGGAAGGCCGCCTCCCGGAACACGTCGGTCATGAAATAGGGCAGCCAGAGCGGATCGCGGGTGTCGAAGAACTCCGGCGTGCGCACGGCCAGCGGATAGACCGGGCGCACGCGGCACGCGACCTCGTGCTCCGCCTCCAGCGCCAGCAACCTCGGGGCGACCATGTAGGAATAGGGCGAGCGGAATGACCAATAGAGGTCGTAGTCGAGCGGCATCTTCCCGTGACTCCCTCGGCCGTGGCTCTTTCGGCGCCGTGGCGCCTTGGCCCAGTCCGGGCGCCACCCTAGGATGTCGGCCCGGCTCCGGCGACGCCGCCATTCCCCAGGATGGGTATTACGGCCGTAGTTTGCGCCTGGCGGGATGGCCCCGCCTGCCCCCACCTTTGCCGCCGGAGCTTGGCCCGATGACCCGCCAGACCTGCCGCCGCGCCGCCGCCAGCCTCGCCGCCGTGGCCGCGATCCTCGGCGGCTTCCGCGGGCCGGCGCTCGCCGCTGATCCGCCGGGCCTGGCCCACCCCGATCGCTGGCCTGCCGCCCACAGCCGCGGCCTGACGGACCCGAAGACCGAGGCCTTCGTCACCGGGCTGATGGCGACGATGAGCCTGGAGGAGAAGGTCGGACAGCTGATCCAGGCCGACATCGCCAGCATCAGGCCGGAAGACCTGCGGGACTATCCGCTGGGGTCGATCCTGGCCGGCGGCGACAGCCCGCCGCTGGGGGCGCCCGACCGCTCGCCGGCCGCAGCCTGGCTGGCCACCGCCCGCGCCTTCCGGGCCGTGTCCCTGGAGACCCGCCCCGGCCACACGCCGATCCCGGTGATGCTCGGGGTGGACGCCGTGCACGGGAACAACAACGTCGTGGGCGCCACGCTCTTTCCGCACAACATCGGGCTGGGCGCCATGCACGACCCGGCGCTGATGCGCCGCATCGGCGAGGCGACCGCTCAGGAGACCGCCGCCGCCGGCATCGACTGGGCCTTCGCCCCGACCCTGGCGGTGGTGCGCGACGACCGCTGGGGCCGCACCTACGAGGGCTATTCGGAGGATCCGCAGCTCGTCGCCGCCTACGCCGGCCAGATGGTCGCCGGCCTGCAGGGCGCGCCGGCGACCTGGCCCGCGCTCCAGGCCGGGCACGTGGCCGCATCGGCCAAGCACTTCCTCGGCGACGGCGGCACGGACAAGGGCAAGGACCAGGGCGACAACCTGTACGACGAGTCCGAACTCGCCCGCCTGAACGCCCCGGGCTACGTGGCGGCGATCGAGGCCGGCGCGATGACCGTCATGGCCTCCTACTCGAGCTGGCAGGGCGTCAAGATGCACGCCAACGCCAGCCTGCTCACCGGCGTGCTGAAGCAGCGGATGGGCTTCGACGGCTTCGTGGTCAGCGACTGGAACGCCCTCGGCCAGCTGCCGGGCTGCACCAACGAGAACTGCCCCGCGGCGATCAACGCCGGGATCGACATGGTCATGGCCCCCGACACCTGGAAGGGTCTCTACCGCAACACCCTGGCCCAGGCCCGGTCCGGCGAGATCCCGATGGCGCGCATCGACGATGCGGTGCGCCGAATCCTGCGGGTGAAGGCCAAGGCCGGCCTGTTCGGGCCGCGCCCCTGGGAAGGCCGGCTCGACACCCTCGGGTCGCCGCAGCACCGCGCCATCGCCCGCCAGGCGGTCCGCGAGTCCCTGGTGCTGCTGAAGAACGAGGGCTCGGTGCTACCGATCCGCGGCTCGGCCCATGTGCTGGTGGCCGGCGACGGCGCCGACAACGTCGCCAAGCAGGCCGGCGGCTGGACGCTCAGCTGGCAGGGCCAGGGCAACACGCCGGGCGACTTCCCGAACGCCCAGTCGATCTGGTCGGGCCTGCGCGAAGCGGTCCACGCGGCCGGCGGCATGGCCGAGCTGAGCCCCGACGGATCGTTCCGGCGCAAGCCCGACGTGGCGGTCGTGGTGTTCGGCGAAAACCCCTACGCCGAATCCCGGGGGGACCTGGCGACGCTGGAATACCAGCCGGGCGCCAAGACGGACCTCGCCCTGCTCAGCAAGCTGAAGGCCCAGGGAATCCCGGTGGTGGCGGTGTTCCTGTCCGGCCGGCCGCTGTGGGTGAACCCGGAGCTCGCCGCCGCCGACGCCTTCGTCGCCGCCTGGTTGCCGGGCAGCGAGGGCGGCGGGATCGCCGACGTGCTGGTCGGCGACGCCAAGGGCCGGGCGCGCCACGACTTCACCGGCCGTCTTTCCTACGCCTGGCCGAAGTTCGCCAGCCAGACGCGGTTGAACCGCGGCGAGCCGGGCTACGACCCGCTGTTCGCCTCCGGTTACGGCCTCAGCTACCGCCGTCCCGCCGCCCTGCCCGCACTGCCGGAGGTCCCCGGCTCACCCGGCGGGGCGGACCCGGTTCCGGCCGCCGGCCCCCGTCCATAGGATCGCCTCGGCCGGGTTTCGCCGACCGGCGTTTTCCGGGCTCCGCAGGCGACAGCCCTGAATAACCGGTTATGCCACCGCCCTGCGGCCCACCCCAGGTTGTCTGGCCAAGCTTGGGCACGCACCGCTTGACGTGCGCGCCCAAACCGACAAAAGCACCGCCACTCTCGCGAGGCGTCATCGTGTCCCACTTCGGAATTCGTCTCCTGGCCGCGGCCCTCCTCGCCGCGACGGTCACCGGGTGCGGCAAGCCCTCGGGGCCGCCGCCGCAAGGTCCGCCTGAGGTCGGCGTCGTGGTCCTGCAGCCACAGCCGGCGGCCATCCAGACCGAACTCCCAGGCCGGACGAGCGCGGTCGAAACCTCCGAGGTGCGGCCCCAGGTCAGCGGCCTGATCGAAGGCCGCCTCTTCACCGAGGGCTCCACGGTCAAGCGCGGCCAGCTGCTCTACCAGATCGACCCGGCGCCCTACCGCGCCGCCTTGGCCCAGGCGAACGGCCAGTTGGCCAACGCGCGGGCCATGCTGACCACGGCCCGGCTGAAGTCCGAGCGTTACGCCGACCTGGTCAAGATCAACGCCGTCAGCCGCCAGGAGGCCGACGACGCCGCCGCCGCCTACGGCCAGGCCTCCGCCCAGGTGCAGCAGGCGCAGGCGGCGGTGGACAGCGCGCGCATCAACCTCGGCTACACCCGCGTCACGGCCCCGATCTCCGGTCGCATCGGCCGCTCCACCGTCACCCGCGGGGCCCTGGTCACCGCCAGCCAGGCCAGTGCGCTGACCACCATCCAGCGGCTGGACACCGTCTACGTGGACATCAACCAGTCCGCCGGTGAGCTGCTCGCCCTTCAGCGCAGCCTGCGGTCGGGCAAGATCGCGCCCGGCTCGGTGACGGTGCGGCTGCGCCTCGAGGACGGCAGCGATTACGACCGCACGGGCGTGCTCGCCTTCTCGGACGTCACGGTCGACGAGAGCACCGGCGCGGTGACCCTGCGCGCGGTCTTCCCGAACCCGGCCGCGGCCCTCCTCCCCGGCATGTACGTCAAGGCCGTGGTGCCGCAGGGCGTGGTCCCAAGCGCCATCCTCGCGCCCCAGGTGGGCGTCACCCGCGACGAGCGGGGCCTGCCCACGGCCATGGTGGTCGACGCCCAGGGCAAGGCGCAGCAGCGGACCCTGACCACCGGGCCGGCGATCGGCGACAAGTGGCTCGTCACCTCCGGCCTGTCGGCGGGCGACCGGCTGATCGTGGAAGGACTGCAGAAGGTGAAGGCCGGCGCCCCCGTCCACGCCGTGCCGGCCGGATCGCCCCGCGCTGCGCCCGTCATGGCCGCCAAGTAGGCCCGCCCGATGTCCCGCTTCTTCATCGACCGGCCGATCTTCGCCTGGGTCATCGCCCTGGTGATCATGCTGGCGGGCGCGCTCGCGGTCCGCACCCTGCCGATCGCCCAGTATCCGGACATCGCCCCGCCCGCGGTCACCATCAACGCCACCTATCCAGGGGCGTCCGCCGAGACGTTGCAGAACTCGGTGACCCAGGTGATCGAGCAGCAGCTGAAGGGCCTCGACGGCCTGATCTACTTCTCGTCGAACAGCAGCTCCAGCGGCCAGGTGACCATCACCGCCACCTTCAAGGCCGGGACCAATCCCGACATCGCCCAGGTGCAGGTGCAGAACAAGGTCCAGGCCGCCACCCCGCTGCTGCCGCAGCAGGTGCAGCAGCTGGGCGTCACGGTCGCCAAGACCCGCACCAACTTCCTGCTGATCGTCGCGCTGTCGGATCCCACCGACCGCTACACCAACTTCGACATCGCCGACTTCATCGTCAGCAACCTGCAGGACCCGCTGTCGCGGGTGGACGGCGTCGGCGCGATCCAGACCTTCGGCGCCCAGCACGCCATGCGCATCTGGCTCGATCCGTTCAAGCTGACCAACCTCAAGCTCAACCCGGGGGACGTGCAGGCGGCCATCCAGGCGCAGAACACCCAGGTCTCCGCCGGCCAGATCGGCGGCCTGCCCGCCCCGCCCGGCCAGCAGCTGAACGCCACCGTCACGGCGCAGTCGCGGCTGAAGACCGCCGACGACTTCCGCAAGGTGATCGTGCGCAGCGCGGCGAGCGGCGGCCTGGTCACCGTCGGCGACGTCGCCCGCGTCGAGCTCGGCAGCGAGAACTACGATGCGATCAGCCGCCTGAACGGCCACCCGGCCGCCGGCGTCGCCGTCCAGCTCGCGCCCGGCGCCAACGCCCTGACCACCGCCGATGCGGTCAAGGCGCGGGCCCAGGAGCTCGCCTCCACCTTCCCGCCCGGGGTCAAGCTGTCGTTCCCGGTCGACAACACCACCTTCGTGCGGATCTCGATCCACGAGGTGATCAAGACGCTCGCCGAAGCCATGGTGCTGGTGGTCATCGTCATGTTCGTCTTCCTGCAGAACTGGCGCGCCACCCTGATCCCGACCATCGCGGTCCCGGTGGTGCTGCTGGGCACCTTCGGCGTGCTGGCGGCCTTCGGCTATTCGATCAACACCCTGACCCTGTTCGCCGTCGTGCTGGTCATCGGCCTGCTGGTCGACGACGCCATCGTGGTGGTCGAGAACGTCGAGCGGCTGATGGCCGAGGAAGGCCTGTCGCCGAAGGCGGCGGCCCGCAAGTCCATGGACGAGATCACCGGCGCCCTGACCGGCATCGCCCTGGTGCTGTCGGCGGTGCTGGTGCCGATGGGCTTCTTCGGCGGCTCGACGGGGGTGATCTACCGCCAGTTCTCGGTGACCATGGTCTCGGCCATCGTGCTGTCGGTGCTGGTCGCCCTGGTGCTGACGCCGGCGCTCTGCGCCACCCTGCTTAGACCCCACAAGCCGGACGCCACGCCCCACCAGGGCCTGTTCGGCGGCTTCAACCGCGCCTTCGACGCCGGCCGGGACCGCTACGAGCGGGGCCTTGGCTCGGTCATCGGCCGGCCGCGCGCGGCGCTGGTGGTCTATGGGGTGATCGTCGCGGCCATGGTGCTGCTGTTCGTGCGCATGCCCACCGGCTTCCTGCCGGAAGAGGACCAGGGCGCGATGTTCACCCAGGTCACCCTGCCCGTGGGCGCGAGCCAGACCCGCACCCTGGAGGCCCTGCGCGCCGTCGAGCACCACTTCCTCGTCGATGAGAAGGACAACGTCGGCGACCTGTTCACCGTCGCCGGCTTCAACTTCGCCGGCGCCGGCCAGAACTCCGGCATCGGCTTCATCAAGCTCAAGGACTGGGACGTCCGCAAGGGCGCGGCCAACCGCGCGCCGGCCGTCGCGCAGCGGGCCATGCAGAAGCTGTCCAGCGTCCGCGACGCCCAGATCTTCGCGGTGGTGCCGCCGGCCGTGCAGGAGCTCGGCAACTCCACCGGCTTCGACCTGCAGCTGGAGAACCGCGGCAACCTCAGCCACCAGGACTTCCTGGCGGCGCGCAACCAGCTGCTCGGCATGGCGGCGCAGGACCCGACCCTCGTCGCGGTGCGGCCCAACGGCCATGACGACACCCCGCAGCTGCACGTCGACGTCGACACCGCCCGCGCCGGCGCGCTCGGCCTCAACCAGGCCGACATCAACAGCACGCTCAGCGCCGCGTGGGGCGCGACCTACGTCAACGACTTCATCGATCGCGACCGCGTGAAGCGGGTCTACATGCAGGGCGACGCGCCGTTCCGCAGCAAGCCCGACGACCTGTTCTCCTGGAACGTGCGCAACAACGCCGGGACGATGACGCCGTTCTCCTCCTTCGCCAACATCGGCTGGACCTACGGCCCGGCCCAGCTGCAGCGCTACAACGGCCTGCCCTCGTTCGAAATCCAGGGCCAGGCCGCGCCCGGCAAGAGCTCGGGCGCGGCCATGACCGCCATGGAGAAGATGGTCGCCAGGCTGCCGCCCGGCGTCGGCTTGGAATGGACCGGGCTGTCGCTGCAGGAGCGCGCCTCCGGCGCCCAGGCGCCGATGCTCTACGGGCTCTCGATCCTGGTGGTCTTCCTCTGCCTGGCGGCCCTCTACGAGAGCTGGTCGATCCCGGTCGCGGTGCTGCTGATCCTGCCGCTGGGCGTGGTCGGCGCCCTGCTCGCGGCCAGCCTGCGCGGGCTCTACAACGACATCTATTTCCAGGTCGGCCTGCTGACCACCATGGGCCTGGCCGCCAAGAACGCCATCCTCATCGTCGAGTTCGCGGTGGACGCCCGCAAGCGCGGCGTCGACATGGTCGAGGCGGCGATCCACGCCGCGCGGCTGCGGCTGCGGCCGATCCTGATGACCTCGCTGGCCTTCATGGTCGGCGTGTTCCCGCTGGCGATCTCCACCGGCGCGGGCGCGGGCAGCCAGAACGACATCGGCACGGGCGTGATCGGCGGCATGCTCTCGGCGACCATCATGGCGCTGGTGTTCACCCCGCTGTTCTTCGTGCTGGTGCTCCGCTACGCGCCGAGGAAGCGCGGCGAGGTCGAGCCGCCGGCGGGCGGGCCGGCCGTCGAGGGGGCCCAGCCATGATCCGCCGCCTTTCCGCCGTCCTGGTCGCCACCGCCGCCCTGGTCGGCGGCTGCTCGCTGGACCCGGCCTATCGGCGTCCGGCCGCCCCGATCCCGTCGAGCTGGCCGCAGGGCGCGCCCTACGCCGCGCCCACCCCAGGCGCCGTGGCGGGCCCGGTCGACTGGCGCGGCCTGGTCGCCGATGCCAAGCTCGCCGCCCTGATCGACACCGCCCTGGCCGACAACCGCGACCTGCGCGCCGCGGTCGCCAACGCGCAGATCGCCCGCGCCCAGTTCGAGGCGCAGCGCAGCCTGCTGTTCCCGACGCTCGACGCCACCGCCTCGGCGAACTACGTCCGCACGCCCTTGCCGGGCGGCGGCCACCAGAACGTCCGCACGATCTCCGCGGGCCTCGCCGTCAGCGCCTACGAGCTCGACCTGTTCGGCCGCCAGCGCAGCCTTTCCCGCGCCGCCTTCGAGCAGTACCTCGCCACCGACGAGGGTCGCCGCGCCGTCCAGCTCAGCCTGATCGCCGAGACCGCCACCAGCTACCTGACGCTGGCCGCCGACCGCTCTTTCGTCACCCTGGCGCTGTCGACCCGCCGCAGCGCCGAGGAGTCCCTGGCGCTGACGCAGCGCCGGTTCACCGCCGGCGTCGCCTCGCAACTCGACGTCAGGCAGGCCGAGACCGTGGTCGAACAGGCCCGCGCCGACGCCGCCCGCTACGCCATCGCCGCCGCCCAGGCCAAGAACGCCCTGGACCTGGTGGTGGGCCGCACGGTCGACGAAGCCCAGACCCCGGCCGGTCTTGAGGAGGTCGCCTCGAGCTTCCGGCCGATCCCGGTGGGCGTGCGCTCCGACGTCCTGCTGGCCCGGCCCGACGTGCTGCAGGCCGAGCATCAGTTGCGCGCCGCCAACGCCGACATCGGCGCGGCGCGGGCCGCCTTCTTCCCCAGCATCACCCTGACCGGCGCGGCCGGCGGGGCGAGCCCGGCGCTCTCCAGCCTGTTCCGGGGCGCGAACGCCAGCTGGAGCTTCACGCCCAGCGTCGTGCTGCCGATCTTCGCCGGCGGCCGCAACCGCGCCAACCTGCGCGGCGCCCGCGCCGCCAAGGACTTCGCGGTGGCGCAGTACGAAGGCGCCGTCCAGGCTGCGTTCCGCGACGTCGCCGACGCCCTGGCGGGCCGCGGCGGCCTGGCCGAGCAGCGCACCGCCCAGGAGGCCCTGGTGGTGGCCGCCGCCGACGCCCTGCGCCTGTCCACCGCCCGCTACGAGCGCGGCGCGGACACCTACCTCAACACCCTGGACGCCCAGCGCGTCCTCTATGCGGCGCAACAGGGCGCGGTCGCGGTGCGCCTGAACGACCTGGCGAACGTCGTCACCCTCTACCGGGCGCTCGGCGGCCGCACGGAATAGCGCGGGAGCCGGACAGGCGAAAAGTCGCGATCGGCCGACGCAACGGTTGACGCGCGAATGACAGCCGGGCCGTAGGGCGGCGGGGGTTTCGAAACCCGAAGTGCGTGCCGGGGCCGCGCGCCTCCACCGACGGAGACCAGATGACCTACCTCGCCGCGCCCGACCGCTATCGACACATGCCCTATCGCCGCTGCGGGCGAAGCGGGCTCGACCTCCCCGCCATTTCGCTCGGCCTGTGGCAGAACTTCGGAGGCGTCGACGTCTTCGAGACCGGGCGCAGCGTCCTGCGGCGCGCCTTCGACCTGGGCGTCACCCACTTCGACCTGGCCAACAACTACGGCCCGCCGCCCGGCTCCGCCGAGGAGAACTTCGGCCGCTACCTCGACCTCGACCTCCGGCCCCACCGCGACGAGTTGGTGATCTCCACCAAGGCCGGCTGGGACATGTGGCCCGGTCCCTACGGCGGCCCCGGCGGCTCGCGGAAATACCTGCTGGCCAGCCTCGACCAGAGCCTCAAGCGCATGGGGCTCGACTATGTCGACATCTTCTACTCGCACCGGGTCGACGCCAGCACGCCGCTTGAGGAGACCATGGGCGCCCTCGCCCAGGCCTGGCGTCAGGGCAAGGCGCTCTACGTGGGCATCTCCTCCTATTCCCCGGAACTGACCCGGCAGGCGCACGAGATCCTGAAGGCGGAGGGCGTGCCCCTGCTGATCCACCAGCCGTCCTACTCGCTGATCAACCGCTGGATCGAACAGGGCCTGCTCGACACGCTGGAAGACCTTGGCGTCGGCTGCATCGCCTTCTCGCCGCTCGCCCAGGGCATGCTGACCCGCAAGTACCTCGGCGGGGTGCCGCACGACTCCCGCGCCGCCCGGCAGGGGTCGCTGAACCCCAGGCTGCTCAGCCCGGAGAACCTGGAGCGGATCGGGGCCCTGAACGCCATCGCCCAGCGCCGCGGCCAGAGCCTGGCGCAGATGGCGATCGCCTGGACGCTGCGCGATCCGCGGGTGACCGCCGCCCTGATCGGCGCGCGCAACGTCGAACAGCTTGAGGACTCGCTGGCCGCCCTACAGGCGCCGGCGTTCTCCGCCGAAGAGCTGGCGGAGATCGACGCCCACGCCACCGACGGCGGGATCGACCTGTGGAAGGTGTCCTCGGGCCTGCAGCCGGCCGACGTCGTCTAGCTCTGCGCCCTGGCGCCCTTGCGCGGCCGGCGGACGATGATCGCCACCGTCGCCAGGGCGGCCAGGGCGACAGCGATTCCCGACGCCGTCGCCCGCGGCGACTGGCCGCGCACGCTGAAACGGTGGAACCGCGCCTCGTCGGCCCCCCACCAGCAGCCGCTGGGCTTGTGGAAGCCGTGCCGCCGGAAGGCCAGGGCCGCCTCCCGGGCGACGTCGGCCGCCTCCGAGGCGGTACGGCGGGTCGCGAGCACCTCGATCTCCGGTTGATCGGTCCTCGGATCGTCTGACAGCAACCAGGTCTGGCGGATCACATTTACGCCACGACCAAGGGAAGCCTTGCTTGGAAGGCTCGGTCGGGGTTTTAGAAAGCGTTCGAAAGCGTTGACCATGTCAGCGGGTCCCCGAGGCTCCGGCGGAAGAACGCCGACATAGGCCAGAACGCTCACGGCCGCGCCACGGAAGCGCGCCGGATAGTTTCGTGGAGTGCGAATGCGAGAGATTGTCGATCTGCGTGGGGGTTCGGGCCGAACCTACCGCTTCCGCCTGTGGCCCGAGGGCGCCGCTCATACGCCCATGGCCGGCAACTATGTCGTCCTGCGCGAGGAGCCCGCCGGCTTCACCGTCGTGCTGGCCGGTACGTCGGAGGACCTTTCCGGCGCGCGGACCAAGTGGCGCAAGGCGGCGCGCGATCAGAGCTCGACCCATGTCTTCACCCGGCTGAACGTCTCCCGCGCCGTGCGGGTCGCCGAACACGACGATCTGGTCGCGCATTATCGTCCCAAGGTCAGCAGCGAAGCGGAAGCCTGAAACGACCCCCGGAGACTAGGAGGCCAGCCTGATTTCGCGGGCGTAGTCGAGCGCCTCGGCGATCGGCGGCACGGTGATCGGCTTTTCGATCAGGTCGTTGAAGCCGGTCTCCACCAGGCCGGGGAGATCGCGCTCCGCCATGTGGGCGGTGACGGCGATGATCGGCGTGGAGACGCCATGGGCCCGCAGCCGGCGGGTGGCTTCGATGCCGTCCATGATCGGCATGGCGATATCCATCAGCACCAGGTCGAAGGCTTCGCGGCGGCCGCTCTCCACGGCCTCGGCGCCGTTCTCCGCGAACATCACCTGGCCGCCCAGCAGCTCCACGGTCTTGGCCAGCACCAGGCGATTGGTGGCGTTGTCGTCCACCACCAGGACCAGGAGCCGATGTTCCCCCGAAGCTTCAGTCACGCTACGCCTCCAACGCTATGTCCGGGGGAATATCAGCCTTAAGTTGCAGGATGATTGACAAAAGAGCGTCAGGCTTCAACGGCTTGGCGAGGTGAGCGTCGGCGCCGGCGGCGAGCGCCTGGGCCACGTGCTGATCCGAGGCGTTGGCCGTCAGCATGACCACCTGGGTCCGCGGCGCGCGCCGTTCGGTCTCGATGCGCCGGATCTCCCGCGTGGCGGCCACGCCGTCCAGGCCGGGCATCTGCATGTCCATGAAGACCAGGTCGAAGCGGCCTTCGCGGAACAGTCGCACCGCCTCCTCGCCGTCTCTGGCGAGGTAGACCTTCGCCCCTGCCGCCTCGAGCGACATCTGGACGATCTTGCGGTTGATGGCGTGGTCGTCGACCGCGAGCACGCTGAGCCGAAGCGTCGGGCGGGCATCCAGGCGACCCGGTCCGGCTTCCGTCGCCGCCGTGGCCTCGGCGCTCGCCAGCGGCACGGTGAGCGTGAACCGCGAGCCCTGCCCCGGGACGCTCGCCGCGTCGAGCTCGCCGTCCATCAGCGAGGCCAGCTGCCGGCTGATGGCCAGGCCCAGGCCCGTGCCCCCGAACCGGCGGTTGATCGTCCCGTCGGCCTGCTGGAAGCGCTCGAACAGCTGCTGGCGCACCTCCTCGTCGAAACCAATGCCGGTGTCCTGCACCTCGACCTGGTAGCGGTCGGGGGCGACGCTGCGGACGCACAGGCCGACGGAGCCGGACTCAGTGAACTTGATGGCGTTGCTGAGCAGGTTGGTGATGATCTGGCGCAGGCGGATGGGATCGCCGAGCACGCTGCGCTGGGCGGCCGCGTCGATGTCGCAGGAGAAGGTGAGGCCCTTGGCGTGGGCCGTCGGCCGCATCAGGCCCGAGACGCTGCGGACCAGTTCCGCCAGGTTGAACGCCTCCGCCGAGAGCGTGAACTTGCCGGCCTCGATCTTCGACAGGTCGAGCACGTCCATCAGCATCCGGTTGAGCGTGTCTCCGCAGGACCGGATGATGTCGACCAGCTCGATCTGCTCGCCCGTGAGCGAGGTGCGCGCCAGCAGGTCGGCGACCCCCACCACGCCGTTCAGCGGCGTGCGGATCTCGTGGCTCATGTTGGCGAGGAAGGCGCTTTTGGCCTGGGTGGCGGCCTCCGCCTGGGCCGCAGCCAGCTTGAGGGCGGTCGCCGCGGCGCGCTTGTCGGTCACGTCCTCGCCGATGGCCACCAGGTGGAGCGGCCGGTCCTCCTCGTAGGTCGCGAACTTCTTGGTCGTGAAGTAGCGGACCCCGCTGTCGCGCGTCGTGATCGGCTCCTCTTCGGAGACGCGGGTTTCGCCGCTGCGGATGACGTCGGCGTCCTCCGCGGCGAACAGCAGGGCCTCTTCCTGTGGGAACAGTTCGAAGGCGGTCTTGCCGAGGGCGACTGCGCCGGACAGGCCGAACGTCTCCTCCGCCGCGCGGTTGATCAGCACATAGCGACCATCGCTGGCGGTCTTCACCAACAGGGGCGTCGGCAACAGCTGGATGATGGTGTTGAAGAAGGCTTCCGCCTCCACCGAACGGGTGACGTCGATGGAGACCGCCAGCAGCTTGTGGATCTCGCCGCCGGCGTCGCGCATCGGGGAGACCGTGGTGTCCCACCACCGGCGGGCGCCGGCGCGCGAACACTGGACGGCGCGGAGGCTGTGCGGCTCGCCCTGCGCCGCCGACCGCATCGCCTGCTCGATGGCGGGGGCGGTCTCCGCCGGCCACAGGGCCGGCCAGGACGCACCGACGCTCTCGGCACTGCGGTCCTGCTCGACCGCCGCCAGAGCGGCCGGGTTCAGGTATTCGAGCTCGCCGCGCAGCGACAGGATCCTGACGGCGACCGGAAGGGACGCGAGGAGCTCCTCGGCCAAATGCGGCGCATCCGCCGCCGCCTTCGCGACCCCAACAGCCAAGCCGTTCACAAAAAATCCCCAGAGTGGTCCGCCATGGTGGGGTCCGACCCCCCAACGGAGCGTTAACCGGAACCCGGCCGCGCATTCGCCCTTCTGGCGGCGGCCCTGTATTCCTGCCTCCATCATCGAAGAGGACCGGCCATGAGCATCGCCAAGCTTTTCACGCCGCTGCAGGTCGGCGCCCTCGAGCTCGCCAACCGCATCGTGATCGCGCCCATGTGCCAGTATTCCGCCGTGGACGGCTGCATGACCGACTGGCACGTGATCCACCTCGGGCACCTGGCGCTGTCAGGGGCGGCGCTGCTGACCATCGAGGCGACCGCCGTCGTCCCGGAAGGCCGCATCACCTACGGCGACGTGGGCCTCTACTCGGACGAGTGCGAGGCCGCCATGGCCCTCACCCTGAAGAGCGTGCGGCGATGGTCAGACATTCCGATCGCCATCCAGTTGGGGCACGCCGGCCGCAAGGCCTCGACCGAGGTCCCGTGGAAGGGCGGCGGGCAGATTCCGCCCGATCACGCCAACGGCTGGCAGACCGTGGCCCCCTCGCCGGTCCCCTTCGCCGAGGCCGAGAACGCGCCGACAGCGCTGGACCGCGACGGGCTCGCCCGGGTCCGGGACGCCTTCGTCGCCGCCGCCCGCCGCGCCGAGCGTCTCGGCCTGGACGCCGTCCAGCTCCACGGGGCGCACGGCTACTTGCTGCACCAGTTCCTCTCGCCGCTGTCGAACCGGCGCGACGACGAGTACGGCGGCTCACTCGAGAACCGGATGCGCTTCCCGCTCGAGGTGTTCGAGGCGGTGCGCGCGGCCTTCCCGGCAGACCGGCCGGTCACCCTGCGGGTGTCCGGGACCGACTGGGCGCCCGGCGGCTGGACGATCGACGAGACCGTCGCCTTCGCCGAGGCGCTGGAAGCCCGCGGCTGCAGCGCCGTCCACGTCTCCAGCGCCGGCTTGACGCCGGCCCAGCAGATCCCCGTCGGGCCGAGCTACCAGGTCCCCCTCGCCCGCGCCGTGAAGGCCGCAACGAAGATGCCCGTGATCGCGGTCGGCATGATCAGCGGCTTCGACCAGGCCGAAGCCATCGTCGGCACGGGCGACGCCGACCTGATCGCGCTTGCCCGCGCCATTCTCTACGACCCGCGCTGGCCCTGGCACGCCGCCGCCCACTTCGGGGCGCGGGTGAAGGCCCCCGACCAGTACCTGCGCTCCCAGCCCGGCCAGTTCCGCGATCTGTTCGACATCCGCGCGGACGATTGAGCCGCCGCGCCGTCGCGTGAGTTCAGGGGCGCCAGGCTCCGAAGGCGGGCTGTTCCAGCGGCGGCGCATAGCGCAGCGCCAGCGCCAGCGGCCCGTCCGGCTCGCAAACCTTCAGCGCGTCTTCCACGGGACCCGCGTTGGCCTGGCCCCAGGCGCCGGCGCGCTGCAGGTCCGCCTGGTTGGCGGAGAGGACGTGGACCAGGAAACTCTCCGGCGACAGCGGCTCGGCCCGATCCATCCGCTGCAGCAGCATGGCGCAGATCATCCGCACGCCCTGGTAGGACACCTCGGTCATCTCCGGAATCTCGCCGGCCTGCTCGACGATGAACGCCTCGACCGCCTTCAACCGGCGCGGCCAGGGCGCGCGCAGCAACTCGAAGCCGGCCTGCGGCGGACGGCTCTCCAGCCAGGCGGACAGGGCGCGATCCAGGGCCAGCGGGCGGCGCGCCGGGTGGTTGTAGTTCACGTGGCCGGCGAGTTCGGGGAACGCGACCTCGACCTCCGCCTCCCAGGCCTCCTGCTTCTCGGCGTGGAACAGCGGGTCGTCGACGATGGCGGCGAACGGCAGGCCGGCCTGGGCCTCCCGCAGCAGGCGCATGGCGATGGGCCGCAGATCGACCCGCAGGCGGCATACGGCTTCGAGGTAGTTGCGCAGCACGATCTCCGGGCAGAACCCGTCGCCCTTTTCCCCTTGCAGGAACCCTGGCAGCCAGGCCGAGAGCCCGCCATAGGCCGCCATGTCCGTCGGGCTCCCGATGGCCAGCTGGTCGTTGCAACCGCTGTCGTAGGGGAAGTCGTTGGGGAGGATCAGCGCCCCCGGCTCCGGCGCCTCGCCCGACCAGACGCCGTCGAACACCGCGTCGTAGCGCGCCCGCACCACCAGGTCGTACGGCGCGCCGCCCCGGGTCAGCGCCAGCTCCAGGCTGCGGGCCACGGCATGGAACATGTCGAGCACCGAGAGCGGTGGCCGGATCGGGAAATGGGCGGCCATCAGCCGCTTCTCGTCGACGAAGGCCGGGCGCGCCTCGAACCGCGTCGCCCGCGGCGAATAGGCGGCTTCCAAGGCCTCCAGCTCCGCGGGATCGCCCTCCCGCCAGGTGTGCAGGAAGACGTCCAGCTCGTGGCCCGCGAAGAAGGCGAACAGGCTGTCGCGGGTGAATCGCCAGGTGCGGGGCTGACCGCTCAGGCACAGGGCGATGCGCATTTCGGGCCCAGGTTCAGGAAGTTGGCCCAGAGCTAGGGTGATTCCGCCGGGGCGCCACGGGCCTGCGAGGTGGCGAGCAGAGCACGCGGCCACAGCGCCTCGACTTCCCCAAATGCACTGCTAAACTTACATTTGATGCTCAAATCCCTCTTCCAAGATCGCGGCCGGGGGCGACCTGGCCGAAGCGGCTTGGCGTACGTCGGGCCGATGGCGCTCGTCTGCGCCGCGCTCGTGCTGAGGTTTCTTCTGCAGCCGGTGTTTGGCGCCCATCACGCCTACACGACCTTCTACCCCGCCGTGGTCCTGGGCGCTTACCTGTTCGGCCCGTGGGCGGCCATTCTGATCACCGCGATTTCGTCGGTCGGCGCCTATTGGTTCTTCGTGCTTCCGTTCGCCGGGGCCGAGGGGCCCCAGGCGGACCTGGCCTCGTCCCTGTTCTTCATGGCCAACTGTGGCGTCGCCATCTACCTGGTCTCGACGCTCACCCGCGCCCTGAGGCGGCTGGCGGCCAACCAGGAAAGGGCCGACTCCGTCGCCTACGCCCACGCGGAGCTGTTCCGCGACCTGAACGAACGGGTGGGCGACCATTTCCAGTTGGTCGCCAGCGTCCTCACCCTGCAGGGCAAGGGCGAGCCGGAGCGGCACGTCGCCGACGCCCTCGCCCGAGCGGCCGACACCTCGATGCTGCTGGCCCGCAGCCATCGGCAACTCAGCGGCCGGCAGGACGTCGAGATCGATTTCGTTCCCTTCGCCACCCTGCTGGTGAAGGCGGCGCTCACCGAACGGCAAGCGCCTCTCGACCGCATCCTGATCGACGCCGCCGACCTGCGGCTACCGCTTGAACAGGCCACGTCGCTGGCCGTGGCGCTGCTGGAATGCACCAACGCGCTCGTCGATATGAAGCTCAACAGCCCGGTTCGGGTCTCCCTGTCCCATGGCGAAACCCGAACGGTCCTGCGCCTGGCGGAGGTCGACGAAATGGCCGGCGTGTCGATCATCACGCCCTCGAGCGGCCGGCTGCTGCGCGCCGCGGTGGAGCAATTGGGCGGGCGCATCTGGATCGTCAAGGAGCCGGCGGGATCCACCCTCGAGGTGTCGTTCCCCCATTCGCCGGCGGCCCTGTCGCCCGCCTCCGACGGGATCGTGCTCCACTAAGCCGACCGTCCGGCGTCCGGCCGCACTTGATGGCGGCCTGAGCCCTCCAGCCTAGGCCTGGCTGCGACCCGTGGGCGCAGGCCGCCCACCCGAAATTGTGCTCTGCGTCACAGACAGCGGCCCTGGAAGGTGGTGCGCTGAGCCTTGGCCGCGGACATTCGGGAGGTCTTTCGCCTTGCCCATCTACACACTCTACCCCTGCAAGGATGGGGGCCTGTCCGACACCTTCGAGGCCCTCGACCTGCCGTCCGACGATACCGCGGGCGAATTCGCGCTCCAGCTTCTCCAGCGCCATCCGAGCTGCAGCCACGTGGTGGTCTGGCGGGCCGAGCGCCGGGTGTTGACCTACTGGCGCGGCGGGGAAGCCGGTTGCAATGCGGTCGCGCCCCCCGCGGAACGGCGCCCCTGACGATAGTCCTGTCGCCGACCGGCGGCGCCGATGTGAGACGGACCATGAGTTCACGCCCCTTCAGGCCGCATCAGAATGTCGCGATCGATAGGTCCGCAAGGGAGCGGAGGCGCGGGATCGGCCCGTCGCCCCACGATCGCCAGGCCATCCCCGCCCGCCCGGGCCCCTCGCCCCTCGGCGCAGCGTAGAAGGGGCCGGCGTGGCGACCTATCACCCTCATGTCACCCAAGGGCTCGCGGGGCGGCTGCGCCGGACGCCCGATGGCCTGGTCGGTCGCGTTCGGCGGGCCTTACGGCCCTCCTCCCTGGTCGAGGGCGCGGCCGGCCTCCTTCCCCGGCAGTGGGCCTACTGGCACGCGATCCAGTTCGGCGTGGCGCTGACGCTTCTGCCGACCCTGCTGATCGCGCCAATCGGGGCCCTGGCCGGCGACGAATATCCGTATCTCACCTACTTCCCAGCCGTGGTGATCGCCGCCGGCTTCGCCGGCTGGGCCGCCGGGGCCGCCAGCCTCACGGCGGCGGCCATCCTCGTGTGGCGCATAAGCGCGGGCGTGAATGTTCTCGGCCCCTTCCTCATCTCCGCCGCCGTCGCCGGGGCGGCCGCGGCCATGATGAACACCGCCGTCCGCCACCTGGCGCTGCAGAAAATGGCGACGGAGGCCGCCAACCGGTCGCTGCGAGCCAGCGAGGAACATAACCGGCGCTTCCTCGAGCTCAGTCCGCAGATCCCCTGGACGGCGGCGCCGTCGGGTCTGCTCACCGACATCCCCGAACGGCTGGCGCGCCTCACCGGCGTGGAGCGGACGCAGCTGCTGGGCGACGGCTGGGCGGCCGTGGTGCACCCGGACGATCTACCCGCAATGAGGTCGGCCTGGGCGAACACCGTCGCGACGGGGGACTCCTTCGATTTCGAGTATCGCTTCCGCCTCGCCGACGGCGCCTATCACTGGCTGCGGTCGCGCGCCTATCCCTACCGCGACCCTACCGGCGAGATCATCGCCTGGTACGGCCTCAGCGAGGACGTCCAGAGCCGCAAGCAGGCCGAGGAGGATCGGGAACTGCTCACCCGCGAGGTGGACCACCGCGCGAGGAACCTGCTGAGCGTCGTGCAGAGCATCGCGCGGCTGATGCCGAAGGACCATCCCGAAGTCTTCGTGGAGACCTTCCTTGGCCGCCTGTCGGCCCTGGCGGCCGCCCATGGCCTGCTGGCGGAGGGCCGCTGGACCGGCGTGCCGATCCGCGACCTGCTCGAAAAGGAACTGCTGCCGTTCGCCGGCCGGAGCGGATCGGGCATCCGGCTGGCGGGCGAGCGCCTCTGCCTCCGCCCCAACTGGGTGCAGGCGCTCGGGATGGTCCTGCACGAGCTGGCGACCAATTCGGCCAAGTACGGGGCGCTGTCGACGGCCGAGGGACGGCTGACGGTGAGTTGGCGGCTTCAGCACGCGGGCTCCAGGCTTCGGCTCGAGTGGCTCGAAGAGAATGGCCCTCCCGTGCGGGCGCCGCAGCGGCGCGGGTTCGGATCCACCCTGATCGAGCGGAACCTGCGCCTGGCGAAGAACGCCGAGGTCACCTTCGACTGGCGCCGGGAAGGCCTGCGGCTGGTGGTGGTCATGGACGCCCGCGACGTGCTCCAGCACGCCGACGAGGCCGAGCCGACGTCCGACGTCCCGGTGGTCGCCGCCGCCGCCGCGAGATTGGTCAGGGGCGGCGCGGGACCTGGCGTCGAGGCGGCGGACCGCGACCCCAAATTCGCCGGCCGCGAGCGCGCCTCTCGTCCCGACCCTGGGTTGTCCCACATCGCGCCGGAGGCGGCGCCTCCCCGCGCGCCGGGCGCCGGCGAGCGGCGACCAGGCTAGGCGGCTACTGCGGGCGTATCCGAGGCCCGCGCCGCCGCCGCCCGCCGCGGCCGATAGACATAGCAACGGCTGCCGGCTTTGCGCAGCTCACCCCGGTCCTCGAGCCGCCGGAACAGCCGGCTGACCGTCTCGGGGGCGACGCCCAGGTAGTCGGCGATATCCCGCCGGGTCATCGGCACCGGGAACAGCCCCGAGCCGGCGGCCGAGGTCCGCTCCGACAGCCAGCCCAGGAACCAGGTCACCCGCTCCAGGGCGGTGGCGTGGGTCAGGCGGCCCAGATGCTGCGCCAGCACCGAGAGGCTCTCCTGGGCCAGCGCCAGCAGGGCGCGAGCGATCTGCGGGCGGGCCACCGCCACCTCCCACAGGGCGGCTCGCGACACCTTCGCCAGCACGGTCTCGGAGACGGCCTCGGCGGACGCCCGGTGCGTTTCCGGAAGGGCGAAGATCACGTCGCCCGGGAAGTAGAACGCGATCACCTCCCGTTGGCCGTCCTCGCTGTTGAACTGGAGCCTGACGCAGCCCCGTTGCACCACATAGACAGCCTCCGCCCGGTCGCCTTCGTGAAAGATCGCCGTGTTGCGCTGAAAGAGCTGCAGCCGATTCGGCGCCGTCCGCAGGAATTCTGGACCGACCTTCATGCGAGTCCCCCGTTCAGAGCGGACGCGATCTCGATGCCGCCGCAACCGGCGCCGGGCTCGAGCCTCCGTCCCGTCTTCATGATTAAAGGATCTCTCGCGTTTCGAAATCAAGATTTGATCATACTCAATATGGGTAACGTCTCCGGCAACCGGCGCCGATACGTCGCAATGTTATCGATTACATCACCTAAGCTCAGTTACCGCCGCACAATCCTGGGTCGCACGACTACCGGCGCCGTTGGGATTACCATACGGCCTCCCCGGGACCGGGAGACCGGCCGTCGCGGCGCCGCCGGATGACGGCGCGGCGAAGCCCAGGCTTTCGTTTGATAATTCTCGCCCCAGACCATCCCGGCGCGCCGCTCGCACACGGCGGCGGCGTGCGAGGCGGCCATGTCTTCGTGGAACGCCGTGAATATTCGCGATCGGACGGAACGTAAGCGTGGCTATGGAGATTTAGCGCCCCATGCCCAGAATCCTCATCACCTGCCCGCTCACCGCAACACCGGTCAGCACCGGCTACCGAAGCCCGAACCTCGACCTTGCCTCGATGTCGGGGTCCCGCGCCTTCCGGTGCGGCTGCGGCGCCGTCCACGTATGGGATGCGCGCGCGGCCTGGGCCGAACAGGGTCTCACGCCGGCCGCACACGCCCCCGTCGAAATGCAGCTCGCCGGAACCTGACGCCGCTGGCCGCCCGCCCCGCCGTGCGGATCAATGCGGCGCCCCCCAAAAAAAGCGCGTCGGCGCCCGAACGATTTTCGCGAAGTCAGATTATAGGGGCGCTGCTGGACGAGCCCCCACTCTGTTCGTCGACTTGACGAACATTAGCAGCGTTACCCCGGCGCCCACGGCCCCGGGATGACGGAGCCCCGGCGGTCTATCCGCCGGGGCTCTTTCTTTGCCCCTTTGCCCCGGTCAGCGGACCGCGCAAAAAGTGTCAAAAGAGCATCTACTAAGCCTCGCAGTAGACGAGATCTAGATTTTGTGTACTTAATCCTCAAACCGCGGGGGCTTTTCAAGTGACCGTCCTTAACCCATCAGACGACTGTGGGTGTCATGACCGCACTTGAGCCCCTATCCGTCCGCCGGACGCCGTCTTCGTCTGAAAGACATGCAACTTTTGCGATAAGTTACCAACGGTTGAGTTGTACTACCAGGGGAATGCCTGGGCTTGGAAACAACGCCTGTGCAGCTACGGCGGGACGGCCGAAGATTCCGGCCGACGGAACCGACAGACGCAAACCTCGATTTGGGCGGCCGAACAGAGGCTGGTCGAATTCTGAGGTCCGGACTGATGACTGATCTGAAACGCTCTTTGGAGGGCGCGAGCTTCCGGATCGTGGAAGCTCCCAAGCACACGCCGATCTTCCACGAGGGCGACGCCGTCGAAGCCATCTACCGGGTCGAGCGTGGGTGCGTGCGCCTGCAGATCAACGACGAGGGCGGTCAGCGCGAGATCGTCACCTTCCTCTTTCCCGGCGATCTGTTCTGCGTCGGGCTGGAGACCCACTGGGCCTCGGCCTATGCGGTGACCGACGCGACCATCGCGGTCTTCTCCCTGCCCCTGCTGTGGGAATTCATCTCACAACGGTCGGATGCGGCGCTGGCGCTGCTGTTCTCGGCTGACGACCTGCTCGACGACGTGGCCCACCATCTGGCGTTGCTCAGCCATTCTGACGCCGGCGCACGTCTGCGTTGGTTCCTCCAATGGTTGTCACAGAGAAGCACCTGCAAGGACGGGTCGGGCGCGGTGCACATGCCGATGGGCCGGCGCGACATCGCCGACTTCCTGGGCATCGCCCCGGAGACCGTCAGCCGGCTGTTCCTGCGGCTGGAAACCCGTGGCGAACTGCGGCGTACGGGCGGGCACCACTGCGTCCTGTTCGCCGGCGCGGGCGAGCGGACGCCACAGTCCGGCCTGGGCCAGTCGCCGCGGATGTGACGCCCGCGGCCGCCTCGCGGACGGGTCATTCGAAAGACATGACGGCCGTAGTGCGCCCGGCCCCGACAACGACGACCAGATGCGCAAGTGTTTCGCCCTGGCGCTCTGGAGGCCACCGCGATCGCGTCGCCGGCTCCATTGGAGTCACCTTGACGCAACCTGACCAGATCTTCGTCTAAGCCGCTGAACCGCTTGACCCACGCCGGCCATCCTCCGAAGGCGTTCGGCGCTATTCGACCGCCAAGATCGACCGGCGACAGCCTCGAAATATCGCACCGGCGGCCGGTGTTACCGAAGTCACAGGCCGACACAGAACCTGTGATCGACGTCAGTTTTTCCTGGCGCGAGGCCGCTCAGAGTCGGGCGTCGCACAAAGACAAAGCGACAGGAGGCCCATCATGAACCGCATCAGTGTCTGCGCCGCCGCGTCGGTGTTCACCCTGTTCAGCGCCGGCATTGTGCAGGCGCAGGACTCCATGTCTGTCCGGGTGGGCGACCTCAATCTCAACAATTCGGCGGGGGCCCAGGTCGCCCTGCGCCGCATCGATAACGCCGCCACGCGTTTCTGCGGCCCGGCCATGCCGATGTCGCTTTCGGACCGCGCCCAGCGCGACAGCTGCCACAAGCAGATGACGGCCAAGGCCGTGCGGACCCTCGGCGCCCCGCGCGTCACGGCCCTCTACCAGCCTGAGACGACGGTGAGGCTCGCCCAGAACGATCGGCGTTAGCTCCCCGCCAAGGGTGGTGTGTGCGTGTGCGCGCACCACCTTTAGTCCCACACGCCCGGCCAGCGAGGCGGCCTCGGGCCACGCACGAGGAGCCCTTCCATCCCTACCCGGCCGCAGGACCTGGAGCACGTGCTCGCGGCGTTCGAGACGAGCGAGCTTCTGCATGTCCTCAGTCCGGCGAAGCGCCGGGCGCTGGCCCAGCTGGGTGAAGCGGCCCAGTGGCACGCGGGGGAAACCGTCTTCGTCGAAGGCCAGGCGGCGGAAATCCTCTTCATCGTGATCGAGGGGCAGTTGGAGGCGCGACGGCATGGGCCGGGCGGCTCGGCCCGTCCGACGATCGTGCGTCCGGGGACACTTATCGACGAGCTGGCGTCGGTCGCCGGCGCCGTGAGGTCGTCGAGCCTGGTGGCCGTGCGCCGCTCCCGCCTCTGGGGCCTTCCGCGCCTCGCGGTGATCGAGGTTCTCCAGCGCGAGCCGCAGGCGGCCGGCGCGCTGATCGCCGAGTTGAGCGGCCACCTGGCCGACGCCAATCAGGCGCTGGAAGCCTATGCCCGCCTCGATCTTGGCGGCCGGCTGGCCCGGCTGCTGATCGCCGAGCAGAACACCCGCGGGCTCATCGGCCTGACGCAGACCGAGATCGCCGCGCGCCTCAACGCCTCGCGCGAGCGGGTGAACCGCAAGCTTCACGACTGGGTCGGGCGCGGTTGGGTGGAGGTCACCCGGTCCGGCGTCCGCCTGAGGGCGGCCGAACAGCTGCGTGAAATCGTGCGGAGCGGCTTGGGGGCCTGAACGAGAATTCTCAAGGCTCGCCGGCGCACCGGGATCATGGCGCGCGGCATCGCAGCCGACACCCCGTCGGGCTCGCAGCTGTGGGCGAAATTCCTCGTCGCTCGGCGAAGCTCGGCCGGTCAGCCTCTGGCCCCGATCGCCGCAATCTCGGTCGCGTTATGGAAGTCCCTGACCAGCGGCGCGTTCATGGCGTCGACCGCCTTTTGAACCAACTGAGCGCGACACCTGGCGTTGGGAAACTCCAGGACCTGCCGGCGGAAATCGCGGCGTCCGCACACCCTCGCGGCGGCGATTTTGGCCCGCTCGAGCGCTACGGCGGCCCCGCTCGCGGTGGCCAGGTTCAGGTCGGACACCTTCACCACCATCGCGCGCGGAGCCGCCTGCGCCCCCTCGGCCGCGCCGAGAACGATCAATATGCTTGCGAGAGCAGCCACCCGTCCCATGACAGACCTCCAGCGGTCGGATCGAACGTGCTCTGATGGCTTACCCGCCCTCCGACCTTGGGGCCGTGATCCGGGTCACGCCTCGCCGCAAATCCTCGTGAACGGGCGCCATAAACGCCTCCGGGACCATAGGCGCCGCCACCTGGGCGCGCGGCGCCTCGGCGGGGCGCAGACGGCGGATCGCCATCTCAGTGTCCAACCATTCCCGCACCCAGCCCTTCACCCGGTCGGCGGGGGCGCCGGTGGAAGGGCGACCGCGGTAGCGCAGCTGGAAGAGCCCGTGCTCCTGCAGGCGGAGCACCGCCTCGTCGAACCGATCCACAAGGCGGCCGCCGCGGCCGCGCCGGGACGCCAGGTCCTGCCTGGGCACGCCGGCCGACTGCAGCAGCGATCTCACGGTGCGCACGGCCGACCCGCGGGCCGCCGTGGAGCAGGTGAGATGAACCGCCAGCTTCTTCGCGAGCACGTCGGCTCCGCGATTGGCCCGGTGGTCGAACCGCAGGATCCGGGCGTCGAGGAACTGAGGCGGAGCGGACTGGAGCAGCGTGTTCAACCAGGCCCCGGGCTCGTAGACGAAATCGCAGCCCCCCGCATCCAGGGGCGACAGCTTGAACAGCAGCTCGCCGGCCAGGCCGGCGCTAAGGCGCCGCAGGATCAGCATCTCGCAAGCCAGCTGCCGCTCCAGCCCGCGACGCTCGTCGCCCCACCGACGATAGCCCTTGGCCTCGAGGATATCCGCGGCCCGGATGAGACGCACGCCGGCCGGGCCGCCCTCGCTCGGTCCTGACATCAGCAGCGCCAGGACGTCCACGCAGAGCGGAGAGACCCCGCGCAAGGCCAGCCAGGCGTCGTCCACGTGCGCAGCCTCGAGACGGACTTCCAGCCAGCTGAGCCCAATACGCTGGACATTGCTCACTGACTGGCCAGCGGTGCGCCACCCGCAGTCGCCGGCGTTCGGCCCGGCGGCCATCATCGCCCCGAACAGGGCGGAGACGACCGCGTGGTTCGGCAGTCTGAGCGCCGCCGCCTCCGGTCGCGGCGTCAGGTCGCCGGCCCAGGGCGCGGCGAGCGCAGCAAGCGGTCCCCCGTGGGTCTCCATGCTCCATGTCATGAGGGCGCCTCCCGTCGAGGCCTCAGAATTGGCGCTCGGAGGAGCTGGTTCCGACAGGTGGTGAAAAAACCCGTGCTCGGGTCCCATCAACCTCCGGAACGCGGACGCAAACTAGTTTCGGCAACGCCGCGCGACCGCCGGTTACCTTATACATTTCAATGATTACCACGATCCGATGCCGTGGTTCATCGAACCTCGCTCGGCGCGGACACCCTCTCGGCCCGATAGCGTCATTGTTCGATCTGCTGTGATCGACCCCGAGGGCCTCCCGGCCAACCAGGACCATGTGACTAGCTCAAGGAGCTCGAAATGCTGAAGGCGTATGTGGCTGCGACCAACCGCGTCGCGCAACTCAAGGACCGCTTGGCCGAGGACCGCAGCGGCGCGGCCCTCGTCGAATATTCGATTCTCATCGGCCTGATCACCGTGGCCGCCGTGGCCACAATCAAATTGGTCGGCACCTGGGTCGCCAATGAATGGATCAGCCTGAAGACCACGATCGGCGCCTGAAAACGCACTGGCGGGCAGACCCCGAGCCTGCCCGCCAAATGTCCCCGACAGGAACGATCTGCCTAATCCAAGGAGCTCGAAATGCTGAAGGCGTATGTGGCTGCGACCAACGTCGTCGCGCAACTCAAAGCCCGTTTGGCTGAGGACCGCAGCGGCGCGGCTCTCGTCGAATATTCGGTGCTCATCGGACTCATCACCGTGGCCGCGGTCGCCACGATCAAGTTGGTCGGCGCCTGGATCGCCAACCAATGGACCAGCCTGCAGACCGCGATCGGCGCCTGAAAACTAACTGGCGGGCAGACCTCCGGCCCGCCCGCCAGTTCCTGAGCTCTTCTGCGGAGTGAGCACCAATGCGCAACATCGGCTTTATCCTGTTGATCGTCTCGCTGTTGCTGGGCGGGGTCGCCGTCTGGGGCGTGCGCAACCTGAGCGCGGCGCGCGCTGCGCCGGACAACCGGATCGGTCAGACCACCGTGGTGGTCGCCAGCCGGCCCATCGGATTCGGCGAGACGCTGACGCCGGAGCTGCTGCGCGTTCAGGCCTGGCCACGCGGCGCGCAGCCGCAAGGCTCGTTCCGAACCCCGGCCGAACTCACCACGGGCCAGAAGCGCGTGGCGCTCAGCGCGATCGCGGCCAACGAACCCGTGCTGGCGACGCGCATCTCCGGACCCGGCGGCCGCGCGACGCTCTCCGGCGTCATCCGCGGCGGCATGCGGGCGACCACCATCCGCGTCAACGACGTGTTCGGCGTGGCCGGTTTCGTCCTGCCCGGCGATTTCGTCGACGTCCTGCTCACCCGGACCGACGCCAAGCGCCCCGGCGCCGCGGAGGCCGACATGCGCACCGACCTGCTGCTGCAGAGTGTCCGGGTGCTGGCGGTCGACCAGCTCGCCAATGAGAACAAGAACGATCCCGTGGTGGCGAAGGCCGCGACCATCGAGGTCACGCCGGACCAGGCGCAGAAGCTCGCGCTCGCCGCCCAGGTCGGCACGCTGTCGCTCGCGCTGCGCGGCGCTGTGGACCCGCTCGCGAGCGCCGGGGAGACCGGCCCGGGGACCACCCGGATCGACGACCTGCGGCTCGCCGGCGCGGTTAAGCCCCAGCCTGTGCGCATCGCCGCCCGCCGCCCTGTCGTCCGGCGGCCGACGCCGCCAGGCGCGATGATCCAGATCTATCGCGGCGCTCAGTCGGTGGTGAGCGTGCTCGCCCCCCGCGAAGCGTCGGTCGGCTGACGGTCTCAACAACAAGGGAGGCCTCAACCGGGGCCATGCCAAGCCAATGATCACCCTCCGACGCCCTCATCGTCGTTCGACCCTGCGCGAACCGGTCGCCCTGCTCATCGGCGCCCTGGCCTTCTTCGCCAGCGCCGAGGCGCGGTGCGCCCCCAAGGGCTACGTCGCAGAGGCTTCGGTGCGCGAGGTCACGGCCGATTCCGCCGGCTACGGCGGCCAGCTCTCCCTGCCGGTCGGCGGCTCGCGGATCCTGCGGTTCAGCCAGCCCATCGGCCGGATCCTGCTCGGCGAGCCGAAGGTCGGCGACGTGATCCCGCTCGGTGAGCGCACCCTCTACGTACTGGGCAAGGCGCCGGGAAGCACCAGCCTGACGGTGCTGCCGCGTGGCGGCGGCGCGGGGCCCATGGCCACCCTCGACCTGCGGGTCGGCTACGACGTCGACGCCACCCAGCGCGCCCTGCGCGAGATCATGCCGGGCGAGCCGCTCGAGGTCAGCGCCCGCGGCGAGGGCGTGGTGTTGACGGGATTGATGTCCTCCGCCGTCGCCGCGGCGCGGGCCGCCGCCGTGGCGGAACAGTATGCGCCCGGCCATGTGCTCAACCTCACCAGCATCCGCGGCGCCGAGCAGGTGATGCTGTCTGTGCGCGTCGCGGAGGTGCAGCGCACCGCCCTGCGACAGCTTGGCCTGAACAACATCAACGCGCTTTGGCAACGGCCGGACGGATTGACCCCGCTGACCGGAGTCCTGCCCTTCGCCCTCAATCCCGATGCTGTCGCCAACCTCTTCGGACGCTCCACGAGCGGAAAGGATTGGACGGTCCAGGCGCTGTTCGACGCCCTGGAGCGCAAGGGTTACGCCTCCACCCTGGCGGAGCCGAACCTGGTGGCGTTGTCCGGCGAGACCGCGGTGTTCTTCGCCGGCGGCGAATTCCCGGTGCCCGTTCCCCAGCTTGGGAACGTCGCCGGCGCCAGCACGATCACCATCGAGTACAAGCAGTACGGCGTCAGCATCGGCTTCACGCCCACGGTCTACGGCGACACCATCAACCTGCTGGTGGCGCCGGAGGTGAGCGCGCTGGATCCGGCCAACAGCGTTCAGCTTCTGGGCTTCCGCATTCCCGGCCTGACCACCCGGCGGGCGAAGACCACGGTCGAGCTGCGCAGCGGACAGAGCTTCGCCATCGCCGGCCTGATCCGCCGCGAATTCAGCGACAGCATGCGCGGGCTGCCAGGCGCCAGCAACCTGCCGATTTTCGGCTCCTTGTTCCGCTCCACCGGCTACCAGAACAACGAGACCGAGGTGGTGATCGTCGTCACCGCCCAGCTCGCCAAGCCGACAGATCGGCGCAACCTGCTGCTTCCGACCGACCTGAGCCACGGCCCTGACGGCCCGTCGCTCTACCTGGGCGGAGCCACCGACACGCCCGCCGTCGCCCCCCGACCCCCGCCGGGCGGCGCGGTGGTCGAGGCACTCCCGGTCAAGCCAGTCGCCGCAACCACGCCGGCGCCGGCCGCCACGGCCCTGGCCCTCGACAAGCCGCCAGAAATGCGGCCGGCCGTGATCCCGGTGGTCGCCACCGCGAGCCGGGCGCCGGCCGCCCCCGCCCGCCGCCCCGGACCGTCGAAGCCGCTCGTCGTCACGAGGCCCGTCATGGCGGCGAGCTCGGCGCCGGCGCCTTCCATGCTCGCCGCCAGGGTCGCCAAGCCGGCGCCCGCAGCCAAGCCGGTTATCGCCAAAGCCTCGGCGCCGGCCCCCCTGGCGCCCAACAGGACCAGCGCCAAGCCGCCGCCTGTCGCCAAGCCGGTCATCGGGGCGACCTCGGCGCCGGCGCTTTCGGTGCTCGCCACCAGAGTCGCCAAGCCGCCGCCTGTGACCAAGCCGGTGATCGCCAAGACCTCGGCGCCCGCCCTCCTGGTGCTCAACGCCACGGTCGCCAAGCCGCCGCCCCTCTCCAAGCCCGTGATCGGCGTCGCTTCGATCGAGGGGACATCGGACAGGCGGGTGGCCACCGCCCCCTCGTCGTCCACAAGCGTCCCCGCATCGTCCGCGCCTGTAACCCCCTGAGGACCCCGACCATGCGCACCCTCCTCCCTGTTTTCCTGGCGGCCGCCGGCCTCTGCGGTTGCGCCGCGCCGCTTGATGCGCCGCTGTCGCCCGCCTTCGGCCAGGCGGTGGCGACGATGCAGGCGCAGGTCATCCCGGTGGCCGTGTCGGACCTTCCGCCCGAGAGTTCCGCCGCGCGCAGCGTCGCCGCCATCGGCCGCTACGAAAAGGGCGAGGTGAAGAGGCTGGAGACCCAGGCCACCTCCGTGATCGGCGGCTACGCCACCACCACGACGGGCTCTCCCGGGAAATAGGGCCATGCGGACCAACCTCTCATCAAGGACGGCGGGTCTGGGGCAGCGCTTGCGGACCCTGGGCGGAGACGAGCGCGGCAACGTGCTGATCTACGTCACCGTAACCGCGGCGGTGCTGATGGGGATGGCGGGCCTGGCGCTCGACGCCTCGCGGGCGACGATCACCCACTCCGAGGCCCAGGCGGCGGCCGATGGCGCGGCGCTCGCCGGCGCCTCGCAGCTGGACGGGCAGTCGGGCGCCTGCGGCCGGGCCGCGACCATGGCCGCCAACGTGACCAACCGGCAGCGCTTCGCCGTGGGCGGCGCCTCCGCCGTCACCATCGCCGCCGGCAGCCCCCGGTGCTTGAGCACCCTGCCCGCCAACGACAGCACGGCGATCGCCGCCGCCCAGGTCGCCACGACCGACGCCAGCGCGAAGTTCCTCGAAGTCACCACCCAGCAGCTCACCCACCGCAACAGCTTGCTGGACGCGGTGAGCAGCCAGCATACCGCCCTGGTCCAGCGGACCGCGGTCGCCGGCTTCCGCCGATCGCTCTGCGCCGCCGCCCCGGTGATGATGTTGTGCGAAACGGCCACGTGGCAGCCGGGCGTGGCCTTCGACGCCTGGAGCACCTACGGCGGCAACAAGGGTTTTGTCTCCGGCGACAGCTGCAACAGCGCCAATTGCGTCCACGACACGCTGGCCAGCACCACGCCGAGCTTCTGCGTTACGGACGCGGCGGACCCCGCGCCGGGGAACAAGACCAACAAGGCCCAGGACGGCGTCAACACCCGCTTCGGCATCGGTTCGACGGCCAGTCAGCCTTCCGACACCGACATCGTCAACTTCAGCTCCTATTCGCAGGACATCACCGGCGGAACCGGCTGGAACTGCACCGCATATTGGGCCGCCAACCATGCATCGGACGGGCTGGCGAAGCCGACGGGATGCACCGCCACAGCCACCGCCGCCACCGCGTCCCGCTACGCCGTCTACCAGGCCGAACGCGCCGCCGGAAAGATTCCGACCGCCGGCAGGCCCAGCGGCGGCACGCCCACGAGCACCCAGGAGCGGCGCCTGATGTACCTGGCCGTGCTCTCCTGCCCCAACGTGACGCCCGGGGCCTACCTCAAGGCCTTCATGATCACGCCGGCCGAGGGCACCAGCAGCAAGACGCTGTTTGTCGAACCCATCGGCCTGATCACGTCCAAGACCGACCCCACCGTCCTGCACGAAGAAGTGCAGCTGTACAGGTGACGCCATGGGTCTGCTCGCTCACCTTCGGCAGCTGGGACGGGAAACGCGCGGCGCGGCGCTGGTGGAGTTCACCCTGCTCGCGCCGGTGCTGATCAGCCTGATGTGCGGCCTGGCGGAATTCAGCCTCGCCCTTCGCCAGTACCACATCATGGAGAAGGGCGTCCGCGACGCCGCCCGCTACCTGGCGGCCGTCCCGGCCCACCCGCCGTGCACCGGGGTCGTCGATCCCGTCGGCGCGCCGGCCTGGAGCAGCTACGTCACTCAGGCCAAACACCTGGCGATCTATGGCTCCCTCAGCGGCTCGACGCCGCTGCTGAGGACCTGGACCAACCCGGCGACGGTCACGTTGAGCACGGACCCGCCGGACTGCGTCGCCAACCTGCGGCCGCTCGGTGGAGGTTTGCCGCGGATCACGGTGACCGCCACCGCGCCATATGTGGACCTGGGGATGCTGAGCGCCGTCGGCGTGTCCCCGATCACCCTCAGCGTCTCGCACGAGGAGCTGAAGGTATGGTGATGGGCCGGCTACGCGTCCTTGCGGGCAACGACCGCGGCTCGACGCTGGTGGAGACCACCATCGTCTTCCCGCTGCTGCTGATGCTGATCTTCGGCCTCGTGGAATTCGGTCACGCGCTGTGGGAATACGCCGCCGCCGAAAAGGCGACCATCATCGGGGCCCGCTACCTGGCGACCCGCGGTCCCATTCAGGCGAACGTCGCCGATTGCTTTGTCGCGACGACCGCCGCTGCCGGCACGCCGTGCTCCCAGATCCCGGAGGCGGCCAGCGCGCTCGCCTGGTCTTCGACCATCACCAGCGCCTCCTGCGCGTCGCCGCCCACCACGGTGTTCTGCCGGATGTTGGCGCAGATGCGCTCGTACGCGCCCTTCCTCACCCCTGCCGATGTCAGCGTGCAGCTTCGCGGCTCCGGCATGGGCTTCGTCGGACGCGGCAGGCCGATCCCGTTGATCACCGTCCGCACCACCGGGCTCACCTACAATTTCGTGGCCCTGGACAAGCTCCCGCTCCTCGCGAGCCTCGGGGCGATCACCATGCCTGGCTTCGACGCCACCAGCGTCGGCGAAGACCAGAAAGAAGGACCTCCCTAGTGACGAAGAACCGTAAGGTCATCATCGCGGCCTGGGACGAGGAACTCACCACCGCCTGCAAACGGCTGTCCGACATCGACGTCGAGTTCGCGTCGCCGGGCGGCCTCGGATCCCTGAACGGCGCGGCGGTCGCTTCGGCCGCCGTGGTGGTGGAGATCGATCTCAGACACCACGGCGCGCTGGACGAGTTGGGCGCGCTCGCGCGCACCATGCCCGAGCGCAAGATCATCGCAGCCGCCCGCGGCGCCGACAGCGAAGACGTGCGACGGCTCTTCCGGGCCGGTGCGGCCGACGTGCTCACCAGCCCGTTCACGCTCGAGGCGGTGCAGGGCGCGCTCAGCGAAGTGTTCGCGATGAACGCGCAGGCGTCCGGCGCGCGAGGGACGGTGATCTCCGTGATCAAGGCCGTCGGCGGGGCGGGCGCGACCACGGTGGCGCTGAATCTCGCCGAGGTGCTGGCGCGCGGCGACCCGCGGCGCAAGCAACCGCGGCGCTCGACCGCCCTTCTCGACCTCGACCTCCAGTTCGGCGACACCGACGTCGCGCTGAACCTTCAGCCGCGCAGCACGGTTCTGGACCTTCTGGGGGCCGAGAGCCGCCTGGACGGCCGGTTCCTGCAAAGCGTGCTGACGGAACATCGGCAGGGCCTGAAGGTGCTGGCGCCGGCGCCCACGCTGCTGCCGCTCGACGCCCTGGCCTCCGCCTTCGCCGTGGACATCCTCGATCAGTCGGCGCGTCTGCACGACCTGACGTTCGTGGACCTGCCCGGCTCATGGGCGGACTGGACCCCGGCGGTGCTCAAGCGCTCGGACCTGATCGTGCTGGTGGCGACCGCCACCGTCTCCAGCGTGCTCCGCACCCGCCGCACCCTGACGGCGCTGAGAACGGCCAAGGTGACGACGCCGGTCTTCTTCATGCTCAACAAGCTGAGCGGCGTCGTCGACGCGTTCGAGAAGCCGCAGCGCGTGGGTCGCACCCTCGACGTCACGGTCGACGCCACCGTCGCCTTCGACCTGAGCGCCGCCAAGGCCGCCGACCGCGGCGATCTGGTCGTCGAAGCCTACTCCAACAGCCGGGTGTCACGCGACCTCAAGGGCGCCGCCGGCAAGGTTCAACAGAGACTCGTCAAGGTCCGGGTCCCCGCCCGGCCGCAACTCGCCGGAGAGGCCGCATGAGACTGTCCTTCGTGGATCCCCAGACTCCTGCGCCCGTCACCAACCTGAGGCTCGAACCCGCCGAGGACCGGAGCTTCCAGACGCGGGCGATCTGGGGGCAGCGTGACGACGCCTATTTCGACCTCAAGACCCGCATGCACCGGGGCCTGATCGAGCGGATGACCTTGTCCGGGCTGGACCGCCGGCCGCCGGACCAGGTCAGGGCCGAGGTGTCCGAACTGGTCATCGCCATGCTGCAGGAGGATGCGCACCCGCTGAACGCCGACGAGTTGCGACGGCTCAACGCGGACCTGATGGACGAGCTCCTGGGCTATGGCCCGCTGGAGCCCCTGCTGCGCGACCCCGAGATCTCCGACATCCTGGTGAACACCGCCAAGGAGGTCTACGTCGACCGGCGCGGCAGGATCGAGCCCACCACGGTCCGGTTCTCCGACGAGCAGCACCTGCTGCGCGTGATCGAGCGCATCGTGGACAAGGTCGGGCGTCGGATCGACGAGTCCCAGCCCATGGTCGACGCCCGCCTGCCCGACGGCAGCCGCGTCAATGCGGTGGTCCCGCCGATCGCCGTCGACGGGGCGCTGCTGTCCATCCGGCGCTTTGCGCGCGTGCCGTACGACCTGCCACGGCTGGTCGCCAACGGCACGATCTCCAGCCCTACCGCAGACCTCCTCTCGGGCCTGGTCAAGGCGCGCCTCAACATCCTGATCTCCGGCGGCACCGGCACCGGCAAGACGACCTTGCTCAACGCCATGTCGGAAGCGCTGGGCGAAGACGAGCGGATCGTAACCATCGAGGACGCGGCCGAGCTCCAGTTGCAACAACACCACGTCGTGCGGATGGAAACGCGCCCTTCGAACATCGAGGGGCGCGGCGAGGTCACCCAGCGCGAGCTGGTGAAGAACAGCCTGCGCATGCGCCCCGACCGGATCATCGTCGGCGAAGTCCGCGCCGGCGAGGCGTTCGACATGCTCCAGGCCATGAACACCGGCCACGACGGATCGATGACCACGGTGCACGCCAACACGCCGCGCGACGCGCTGACCCGCCTGGAGCAGATGATCGGGATGGCCGGCGTCGATGTCTCCACCCGCTCGATGCGGGCCCAGATCGCCAGCGCCATCCAGATCGTCATCCAGCTGAAGCGATTTTCCGACGGCGCCCGCCGGCTCGTCAGCCTCCAGGAGATCGAGGGCATGGAAGGCGACGTGATCACCATGCAGGAACTCATGCGCTTCGAGCAGACCCACATCGACGAGGCGGGGCGCGTGCACGGCCGCTTCGGCTGGACCGGGATCCGGCCCCGCTTCTTCGAGACGTTTCGGACCTGCGGCCTGCACGTGCCGACCGTGCTGGCCGGACCGGCGGAATGAGGATCGATCATGGCGCACCTCCTCACCTACCTGGTGTCGGCCGCCGCCTTCATCGCGGTGGTCTGCGGCGTGGAAGCCCTCTGGTACCTGGTCAGGGGACGGATCGGCGAAGGCCGGGCGGTCAGCATCCGGCTGTCGCGGGCGCGCGCCGCCGCCGATCCCCAAATCAAGTCCCCGCCGCCTGACGACCTGGTGACCCGTTTCCTCGACCAGCGGATTCCGTGGCTGCGGGCGACGCTGGAGCGATCGCGCAGTCGGATTTCCCCGCTCCAGGTCGTCCTGGCCTCCGGCGTGCTCCTGGTCGCGCTGTACCTGCTGTTGCGGTCGATCGGCGTGCCGCCTCTCCTGGCGCTGGCCCCGGCCGTCCTGATTAGCTTGGCCGGTCCGCCGGTCGTGCTGAACGGACTTGTGGCCAGGCGACGCAAACGCTTCCTCGATCAACTTCCCCACGCCGTCGACCTCATCGCGCGCGGCCTGCAGGCCGGGCATCCGGTGAGCAGCGCCATGGGCGTCGTCGCCAAGGAGATGGCCGACCCGATCGGCCCGGAATTCGCCCTGGTGATCCAGGAGATGACCTACGGGCTCAACCGCGACGCGGCCCTGCAGAACCTGATCGAGCGCTTCCCTCTGCCGGAGCTGCGGATGTTCGTGGCCTCCCTCGAGGTGACCCGCGAGACCGGCGGCAATCTCGCCGAGGTCTTCCTCAAGCTGGCCGAGGCGATCCGGGCCAAGTCCCAGCTCCGCAAAAAAATAGATGCGATATCCGCCGAGGGACGCCTGTCGTTCTGGGTGGTCTCGGCGCTGCCGATCGTCGTGGGCGGCGCGCTGCTGCTGATGCGGCCGGACTTCTACACCGAGGTCTCCAACGACCCCCTGTTCTGGCCGATGATGGCCTTCGCGCCGATCATGCTCACCGTCGGCGCGATGATCATCTGGCGCATGGTCAACGTGAAGATCTGAGGCGAACCGATGGAACTTGTTCTCGTTCTCGCAGCGGGCGCCGTGGCCCTCCTCTCGCTGGCGGCGGCTGTCGCCATGATCGTCTTCAGCCAGAGCGCCTTCGAGACGCGGCTCTCCAGCCTTCGGACCGTCGGCGACCGGCCACGCCGCACCATGGCCAGGATCGCTCCGCGGCTGGAAAAGACGCTTCGGCAAGTCGGCCAGATCGCCGGGCGAGGCTCGCTCGAGGGCGTCGACCGAGCCTCCCTGAGGGGCAGGCTGATCCAGGCGGGTTTCTACTCCGACAGGGTGATCGAGGCCTTCTATGGCGTGCGCGTGCTCTGCGCGCTCGGCTTTGGGGTCGCCGCGCTGCTGATCACCGCCCTGTTCCGTCTGCCAGGCTCGCTGACCGTGCTCTTCATGATCATGCTGGCGGTGGCGATCGGGCTGTTCATCCCTAATTTCCTTCTCGGCCGAAGGATCGCCGCGCGCGCCCGCGCCGTCACCGTGGCCCTGCCCGACGCCGTGGACCTGCTGGTCGTCTGTGTCGAAGCCGGCGGCGCCCTGGTCTCGGGCATCCAGCGGGTCGAGAGGGAGTTCCGGGATTTGCACCCTGTGCTGTCCGAGCAGCTCAGGATCATGCTGCTCGAGATGCAGGCCGGGTCGAGCCGCGCCGAGGCTCTGCAGCGCTTCGCGGACCGCTCGCCCACCGAGGAGGTTCGCGCCCTGGTCACGCTGCTCATCCAGTCCGAGGCGCTCGGGGCCAGCGTCGCGCAGACCTTGCGCGTCTTCGCCCAGCAGATCCGGGAGTCACGCTACATCGAGGCGGAGCGACGGGCCGGCGAACTGCCGGTGAAGCTGTCGTTCCCGCTGGTGCTCTGCATCTTCCCAGCCCTGGCCACGGTGATCTTCACCCCGATCATCATCCGCATCGCGCGCGTCCTGCTGAAAACCTAGGTGAGAGCCCATGTCCGTGGCGGCCTTCGTCTGGTTCAACGCCGTGCTGTTGATCGCTGCGGCGTGCGATCTGCGCACCTTCCGGATCCCCAACATCTTGCCGATCCTGCTGGCGGCAGGGGCCCTGGTCCTGGCCCTTCCGGCCACGCCGGCGGAGGCGCTGTCGCGCCTGGCCTGCGTCGGGGTGGTCGCGGTCCTTGGCCTGGCCCTTTACCTTCGCGGGCTGATGGGCGGCGGCGACCTGAAGTTGCTGGCGGGGGCGGCCTTTTGGATCCCGTTCCCGGAGCTCGCCAACTTCGCCATCCTGCTCGGCCTCGCCGGCGGGCTGCAGGGCGTCGGCACGCTGGTGTGGGTGCGCGTGGCTCCGAGCTCCGAGGGCACGCTGGCGCGCGGAGACTGGCGCAAGATGCCGTACGCGGTGTCGATCGCGGTCGCCGGCCTGGTCTGGAGCGGTGTGCGTTTCCTCGCCGGTTGACGTCCTGCGCCCGCCTTCGCCAGCGGCGGCGTGGGTTCAAGTCAGCCGTCAGTTTTCGGGTTCGCCTGCATCCTGGCGAGAGCCGTCACCGGGCTCAGAACCAAGATGTCGGGCGCGGATCGGCTATAGTCGAGCTGGGCCGAATCGTGACCCCGCTCAAAATATTTAACAAAGTGTGACCTGGGTCACCACAACCGCCGCGGAAAGCAGCTCCACTATAGTTGCTGGATAGAAGGGGCGCTTGTCATGAAACCGGCCATGGACTTCGTGGTCTGCAACCAAGCTCGGTTGCGCATTTTCGCCGAACTGTGCGGTCGGGCCAAGCCTGAGACCGACGATGTCCTCGTCACCTTCTTCACTGACCTGGCGAACGCCGAACCGCCTGCAGAACCGGCGATGGCGTATCGAAACCTTCGCCATCGTCTCGCCGGGCTCCCGCCGAGAGCAACGCCGGACAACGGTCGTCTTCTGCGCCCGGCCAATCTCTCCGACTGGGAGAATTTCCGCAGATTGAGGCCGATCCAACAGCTTTGCGTCTACCTCGTCATCAGTCTGGAATTTTCCGCCGCGGAGGCGGGGTTCATCCTGGACGAGGATGAAGACTGCATCGCCATGGAGGTGATCTCCGCACTGTTCTCGCTGGAGCACATTCTGCCGTTCTCGAAACCGCGGCGGCCACCCGAGCGCGACTACTACGCGCCGGTCGCCCGCAGGCCCGCGCCGGCGCTGGAACATCGGCGGCTCCGCCGGCAACGGACCTTCGCGCCCCCACCCTCGAGCCCACGCGCCAGCCAGCGCGCCGGCCCTTCGCTGTGACCCTACGCCGCTCGTCAAATCGTCTCTCTCGCGTGCCGAAAAAACAAGTTTCCCCGATCAAAGGAATGCGCTGATGACCCACGATTCAAGATCCCTCGACGGGGCCAGCCATCGTCTGGTTGGCGCGTTGCGCGGTAAGAACATTTTTCGCCAGGGGGACCCGGTCGAAGCCGTCTACCGCGTGGAAAGCGGCTGTGTCCGCCTGCAGCTCGAGGACGAGAGCGGCGGCCGGCAAGTGATCGCCTTCGTCTATCCCGGCCACACCTTCTGTGTGGGTCTGGAGACCCACTGGGCCTCGGCCGACGCGGTGACCGACACCGTGCTCACCCGTTTCGCCAACACCTCCCTGTGGACGCTGATCGCCCAGGATTCGCGGGCCGCCATGGCCTTGCTGTTCTCAGCGGACGCCCTGGTCACGGAACTCGCGCGTCACCTGGGGCGGCTGAGCCACCTGGGCGCCTACCAACGGCTCACCTGGTTCCTCGACTGGGTGGCCAATCAAGGCGCCGCGACCGAGCCCCGCGTCATCGACCTGCCGATGTCGCGACAGGACATCGCCGACTTCCTGGCCATCGCCCCGGAAACCGTCAGCCGGCTGTTCCGGCGCAAGGAAATGAGCGGCGAACTCTCCCGCGCCGGCCGCCGCCGCTATCGCTACGAGCCGCACGCGCGGCAAAGGCGCGATGCGCCCTTTCCCGTTTCGCTCCGCCGTGAGCCGGCCGCCTTCTACGCCGGAGCCTGACACGTCGGACTTCTGATCGGGACCGGCCTGAGCAGCGGCCACGAAACCCGGCCGGCGCCGCAGATCACATGATTGTGATCACTACGGTCAAGCCGAACGCTTCGGCTAAATCCTTGATTTGCGGGCCATGTTCAAAGGGACATGGGCCGTCAGGCTCCTGCTGGTCGCCGGTGGGAGACGGGGAATGCTGTGCGCGGGCTGCGCGCTCCTGGCCGGAGCGCCGCCGGCGTATGCGTTCGTGCTCGTCCGCGCCGTGGAGCCGCCCCCGCGCGCCTACGCCGCCGGCCCGACCCAGACCGGCGCCACCTGGGAGATGATCCTGCCGCGCGTCGAGCAGGTGGATTATCTTTGCCGCCTGGCGATGGGGGGCCTGCCGGCCGGCGCGGCGACCACCGCCTATTACTGGGGCTGCTACAACTCCAAGCTGGACGCCGTCATCCTGGTGGCGCGCGACGGCTGGCCCAGCCGCCGGGAGTGGGACGCCAACCGGGCTCACGAATGGGCCCACGCCCGCGGCTGGCGGCACAATCCGGACGGACATGGCACCGGACCCGCGAGCCTGCCGCCGCCGGGCGCGGCCGACTTCAGGGTCGCCGCGCGGGGCCCCGCTGCGAAATGAACGCCTGGTGGGCCCGGCCACCGCCCACGGGCGTCGCGGCGTGTATCTCGGCCCGCGGCCAAGTGTCGAGTAATAGACAATAAGTCTCCCTGCCCGGCCCCGGCGCGTATTTCGGCCGCGTAGGCCCGATCCAAAGAAAACTGCAAATATGTGACCGGGGTCACGTCGCCCTCTTGTCGCTGTGCGCGAATAGAGCGGGGACACGCACACGGCGGACGCTCCACCTGACAATCAATTGTTCTGGCGGACCTGGAGAGGTACGACAATGGCGGACGAATTCAACGACGGCGTGATCGCGCTGATACCTTCGATGCGAGCCTACGCGACGGTGCTCACACGATCGGTGTTCGAAGCCGACGACCTGGTTCAGGAGGCGATCACCCGGGCCTGGCTCTACCGGAAGAATTTTCAGCCCGGCACCAACCTCAAGGCCTGGCTGTTCCGGATCCTGAGAAACCAGTTTCTTTCGGAAATTCAACGGCATCCTCGCATGTTTCAGCTCCCGGAGAATACCTCCCAGCAGCTGTCCTGCGAGCCTGACCAGGAGTGGCATCGCCTCTACGGCGATCTGCGGGAGGCCCTCGACCAGCTGCCCGGTCCGGGTCGTGACGCCCTGGTCCTGGTGGCCGCCGCCGGCTTCTCGTACGAGGAAGCCGCCGAGCTCTGCGGGTGCGCGGTGGGCACCGTGAAGAGCCGCGTTAGCCGGGCCCGCGAACAGCTGGCGAAGATCATGGATTACGACCTGCCCGAGCGCACGCCTCGGCGTCGGCCCGTGCCCATGCGCTACGCCGCAAGCGGGCCGGTCGCGGCGGCCCTGTAGCCCCGCCACACACCCGTCTCCCTACAACCGAACCTCCACCCTTCACCTGTTGGGCGGCGCAGGGCGAGCAGCGGATCTCCGTTGCTCGCCCTGTTCTGATGCGTCCAGGGAACTCCCAGGGCCAAGGTCCAATTCTACGGCCGCCAAGAGGTCGCGCGCATCCGTGCACGACCTTTTGGGGTCGTCGTTGATGGAGTTGACCGCGGCCGCGCGATCGCAACTGAACGGATGCCGCCGGGCGCTTGTCCCGGGGCCCGCACACCTTGCGTTCCGCGGCATGGAGGAGATGCACGAGCCATGAGTATCGCAAGGAGACTGGCGCACCGCATGCCGCGCCCGATCCGGACGGCCGGAGTGCTGTCGCTCTATGTCCTCCAGGTGCTTCCACGGGTGACGGGGACGCGGCCGCGCGAGTGCACATGCTGCGGCTACGTCGGCCGGTTCGGGATGTATGGGCACCCGCCCCGCTACGACGCCCGATGTCCCGAATGCGGCTCGCTCGAGCGCCAGCGCCTCATCGTGCTGGCCATGGAGCGCGCCCGGCTGCTGCGCGCGGATGACCGTGTCCTCTACTTCACGCCCGAAAGGCCGCTGGCGAACTACCTGCGCGCCCGGGTAGGCCCCTTCGAGCCTGCGGGCCTGCGAGACAGCGAGCAACTGGAGGCGCAGGACGGGGCCTTCAATGTCGTCGTGGCGAGCAATATTCTCGAACACGCCGATGACGACCGGAGGGCCTTGGCCGAACTCAAGCGGGTCCTGTCGCCGGGCGGGCGCCTGATCATCACCGTCCCGCTCGTCCAGGGGTGGGAGTCCACCTACGAAAATCCCTCCGTTCGCACCGAGGAGGAGCGTGCGCACCACTTCGGCGAGCGGAACCACCTGCGGTTCTACGGGCGAGATGTCGGCGACCGCATCCGGGACGCGGGCTTCACGGTCGACGAACACATCGCGACCGGCGAGGAAAGCGTTCGCTACGGTCTGATCCGCGGCGACCATGTCTTCATCGCCCGCAAACCGCTGCGTCAGCCCAAGAGCGACGCGGCCGAGAGTTCGGGACGCACGACGCGGAACCCGCGAGCCAAGGTCGGGGTTCTGACCACGGGACAGGGACTCCGCGCGCAGCGGCGATGAACTCGGTGCGCCGGCCCATCGCGGGTCGTCGGCGTTCGCGGCGCATGAGGCATCGGCGAGACCTCCGGAGGGCCTCAATCGCCGGAGCGACGTCGGGCATCCGGATGCCTCGCACGCGCGCGCGGCCGACGGAACCACTGCGTCCGACTTGGAGTTTTGGGTATGGGACAGGGACTCCGCGCGCAGCGGAGATGATCGCGTGCGCCGCTATCAATTCTTCCGCATGGACCGCCAGGGCGCCCGCGCCGAAGTCGCGGCCGAGCCGTTCGCCGACGACGCCGCCGCGATCCGCTACGCCCTGGGCGCCGACTTTCCGTACGGCTCCGAGCTCTGGGACGGCTTCCGTTTCCTCGGCCAGTTCTACGGCGGCCAGTCGAAACCAGCGCCTGCCGCAGAGACGCCGCCGGAGGCGGCCGTCGACCTCAAACCCGCCAAGTCTCGGCTCCTGCACTAGGGCGTGTACTCATAAGCTCGGCCGCCATCAGCGCTTGAGGGCGCCGGCGACGGCCGCTACTTGGCGGGAAGGCTATGGCGACTTTCGACCCGTTGCCGACGTTCGAGAGGGCCGCTTATCGGGCTCTGACATTTGCGGTCGGCGTTGGCGGTCCGCCGCGGCGCGCGAATACATTGTTCCAATTGATAGATACTGCCTCCAGCGTGACGGACTAAGCTCCTCCCTCCAAGGCAGCGCTTGCCTGGCAAGGACGAGGGGTTTCGTCGTGCGTCTCTTCTTGTTCGCGATGTTGCTTTCGCTCTGGGCCGGCGCGGCGCGGGCTGAGACTTGGCGCATTTTGCACTGGGACAGGTTCAGCCTGATAGCGGTCGATCCGGAGCACCGCCGTACGACAGGTCTCGGGAACCCGGCGCTCCCCGTTCTCCAACTCAAGCTCTACCCCACCGCCAGCGACGTGGAGGCGCAGGTAGGCGAAGAGGAAGTCGATTGCGCCGAACAACGCGCGCGCACCCGCACGCGCCAGCAATTCTTTGGCGTAGATCAGCAGACCGGCATCGACACGGAGATCCAGCCGTGGCGCGATCCAGGCGAGGAACGCGACCGGCTGCTGGTGCGCTCGCTCTGCGACCCCCACGGCCTGGACGCGGCGCCCAGCGTCACGGCGACGAGCCTCCAGGAGGCGAGAAGGGCCCATCTGACCGCCGCCAGGACGCCCAAGTCGCTGGGGGCGATGCCGGCCTGGTCTGCCGCGTGGAACGCGCTGGCGGCCGGCCGCGGACCCGACGCGATCCCCAGCATCGAGCTCGCGGTTCAGAGCCAACATCCTTTCGTGGTGGCGGCGATCGATGATGCGGGCTCCGCCATCCTCCTCTCGATCGACATCGAGAAGGTTGGCGACATGCGCTACCGTTTTCACGAGGCGCAGGTCGGGGCGCAGTTACGCGGCGACGTAGCGGCGACGTGGGCGCTGCGCGAAGCCGATTGCGGCCAACGGCGTCTGCGTAACCTGGCCTGGGCCGGGTTCGACGCCCGGATACGCAAGAAATTCGGCTACGACACCAATGATATCGGTACGTCGTTCGAGACGCCGCCGGCGGGCACGACCGACGAGGTCGTGCTGCGGGATGTCTGCGGCGCAACCAGGCTCATTGCGGGAATGCGTGCGGTGACGTCTGATCTGGCCGGGGCGATCACCGCCTACCGTTGGCTCCTCGAAGGCGACGACGCTGCGGCCAAGGGGCTCCGTGACGCGGACAGCTGGCGCGCAGCCTACGCTCAGGCGTGCGGAACCGACTGCGCGCCCCGTGCCGGCGAGCCCGCTGGATCGACCGTCCGTTCTTGGCCGAAGGGTTCGCACAGCTGATTAGCCTGACCCGCAAACAGGTCGGGGGGAGTTGCGCCCTCGTGACGCGCGGCGAAGCTCAGCTTCCAGAGGGTGCTCACCCGCGCGGTGAAGCGGTCCGATTGCGGCTTCCGCGAGCGTCAGTGCGATGAAAACTAACGAGCTAATTGCGTCAAGGCGAACAGAAGTGGCCTACAACGGGATGAGTCGCCGAACCCGCGGGCATCCGGCCGCGACCGAGCACACGGCCGCGATGATCAGGGCGCGCATAGCTGCACTTTAACATCGCCCCACTGTCCTAGAGCCACCCCGCGCCGACCTTCGGAAGGTCCGCTGCTTGGCAGACTGGCCCAATGTCTGCTCTGCGGTCGCGGGCTAAGAGCGCCTTTCGCGCCCGTTGCAGACATTGCGTGTCCGCCCTTTCCGGTCATTTCGGCGCTATGAGGGGCGACGAGGGAAGCAATTCGTATCGAGAGGCCGCGGTCGGTTCTACACGATACCCATTTGGCGTCTGACGAAGGTCCCGTGGCAGTGGGATCGCTCCTGTTGGCATAATGGGCAGGCTCTGAGTTCTCGGCCAACGTTCAAGGATTTTCCTCATGACGCGCTCGCGAAACCTCGTCGCGAGATCAGGGTCTTCACCCTTCGAGAACGTAATCCACGCGCGACCGAGGTTTCCCGGCACATCCATTACAGATGCCAGAGCCTCTTCGTCGTCAGCGCCACGCCAGACAGCCGCATGAATGGTCATCGGCGATACCTTTGACAGTTGATCTAACTCTTCCGCGGTGGATGCATCGACGTGGAGCCCTTCGGTTTCCGCCGCCCTTTGAAGCAGCGTCAAGAACTCAGCACGTTCCTCGGATGTGGGCAGCGGCACTTCGAAAGCAGCGACGGTGCGAGCGCTCTCAGGCTGAGGCGCTACACATGCTGAGCATAGGAATATAAGCGCAAGCGCCGCCCACCGCATGCCGCGACGATAGAATGCCTGCCACGAGCGTCAACGTCCGCCTTCCACCCCTCTCAGACATTCAGCAAGTCCGCTTGTCGGCGGGTCGGCGCAGCCAGGTCCCACACTTGGCGCCTTGCCGGGAGCCCTGAGCATTATGAGTACACGTCTAGCGCCGGTCGCCACGCCTCAGCTCTTTGGGCTCGGGCAGGCATGCTGTAGCCATAGCCAAACGGCATACCTTGCCCTGCATCCGAGGCCCACTTTATGCATCGACTTCAACTGCTTTTGCTGAGCGTGGCGACCACCGCCCTGACCGTCGGCGCGACGGCCGAGGCGGCGCCGCGCGCGCCCGCCAAGAGCCGCCCCGCGGCGGCCGCCGCGGCCGCTCCCGGCTCGGTGTTCGCCGAGCCGAGCCCGCTCTTCCTGCATGCCCCCCAGTGGGACAAGATTAAGGACAGCGACTTCCAGCCTGGCCTGGAGGCCGGGATGGCCCGCCAGAAGGCGGAGATCGCCGCGATCGCCGACAATCCCGCACCGCCGACCTTCGAGAACACCATCGTGGCGATGGAGCGCTCGGGACAGATGCTGGACCGCGCCAACAGCGCCTTCTCGGCGCTGACCGGGGCCAACACCAACGACACCCTGCAGAAGATCGAGACCGAGGAGTCGCCGCGGCTGACGGCGCACCGCGACGCGATCTACCTGAACCCCAAGCTCTTCCAGCGCGTGAGGTCGCTCTACGACCGTCGCGCCGGGTTGAAGCTCGATCCGGAGGCGCAGCAGCTGCTGGAGGTCACCTACCGGCAGTTCGTCCACGCCGGCGCCAACCTGGCTGAAGCCGACAAGACCCGGCTGAAGGCGCTGAACGCACAGATCTCCAGCCTGGAGACCGCCTTCCAGCAGAAGCTGCTGGCCGGCGCCAAGGCCGGGGCCGTGGTGATCGACAACAAGGCCAAGCTGCAGGGCCTCAGCGACGCGCAGATCGCCGCGGCCGCCGCGGCGGCCGAAGCGCGCGGCCTGAAGGGCAAGTGGGTCATCGTGCTGCAGAACACCACCCAGCAGCCGCTGCTGCAGGACCTCGCCGACCGCGGGGTTCGCGAGCAGCTGTACAACAGCGCCTGGACCCGCACCGAGCGCGGCGACGCCAACGACACCCGCGAGACCCTCGCCACCATCGCCCGGCTGCGCGCCGAAAAGGCCAAGCTGCTCGGCTTCCCGAACTTCGCGGCTTACGTGCTGGAAGACCAGATGGCCAAGACCCCGCAGGCGGCGGAGGACTTCATGCACCAGCTGTCGCCGGCCGCCCGCGCCCGGTCCACAGCCGAGGCGGCGGACATCCAGAAGGTCATCGACCAGGGCGGCGAGCACTTCCAGGTCAAGCCCTGGGACTGGAACCGCTATTCCGAGCGGGTGCGCAAGGCGCGCTACGACCTCAACGAGGAGGAGATCAAGCCGTACTTCGAGCTGGACCGGGTGCTGCGCGACGGGGTGTTCTACGCCGCCAACCAGCTCTACGGGATCACCTTCAAGGAGCGGAAGGACCTCCCCGTCTACCACCCCGACGTGCGGGTGTTCGAGGTGCACGACAAGGACGGCTCAGTCCTCGGGCTGGCCTACTTCGACTACTTCAAGCGCGACAACAAGGCGGGCGGCGCCTGGATGAGCAACTTCGTCGGCCAGTCGAAGCTGCTGGGCACGAAGCCGGTGATCTACAACGTCGCCAACCTCACCAAGCCCGCGCCCGGCCAGCCTGCGCTGATCAGCTTCGACGACGTCACCACCATGTTCCACGAATTCGGGCACGGCCTGCACGGCCTGTTCGCGGCCCAGGAATATCCGACCCTGTCGGGGACCAACGTCGCCCGCGACTTCGTGGAGTTCCCCTCGCAATTCAACGAGAACTGGGCGCTCGACCCGAAGGTGCTGCCCCACTACGCGGTGCACTACAAGACCGGCCAGCCGATCCCCCAGCCGCTCGTCGACAAGATCAAGAAGGCCTCCAGCTTCAACCAGGGCTACGGCATGGGCGAGCTGATCGCGGCGGCCGAGCTCGACATGCAATGGCATGCGCTGGGCGCCGACGCCCCCAAGGCGGACGTGGACGCCTTCGAGGTGCAGGCCCTGAAGGCCGGCGGCGCGGATTTCCCCGACGTGCCGCCCAGGTACCGGTCGAGCTACTTCCTGCACATCTGGAGCAACGGCTACGCCGCCGGCTACTACGCCTACCTGTGGACCCAGATGCTGGCCGACGACAGCTTCAGCTGGTTCAAGGACAACGGCGGCCTCACCCGCGCCAACGGCCAGCGGTTCCGCGACCTGGTGCTGTCTAAGGGTCATACGCTGGACTACGGCCCGATGTTCCGCGCCTTCTATGGCAAGGACCCGGATATCGGCCCGATGCTGCAACACCGCGGCCTGGCGGGCGGCGATAAGTAGCGGTCGGCTTTCGCGGCCTCAGCGCGCCGCAATCCTGCGCAGTCCTCTCGGGGGCGATTGAGCCCGTTGCGGCCCGATCGCCCCCGGGGAATCCAGTGTCGCTTAGTAGACCGCGACAACGTCACGCGTGGTCGCGTCGACGACGACCCGATGACCATCGACATAGGCCCAACGGTACTTGGGATAGGAGGGCACCTCGAGCCAGGTGATGTCGCCATCGACGACCTTACCGACCACGATCGGACGGCCGTAGGTCACCGCAGGCACGTCCTGGGTCGTGACGTAGGTGCGCACTTCGGTCGGCGGAGCGACGGTGTGGCCGACCACAGCGCCGGTGACCGCGCCCACGGCGGCCCCGACTGGACCCGCGACCGCAGCGCCAGCGACCGCGCCGGTCGCCGCACCGGCGGCCGCGCCGCCGCTGGGCTTCTTGGTCACGACGGTGGTCTGTTCCTGGACTTGCTGTGCGAATGCTGGCGCACCCGCCGCCAGGGTGACGAGGGCCGCGCTCAGTACCAGTGCTTTCTTCATGTCATGTGCTCCTTGCACTCAAGGCGAGACCAAACCCGTGAACCGCAAACGAGGTTCCAATGCAGCCGCTGAAGCGCGGCTGGAAGGGTTCCCAAGGAGAGGCCACATCGGTTGACTGTTCAGTCGCCCACCGGTCCGGGCATCTGGCTTTCCGCCCTGTCCTTGCGGGCGGCTTGGCCGCAGGCGTTCGCGAGTCATCTGCATGACGGCTAGGTTTCACTGCCGATCTGATCCACCAGCTGGTCGAGCTGGTCCAGCTGCGCGCGGATGCGATTGCGGTCATCCTCAGGCAGGTTCCATCCATGGACCCGGAACTCACGGGCTTCCTGCAACTGAATGTCGTGCAGTTGTTCCATGAGATCGCGCGCGTCGTCGCGGTCGATAAGGTCGTCTCGAACGCCGTCGACAATCTCCTCGCGGATGTGGGCCTCAACCCCCCTGAATTCCGGGTAGCCCCTGAAGCGAGAGCGGCCGCCCTGGTACCAGTCCCCGCGGGGTGGAGCGTCATACTGTGCACGGTCGAGCCGCCCATAAGGGTGGCTGTAGTAGGGCTGCGCCGCGGCCGCTGCGGGCGCCGCCAACACGGCGGCGGCGAACGCCGCCAATGCTGCGTTCTTGAACATCCTTCGTCCTCACCTTGTGCTCGGCATGTTTCGGCCGTGAAATAACATTGCCGGAGCCCACCTAACGGCGATTGGAACCGGCCGGTCAGCCTTCGTTCAGGTTGGCGAGAAGGGCTGGTCGCTCCGGCGCGCGCACATGAGCGCCGACGACACATGGCGAACGCCGTGTTAGCGTCGGGGATTGTTATTGGGTTGTGGTCTGCGTTCAGCCACGAGCCCGTTCGGCCGGTGCTGCTCGACAGGCCCTGCCCCCAGACCCTCAAGTCCGGGAGATTGAGCATGTCGGCCGAACATCACATCCGAAATCCCTTCGAGGTCGCGATCGAACAGCTCAGCGGGGCTGTCTCGGACGCGGGCCGCGCGCTCACGGCGAAGCCGCGCCTCCATGTCGCCCGGACGGTCCCCGTGGTCCGGCGCATTGCGGTCAGCGACCTCTGGGACGCCCTGCGCAAGGGGGTCGGTGATTTCGCCGCCGTCAGGGCCGACGTGCTGTTCATCGGGCTGATCTATCCGGTCGCCGGCCTGGTCCTGGCGCGGCTGGCCTTCAGCTACGACATGCTGCCCCTGATGTTTCCGCTGGTGTCGGGCTTCGCGTTGCTAGGTCCGCTCGCCGCCGTCGGCCTGTACGAGATCAGCCGGCGCCGTGAGGCGGGCCTGCCGGTGCATTGGGTCGACGCCCTGGACGTGTTTCGATCGCCGGCCTTCAGTTCGATCCTCGGCCTGGGGGCGGTCCTGCTCACGCTCTTCCTCCTCTGGATGGCCGCCGCCTGGGGCATCTATGCCGCCACCCTGGGCCCGGCGCCGCCGGCCTCCGTCGCCGGCTTCGTCCACGACGTGTTCCAGACGCCCGCGGGCTGGACGATGATCGTCACCGGGTTCGCCGTCGGCTTCCTGTTCGCGGCCGTGGCGCTGGCGATCAGCGTGGTGTCGTTCCCGCTCCTGCTCGATCGCGACGTCGGCATCGGCTCTGCGATCACCACGTCGCTGCGCGCGGTGGCGGCCAACCCCGTGCCCATGGCGCTGTGGGGCGCGATCGTCGCCGGCGCGCTGGTCGTGGGATCGGCGCCCGCCCTGGTCGGCCTGATCTTCGTGATGCCCGTGCTCGGGCACGCCACCTGGCACCTCTATCGCAAGGTGGTCGGCGAGGCGGAGGCCTAAGCCTGCGGAGTCGGAGTGTCGCGTCCCCCTCCAGGGGTTCTGCGGCGCCTGACGCCCACGTTCAGCCGTGGGCGACCTCTCCCACGCCGTTCCCAGGGCGGGCCTGGTCCCAGAGCGCGAGCACCCCTGCCTGTCCCAATCCCGCGAACATGCGGGTGAGATTGGCGTGATTGCGCAGCATGAAGGCCAGCAGCTCGGGGCGCGAGAGCGCCTCCGCCGACACGATGTACCCGCCCCTCACCGGCCGACAGAGCCCGGAATCGCACAACCGCTTCACATGCCGTCGGAGCGTCTCGTTCGGCACGGCGAGACGCGCCCGAAGCGCGCCCACCGACACCGGGGCGCGTCGGGAATCCGGGACGAAGGCCGCGACGCCCGTCCCCTCCTCACCGCCATCGTCATCCGGGAGGGCCTCGGTATTGGCGAGAATGATCTCCAGAAGCGTGAGGGTGGTGACGGGATCGGGAACCTGCTCGAGGACCGGCTCGGTGAACCGCAGCACAAAGTCCACCACCAGGCGCCCGACGAGGCGCACCGGCGGCTCGCCCGTCCAGGGCGCGAGAGCCTCGGGCGGTTGGACGACGTCGATGGCGCGGAGCCGCTCATAGAGCGCCCGAAGCTTCTCGTATTGGAATTGAAGCGCGACGCGATATTCCGGTGAACTGGTCGCCCCCTGGGGGACGATCACGCCCTTCGGCGTGAGCGCACAAATCCCGGCCTCCGTGAGACCGCCCACCCGCCGGCGTACGGTCTCGAACGGCAGGCGCAGGGAGGTGGCGATCGCATTGATGCTCGCCGGTCGGCGCAGCTCGTCCGGCGGATCCTGCTCGAGCCCCGCATATCGCCGCTGCAGCTCGCTGTCGCGGATCAGGTGCGCCAGGTTTGCCTGGAGCACCGCCGCCCGCACCAGCGCATCCACCACGTCGCGCCGGTGGCCGCCGAGCTTGACGAGATCGAGGACGAAGGCGTTCGCCAAGCGCCCAGCGACCCGCATTCCTGCGATCGAGCCGACCAGCTGCTCACCTCCCCGAAAACCGAAAACACGTTATCCGAACCACAGACTGCGGAGATTCCCGAGATCGGAAAATGCGCTGGCGCCAGCACGCCGACTGCGAAGCCGGATTCAGTCGCGTCCGGCGATGGGGGCGATCCGCTCGCTCAGGAACGGTCTTCAGCCAGGGAGTGGACCAGTTCCAGGATCTGCCGACGCACATGGGCGCGTGCGATCCTTGGGAAGGTCGTGGCCAGCTCGGCGCCCTCGCTGGTGCTCAGGAAGGGCGCCGGCGCATCGTCCTGCGTCGTCTCGGCCGCCGATGGCGGCTCGTCCTCCGGCCGCCCCGCGGTGGCGGCGGCCGCAGCCAGGCCCTCGTAGAAGTAGGCGACGTTGGTCTTCAGGACCCGTGCGACCTCCCAAAGCTTGGAGGCGCTGACCCGGTTGGCCGCCCGCTCATACTTCTGCACCTGCTGGAAGGTGAGACCCAGGGCCTGGGCCAGCTTCTCCTGGCTGAGGCGCAATTCGGTGCGCCGCATGCGGATGCGCAGCCCGACGTGGCGGTCGGCGGGATGGGCGCCGCGACCGGCCGCGGCCCCGTCTAGGTCACTCGCCGCCGCGTCGCCACCACCCCTCCCCGACACGTCGTCCATCGTTGGCCCCCCACAGGCTTCCCGGCCTCGGACGCGACCGCCGGTCGGCGAATCGCGATCGAAAAACATGGTTCACATGTTGAAACGTGTCCGATGGCCCCGCCAAGTCAATGGCTTGTCGCAACGCGCGCGGGCCATCGACGCCCGCTCTATGCGCGGCCGAGGCGGCGCGCGGCCAGGTTCAGATCTTCGTTCGCCGCGTCGGACAGGAACGCGAAATTGGTGCGGTTCCACCCGCTACCCGACGTCCGCCAACAAGGCCGACACCGTCCCCCAATTGCTGGCCGCCAGCATCTCGACGGCCTCCCGTACGGGCGAGAGCTGCTCAAACGCATGGCCGGTCAGAAGCAGATCGTTGTCACGTCGAACCAGCCACCCGGCTTCGATCAGCTCGCCGACCTTCCGCCGAATGGTCTCCTTTGGAATGCCCATCGAGTCGGCGATCGAGCGGGCGTTTGTCCCGAGGCTCGGAAGCACGGGTATGTCGCCGCGAGCGAGTTGGCTTGCTGAAAGGCTGGCGAAGACCGGGTGCTCCGCAGTCCGGACCCCCACGACGAGGAGAATGAGGAACTTGTCGATATCGCCGCCGCAGACCTGGCGCGACACCGTCAGCAGTTCGAGCAACGGCTTCAACAGGTCCTTGGCGATGCAGGGATACCTCTCCGCCACGAGACCGAGGACCATCGAGACCAAGTCACACCTTGCCCATCTCTGGCTGCGCCACGATAGCGGAGCCGACCCGGTCGCCGTCCATGCGAGGGGAGGACCTGGGACGGCAAACCTGGCGCTGATCGCGGCGAGCTGCGCGCGGCCGACGTCGGAAGGCCCATTTTCCGGCACGGGCCCTCCATGCGGCGACCGAGAGCCACGGCATGCCTGGCCCCCAAGAACCTCAAGTCTCGGTCGTCCCCCAGCTCACCAGGGTGGCTGCAACCATTGGGGGAGCTTCTGCGACAAATTGAACCGGCGCAAGTGGCCGTCGGAAACGATTTGCAGGTGCCCGCCCCAAAATGGGCCCCGACTTTGAGCGCCAACCCTCTGATATTCTGTAGTTGTTAACCCCCGAGGGACAACCGTCCAGCATATGGACCGGTGTATATTCAATAGTTCGACAACCGAAGTTATGCGATTGGAACATTCCTCAAGCAGACTTTAGGAACACTTATGATCTCGATAGACTTCGGACACCTGACCGAAGAACATCTTGAAGAATTCTCGAATAGGCGATCTAGTTATCGAAGGCGCATTTTCAACCATTTAGTGTAGGGGCAATCACGTCGGGGATGTGTCGGGTACATGACACATAAGGGGGGTTGTATGATGCTTTCAGCTGATCGGGCCGGACCGGCTGTGGCGCTGGCGGGCGCCGCCGAGGCCCCTGTCATCCAGTCGCGCTTTCGCCTGCGCGTCATCGCCCGGCTGGCCGCAGCGGTGCTCGTTTGCGTGGCCGCCGCACCGATAGCGCCGTGGCCGATGATCGCTGCGTGGCTGGCCGCGGTGCTGCTGAGCAGCTGGTGCGAGGAGCGCTTCTTTTCGAGGTACGGCTTCGAAGCGGATGGCGCCCGCCCCGGGATCAGCCTCGTCGCCCCGCTCTTCCGCTGCGTTTCGACCGCGCTCTATGCGGTGATGGCGGCCGGCCTGATCGTCGCAGGCCAAGCCGCCCAGCGGGAATTCGCCTTCGCGATGCTGACCGTCTCGATGGTCGACGTGCTGATGCGCTACTTTCGCTCGTCCGCGGTCTTCATGGCCTGCATCACGCCCCACATCCTCGTCCTCACCTGGATAGGCTTCGGCCTCACCCGGGCGGCCATCCTGCAGGGCGAGGTCGCCACGGCCCTCACCCCCTACGCCACGGCGGCGCTCTTCGTGGTGCTGTTCTGGGCCGCCCACCGGCAGCTCAACGAAACCTGGACCGCCCTCACCCTGGCCACGGCCGACGCCCACAGGCGCGAGCGGGCCGCGGACGCCGCGAGCCGCGCCAAGTCCCAGTTCCTGGCCTGCATGAGCCATGAGCTCAGGACGCCGCTCAACGGCGTCCTCGGCATGGCCCAGGCGATGGCCGGGGGTGAGCTCGCGGCCGACCAGCGCGAGCGGCTGAAGACGATCCGCCGTTCCGGCGAGAGCCTGTTGTCGGTGCTGGACGACCTTCTCGACCTGTCGAAGGTCGAGGCCGACCGCCTCGAACCCATGCGCACGGAATTCGACCTGCCGCACCTGGTGCGCGGTGTGGCGATGGCCTTCGAGCATCCGGCCCGCCAGAAGGGGCTGGCGTTTCACCACGAGATCGCGCCCGCGGCCGAGGGCCTGTGCCTGGGCGATGCGCCCCGCCTGCGACGGGTTCTTCAGGCGCTGGTCTCCAATGCGGTGAAGTTCACCGATCAGGGTGAGGTGCGGCTTTCGGTTGAGCGGCTCGACGACGACGTCTGCTTTAGGGTGTCGGACACCGGCGTCGGGATCTACGCCGACCAGATCCCCCACCTGTTCGAGACCTTTTTCCAGGCCGACGGATCTTCGACGCGCCGGTTCGAAGGCGCGGGCCTGGGCCTGGCGATCTGCCACCGGCTGCTGCGCCTGATGGGCGGCGCCGTCGAGGTCGCCAGCACGCCCGGCCTCGGCTCGACCTTCACCGTTCGCCTGCCGATGCCGGCCGCCGGAGGCTCGGCGAGCAGCGAACGCCCGGAGACCGGCCCTCCGGCGGCGCAGCCGGCGTTTGGCCACGTCCGCGTGCTGGCGGCCGAGGACAACCTCGTCAACCAGCTGGTGCTCCAGAGCCTGCTCGACCAGGTCGGCATCACGCTGACGATCGTTCCCAACGGCCGCGAGGCCATCGAAGCCTGGGAGACCGGCGCCTGGGACCTGGTCCTGATGGACGTCCAGATGCCTGAGATGAACGGCGTAACGGCGACGCGGGAAATCCGGTCGCGGGAGGCGGCGCGCGGCCACGATCGGACGCCGATCGTCGCCCTGACGGCGAACACCATGACCCACCAGATCGCCGAATACGAAGCCGCGGGAATGGATTGCGTCATTCCAAAGCCCCTCAGGGCCAGCGAGCTGTTCGACACGATCGCGCGGGTCCTGGCGCCCCCGCCCAACGCCGGGTCGAACGCCATCATCGGCGCCAGCGCCCGTGAGGCGGCGCGATGAGCGGGGCGAGCGCCATGAGGTCGGAGCCGGAGCATTCGGAGCCGCCGCGGATCGTCTCGCCGGGTCTCGAGACGGCGCTGGAGCACTTCGCCAGCTCCGAGCTGCTCGCCGCGGGCAAGGTGAACATCATCGCGCTGGACGCGGTCGTCGAGCGCTTCGGCGGCCGGTGGACGATGCGCCGCGAGCAGGTGCACGCGCATGTGCACGCCTACCTTGATCGTCATCTGACCGACCAGGGCTATTACCTGCGGACATCCGACACCGACACGCTGATCTGCCTGCCGGACATGGTGCGACACGCCGCCCAGGCGACGTGCCTGCGCTACCTGCGCGACATCCTTGGCCATTTCCTCGGCGAGAGCCAGCTGGGGGACCTCAGGATCCACGAAGTCCTCGCCATCTCCGGCGACGGCGTTGTGGCGCAGCGCGTGGACCCGATGGATCCGAGGGTGATCGCGGGCGCCGCCGCCCAAAGCGCGCCGCGCATCATCGCCCCGGAGGCTCCGCCCCCCAGCGGTCGGGCCGTCCACCAATGGACCCCCTTCGTCTCCGCATCCGGCCGGGCGGTGCAGGTCTCGTGCGAGCTCGAGCCGGTGTACGAGCTTCGCGGCCTCTCCCGTATCGGCGTCCGTCTGCTCCGCACTTCGACCTACCTCGACGAGGGCCGGGACCTCACGCCGGAGGAATATGCCGCCCTGCCCCAGCGCGACATCCTGCGCATCGATCTGGCGACGATATCGGCGGGCCTGGCTGGACTGAAGGCGGAAGCTGGAAGGTCGAAGGACCCCAGCATCATTCTGCCGGTCTCGGTCGCCAGCCTCTCCAATCTCGACGGACGCGCGCAAATCGTCAGTGCGTTCAAGGAGGCGCGGGAGCTGGTCGACAAGGGGGTGATCTGCCAGCTCTGCGAGGTCGAGTTGGTTCCGCCCAGCATCGTGCTCGCGACAACCGCCCTCATCCGCCCGTTCTCGCTGCTGGTGGTGGGCCAAGTGAAGGACTGCACCCCGCATCGGATCCAGCAGCTCAAGGGCGCGGGCCTTCAGGGCCTGGCCTTCGACTGCGCGACGCCGCCAACCGACGCCGAGTTCGTCGTCTGGGCGAGGCCGCGGATCGCCGCCGCCCATTCGGTGGCCAAGTCGCTGCTGCTCTATGGTCTGGCGTCGACCGCGCAGGCCAGGCTTGCGGCTGCCCTCGGTGTCAGCCACGCCGCCATTCGTCGGCCCCGCCGTCTTGAGGCTGCGCCTCGTGAGGCCGCGCGGCTTGAGGCCGCGCCATGAGCCTCCTGCCGCCGATTGAGATCCGGCTGGTCAGCTCGCGCTGGTGCGTCATCGAAGACGACCGCGAGACCGCGTCCTTTGCGTTGCAGTCGGACGCCTTGAAATACGTCAGCGACAAGCTGGGTTCGCCGGCTCAGGACGCCTTGGATGGGCTGGAGGTCGAGCCGACGTGGAGCTGAGCTCGAAGGCGCGGGCTGCACGCTACCGGGACATGGCTCGCGCGACCCAGGATCTCGCCGATCGCTGCGAGGACCTCGAGTTCCTTCGCGCCTACGTCGACCTGGCGGCGCGATGGCTCCGCCTCGCCGCCGAGGTGGAGGCCGAGGCGTCAACCGACCGCGAATGACCCCGGTCCGGGCCCGTCGTCGCAGTCACGGCCGCGTCAATTGGACCGCCATGCCGACAGCGTCGCGCAGCTCCAGGAGCGCCACCATCACGTGGTAGAAGGAGCTGGCGGGCGCAGGCTCCTCGAGGAAGCTGCCGTCGGGCAGCATCTTGTCGCGCCAGGTCCCCCGGGTCGGAACATCGAGGTAGCCTGCCAGGCCGCGCGCGGCGGTGATCGCCTCGGCCTCCTCGCCGAGGATCAGGGCCGCCTTCAGATACTCCGTCTGCGGCCAGAGGCGCGCCGAGGCGTCGCGAGGGCTCAGGTCGTCCCAAAGCACGTTGATCGCCACCCCGCGCTGACGGTCCACGCCCAGCCGGCCGCGCTCGAAGAGATCGCGCGCGGCGGTGCGCGCGGCCGGGTTGTTGCGCTTCACGCCCCAGCGCTCCAGCAGCCAGGCCCATTCGAACTGGTGCCCAGGCTCCACCCAGCGGCCGTCGTCGCCCGGCGCGGGCCGCCAGTCGCCGTCGAAGAACTCGCGCAGGAACCGGCCGCGGGGGTCGATGAAATGCGCCAGCGCCAGCCCGACGATCTCGTCGGCGAGCTGCGTCCACGCCGCCTCCCCGCCCGCCCCTTCCCAGGCCAGCGCGGTCTCCAGCAGGTGCATGTGGGCGTTGGACTGGAAAGGATGAGCGCCGGCCTCGCGAAAGCCCCCCGCCGGATGGCGGAAGCCCCCGAGCGCCAGCCGCGTGCGGTCCGCCTCAGCCGCCATGTTCCCGTAGCGCGGGTCGGCGACGTGCAGGGCCGCCATGGCCAACAGCGAGAAGTCCTGCTCGTAGAGGCCCGCCGTCGCGTCCACGACCTGGCCTTCGGCGTCGACCAGCGCCGCGAACAGGCCGTCGGGCCGCCGGTACTTGGCCAGGTAGGCCTCGAAGCCGCGCCGCGCCGGGTCTAGCCACTCGCGCCCGAACCCCGCCGTCGCCGCAGACGCATAGACAAAGGTCTGGCGCGCCTGCACCCGCGCCCGGCGCGGCGCCGCGTGGGGCGCGCCCTGCAAGGTCAGGGCTTCCTGGAATGCGCCGGTCCGCGGATCGACGCCCGCCGAGGCCCAAAGCGGCAGCGCCGCCTCGCGCAGCCAGGCGTCGTACCAGGCCGCGGCTTCGGTCAGGGTGCGGAATTCAGGTGAAGGCATGGGCGCCTACCTGCCGGATTCCGGCGGCTGAGGACAGTCCCAGAGACGACGCCGCCGCCGCAATCCGGCCGCCGCGTCGGTGGGATCGACGTGGAATACAAGCCGCCCTCACCGTAGTCTGCCTCATCAAAAGCAAAGCTCGCGCCACGCATACCGGCCGGCGCTACGGAGCGTGTCCATGTTGGATCGAAAGCGAAGTCAGTGCGGAGCCTCCGGCCGCTCGCGGCGGTCACCGCTACTCGCCGCCGCGGCCCTGCTGTGCCTGGCGGGGTCGGCGAGCGACAGCTTCGGCCAGGCGACGGCCAGCCAGGCTGCGCCGACGGCAATCCGCGCCGCGGACTTCCTCAATTCTATCGGCGTGAACGTGCACGTCGAATACACCGACGGGAAGTACGCCAATATCAGCCAGGTGGTGAGCGACCTCGCCTACGTCGGGGTGACCCATGTGCGCGACGCCACGCTCATTCCGACCAATCAGGGCCAATCCAGCTACGACGCGCTGGCCACGGCAGGCATAAAGTTCGACCTGTTCGTTCAAGGACGGGACATCGGGCCCAGCCTGTCGTTGCTCGGCAAGTTCGCGCGCGCCCATCCCGGCGCCGTCGAGGCCATCGAGGGCCCCAACGAGATCAACAACTTCCCGGTCGCCTACAGCGGTCTCACCGGCGCAGCGGCCGGCCTCGCCTACCAGTCGGCGCTCTACCGCGGAGTCTCTGCGGACCCCGTGCTGAGCGGCACGCCGGTCTTCAGCCTCACGGACAACGCGTACTTTTCGGCGACCGCCGACTTCAGCAACGTCCACCCCTATCCCCATGAGGGCGCCCAGCCCTACCCGGTGTTGGCGGACACCCTGGCCCGACAGCTTCGGGCCGCCCCCGGCAAGCCCGTCGTCATGACCGAGACCGGCTACTACAGCCTGCCCAACGGCGTTGGCTGGGGCGGGGTGGATCTCCAGACCCACGCGAAGCTGACGATCAACCTGCTGCTGGACGCGGCCAAGCTCGGCTACAGGAAAACCTATATCTATCAGTTGCTCGATGCCTATCCGGATCCGACGAACCGTGACCAGGAGAGGCATTTCGGCTTCTTCGACATCGGCAACAACGCCAAGCCCGTCGCCACCGCGCTCCACAATCTGAGCGCTATCCTCAAAGACGACGGCGCAACGGGGAGCACGTTTGCCGTCGGGGCCCTGCCCGTCCAGATCACCGGCTTGCCGTCCAGCGGCTTCAGCCTGGTTCTCCAGAAGTCGAGCGGCGCCTTCGATGTCGTGGTCTGGAACGAACCCCAGGTCTGGGACAACGCCAGGCACGCGCCGATCGCAACGGGCAGTTCCACCATCACCGTCGACTTCGGCGGCAGATTCGCCCACGTGACGGCCTACGACCCGCTCACCGGCCTCAAGCCGGTGGCCGCCGCGACGGCGGCCGATCGGTTACAGCTGCCGATTTCCGACCGTCCGCTGGTCATCGAGGTGTCCGGCCCCTTGCAAGCGGCGGGACGGGCAAGGCCCGCTCTTTAGAAGAACCGCTCGGGAATCCGGACAGTGTCGCCGGGCGCCACCTGCGTGGTGCTGGTCAGAGGGACTTCCGCCTCGTCCTTGGTGCCGGCGTGCCGGACAAAGACCTTCTTGGTGTTGGCGCGATAGGTGAAGCCATTGGCCGTGGCGACGGCGTTGAGCACCGTCAGTCCGTTGGTGTAGGGGTACTCGCCGGGCTTGGTCACCTCGCCGAGAATATAGAAGGGGCGATAGGTGAGCACCTCCACGCTTACGCGCGGCTCTTTCAGGTAGCCCTGCTTCAGCGCTGTCTCGACCTCGCTCTGGAATTCCCGAACCGAGAGATCAGCGGCCTGGATCTCACCGATCAGGGGCAGGGACACCTTGCCGGACCCGCCGACGAAGAACTCGCCGGTAAGGGCCTCCTCGCCAAAGGTGATGACGCGGATCTTGTCTCCCGCGCCAAGTCGATAGTCGGCGTTCGCCGATGGCGCGGTCGCTGCAATCGCGGGCGCCTGCGCCGCGCCAGGCGTCGCCGCCAGGCACATGATGACTCCCATGCAGGCGGCCATCATCGCCGCCGGCGCCGAAACCCGTCGCATTTCCATTGAACTCCGCACGCGTATCCCCTGCCTCAACCATACCGCACTGCGGCGAGACACGGAATAGCGCTCGGAATACGCCGTACGCCCATCCGCGCAGAGCGGGCGCGGCGGACCGGCCGGGACACCCCGAGATCGTGGTTTAAAATGCCATAACGGTAAATTCACCCACTTTTAATAGTAAGCGTAAGGTTACGTTGCAGTTTACTCCCGAATAACTACATAAGTAGAGGCAGGCTTAACAGCCGCACAGCTACACCACACTCAATAAGACTAATTGGGTGATGGTGTGGTGTTTCAAAACAAGACTCTGCGCGAGCTTTTGCTCGCCGCAGGGCTCTGGTTGTCGGCGTCCGCCTGCTTGGCGGCGCCGCGACCGGAGCCGACCATGACGCTGGGCGCGACGGCGATGCCGCCGCAGGCCTATGTGGCTTTCTGCGAGCGCCAGCCGCTGGACTGCGGCAGCGACGCCGGTCAGGTGATCGCCGCCGCCGCCCGGGCCGACGCCGACCGCGCGGCGCTGTCCGCCCTCATGTCCCCGCATCAGCTGGCGGCCGCGGCGGTCAGCGCGCCCGCCGCCATCTCCGAGCCGGATCCGCACTTGACCAAGGCTAGCTGGGCCTGGCCAACGGAGCTGCTCGCCCCCGCCGCAGAGCCGCTGGAAGCGGTGGTCCGCCGCGCCGACATCGTCACCAGCGTCGCCTTCGTCGATCCCGCCACAGAGGCGCACGCGGCCCAGGAGGCGGGGCCGCCGGCCATGACGCCTGAGCTGTGGTCCAAGCTGAACCGCATCAACGATCGGGTGAACCGGGCGATCCTCGAGCGCACAGACCTCGATACCTATGGCACGACCGACTACTGGACGACGCCGCTCGAGGACGGGCAACGCTATGGTGACTGCGAAGACTTCGTCCTCGAGAAACAGCGCGCGCTGATCGCCGCCGGCGTGCCGCGACGCGCGCTCAACATCGCGCTGGTGACCACCAGCCGGGGCGAAGGTCACGCAGTGCTGCTGGTCAGCACGCGGGCCGGCGACTTCGTGCTCGACAACATGTCGGCCTGGGTGACGCCCTGGCGGCAGGCGCCCTACCGCTGGCGCCAGCGGCAGGTGAACGGCGACGCCTTCGCCTGGGCGATGATCGAAGATCCGACGCGCGCTCCCGCGCCGGCGGCGGCGGAGCCCGCGATGGCCAAGCCCAAGGACCTCTTGATCGCCTCGCTGCGATAAGCTCTCTTCCGCCCGAGTTGGGGGCGGACCGGGTGGCACAGGTATCGGAGGCAAGTCGCCAAGGCGCGCGCCGCGGCTTGCCGGCGCAACACACGCGCCTGTGGCCGCCGCCCAAGGACGCCTGGCTGCCGACATGCGGCGTCGCCCTGATCTACGTGGCCCACTGGATCTATGGCGCCTTGATCAGCGACGTGGCCCTGGTCATGGGCATGGCCGCCGCCCTGCTGTTGGGCGCGGTGCTGATCCAGCCGCGGCTGCGTGACGACCTGCTGCGCCTGAGGGGGCTAGGGCTCCCGGCCCTGCTGTTCGCGGCCGTGATCGGCGTGGCGCTCTGGACGCTGACGCCGTGGATCCCCGGGGGGCCGCATCCCGTATGGGCCTATGTGGGCCTTCCCCCCGGGGCCTCCACCATCGACAAGTCGACGACCTTGGTGGCGATCATCCAGCTCCTGGGACTTGCCTGCATGTTCGCGGTGGGCGCGGCCACCGGGGCGCGGGATGAACGCGCCCGCTACGCCGTGCGGCTGATGATTGTCGGCGGACTGGTCTTTGGCCTCTGGGCGTTCCTGGCCTCGGCGACCGGGAGCATCTACCAGACCCAGGGCCGCCGCCTCGAGGCCCACTTCCTCAACCCGAATACGGCCGGCACCGTGTTCGCGGTCCTGCTGCTGCTCAGCGTCACCGAGTTGGTCCGCCAGTTGCGCGGCGGAATGCGCCGCGGTGACCTGACCCGAATCCTGCCGCTCGCCACCACCACGCTGACCTTCGCGGTCTGCCTGCTCGCCTCGGCTTCCCGCGGCGCGATGATGGCGCTGCTGGGCGGTCTGGTCGTGTTCATCCTGGTCCAGCTGGCGACGGGCAGCCTGAAACCCTCGCGCGCCCTCGGAGCCGCCCTGGTCGGCCTGGCGGCCCTGATTGCGGTCGTCACCATGGCGGGCGAAGGACTGGTCGATCGCCTGTTCCAGAGCCACGAGGCCGGAATCGTGCGCACCGCCATTTGGGATTTCCACTGGCGGGCCTTCCTGGATTCCCCGCTGTTCGGCTACGGCCTGGGCGCGGCTGAGACGGTCAACAAGACGCTGATCAGCCACTCCAACTACGAGCTGCTCTGGAACATCAAGGCAATCCTCAACGTCTATCTCCAATGGCTGGAGGAGGCCGGCCTGGCGGGCGCTGCGCCCATGTTCCTGTGTATTGCGGTGGTCGTCGTCACCGTCTTGCGGGGCGCCCTGCGCCGCAGCCGGATGACCGGCCTGCTGGCGGGGCTTCTCGCCATCGACGCGGTCTTCCTTTTGCACGGGGCCACGGACTTCGGGCTGGAAGTGCCCTCGGTCGCCGCGCTCTGGGCCTGGCTCCTGGGCCTGCAGTTCAGCCTGTCGCAGGGGAGCTCCCGTCGATGACCCGCGCCAAGGCCCTTTGGACCGGCGGCGCTGGCGCGCTGGCGGTCGTCACCTTCGTCCTGTCGCTTCTCGCCTTGATCGCCCTCAACGCCGGCGGGGCGGCGCGGATGGGATCGGCGACGCTGCTGCGGCTCGCCGCCGGGTACGACCGGCGCGCGGAGATCCTGCTGGCGTCCGCGGAGCCCTCGCCCGCCGATCGCCGGCAAGCCGCCAGCCTGAGCCGCAGCGCGATCGAACAATTCCCCTACGACACCAGCGCCTGGCTGCGCCTGGCCTATGTGGACGCTCTTGAACACCGCGGCCTGACCCCGGCCGGCGGCGCCCTGCTCAGCCGGTCCTACGAGCTGGTGGCCGTCGATCCGGACGTCGGCCTGTGGCGGGTGAGGTTCGCACTCGAGAACTCGCAGATGCTGTCTCACAACCTACGCGCGAATGTTCGAAACGAGGCGTTCGCCCTGGGGATGAATGGGGACAAGCGTAGTGAGTTGAGGCAAATGGCCGCGACGATCCGAAACCCTGCAGGCCGACTGTCCGCCGCCCTATGGTTGAATCGACTTGAGGCGGGCGTGACGAAATGAGCACCAGGCGCCCAAATCTGCTCAGCGCGCACACCTATTACTAAACAGTTGCTAAAAACGGCTTGAGAAAGCGGCGCCGTTGTGGCCTACGGTGGCCACGGCGCTCTGGCCGAGCATGTTATCTGGTGGGGGAGCGATGAGCCTCAAGTCAATTTCGATCGGCGCCTTGGCGCGGGCCTTCGCGGCGACGACCGTTGTCGGGAGCGTGGTCGCGGTTCCGGCAGTGGCCACGGCCCAAGCCCTGAGCCCGGCCCAACAGGCTGCAGCCCTGGCGGCCGCAATCACCGCGGCCGTGGAGCAGGCCGTGCAGAACTCGACGCCGGAGACCGTCGAGGCGAATGTCGCCAACGCCATCGCCAATGCGATCGACGGCGCCGACCCGCAGATCGCCCAGGCGGCTCTGACCCTGGCGCAAACCTCGCTTTCCTCTTTCTTGGCGGCCAATTCGACGGCGGCCAATTCCGTCGCTCTGGCGTTCAAGGCTCAGGCGACGATCGTTTCTGCAGCCCTGAGCGCGACGGCCACCGGCTCCGTTGGCAATTCGCGCAACGGCAACAACGGCAATAGCGCCAACTACGGCAACAACGGCAACGGCAACAACGGCGGTCCGCCGAATAGCGGCCCCGGCGGCGCCGGAAACCCCGGAACGCACCGATAGCGGCATGCGGCGTCCGCGCCGCCAGTTTCACTAACATAGAGAGGACTGCAGTCGTTCGCGGGGCGCCGACGGCTGCGTCCCGATAGGGCATCATCGTGACTGCGAACAAACGTATCCTTCTCGCCGGATTGGCGATCGCCTTGGCCGCCGACTGTGGCGCGGCGCAAGCGCAACAGGCGGCGCTCGCTGGCGCCGGCGACGCCTATTCCGATTTCAAGCGGGATCGGAACGTGAGCGTCCGGCAGCGACCGCACCAGGGTTACGAGGCGCTGGGAATTCGGGCCGGCGCCTTCATGATCTGGCCGAAGGTGGCCACGACCGTCGAGTCCAACGACAACATCAAGGCGACGGCGGCGAGCCCGCTGTCGGACACCGTCTGGCACGTCGTCCCCGAGTTGAGCGTCACCTCAAACTGGTCGCGCCATTCGCTTCAGGCTTATGCCCGCTCGACGATCAACCGCTATTCGAAGGTCTCCACCGAGGACACCACTGACTATTCGCTGGGCGCCGTCGGGCGACTGGACATCCTGCGTACCGAGACGGTCAACGGCGGCGTGGACTGGTCACGACTGACGGAGCCGCGGACGTCGGCCTCGTCGCCGTCGGACTCGAAGAACCCGATCCAATATGAGACCAGCTCAGCCTTTATCTCGGCCGCGCGCGAGTTCAACCGCCTGCGCGTTTCCGGCCGCCTCGATCTGCGCCAGTTCGACTACCTGAACGGCGTGACGAGCACCGGTGCGCCGGTGCTGGAGAAGGACCGTGATCGGCTGATGACCGTCGTCACGGCGCGCGCGGATTATGCCATCAGCCCCGACACGGCGCTGTTCGTGCAGGTGGCCGGCAACGATCGCAATTATCGGCTGGATATCTCACCGACCACGAACCGTGATTCCCAGGGTCTTGAGGCGCTGGTCGGCGCCAACTTCGAGCTTTCGGCCCTGGTGCGCGGCGAGATCGGCGTCGGTTATCTCCAGCAGAGCTTCAAAAACACCGCGTTCAGCGACATCTCCGGCCTGGGCGCGCGCGCGCAGGTGGAGTGGTTCGCCACCCAGCTCACCACGGTGACCTTCACCGGCTCGCGGACGATCGAGGATGCCGGAATCATCGGATCCTCCGGCTACCTGTCCTCCAACATCGGCGCGCAGGTCGATTACGAGTTGTTGCGCAATGTGATCCTCGGCGCCCAGCTGGGCTACGGCAACGACGACTATCGGGGCATCGACCGCACCGACAGGCGGTTCACCGGTGGCATCAACGCCACCTACCTGCTGAACCGCGGCGTTGGCGTGACCGTCGGCTACAGTCACTTCGAGCAGACCTCGCGCGGCGCCGCCATAGTGCCGCCCGGCGGGAGCGACTTCACCGTCGACAAGGTCGGCGCCACGCTCACGCTGCAGTACTGACATATCGTCGCTACCCATCTCCCCGGGGTGGCGCCCATTGTGAAGGCTGCTAACGCGGTCTGTATTAATGACGCACACGTCACGCGTGCGTCCTGAATCTGAGATTCGGCATGAACGTCCACAGCCCCATGACCACTGGCGATCCTGATGCGGGTGGGCCCGGGGCCCTGGTGTCCACCTTCGCGAGACAACTCGACCTGCGCCGCCTGGCGAACGCCTTCCGGCGGCGCCTTCGGCTGTTCGGGGCGGTCGCCGTGGCCGTGCTGCTGGCCACCGTGCTGCTCACGCTGCAAGCCACGCCGAAATATACGGCGACGGCCAACGTCATGCTCGACACCCGCAAGGAGAAGGTCAGCAACGTCGAGGAGGTCCTGTCTGGCCTTCCCGCGGACTCCAGCGTGGTCGACACCGAAGTCGAGGTCCTGCGGTCGCGCCAACTGGCGGAACGCGTCGTCAAGACCCTGAAGCTGGAGGACGACGCCGAGTTCAATCCGTTGATGGCCAGGCCTACCGGCCTGAAGGCGGTGGTCGGCGGCATCAAGGGCATCCTGGGCCAGGGCGCCCCAAAAGCAGCCCGGGCCAATACCGTGGAGGCCCAGAAGCAGCACGAGCGGGTCGTCGACGCGGTGCTGCACAACCTCTCGGTCAAGCGCGCCGGCTTGACCTACATCATCAACGTCAACTTCGAGTCCACGCTGCCTGCCAAGGCCGCGGTCATCGCGAACAAGTTCGCAGAGCTCTATCTGCTGGAGCAGATGGAAGCCAAGTTTGACGCCAACCAACAGGCGACACAGTGGCTCAACGCCCGTCTGGCCGAACTCCGGGGCCAGGTGCAGGCCGACGACGCCGCGGTCCAGCAATACAAGATCGCCAACAACCTGCTCAGCGCCTCGGGCGCCAGCCTCACCGAAGCGGAAATCTCGAACTACAATCAAGGCCTGACGCAGGCACAGGCGCAGGTCGCCGAAGACGTCGCCCGCCTCCGGACAGCACGCGATCAGCTTTCCAGCGGCTCGACCGGGGACGATGTCGGCGAAGCGCTGAGTTCGCCGGTCATCCAGCAACTGCGGAGTCAGAGGGCCGAAGTCAGCCGCACCGTCGCCGATCTCCAGGGCCGCTACGGCGACCGCCACCCCGAGATGCTGAAGGCTAAGCGTCAGCTGACCGATATCGACAGCCAGATTCAGGCGGAAATCCAGCGGATCATCTCCAACCTGGAAGCCAAGGTGCAGGTTTCTCGCCAGCGCGCTGCGGCGATCGGCGGGAGCCTGGGTGGCGCCAAGGGCGCCCTCGAAGCCAACAACCGCGCCATGGTGCGGCTCAATGAGTTGCAGCGCACGGCCGACGCCTCGCGCACCCTCTATGAGAGCTACCTGAGCCGTTACAAGGAAACCAGCACCCAGGGCGGCATTGAACAGTCGGACGCCCGGGTGGTCTCCAAGGCGAAAATCCCGACGGGACAGAGCTCGCCGAAGGTCGGCCTGAACCTGGCGCTGGGCCTGCTGCTGGCGCTCGGCGCCGGCGTGGGCGCGGTCATACTCGCCGAGGTTCTCGACGCCGGCCTCGCGACGGCCGAGGACGTGGAGCGCCGGCTCGACATCTCCTGTCTCGGCGCCATCCCGCTGCTCAGCTCCGTGGCCGACGACGCCGACATCGAGCCGATCGACTACGTCGTGGCCAAGCCGCTCTCAGCCTTCTCCGAGGCGTTCCGCAACCTGAAGACCTCGATCCTCCATGCCCGCCTTGGCGAGCCGGTAAAGGTCGTGGCGGTCACCTCCTCCCTGCCTGGGGAAGGCAAGACGACGACCTCCATCTGCCTGGGGAGAGCGTCTGCCCTGCAAGGCGCGCGCACCATCGTGGTGGACTGCGATCTTCGGCGCCGGACGGTGAACCGGGTGCTGAAATCGGAGCCGACCGTTGGACTGCTCGAGGTCCTGAGCGGCGACGCCACCCTCCAGCAGGCCATCGGTGTCGACGAGCCGACCGGTGTCCACATCTTGCCGCTCGCGAAGAGCACCTTCACCCCGCGGGACGTGTTCGGCACGGCAGCCATGGACCGGCTGCTCGACGATCTGCGGGCGCGCTATGACCTGGTCATCCTCGACACCGCGCCGGTGCTGCCGGTCGCCGACACCCGCGTGCTGGCGCCGAAGGCCGACGCCGTGATCTTCCTTGCCCGCTGGCGCAAGACGCCGCAGCACGCCATCGAGGCGGCCTTCCGTCTGCTGGCCGGCACGGGCGCGCATCTCGGCGGCGTGGCGCTGACGCAGATGGATATGAGGCAGCAGGCCCGGTACGGCTACGGGGATCCCGGCTTCTACTACGCGGAGTACAAGAAGTATTACGTGAGCTGAGTTCGGTTGGGCAGCGCCCTGCCCGTGGGCTCCGCCTAGATGAGCGCCCGAAGACCGTAGATCAGGCCGGCCCACAGCAGGGTGTTGGTGGCGATCACGAAGCCGAGGGTGCGGCGGGCCGACCAGCGCGGCTGCGCCTCCCCCCAGCTGCGCTCCAGATTTTCCTGAAGGCGCCGCGCCGGACTGTCGGCGGCGATGGAAGCTTCATCGGCGGCGTGAAGCGCGGGCGCGTCGCGAACAGGCTCCCAAGGCGGCGAAACGGCCGCCGGGCGGAGCGAGTCCGGGCTGTTCAACGGTTGGACCACGCCGAGTTCCTCCCAAGGATCAGGCGACGGTATGGGCTGAGGCCTAACAATTGGTCTCCGGGCACGCTTAACGGCGCCTCGGGACCCGATCTCACCCGCCTCTTGGCTAAGCTGATTCCCGCCCGTCTGGCGAGGGCGCCCTGAAGGCGGCGCCGAACGACTTGCCGGCCAAATTCGACAACTCGTTCGCCGAACGGCCTAGCTGGCACGATCCTGGCAGGGTAAAGGAAAGCTGAAGGTTGGGGGTTGGGGCGTGTACCTTTCCGGGACAAAGGACATCGAGATCCAGACGGCCATGTCGCAAGTGCGCGACGGCGGCCGTGATTTGTACCCTTCAGCGATGAGCCTCGATGCTTGTCGCGCACTGGATCTGTTGATCGCCCTGGGTGTGCTGATCTTCATGGCTCCCCTGATGATTGCGATCGCGGTGGCGATCAAGGTGCAGGACGGCGGCCCTGTACTGTTCGGCCACGGCCGGCTCGGCCGCGGCGGGCGGACGTTCCGCTGCTGGAAATTCCGCAGCATGGAGATCGACGCGGAAGCGCGACTGGCCGCTCTCCTCGCCCGGGACCCCGTGGCCCGGCGCGAATGGGAAGCCGATCACAAGCTGCGCCGCGATCCGCGCGTGACCCCGCTCGGCGCGTTCCTACGGGTCACGAGTCTCGACGAGTTCCCTCAATTATTCAACGTCTTGTCGGGAGAAATGAGCCTGGTCGGCCCTCGCCCGATTGTCACCGCCGAAGTCGGCCGCTACGGGCGCTGGTTCAGCCGCTATTGCGAGGTTCGCCCGGGCATCACCGGTCTGTGGCAAGTGAGCGGCCGCAATGATGTCGACTACAGGCGTCGTGTGGCGATGGACGTGCTCTATACGAAGACGCGATCGCCACATCTATATCTTAAGGTTCTGCTCGCTACTGTTCCCGCTGTTGTCAGTCGTAACGGCTCTTACTGACTTTCGTCCTGCAGTTCGCTTCGACTGCGCATATTGCACCTTTGAGCCCGTAGCTGCGCGGATCGATCCGGCGGGGGCAGGAGCCTAGACCAAGATGCGCACCGCACTTGTCCACTACTGGCTGGTCAACATGCGCGGTGGCGAACAGGTGCTTCGCCAGCTGATGGCCCTGCATCCCGAAGCCGACGTGATCACGAACGTCTATGATCCAGTCCAGACGGGAGAGCTGTTCTACGGCCGCGAGCGTCCCCGCACGACCATGATCGACAGGCTTCCCTACGCCAAGACCGCCTATCCCATGTACATGCCGCTCATGCCCAGTGCGCTCGAAGCTCTCGACATGAACCCGTACGACCTGATCGTAAGCAGCGAATCCGGCCCGGCGAAATGGGTGATCCCCAGGCCGAATGCGCGGCACATCTGCTACATGCATTCGCCGATGCGTTACCTGTGGGATCAACGCCACCTGTATCGGAAGAAGCTCCCCGCGCTTGTCCGGCCGCTGTTCGACAGCGTCACCGGCGGTCTGCGGCAGCAGGACGTGGTCTCCTCCATGCGCGTCGACGAATTCGTCGCGAACTCGTCCTTCGTGGCGCAGCGCATTCAAAAGTATTATCGCCGGGAGGCGTCGGTGGTCCCGCCGCCGGTTGCTCAGGACGATATCGGTCCCCCGCAGTCGCCCGAGGACTACTATCTGTTCGCCGGGCAGCTGGTTTCCTACAAGGACGTGCGGGCCGCGGTGGACGCCTGTGTCGCCCTCGGCCGACGCCTTGTGGTGGTGGGCGCCGGACCGGAGCGCAAGTACGTCGAGCAGTTCGCCGGCCAGGGCGTCGAGTACCACGGGCGGGTGTCGCGCGAGGAACTGGTCCGCCTGATGGCGCGCTGCCGCGGCCTCCTGTTCCCCGGGGTGGAGGACTTCGGGATCGTGCCGGTTGAGATCCTCGCGTCAGGCCGGCCGGTCATCGCGCTCAACGAGGGCGGCATCATCGACACGGTCGAGGATCGGGTCACCGGCATCCTCTATGACCGGCGCGTCGGACTGAAGGCCGCGATGGTCCAGTTCGAAGAGTGGCTTCCCGATTTCAAGCCCGGCGACGCGGTCCGCGCGGCTCAGCAATTCACGCCCGAAGCGTTTGCACGCCGCTGGCGTGCGGTGCTCGCGGGTGCGCCGCTGCGGCCGACGGGCGACCTGATCCCCGTGCGTCCGATCCGGGCGCTGGCCTAGGCCTTCAGTCGATCGGATGCGGCGCGTCAGCTTCAACGGGAAATTCTTCAGCGGCGCCCGCACGGGGGTCTATCGCGTCGCGCTCGAGCTCATTCGCGGCGTGGATGAGGTGATCACGGCGGAGCCGCGCGGCGACAGGCCGGAATTCAACCTGGTCCATCCGCGCGACGCCCGCGACATGCCCGAGCTGAACGGCATCCCGCGCCGTGAAGCCGGCGTGCTCACCTGGCAGCCGTGGGAGCAGTTGGAACTGCCGTGGCGCTGCCGTGACGACCTCTTGGTGAACCTGTGCAACCTTGCGCCGCTGGCGGCGCCGCGAAGCATCACCATGATCCATGACGCGCAGGTGTTCCTGTCGCCGCAGTCCTACTCGCCGGCGTTCCGCACCTGGTACCAGTTCGCCCTGCCGCAGATCGGCGCCCGCTCGCAATTCATCCTGACGGTGTCCGAGTATTCCAAGGCCATGCTGGTCCGCTTCGGCATCGCCGAGCCCGACCGGATCCGCGTCCTCCACAACGGCGTCGACCACCTGGCCCGAGCGCCGGCGGACCCGCACGTCGTGGCGCGCCTGGGGCTCGAGCCGGGGCGGTTCGTCGTCGCGCTCGCCAACACCCAGAAGCACAAGAACATCGCGCGCCTGTTCGAGGTCTTCCGGCGTCCGGACTTCGCAAAGGCCCAGCTGGTGCTGGTCGGCGCGGCTCAACCGTCGGACTTCGATGCGGCGGGCTGGGCCCCTCCGGCCAATGTGACGTTCGCCGGGCGGGTGAGCGACGCCGAGCTCAGGGCGCTTTTCGAGTCCGCCGCGGCGATGGCCCTGCCCTCAACCACCGAGGGCTTTGGCCTGCCGCCGGTGGAGGCCATGTATCTCGGCTGTCCGGCCGTGGTGTCGACGGCCGGAGCCATCCCCGAGGCCTGCGGCGACGGCGCGCTCTATGCCGATACCGAGGACACCGAGGCCTGGGCGCAGGCTCTCCTGCAGCTGATCGAGGACCCGGCGGCCCGGGCCGAGGCGGCTGCGCGCGGCCAGGCCCACGCGCGCCAGAAGACCTGGCGGCGGAGCTCGGCCCAGCTGCTCGACTGGCTGGTCGAGGCCGCGGCCTGATCCGGAATCAGGCGCGCTCGGGCGGCGGCGCATAGCGGCCGGCGCGTCCGCGCGCGAAGTTGAGCACGTGCCGCGACAGGCTCGAACGTCCGCTCTGACCGCGAAACCCGAGGTAGAGGCGGCTCACCAGCCATATGGGGGCAAGCGTCGCCGTCGTCAGCCACAGCGACCAGAGCAGCCGCCCTATGGCTGAGGTGTTTGGCGCGCGCAGGGCCGAGCGCAGGCCGAGCCCGGCGAGCAGCCGCCGCGTGTCGCGCGCCTGAGGATGCTCGCTCGGCGCCAGGCGGTACGACAGCGCCCTCACCTCGACCTGATTGGGCGTGCAGATCTCGTCGAAGTCCGGGATCGTGTGGCCGCGGCTGGCGGCCAGCCGGCGCAGCTCCGCGTGCATGACGATGTCGAAGCGGGTGTTGCGGGTGAAGGGGCCGGCCCGCAGCGGCCCGGGCGCCTGCGCCCAGGCGTTCTGGCCGTGCACCCGATAGCCGCCGAGCACGGTCCTCAGGGACTTCACCGCGCCGAACAGCGGCGCGAGCTTGTTGGCGTAGCCGTCCGGCGACTTGAAGATCAGGTCCGCGTCGATCGGCATGATCCCTTCCAGGAACCGGCGGGAGAAGGCGCAGCCGCTGGAGACGGTCCACGGATAGGTGCCGAACCTCAGCAGCTGCTGCAGCACCTCGTCGGGGCCCAGGTCCTCGGGGAAGTACGGAAACGATAGTTCCTGATCGACGCCCTGCTCGTCCATGGTGTCGAGCTGGTACTGGATCTTGGCGAGCCCCGGCTCCCAGTTCTCCACGACGGTCTGCACGCATTGCGTGTAGAGGCGGTCGTCGGCGTCGAGGAAGATCAGGACGTCGCCGGAGGCCTTGGCGAAGCCGGCGTTGAAGGCGGCGACGTGCCCGGACTTCGACTGGAAGACCGGAATGACCGCACCGCCGAAGCCGGCGATCACCTCGCGGGAGTTGTCGGTCGAGCCGTCGTCGACGACCACGATCTCGGCCGGCGGCGCCGATTGCGCGAGCACGCTGCGGACGCTCTCGCCGAGGAAGCGGCCGTAGTTGTGGTTGATGATCACCACGCTGACGCTCGGGCTCATGGCTCGAGTCCGTCCGGGCGGGGGCCGGACCGCAGGAGCTGGCCGGGGGGCGAGACGGTCAGCCCGACGAGGCGGGAGCGCACGCTGCGGTTGCGGGCGGGAGCCGGGGCCGCCGCCGCCGCCGACATGCCGCCGATCATGCCCATCAGCCAGGCGACCGGCAGGCCGAAGGCGACGGAGGTGCCGGCCAGCGCGCCCATGATCAGCCCCGGAAGGATGGCGTACTTGGCGCCGATCATCTGGCGGTCGAACAGCAGGTCTCCCGGCGGCGGCCTGGCGACCAGGATGCGGGCGATGAACAGCGCCATCGTCGCCGCGCCGAAGACGCCGATGTTGCCGAGCACCGCGACCGGCCAGCTCGAGGCCCGGGCCGACCCGAGACCGGCCCCCAGCCCCCAGCTCTGCCGGAAGGCGTCCAGGGTGACGCGATTCCACATCGTGCGTTCGACGTAGGACTCCGAGGCGCTCTTCTGCAGGACCATCACGTCCACGGTGTGGATCGCCTGTTCGGCGAGCGACGGGAAGAGAACGAGGAAGGCCACCACCAGCAGCGGGGCGAGATAGAGCAGCACCAGGCCCGGCGCGGCCTCGGCGCGCCGCAGCCACAGGGACCGCGCCATGTGGGCGAGCATCACCAGCCCCAGGACCGCGACCCCGACCATTCCGGTCGAAGACTTCGACAGCCACACCAGCAGGATCAGCAGCAGGCACACCGCCGGCAGCAGCACATTGCGGGTCACAGCGGAGCGGTAGGCGTCGCGCAGCAGCACCAGCGGCGCCACGAACCCGATGGCCAGGGCCGCGAAGGCCGACGCCTCGGTCATCAGCCCGACCACCCGGCGGCCCGACCCCGCGAACGCCTCGGCGTTGGTCATCAGGGCGTAGCTGGCGGTGCGGAAGGGCGCCAGCAGGGTCGCGGCGCCGGTCAGGCCCGCGACGTAGTCGACCAGGCCGGTTACGACTGCGACCGCGCCGCCGAACAGCAGGGCGTTGAGGATGGCGCGGCGACGTTCGGGCCGTCGGCAGGCCATGTGGAAGGCCGCGACCACCGCCACGGTGATCACCAGATAGAAGGCCTGGGTGAAGTTGGCGGAGGTCGGCGACAGGGGCTGCGGCGCGTGGTTCAGCGTCAACCGCATGGGAATGATGTCGATCACCCCGGCGAACAGCCTCGGGAAGAACATCGCCGAGATCACGCCGTAGACGGCGCAGAGGCTCAGGAGCCCCAGCCGGCGCGGATCGATCAGGGTGGCGAAGGTCTCCCCAAATCCCTCCTCACCGGCGACCTTCAAGGCCATCGCCCCGGCGCAGAACCACGCCGGCGTCAGGCTGACGCCCCCCACCAGTTCCGGCGGCACCGCGGCGAAGGCGCCGAAAGACCAGCTCGCGAAGAACAGGAAGAAGATCGCCGGGCCACGGGACAGCAGGCAGACCAGCAGGGCGATCGCAAAGATTATCGCTGGAAAGCTCATCGCGAACGTCTCGGAGTCCCTCTACTGCTACTCATAGTGGCGCCACCGTCAGGCGGCGGCGGCGTCAAGTCCAGTTCAATCGCGTTTTGACAAGCCGCGCAGGCTCGATCCCCCCGGATCACTACAACCGCCCCACCCAATCAGGCTTCACCCTACCCCGGCAATCGTCCCGGCGCTCGCGAAAGGCGTCGCCACGCCGCGAGCTTTGCCCAACGGTAGCACGCCAAGCCTTCCATGAACCTTGACAGCACGGACGCGAACGCCCCCTTCAGTGACGAGCATGCCCTCTCGCGCCAACACTTTCCGCTTCCTGGGCAACGTCGCCTGGATGACCGTTTTCCAGGCGAGCGGCTATGTCCTGGCGCTGCTGAATCTCCCCTATCTTACACGGACCCTGGGCGTCGCGAACTACGGGACCCTGGCGTTCGTGATCGGCGCCAACGCGTACCTGTGGTTGATCATCGACTGGGGGTTCTCGCTCGGGGCCACCAAGGACGTCGCCCAGGCGCATGGCGAGCCGGCGGCGATTCGCGAGATCGTCTGGCGGACCATGACGGCGAAGCTGCTGCTCGCCGCGGTGGCGTTGGCGGGGCTTGGCGTACTCGTGGCCCTGCAGAAGGTCCCCTCGCCGCTTTACCTGCTGCTTCCCGGCATCCTGAATATCTGCGGGGCGGTCCTCAGCGTCGATTGGCTGATGCAGGGGATGGGGCGGATGGGGTTGTTCTCGCTCTACTCGATCGCCGGCCGGACGCTGGTGGTGATCCTGACGTTTGCACTGGTGCACGGACCCCAGGACACCTGGATCGCCTGCGCGCTCCAGGGCATAGGTGGGTTGATCGGCGGCGGCGCCGGATTCCTGGTGGCCACCCGGTACGTCGATATCGGTCGGCCGCGCTTCCCCTTTCGCGACGCGCTTCGGCAGATCCTGGATTACCGCCACTACTTCCTGTCCCAGAGCAGCTGGATCGCCTACACGGCCGCCGCCCCGCTTCTGCTCACCTTTGTCTCGGGCATGGAAGCCACCGGCATCTTTGCGGGCGCGGAGCGCATCAGCCGCATGGTGCTCTCAATCACCATACCCGTGGGCATGGTCATGTACCCGCGCGTCAGCGCCCTTGTAAGCCGCTCTCGGTCAGCGGCCGCGGAACTCGCCGGCATCCTGCTGGCGATGCAAATCCTGGTCGGGACAATGCTGACCATCGGCCTGATGATCTTCGCCGGCCCCATCGTAGAGCTTGTGCTCGGGCACAAGTTCACAGGGTCCGTCGCCGTGTTGCGGTGGCTCGCCCTGCTTCCGGCGATCGTGGCTGTCGGAAGCACCTTGTCGAGGCAATTCCTGCTGCCGCTGGGCCGGAGCCGCGAGGTGTCGGGCATCACGATCAGCTGCGCCGGAATCTATCTCGCCCTTCTCGCCGGCCTCGGCCACTACATGGGCCCGGTAGGCGGCGCGATCGGCCTGGTCACCGCCGAAGTTCTGTTGAGCCTCCTGTCGCTTGGTTGCCTCTGGACCAAGGAAAGGGACTTTGCCGTCGAGGCGCTGCAGGCCGCGATGACCGCGCCCCAACTTGTTTTCAAGCACCTGAAAGAGCTGATGGCGGGAGACAGGATCCCGCAATCGCCGGCGGCGCCGGCGGCAGACACAGAAGATCCGGCCTCATAGTTTCAGGTATTCGGTGAGCTCGCAGAATGCGGCGTCGAATGAAAAATTCTGATTGAAGGCCTCGGCAGCCAAAGCTTGCCGCTTCCGCCGCAGCCGCGGGTCATTCAGCAGATCGAGAACAGCTCTGGCAAAGTCGCCGGGCTCGTCTGCCACGACCACCGCCTCGCCAAATTGATTGGGGTCGCCGGCATCCACTCCGATCGACGTCGTGACAAGCGGACAGCCATAAGACAGCGCCTCGGCGACTTTCACCTTGACGCCTCGGCTTCCGCTGACCAGCGGAGCCACCACCACCTGCGCACGGCGGTACTCCGGCTCAAGGTCTGGCACGAATCCGACCGCATCAACGCCGGGGAGTGCCGTGACATCGACCCCCCGCACGACAGTCCCGACGAGGCGCAGCCGGGAATCTGGGCGAGCTTCGCGAATGATTGGCCAGCAGCGATCCAGGAACCATTGGCAGCTCTCAATATTCTGCTTGGCCGCAACACCGACAAACGTGATTGTCGGCTCTGAGCTGTCTTGGTGCGGCGCCTCGCGAGATTTGTCCGGCAAGCCCATGTTGATCTTGATGGCTTTTTCGAAACCGTAGCGGCGCGCGAAGTCGATATCGTCACGACTGTTGAAGGCGACGCAATCAGCGCCTTTGAGCCATGACAGTTGGGCAGCGACCTCGTCATCGCCTATGCGACAAGTGTTCTGTTCCGGCAGGATACTGATCTCCCGGCCCCTCAGGAAACTTGGGGCCGCGACGACCGTGGTCAACTGGCCGATTGAGGCGCTGAACCCTACGGCGTCGAAGAACAGGATCGCGCAGGACGCGTCGATACGCTTCAGCTCGCGGGCCAACCACCTCGCTTCGGGTGCGGTCCATTTGTCGCGTGTGGGTTCGGTCTTCCGAAGACCGATCTTCTTCCTGAGCGGCTCGGCCCACTGGGCCACTGAACCGCTGACAAATGCGCGCTCCGCGCGGATGGCTTGCCGGACCTTCCAGCCCGCGGTCGCCGAGAGATCGTATGCGCTTCGGTAAACGGGCGAAGTCCTGCCCCGGGTCATGTCGGTGACAAAACCGAACACCTCGTGGCCGCGGCCGATCAAATAATCCCGCAAGGCCGCGATGTACGCGGCATCACCGTTGCTCACCGCTTCATACGGATAGCTTTGGACCATCGCCACGCGCGCCAAGTTCGTCCCCCGGGATCAGCCGTCAGCGCCGTGGAGGTAGCTCGACTACCTCGATATCCGGTTAAGGACGGCCGACGGGTCGATGCGGCCGCGCAGGACTTCCAGAATGCCGGCCCAGTTGCCGCGGACGCGTCCGCGGCGATCGACCCATGGCTCGGGGGCGAGCGCACGCAGGTGGTTGGCGATGACGTTGCGGATCACCAGCGCCACGGCGAAGGTGAAGGGCATGGTCCCCTTGCGGACGAGATAGGCCGGATTGACGACCTGCGCCCAGCCGAGCTGGAACCCCGGCGCCCTCGCCCGCTTCACGCCGCGATGGACACCGGTGGCGGCGAGGCTCCTCACCAGGCGACCGCTCGACCGCATCTGCCGGGAGAAGTCGATGTCCTCCTGCCAGGCGTAGAGCGGCAGGTTCTCGTCGAACCGGCAATCGCCGATCGCCGAAGCCCGGAAGGCCATGTTGCAGCCATAGAGGCCCGTGGTGTCGACGCAGGTCGTGGTCAGGGGCGGCGCTTCGTGCTCGTAGCGGAGCACCAGTTCTTCGGCCAACTCGGTCGGAATCCCCGGCCCCCGGATGCCGTCAGCAATAACGGTCCCTGTGACACCGACCACGTCGGGACGATCCGCCAGCACCTTGCAGAACAGTTCCAGCGCCCGCGCCGTCGGAACGTAGTCGTCGTCGAGGAAGACCATGACGTCGCATCCGGCCGCCAGGGCAAGCCGGATGCCGAGATTGCGCTGCGGCGACGACCCTTTGGGCCCGACCACCACCTCGACGTTCGCGCCGACCGCCGCTGGGGCGTCCGCCCTGTCGGTGACGGAGAGGATCACCCGGCTCGGCTTGACCGACTGATTTTCGAGGTGCGCCAGGAGGGTGGACAATTCATCGGGCCGTCCTAGCGAAGCGACGACCACGACGATCCGTGGAGTCGCCGCAGGACCAGCGATCGATACGCCGACCGCGCCGCCATCCTCGATCAACGCCAACCCCGGACTCCCCAAGCTTACCCACACTAGACGCCACGGACCTTGGTGTCTCCCATCACGTCGTGTCGCCGTGACCCGTTGGCCTCTCTCTGGGTGGGTTGAGCTTCACCGTGTTCTCAACAAATATCGCACTGACCGGCGGGGACGCGATGGACGAGAAAAATCACTATGCGACGCTGGATGGGCTGCGGGGTGTCGCTGCGCTGGCGGTAGTCATTTTTCACATCACCCAGCCGAGCGCGATTAAGCCAGCCTCACATGGCTACTTGGCTGTGGACTTCTTCTTCGCTTTGAGCGGGTTCGTCATCGCTGCCGCCTACGAGCGCCGCCTAACGACCAACATGACGTTGGGCGATTTTTTCGTCAGGCGTGTAATCCGGCTGTGGCCAATGATCATCGCCGGCGTCCTAATCGGCGTGGTTGGCAAAGCCACAAAGATGGCCGCGCAGCAAGCGCCCGATCCCGTTCTGCTCTCGGTTCTCTTGGTCGCAGGCCTTCTGCTCGTGCCGCTGCAGATCGGGCGCGACGACTACCCACAGGCCTATCCGCTCAACCCGGCGCACTGGTCGCTATTCTACGAAGTCGCGGCCAATTTCGTATACGCCGCGTCCCTGAGGTTCCTCGCCACGCGCATCTTGTGGCTGGTGCTCGGGGTTTCAGGCCTCGCGCTCGCGTGGGTCTCATATGCAGGGGATGGACTGCTCCCAGGCTCGATGATGTCGGAATACCCATGGGGCCTGTCGCGGGTGGTTTTCTCGTTCAGCGCTGGCGTGCTGATCTACCGACACCGGCCTGCGATCAGCCTCCCGATACCACTGATCATCGGACTGCTGTTGGCCGCCCTGTGCATTCCCTCACCAGGTTTTACCTGGGCTTACGATCTTGCCTGCGCCTTTGTGGTGTTTCCCCTGGTGGTTGCCGCGGGGGCCAACCACCAGCCGCGCAAGGCTGGGATCTACCTGCTTGGTGGCCGGATCTCGTATCCGATATACGCCATCCACTACCCATTCTTTCCGACGTTCGCTCACGTAATCCGCAGCTATGGTCTCACAGGAGCTCGTGAAGCCGGTGCTCTATGCGCCGAGTTCTTGCTGGTCGTGGCGCTCGCCTACTTGCTGTTGCGCTTCTACGACGAGCCCGTCCGCAAGCGCCTGACCGATTTCACTCGGAAGCGCATCGCCCTGAAAGCCGCGCGTTGGCGCCGCCGGGAGCCCGCAGAATGACGAACGCCGGCCGCGGTTGAGCTTCACCGTGTTCTCGACCACTATCGTCCTTCACCGCCTCGGGGGATCGATGGGCGCGCGCGTCGAGAATGTTGGCCTGGCGAAGGCCCCGAACGGCGCGGTGAGCCTTGCCCCTGGGGTGCTCGCGCGCCTCTGCGCCGCGTTCCCGGTGCTGATCCTCTTCCTGCGCGCCTACAACAAGGCCACGGGCGCTCTGTGGCCGCGACGGACGTCGGTGACCTATTTCGGCGCGCGGATGGAGTGCGACACCCGCGACCTGATCCAGGGCCGCATCGCCCATTTCGGAGTGTGGGAGCCGGACGTCGCAGCGGTGTTCCACGACGTGATCCGCCCTGGCGACGTGGTCGTCGACGTGGGCGCGAACATCGGCTTCTTCACCCTGCTCTCCGCCAAGCTGGTCGGCGAGACGGGCGGCGTGGTGGCCATCGAGGCCTCGCCTCCGATCGCGGAGCGGCTGCAACGTCACGTCGCGATGAACGACCTCAAGAACGTGCGCGTCGCCGCCGTGGCGGTGTCGGATGCGCCCGGTGAGCTGGTTCTCTACGCCGGTCCCACGACCAACATCGGGAAGTCCACCACCGTCGCGACCCGCGGGTTCCGGGAGCAGGCCCGCGTGCCTGCCCTGCCGCTCGATCAGATCCTGACGGGCCAGGAGCGCGCAGCGGTCTCGCTGATCAAGATCGATATCGAGGGCGCGGAGGGACCGGTTCTCAACCGGCTGCTCGACACCCTGGACCTCTACCCGCGGCGGCTGAGCGTGCTGGTGGAGGCGAGCGCGGACGAGGCTCCGGAGACCTGGCACGCCATCTTCGACCGCTTCCGTGCGGCCGGCTTCACGGCGCGCGCGGTGAGGAACCGCTATGACTGGGACTGGTATCTGAACTGGCGCGTCCGCGAGGAACCGCAGATCCTCGACAACCTGCCCAATGTCCAGACCGACATCTTCTTCAGTCGCCAATAGGGCCTGCGCCAACGGAGTCGTGAGTTCCTGCCCGACGATCACCGAATACCAGGAACACCCAGCCGACCTTTGCTGAACCTTTAACCTTCCAGGCTATCCGGTAGGCGGCCGCACACGGGCTGGGGACGACCATGCACGTGACGAAGCGCTACGAGACGCTGGACGGACTTCGAGGCGTCGCGGCCCTCGCCGTCCTGTGGCTGCACATCACCGAGGTGCTGCATGTCGAGCCTCGGCCGGTGTCGGCGCACCTGGGGGTCGACTTCTTCTTCTGCCTGTCAGGCTTCGTGATCGCGCACGCCTACGAGGACAGGCTGAAGACGGTTCTGTCGTTCGGCGGCTTCATGCGCGAGCGGGCGATCCGCCTGATGCCCCTGGCGGCGCTGGGCGCGGTGCTCGGCGGGCTGGTCGTCCTGGCTCGCGTCGTGATCTACCACGACGCTCCGGCGCTGGGCGTGCTTGGAGCCACGGCGCTCAACATGGCCCTGTTGCCGACTTCAGCGCTCTCGGTGACCAACAACTTCACCTTTCCCACCGACCCGCCGCTCTGGTCCCTGTCCTTCGAGGTGGCGATCAATGTCGCCTTCGGCCTGCTGGTCCTGCGCCTGACCACCCCGCGGCTCGCCGCCGTCGTCATCGGCGCGGTGGCCCTGACCATCTGGACGGCGGCGCGCAACGGAGGCTTGGACGTCGGATGGGCCTGGCCCCATCTGGCCGACGGATTTGCGCGGGTGCTGTTCCCGTTCGCGATGGGCGTGCTGCTCCGCCGCCTGCCGGTGTGGCGCAATCACCTGGCGCTCGCCCTGCCGGTGGTCCTGGCGGCCCTACTCCTGGCGCCCAACCTCGGCGCGATGGGCCAGGCCGCGGTGGTGATCCTGGCGGTTCCCGTCATCGTCTATGTGGGCGCGGGCGCCGCCCCCAGCCGCGCGGATGGCGTCGCCCGTTGGCTGGGACTGATGAGCTACCCGATCTACGTCATCCACCATCCCCTGCTGCGGGTCATCCAGCGCGGCGCGGAGATGGTCCACATCCGAAATCCTGCGGTCCTGGTCGCGGCAGGTTTCATCGTCCCGCTGATCGCGGCCTACCTTCTGAACAGGTTCTACGACGTGCCGGTCAGGGCATGGCTGGCGACGTGGACGCCCTGCAGGCGCGCGGCCATTCGTCGGCCCGCGACGTAGAGCCCGAGCGCCGATCCCGGCCGCGGTCTTGGCCGTCCGCTCCGGAGCGGACGGGGCTCACCCCGCGCGCAGGACCTGGTCGACGGCCGCCACGGTGCGGTCCACGTCCTCGCCGGAATGCGCGGCGGAGACGAACCACGTCCCGCGCCCGGTCGGCCGGATCCCGAGCGGGAGCAAGGCGTCCATGAAGCGCTTCTGGCGGGCCGCGTCGGCGCGCTTGTACGAGGCGTAGTCGTAGGTCTCCGGCGCGTCGGTGAACAGCGTGTGGAACACCGCGCCGAACCCCAGCACCTTGAGATTGGCGCCATGCCGGCGGGCGGCGTCTCGGATGCCCGACATGATGTCCTCGCCGGTCGCGGCGATCTTCGAGAAGAGCGCCCCGTCGTCGGCGGTGAGCTCGCGCAGCGTCGCGATGCCGGCGGCGATGCTCACGAGGTTGGAATTGTAGGTGCCCGAATGGTTGACCGAGCCGGCGCCGAAGAGGTCCATGATCTCCGCCTTGCCGGCCAGCGCCGCCACCGGGAAACCGCCGCCGAAGGCCTTGGCGAAGGTCGACAGGTCGGGCGTCACCCCGAACTTGCCCTGCGCGCCCGAGAGCCCCAGGCGGAAGCCGGTGATCACCTCGTCGAAGATCAGCACCACGCCGTACTGGTCGCAGAGCTCGCGCAGGCCCTGCAGGTAGCCGTCGCGCGGCGCGAGCGCGCCGGTGTTGCACATGACAGGTTCGGTGATGATCGCCGCGATCTGGTCGCCGCGCGCGGCGAGCAGCCGCGCCACGGCGCCCAGGTCGTTCCACGGAAGCACGTGGGTGTCCGTGGTGGCGGACACGGCCTGGCCGGCGGTCTGCAGGTGGATCGGGAACGGCAGCTCGCCGGCCGGATCGTTGGCCGGGCCGGAGTGGTTCACCAGAACGTTGTCGAACCAGCCGTGGTACTGGCCTTCGAACTTGATGAAGCCGGGCCGGCCGGTATGGGCCCGCGCGACCCGCAGGGCGGCCTGCACCATCTCCGATCCGGTGAGGCCGATCCGCACGCGCTCCGCCGACGGGATGTGCGCCGCAAGCAGCTCGGCGAGCTCGAGCTCGAGCGGATGCTGACCCGCGAAGAGTTGCCCGAGCGACAAGGTCTCCTGCACGGCCTGGATCACCGACGGCGGGGCGTGGCCGAGAATAGTCGGCCCCATGCCGAGCGCGTAGTCGATGTATTCATTGCCGTCGAGATCGTAGAGCTTCGAGCCGCGGGCGTGGCTGAAGCAGATCGTCGGCGCGGCCAGGCGCACGTTGCTGTTCACGCCGCCCGGGATGAACTTCCGGGCCTTGCGCTCATAGTCTTCGGATTGCACGAGGCCGCGATTGGTCGGCGCAAGGCTAGGGTCCAGCTGAGACAGGGTCGAGCTCCTCTCGTCACTGCGATCACGGCCGCCGGACCGGCCTGCTGAAGGCGCACTCGGCAAGGACGGGGATGACCACGATGTTCCGACTAGCGGAACCGTTGTCCCAAAAATGCAGGCGGCATGCTGCAAAGTCCACTCCAAAATGGAATGGAATCCAGAAATCCTGGAGCTCCCGCGGAACCGCGGACGCGCCGAGGCGCGCGCACGGCGTCAGCCGCGCGCGTCCGCGCGCTGTCAGAAACGATCGCTCTGGGCGTCGCGCCCGGGACCGGCCGTGGAGGCCGGCCGGCTCAGGCTTCGGTGGGCGCCAGCGGCTTTATGGGCGCGATGTTCTCGCCGCTGATTTCCATCGCGGCCACGCGCAGGCTGTCGGCGACCTCCTGGGCCTTCTCCATGGGGAAGCGGCTCGCCACCCCGCTCAGGCTGATGGCGGTGGGCGTGCTCAGGCCCGGCACGAACACGGCCACGCAGCGCCCCTCGGGTTCGTTCTCGCGGTCGTCCACGGCGTAGCCGCTGGCTCGCACCCGTTCCAGCTCGCGCAGGAACTCCTCCGGCTCGGTGATCGTGCGGCCGGTCAGCCTCGGCATGCCGCCGCGCCGCAGCAGGGCCAGCACCTCCTGATCCGAGCGATGGGCGGCGATGGCCTTCCCAAGGGCGGTGGCGTGGATCGACTCCGTGTCGCCCCGGCGCGCCGCCAGGCGCATGGTCCGGGCGCTCTCCAGGATGTCCAGATAGACGATCTGATGCCCGACCAGCATGCCCAGATTGACCGTCTCGTCGTACCGGTCGCGAACCTTGGCCAGGAACGGGCGGGTCCGCTGGATCAGCCGGTCGACGAAGCCGGTCTGCAGCGCCATCAGGCCGATGCCCAGGCGGTAGCGGGAGGAGCGCGCGTCACGCTCCACGAAGCCTTCCGCTTCGAGGACCTGGAGATAGCGGTGGGCTGAGCTCTTCGGCAGCTCCGTGGCCGCCGCCACGTCCAGCAGCGAGACGCCTTCGTCTTCGCCCTGCCCGACCAGCCGCAGGATCGCGCAGGTGCGGGCGACGGAGCGGCCGCCGGACCGCTCCGGATCGCTTTCCGTCCGGCCGCGCGGGCTGCGGGAGGTGTCCGCCGCGGCGGCGTTCGGCAAGGCCCGCACGGCGCGCGCCTTGAGCTCGTCACCCCGCTTGGCGGCGTCGGCTGTGATCTTGGTGTTCATCAGCTATCCATGGGCAGGCGCGCGTCCCGTCAATCGGGACGTACGGTCTATTTGGCCCATGAGCACCGCATGTTCAATCCACGCGTGCAAGTAGATGGGCCGATGCCCGGCCCCTGGCTGCACCGCCCAATCTCATAGCCCGCCCCGCTCATTCCGCGAGCAGGAACCTTCGTCCCACTGTACGGTCCGAAAGTTCCATGCCAGTGTAGGCCTGCGGCGCCGAGCTGTCCCCGTCAGGTCTCGCGGGGTGCGTCTCCCCGATCGTCGCGAACTCGCAGTCCGCCAGCGGGAAAGAGCGTCATGCATTTCGATCTGCTCATCAGGAACGGCCACTACTTCGACGACGCGGGAGACCTGCGCGCCGGCGGCGTCGGGGTCGTCGCCGATCGCATCGTCGCGCTCGGCGACATTCCGGAAGACGCCACGGCGACCAAGACCATCGACGCCACCGACCGGCTCATCAGCCCCGGGTTCATCGACATCCATACGCACTCGGACCTGTCGGCCGTCTGCCAGCCCTGTTGCCAGAGCAAGCTGCACCAGGGCGTCACCACGGAGGTGATCGGCAACTGCAGCCTCTCGGCCTTCCCCCTGAACCAGGCGCATCGCGATCAGCACCGGGAGCTGATGCAGGTCGTCTCGCTGCACGAGACCAGCTTCGACTGGACCGATCTCGACGGCTACGCCCGGGCGGTCGAGGCGGCCGCGCCGGCGCTGAACATCGTGCCGCTGGTGGGACACGGCGCCCTGCGGATCGCCGCGGGACTGGGGGGCGTGGCCGGCCCCTGCCCCGCCCATGTCCGCGGGGGGATGTCGCGGCTGCTCGCAGAGGCCTTCGAGCAGGGGGCGTTCGGCTTCACCACCGGGCTGTCGATCGTGCCCTCCTGCTACGCCGACCAGGAAGAGGTCCAGGAGCTGGTGAACCTGACCAGCGCCTACGACCGCATGTACGCCACGCATATCCGCGCCAGCGGCGTGACCGAGCTCGAGGCCTTCAACGAGGCGGCGGCCACCACGCGGGCCTCCGGCGTGCGCCTGCAGTACTCGCACCTGGCGATCAATCAGCCGTCCAACTGGGGCAAGGGCGGCGAGGTCCTCGAGCGGTTCCACAAGCTGCGCGCCGACGGCGTGGATGTGGCGTTCGACGTCTATCCCTATGACGCCTCGTCCTCGTCGCTGTCGCAGTACCTGCCGTCCTGGGTGCAGGCCGGCGGCCTGGAGGCCATGCGCGAGCGCCTTCGCGATCCGGCTACCCGCCGCCAGGCCCTGGCCGACGCGGGCCAGAGCTGGTGGGCCGTCGAGGGCCCCTGGCGGTGGGAGCGGTTCATCGTCTCGGCCGCGCCGCCGCAATGCCACGAGATGATCGGCCACTCGATCGCCGAGCTGGCCGACGGGCACGCACTTTCCGGCGAGGAGCTGGCGCTGCGGCTGGTCGAGGAGTTCGGCAACGAAGTGCACGTGGTCCTCCACTATCGGGACGAGGCCGACGTCGTCAGCTTCATGCGCGATGACCTCGCCATCATCGGCTCGGACGGGCTGGCCCTGCCGGCCAGGGACGACGGCAGCCGCGTGCACCCGCGCAGCTTCGGCTCCTTCCCGCGGGTGCTCGGCCGTTACGTGCGCGACCAGGCCGCGCTGACGCTCGCCGAGGCGATCCGGAAGATGACCTCCGCCCCGGCCGACCGGTTGAAGCTGCGCGATCGGGGCCGCCTGACGCCGGGGTGCTTCGCCGACATCACCATTCTCGATCCCAGCCGCGTGAGCGACCGCGCCACCTTCACCAATCCGTTCGAACTGGCCGAGGGCGTCGAGGTGGTGGTCGTCAACGGCGCGGTCGCGCTCGAAGCCGGCGCCGAGACCGGCGCGCGATCGGGGCGCCTGCTTCGATACGCCGCCTAGAATCCCGACCGGTCCGGGCCGTTTCGTCGACGCGGCCGGGACCAGAACTCGCATCCCAACACAGAGCACGACCATGGAAGCAGCGAAGAGCCTGGCGACCGCGCAGGGCGACCTGCAGGGCGAGTACGCCCTGTCCTCGCGGATTTCGACGCCCCTGATGGTGGTGCGGGAAACCGCCCTCGACTGGAACATCGAGCTGATGGCGGCCTACTGCCGCGATCATGGCGTCGACCTGGCGCCGCACGCCAAGACGACCATGTCGCCCGAGATCGTGCGACGGCAGCTGGCGGCCGGCGCCTGGGGCGTCACGGTGGCGTCGGTCTCGCAGGCCATCGCGCTCGGCGCCCAGGCCGGTCCCCGCATCCTGATCGCCAACGAGGTGGTCGATCCGGCGGCGATCGCCTGGCTCAACTCCACGCTCAGCAACGCCGGGCCGACCGTCTACTGCTACGTCGACTCCCTGGAAGGCGCCGAGCGCCTGGCGCGAGGCGTTACGGGGGGCGTCCTGCCGGTGCTGCTCGAGGTCGGACTGTCGCAGGGCCGGGCCGGCGTCAGGACCCGGGAGGCGGGGCTGGAGGTGGCGCGTCGTATCGCCGCGTCCCCGCATCTGCGGCTGGCCGGCGTCGGCGGCTTCGAGGGCATCCTCGGGGGCTCGACGCGGGATCCCGCCGTCGACGAGGACGTCCGCGGCTTCCTCCGCCGCATCTGGTCCCTGGCTGCGGAGCTCGTGGACCTGGGCCTTTGCGGGCAGGACGGCGAGGTCATCCTGACGGCCGGCGGCAGCGTGTATTTCGACCTGGTGGCCGAGGAGCTGACGCGGCCCCTGCCGGGGGCGACGACACGCGTTGTCCTGAGGAGCGGCTGCTACGTCACCCACGACCATGGCGCCTACGCCGCGCTGACCCCGTTCCGCGATCCGCATCCGGCGTTTCGGCCGGCGATCGAGGTCATCAGCACCGTCCTGTCCTGCCCCGAGCCGGGCCTGGCCATCTGCGATGTCGGAAAGCGCGACGTCCCGTACGACGCCGGGCTGCCGACGGCCCTGGCGGTCATCCCCGGGGGCGACGGGCCCCGTCGAAGCGCTGACGGCGTCGAGCTTGTGCGGCTGAACGATCAGCATGGCTTCCTGTCATGCTCTCACGACCTGCAGGTCGGCGACGTGGTGATCTTCGGCGTCTCCCACCCCTGCACCGCCTTCGACAAATGGCGCGTCGTTCCGATCGTCGACGACGCGCTGCGGATCGTCGAGCTGGCCCACACCAGGTTCTGATCCCGGGAGCGCAAAGGCGCACGCTTCCCGCACAGCCGAGCGGCAGACCTGCCCAGTTCTCGCGCAATTCGTCCCATCAAACGGCACATTTGGCACATTGCGTCCCTGTCTACGGGACGGTAGGTTATCGCTACGTGGGATATCTGTCCCGCTCACCAAAACATTAGGGAACATCGATGAGGGTGCAACTCACGCAAAAGCGAAAGCTCTGCTGCTCGGCCGCCGCTTTCGCGCTGATCACGTCGGTCGGCTTGCCAGCGGCCGCCCAGGAGGCCGCAGACAAGCCCGTCACTCAGGTGGAGGAGATCGTCGTCACCGCCACGAAGCGCGCGGAACGCCTGCTGGACGTGCCGATCAGCATCAGCGCCTATGATGAGAAGTCCCTCGACAAGAGCGGCGTGCGCGACGTCAACGGCCTGGCCGCGATCACGCCGGGACTGACGTTCCAGTCGACGGGCGTGACCAACAACATCACCATCCGCGGGGTCGCAGCCGATGCGCTGCGGGGTCCCCCGACCACGGCGATCTACATCGACGACGTGCCGCTGCTGTTCAACAAGGGGTTCGGCACGACCACCGTGCCGACGCCCAAGATCTTCGATCTGGACCGGATCGAGGTCCTTCGCGGTCCGCAGGGCACCTTGTTCGGCGGCAGCGCCATGGGCGGCGCCGTGCGCTTCATCACGCCGCAGCCGAGCCTGACGAGCTCCAGCGGCTACGCCCGCGGGGAAGTCGCCGACACCAGCGGCGGCGGCCTGTCGTATGAAGCCGGGGCGGCGGTCGGCGGACCGATCATCCAGGACAAGCTCGGCTTCCGCATCAGCGCCGACTACCGCCGGGACGGCGGCGTGGTGGACAACTACAGCTCAATCCCGGGCGGGGTTAATCAGAAGAACACCGACTATTCGGACACTTACGCGATGCGCGCGGCGCTCGCCTATGCGCCGACCGACAATGTGACCATCACGCCGTCGCTGTATTACCAAGACGTCAAAACGAACAACCGCTCGTTCATCAACGAAGCCGCGTCGAACCCGCACAACCACCAGTACATCGCGACGAACCTCATGCTGTCTCCGTCGCGAGACAAATTCTTCCTGCCGTCGCTGAACATGTCGGTCGACCTGGGGGCCGTGAAGTTCACCTCGATCACCGCCTACCTGAGCCGCGACAGCAACCAGACGGCGGACTACACCACCTTCGTGCCGTCCATCGTCAACGGTCCGCAGCCGACGTCCGCTGCAAATATGAGCCAGTTGCAGCTGAACTCGACGCAGCGGAACTTCTCGCAGGAGTTCCGTCTGGCGAACACCGATCCCAACGCCCGCCTGAAGTGGACGGTGGGCGCGTTCTACCGGCGCTCCGTCGTGGACGGCGTCCAGCAGATCTACTCACCCAACTTCGGGAACTACATTCAATCGAGCTTCGGCAAGACCGTGGAGCAGAAGTTCGGCCACGGGATGGCCAATGGCGTCTACTCGCTGTTCTCCCAGCAGGGGTTCGTCGACAAGGAAATCGCCGCTTTCGTCGACGCCGAATTCGCCCTGACCGATCAGCTTTCGATCGCGGGCGGGGTCCGGTTCTCGCACCTCGAGCAGAACTTCTACTACGTCGGCGCCGGTCCCCTCACCGGGCTTGCGTCCTTCCAGGGATCGGCCAAGTCGTCGCCGGTCACGCCGCGGATCTCGTTGAACTACAAGCCGTCGCGCGACCAGCTGTTCTACGTCTCGGCGGCGAAGGGCTACCGGGCCGGCGGCGCGAACACGCCGCTGTCGGGCTTCGCCCAGCCCGGCTGCCAGACGGCGCTTTCCGGCTATGGCGACACCACGACCTACGCGCCGGACTCGCTGTGGAGCTACGAGGCCGGCTCGAAGAGCAGCCTGTTCGGCGGCCGCGTCCGGGTTGACGCCAGCGCCTTCCATATCGACTGGAAGAACATCACCAACAACGTGACGGTGGCGGCCTGCAGCGGCAACTTCCTGGCCAATCTGGGCGACGCCTCGGTGAACGGCTTCGACCTGGGCGTCACCGCGAACCCGGTGAGGAACCTCACCCTGTCGCTGGCGACGGGCTACACGTCCGCCACCTACAGCAAGGGCGCCGCCCTGGGCTCCAACGTCTTCACCCGCAAGGGTGAGCAGATCGCCGATACGCCGCCATGGAACGTCAGCGTCGCGGCTGAATACTCGTTTGATCTGCCGCACGATGCGTCGGGCTATGTGCGCGTCGAAGACCGCTACAGGAGCATGAACGACGGCTCCTTCCCGTTCCTCAACCCGACGGACAAGCTCTACAACCCGGCCCTCGTCGTGAACCCCATGGTGAACACGCTCAATGCGCGGTTCGGTGTGACCCGGCAGGGCTATGACATCTCGGTGTTCGCCGACAATATTCTCAACGACAACTCGGTCCTCGACATCCAGCGGAGCCCGCTCATCGGCTTCCCCTACAACGGCGGCCATCCGGTCCAGCCGTTCACCGTCGGCCTGACCGCCACCAAGCGCTGGTAGTCCACGACCGCCGCCACTGAAGCCCGCCGGCGTTTTTCGCCGGCGGGCTTCTTGTTGTCCGCCGCTCAAACGACGACTGCGGATGGGGCCCTGCGGCGCGCCGTCTGGCGTCGCGCAGGACGGGCTTGGAGGGGGTTATTGGCGGTCGGCGCTGCGGACCGGCAGCGGCAGTCCGAGGGCCGTGCGCCCGTCTGCCGGCCGGACGCGATCGGCGACCCCGCTCTGCGGCGGAGCGGCCTCAGCTGGCCGCCGGCTCCAGGGCCGGAGCCCTCGCCAGGGTGTCCTCCCGCGCCAGATCGCCGACGATCCGGCGGGCCGCCAGCACCATGGCCGCGGCTCCCGCCGCGCCGGCGGCGACCACCACCCAGAGCAGGGCCGCCCTCAGCGAGGCCGAGCCCAGGTGCGGCCGCAGGGCGTCGCTCAGCGCGCCCGTCGCCAGCGGCCCAAGGCCCAGGCCGATCCCGTTGGAGATCAGTTGCAGCAGGGCCGTGGCGGTGGCGCGGCGCTGCGGCGGCGTCATGTCCTGGACCAGCGCGAACGTCGGCCCCTGGCTCGCCGGCATCAGGAAGAAGGCGACGGCCAGCGCCGCAACGCACAGCGGCGTCGAAGGCGTGGACAGGGCGACCGCGAGCACGGCCACCGTCACCACGATCAGCCCCGCCACCGAGATCAGCACCGCCGGGCCGCCGCGCTTGCGGATCCAGTTGGTGAGGGCGCCCAGCACGGTCACGCCGACCACCCCGCCGACGCCCCACGCGAGCGCCAGGAACAGCACGATGTGATTGCGATCGAAGCCGTGCGACCGGGTGAGGAAGGCCGGAACCCAGCCCTGGACGCTGACGATCAGCGCCGAGAACAGGCCCGAGCCGATGCTGATCCAGCGGAAGGATGGGATGCGCAGAAGCCCGGCCATCGCGGTCCCGAAGTGTTCGTGCGCCGCCTCGGTGGCCCGGCGCTGGGGTTCGCGAATGACAAGGGCGACGACCAGCGCCACGATCAGGCCGCCCGCGCCGGCGCCCCAGAACACGGTCCGCCAGCTCACGTTGGCGCCGAACAGGCTGATGGCCAGCAGGCCGGCGGTGGTGCCGCACAACGCCCCGGCAATGAACAGCGACATCGCCAGCGGTCGACGCGCCGGGGGAAATCGATCGGAAAGGATGGACACCGAAGCCGGCGTCGGCCCCGCCTCGCCGATGCCCACCAGCACGCGGGCCAGCAGCAGCGAGACAAAGCCGCCGGCCATCCCGGAAGCCACCGTCGCGGCGCTGAAGATCACGATGCTGATGATGATCAGGCGCTTGCGGTTCCACCGATCGGCAAGGCGCGCCATGGGCAGGCCCAGGGCGGCGTAGAAGATGGCGAAGGCCAGGCCGGTCAGCAGCCCGAGCTGTGCGTCCGAGAGGGCAAGCTCGCGTTTGATCGGCTCGACCAAGAGGGTGAAGATGCTGCGGTCGAGCGCGTGAACGCCGTAGGCCGCGGCGAGCGTCGCCAGGGTGATCCAGGCGGTTCTATCGGTGCGCGTCGGATCCAGAGGCTTGGCGGTCATCGTTCATCCCATCCGCGCCGGACTCCGCCCGGCGGCCGTGTGGTCAGCGCAGCGCCGGCGGCATCACCGCCACGCATTCGATCTCGTACTTCAGCACCTCCGGCAGGCAGTTCGTGATCGTGGTCCGCGCCGGAAACGGGGGCCGGAAGTATTCGGGATAGATCCTGTTGAAGGCCGCCACGTCCGCCGGGTCGCGGACATAGTTGCGGGTCTGCACCACATACTGCAGGCCGCTGCCGGCCGACTCGAGCACCCGGCGGAGGTTGTCGATGGAGCGGCGCACCTCCCCTTCGAAGGTGTCGGTGACGATCGCCCCCGCGGAGTCGACGCTGGCTTGCCCGGAGACGAAGATGAGGTCTCCGAAACGCGTGCACGGACTGAACGGAAGGTGGCTATGGGGCGCGTCGGCCTGGGCGGGGTACTCGATCACTGGGAAATGTCTCCGCTGGTGAGGGGGAAGATCGGCCGCCGGACCTTGCGATAGGGCAGCGACGCCAGGTCGGACGTGCAGGGCCCGCGGGTGCGCACGGTGTAGCTGGCGGCTGCAATGGGGTCGTAGGCCCGCCGGTGGCCGACCGCCGCCTTGATGCCGATGAAGCTGAACGTCTCTGGATCGAGGCCCTGGCTGCGCCATTGGCCGAGATCGAACGGCGCAATCTTGTGCGAGGTGAGCAGCAGGGTGAGGCCGCGGTGACGCACCACCGCCGTCGGGCCCATGTCGACGTTGAGCCCGGTGATGACGGCAAGGTGGCTCTGCCGGTCCTCCAACTGGAAGCGTCCGTCGGTGATCGAAACGAGCACCACCTCGAGCCGGACCGGTCCGGGATCGAGCTCGCTTCCCTTGCCCCCGATCTCCAGGGCCAGGCTCTCGCCGGGCGCGATCGAGCTCAATCGGGCGACCGCGTCCGGATCATTGATCGCGATCGCCGCGTTCGGCAGCTCGTGGCGAAGGAAGGCCCGAAGGACATCGGTGCAATCCCCGGGCGCGCCGCCGCCGATGTTGTCGGCCGGCTCGACGATCAGGATCGGCCCGGCTTCCGAGGCCGCCAGCGTGGGCAGCACCTGGTCCAGCTCATGCTCCACCGGCATGCCGTTGTGGCGCAGGCTCCAGGCGAGCTCCGCCAAGGCGTCGAGGCAGCGCTCCGCGGCCGCCGTGTCGCCGTCCACCAGGGCCGTGAAGGCAAGGCCGGCGAACGCCACGTCGGCGAACGCGAACCCCGCGACGACATTGATCGCGACGACCTCCGGGGTCTCCGCTTCGAGGCGGCGCGCCAGGAGCTCAAGCTCGCGCATGGGCGCATCGGCGGTCCCCTGCCCGGTCGGCGGCAGCAGGATGGGACTGCGCCGCACGAGGGTGACGGGGCGGCGGCCGGTGCGCAGGTGACGGGCCAGAAGCTCGCAGCCCTGGCGGCCGCGCTCGAAGGCGTCGATGTGCGGGTTTTCGCGGTAGCAGACCAGCCCGTCGGCGTTCTGCGCCATGGCGTCCGACAGGTTGGTGTGGAAGTCGATGACGCCGTAGACCGGCAGCGTCTGCGCACCCGGGACCGCACGGATGCGGGCCAGCAGTTCGCCCTCCGCGTCGTCCAGCTGCGACGTGACCATGGCCCCGTGAAGCGAGACGAAGACGCCATCCAGCTTGTCGGAAAGCGCCTCGACCAGCGCCGCCTCGAAGGCCTGCCAGAAGGCCTCGAAGGCCTCGTGCTCCACAACCCCCGACGGTGTCGCGTCGAAGGCGACCGCCGGGACGATGTCCCAGCCCAGCGCGTCGGCCGCCGTGAGGAACCCGTCGATCGGGGATGCGTCGCCACGACGGGCGAGCAGATCCGCCCCGCGGTAGATGGAGAAGTCGGCCAGTCTCGTCTGGTCCTGCACGAAGGTGTGGGTTTCGTGGAAGAGGCCGCCTAGCAGCACCCGGGTCATGTTTGCTCGCGGTTGAAGGGGGGTGGTCGGGCTGGTCATGCGTCCGCTCACCAGAGGGTCCAGCCGCCGTCGACGACGATCTCGGCGCCGGTGATGAAGCTGGCCTCCGCCGACAGCAGGAAGTTGACCGCGCCGGCGATCTCGTCCGGCCGCCCCATGCGGCCGAGCGGCGTGGCGTCGCCGAAGGTCTTGCGGGCTTCCGGGCTGAGCCGCTGGCGCTCCACCTCGACCATCCCCGGCGAGACGGTGTTCACCCGGACATTGAACGGCGCCGCCGCCGCGGCGAGTTCACGCGACAACATCCGCAGAGCCCCTTTGGCCGCCGAATAGGGCAGCGGACGTGTCGGCCCATCGGTGTCGGAGGTCGGAAAGCTGTAGTAGGCCGAGCGCAGCGCCACCTTGCCGTACACCGAGGCGATGTTGACGATGGCGCCGCCGCCGGTCTTCGACATGACGCGGATCGCCTCGGCGCTGAGCAGCGACACCGACTCGACGTTCAGCGCCAGCGCGGCGCGCCAGGCCTCCGGATCCTGGGCGAACAACGGGGTGGTCGCCGCGCCGCCGGCATTGTTGACCAGTCCCCGGAGCGGCAGGCCGGTCTGGCCCGCGGCGGCGAAGATCGCCTCACGGTCCGCGCCCGCCGTCACGTCGGCGGACAGCGAGCTCGCCCGGCCACCCTCGTCTGCGATCGCGCGCTGCGTCTCCGCCAGCATCTCGGCCCGACGGCCGACGAGCAGGCAGTGGGCGCCGCTCTGCGCCACCCGCCGAGCCGTCGCGCGGCCGATGCCCGAGCCGGCGCCGGTGATGATGATCACGCCTTTTCCCGGGGCGCTCATGGAACGGCTCTCCTGATGCTGGCCTGCTCCAGGGCCACCGCCGCCCTGATCGCAGCCGTCGCGTCCTGCGGGGTGACGACGAAGTCGGCGCCGTCGAGCACGGCCTCGACAAAATGCTCCACCTCCCGGCGGAGCAGGCCCTCAAGCCGCCCGTAGATGGTGGGCCAGGCGGTGGCTTCGACTTCCTGACCGCGCTCCGAATTCCAGGACGTGAGACCGCCGCCCGGGGCGAAGGTGATGCGGATCACGCCGCCCTCGCAATGCGCCTCGAATTCCGTCGAGCGGCCCCCGGTGTCGGGCAGGGTCCAGCCGGTCGATACCTGAAACCCGACGCCGTTGGAGAGCTGGCCAAGGCTGAGGAAGGCGCTCGACCCGCCCGCCGATTCCAGCGCCTGGGCGCCGTCGATCGACTGGATCGACGCGCCGCCGATCCACTGGATCAGGTCGATGTGGTGGATCGCGAAGTGCCAGAGCGGGCTGGTCGTGTGCCCCACCCGGGCGCCTAGGGACCTCGTGCTCCAATGTCTGGCCGTGAGCAGGAAGGCCTTGCCCAGTTGGCCGGACCGGATGACCTCCGCGGCCTGCGCGTAACGGGCGTCGAAGCGGAGCATGTGGCCCGGCATCAACCGTCCGCCATGGCGTCGGGCGGCCTCAGTGATCGCCTCCGCATCCTCGACGGTCGTGGCCAGCGGCTTTTCGACGAGCACGGAGAGCCCCGCTTCGAGGGCGATCTCCGCCGGCCGCCGGTGGCTGGGATCGGGGGTCGCGATGATCGCGGCCTGCGCGCCCGTCTCGGCTATGGCCCGGGCGAGATCCGTGAAGGCGGGAACCTGCAGGGCGGCGGCCGCCGCCTTGGCGGCGTCTTCATTGAGGTCCACGACCCCAACCAGCTCAGCGGACCTCAGGCCCTGCACGGCGCGCGCATGCAGCAGGCCCATGAAGCCCACGCCCACGACAATGACCTTGAGCCTGCTCATTCCGCCTCGAAAGGTGGCTATCCCGTCGGGTGGAACTAGTGTCTCAATATTACCGGTCTGTCCAGCGGCCTCTGGCCCGACGGAGGCGTGGGCCTCACAGCCGATAATTGAGACACGAATTCCAAGGAACAGAACACATGCGGAGCGTCAGCCCGCCGGCAGGACCTCGATGACCTGCACCCCGTGCGTCTCGCAGGCCGCGACCAGGGTCGGATTGGTCATCCGGTCGGTGACCAGGACGTCGATGTCGCTGATGTGGCCGATCCGGACGGGCGCGGGCCGCCCGAGCTTCAGGCCGTCGGTGGCCAGGATCACCGAGCGCGCGTTGTGGATGATGGCCTGGGAGACCTGGACCTCGTTCATGTCGAAATCCAGCAGCGTGCCGTCCTCGTCCAGCGCCGAGGCGCCGATGATGGCGATGTCGACCTTGAAGTTGCGGATGAAGTCCACGGCGAAGGCGCCCACCGCCGCGCGGTCGAAGTGCCGGACGCGGCCGCCGACCACCACCACCTCGATGCCCGGGTTCCGGTAGAGCAGGTCGACCACGTTGAGGTTGTTGGTGATCACCAGGAGCCCGGTCCGCTCGGCGAGCGCGCGGGCCACCTCCTCGGTGGTGGTGCCGATGTTGATGAACACCGAGGCGCCGTCGGGGATGAGCGCGGCCACCGCCTTGCCGATCGCCCGCTTCTCCGGTTGGGCGAGCTGGCGGCGCGCCTCATAGGAGAGGTTGTCGATGCCCGAGGTGATCACCGCGCCGCCATGGACGCGGGCCAGCAGGCTGCGCGACGACAGGTCGTTCAGGTCCTTGCGGATGGTCTGCACGGTGACGCCGAGCTGGTCGGCGAGCGCCTCCACGGTGACGCGGCCCGTGCGCCGGGCGATGTCGAGGATCTGGTTGTGCCGGCGCGCAATCGGACCTGACATCTTGTGGACGAACGCCTCCGGGAACTGCGCGGAACCTGGACGACAGGCTCGCTTCGAACAAGGCGCCACCGCGGCGGAACCGGGATCAGGCGGCGCAGGCGCCCAAGAGCCGGGCGCCTGCGCGATGTCCCTCAGAACCGATAGTCGATCTCGACCCCATAGCGGCGGGGGTACGGCGGCACGATGAAGGTCTGCAGGAAGGTCAGCCGGTCGGCGCCGACGATCCCGGCCGGGACGTGGTTGTCGTTGAGGTTCTTGCCCCAGATCGCCAGCTCGTAATTGCCGCGCTGGTAGGCGATACGGCCGTTGGCCTCCCAGTGCGCCTTGGTCGAGGAGATGTCGTCGTTCTGCACGGTGTAGAACTGCTTGCCGACCTGGTTGGCGTCGCCGTGGAACCGCAGGTTGGCGTCGCCGGGCAGCGGCAGGACGTAGTCGGCCGAGATGTTGAAGGACTCCTTCGGCGCCTCGATCAGCTGGTGGCCCTTGAGGTTCTGCACGATCAGCGTCCCGGTCACGCACGGCGGCGTCGACGGGAACAGGGTGCTGTTCGGGCAGGTCGCGTCGAGCGTGAGGTCCGTGTACTCGGTGTGCAGCAGGCTGGCCCCGGCGCTGACCGTGAACTCCGGCGTGATCCGGGCGATCGCCTCGATCTCCAATCCGTAGAGGGTGGCGGCCCCGGCGTTGATGACGTTGGACTGGCCGATGCTCACCGTGTTGATGAACTGCTGGTCCTTGTACTGGTAGTAGAAGGCCGACGAGTTGAGCGTCAGGCGCCGGTCGAACAGCTGGGTCTTCAGGCCGACCTCGAAGGCGTCCAGGTGCTCCGGCTGCGAGACGTTGATGTCGGCCGGGTTGAACAGCGCGCTGCCGTTGATGGCGCTGCTGCGATACCCGCGGGAATATTGCGCGTAGCCCATGATGTCGTCGGAGAACTTGTGGCGGACCCCGATGCGGCCGGTCGGCGCGGAGTCGTCGTAGCTCTTCACCGGCTGGTTCGGGATGCCCGGCGCGCCGGTCCCCGTCACGCTGAAGTTCGAGATGTAGCCCTTGTCGTGGGTCCAGCGCAGGCCGGCGTAGAGGCTGTCGGCCTTGGTCAGGTCGTAGGTCGCGTCGGCGTAGACCGCCGCCGAGGTGCGCGTCTGGTCGTAGTTCTGGAACCGGGTGATCGCGCCGGCGAAGAAATTCCAGTCGGTCCGGATGATGGTGATGTCGTGGCCGTAGTAGACGCCGGCGATGAAGTTGAACGGCCCGGCTCCGTGGCTGGAGATCCGCAGGTCCTGGCTCTGCTCCTGGGTGGTGGCGTAGAAATCGATCGCCAGCAGCGGCGCGATCGAGGCGTCGCCGTCCACCTTGTTGAGGAAGAAGCCCTTCACGTACGAGGTGATCGAGGTGACGGTGTAGTCCCCGAACTGCTTGTCCATGGTCAGCGTGGCGCCGTCGCCCTTCACCCGGATCTCACCGTCGGTGCGGTCGGAATAGTCTTCCCACGGGCCGAAGGCCGCTCCGGTGAGCGGGTTCACCCGCGGATTGACCCCGAAGGCGTTCGTCCCGCCGGGGCCGAGGCCGACGTTGGTCACCCCGATGTTGGTCGGGTTGGCCCGCTCGGTGAACAGCCGCAGGGTGGCGTCGAAGTCGTCGGTCGGGCGGTAGCGCAGGCTTACCCGGATGGCGTGGTTGTCGATCGACGACAGGTCGCGGCCGTTGGGGTTGGCGTTCTTCACCCAGCCGTTGCTGCGCGAGGCGTTGAAGGCGACGCGCAGCGCCAGCTTGTCGTCGATCAGCGGCACGTTGATCGCGCCGTTGCCGTGGAAGTAGCTGTTGTTGCCGGCCTGCAGGCTGAGGTCGCCCTCGCTGTCGAACACCGGCTTCTTGGTGATGAAGTTTACCGCCCCGCCGGTGGTGTTCTTGCCGTAGAGGGTGCCCTGCGGACCGCGCAGCACCTCGACCCGCTCCAGGTCGAAGATCTGCGGCCCGCCCAGGAACTGGCTGGCGACGAACACCTCGTCATAGAAGATGCCGGTCGGCGAATTGCTGTTCAGGTTGAAGTCGGGCGTGGCGACGCCGCGCATGGAGAATTTCGGCTGGTCCTCGTTGCCGAGGTTCGAGACCCGCAGGTTCGGCGTCTGCCGGGCGATCTCCGTGCCGCTGTTGATGTTCATCTCGCGCATCTGCTCGCCGCCGAGCACGGTCACCGAGACCGGCACGTCCTGCAGCCGTTCCTCGCGCTTCTGCGCGGTGACAATGACCTCGGTCACCGTGGCGGTCCGCGGCGGCGGCGCCTCTGCTGCCTGGGCCGCGCCTCCGAGGGCGAACGCGGCGAAGCCGGCCGTGGCCAGCAGCATACGCCGCTGGCCCATATGGGTCCTGAACATGACGCCTCCCTGCGCTCTCGTAGAGCGATGCTTTCGTTTTCCGAAAATCTGGTGCGACGTTCCGAAACAATCCGCGGGAAGTCAACGACCTTCAGAGGGTGAAGCGGCCTTCTAAACTGGGGCGAGACCGAACATGCGGCCCGGATGCTGATGGCCCGGCCGGTGCAGTTGACACCCGGGCGCCGACTGCGCAGGTTTCGGTTATCGACAAAAAACGATAATACGTGGGGGAGCACGACATGGCGCGACGTTCTGCTGGAGCACCGGGCGCCGTCCTGCTCGCGATCGGACTGCTGCTGATGGTGGCAGGCGTGGCGATCGCCGCGCTGGTGCAGACCTCCGGCGGGATCCGGGTCCGCGATGTCCGCTGGACCGGCGCCGACGGCGCGCCGATGGCGGCGCTGCTCTACGTTCCGCCCAACGCCACGCCGAAGACCCCCGCGCCCGGCGTGCTCGCCGTCCACGGCTACATCAACACCCGCGAGACCCAGGACGCGTTCGCGATCGAGTTCGCGCGGCGCGGCTATGTGGTTCTGGCCATGGACCAGCGCGGGCACGGCCATAGCGGCGGCGGCGCGACCACCGGGGGCTTCGGCGGCCCAGATGGCCTGCGCTACCTGCGCGCCCTGCCCTTCGTGAACCCGAATGAGATCGGGCTGGAGGGCCACAGCATGGGCGGCTGGACGGTGCTGGCCGCCGCCGCCGATCAGCCGGACGGGTACAAGGCGCTGGTGCTGGAGGGTTCCTCGACCGGCAAGCCCTTCGCTGCGGAAGGGACTCCGACCTGGCCGCGCAACCTGGCGGTCGTCTACAGCCAGTTCGACGAGTTCGCGCCGCTGATGTGGGGCGTCGACCGGGCGCGCGACGTGGGGTCCAGCCGCAAGCTCCAGCAGGTTTTCGGCGCGCCGGCGCCGGTGGCGGCGGGGAAGGTCTACGGCGATCTCGCCGCCGGCACGGGGCGGACGCTCTACACGCCCTTCACCACCCATCCGGGCGACCACATCTCCCCGGAGGCGGTCGGCGACAGCCTCGACTGGTTCGCGCGCACGCTCCAGGGCGGGACGCCGCGGCCGGCCGGCGATCAGATCTGGCCGTGGAAAGAGTTCGGCACCCTGGTGGCCCTGGCCGGGTTCTTCGCCGCCCTGCTCGGACTCTTCGACCTGCTCCTGCGGCTGCCGGCGTTCGCCGGCCTGGCCGCAGCCCCGGAGCCGGCGCGCGAGCGGCGCGGGCCCGGTTGGTGGACCCTGTTCCTCCTGACCGGCTTCGTCCCGGCGGTGAGCTTCTTCGCCCTATTGCTGGTCGCGCCGCCGCTGATCACGCCGTCGGCGATCTTTCCGCAGGCGATCACCAACCACCTGGTGGTCTGGGCGCTGCTGAACCTTGCGATCGCCCTCTTGCTGGGCTGGCTGCTAGGGCGGCCCCGCGCGCGGTTCGACAACCGCTGGGGGCCCGCCCTCGGCATCGCGGTGGTGACAGTCGTCGCCGGCTACGGCGCGCTGGCGCTCGCCAACAGCCTGGCCAACGTAGACTTCCGCTTCTGGGTGGTGGCGCTGCGCCCGATGAGCTTGCGCCAGTTCCTCGCCTTCCTGGCCTACGTCGTCCCGTTCACCGCCTTCGTGCTGGTGGCCTTCCGCGGCCTGGCCGGGCTGATGGTGCGCGGCGACAGCGCATGGCGACAGTACCTGACGGCGATGGTCGCCCTGCCCCTGGGCTTCGTGGTCCTGACCGGCGCGCAGTATCTGGCGCTGTTCGCGACGGGGCGGCTGCCGCTGGCGTTCGAAGCCCTTAACGCCATCGTCTCGATCCAGTTCGTACCGCTGCTGGCGATCCTCGGGCTGATCGCCGCTTTCACCTGGCGTCGGACGAACAGCTACGTCCCCGGCGGCCTGATCGGCGGCCTGTTCGTGACCTGGTACATGGTCGCCGGGACAGCGACGCACTTCGCGAGCTAGCCACACGAGCCTCGGCTGTCAGCCTGCGTCCACCCGAAGCGCAGGTAATGCGGCATCGCAGCATTACCTGCGCCGCAGCACGGCCGTTTTCGGCGTCTCCCGCCGGCGGCGGCGACATCGCAACAGCGAACAGGTCCGGAACGATCGCCTCCGCGAGGACTTCAGACACCAAACCAAGGAGACGATCATGGCCGCCGCTGAGAAACTCGACGCCGTCGCACTGCTGAAGGCCGATCACCGCAAGGTGGAAGACCTGTTCGCCCAATTCGAAGCCGCCAAGGGCGACGGCAAGAAAAAAGCCCTCGCGGAGCAGATCTGCATGGAGCTGACGATCCACACCAAGATCGAGGAAGACGTCTTCTACCCGGCTTGCGAAGGCTCGGTGGAAGAGGACCTCCTGAAGGAGGCCTACGTCGAGCACGACGGCGCCAAGGTGCTGATCGCCGAAATCGAAGCCGGCGGCCCGGACGACGAATTCTACGAGGCCAAGGTGAAGGTGCTCTCCGAGCAGATCGAGCACCACGTCGAGGAAGAGGAAAAGCGGGTCGAGGGCATGTTCAGCCAGGCGCGCAAGGCCGGTCTCGACATGGATGCCCTGGGCGAGACGATGGCCGCTGAGAAGAAGCAGCTGATGGCCGCCTACAAGTCGGGCGGCCTGCCCAGGCCGGAGACCTCGACCCTGCAGTCCACCGCCATCGGCGAGGCGCCGCGAGCCTAGGTTTCCTGAAACGTCGCGACGCAGAGGCGACCGGCGCGCCGGTCGCCTTTTGCGTGGCGGTCCCCCCGAGGTCAGAGTTGTCCGCAAGCAAGACCAAGCGTTCGACTACCATCGGCCCGCACGAACGGGCCGACCGGCTGCGCGACGCCCGCAACCTGAAGATGGCGCGCTCGGCGCACGCCTATGTGCGAGGCTCGACCGCGAAGTTCTACGAATGGCTCGACGCCACGCCCCACGCGGCGCCGGAGGGCCCGCCGATCTGGATCTGCGGCGACTGCCACGTCGGCAACCTCGGCCCCCTCGCCGACTATGAAGGTCGGGTCGCAGTCCAGATCCGCGACCTGGACCAGACGGTCATCGGCAACCCGGCCCACGACCTCATCCGGCTTGGCCTGTCCCTCGCGTCGGCGGCCCGCGGGTCCGACCTCCCCGGGGTCACCACGGCGCGCATCCTCGAACATCTGATGGTCGGCTACGAAACCGCCATGGCTGGGGAGTTCGACGCCGACGGTGAGAAGGCGCTGCGACCCGAAGCCATTCACGGCCTGCTCGACCGCTCAGTCCGCCGCCGCTGGCGCCACCTCGCGGCCGAGCGCCTCGACACCGTCAAACCCATGGTCCCCCTGGGCAAGAAGTTCTGGGCGCTCACGGACGAGGAGCGCGCCGCGCTCGGCGCCCTGTTCGAGCAGGATTCCGTCCGGGCCCTGCTCACCAAGCTCCAATCCCGAGATAGCGGCGATGCGGTTTCACTCGCGGACGCCGCCTACTGGGTTAAGGGCTGCAGCTCGCTCGGCCGCCTGCGGTTTGCGGCGATGATCCGCATCGGCGAGGGAAAATCGGCGACCCTGTGCCTGGTGGACCTGAAGGAGGGCGTGGCGGCCGCCGCGCCGCGCGCCGCAAACGTCGCGATGCCGCCTGACAACGCCGTGCGCGTCGTCACCGGCGCAAGGGCCCTGTCCCCCAATCTCGGCGAGCGGATGATGGCCACGCGGCTCCTCGACAAGCCGATCATCCTGCGGGAGCTGATGCCGCAGGATCTCAAGCTGGAGGTCGAGCAACTGACCCAGGCCAAGGCCACGGCCCTGGCGGCCTACCTCGCCGGCGTTGTCGGCAAGGCCCACGGCCGCCAGATGACCGCCGATCAACGGGCGGCCTGGCAAGCCGAGCTCTCGCGGGCCCGCTCAACCCAGCTGGATGCGCCAAGCTGGCTGTGGTCGTGCGTCGTCGACCTGCTGGGCATCCATGAGCGCGCCTACCTGGAGCATTGCCGCATGTTCGCGTTGGACCACGCCGCCTGAGCTGCGGTCGAGCTGGGCTTCATGATCCTCCGGCGGGAACGACCTTGGCCGTGAGTGATTAGACAAGCTTGGCTGGAGGCGCGCGAGTGCTCTTGGAACCCGGTGAGACCTGCTGGCGGCGCGAGACCTCGGGGCGCGCCGCCCTGCTGATCGACATGGCGGACTATTTCGACGCGGCGATGAAGGCCATGCGCAAGGCCCGCCACACGGTGCACCTGCTGAACTGGGCCTTCGAGCCACAGACCCTGTTCCACCCGCAGGAGGGTTGCGCGGGTCCCGACGAGGACAGGATCGCGAACTTCCTCAAGGCTCTGGCCCGGGACAACACCGAACTCGACGTCCGCGTGCTGTGCTGGAAATCCGCGCTCCCGGTCGCCGCCACCCAGCACTGGTTTACCTTCGCCGATCGGAAGGTGTTCGCCGGATCCAAGGTGAAGTTCGTCCTCGACGGCAAGCTGCCGCTCGGCGCCTGCCATCACCAGAAGGCCATCGTCATCGACGACGCCATCGGGTTCTGCGGCGGCGGCGATATCGGCCCGGACCGCTGGGATACGCCGCAGCACCTGGACAATGACCCGCGCCGCGAAAAGACCCGGCACGCGCACGGGAACAGCGACGACGACTTCGACAGCCGCCACGAGGTGATGGGGCTGGTCGAGGGCGCGGCCGCCAAGGCGCTGGGCGCGCTATTCCGCGAGCGCTGGGCGCGGGCGACGGGCGAGATCTTGCCCGAACCCCCGCCGACCCGGCCGGCGTGGCCGGCGGGCGTGAAGGCGCAGTTCGAGCGCATCGAAGTCGGGTTGTCCCGCACGGTTCCGGCCTGGCGGCGCCAGCCGGAGGTGCGCGAGGTCGAGCGGCTGCACCTGGCGGGGATCGCCGCGGCCGAACGCTGCATCTACATGGAGAACCAGTACTTCACCTCGCCGCTGATCGCCGCGGCCCTGGCGCGCCGGCTGGCGGAGCCCGACGGGCCCGAGGTGATCCTGATCGGTACGGAGCATTCGCCCAGCTACTTCGACCAGGCGACCATGGACCGCACGCGGGTGAGGTTCGTCGAGACGCTGAAGCGCGCCGACAAGTCCGGACGGTTCCAGGCCTATAGCCCGGTGACCACCCTGGGCCGGATCATCATTGTCCATGCCAAGCTGACGATCATCGACGACCGGCTGCTGAGGATCGGCTCAGCCAACATCAACAACCGCTCCATGGGCTTCGACACCGAGTGCGACATGAGCTTCGAGGCCGGCGGCAGGGCCGGGACCGGCGCGCGCCGCGAGATCACCAGGTTGCGCACCCGGCTGCTGGCGCACTGGCTGGGCTGTGACGAGGCGGTCATGGAGGCCGCGATCGGCAAGGCCGGCGGTGTGGTCGCCGGGGTCGAAGCCCTGCGCAACGCCGGCTACGTCCGGCTGAGGCCCGTCCTGCTGCCGCCGGTCGTGGGCGTGGCGGCCGTCATCGCGGACTATCACGTGGGCGACCCGTTCAGCTCGCGCGACTCCTGGCGCTGGTGGCGCCGCAAGGCCGAGTCCGCACGCGCGGCGCGGCGGGGGCGAGCTGCGGCGAGGACGTGACGGACGGCCGGGTGAACCGCAAACAACGGCGCGTCCCGGCGGCGTTCAGCGGCCGGCGCCTAGGGTGTGGGTGATCCGACGCCATTCCGCTTCTGGAACGCGCCGCATTCGGGAGATCGAACATGTCCATGAAGGCGATGCTGTTGGCGGCCGCGACGGCCGCATCCCTGTTGGCGCCGGCCGCGGCCATGGCGCAAGACTATGGCCGCTACAACGACGGCTGGCGTCGGGCGCCGCAGAGTCAGTCCTGGCGTGAACAGCCGCGCGGTGACCGCTACGGCCGGGCTTACGCCGCCGCCTACGGCGACGCCTATTACAACGGCGGTCACGACCGCCGCGACCGTCAGTGGGCCTATTCGAACGATCGCCGCAATCAATGGGACCGGCGCGACCATCGGTCCCACGGTCACGATGGCGAGGGTTACCGCTACTGAACCACGGCCGGTGACCGCAGACCGGACTCCGCCGCCGCCTCTGCGGCGGCGGAGTGGCCTGCTGCATGGGCGCCCGCCTCGCTCCGAAGCAACGCGCTCAACACGCTGGAAGCGCGCCCTATTTTCAGCTGGCTCGTGAGCCGACGCAGGATCAAACCTCAAGCTTGTGCGTTGCGAGGTACCAATTGCTCAAAGCGGGCCTGGATGGCGATAGAGCTGGAAAAAGACACCTCGGCTGACGTCAAACCGACCGAGCGTCCGCAGCTTCGGCTGGTGCGGAGCCGGCCCCTGCGGCTCCTCGCCACCGTCGCGATCCTGGCGCTCGGCGCGACCGCCGCGGTGGCCCAGGAGCGCGGCCCCGAGCCGCAGCCGAAACAGGAGAACCCGCCGCCGGGAACGCAGCAGGCGGACGAAGGAAGGTCGGCGCCGCCGCAGAGCTGGGCGCTGCATGTGCAAAGTACCGATATCCTCCAGCACTACGGCGCGTTCAGCAGCCCCTACGAGGGCGGGAACAGCTTTCGGCCTCAGGCCACGTGGGGAAATACTGTCGACGCGACCCTCTACGCGGGGATCGCGCCGTGGTCCGGCGCCGAGATCTGGGGCAATCTCGAGATGTACCAGGGCTATGCCCCGAACAACACGCTGGGCGCAGCCGGTTACGTCAACGGCGACGGCGCCAAGGTCGGGCGCAGCCACCCCTACGCCCGCATCGCCCGGCTCTTCATCCGCCAGACCATCGCTCTCGGCGCGGAACGTGAGGACGTCGACGCCGACCTGAACCAGCTCGGCGGCTCGCGCGCCCGGGACCGGCTGGTGCTTACGGCCGGGAAGCTCAACGCCACCGATGTCTTCGACACCAACAAGTACGCCCACGACCCGCGCCACGACTTCATGAACTGGTCGCTGATCGACGCCGGCAGCTTCGACTACGCCGCCGACGCCTGGGGCTACACCTATGGTGCGGCGGCCGAGGCATACCGGGGTGACTGGACGTGGCGTGCGGGCGTCTTCGATCTGTCGATCGTCCCCAACAGCGGCGTGCTCACGTCCGATTTCAGCCAGTTCCAACTGGTCGGCGAGGCCGAGCGCCGGTTCTCGCTGCAGGGACATCCAGGCGCCCTGCGTCTGACCGGCTTCGTCACCCGCGGGCGGATGGGGCGCTATGACGACGCGGTGCAGCTATCGGCGACCACCGGACAGCCGGCCGACACGGCCCTGGTGCGCCACTATCGCAGCCGTCCAGGGCTCCACCTCAATCTGGAGCAGGAGGTGGCCAAGGATATCGGGGTGTTTGCGCGCTGGGGATGGTCCGACGGAACCTATGAGTCCTACGAATACACGGACATCGACCATACGGCTCAGGCGGGGATCTCCATCGCGGGCTCGCGCTGGGGCCGCAAGGACGACACCTTCGGCGCGGCGTTCGTGGTCAACCAGCTATCGGGGGCAGGCCATCGGTACCTGAACGCGGGAGGGCTGGGAATTCTGGTCGGCGACAGCCGCCTTCCCCGGCCCGGCGCCGAAGACATCGCCGAGGTCTACTACAGCCTTTCTCTCAGGAAGGACGTGACGGTGACGCTGGACGATCAGCTCGTCGAGCGACCGGCCTATAATCGCGATCGCGGCCCGGTGAACGTCGTCGGCCTGCGCCTCCATCTCCAGCACTGAAGGGGTTTGGACGCCGGCGGGCGTCGGGCGACAACGCGCTGCGCGCGGTCGCGCGCCGTAGGATCGTGCTTACCGCCCCCGGGGTCGGTCAGGTCACCAGCCGAATAGCCTGAACGCCAGGTCGACGACCGCATGGACCACGACCACCGTGGCCACCAGACCGCCTGTGAAGACCGCAACGCCGCTTGCCGTCGACATCATGCTTCTTCCTCCTTTGGGCGCTCTCTCTGTCCGGAGCGCTCCGTTAACGATCGATCAGAACATGAAGCGCGCGGCGAGGCCATAGGGTTCAAGAACACGGGTATGCAATTCTCCGTGCTCGGCAGGTCACGGCGCAGCCCACAACCTAAAGACGTTATAAACCAAGCTTGTAAGAGGCCCAGCAACCTTATGCGGGTACTTGGGCGGGGCTATTTCACGCGCAGGATTGGGGTTTGCGCTGGATGCGTGGCTCTCGAAACCTCGCGTCCATTCTGCGACCGCCGACGTCAGGAGCACGCGCCGTGCCCATCTCCTACCTCTCGACCGCCCAGATCTCTCAGCTGTCGCTGACGCGGATTACGCACCTGTCCACGACCCAGGTCGGCGGCATGTCGTCCACGCAGGTCGGGGCGCTCACCACCCAGGCGGTGGCGGCGCTGGACACCACCCAGGTCGGCGCGCTGACCGCGGGAGAGGTGCGCGGGCTGACGGCGACGCAGATCCCGAGCTTCTCGAACGTCATCGCCTTCGCGCCCACGCAGCTTCAGGTGCTGAACGCCCAACAGCTGGATGCGCTCACCAGCGCCCAGGTCATCGCGCTCGGCTCGACGCAGCTGGGGGCGCTGAGCGCGACCCAGGTCGGCTCCCTCACCGTCACCCAGGTGTCCGGCCTGAGCGGAACCCAGTTCCAGGCGCTCAGCAGCACCCAGGTCGCGGGCCTCAGCGCCAGCCAGGTCGCGGGCCTGTCCACGACCGAGGTCGGCGTGCTGAGCCAGACCCAGCTTTCCGCCATGACCGCAGTGCAGATCGGCGCGCTCAGCGGTTCGCAGGCCCAGCAGCTCTCCGCCGGCCAGGTCGGCTGGCTCTCGGCCACGCAGGTCGGCGGCCTGGCCGCCCCTGCCCTGTCCAATGTGCTGGGCGCCTATGGACCGACGCTGTCCACCACCCAGACCGCCGGCCTGACCACCACCCAGTTCGGCGCGATGAGCACCACCGACTTCGGACAATTGGGCGCCAGCCACATCGCCGCCCTGGCCGTCTCGCAGATCGGCGCGCTGACCGGCGAGGAGTTCTCGATGCTCACCGCCACCGAGGTCGGCGGCCTGGCCGCCACCCAGATGAGCGGCCTCACCGCCACCCAGGCCGGCGCCCTGAGCGCGTCCGACTTCGCAAAGTTCACCACCACCCAGGTGGGCGCGCTGTCGGCGGCGCAACTGGGCGCGGTGTCGGCCACCAACCTCATGAGCCTCGACAGCAGCCAGATCGCGGCGATCGACGCGACCCATATGCAGGGGTTGAGCGCCACCCAGCTGGGCGGGCTTTCCGCCACCGACGTCGCGCGCTTCTCGATCACCCAGATCGACGAGCTGGCGCCCAGCCAGATCGGGGCGCTCGCCCCGGCCGTCCTGGCGTCGCTGGACGCCACCACTATGAGCTCGCTCAGCGCCAGCCAGATCGGCGGCCTGTCGCCGTTCCAGGTGCACAGCCTCACCGCCACCGAGATCGGCGAGCTCACGTCCACGCAGGTCGGGGCGATCACTCCGGCTCAGATCGGCGCGATGACCAGCACGGCGGTGGGCGCGCTGTCCACGACCCAGGTCACCGCGCTGAGCGCGTCGCAGGTCGGCGCCCTCACCAAGGCTGACCTCGCCGTCCTCGACACCACCCAGGTGGCGGTGCTCTCGAAGACCCAGCTGGGCGGCCTGACCAGCGGGCAGGTCTCGGCGATGACCGCGACCGACTTCGGCCGCCTGGCCACGACCCAGATCGCCGCACTCTCCGGGCTCCAGCTCAGCAGCGTCGCCACCACCGTCATCGCCGGCCTGACGACGACCCAGGTGGACGCCTTCACCACCAGCCAGATCCCCAGCCTGACCACCAGCCAGGTGCAGGTGCTGACGACCACGATGATCAACTCGCTGAGCGCGGCCCAGATGAACGCCTTCACCTTGCAGCAGGCGCCCTACCTGCCCTGACGCACGAAGGCATGCGACGGCGCGCGCCGGTCGCTAAGCGCCTCGCCTCCGACCTGCGGTCCAGGATCACGCAGGACCAAGCGACGGGTCGAGGGCTCCGACAGCGGCCGAGGCTTCGGTCGGACTCCTGGCCCTCTGCCAGGGCGCCAAGCCTTTGATCGTCCCCTTGGACAGGATCCAAACCAGGGCGAGCGCCGCGCTGAGCACAAAAAACCGAGGCTCGTAATCGGGAAACATCAACAGATGCCCAGCGACGAACAATATCGGAACAACCAGCAGGGCCGTAGACTGGATGTCCTTCCTGCACACCATGAGCACGTACCTTGCGAGACGGGATATCGGTGGAATTCTCCAGTCCCTCAATAAAAGCGCGCAGACGAAATATATGGCGACCACATACGCGATGGAATTGCTGCTGGAAATCATATCGTAAATTGCGGCAACGTAAGGCCGTATATAGTCCATCCAGTTCGACGACGGCGTCAGTTCGGCTGGATAGGGCGTAGCGGCGACCACGGAATGATTAAATAGCGTCAGCCATCCATAGTTTCCCGAAAATTTGTTGATCGAAATATACGCCAACAGCGCCACAGCGGCCGATATTATTGATGCCGCACGCCTTTCCCGAACAAATTCAACCGCCAAGACCAACATTGAAATCAATATGTAGTCCGTCCTCATGGCCGGCAATATAGCCGCCAACAGGAATACCATCCGACTACGCTTCAAAAGCGCCAATATGCACAGCATGCCGGCGAACACTGCAAGCGAATCCGCCGACGACGTTTTGGCCAACTCGGAGACGCCACTGCCCATTACGATGAATGGAAGCGCGAGAAAGTGAACGTTGGCGATGTACAACACCCTGCTAAGCACCACGATGCCAAGGGCGGAAAATACCGAACTCACGATATAGGTCGACTTGCTATAACTATCCACAACATGACCGACCAACCTCAACAGTTCAATATAGACGATCTTGATCGAATAGAATGGGATCTGCTCTGTAAGAGCCTTTGGATCAGAATATACTGTCTTTCGGTAATTGCTCTCAACCAGGTTCCCCGGGTGGTCACCTTCCGTCAGAGTCTTGAATTTGTCGTCGCTAACATCCGCTCGTACGTCAGCGTAGGTTCTAGACGAAAGCTCTTGCCCGCGAAGTCCGTCTAGCTGATAGGCGGAGGCGACGTATGCAATTATATCCCAATCTTGACTAGGTTTCTTAATTCCGACCAGAAGGACACATGCTACAGTAACACACAACACGACCCAGCTAACTGCGGTCGATAACGACGACATTTGTCGCATGTTAATCTCCATAGCAAATCTGATATAACGATAATCTTCATCTCAGGCTTTCCCCCAAAAGACCTTGGCGTACTAAATCAGGCAGTTTGCTCAAGATGACTTCCGGCGCAAGCCCACTGATCAGACCTGATCTTGGATCTTGCATTCGAGAGCTTCACCTTGAGTGCGCAGCGCAGATGAACACCTTCACCTTGCAGCAAGCGCCCCACCTGGCATGACGGCAGAACGCGGCGGCGGCAGTCGCACCAACAGGGCCGGCCCAGGCCTGCGCGGCGCACCGCGATCCCGACCTTGCGCCCGACTTTCACGTCACCTTGACTAAGATGAATGTTGCGCGCCTCCGATTTTGGCGTTAATCCGCTTATCATGAACAACGTTCTGCCACGTCGCCCCTATCGCCAGTCCGCCCGCGCCCGCGCGGCGGAGGAGACCGGCGAGCGCATCCTCGACGCCTTCTCCGCCCGCCTTCGCGACGGTTGGTTCGACGAGATCCGCCTGGAGGACGTCGCCGCCGCGGCGGGCGTGACGGTCCAGACGGTGATCCGCCGCTTCGGCGGCAAGACCGGCCTGCTCGAAGCCCAGGGCGAGCGCCTGAGCACCGAGGTCCAGGGGCGGCGCGACGTTTCGCCCGGCGATATTGAGGGCGCCATCGAGGCGCTGCTCGACGACTACGAGGCCTCCGGCGACCTGGTGATGCGAAGCCTTGCCCAGGAGGACCGCCACCCGGCGATCCGCCGGCTCACCGAGCTCGGCCGCGGCTACCACCGCGCCTGGCTGGACGCCGTCTTCGCGCCGTGGCTGGCGGAGCTGTCGGCGGACGAAGCGCGGCGGCGCACCGACGCCCTGGTCGCCGCCACCGATGTCTACCTGTGGAAGCTTATGCGCCGGGACATGGCGCGCCCGCTGCCGGAATACCGCCGGCTGGTCGAAACCCTGGTGGCCGCCGCCCTGGCCGCCGCCCCTGGAAAGGAAACCTCGTGATGGCGCCCCTGCTCCAACCCCAGTCGTTCCTGATCGCCACCTGGGAAGGCGGCGGCTCGGTTCCGCCGGCGCTGACGGTGGCGCGCAAGCTGGTCGAGCGCGGCCATGCCGTGCGGGTGATGAGCGACGCGTGCAATGGCCCGGAAGCCTTGGCGACCGGCGCCGCCTTCACGCCGTGGACCAGGGCCCCCAGTCGCGCGGACCGCACCCGCGCCAGCGAGTTGCTGCAGGACTGGCGACACCCGGGACCCGACGGGTTGCGCCAGACTCTCGACGCCCTATGGACCGGTCCGGCCTTGCGCTACGCCGAGGACGTCATCGAGGCGCTTCGACGTGATCCCGTGGACCTGGTGGTGACCAGCGAGATGCTGTTCGGGGTGGCGGCCGGTTGCGAAGCGGTGGGGCAGAGGTTCGCCTGCCTGGCCGCCAACCTGAGCCTCGTCCCCATTCCAGGCGTCCCGCCCTTCGGGCCCGGCCTGGCGCCGGCCAAGACCGAGGAAGACCGGGCGCTGCACGGAGAGATCGCCCAATTCACCGTCAACCTGTTCGATCACGGCTTGCCGGCGCTGAACGCCGCGCGCGCCGGCCTCGGGCTGGCGCCGCTGCCGCACACGCTCGACCAGCTGGAGGCGGCGGAACGGACGCTGCTCGCCACGGCCCGCGCCTTCGACTTCGCGCCGGACCAGCTCCCCGAGCGCATCCGCTACGTCGGGCCGCAGCTGGACAACCCCGGCTGGGCGGAGCCCTGGACGTCGCCCTTCCCCGCGGACGATCGCCGGCCGCTGGTGCTGGCGGGGTTCAGCACGACCTTCCAGAACCACGCCGCGGTCCTGCAACGGATCATCGATGCGGCGGCCGCGCTGCCGGTGCGGCTGGTGGTGACACTCGGCGGAAGCATCGCGCCGGACGAGCTCCGCCCGGCCGACAACACCCGCCTGCTGGCCAGCGCCTCGCACGATGCGGTGATGCGCGAAGCGGCCCTGGTCGTCACCCACGGCGGTCATGGCACGGTGATGCGGGCGCTGATCCACCGCCGGCCGCTGCTCGTGATCCCACACGGACGCGACCAGAACGACAACGCCATCCGGGTGACCGAGCGCGCCGCTGGGCTGTCGCTCCTGCCGGACGCCGGTGAGGCGGAGATCCGCGGCGCGCTCCAGCGCCTGCTGGCCGAGCCCGCCTTCGTCGCCGGGGCTGAGCGCCTGGGCGCGGCCGTGGCGCACGAGGCCGCAAACTCCCCCGTCGTCGAGGAGCTGGAGGCCCTGGTCGGCGCCGCGACCAGCGAGGCGCCACAGCTCTGTCCCGCCTGAACGGTCGACGGCCGATCTTCCTTCGCGGGAGGCCAGGTCCGCTTCCCCGCAAAGGGGCGACGGAGCGGCATTTCCGCCGGGAGCGTCCGCAGGCGCTTGAGGGGGCGGCGCAAGGCGGCCTATGGGTGGCCGCTCTTGTCGCGCGGAGGTTCCAAACGGAGATGTCGTGCCATCCGCCCGGGCGGCCCCTCCATCCGGACGTCGTCGTCCCATGCTGAGGCTGCGACGCCGTAGCCTGGCCTCGATCAACGCCGAGCTCCGCGACGGGGTGATCCCGGCCTCCGAGGGCCTGCGCCGCGTGGCCGACGTGACGCCCGCCGCCGGGGGCGGCCAGCCGCACAACTACCGCACCGTCGCCCTGATCATCGCCTGCGCCCTGTTCATGGAGGGGATGGACGCCACGGTCCTGGCCACCGCCCTGCCGGCCATGGCCCGCGACTTCCACGTGCCGGTCACCCACCTCAGTTCGGCGCTGACGGCCTATCTGCTGGCCCTGGCGATCTTCATCCCCGCCAGCGGGCGCTTCGCCGATCGCTTCGGCGCCAAGACGGTGTTCCGGCTGGCGATCCTGGTGTTCCTCGCCGGCTCGCTGCTCTGCGCCCAGGCGCGCGACCTGCCGTTCCTGATACTCGCGCGGTTCCTGCAGGGCGCCGGCGGGGCGATGATGATCCCGATCGGCCGGTTGGTGCTGCTGCGCAGCGTCCGCAAGGAGGACATGGTCGCGGCCACCTCGTGGCTGATCATGCCCGCGCTCGTGGGGCCGATCATCGGCCCGCCGCTGGGCGGCTTCATCATCACCTACCTGGACTGGCGGTGGATCTTCTACCTGAACCTGCCGGTGGGCCTGCTGGGCGTGGTGCTGGTCACCAAGTTCATCGCCGAGGTGCGGGGCGAACGGCCGGTGCGGGCCGATTTCCTCGGCTTCATCCTCTCCGGGGTCTCCCTCGGCTGCCTGCTGTTCGGCTTCGAGATGACGAGCCGCTCGGGCGAGCTTCGCGGCGCCGCAGCGCTGATCGCCGTGGGCCTGGTAACCGGCGCGCTCTACGTGCGCCATGCGGGCCGGCGCCAGGATCCGATCCTCGACCTGTCGCTGATGCAGATCCCCACCTTCCGGCTGTCGGTGATCGCCGGCTCCCTCACCCGCATCACCCAGGGGGCGCAGCCGTTCCTGCTGCCGCTGATGCTGCAGGTGGGGTTCGGGATGAAGGCCTCGAGCAGCGGCGCGATCACCATCGCCGGGGCCATGGGATCTCTCGGCATGAAGTGGCTGGCGCCCGGGCTGCTGCGGCGGTTCGGATTTCGCAGAAGCCTGGTGGTCAACGGCCTGCTCGGGGCGGCCGGCTATGCGGTCTGCGGGATCCTGCGGCCGGACTGGCCCCTGCCCGTGATCTTCGGCGTGCTGATGGCGAGCGGCTTCTTCATGTCGTTCCAGTTCACCGCCTACAACACCATCGCCTACGACGAGATCGACCCCGGCCGGATGAGCGCGGCGACCAGCTTCTACGCCACCTTCCAGCAGCTGATGCTGTCGCTCGGCATCTGCGTCGGCGCGGCCGCCCTGCACCTGGCCATGGCGCCGTCCGGGCGGATAACGCCGCAGCCCGGCGACTTCACCGTGGCCTTCCTGGTGGTGACGGCCATTTCGGCGTCGGCGACCATCTGGAACCTCAAGTTCTCGAAGACGGCCGGCGAGGAGATGAGCGGGCGGGTTCCGCGGTCGCCGCAGGGCCAGGTCGCCCAGGAGCAGACCGCCAAGTCCTGATCAAAGCCGGGCAGCGTCCAGCCGCCGGCCTCGGGAACGATCAGGGCCTGAGGATGCCGCCGTCTCCCGGCGTCGAAGGCAGGTGACCGCGGTCGGGCGACGGAGCCACTCAAGGTTCCGCTCGTTGTGGTTGGGCTAGAAGCTTTCGAGAGTGACGCCATGAGGGGACGAGACGTCCGCGCGATCCTGTTTTGCGTCTCCACGACGGTGGCGCTGGTGGTGGTCTCCTACGCGGCGTTCCACAGTTTCCTGGCGACGCTGGCCCTCACCGCAGCCTACGACGTCTGGCTGCTGACGCGGCCGCGGATGGTGCGGCTGTTCCGCCGCATGCGGGGCGATCCGGACTGGAGCGGCTACTTCAAGAACGACTAGGCGCGGGTGATCACCAGTTCGCCCCCCACGCCGGGCGGCGCACGGCGCCATTGCGCGCCACGACCGGCCTGCAGGATGCCGCGCTGGCCGTCGTCCAGGCGCAGGGCGGTCAGCACGCCGGTCTCATAGGCGCCGGTGTCCACGCCGATCCGGTTCTCCAGCATCTGGGGATCCTCGCCGATCCAGGTGTGGCCGTGGACGATGATCTTCTCGAAGGCCTGAGGGGCGTCCAGGAAGCCCTCCCGGATCCACAGCAGGTCCCGCTCGGTCTGGGCCTTGAGCGCCGTGCCCGGCCTGATCCCGGCGTGGACGAAGGCGTAGTCGCCGATGATCGCCATCAGTTCCAGCCGTTGCAGGAGCCGCAGGTGCGAGGCCGGCATGGCTTCCAGCAACTCGTCGCGGGCCCGCACATAGGCTTGCGGTCCCTTCACCGGGTCCGGCGGCGCGACCCCGTAGGAGGCCAGGGTCTCGACCCCGCCGAACCGCAGCCAGCCGGAGCCCTCCTCCGGCGAGTCCACAAACGCCAGCAGGCCCTGCTCGTGGTTGCCCTTCAGCAGGTGGGTCTCGATATCCTCCCGGCGCTGCAGCCACAGCATGGTCTCCAGCACGCTGGTCGATTGCGGCCCGCGGTCGATGTAGTCGCCGAGGAAGATCAGGATCGGCCGCCGCCCCTTGGCCCGTCCGGCGTAATCGCGGGCGACCGCCGCCAGAAGCTCCTTGAGCAGCTCGTATGAGCCGTGGATGTCGCCGATCGCGTAGACCAGCTCGCCGGCTGTGCCGCCGCCGCCGGGGGATCGGCGCGGGGCTCGTTCTGGCTTTGCCATCATGATCGCTCCGAAGCGCGCCCGGCCCGTTGGCGCCGGGTCATGCGCGTCAGGTCCCTCGTCAGAGTGTCATAACGATCGATCACGTGGCCGGGGTCCCGCGAGGCGCGCGGCCGCAAGTCGGCCCAGGCGCTGCGGTACGAGACCAGGACCGACCGGGAGACCCCCGCGCGGCTGGCGCTGGCGTAGGCGGTCCGCAGCCGGCGGTCGGCGGCGATGACCGTGGGATAGGCGCAGCGCGCCAGGGCCCCGCCCTTCAGGCGCCGGCACTTCCAGGCTGGCGACCGCGCGACGGCCTTTCGGGGCGCCAGCTGCGAGCCTGCAGGGCGCACGGCCGCCCGCTGAACGGGAGGACCGGCTTCGAAGGCCGGCGTCGGCCATGGGAGGGACCGGCCGACGGCCGCCGCCTCGGGCGCATCGGCGTTGGCCGTGGAGATCGGCTGCCGCGCTGGCGTGGCCGTAGCCGCGACCGCAGCGTGGGCCGGCTGGAAGGCCGGCGACTTGACCACAACCGATCCGAACGAGACCCCCACCAGCGCCGCGGCGCAGAGCCCGCCCAGGGTCGCCACCCTGCCCGCGCGGCGGCCGTGCGACGCCGCCAGGATCGTGCGGACGCGGCTCCCGCCGCGGGCCCGCGGCGGCGGATCGGCCGGCGCCGCAACAACCTCGCTGAAGATCTGCTCAAGCTCGGCCGACACCGACCGCGACAGCTCGCGCCGTCGTCGGGACGCCACCGATGCCGGCGGCGGGTCCATATCGTCAGGACCGGGGGGCTGCCGCCCGTTGTCGGACCTCATGGTCAATCCAATTCCACGCAACGCCGACGCCAGGTGCGGCTGCAGCTAAATGACCACGGCCGCACTTCGATCCCACGAACCCGGTGCGCACGCGTCGGGAGCTCTCGGTCCGCGCGGTTCAGGCGACGGCGAGCGCCGGCTTGTAACGATCCACCGCGTCGGTGGCGCTCATGGCGTACACATCGATGATCGCCGGGCGTTCCATGTCGAGGTTGAGCTTCGCAAAAACCGGAGCAAGGCGGTCGGTCATGAACGCCTCGAAATCCTCGCGCGTGTTCCACACGTCCGCGACGCAGATCCCGTTCTCGTCGAAGCCGCAGGTGTGCGTCATGGCCCCGGGGGGCGGGCTCCTTTCGAGATCGAGCTGCTCGATGATGGCGTCATACTTCGCGCGATCGACGCGCGATGAGCGAAACAGGGCCATAATGGGCATGGCGGCCTCCGTTCACGGGGGTGAGTCAGGGATGGGGTCCGTGGGCATCATAGGCCCGAGGCGCCGCGGGATAATTGTCCCGGGTCACCACTCTGAAGAATCCCGGTCGTCGCCGGCTGCCCGCCCCCGACGCATGGGGCCGTCTCGCCCGATCAGCCGCCGCCCGGCCGCCCCAGTTTCCGCCACAGGCTGACGAGCCGATCCAGGCCAACGGCGCTGGATTCGGCGGCCTCCGCGAAGCTTCGGCCGCAGCGCAACAGCGCGAGCGCGGTCTTCTCCGAGAGGTCGAGCTCCGGCGGCGGCTCCGGGAGGCCGGCAGCGACCCGGCGCGGGCGATTTTCATTGGCGGCCGTCAGCGCCGCGCCGCGATCCACGCCATCCCCGGCGGTCCAGGGAACATCCGGGCCCATGCGTCACCTCTCCGGTTGTTCGCAGCCCGCCTTAATCTGTCCGTCCTCGATCCGGTTCGCCGTAGCGGCGCCGTTTTTTGCCCGCCGTCAGCCGGAAGGCGGCTCGGCGCGCCCCAGGTGACGTTCGGCGATGTCTATGGCTTCGGCTTCGCGTTTGATCCGGCTGACGTTGAGCCGGATCAGGCACTCGGCGGCCGGATCCTGCGCCCTCGCCTCGTCCAGCAGCGGCTGCCAGGCCTGGTCCGACAGGTCGTTGGTGCCGCCGACGTGCAGCACCCGCCAGCCACCCGCCTCGAGAGGGACGGCGATCAGGTAGTTCACACCGATCCGCCGCTGCAGGTCCTCCTCCTCCAGGCGGGTGAAGGTGTAGCTCTGGCCGGAGTCCCCGAGGATCTCGATGCGTCGCCTCATGAATGCCTCCTCATGGCAGAGCGGTCATAGATTGGCGCAGACCGCAACGGATCCAAAGCCATCGGCGCGCGAGCAGGCTAAACTTCGACCTCGCGCCGGCGGATCCACGGCGACGTGCGGAACGCCCAGGCGTCGCCCGCCGGCCGCCAAACCCAGAACAGTGCGGCCTCTGCCCCGGGCGCCAGCCTTTTCACCCACCGGCGGAACTCTTGCGACAAAAGCCTGATTTGGGCGGCCAGATCTGCGGGCTCTAACGGCCCGCGCTCGAGGACGCTCGCAATGGCGGCGCAGGCAGAACGGCTGAACGACGACGGTGGCTGGCTTTCTCGGCAGAGCCGCCGGCGGGCGTCCGTCCGTGAGGAGATCGGCATGGCCGCCGGTCAAACCGCATGCGGCTAACACAGCGCTCGGCCACACCACGCATGAATAACAACAACAACGTCAAGAATGTGACGCCGGTCAATGCGCCACCCCCGGTTCAACGATGATGTCGGACTTCCTATACAACCCCATTATTGTATGGCCGAGCTTTGCTATGCACTGCTGTTTTCGGCCGTGAACTGTGATCGGCCACATGACTGACCAGCAGAAGATTATCTCGGACGTCCTTTTCGAGGACATTTCGATTCTTCCGAGACAGGGGGCGAAGCGTCTGTTCGACGCCACGCTGGCTGCTTTCGCCGCGCTCATCCTTCTGCCGCTTTTTCTGTTGATCGCCGTCGCCATATTTATCGAGGACGGCGGCCAGATCCTGTTCCTGCAGGAGCGGACCGGCCTCGGCGGACGCAAGTTCAGGCTCTACAAGTTCCGGTCGATGAGGGCGGCCGCGCCCCAGCCGATCGCGCCTCGACCGGCCGCCGGCGAGCCGGAAGGCCCGACGCTCGCGGAGCCCGAATTGCGCCAGGCGACCCGGGGCGACGCGAGGGTGACGCGGGTCGGCGCAGTCCTGCGACGGCTCAGCTGGGACGAACTTCCGCAACTCCTCAACATCCTCAAGGGCGACATGTCGCTCGTCGGCCCGAGGCCCCATGCGGTCAGCCACGATCGCATCTGGGCGGCCGAAGTTCCGAATTACGGCGCCCGCTTCCGGGTCCGCCCCGGCCTGACCGGCTACGCCCAGGTCAACGGATTCCGCGGCGAGTTGCGGGACGCCGACAGCCTCGTGGGCCGCGTGCAAGCCGACAACTTCTACATCGATAACTGGAGCCTGCTGCTGGACATGAAGATCATCATCATGACTGTGCCGGCGTTGTTCCACGATCCCAACGCTTATTAGTACCTCGAGAGCGACCAGGACAGATCACCCCCGCTGTAATGCCGCCCGTAGATTGGAGTGTAGCGTGAATATACTTCATGTTTGCGAGAGCCTTCCCGGCGGCCCGGCCAGTTATCTTGACGAGATCCTGCCGGCGCAGCGCAAGCGCTTCGGCGAACGCAACGTTGTGCTGCTGGCCCCCGCCTCGCAGATGGAGCATCTGGCCCAGTCGGGCGGTTCCGACGTGGTCGGATATCCCCGGACGGGGCGAAACCTCTCGAGCCTGGCTCGCCTGGCCGTCGCCTTGCAGCGACAGCTCGCCCGGCAAAGGCCGGACATCCTCCATCTCCACAGTTCGCTGGCCGGCGCGATCGGCCGCCTGGTGGCGAGCACGACCGGATTTCAGGGCCGGGTCGTCTACTGCGCGCACGGCTGGGCGATAGACCCCGGCCGGCCCAGCAGGGGGCGCGATCTGTTTCGGCTGGCAGAGCGCGCCCTCTATCTCGCCACCGACGCCATCATCAACATATCGCCGCACGAGGACGCCTTCCTGCCCGCGGCGTGGCGGCGGAGCGGAAAGGTGCGGCTCATTCCCTCCGGGATCGCCGCGGCGCCGGCCGAAGCCCAGCCGGCCGAGCCTCGCCCTTGCGACGGGCAGGAACCTGACCAGCCCATGTGCTGGCGGCTGCTGTTCGTGGGGCGCACCGACTACCAGAAGGGCTTCGATCTTCTCCTGCAGGAGATGGCCCTCCTCAGCTCGGCGCGACTGGTGGTCGCGGGCGGCCACGTGGTCGAGGCCACCCGCGCGTTGGCCTGCCCCCCCAATGTGGCGATCCTCGGCTGGCTGCAGCGATCCGGGGTCCGCGAGCTGATGGCCAGGGCGGACTTCGTGGTGATGCCCTCGCGCTGGGAGGGCATGCCGCTCGTGGCCCTCGAAGCCATGCGCGCGGGCAAGCCCGTGATCGCCAGCGCCGGCGGTCCGTTCCCGCACATCATCGACCATGGGCGCACCGGCCTGCTGGTCGACACCCGCGAACCCGGCTTCCTCGGCCGCGCCCTGGAGGGCCTGGCCCGGGAGGATGCGGTCCGAATGGGCGCGGCGGCGAGCGAGGCCTTCGAGCAGCGCTTCACGTCCGCCACCATGAACGATCAACTGTTCCGCCTCTACGAAGAGCTTCAAAGCGCGCCGCCGGCGCGGGTTCGCCTTTCAGGCCTGGCGCACCCGGCGCCGCTCGCGGGGGGGTGAGCCATGAACCAGGGCGCTGACCGACTGGCCTGCTGCATGCCCCTGCGCGACCCGGGGCCCGAGTTGCTGGAGACCTTGGCCTCCTTCGAACGGTGCGAGGCGAAGCCCTTCCTGATCGTCGTCGACGACGGCAGTGCGGTGCCGGTGGAGATCGACTTCGCCCGCTTCGGGCTCGACGGAATGGTGTTCCGGTTCAAGGGCAAGGTCGGCATCTCCACCGCCCTGAACACCGGGCTGATCCTGGCGCTTGGCCTGGGGTTTCAGATCATCGCCCGGATGGACGGGGACGACCTGAACCATGCCGCGCGCTTCTCGAAACAACTCGCCTACCTGGACGAGCACCCCGAGTGCCTGGCGGTGTTCGGCGGCGCGGACCTCATCGACGAGGGCGGCGCGCTCACCGGCAGCCGCACCCCCCCTGTCGATCCGGGCCGCCTGCTCCGCGCCATGGCGATGAACAATGTGCTGATCCATCCGACGGCGGCGTTCCGGGCGGAATACATCTCCCGCATCGGGCTGTACTCCGACGCCTTCCCGCGCGCGGAGGACTACGACTATTTCATGCGCGGCCTCGCCGCGGGCGTGGTCCAGGTGATGAACACGCCGCTCATCAGCTATCGCCTGCGCCAGGGCAGCGTCTCGTTCACCCACTACCGCCAGCAGCTCACCTCGCGGCTGCGCGTCCAGTGGCGCTACCTGCGGCTGTTCGGCGCCGCAGGCTGGATCGGCATGGCGCGGACCCTGGGCCTGCTGCTCGCCGGCTACCTGCTGCCTGTGCGCGCCGTGGGCGCGCTCCGCCGGCAGTGGTCATACGCCTTCGGTCCGGGAGCCAGGACCCTGCGCCGGGCGGGCTCGTCGGCGGCCGATGCGGCGGGACACCGCAGCGTCAACGCCTAGGCTGGGTTCGCACCCGCCGATCGCGCGCCCTGGCCGCCGCTTGGCGCCGGGCGCCCATTGCAGAACCGCGTCGCCGGGCGTGTCATGGCCCCGCTCGCCTGGCGTCCAGTTCCGCCGGGCGGCGCGCGCTGCTGCGACAGATGAGGAGCACGCCGGCTTGGCACAGACCTACTCTCCGAGCGCCGCGAGGGCTTTGCGTGGCGCGGCTCTCCGCAGAGTCCTTCTCGCGGTTCTGCTGTCGCTTCAGTGGGGCTGCAGCCGAGCTGAGGTGGGCGACAGGCATCTGGCGAACGTCGCCTACGACTCGTCTGAATTTGTCGGAAGCCTGGGCGTCAACACGCACGTCGGCTGGAGCAAGACCCCTTACGGGGACCTCCAGAAGGTTGCGGCCGGCGCCCGCTACCTCGGCGTCCACAACCTGCGGGACTCCCTCGACGCCTCGTCGTACGCGGGCATCGACCAATTGGCGGGCGCCGGGTTCAAGTTCGACCTGGAGTCGCATTCGGACCTGAAGACCTTCATGCGCCAGGTGGGCGCCCTGGCGCAGGCCCACCCCGGTTTCGTGGCCGCCATCGAGGGCCCGAACGAGGTCGACGGCTGGCCGATCTCCTACAACGGCAAGAGCGGCTACCCCGCGGCCTCGGCCTTCCAGGCGGCGCTGTACGCCCAGGTCAGGGCCGATCGCCTGCTGCGCAACGTGCCGGTCTACAACGTCACCGTCTCCGGCCTCGACGCCCGCAAGTATGAGGCGCTGGGCGACCTGTCGGGGGCGACCGACTATGCGAACGTCCACATCTATTATGGCGGAGGCCAGCCGTCCTACGGATGGAGCCAGGCCGATCCCACCTTCCACTGGAACAACTGGCTGGCGGCGGGACAGATCGGCGCCCCGGGCAAACCCACCGTCATCACCGAGACCGGCGCCTCGTCGGCCCACCTGTGGGGGGGCGGCGTCGATGAGACGACGCAGGCCAAGCAGATCCTCAACGCGCTGATGAATTCGGCGAAGAGCGGCGTCGCCGCCACCTATCTCTACGAACTGGTCGAGAGCCGGCGGGGCGACGCCACCAACTCCGAGGCCCACTACGGCCTGTTCCGCTACGACTGGACGCCGAAGCCGGCGGCTGTCGCGGTCCACAACTTCACGCGGATCCTCACCGACGGCTCGGCCACCGGCGGCTTCAACCCCGGCGCGCTGGAGTACATCGTTCAGGGGCTGCCGGAGACCGGCCAGCACTTCCTGTTCCAGGAGCAGCACGGCGTCTACGACCTGGTGGTCTGGGCCGAGCCCGACGTCTGGAATGAGACCACCCATACGCCGATCCCCGCGCCCACCGCCCAGGTGACGGTGAGCCTGGCCGCCCCCAGGATGGTCGCGGTCTACGATCCGCTGAAGGCCGCCACCCCGCTGCAGTCGCTCGGCCGGGTCACCCGCCTGACCGTCAGCCTCACCGACCATCCGCTGATCATCGAGCTCAGGTGAGCCCGCCGTCGGCTTGGCCGCGGCCAGGCATAGGCCTGTAGAAACCGCGACTTAGCGGATCTTCGCGCGGCGTCCGGCGCTCCGACAGCCCTCCACGCGTCCACAACCGGCGGCGCCGGCCGGCCGCGCGCCTTTCCCTGAGTCGAGTGGATATTTCACCGCTGCGACAAAGCGGGACTGTGCCAACTTGCCACAACCTCAACCGTGCGACCGGTCGTTAAGCAACACCCACCCGCCTTTGAGGGACGGGACATTCTGATTCGGCAACCAATCGACGATGCGATCGTCGAACGGAGTTTTATTGGTCGCCGATACCTTGGAGTGTCTTTCGTTCTACTTGATTGACGGGAGGGGTGGGGGCGTAAATCTGGATACGCCAATTGCAGTACACGGCACAAAACGCGTCATCTTTCATCGCCACTCTCGGAGTCAACACTCACCTTTCCTGGACCGGGACCCAGTACACCAACGCTGCGACGGTCGCGAGCGAGCTGAAGTATCTCGGGCTGTCCAACGTCCGTGACACGATCGACAACAGCACCTCTTACGGCGTGATCAACACGCTGATGTCGCAGGGCATCCACTTCGACCTGTGGACCGACAAGAGCGACATGACCACCTTCCTCAACCAGGCGCACAACCTGGAGGTCGCCCATCCGGGCGGGGTGTTGGCGATCGAAGGCCCGAACGAGGTCGACGGCTGGCCGGTGAGCTGGAACGGCCAGAGCGGCTACGCCGGATCCGACGCCTACCAGAAGTCGCTGTTCAGCAGCGTCAACGCCGACCCGGTGCTGGCCAACAAGCCGGTCTACCTGCTGACCGTCTCGGGCATGACCCCGAGCAAGTATCAGGCGGTCGGCGACATGCACGCCAGCGCCGACTACGGCAACGTCCACATCTACTGGGGCGGCGGCCAGCCGGGCTACGGCTGGAGCCCCAACGACCCGACCTTCTACTGGTCCAACTACCTGAAGTCGGCGGCGATCGACGCCCCCGGCCTGCCGGTGGTGGTCACCGAGGCCGGCGCCACCACCGCGGTCGGCAGCACCACCATCACCGCGGTCGACCAGACCACCCAGGCCAAGCAGCTCCTGAACATGTTCATGGACGCCGCCAAGAGCGGTGTGGCGAAGACCTTCATCTATGAGCTGGCGGAGAGCCACAACGCCGGCCCCACCGACGCCGAGAGCCATTTCGGCCTCTACAATTGGGACGGCACCCCCAAGCTCGCGGCCACCGCGATCCACAACTTCACCACCATCCTCACCGACGGCTCGGCGAGCGGCGCCTTCGCCACCGGCACGCTGGACTACGCCATCCAGGGCGTCCCCCAGTGGGGCGGCCAGATGCTGTTCCAGGAGGGCAACGGCGCCAAGGACATCGTCGTCTGGGCCGAGCCGGACATCTGGAACGAGAACACCAACACCGAGATCGCCGCCCCCAACACCCCGGTCACTATCGACCTGGCGACCGCCGCCAACGTCACGATCTACGACCCGATGAAGGGCACGGCCCCGGTGCAGTCGCTCGGGACCACCAGCCACATCACCTTCAACGTCACCGACCACCCGCTGATCGTCGAGGTGACGCCGGTCGGCGGCTCCACCAGCCCGGCGCCGACACCCACGCCGACGCCGACGCCGGCTCCTGCGCCAACCCCACCCCCGACGACCGGGGGCAGCGGCGCCGATAACATCGCGGCCGCTCCGGCGGCTCCGGACATCCATGCCGGCGCGGGCAACGACACGCTCACCGGCTGGTCCGGCGGCGACACCCTGTGGGGCGACGACGGCAACGACTCCATCGTCGGTGGCTCAGGGTTCGACAACATCAACGGCAACAAGGGCGACGACACCATCGATGGCGGCTCCGGCGGCGACGACTGGCTGGTGGGCGGCCAGGGCAACGACCTGATCACCGCCCACACCGGCGGCAACATCCTCTACGGCAACATCGGAAACGACACGCTGAACGGCGGCTCAGGGAACGAGATCATCCGAGGCGGCCAGAACGACGACGTCATATATGGCGGCGGCGGCAACGACTGGCTGTCCGGGGACCGGGGCAACGACACCCTCACCGGCGGCGCGGGCGCGGACATCTTCCACACCTTCCAGACCGCGGGGATGGACCGGGTCACCGATTTCCACGTCTCGGAAGGCGACCGGGTGCAGGTGGATCCGGGCACCACCTACACCCTGTCTCAGCAGGGTGCGGACACGGTCATCGACATGGGCGGCGGCAACGAGATGGTGCTGGCGGGCGTGCAGCTGTCGTCCCTGCCCAGCGGCTGGATCTTCGCAGCCTGATGTAGCGGCGCCGCGCCGGCCCGCCGTCCCTGCGACAGGGCGGCGATGGCCGGCGCGGTCGCTCCGCCAACGAAAAGCCCCCGATCCAGGAGGACCGGGGGCTTCAGCGACCAGCGACGCCGCTGACGGGGATGGAGCGTCGCCTCGGATCAACGGCTACGCTTGTTATCGGTTCCATGCGGCGACGCGCTTGAACGCGCGCCGGCGCCTGGCGTCCAGCGAGGGTCCGCGACCGCCCCGGCCTGACCAGCGCCCGGCCCGGCGCTGGGCGTGGCGGCGCGCGTGGCCAACCGCCGGTCGCCACGCCACAGCTCCGCGCGGTGACCGCCCAGGGCCAGGGCCTTGAATTTGGCGCAGGCGCCATAGTCGTCGTCGCAGCGCAGCGTGGCGGCGAATGCGAAACCGCCGCCCGCATCGAAGGCTTGAAGCTTGTAGGTCGGCACGTCTCCCTCCCTTCGGCGGGTTGGCCTCCAGATGAGGCGGCGCGAGCCAGGTCGGCGAGTTCGGCGTGCTCGGATGAGCGCGAGAACATGCAACGCCACTTTGGCGGTAGGCCTGCTGAAACTACCCCCCACGGCGAGTTCGTATGTGCCGCAGATCACATCTTTTCATTTCATTGCCGGGAAGGCGCGCTGGCGGGCTTCACATCGACAGCAACCACGGAACTCCTGAGCCAAACCTTGGGTATTAGGGGCCGTTGAACCGGTCGTATCCGGTGGAGCTGCTGGCCGGCAGCGCATGACCATTGATCGCCATGTGACGCCCGTCGGGAGGCAAGCAGTGTTTGATATCCTTCTGGAAAACTCCTTCGACTTTTTGTCTCCGGAGTATTCCGACCTGTTCGGTAGGGCCGGCGCGACCCCGTTCCAGCATCCCCTCTGGCTGGCGGGACTCTATCTCAATCTCGCCTCCCGGCTGGGCGTGGAGCCCATGGTGATCGCCGTCCGCTGGCGGGAAGACCAGAGGCTCGCGATGATCCTCCCGCTGGTTCGCCGACGCCACGGCGCCATCCGGGTGGTGGAGTTCGCCGATCTCGGCGTGTCCGACTACGCCGCGCCGGTCTGCGAGGATGCGGTGTTCGCGCAGATCGTCGCCGATCCCAAGGTCTGCAAGGCGATCCGCACGCAGCTGAAGCCCTACGACCTGCTGCGCATCAAGAAGGTCGGCGACAGGGCTCCGCCGCTCGAGAAGCTGTTCGGCGGCGACCGTGCGCCCATGGACGTCAGTGCGCACGCCGTGAGCCTCTACGAACCCATTGGACAGTGGCAGGCCGACAACCTCGGCTCCTCGTTCGAGAAGGAGCTGCAGAAGAAGCGCCGGCAGCTGAACCGCGTCGGCGAGGTCCGCTTCGAGTGCCTGCAGGATGCGGCGCAGATCGCGGACACCTTCCGCGCGATGCAGGAGTACCGGAACGAGCGGTTCGAGGGGGATCTGTTGCAGAACCCCCTCTACTACGGCTTCTATCTCGACGTCGCCTTGAAGGGCGCCGCGAGCGGCTTCTCCCGGACCTACCGGCTGTCGGTGGACGGTCAGGCGATCGGCGCCATCTGGGGCCTGTGCCATCGCCGCCAGTTCCTGGTGCTCATGGGCGGCTTCGACCTCGTCACCTACAAGAGCCAGTCCATCGGCGCCCTCGCCTTCGAAGACGTCGCCAAGGACTGCATCGCCAGGCAGGACCTGATCCTCGACTTCACCATCGGCGACGAATCCTACAAGCGCCGCTTCGGCGCCCAGCCCTCCGGCCTGTGGATGATCTCGGCCGCCGCGACCCCGCCCGGCAAGGTCGCGGCCCTGCTCGCGAAGGCCCCCTGGGCGATGAAGGTCGCGCGTGACTTCGTGAACCGGCAGGGCGGAGGCGCCACCCAACCCGTCGGGGCCTGATCCCCCCGACTAGGCCTCGGCCTGGCCGGCGGACGGGGCCGGCAGCGCCCGCTGCAAGTCCTTCACCCGTCCGAGGAGCCGGCGGCGAATGAACGCATGCTGCCGGCGCAGCGTCCAACCCATGCCCGGGTCGACGGTGACCCCGCGACGATAGTGCGCCGCCCTCAGGGCGCTGCGGTCGGCCGCCTGCTTGGCCGGGTCCTGGTAGAATTCGCTCACCTTCTCCCGACCCATGCCGGGAGAGGCGAGCCAGCGGGGCAGATGGACCATGCACAGCCGCTCCACGTCGGTGAGCAAGCGGCTGACGCCGGTGCCGGCTGCCGGACAGGAGGTCTGGAAGACGTCGCCGATCAGCACCACGCCGTCGCGCTCGTAGTCCCCCGCCACGCACAGATCCATGATCCAGTACTGCACCGGCGTGACGACCTGGAAATCCCCGAGGAAGCGGCCAAGCCCCGGCAGGGTCGCGAGCAGCGTCGACTTGGGATCACGCCGCATGTCCTGCAGCCAGGGATCGCGGTAGTCGCGATAGGTGAACAGGTTGGCGCGCATCACGTCGCCGACCGGGAACAGCGTGAGGTAGTCGATCGCGTCCGCCTGCTGCTCCCCGTAGTAGGTGAGCGACGGAAATCCGAACGCCTGGCCCGGCGCGGGCGAGATGCTGAACCCGAAGGTGGTCGAGTGCTTCTCGAAGATCACCCGCCGCGATATTCCGAGATCCTGCCGCAGGAGGTCGCCCATCCCGGTCGCGAGCACCACCAGCCGGGCGCTGATGACCTCGCCGCCGGCCAGCGTCACCTGCTGGTGGTCGGGGCCAGTCTCGATCTGCACCACACGATCGACCAGGAACCGGACGGCGGGCGGCAGCTGCTCGCGGACCACGCGGACCATGTCGTCATAGAGGATCCCGTAGTGCTGGCCGAAGGTCTCGTCGAGCACCCGGCCGCGACGGGCGTTGACCACCTTCACGAAGGGCGCGCCTGCAGCCGCGAGACAGTCGAGAAGTCCCATCCGGCGCAGCAGTTCGACCTGGACGCCGGCGATCTTCTCGACCCGGAACTGGGCAGGACAGACCGCATGGCGATCGACGAAGGCGACGCGATAGCCCGCACGGCCGAGCAGCACGGCAGCCAGCGAGCCGCTGAGGCCGCCGCCCACGACGACCACGTCCGCCTGCGACCGCGAGGGGACCTTGACGAACATCGACCCGTTCACGGTCATTGGACGAACCGCCAGCGGTTTCGCTTGAAGTCGACCACCTCGAACCCGGCGGCCCGGCCGTAGGTGTGCAGGCCCGCAAAGCCGCGGTACGGACGCTGGCGCGCGACCACCGCCTCGCGGAACACCTCAGGCGTGAGGTCCTGGATCTCGCACCACACCAGACCGTCGCCATAGCCGCGCGTGCAGTCCTGGGCAGGGCGGAACAGGCGCCCGTTCCACCGCACGAGCGGGCCCGCCGGACGTGAGCAAGAGGGATCGAACTTGACCGGGTTGGCGGCGTGGGGCCGCCAAGGCCCGTCCAGCCGGTCGGCGTAGAAGATCGACAGGGTGTCGTGCGACGAGCTGCCGAATTCGGTGACCGCGGCGAACATCCACCAGATCCCGGTCGCCTCGTCGAAGTGCAAGGTGGTGTCGGCCGCCTCGATGTTGCCGACGAGGACCGATCGAAGCCGCCACCGGTCGGGAAACGCTTCGGCCTCGTAGAGTTCGATGGTCCCGTTCGCGCTCGACTCCGGGATCATCATGGCGGCGCCGTGATGATCGAACAGGTAGGGATACGAGAGGTGGTACGGCCGGCTCAGCGTCTGGACCGGCTCACCTCGCGCCCCGTCCTCGCCCAGCACGACGTAGCTGATGCATCCGCGCTGCGTCCCGTAATCGAAGTCTTCGAAGAACAGCGCCGTGACGCCGTCGTGCCGAAACACGAAGGGGTCGGCGTAGAAGCTGGACCGTCCTGAGTCCAACAGCTGGAAGCTGGCCGGATCCAGCTGCAGGTTGGCGGGTGAGTCCTCCGGCTGCGCCGACCGGTAGCCGATGCACCAGTCCTGCCGCCGGAATGGCTTACTCAGCTGCCGGCCCAGCTTGGGAAGGCCGGCCCGCAGCAGGCGGCTCGCCCAGAAGCCGAGCCCCGACGGCGCCTCCGCCAGCGGCGGCAGCGGAACCGGTTCCGGCAAGGGCTTGCCGGTGATCAGGTGGTCGGCGGCGCCCCGCAGCAGGGTGATGGTCCGCCCGAAGGTGCTGTCGAGCGCGCGCTGCATGATGGCGCGCTCGGGGACCGCGAGCCGCGCGCCCTGCACCAGCCACGACTCGCCGGCCCGCGAGACGATGACCCCGATATGCGGCGGCTCCCCGCTCAGCACGGGGCCGACGAGCGCCTCCATCCGATAGAGGCCGTGGAAGGTGGGTGAGATGATCGTGCCAAGGCGCAGTTCGGGCGGAAGAATGCTCGGGTCGTACCCTGTCGCGTTCACCACCAGGCTGTCGGACCATCGAATGCTGTCGGCAGTGGCGGTCGGACGGGTCGCCTGCCAGGCCGAGTGCCCCTCCTGCCCGCGACCGAACACGCGCTGCTCGAAACTTTCCGACGGGATTTGGTCATAGGAATGCAGGCTGGGGACCGAGACGATGTCGGTCGGCAGCCCGAACTGCAGGCGCAGCACCTCGACCAGCCGTATCACCCAGGCCCGGGTGCGGTCCGAGGGAACGACGACCACGATCCGGGCGGGCCGCGCAGGGGGTGAACGCTCCCGCTCCCTCGGCGCGGCGGGCGCGATCCAGGGGCCGTCCCCGAGGCCGCCCGCCATGCCATGCTGCTCATGGACTCCGGCGGGGGTCATGGCCGGGCCGCCACCTGTCGGACGACGGGACGCAACCATCGCGCCGGATTGGCGAGGCGCAGCGCCGCCTTCACGCGAAGGCCGATCATCATGCGCAGCGACATTCCGCCCAGCCACGTCCCCTCCCAATGATGGATGCAGATCGTCCGCTCGGTGATGTTCGACTGCAGCGGCTTCTGCTTGAGCGGCAGCGGGCTGTAGGGGTTGTAGGGGTAGAAGTATTCCTCCGGGAACAGCACCGGCGCGATGGCCGCATTGGCGTTCGCCAGTTCGGTCAGCAGTTCCGGCAAGGGCCTGTATTGCGGCTTGCCGGCGCGCGCCTCCGCGTCGAGCCTGTCCAGGGCCAGCTTCAGGAACGGGTGCCCCTTGACCGCCCCGATGACCCCTGCCCCCACGCTGCCGGGGGCCTGGAGGCCGAAGAACAGCCCGGTGTCGAGCAACTCATCGAGCGGCCGCAGGACCTCCATGTCGGTGTCCAGATAGACCCCTCCATGTTCATAGAGGGTCAGGAGACGGACGTAGTCCGCAACGAAGGCGAACTGGCGTGATCTGTACGCGTCCCGGACGTAGGGGTTCTTCATGTCCAGGCGGTCTTCGTTCCACGCTTCGACGGCATAGTCGGGCATGCAGTCCCGCCAGGTCTGCATGCAGCGCCGGCTCAACTCGCTGATCTGCGCGTCGCCGTACCAGCAGTAGTGGATGGTCTTCGGAATGCGTGCCGCTTCGGTCATATCGCCCGTCCCCAGTTGCCCACGCCCACGTCCGTCACCTCCCTGCGTCGGAAGGTCGTCACTTCGCTGAATGGCAGGTTGTTCTGGCCGGGCCACGCGAGCAGGCAGGCGAGCCACAGCCAGTAGTAGACGTTCCTGAAGCTATCGAGGGACAGCCCCGTCCAGACCTGCGCCACCAGGGCGAACACCATGATCGAGGTCAGGGGTCCCGGGCGCAGGATGAGGGCCCGCCGGATCGCGTACATCGGCGGCAGGATCCAGGCGAGGAAGCCGATCAGGCCGAGTTCTGCGCCAAGCCGGGTGAAGAGGCTGAACGACGGCGGAAGCCCGTTGAGCTTGTCGTACTCGGCGGTCCGGAAGTACCGGGAAACCTCCCAGCTCTGGACGCCCCACGACGGCACGCCGCCTCTGAAGTGGAACCCGTACTGGCCCAGGCCGACGCCCAGCAGCGGGTGATCGCTCCACACCTGGGTCGCGGCCACCATGCCGACCGAGCGGGTGATGTTGGAGACGCTGCGCGTGCCCGGCGCGGCCGCCACCACCGCCCAGATCAACACCGCCTGCAAGGCCAGCGGCGCCAGCACCAGGAGGCCGGCCCTGAGCGAGGCCGGCAGTCGCCTCGCCGGGCCGATCAGCAGCCACGCGAGGCCGGCGCCGAACGCGCCGGCGAAGAAGGTGCGGGAGTTCGCCAGCAGTTCGAAAGCGACCAGGGCGACGATCAGAAACACGACCAGCCGCGATCTGGACTTCGACGCCTCACCGCGCCATCCGCCGCGCGTCGCATCGCCGGCCAGCAGGCCCAGGAAGCCGAGGGCGGTGATGGCCGCGAAGGACGGCTCAGGCGCAAATCCCACCAGCCGGTAAAGCGACGCCGGGGTCTTGCCGGCCCACATGTGCCGCGCGGAGCTCCAGACGTCGCGAAGCGGCGGGACGAACCAGGTGACGATTTCGACGCCCATCTCAAGGACGAGCAGGAGGGCCGCCACGCGCGCCGCGGCGCTGGCCGCCGACAACACCCGGCTGACGCCGTAGACGTTGGCGATACACAGGAGCGAGTAGAAGAACGAGAGGTAGAAGCCGAGCACCAACAGCGAGTTGAGGAACTTTTCGGGCCCCTGCCGGCCGAGGAAGTGGGCGGTCGCGACCTCGTCCGCATTGATCGCGTAGCTGAGCAGGATGCAGGCCGCGAGCGGTAGGAAGATCAGCACAGCCCTGGCGCCCCGGGCGTCGAAGGCGACGCCGCTCAGGGCCGCGAAGAGCACGATCAGCGCCGAGCCGATCAACGCGCCCTCAGCCCGCAACTCTCCGAGCCCCGCAGGGCCCGGCAGGCCGGTGAACAGGCTGCCCACCACCAGCAGCTGGACGCCGAGCCGCGCCAGCTCCGGCAGCCGCACCACGCCCGTGGACGGCGGCTCCCAGGCGCCCGCCTGCGCGCCGAAGGGCATGGGAGCGCCGTCCGCTGCGCCGCCCAGGGAATTGGTGCGCATCATGATTGCACCCGCGTGGGTTCGTGGGCGTACGCGCGCCGCTGAAATCCGCGGGAGATGACCACGGCCCGCGCCGTGACGCCGATGGCGTAACTGGCCAGCAGGGCCGCGCCCGCGCCCCAGATCCCGAACGCCGGATCAAGCGCGACGTTGAGCCCGATCGCCGCTACAAGTATGGCGATGCCCGAATACAGCGTAATATCGTCCCGACCATGGGCGTAGAACGATATCCCCAGGACTTCGTACACCGTTCGAAACATCAACCCGACACACAACACGTACATGATCGGTAGATACGGAATGACCTGCGGACGGCCGAGGAAGGGCACGGCGACATAGACCGCGACGATGGCGGCGATGCTCAGGCCCAACGCGGTTCCGCTGGTGACAAAGGCCACGTCGCGAAGGTTCCGGTTGAACGACTGGGGCGCAGCGTGCGCCACCTGCACCAAAGTGCTCTTGCGGGTCTGGACCACCGCTGTCGTGATCAGGTTGCTCATCGCGTTGCCGATGGACCAGAACAGCACATAGATCCCGAGTATCTCGACGCTGAGGAATATCCCGACGATATACCGGTCCACATACTGGAAGAGCGTGTTGGCCACGTCGTTCAGATAGAGGGCCGTCGACCCGTGTCGGTGCGGCAGCGTCATGCCCGAGGCCGGCAAGGCCTCCACCGCCTCGTGCCAGCGCCAATGCGATGTGAAGACGACGGTCAGGACGGTCGCGACGATGCATCCTCCCAGCCAGGCGAGCACCAGGGCGTTGAGGGTGCGAAAGCGCGGATCGATGAGGGCGAGCGGCACGTATCCGGCCACCCAGGCCGCCGATCGGATGAAGTTGACGAGGTTCGCCGCGTACGGCCGGCCGGTCATCATCATCAAGGAAAACATGTCGGTCTGGATGTGCTCCAGGAACAGCAACAGACCCAGGGCGACCAGTAATACCGCCTTCCCCGGAAATATCACGACGCTGACGATACACAGGGTCGCATATATCGGCAGCAGAACGACGAAGTACTGACTTAGCCGCGCCGTGATCGCTGGGGCTCCGTCGCGCGCGGCTTCGCGGCCCAGATTGTTGGACACCCCAAAGCCGAGCAGAACCGGGGCCAGCACGGCGGCGCTCGTCACGATCCCGAAGATCCCCAGCTCGGCCAGGCCCAGGTATCGCGCGATGAACAGCGTCAGGACGAACTTCGCGGCGATGGTCATCGACCGCAGCGCCATCAGCCCCAAGGCATGCCCCGTCGTATCGCGCAGGAGGCCTGCGACGTTCAGGAACTTCCGGGGCCTCGGCATGAGCTGTTGGATGGAAATCTCCCGAGAGCTGCGGCGGGGCTGTCCTAAGTCGCCGCCGAACCTCGCGGCGGATGTTTGCGAGCCCAGGCTCGGATTTGTGGCGACGCCTCTAGGCACGCGCGCCCTGCGATCCAATCCGGCCGTCCGAGTGTTCAGGGGGCTCCAGGTAGTAGGTCCGATAGGCCTTGAAGTAATAGGCGGGGTCGCCGTAGCCGTAGCGGGACTGCTGCTCCATGTTGACCTGGTTCAGGACGATGCCGCCGGCCTCGACACTGCTTCCGGCCAGCAGGCGCAGGGCTTCCTGGACCGCCTGGTAGGGCGTGGCCCGCCAGCGGGCCACCAGCAGGACGAAGTCGGCCTTGCGCGCCAGCACCCGGGAGTCCGCCACCGGGAGGACCGGCGCGGTGTCCAGGATCACCAGGTCGTAGAGGCTCCGCAGTTCGGCCAGCAGCCTGTCGACGGCCCGCGACCCGAACACATCGGCCGGCGTGGCCGAGGTGTCGGTCAGCGCAAGAATGTCGGCGTCGGTCTCGCTGTCCTTCACGATGGCCCGGGAGAGCTCCACCGTGCCGTCCAGCACGTCGAGCAGGCCGTGCTCGGCGTCGACACTCATCGCCCGCTGCAAGCTGCGGCGGCGCAGGTCGCAGTCCACGATCACCACCCTGAAGCCCTGCAGCGCCGCCGCGCGTCCGAGGCAGACGGCGGTCGTCGTCTTGCCTTCGCCCGGCAAGGCAGAGGTGACCGCCACGACCTTCACCGGCCGTCTGGCGGCGGTGTAGACGATGGATGCGCGCAGGCTGCGGAACGCCTCCGAGAAGCTCGAGAGCGGGTTGGCGACGACGTAGGCGGCCGGGGCGAGCGTGGCGCGCTTGGCCACCGAGCCCAGCAGAGGGACCGCCCCGACGTACCTGACCCGGAAGCGCCGCTCGACGTCGGCTGAGGTCGCGATCCCGGCCTCCAGCGCCTCGGCGAGGGCCACCGCGCCGGCGCCCGCGCCAAGCGCCAGGATGGCGCCGACCAGAAGGTTCAGGGGGACGTTCGGCGAGCTCGGAGCGACCGGCAGCCGCGCCCGCGCGACGAGGCGTGCGTCGGCGTTCTCAAGGCCTTCCTGGGTGCTCGTCTCCTTGTACCGCGCAAGGTAGGCCTCGTAGAGCGTGCGCGAGGCCTGCGCGTTGCGCTCCAGCTCGTCGAGCCGAACGCTCGCGCGGGTGTTGGACGCCAGCTGGCTCCTGGCCCCGCCAAGGCTCCCCGCCACCGCGGCGGTGCGCCGGCGGGAGACCTGCAGCTTGGCCTCGAGGTTCGAAACGATGCGGTGGGTTTCCGCGGCGATCTGGGCGTCCACGTCGGCCAGCTCGCTGCGGGCCTTGGTCATCTCGGGATAGGCGTCGAGGAACTGGGTCTGCATCGAGGCGACCCGCCGGCTCACTTCGGCCCGCTGCTCCTTGAGCTTCTGGATCGCGGGCGAATTCAGGGTTTCGCCGACGTCGTCGCCGGTGGACCCTGTGGCGAGCTGCCTTTGCGCGGTGTCGAGCCGGGCCTGATCCTCCGCGACCTGGGCCTCCGCCTGCGCCAGCGACTGGTTGTAGTTGGAGATTTCCTGCTCCGTCAGCGTCGCGCCCGACGCGCTGAGCAGGTTGTTGTCGATCTTGAATTGCTGGACCGCCGTCTCGTTGGCGAGCAGTTGGGCCCGGAGCTGGCCGAGCCTGGAATTCAGGGAGTTGGACGCGCGAAGCGTCGCCTGCGACTTCGATTCCAGCTGCTGCAGGATGTAGAGGTCGGCGAACTCGTCGGCGATTATCGCGGCTTTGGCAGGGTTCTCAGACTTGAATCCGATGCGGATGACATAGGTCAATCCCGCGCGGCTGACCGACAGGTTCTTGGAAACCGCATTGACCACCTGCTCCAGTTCCTTGGGCGACGGCGAGCGGGTCTTCGTCTTGGCGGGGGCGAGGCCAAGGCTCTGCAGCACGGAGTGCAGGCTCGGACCGGTCTTCAGGCGCGCGTTGAACTCGGGGTCCTTCTCCAGCCGCAGGGCCTTGACCACCCTGGCGGCGAGTTGCCTGGACTCGAGAACCTCGACCTCGGTGTCGACGACCGGCGAGTCCGCGGGAAGGGACGAAAGCACGTCCTCGACCTTGGTGACCCGTTCGCTGCGGGGGTCGAGCATCACCACCGCCGTCGCCGTGTACTTGGGCGTGGCGAGCACGGTGGCGAGAACAACGATGGCCGCGACGGCGGCCACGACCGCCATGAACAGGCGCAGACGGCGGCGCAGGACGGCGATCAGGCCACGCAGATCGATGGCGGCGATGTGGCCCGCCCGGAACGGCGGCGGGGACGTCGCGGCCGCGCCCATTCCGAAAGACGCGCCGCTCCCTACGTCGCGCATCTGACGGACACGGTCGTCGGCAATCTCGATGTCGTGAAGCGTAGCCACGCCAGCAGCCTCTCAAATCATGTGATCCACTCGAAGCGCCTCAAAATCGGGATTTTCGCCGATCGTTCCCCTGCCTCACCTCGCATCGGCGGCGGCGGCGCGACGATGCCGCACTCGGCGCGGCGCGCGGCGGCTTGTCTGACCCGCCGATTGCGCCGAAATTGATAGGCCGGAGCCTGGGGGCTCGGGCGCCTGCGGATGTCCAACTCGCGGGGCCCGTCGAGCTCTGGAGTGGATCGAGGGATGTCTGACAGATCGGCCCACAGGTCGGATCCTCACCGCCTGACCGGCCTTGGCTTGAAACTCGTCGCGGCGCTGCTGTTCAGCTGCCTGCTCTGGGGCCTTGTCGCCTGGGCGGTGCGGGCGGCGCTGCAGGGGACGTGGGCTGTTCCGCTACCGCTGGCGGCCGTCGTCGCCCCGCTCGGCCTGGCCATCCTGGGCCTGGTCTACTGGGCCTGGTCGAAGGGGGCGCCGCCCCGTCCGCAGCCGGAGCTGCGCCACGGACCGGTCGACGAGCCTTCGGCGCGCGTCGAATAGGCTCGGCGGGCGAACGACGCAGGTCAGTACTGGCGGGCGGACGCCGTCGTCAGGAGGCCATGTCGCCAGCCGCGGGCGTGGGCCCATTCGTGCTCACGGAGCGCCTCGCGCTCGCGGGCGCTCGGCCAGGCGCGCTTGTCGGGAATGACCACGGTGTCGAGGGCCGGGATGTAGCAGGCCTGGTAATAGCCGCTCGCCGGCCTGCCCAGGTAGAAGTTGCAGAACGCCTCGAGCTCGTCCGGGCTGGAGAAGCTGCGCTCCACGGTGGCGCCGTACTGGGTCGGACCGGACGCGTACTGCGACGGCGGGGGCTCGACCGCGCGAACGGCGGTGAGTCCGCTCGCCTGGCCGGCGCCGGGCGTCGCCAGAACCGCGAGCGCCGTGCAGAGAATTCTGTAGCCTCCGTAGAGCTTCGGAGGCGGTCCTGTGACCACTCCTGCGCTTAACATAAGCGTACAACGAGCGGCCGATAAGTTAGGTTCGAGCTATGCCGTAGTTTTAATGGATCCTAAATTGGCTATCTACTGCACTTCAAGTGCACGACAGCTCTTGCCAATATCGGAATACGTCATAAATGAGACAATATCCGAGCAGGTGCTTGGCCGTAGATTCACGTTGGGGGCAATCCGCCGACCTGGCGTTCAGTTCACGTCTTCGCGCCCGGGGTGGCGACTTGACAGCCGCACGCCCAAGTCCCAGACTTCGAACAACAATCCCGCATATTGAGATGCGCGGCCGGTCACCTGGCCAGCCATCTTCGAGAGCGGCACGAAGATAGGTCGTCAAGACCAGTGGAAACGCATCGGGAGACGAGATGAAACTGCGAACCGCGCTTGCCGCCGCCGCATCCTGCACCGCCATCATGGTCTGCACGACCGGCCCGGCCCTGGCCCAGGCCCCGAAGGGCAATCTCGACGCCAACGGCGTGCCCTGCAACGGCGAACTGGACGGCGCGCGCCAATGCATCCCCACGGCCATCGCCAAGGGCTCCGCCGATCGGCCGTATCGCAAGGCGGGACACTCGGATGGCCGCCTGGCGGGTCCGGGCCGCGGCTTCAACCTCGGAGCCAAGGAACTGATCTACGCGGCGGTGCCGGGCAGCATCGTGGTCTTGGACGCCAAGGACAACTACAGCTTCGTCAAGCGGATCAACTTCCAGTGGCGTCCGGCGCCCATCGCGCCGGAGTCGGTGTCGGCGATGATGGCCAACCCCGTCACCAACATGATCTACGTCTCGACGCGCGGTCACCTCATCGCCATCGACCTGCTGACGGAGAAGGTGGTCTGGGAGAACGCCTACGAGCCCGGCACCTGCTGCGAACGCGGCGAGATCACGCCCGACGGCCTGACCCTGGTGGTCGGCTCGGACCTGAAGAACTTCCACCGGGTGATCGATGCGAAGACCGGCGAGGTCAAGGGGACCATCCCCACGCCGATGAGCATGTTCAACCACAACATGAACCTCAGCCCTGACGGCAAGACCGACTTCGCCGCGCCCAACGGCATCACCATGACGATCGCCGATGTGCCCAGCCGCAAGCCGATCAAGACCATCACCTTCTCGGACCACATCCGGGTCTTCGTGATCAACCACGACGCCACGCGGATCTACGCCAACCTCAACAACCTGCTGGGCTTCGAGATCGCCGACGTGAAGAGCGGCAAGGTGATCAAGCGCATCGAGGCGCCGGCGGAGATGTGGAAGGCCAAATGGGCCGATCCGAACCTCAACTTCTTCGGGCACGGCGCGCCGATGCATGGTCTGGCGCTGACCCCTGACGAGAGCGAGGTCTGGCTGCCCGACGCCATCAACAACCAGGTGCTGGTCTACGACAATACCGGCGAATGGCCGGTGCTCGCGCCGCAAAAGAGCTTCAAGACCAACGGCGCGCCGAACGGCTGGATCACCATGGGCCTCGACGGCAAGCGCGCCTACATGGCCTCGGGCGATGTGGTCGACGTGGCGACCCACACCATCGTCGGCCAGCTGCGGGACGAATACGGCCGGCACATGGACAGCGAGAAGGTCCAGGACATGGCCTTCGACATCAACGGCCACCTGGTCCGAACGGTCGACCAGTTCGCCGTCGGCGTGCCGAGCGCGGTGGAAGCCCGGCTGGCCCGTGAAAAGGGCACGGCCCGCGCCGAGCGCTGAGGTGGCGTCCGCAGCTAGCCGGGGCCTGAGACGGATCGGCTGCCTCGCGGCGCTCGCCGGCGCCTGCGGATTGGCCGCCGCCCCGGCGGTCGGCCTGCCCGGCGACGCGGCGGCCATCGCCAAGGCCTCGAAGCTCGACAAGGACCCGGCGGATTTCGAGGCGGTGACCGTGGTCTGCACCCGCTGCCACGCCTCGTCGCAGTTCCTCAGCACGCCGCGCTCGTCGGCCCGTTGGGAGGAGACCTACGGCCAGATGTCGCGCCTGGGCGCCACCGGCTCCGACGAGCAGCTGAACCGGGTGGTCGCCTATTTCCAGAAGAACCTGACGATCATCAACGTGAACACCTCTCCGGCCGAGGAGCTGGGGCCGACCCTACAGCTTGGCGACGACGCGGTGGACGCGATCCTGGCGCGGCGGGCGAAGCGCCCGTTCGCGGACATCGCTGACCTGGCGACCATTCCCGGCGTTGACCGCGCCATCCTGGAGACGTTGAAATCCAACGGCTGCCTGCAGTTCTAGGCTGAACAGGCGCGCGGGAGGATCAGGTCGGGACGCCATGGGCATGAGCGACGCCGCCTCTCTTGACGCCGCCATGGAGGCGGCTGTCGCCCACCAGCGGGCCGGCCGCCTGGCGGAGGCCGAGCGCCTCTATCGCAAGGTGCTGCAGCAGCGACCCGTCGACGCCATCGCCAACCATAATCTCGGGGCCGTGCTCGCCCAGTCCAGCCAGCCGGAGCAGGGCCTCGCCTTCCTCAAGCGCGCCCTGCAGGCTGAGCCCGCCCAGGGCCAGTACTGGCTCTCCTATGCCCGCGGCCTGCTGGCCTGCGGCCGGCCGGACGAGGCGCTGCGGTTGCTGGAGACGGCGCGCCAGCGTGGCCTCTCCGGCCCCGGCCTCGACGGCATGGCGGCGCAGGCGCAGGCGGACCTGGGCGCCGCGCACAGCGCCAACGGCCGGCTGGCGGAGGCCATCGCCGCCTACCGCCGCGCGGTGGCGATCCGCCCGGAATTCGCCGAGGCCCATTTCCACCTGGCCGCGGCGCTCTCCCAGACCGGCGCCATCGCCGAGGGATTCGAGCACTTCATGCGCCGCGCGGACCTGGTCTACGGCCCGCAGGCGCCGCCTCGCCCGCCGAGCCCGCTCGAGCCGGCGCACAAGCTGAAGCACGACCGCGAGCAGCGCGACTACCTCGCCGGCGGCCAGGCGCCGCCGGGCGCGCCGGCGGTCGCCGACATGTTCCGGATCGCCGACGGCGCGCGGCTGTCGGGACCTGCGGTCAATCCCGCCAACGCGACGCCGGAGCTTCTGGCGCACTGGTCGCGCGACTGGCCGCAGCTGGTGGTGATCGACGACTTCCTGACGCCGCCGGCGCTGGAGAAGCTGCGCCTCTACTGCGCCGGGTCGACGATCTGGCGCAGGATCTACCAGGCCGGCTACATCGGCGCGACGCCGGAGGACGGCTTCGCCTGCCCGCTGCTGGCCCAGATCGCCGAGGAGATCCAGGCCACCTACCCCGCGATCTTCGCGCCCCACCGCTTCCGGTACCTCGGCGCGTTCAAGTACGACAGCGAGCTTTCCACCGGCACCAACACCCACGCCGACAACTCGGCAGTGAACGTCAACTTCTACATCACCCCGGACGAGGCCAACCTGGATCCGGCCCATGGCGGCATGGAGATCTGGGACGTCTGCGCGCCCGACGAGCCGACCATGCGCCACTACAACGGCGACGAGGCCGCGGTGCGGGCGTTCCTGGCGCAGTCAGGCGCGAAGTCCACGATCGTGCCGCATCGCGCCAACCGCGCCGTCTTCTTCAAGTCGGCGCTGTTCCACAAGACCGACCAGTGCGCCTTCAAGGAAGGCTACCTGAACAAGCGGATCAACGTGTCACTGCTGTTCGGCGACCTCGACGCCCCCACCCGCTAGCAGCTGGCCCGCCGCCGCTAATGCGCGGCTTCGGCCTTCGGGTACTTGAAGGCGAGGTAGCTGAACGATTTGCCGGTCGGGACCAGCACCTGGTGCGGCAGGCCGGCCGGGATCCAGAGCACGTCGCCGGGCGACATCTGATAGACGCGTCCGCCGGTGATCGCGCCGCCCCGCCACTCGCCCGCCGCGGTCTGGCGATTGCCCTCCACCCGGCCGCCGACCCGCACGCTGGCGTGTCCTTCGCGGGCCACGAACTCGTCGTTCAGCCGGTCGTGCACCTCGACCTCGCCGTCGCGGGTCCGGCGCGCCGCGAGCACGATAGCGCCCGGTCCGGTCGGCACGGTGTAGAGGGCCGTCCCCTCCGTGGTCTTGGCGACCTTCGCGCTCAGCTCCGCGGCGCTGACGTAGGTCCCCTCCTCCGCCGGCTGGGCGACGGCGGCGGACGCCAGGCTCAGGAGGCCGGCGGTGATGGCCGCCAGGGCGGCGCTGCGGACGGAATTTGCGGGCTGGGACACGTCGTCGTTCCTCGAACTGGTGATGGACCTAAGCTCTACCACAGGTCGTCGGCCCGTCACGCCACCGCCGCGCGCCGGGCGCGGAGCGGCAGGTGGGCGAGGGTCGCGGCGGGATCGATGAACAGCCACGCCACGGCGCCGACCATCGACACGCCGGCGGCGAACAGCAGCGACGACGACCAGCCGAACCGGCCGGCGATCACCGGTGTCAGCGAGGCCACGACCGCCCCGCCGATCTGGCAGCCCATGTTCATGACCCCAGCCACCGAGGCGGCCGAGGACTTGCCGAGGTCGGCGCTCAGCGTCCAGTAGGCGCTCTGGGCCAGGTAGAGCGCGCCCGAACCGCCGGCCAGCACCACCGCCGCCAGGCGCGCGTCGGCCACCTGGGTCGCCAGCGCCACGAACACCGCCGAGAGGCCCATGCCGAGGGCGGCCAGGACGCAGCGGCCGAGGCGCTGGCCGTAGCGGATCGCCAGCTTGTCGGAGACCCAGCCGCCGAGCGGCGAGGCGACGGCCATGGCGATGAACGGCAGCGTCCCGTAGAGGCCGCTCGACTTCAGGTCGAGGCCCCGGACCTTGGACAGGTAGATGAAGAACCAGCTGAAGAAGATGTAGGCCACGTAGCCGAAGCAGAAATAGCTCAGCGTCAGCAGGGCCACGTGGCGGCTGGCCACGATGGTGCGCCAGGCGAGCGGCTGGGCCGCGCCCACCGCGTGGTCCGCCGGACGCCCGGCAGTGATGTGGGCGAGCTCGGCGGCGTTCACCCGCGGGTGCTTCTCGGGCCGGTCGCGGGCCAGCAGCACCCAGACGACGAACGCCAGGAGGCCGATGGCGGCGCTGATCCAGAAGGCCCACCGCCAGCCGTGGTTGAGCATGATGGTGGTGATCAGCGGCGGCGCGACCCCGGCCCCCAGGCCGACGCCGGCGAAGATCAGGCCGTTGGCCAACCCCCGCTCCTGCGCCGGCATCCAGTTGGCCACCAGCCGGTTGCTGGCCGGAAAGATCACCGCCTCGCCGACGCCGAGGATGAACCGCACCGCCAGCAGCAGGACGAACGCGCCGGCGAACGCCGACGGGATCATCGCGGTCATGGCGGTGAGCGCGCTCCACCACAGGATGCCCACGGCGGTCATCTTGTAGGCGCCGAACCGGTCGGCCAGGCGCCCGGCGAGCGGCTGGGTGAAGGCGTAGCCGAGCACGAAGGCGCTGAACACCATGCCCAGTTGCACGTCGCTCAGGCCCAGGTCCTGGCGCAGGTAGACCGCGGCGATCGAGATGTTGGCGCGGTCGAGATAGGAGACCGAAGCGACGCCGAGGGTGAGCGCGATCATCAGCCAGCGGACGCGGCTGCGGCGCCCCGCTTCGGCGGTCTGGGTCATGGCGTCCTACCTTCGGAAATCGGGGACGCCGCCGGCGGGGGAGCGCCGGCGGCGAGGCCCGGCCGTCACATGCGGAAGCGCAGGCCGATCGTGTACATGCGGCCGATCAGGTCATAGAGCGTGCGGTTGCCGAAGCTGCTGCCGGCGATCAGGAAGCCGGGCGTGGCCGGCGGGTCCTTGTCGAACAGGTTGTTCACCGTGAAGAAGCCGACCAGCCGCTTGTCGGCGGTGATGTCATAGGTGACCGTCGCGTCGGTGTAGAAGACCGCCGGCACGTGGTTGCGGCTGATGTCGGTCGGGCTCAGCGTGTTGTCGAACCGGCCGTCGCCGATCCACCGCTCCTGGACGAACATCCGGGCCCGCCCGACGTCGAGCGACGCGGTGAACACCCCGCTCCAGTGCGGCGTGCTGTTGTTGCCGATGTCGCCGGCCAGCTTCAGCGGCGGGGCGCCCTGCACCTGGGTGGTGAACTCCATCAGGTGGTTGACCAGCGCCCGGAACGACAGGGTCCCGTCCCAGCTGTCCGAGAAGTTCGACAGCGGGACCGTGTAGGAGGCCTCGGCGTCGATGCCCTTGGTCAGCCGCTGGGCGACGTTGAAGAACGGCAGCCGCACCCGGGTGATGGTGTTCGCCGCGTTGCGCTCGATGAAGCCGCAGATCTCGGTCGCGCCGGCCTGGCAGAGGTTGATCTCCTGCTGGGCGGTCAGGGCGGAAATCGCGTCGGCGATATTGATGTCGTAGTAGTCGACCGAGACGCTGAGGCCGGAAATGAAGGTCGGCGCAGCCACGAAGCCGATGACCGTGGTGTCGGACAGCTCCGGCGTCAGCGCGGGGTTGCCGACCGCGCCGGTGAGCGCGTTGGTCGCCGCGCCGCCGTTCCGCGGATCGGTGACCGTCGAGGTCCCCTGGCTGGAGCCCTGATAGAGCTCGCCGAGGTTCGGCGCGCGGATGTCGCGCGAGCGGGTGGCCCGCAGCGTCAGGCCGTCGAACGGCTGGTAGACCGCCCCCACCTTCCAGGAGGTGACCCCACCGCTGGTGCTGTAGTCGGTGTAGCGGACCGCGCCGTTCAGGGTCAGCGACTTGGCCAGCGGCGCGTCGGTGAGCAGCGGGACCTGGGCTTCCGCGAAGGCTTCCTTCACGTCGTAGCTGCCGGCGGTCGGCTGCGGATTGGTCCGCTCGAAGCCGCCCAGGGTGTTGACCAGGCCGCTGGGATAGCCGGGGATGCCGGCGCCGGTGCGGATCTCGGTGGAGCGGCTGTCGGTGGTCTGGGTGAACTCTTCCTTGCGGTAGCCGACGCCGGCGGCGGCGGAGACGGGGCCTGCCGGCAGCTTGAAGACCTCACCCTGGATGCTGAACTCGGCGACGTCCTGCTGGACCTTCACGTCCTGCACGGCCGTGCCGACGATGTAGGCCCGCGAGGCCGCTGACGGCGAGCCGTAGCCGAAGATGTTCAGCGGCACGCAGCCGTTGTTGGGATCGGTCAGGGTGGTGCGGCAGACGATCTGGCCGTTGGCCGGGTTCACCACCGCATCGGCGGCCCGATAGAGGTTGTCGGAGATCGGGTCGTCGGAGGTCTTGTAGTTGGCGTGGTTGCGTCCGGTCTGGGCGTAGCCGTGATAGGACCAGCTGCCGCCCAGCTTGCCGTCGAAGCCGACGGTGAAGGTCTTGGTGTCGCTGACCCCGTCGAGGTGGGGGATGGCGATGTCCGGACTGATCCGGCCCACCACCACCGAGTTGATGCCGCCGGCCGCCATCTGCGAGCGCACCGAGGCCGGCAGGTAGGCGTTGTCGGCGAAGATGTTGAAGGCCGTGGCGCTCAGCTCGAAGGTCGGCAGGCTGTTGTAGCTGACCTTGTTGCGGGCGATGTTCGTCTCGGCGAACACCGTCAGATTGTCGGTGACGTCATAGGTGACGTGGCCGAACACCGCGTCGCGCTGCTGCTTGGGCTGGAGGGTCAGGAGCAGACCCGGATTGTAGCCGCCGCCGCCCTGCATCTGGGTCGAGCTGACGAACTGACCGTACTGGAACGGCTGCGCCACGCCGCCGGGACCGAAGGTCGTGCCGCGGAGCGAGGTGTTGGTGATCAGCCCGCCGAGCGCGGCGATCGACGAATAGGGCTGGGTGACGACGAGCTGCTTCGGGTTGCTCGGCGAGGCCGGATTGGCGGCGGTCACGTTGGGGTTGGTGATCGCCCCCAGCGCATACTGGGTGAAGTCGCGGCCCTGGGCGTATTTCACGCCGTCGCTGTAGTAGTGCTCGCCGCTCGCCACCACGTGCAGGCGATCTTCCAGGAAGCTGCCGCCCCAGGTGAGCGAGGCCTTGTAGTTGCTGTCGTCGGTGTGCTGGGAGATGCCGCCCTGGACCTCGCCCTTGAGGCCGACGAACTTGGTGTTGAGGATGAAGTTGACCACCCCGGCCACGGCGTCGGAGCCGTAGGCGGCCGAGGCGCCGCCGGTGACCACGTCGACGCGCTGGACCAGGGATTCTGGCAGCAGGGCGACGTCGACGCTGCCGGCCGACGAGGCCGGGACGACGCGCCGGCCGTCGAGCAGGACCAGGGTCCGCTGGGTGCCGAGGCCGCGAAGGTTGAGGTAGGCCGCGCCGTTGGAGCCGGTGGTGCCGGTGCCCTGGTTCTGGACGCTGGGCGAGCCCTTGAAGATCGGCAGTTGCAGCAGGCCGTCGGTGATGGTCCGCGGCGCCGCCATCTGCAGCTGCTGGGAGGACACAACCGTGACGGGCGTCGGGGCGCGGGTTCCGTCGGTGACCACGCGGGAGCCGGTCACCACCACCTCGCTGATCTCGTCGTTGGCGCTCTTCTGCTGCGCCGAGGCCGGCGTGGCCAGAGCGAGCGCCGCGAACGCCAGCGTCGAGCTCGAAAGCAGGACGGCGCGCAGCCGGCTGGTGGCTGACAGGTGGTTGGATTTCATTTTGTCCCTCCCCAGGAACTCTATGTTTCCGCCCCGCTGGCCTTCTCGGGCCATGCGGAGCCGTGACGCGTGACTCTCAGGCGGCTCCCCGTGCGGCTCCCCGTGCGCGCGCCGCCTGTTCGTGAATTGTCGTGGGTCGGGAGTTCGTGGGCAGGCGTCCGCGCGCCCGGCGCACGGAGCTGAACCTGTTCGTCCCCTGGCTCGTGGTCTTCGCCACTGTCGCCTCCCGCAGCCGCCCGGGCGGGCGACCAGTTTCAGCAGATCCCAAGGACCTGCCCCTGTGAGTGGTCGCGGCTGCGACGTCTCACTATATGATATTACAATCCTACATTTGGAACACAAATTGTCAAGCGTGTCGCCGGACGGCGTTACGCCGGTGCAATTCAGTAGGTCGTGCGCCCGCCGGAGGTGTCGAAGGTGGCGGCGGTGGAGAAGGAGCACTCCTCGCTCACCAACCAGCAGACCAGGGCCGCCGTCTCCTCGACTCCGCCCAGCCGGCCCATGGGAATCTTCGAGCGCATGTAGTCGATCTGGCTCTGCGGCATCTGACTGAGGATCGGGCTCTCGAAGGCCGCCGGCGTGATGCTGTTGACCAACACGCCCTGGGTGGCGAGTTCCTTGCCGAGCGACTTGGTGAAGCCGATCACCGCGGCCTTCGAGGCCGAGTAGGCCGAGGCGTTGGGATTGCCCTCCTTGCCGGCCACGGAGGCGACGTTGACGATCCGCCCGTAGCCGTTCTCCAGCATCAGCGGAACGACTTCCCGGCAGCTGTAGAAGAGGCCATTGAGGTTGATGTCGATGACGCGGCGCCAGCTGTCGACGGGGAACTCGTGGACAGGGCTGGTCGCCCCGGTGATGCCGGCGCTGGCGACCAGGATGTCGACCTTGCCCAAGGCGGCCTTGCTGGACTGGGCGGCCTTGGCGACCTGCGCGTGGTCGGAAACGTCGAGCGCGACGGTGTAGGTCGCGCCGATGGCGGACTTCGCCTCCTCAAGGTGCTCGGCGTTGATGTCCCAGAGCGCGACCTGGCCGCCTTCGGCGACGATCCGCGCCGCGGTCTCGCGGCCAAGCCCGGACGCGCCGCCGGTGATGATGGCTGTGCGTCCAGCAAAGCGACCTGGGTAAACGGTCATGCTGCCTCCCTTTTCCTGTTTCGCCCGGCGTACCTCCGCCGTGGCGCCCAACGTCTTCCCGGCCGACGGCGGCGGAGGTCCGGTCGTGCGGAGCGGCGCAACGCGCTCAGCACCGGCTCGCCCAAACCCGCGGCGGCGCCACGGCGCCGGCGCCACGAGGTTGAACCAAGCTTGATCTCCGTCCGGGGTCAGCCCATCAATTGGCGCCGACCTTCCCTCTTGTGTCGTCCCATTATGTGAGATAGTTGTCTATATTATGAGGAATAGTGGGTCAATAGATGAGATGGCGCGGGAGCCTGCGCCGGCCCCCCCGGCAGGCGCCCAGACCCTGTTGCGGGGCCTGGATCTGCTTGAGGCGGTGATGGCCCGGCCGGCGGCGTTGGCGGAGCTGTCCACCCGGCTGGGCCTGAACCGCAGCACGGTGCACCGGCTGGCGTCCGCCCTCGTGGAGCGCGGCTACCTGAAGCTCGTCCCGCGCCAGGGCTACACCCTGGGCGCCAAGCTGCTGGAGATGGGCTTCGCCGCGCGCGAACAGATCAACCTGCCGCGGGTCGCCCGCCCTTTTCTTGAAGGCCTTTGCGAGCTCACCGGCGACGCGGTCCATCTTGGCGTGCTGGACGGCGACAAGGCGCTCTACCTGGACAAGCTGCCCGGGCGCCGCCGCATCGAGATCGGCTCGCGGGTGGGCGAGCGCCATCCGCTCTGCTCCACCGGCCTCGGCAAGGCCCTGCTGATCGACACCGCGCCCGAGCAGTGGCGGGCGATCTTCGACGCCGAGGCGGGCCGCGGGAAGCTCGACGGCGCCGCCTTCGACACGTGGGCCGAGCGGATGCACGGCTACGCCGCCGGCGGCTACTCCTTCGACCTGGAGGAAAACGAAGACCGCATCCGATGTGTCGGCGCGCCGATCCGTGACGGCTCAGGGGCCATCGTCGGCGCGATCAGCGTCTCCAGCGTCGCCCAGTACATGGACGACGCGCGCATGGGCGAGCTGGTCGGCACGGTCACCGACGTGGCGGCCGCCATCAGCCGCGAGCTCGGCTGGCGGGCCAACGGCGACGGCGCGCAAGCCTAGGATGCGGCCGGTCGCGAGCGTGTCGGACTTCCGCGAGGCGGCCCGTCGCCGCCTGCCGCCGTTCCTGTTCCACTACATCGACGGCGCCGCCTATGACGAGGTCACCTGCCGCCGCAACGTGGAGGACCTGAGACAGGTCGCCCTGCGCCAGCGGGTGCTCAACGACGTCTCGGAGATCGACCTCTCCACCACCCTGTTCGGCCGCCGCCAGAGCCTGCCGGTGGCGCTGGGTCCGGTGGGCCTGAGCGGCATGTACGCCCGCCGCGGCGAGGTCCAGGCCGCCCGCGCCGCCGAGGCCAAGGGCGTGCCGATGTGCCTGTCGACGGTCTCCGTCTGCCCTCTGGCCGAGGTCGCGGCGGCCACGAAGGACCCCCTGTGGTTCCAGCTCTACGTCATCCGCGACCGCGCCTTCATGATCGACCTGCTCGCCCAGGCGAAGGCGGCGGGATGTTCGGCCCTGGTCTTCACCGTCGACATGCCGATGCCCGGCGCCCGCCACCGCGACCAGCACTCCGGCATGTCCGGTCCCAACGCCGCCGTCAGGCGGTTCGCCCAGGCGGTCACCCACCCGCAATGGGCATGGGACGTGGGCGTCCGCGGCCGGCCGCACAATCTCGGCAACATCGCCCCGGTGCTGGGCGACAGCAGCGGGCTGGAGGATTTCATCGGCTGGATGGCGCGCAACTTCGATCCGCGGGTCACCTGGCGCGACCTGGGCTTCATCCGCGAGCACTGGGACGGTCCGCTGATCATCAAGGGCATCCTCGACCCGCAGGACGCGCGCGAGGCCCGGGCCCTGCAGGCCGATGGGGTGGTGGTCTCGAACCATGGCGGACGCCAGCTCGACGGCGTGATGTCCACCGCCCGCGCGCTGCCCGCCGTGGCCGAGGCGGCCGGCGACGCCCTGACCGTGCTGGTCGACGGCGGCGTGCGCTCGGGCCTCGACGTGGTCCGGATGCTGGCGCTGGGCGCGAAGGGCGTGCTGCTCGGCCGCGCCTGGGCCTATGCGCTGGGCGCGCAGGGCGGCGCCGGCGTCGCCAGACTGCTGGACATCATCGAGGCCGAGATGCGCATCGCCATGGCGCTGACCGGATCGACCGACGTCCGCCAGCTGGACCGCAGCATCCTCGCGGAGTAGCGCGCAAGGCTTCGGGGCCGCTATTTCGCGCGCCAGGCGCCCTCGGGCAGCTCGACCACGCCCGAGGCCTCGCGCCGCCGTCCGCCGAAGCCGAACCCGAAGCCGGTGTCCGCCATCTCGGCCTTCCCGTGGCGCTTCTCGATGTCCTTCTGCAGGGCGTTGGCGGCCATCAGGTGGCCGCGGAACAGGGTGTCCATGGCCCAGCCGACGATCGGGACCTCGGTCATGGCGCTGTTGGCCACGAGATAGACGCCCATCCGCAGCAGGGTGTAGGCCGACGCCCCGGCCTGGAGCGCTTCGAACACCAGCAGGCCGCCGGCCCCGACGCTGTACATCAGGTTCGCGCCCGGCACCCAGGCCAGCACGCCGTCGAGGCCAAGGCCCCACGGCCCGATCTTGATCAGGTTGTCGGAGAGCCGCTTGATGCGCTCGGCGTTGCGCCAGGCGCGGTGTGCGCGTTCGCGAGTGACGTCCATGTGATCCCCAACGTCCGTCGTGTCCCTCCGGCTCCAAGTGGGGAGCTTCGGCGCAATATCGAGCGGGGCCGTACGCCGCACCTCAGCCCCACAGCTCCGGCGACGGCGGCTCGAGCAGCGAGCCGGTGATCGCCAGGCCGGGCTCGCGGTCGCGGGCCAGCAGCAGCGGTCCGTCGAGGTCCACGAACCCCGCCCCCTGGGCGAGGATCATCGCCGGCGCGATGGCCAGCGAGGTGGCCACCATGCAGCCGGTCATGATCCCGAACCCCTGCGTCCGCGCCGCCTGGGCCAGCGCCAGCGCCTCGGTGAGCCCGCCGGCCTTGTCGAGCTTGATGTTCACGTAGGCGTAGCGGCCGGCGCAGGCGGCCAGATCGGCGCGGGTGTGCAGGCTCTCGTCGGCGCACAGCGGCACGGGGCTGACGTAGCCGTCGAGCGCGGCGTCGTCGCCGACGGGGAGCGGCTGCTCGATTAGCTGGACCTCGAGGCGGGCGAACTCCGGCGCCAGTCGCCGCAGCTCGTCGAAGCCCAGCGACTCGTTGGCGTCGACGATCAGCCGGGTGCGCGGCGCGGCGGCGCGGACCGCAGCCACGCCCGCCAGGTCGTCCGGCCCGCCGATCTTCAGCTTCAGCATCGGCCGGCGCGCCTGGATCGCCGCCGCGGCGGCCATCTCCTTGGGCGTGCCCAGGCTGATCGTGAAGCAGGTCTTCACCGGGTCGAGGCGCGCGCGCCCGGCCAGCGTCCAGGCCCGCACCCCGGCCCGCTTGGCGTCGAGATCCCAGAGCGCGCAGTCGAGGGCGTTGCGCGCAGCGCCGGCCGTCAGCAGGTCCTGCAGCTCCGCGCGCCCGGCTCCGGCCTCGAGGGCGTCACCCGCCGAGGCGATCTGCGCCAGGACGCTGTCAACGCTCTCGCCGTAGCGCGCATATGGCGTCGCCTCGCCGCGGCCCCGGCAGGCCCCGTCGGAAATCTCGGCGACCACCACCTCGGCCTCGGTCTTGGCGCCGCGGGCGATGACGAAGGCTTCGGCCAGCGGCCAGCGCTCGGCCCGGGCGGTCAGGCGGGGCACGGACGCGCCCTGCCCGGCCTCAGATCGTGTCCCCGGCCGCCGCGTCGAGCAGCAGGTAGAGCCGTCCGGCCTCGCCCCCCAGCAGGTTGGCCATCAGGAAGCCCTCCGGATCGCGAACCACCGCATCGTCGACCAGCGTCTGGTAGCGGCGGACGTAGGTGGCCACCTGGTTGCGCAACGCCTCGTCGGTGAACAGCCGGCGCACGATCCGCCGGGTGGCGGCCGGCGCGAGCCGCTTGACCACCTGCCGCGCACCGTCGAGGTCGCCGGTCTGCACGGCGGCGGCGATCTCGTCGATCCGCGCCTTGGGCAGCAGCTTGGCCGGGTCGACGCCCATCTTGCCGAGCTCGCCGGCCAGGATGTCCTCCAGCTTCTCGCCCTCGCCGCCGTCCAGCGAGGCCAGCAGGTCCTTCCAGGTCCAGCTGTCCGCCGGCTCGGCCTCCTCGGCCTCGTCCTCGTCGTCGGACGCCGCCTGCGCGGGCGGCGGGCCGCCGGCCGCTTCGAAGATCGAGGAGAATTCCTCGTCGCTGGCGGTCGGGGTCAGCTTGAGCCGCGGCCGCAGGCCCAGGCGCTCGGCCAGCGGCGCGGCGGCGGCCTTGGCCACGGTCGGGTGGTCGGGCGCGGGCTCAACCATATCGTCCAGCTCCAGGTCCGGCTCGACGTCCGGCTCGACGGCGCCCGAGGCCGAAGCCAGGCTGCCGGCCGGCTCCGGTTCTTCCGCCTCAGAGGCGGCCGCGGCGGCGTCCGGCGGCGCCGCGTAGGCCGCGGTTGGGGGCTGCAGCGTCGGGGCGGCGTAGGCGGCGCGGAACGTCGGTTTGACCGCCCGCGGTGGGGCGGCGGGTTTCGGCGCGGCGATCGGCGGGGCCGCGGCGGCCGCCGTGCCCATCAGCCGCACGGCCTCGCTCAGCATCTCGAAGTTGTGGCGCACACGACCCTGGAAAGCCACGTCGATGGCCTCGGCCTCCTCCGCCGTGCGGCGGGCGGCGGCCATCAGGTCTTCCATGCCCTGGGTCACGGCGGCGCGGACCTGTTCGGTCTGGCCGCGGGCGGTGGCCGGCAGCGACTTGGCGCGGGCCTCCAGCTCGCCGAGCATGGCCTCGAGCTCATGCAGGGTCTCCCGGGCCGCGGCGGCGCCTTCGTCCAGCTTGCGGGCGGTGGCGGCGCCGGCCTGTTCGACCATCTGCGAGGACTGCTCGACCAGGGCGCGGGCCTCGGCGAGGCGGGCCTCGAACACCTGGTTGGCCTTCTGGCCGGCCGCGAAGGCGGCTTCCGACAGCTGGTCCACCTGTTCGCGGGCGGTGACGGCGTGGCGCGCCGCAGCCTCGCGGGTCTCCTCTGCGGCGCGGCCCAGCGCCTCGATGGCGGCCCGGGTCTGGGCTTCCAGTTGCGCGCGCTGGTCGGCGGCCGCCTGGGACACGGCCTCAAGAGACTGCAGGCTCGACTGGCCGAACTCCTCGCGCTCGGCGCGGGCGGTCTCGGCGAGGTCGCGGAACTGGTCGGCGGCGTCGGCCATCAGCGCCTTCAGGGCCTCGCCGCCCTTGGCCGCCCGATCGCTCATCTCCACGGCGGAGAGGCGGGCCTGGGTGATGAACTCGCCGAGCCTGGCGGCGTGCGCCTCGGCCTCGCTGGCGAAGGTGTCGTGGTCGGCGCGCAGAGCGTGCGACAGGGTGATCAGCGCCGCCCGCTGGTCGGACAGCCCGCTTTCCACCGAGCGGACCTGTTCGGAGACGCCGACGCCGGCGGTCTCCAGGCGGGCGATGTGGCGGACTAGGTCCTCGCCGGCGGTGCGCGCGGCGTCCCCCGCCTCCCCGGCCGCGGCGGCCAGGTCGGCGGCGCGGGCCGCCAGCGTCGCCTCGGCCTCGCGAAGCTGGGTGTCGGCGAGCTCGGAGGCCTCCGTCACCATCCGCGCCTGCTGGGTGATGGTGTCGGACACCCGGGTCGCCTGGGCGTCGAGGGTCTCGGCGAGGTCGCGCATGCCGGTGCGCTCGCGGCCCAGCGCGCCGGTCAGTTCCTGCGCGCTGCGCACCGAGGCCTGGGTGTTCTCCACCAGGGTCTCGGTCTCCACCGACAGCGCCTGGCGCAGCGCCAGCAGGGTTTCGCGGGCGTCGTCGGCCGCCGCCCCGGCCCGCACGATCTCCTCGCGCACGCCCTGCACCACGTGGCCGGCGCGAACCGCGGCGCTCAGCGCCGGCGACAGCATGTCCTCGGCCATCGCCTTGGCGCGGCGCGTCTCCGCCGCCAGCTTCTGGCCCTGGCGGATCATGTAGGCGCAGCCGAACACGAAGGCGGCGGGGCCGACCGCCAGCAGGCCGAAGACGAACAGGGCGAAGGCGTCGTTCTGCAACGGGGCGACGGAATTGCGATAGCCGATGGCGAAGGCGATCGGCGCGGTCGCCCAGAGCACGGAGACCGCCAGGGCGATCAGATAGATCGGCCACGCCGACGGCGCTTCGAAGGTCGCCTCGGCCACGGGGGCCGCGGCCGGCGGCTCGGGACGCCGGGCCGGCGTGCGCGGCGCGCTGGCCGCCACTTCGCTGCGGAACGGCGGCGGCTGCAGGGGCGCCGAAGGCTCGGCCTCGATCAGCGGCGCGACCAGCGGCTCGTTGAGGTCGAGATCGGCTTCGATCGCCTGCGTCGCCACGGCGCGGTCCGCGTCGCCGGACATCCCGAAATCCGTCGGCTGACGCCGCTTCCTGAAGTTCATGCGCGCCTTCCACTACGCGGACGGGCGGGCTCGCCCCTGAGCTCGCCGCCGCGGACGCAAGGATTACCCGCGATGCGGGCAGACGCAAACAGCGTGGCTGGAATCAATGGTTCGGAGGGTCGGATTGTCGCGCCGCCGCAAGGGCTTGCGCCTAGGGGTTCAGGCGAGGGACTCGGGCGGGCGGCTCAGGCCCTGACGACCGGGGTCCGGCTCGCGCCCTGCGGACAGTCGGAAACCTTGTCCGCACGCCGCGGCGAACGGGCGACCACGCGCTCGGCCGCAGGCGCGGGCGCGGGCCGCTCGACCTGCGCCGGCTCCAGCATCACTCCGAAGTGCGACAACGCAGCCGTCGAGGAATGCACGACGACGGCGGCCACGATCTCCGTCAATGTGGTCATCGGGCTGCTCCCTGCCGGCGCGATTCCGTCGACCGACGTTATACGGTAAGCGCCGCCATGGTGCGACAGCCTGTCGCGTGAATTTTTCGCAATGTTGGCGACCTCCGGCGCGCCTTGCCCACAGCGGGCCCGGCCGACGGTTCCAGGTCCTGCGACGCAGGCCGAACAGTGGTCGTGGGACATTCGGCCAAGCTTAGGCGTAAGCCCAGGATGTCCGTCAGATGAACCGAAGATAACGGCGACCCAAGGAGCCGTTCAGGGGCTTGGGTGTTTTCTACGTCCAACGACTGTTGCGGCCGACGCCGCGAGGTTTGAACAGAGGACTGGAGAAAGACATGAAAGTCGCCGCTATTTCTGGCGCCGTCATCGCCGCCCTGGCGGTTGGCACGGTCGCCACTCCCACCTTCGCCCAGGATTACCGCGGCTATTACGACGGCCGCGATCCCTGCCAGCAGAGGCAGCATAACAACGGCACGACCGGCGCGGTCATCGGCGGCATCGCCGGTGCGCTGATCGGCAGCAACCTGGCCAGCCACCACGGCGGCCGTAGCGGCGGCGCGGCCCTGGGCGCGGTCGCCGGCGCGGTGGTCGGCAACAACATCGGCCGCAGCTCCGCGCGCACTTCCTGCGGCCAGGGCTACTACAGCCAGGGCGCGTACAACAACGGCTACTACAGCAACAGCTACAACAACGGCTACTACAGCAACGGCGGCTACGCCAACAACGGCTATGGCAACCGGTATTACAGCCAGCGCCGGCCGACCTATGACAGCCGCTACTACGACAACGGCTATCGCGGTTCGTACAACAACGGCTACTCGGGCTATCCCTACTAAGGGTTAGAGCCCGCTCGATCGGCCGGGGCCGCGTCCATCAACCGATGGGCGCGGCCTCGCCATGTCCGGCCGGGCCGATCACGTAGATTTCGAGATGACGACAGCCCGGCTGTGGCTAGTGTCTGCCTCCCGCTAGATGTGACCGCCGCGCCGTTCACGCGCGACAGGAGGACGCCCTGGATACGCCGACCCCGATCGGGACGCCTGCCGCCCGGACTTCGACGCGGGCCGGACCGGCGACGCGGACGCTGGAGCAGCGGGTGGTGGCGAAATTCATGCGCCACATCATGCCGTTCCTGGGGCTGATCTACCTGATCGCCTACGTCGACCGGCAGAACGTCGGTTTCGCCAAGCTGCAGATGGCCGGCGACCTGCACCTGTCCGAGTCGGCCTACGGCCTCGGCGCCTCGCTGTTCTTCGTCGGCTATTTCCTGTTCGAGGTGCCCAGCAACCTGTTCCTCGCCAAGCTGGGCGCGCGGCTGTGGTTCGCGCGGATCATGGTCTCCTGGGGCCTGGTGACGGTGGCCCTGGGCTTCACCCAGAACCCGGCGATGTTCTACGCCCTGCGTTTCCTGCTGGGGGTCTGCGAGGCGGGCTTCTTCCCCGGCGTTCTCTACCTCCTGACCGTCTGGATGCCGCAGGACCACCGGGCGCGGATGGTCGGCTGGTTCATGATCGCCAGCGTCGTCGCAAATGCGGTCGGCGCGCCCCTGTGCGGCTGGCTGCTCGACCTTGACGGGACATTCGGCCTGCGCGGCTGGCAGCTGGTGTTCCTGGCCACCGGCGGCCCGGCCGTCCTGATGGGCTTCGTCACCCTGTTCTGGCTGCCCGACGGCCCGGCGAAGGCGCGGTTCTACACCGACGAGGAGAAGGCCTGGCTCCTGGAGCGGATCACCTCGGAGGACTCCGAGATGGGCAAGACCGATCACCCCAACCCGATCGCGGCCCTGCTGGACCGTCGCATCCTGCTGATCGCCGGCACCTACGTCGGCTTCCCGCTGGCGGCCTATGGGCTGAGCTACTGGCTGCCGACCGTGGTCAAGGGCTTCGGGGTCTCCAACACCGTCAACGGCTTCCTGAACATCATCCCGTGGGTCTGCACGGCCCTCGCCCTGTGGTGGGTGCCGCGCCACTCCCATCGCACCGGCGAGAAGACCTGGCACATCGTCGGCCCGCTCGCGGTGGGCGCGGTGTTCCTGATCCTCAGCGTCGTGGTCCCGGGACCGGTGTGGAAGTTCGCCTTCCTCAGCATCGCCGCGGCGGGGATCTTCTCGGCCCAGCCGGTCTACTGGACCCTGCCCTCGACCATCCTGCGGGGCGCCTCGGTGGCGGCGGGCTTGGCCGCCATCAACTCGGTGGGCAACATGGGCGGCTTCGTGGCCCAGAACGTGGTGCCGATCATCCACGACGCCACCGGCAGCAACTTCATGCCGATGCTGTTCCTGGCCGCCTGCCTCTGCGCCTCGGGCCTGCTGGTGTTCGTGGTCCAGCGCGTGCTCGGGGCGGAGAAGTGACGGGCGCCTGGTAATCTGTCGGGAGCCAGGCGCCCGCCTGGGAATCGCCCGTTGGGCTTCGGGCAGGCGCCTTCTCGGCTTTTGCACGTGACTGGCGCATGAACCATGGCGCCGCTTCGGCGGGCCTCTATTGTTTGGTGAAGTCCGGCTCGTCGGGGTGGGCGGAGGTCTTGCCGCTCGGACCCATGCCGACGATCTGGAGGATGACCTCCTCCTTCTTGGCGCCGTCGAAGTGCATCTCGCCGTGGTGGCTGACGAAGAAGCCGCCTGCGGGCACCGGCTTGGTGGCGGCGGGGTCGAACTTCGTCCCCTCGCCCATCCACAGCGTGCCCTTCAGCACCGCGCCGATGCGGTCGTCCGGATGGCTGTGAGGATGGCTGATGACGCCCGGCGGGAACTTCAGGCGGATCACGTAGAGGCCGGGCTTGGTCGGATTGCCATAGAGGAACGCCTCCTTCATCCCAAGCTTGCCCGCGGCGCCCGGGTAGTCGACCCAGTGGATCTCCTTCGGCGACAGCCGCACGGAGGGCTGCTCATTCGTCTGCCCCAGCGCGACGGTCCCCGCCCCGACGCCCAGTCCAAGCACCCCCAGCGCCAGCGCGCCGGCCTTCCACCCGAGCTTCTTCAAGAGGTCCGTTCCTTCCCAAGCCGCCGTGACCGGCGGACGTCTGTCTCGGAGCCGGGCCGGCTCCGCTGCAGACGGTGACGCCAGTTCACGCCTTCGACAAGGGTCAGGCCGCCATCTGCTCCTTGAAGCTCGCGCCCTCGTGGGCCAGCAGCCAGCGCTTGCGCGGCAGGCCGCCGCCGTAGCCGGTCAGCGAGCCGTTGGCGCCGATCACCCGATGGCAGGGGACCACCACGGCGACGGGGTTGGAGCCGTTCGCCAGGCCCACGGCGCGCATGGCGGTCGGCCGTCCGATCCGCGCCGCCAGCCCGGCGTAGCTCAGGGTCTCGCCGGCCGGGATGGTGCAGAGCGCGTCCCAGACCTTGCGCTGGAACTCGGTGCCGGAGGCGCGCCAGGGCACGGTCTCCAGCGCCCGCGCCTCGCCGGCGAAATAGGCCTCGAACGGCCCGCGGACCGGCGCCGGCGCCCGTCCCTCCTGGCGCGTGGCCTTGCCGTAGTGGCGGCCAAGCCAGGCGACCATCTGCGCCTCGTAGTCGGTCCAGTTGAAGGCCCGCAGCGTCCCGGCCTGGTCGGTCACCAGCAGGGCCGTGCCGATCGGCGTCGCCAGCCGATCCAGGGTCAGGGTCTCAGGCGGCGCGTCGTGCATCGGGGTCATCGGTCTTGGTCCTCTTGGTCTGCGGCTGGGCGGCGTCGGCGGCCCAGAGATGTTGTGCGGCGTAGGCGCGCCACGGCCGCCAGGCCTCGGCGCGGGCGAGCAGTTCGGGCGCCGTCGGCCGTCGGCCCGCGGCGTCGGTCAGCGCCCGCAGCAGGCCGATGTCCGAGCCCGGGAAGGCGTCGGGTTCGCGCAGCTCCCGCAGGGCGATGTACTGCGCCGTCCATTCGCCGACCCCCGGGAGGGCCGACAGCGCGGCGATGGCGCTCTCCAGATCAGCGCGGGGCGTGAAGATCGTCGGGTCGGCCGCCACGGTGCGGGCGAGCGCCTCCAGCGCCGCGCCGCGGGAGCGCGGCATGCCGAGCGCGGCGATGTCCTCGCCCACCAGCCGGGCCGGCGTCGGGAACACCCAGCTCAGGCCGAGCTCCGCGGCGGCCGGGTCGTCGATCCGCTCGCCGTAGGCGGCGACCAGCTTGGCGGCGAGGTTGCGCGCCGCCACGACGGTGATCTGCTGGCCGAGGATGGCGCGCACGGCGAGTTCGAAGCCGTCCCAGGCGCCCGGCGCCCGCAGGCCCGGCCGCGCCGCCACCATCGGCGCCAGCGCCGGGTCCTGGCTGAGGTGGGCTCCGATCAGCGCCGGGTCGGCGGTGAGGTCGAACACCCGCCGGATGCGGGCGATCACCGCCGGCAACGCCTTCAGCTTCGGGAACCGGATCTCAGCCGTCAGGTAGTCGCCCTCGCCGGGGGTGACGATCACCAGCCCGCGGGCGCCCTCGACCTCCAGCGTGCGGGCGTAACGGTCGGGCGAAACCGCCTCCAGGCCGGGAATCGCCCGCGCCGTCAGGAAGCCGATCACCCCGTCCCAGTCGTAGGGGGCGCGATACGGCAGGCGCACGGTGACGCCCGCCCCCGCCGCGCTGGCCTCGTCGGCGTGCGAGCGGCGCAGGCCGCCGGGGGCGCGTCCGAACAGCTGCTGGAAGGTCTCGTTGAAGCGCCGCACGCTGCCGAAGCCGGACGCCAGGGCGACCTCGCCCATCGGCAGCAGGGTTTCGTGGATCAGCTGCTTGGCCAGCAGCACGCGCCGGGTCTGGGCGACGGCGATCGGCGAGGCGCCCAGGTGCTGTTTGAACAGCCTGCGCAGTTGCCGTTCGCCGACGCCGAGCCGTGCAGCCAGGCCGTCGACGTCGCCCGCATCCAGGGCGCCCGCCTCGATCAGCGCCAGCGCCCGGCTGACGGTGTTCGACGTGCCCCGCCAGGCGCCGAGGTCCGGCGACGACTCCGGCCGGCAGCGGAGGCAGGGGCGGAAACCCGCCTCCTGAGCGGCGGCGGCCGACGGATAGAAGGTCATGTTCTCCGGCTTCGGCGGCCGCGCCGGGCAGATCGGGCGACAGTAGATGCCGGTGGTCTTCACGCCCACAAAGACGCGGCCGTCGAACCGGGCGTCCCGGGTGACGAAGGCGCGGCGGCAGGCTTCAAAATCCATGTCCATGGCCGCAAGATGGGCTGCCGCGGCCGGCAAGTCTCGCGGTTTTCGGACATCGATGGGAGCTGGGTGGCGGTTTTCGGACGGCGTATCGGAAGCCGCCCCAGGGGCTACATCTCGGCTTACAGGAAGTGGCCGCAGCGCCCGAACAGCGTCAGGCCCTTGAACCAGGCCGTGAAGATCGCCGCCAGAGCGGCTCCGGTCGCCGTCAGCATCGCCTTGATCCCATCGCTTCCACCCGAGCCGCTTCTGCGAACGGCTTCACCTCATCGTACCGCCCGCGCCGTCCGGCGCAAGACGGAGGAACATCGTTCTCCGCTCCCGCAATGCTCCGCTCGCGGGACCGGTTCCCCACGGGACAACCTGGACTCTCCCTCCGGACGCAACCGGGACGAGATTTCTCAACTGCGACGTGTGAGCACAGTGACATGATGCGACCGTGAATTGCTGGCGCCGAGCCTTACGTTTGGGAGCCGGGCAAGACTGGCGGCGTTCCGAGCACCGCCTGAGCCCTCGCCTGCACAACCGGAAACCACAATGCGTCCGAAGCCGCCCCGCGGCCGCCGCCCCATCGCCGACGCCGCGCGCTTGCCGGCGGCGCTGCAACGCGACCGCCGCGGCGCCGCGGCCGTGGAACTGGCCCTGCTGCTGCCGGTGCTGGCCCTGACCCTGGCGGGGACCATCGACGTCTCCCGGCTGATCGCCCAGAGCCTGCAGGTCAAGGCCGCCGCCCAGGCCGGCGCCGACTATGCCCAGCGACGCGGATGGGACGCCGCCGCGATCAGCGCCGCGGTCGCCAGCGCGACACCGCTCAGCGTCGCCGCCTCGCCCGCCCCGCGGGTGACCACGGCCTGTGTCTCGGGCCTGTCCATCGTCGCCACCACCGGGACGTCCTGCAGCGGCGGCGGCGCGCCCGGGACCTTTGTCACCGTCGCCGCCCAGGCCCCGTTCAAGGCCCTGGCGCCGTGGCCGGGCTTCGTCGTGCCCGCGACCGTCAGCGCCCAGGCCGTGGTCCGCGTGCCATGAGCGTTCCCAGCCATCCTGCCCTGGGCCGTCGGCGCGGCCTGCTGGCGGCGCGCGAAGGCGCCGCGGCCTTGGAGACCGCCCTGCTGTTGCCCGTGCTGTTCCTGCTGCTCTTGGGGCTCATCGAGTTCGGCCGCCTCGCCTGGACCCGCACCGCGCTCAATTTCGCGGTGCAGGAGGCCGCCCGCTGCGCCTCCGTGCGGCCGGGCGTCTGCGGCACGCCGTCCCAGACCGCCGCCTTCGCCGCGCGGACCGTCGCGCCGCTCAACATCCCGGCCAGCGCCTTCACCGTCAGCACCCAGGCCTGCGGGACCCAGGTCCGCGCCCAGCTGAGCTACAGGTTCGTGGCCTACGCCATCTTCCGGGTCGCGCCGACGCTGACGGCCCAGGTCTGCCGGGTCTGATCGCATGCCGCACAGCTCCTCCTCCAGCCAGATCCTCCGCGCACTGGGCGACGATCGCTCCGGCGCGAGCGCGGTGATCGTCGGCCTGTCCATGGTCACGGTGCTGGGCTTTGTGGGCCTGGGCATCGACGTGGGCGCCTCCTATGTCGCGCGGCGCTCGGCCCAGAACGCCGCCGACTCCGCCGCCTTCAGCGCCGCCGCGGCCGTCATGGCCGGAACCTCCAACGTCACCGACCAGGCCCGCGCGGTCGCCGCCGCCTACGGCCTGCGCGACGGCGTGGACGGCGTCCAGGTCACCGTCAACACCCCGCCGGCCACCGGCGGGCAAGCAGGCAACGCCAAGGCGGTGGAGGTGATAATCGCCCGGCCAGGCAGACGGTTCTTTTCCGTTCCGTTCGCCCGGGCCGGCGGCGTGATCAGGGCGCGCGCCGTGGCGCGCTACGGCGCAGTCGGCAACGCCTGCGTCGTGGCCCTGAACTCCACCGCCAGCGCCTCGGCTCTGGAGACCGGCTCGACCGACGTGAAACTTGTCGGCTGTTCGCTGTACGCCAACTCCACCAGCTCCACCGCGCTCCAGCTCAAGGGCGCGGCCACGATCACCGCCGACAGCGTCGGCCTGGTCGGCGGCTACAGCCTCAGCAACAACGCCGCCCTCAACACCACCAACGGCGTCCACACCGGCCAGGCGGCCATCGCCGATCCCTACAAGGACGTGCCGCTCCCGGCCTACAGCGGTTGCGACTTCACCGGCGGCTCCCTCCCAAGCGGCGTCTACTCCAACACCGGCGGCCGCCCATTGGTGTTCTGCAACGGCCTGTCGATCAGCAGCGGCGCCACGGTCACCCTCAATCCGGGGACCTACATCATCGACCGCGGCGACCTGACGGTGAACGGCGGCGCGACGCTGAAGGGCCAGGGCGTCACCCTGGTGTTCACCAGCAGCACGGGTTCCAACTATTCGACCCTGCACATCAACGGCAACGCCACGATCGACCTGTCCGCGCCCACCTCCGGCCCGACCCAGGGCATGGCGCTCTATCAGGACCGCCGCGCCCCCGGCGGCGTGGAGAACGTGTTCAACGGCGGATCGACCCAGCGCATCCAGGGCGCGATCTACTTCCCCAGCCAGAAGGTGACCTTCAGCGGCGGGTCATCCACCACGACCCCCGGCTGCACCCAGCTGCTGGCCAGCGAGGTCGCCTTCAAGGGCAACGCGAGCCTGGGGATCAACTGCGCCGGGACCGGCGTCAGGATGGCCGGCGGGGCCGCCCCGGCGCTGGTGGAGTGATTAAGGCGATCCGGCGGCCGCTCGACGGCCGCCCGCTTCCGCCGGAGGCTCCGATCCAAGCGATCGGATAACCGGCGAACGATTTTCAATAACTCCTGAAATACACCGTAAGTTCGGCCGCCCCAATTTGGGTCATCGACAACATGACTACTCGTCATCTTTGGCCACGTCCTTAAGGTTAAGCTTGTTTATCCTAGTGTCTACATGTCGCAGGCTGCCACTATTGTGCTTGGTTAACCTTTGGATTACCTATCCGTGCAGACGACATGGACACACGTTTTTAGGAACAGTCCTGGTCGTTTTCTCAGATCAACCAAGGATCTATCAAAATGATCAAACTGACCCGCAAGCTCTCGCAAGATCGTCGTGGCGCCACCGCCATCGAATACGGCTTGATCGCCGCCTTCATCGCGCTCGCGATGATCGTCGCCCTGCCGAAGATCAATACGAACCTGTCCGCCAAGTTCAACGCCGTGAACGACGGCCTCGCCACCCCGACCGTCCCGGCCGCCTAAGCCTGACGTCGACGTTTACGCGCGACGGCGCCCTATCCGAATTTTCGACAGATGAGCGCCGGCGTCGCGGAGTAACTTCCCAGGGTTGGTCTGAGCTCGAACACCGGCTCGGACCTCCTGGATCTCCACAGACCAGGAAAGTCCAAGCGGCCGATGATCACCATCGAACACGCATCGGTCGCGCTTGGCCTGATCGTCACGGCCGTCGCCCTCGCCTGGGCGGCGGCAAGTGATTTCACCCGCTATCTGATCCCCAATCGCGTCTGCGCCCTGGTGGCCGCCGGCTATGCGCTCGCCGGCTTCGGCTTGCCGTTCGGCCCGTGGGTGGCCGGGCTCGCGGTGGGCGTGCTGGTGCTCGGCGTGGGCGCCGCGCTCTTCGCCCGCGGCTGGGTCGGCGGCGGCGACGTCAAGCTCGCCGCGGCGGTCACCCTGTGGGCGGGCCCCGGGCACTTCTCCGACTTCGCCCTGGTGACCTCGATCACCGGCGCCGCCCTGGCCGGCCTGATGCTGAGCCCGCTGCGCCGGCTGATGCCCCGCCCGGCGTGGGCGGACGGCGCCACGGCCGGCCTCGGCCAGCCGATGCCCTTCGGGGTTCCCATCGCCGCCGGCGGCGCCTGGGTCCTCGCCCTGCACCTGACGTCCAACCTCTAGGAGGAAGCCCGCGTGCTCTCGACCCGTCGTCTCACGTTCCTGGGCCTGGCGATCCTCCTCTCGGGGGCGACCGTGGTCCTCACCCAGCAATGGCTCCAGGGCCAGCTGAAGCACGCCCGCGACAGCGCCCGCGCCCAGACCGTCGCGCCGGCGGCCAGCCGCGTGCTCGTGGCCGCCCAGGCCCTGCCGGCGGGAACCATCCTCAAGGCCGCCCAGGTGCGCTGGCAGGCCTGGCCGGCCGACGCCTCCACGGCGGGCTACTTCACCAGCGCCGGCACGACCCCCGAGCAGATGGCGGGCGCCGTCGCGCGCACCGACCTCGCGCCCGGCGAGCCGCTCAGCGCCGCGCGTGTCGTCCAGCCCGGCGACCGCAGCTTCCTGGCCGCGGTGCTGAAGCCGGGCTACCGCGCCGTGACGGTCAATGTCGGCGCCAGCACCGGCGTCGCCGGCTTCGTCTTCCCCGGCGACCGGGTGGACCTGATCCTCAGCCGCGGCGTGGACGGCGGTGCGGGCGCGGCCAAGCGCTTCGTCAGCGAGACCGTGCTCAGCGACGTGCGCGTGGTCGGCGTCGACCAACGGGTCGCCAACGAGAAGAAGGACGTCCTCATCCCCCAGACCGCCACCCTGGAGGTCACCCCCAAACAGGCCGAGATCGTCACCTTGGTCGGCGAGCTCGGCAAACTTTCCCTCAGCCTGCGCAGCCTCGCCACGCCGGCCGACGCGCCGGCGTCCGGGAACACCGTGACGCGGACCTGGGACAATGAGGCGACCCAGGTGGCCGCCGCCCGCCCGGCCGCCGCGCCGGCGACGCACCCCATCCGCGCGCCGCGCGCGGCCGCCGCGCCGTCCGTCGTGGTGATCCGCGGCAGCCAGGCCAGCAGCGCAGGAGCCGCTCCATGAAGACCTTCGCCGCCCTCTCCGCCGCCCTGGCGCTTTCCTTCGGCGCCTACGCCCCGACCGCCGCGCACGCCGCGTCCGAGGTCGTGGGCGGGGCCGCCAGCCAGCTCACGCTCGAAGTCGGCAAGGGCCGGCTGATCCGTCTCGATCGGGCGGCGGCCACGGTCTTCATCGCCGATCCCAAGGTGGCGGACGTGCAGGTGAAGTCGCCGACGCTGATCTACGTGATCGGCAAGGGGTCCGGCGCCACCAGCCTGTTCGCCATCGACGCGCACGAGCAGATGATCGCCAACCTCGGCGTGACCGTGGGCTTCGACGAGGCCCGCCTGCGCGACGTACTGAAGCGCCAGGCCCCCAACAGCCAGGTCGAGGTGTCCAGCGCCAACGATTCCCTGGTGCTGACCGGCAAGGTCGCCTCGGCCTCCGAAGGCGCGGACATCCTGCGCATCGCCGCCCAGTTCGTGCAGGGCGACGAAAAGGACCGGGCCGCCCACCTCATCAACCGGCTGACCGTCGAGGCCCCCAACCAGATCAACCTGCGGGTCCGCGTGGCGGAGGTCTCCCACCAGGCCAACGAGATCCTCGGCTTCAACTGGGAAAGCTTCGCCCCCATCGGCCAGGGCGTGCTGGGGCTGGTCACCGGCAATCCGGTGTTCACCCAGGACACGCCGCGCAAGATCATCGGCCGCCAGAACGGGGCCAACAACCTCTTCGCCGGCTACAGCAAGGGCGCGACCGACATCAACGTGCTGATCGACGCCCTGAACCAGAAGGGCCTGGTCAGCATCCTGGCCGAGCCCAACCTGACGGCGGTCAGCGGCGAGCCGGCGAGCTTCCTGGCGGGCGGCGAGTACCCGATCCCGGTGCCCCAACCCGGCAGCCAGAACCAGGTCACCATCGAGTACAAGAAGTACGGCGTCAGCCTGGACTTCGTGGCCACCATCCTGGACGGCGGCCGCATCACCCTGAACGTACGGCCCGAGGTCAGCCAGCTCTCCGACGCCGGCGCCATCACCCTCAATGGCATCACGGTGCCGGCGCTCACCACCCGCCGCGCCGAGACCACGGTGGACCTGGCCAGCGGTCAGAGCTTCGCCATCGGCGGCCTGCTGCAGAACACCGTCACCCAGAACGTCAGGAAGTTCCCCGCCCTCGGCGACGCGCCGATCCTCGGCGCTCTGTTCCGCTCCAAGCAGTTCCAGAAGAACGAGTCCGAGCTGGTGATCATCGTCACGCCCTACCTGGTGAAGCCGGTGAGCCAGAAGCTCGCCACCCCGACGGATCTCTTCAAGTCCACCGTTCAGGCCGCCGCCGTCGAGACCGCAGCCACCGTCGCAGCCGCGCCGGCGCCCCCCATCCCTGCCGCCAAGATCAAGGGCTAGACCGCCATGCGCCAAACCCTCCTGCTTGCGATCGCCATTCTCGCCGCCGCCTCCAGCGCCTGTTCCGCCAGCGCCGCGCCGAAGCCGGCGCAGACCGCGGTCCCGGCCGTGCCCGATCCCTGCGCCGACCCCGCGCCCTCCCGCGTCGCCGATCCGCTGACCATGCCCCGGTTCGGCTGCGCCAACGCCATCAACCTGCGCCTGATGGTGGCCGACCCGCGCGACCTCGAGCGCGGCGCGCCGCTGGCCGATCCCTCGGGAGACGGCGCCCTCGCCGCCGCTCAGCGCCATCGCCTCGGCCAGGTGAAGCCGCTCGGCGCCGCCGCCGCCTCCGGCTCGGGTCCCGGCGCAGCCACGGAGGCCCGCTGACATGGCCCTCCCCCTCATCGCGCAGACCGGCCAGGCGGCGCCGGACTTCCTCGCCTTGGTGGCGGATGACGTGACCCGCGAAGGGGTGCGCCAAGCCGCGGCCCAGTTCGGCTGGCCGCCGGGCCGCGTCCGCGAGGGCGGGGTCGCGGCCGCCCGCGCCTACCTGGAGACTTCGCCGGCCCCGGCGATCCTGCTGGTCGACGTCAGCGACTGCGACGACGTGCTGGCGGCCATGGACGGGCTGGCGGAGTTCTGCGACGCCCACACCCGCGTCGTCGCCATCGGCATGGTGAACGACATCTCCCTCTATCGCGCCCTGATGCAGCTGGGCGTCAGCGACTACCTGGTGAAGCCGCTGTCGGCCGAGGCGCTGGCGGAGGCCCTGCGGCGCGCCGAGCGCAGCGAACGGCCCGCGCCGACCTCACGGCCCAGCCGGACCGTGGCGCTGATCGGGGCCCGCGGGGGCGTCGGCGCCACCAGCCTGGCCGTGTCGCTGGCCTGGGGCCTGGCCCACGAACAGCAGTTGCGCACGGTGCTGCTGGACCTCGACCTGCAGTTCGGCGCCGCGGCGCTGAGCCTGGACCTGGAGACCGGACGCGGCCTGCGCGAACTGCTGTCCCACCCCGAACGGATCGACAGCCTGCTGATCGGCTCGGCCGTCAGTCCGGCGGGCGAGCGCTTGCGGATCCTCGGCGCGGAGGAGTCCCTGGAGGCGCAGATCGATGTCGGACCCGAGGGGCTGGAGGCCCTGGTGGCGACGCTTTCCGAAGGCGCCGACGTGATCGTCATCGACACGCCCCGCCGGCTCGACGCCCTGAGCCGCGCCGCCCTGGCGCAGGCCGACGTGGTGGGCGTGGTCACCGACCTCAGCCTGCCGGCCATGCGCGACGCCCAGCGGCTGCTGAAGCTGCTGGCCGCGACCCGCCCCGACGGCGAGGTTCTGCTGATCGGCAACCGCGTGGGCGGCGTGGCCGGCGAGGTTCCCCGCTCGGAGTTCGAGCGCGCCGCCGGCCGTGCACTGGATTTCGCCGTGCCGTTCGACGCCAAGGCCGCCGCCGCCGCCGCCGAGCAGGGCAAGTCGCTGCTCTCCGTCGCGCGGCCCGGCCCCGCGGCGACCGAGTTGCGGCGGTTGGTCGGCCGCTTCGCCGGCGCCGCGACGGCGGCGGCCGCCGCCGAGAAGTCCTCCTGGTTCACCCGCGTGCTGGGGAAGTAAGCCATGTTCGGTCGACGAAGCGCGTCCCCCACGACCCCGCCCGATCCGGCGGCGCCCGCACGTCATCAAGCTCCGCGCCTGACCGTGCTCTCCAATGATCGGCCGCCGGCCGCGCCCGACGCGGCTATGCAGCTGGCGCCCGACACCGTTCCGGTCGAGACGGCCCCGATCCAGGACAAGATCGAGGACGCCGCCCGCCTCGTGCAGCCGCTGGTCCTGGAGCGCATCGACAGCGAGGCCGCCAGCCGGCTGGACCGGGAGGCCCTCGCCCACCAGCTCGGGCCGTTGGTCGGGGAGATCGTCGCGGAGCTGAAGATCCAGTTCAACCAGCGCGAACAGGGCGAGCTGGTGACGCGCCTGCTCAACGACATGATGGGCCTCGGCCCGCTGGAGCCGCTGCTCGCCGACGACACCGTCACCGACATCATGGTGAACGGGCCCAAGCAGATCTACGTCGAGCAGCGCGGCAAGCTGGTGCTGACCGGCGCCCGGTTCCGCGACAACGCCCATGTGATGAGCGTCGCTGGCCGCATCGTCAGCCAGATCGGCCGCCGGATCGACGAATCCTCGCCGCTGGTGGACGCCCGCCTGGCCGACGGCAGCCGGGTCAACATCATCATCCCGCCGTTGGCCATCGACGGCGCCACCATCTCGATCCGGAAGTTCTCCAAGCGGGCCATCGACCTCGACGTGATGGCGCGCCAGGCCAATGTCTCGCCGGAGATGGCGACGGTGCTGAAGATCGCCGCCCGGTCGCGCCTGAACATCCTGATCTCCGGCGGCACCGGCTCCGGCAAGACGACCCTACTCAACGCCCTGTCGCAGATGATCGCCGGCGACGAGCGGGTGGTCACCATCGAGGACGCCGCCGAGCTGCAGCTGCAGCAGCCGCACGTGGTGCGCCTGGAGACCCGCCCCTCCAACCTCGAGGGCCGCGGTGAGATCACCATGCGCGACCTGGTGAAGAACGCCCTGCGGATGCGTCCCGACCGGATCATCCTCGGCGAAATCCGCGGCGGCGAGGCCATGGACATGCTGCAGGCCATGAACACCGGCCACGACGGCTCGCTCGGCACCATCCACGCCAATCGCCCGCGCGAGGCGCTGACCCGGCTGGAGAACATGGTCGGCATGTCCGGGATTACCCTGCCCAGCCGGGCCGTCCGCACCCAGATCGCCGCGGCCGTGCAGATGATCGTCCAGGTCAGCCGCATGCGCGACGGCGTGCGCCGGGTGACCAGCATCACCGAGGTGGTCGGCATGGAGGGCGAAGTCATCACCACCCAGGAGCTGTTCGCCTACAAGTTCGAGGGCGAGGCCGCCGACGGCCGCCTCAAGGGGCGCTTCGAGTCCGCGGGCCTGCGCCCGGCCTTCTCCGAGCGGGCGGCCTACTTCGGGCTCGACCGCCTGTTGCTGGACGCCATCGGATGATGCTCGCCCTGCTCCTCCCCGTCCTGCTGGGCGCGGTCGTGCTGTTGGCGCTGGCGGCCCTGGGCCCCGGCGCGTCGGGCAAGCGCCAGCTGGTCAAGCGGGCTCGCGCGCTGGGACATGGCCGCGCCCCCGGTCCCAAGGGGGCCGCCGCGCCGCGCCTGCAACGGGCCGGCCAGTCCCGGCTCGACACCCTGGCCCAGCGCTTCGTGCCGCGTCCGGCCGTGCTGCGCGCCCGCCTGGCGGCCACCGGCAAGCCGATCAGCATCGGCCAGTACGCCGCCGTCTCCGGGATCATCATGGCCGCAGTCGGCGTCGCGGCGCTGATGTTCGGCGCCTCGCCACTGTTCGCCCTGCTGGCGGCCGCAGCCGACGGGCTATTCCTGCCGCACGTGGCGGTGAGCTTCCTGATGGCGCGCCGGCGCGGCAAGTTCCTGAAGGTGTTCGCCGAGGCCATCGGCCTGATCGTCCGCGGCCTGCGGGCCGGCCTGCCGGTGACCGAGACCATCGCGGTGGTGGGCCAGGAGATCTCCGAGCCCGTCGGCGGTGAGTTCCGCACCGTCGCCGACCAGATCCGGCTGGGCATGCCGGTGGAGGACGCCATGTGGCAGGCGGCCCGCCGGGTCGGCCTGCCGGAGTTCAACTTCCTGGTCATCAGCCTGTCGGTCCAGCGCGAGACCGGCGGCAACCTCGCCGAGACCCTGGAGAACCTGGAGCAGATCCTGCGCCGCCGCCAGCAGATGCGGCTGAAGATCCGCGCCATGTCCTCGGAGGCCACGGCCAGCGCCCTGATCATCGGCTCGCTGCCCTTCGTCATGGCGATCCTGATGTCGGTGGTGAACCGCGACTACCTGAGCGTGCTGTTCACCCAGCCGCTGGGCCGCCTGATGCTGGGCGGCGGCGTCGCCAGCCTGGTCTCCGGCTCCCTGATCATGCGCCAGATGGTGAAGTTCGAGATATGACGCCCCCCGATTTCATGCAGAGCAGTCCCGCGGCCCTGCCGGTGGCGCTGGCCGTGGGTTTCGCCAACTTCCTCACCATCCTGGCGGTGCTCAGGGCGCTGTCGCCCAAGGACCTGGTCGGCGCGCGGGCCCGCAGCCACGCCAAGCGCCGGCGCGAGCTCCGCACCGCACTGCTCACGCCCCGCCGGGCGGAACGCACCCGCTCAATCGGCCTTGCCCGGCAGTTGGTCGAGCGGCTGAAGCTCAGCCGCGGCCGCGACGCCAAGGAGGCGGCGGACCTGCTGACCCAGGCCGGCTGGCGGTCGGCAGACGCCACCGCGGTCTTCCTGGCGCTGCGCCTGGCGAGTCCCCTGATCGTGGCGGTCGCCGGCTATCTGCTGGCGCCGTTCGTCCTGACCAAGCTCAGCGGCACGACCCACCTGCTGATCGGGGTCGGGGCGATGGGGCTCGGCGCCTACCTGCCGACCATGATGCTGAAGAACGCCATCCAGAAGCGCCGCCTGAAGATCCAGAAGGCGCTGCCGGACGCGCTCGACCTGTTCGTGATCTGCGCCGAGGCGGGCCTCAGCCTCGATGCGGCGGTCACCCGCGTCGGCCGCGAGATCGGGCCGGGCGCTCCGGAGCTGGCCGACGAGCTCGGCCTCACCGGCATTGAGCTGGGCTTCCTGCCGGACCGGCGCGAGGCGCTCCTCAACTTCTCGCGGCGGGTGGCCACGCCGCAGGTGCGCGGCCTGGTCAACACGCTGGTGCAGACCGAGAAGTACGGCACGCCGCTGGCCCAGTCCCTGCGGGTGCTGGCGTCCGAGTTCCGCGACACCCGCATGATGAAGGCCGAGGAGAAGGCCGCCCGCCTGCCGGCCATCCTCACCGTGCCGATGATCATTTTCGTCCTGCCGCCGCTGTTCATCATCCTGATCGGCCCCGCCATCATCCGGGTCATGGCGGTCTCGTTCGGCTGAGGCCCGGGAAGCATGGCTCCGAAGCGCACCGGCCACGGATCTTTTCTGACGCGGCCGCCAGCCAACTTTTTACCGTTGCCTAACGCATAGCGAAGGCTATCGTTTTCGTCTGGTTGACGGGGACTGTGCCATGAAGACGGGATTGATGGGCGCCAGCGCCCTATGCGGACTGATACTGGGCGCGCCTGCGGCCTGGGCGGCCGACGTGCCCCCGACCGTCGCGGAACTGGTGGTGACCGCCCAGAAGCGGGCCGAGAACGTCCAGGACGTTCCGATCTCCATCACCGCGCTGTCCGCCCAGCAGCTGAAGGACCAGCACGTCAACAACATCCTGGACCTCAACGGGCTGTCGCCGTCGCTGTCGATCAAGACCGACGACAACGCCGCCAACCCGAAGATCTTCATCCGCGGCGTCGGGTTGAACGACTTCAATCCGAACACCGCCACCGCGGTCGGCATCTATGTGGACGGGGTCTACATCGGCTCACCGCTGGCCCAGATGGGGCAGTTCTTCGACCTGGAGCGGATCGAGGTGCTGCGCGGACCGCAGGGCACCCTCTACGGGCGCAACACCACCGGCGGGGCGATCAACGTCATCACCCGCAAGCCCACCCAGACCTATTCCGCCGACGCCTCGGTGGAATACGGCAACTACAACACCCTCAACGTCGAGGGCGGCGTCGGCGGCCCGATCATCAAGGACGTGCTGGCCTTCCGGTTGGCCGCGACGGGGACCTGGGACGACGGCTACACGCTGAACCGGCTGACCGGCGACCACGGCAACAACCAGGACCACTGGACCACGCGCGGCTCGCTACTGTTCACGCCGAGCCCGAACTTCAGCCTGCTGGCCCAGGTGCGCTACGGCCAGTCGCAGGGCGGCTCGATCTGGGCCTACAACCGCTCGCTCCTGCCGCAGACCGCCGCCGCCACCGGTCCGGACGGCTTCTGCGCGCCCGGCTTCTACACCTCCGGCCAGTGCACCGACGTGGTCGGCTACGCCAACACCAGTTCCAACCTCTACCAGGGCGACTACCACCTGCAGGGCAAGGACAAGGTCCGCACCTTCGGCGCGGCGGTGACCGCCACCTGGGACCTGGGCGCCGTCAGCCTGGTCTCGGTGACCGGCTACGACACCGCCCACCGCAACGACGTCGAGGACACCGACGCCGGGCCCAACGACGTGATCACCGCCGACTACCTGGCGCGGCAGTCGGTCGGCAGCGAGGAACTGCGCCTGCAGTCCAACGGCGAAGGCCGCGCCAAGTGGGTGCTGGGCGTCTACGCCGCGCGCGACTACCTCTGGACCAATTCCTACTACGACATCCTGCGGCTCGCGCGGGACCCCACGCCCGAGAACCCGGGCGGGGCGGACCTCGCCAACTCCATCGGAGTCTTCGGCTGGCCCTTCAAGCAGTCCACCACCAGCTACGCCGCCTTCGGCCAGGTGGACTACAAGCTCACAGACCGCCTGACCGGCACCGTCGGGCTGCGCTATTCCTACGACAAGAAGACCTTCCACTACACCAGCAACGCCGAGTTCGGGGCGGTGACCTTCTTCACGGTCGACGCTTCGAAGACCTTCGGTTCGCTGTCCGGCAAGCTCGGCCTGCAGTACCAGCTGAGCGACACCGCCAACGTCTACGCCACCTACAACCGCGGCTATAAGAGCGGCGGGTTCTTCGGCGGCCAGGCCACCGATCCGGCCCTGGTCGCGCCCTATCGGGACGAGAAGGTCAACGCCTTCGAGATCGGCGCCAAGAGCGAGTGGTTCGATCACCGCCTGCGCGCCAACCTGTCGGCCTTCTACTACGATTACAAAGACTTGCAGGTCTACAACCTGATCCTGGTGGGGGCGCTCACCGAGCAGATCTTCACCAACGCCTCGGGCGCGCGGATCTACGGCGCAGAGGCCGAACTGGCCGCCACGCCGATCACCGGCCTCACCCTGCAGCTGGGCGCCTCGGCGCTCAGCGCCGAATACCGCAACTTCCGTTCCCTCGCCGGCGACTTCTCGGGCAACACCCTGCCCAACGCCCCGAAGTTCAGCCTCAACGGCCTGGCGCAGTACGAGTGGGACATGATGGGCGGCAAGATGCGGGTGGAGGCCGACGCCACCTATCGCAGCAAGGTGTTCTACGACACCCGCAACCTCGACCGCCTCTCCGACGGGAGCCGGACCTTCGTCAACGCCCGCGTCGGCTGGCTCACCGCCGACCAGCGCTACGAGTTCGGCGTCTGGGGCCGCAACATCTTCGACGAGACCAACATCAGCGACATCATCCCGATCGAGGGCCTGGGCTTCGACCTGTTCAGCATGGCCAAGCCGCGCACCTACGGCGTCTATCTGCGCTACAACTACTAGGACCTGGGACGCGGTAACGAGGACGCATGCCTCCGGCCTGCTACACCGACCGGCTGAGCGTGCGGCCCGGCGAGCGGTTCGTCCTGCACGCCTCGGCGACCGGTCCCTGCCGGCTGGAGATCGCGCGCATCGGCGCCGTTCGGGAAACCGTGCTGCGCCTGGATGGGATCGAGACGCAGGACCTGCCCGTCCCGCCCGACGCCGACCGCGACGGCTGCGGCTGGCCCGTGGTCACCGGGATCGAGGTCGGCGACTGGCGGAGCGGCTACTACGACCTCGTGCTGACCGACGCCGCGGGCGAGGCGGCCCACCACTTCGTCTGCGTGAAGGCCCGGGCCGGCGCGCCGGGACCGCGCACCGTGCTGGTGCTCGCCACCAACACCCTGCACGCCTACAACTACTTCGGCGGCGCCAACGCCTACTGCGACGTGGACGCGCTGATGTCGCGCCGCCTGCCGCTGCCCGAGGCCATGGCCGGCGCCATCGGCCGGCTCTCGGCGCTCCGGCCCTTCCCGCCCCTGCTGCTCAGCGCGCCCGCCGACATGCCGCGGCTGGTGAACCTGCGGAAGCGCGGCTTCGAGGAGCGGCCCTGGGCCGGCGCCGATCCGGCCTGGTCACGGGCGCACGGCCAGTCGCCCTATGACGGCTCGGCCGGGTTCCTGAACAAGTGGGAGCACGCCTTCGTCGCCTGGGCGGAGGGCGAGGAAGGCCTGGCCTTCGACTATCTCACCGACCGCGACCTGGACGACGATCCCGCCGCGCTGGAGCCCTACGGCGTGGTGCTGCTGGTCGGCCACAGCGAATACTGGTCGGGGCCCGAGCGGGCGGCGCTGGACGCCTTCGTCGACGGCGGCGGCCGGCTGGCGATCTTCTCCGGCAACACCGGCTTCTGGAAGGTGCGCTGGGACGGCCCGACGATGGTCTGCCACAAATGGCGCGGCCAGACCGCCGAGGACGTGTCCGACCCCGAGCGCACGCACCTGTGGTCGCATCCGATGTTCGGAGCCCCGGAAGCGGAGATCACCGGCCTCAGCTTCATCTTCGGCGGCTACCATCGCCTGGGCCTGTGCGCCGCCCGCGGCCAGGGCGGCTATACGGTCTATCGCGCCGACCACTGGGCGCTCGAGGGCGCGGACCTCTTCTACGGCGACGTGTTCGGCGACGCCCTGCCCCTGCTGGGCTACGAGAACGACGGCTGCGCCCTGACCTTCGGGGAGGACGGCCTGCCGGCGCCGGTCCCACGCCTCGGCGTGCCCCGCGACCTCGAGATCATCGCCCTCGCGCCCTGCGCCTTCGCCGAGCCCGAGGACACCGGCTACCGCCCGCTGATCCCGCCCGAACAACTCGATGTGGTGGCGAAGATCGCCTATGGCGACGCCGGTCCCGCCGCCCAGGCGCGCGTCACCCGCGGCCATGCGGTGATGGCCAGCTTCCGGCGCGGCGCGGGCGAGGTGTTCAACGCCGGCACGACGGAATGGGCCCACGGCCTGGCCGCCGGCGACCCCTTCGTCACCCGGATCACCCGCAACGTCCTGAAGCGGTTCGGCGCCGCCTGAGCCTCAGGAGCCGCCGCTGTGGCGAAAGGCCGGGGTGTCCTGCACCGGCACGTCGACGTCGCGCAGGCTCGCCGCCTTCAGCGCGTCCTGCAGGTCGGTGACCGGATCGCCGTCGGTGGTGGTGAAGGCGAGCCCCGCCGGCTGGGCCCGCGTGTCCGCCAGGCTGGCGAAGCCGCCGGCCGGCTTGGCGTTGAACGCCAGGGCGTAGCTCTTTGCGCCGAGCGTGCGGCACAACAGGACGAAGGTCTTGCCGTCGTCGAGCAGCCGCGGGGTCTTCAGGCACTGGGGCATCTCGCCGCCGGCCGCCGGCGCGAAGTCGAAGCCGGTCTCCAGCATCTTCTGGTCGAAGGTGACCTTCAGCACCAGCACGCCCGGCGCGACCGCCTGGCCGGCCGCCGGGTAGGTGGCGGTGACCTTCGGCCGCTCGCCCCGGGGCATGACCGTCAGCGGCGAGACCTCGGCCGGCGGCAGGCTCTGGGCGAGCGCCGGTGCGGCGCAGAGACAGGCGAGGAAGGCGAAGGCGGCGCGGCGCATGCCCCGGAAAATGGCGGCCAAGCGCGACAACAACAAGGCGGCCGGACGCCTCAGCTTACGGCCTCTGCGCCTGTGCGGCGTAGGCGGCGACCAGGCCCTCGAACGCCTCGAACGGCGGGAATTTCTCGAAGCTGTGCGCCGCCGGCGTCGTCACCCACGGCAGCTTCTCGCTGGTGTAGGTCTCCATGAACGGGGTCGCGAGGCCGCCCGCTTGGTCGAGCATCGTCGTACGCACGTTCACGAACGCGTCGAGCCCCTCGGGCCGGGTGAAGATCCAACTCATGCAGTGCGGGCAGAAGAAGTGGCGCGTCGCGCTGTGCAACCCACCCACCACCGGCTCGCCCGCGGTGACCTCAAAGGCGTCGCTGGGGATCACGGCGCCCAGCGAGAAGGCGCTGCCGGTCATCCGCTGGCAGCCGGTGCAATGGCAGGCCATCGTCAGGATCGGCGGCGCGCTGACGCGGATCCGCACCTGGCCGCAGCGGCACCCGCCGTCCAATGGATACGCCCGCTCGCCCATCGCCTGCTCCTTGGTCGACACGCCGTCAGCAAACCCGCTTTCGCCCGGGTTGGAAAGCGCAGCCTCAAAAACGCAAAAAGGAGGGACGGGCCAGGCCCATCCCTCCTTCGTTGCAACCCGCCTGAAGGCGGCGTTCGCCTCGCCTAGAAGCGGCGACGCACGGTGACGCCGACGGTCCGCGGGGTCAGGCTGATGACCTGCTTGGGGTTGTTCACCGAGGACGTGACGCTCGTCAGCCCGACCTCGTTGGTGACGTTGTTGACGAACAGGTACGCGCCCCAGTCGTCGCCTTCGACGCCGCCGCGCAGGTTGACCAGGCCGTAGTCGCCCTGCTTCTCGTAGTAGACGTAGGTCGGACGGAACTGCGACGCGCTCTGGCCGACGTAGGCGTAGTCGGCGCGAACCAGGCCGTTGATGTTCCCGGTCAGCGGCCAGGTGTATTCCGCGCTGGCCGAGCCGCTGAACTTCGGCACGTTCGGGAACTCGTCGCCCGCCAGGCCGGTGGAGCCGGTGATCAGGATCGTCGAGTTCGCCTGGTCGGTGGTGAGCACGGCGTTCACGAAGGCGGCCGTGGCGTTGAGCGTCAGCCCGTCCATGGGACGCGCCACCGCCTCGAGTTCCAGGCCGCGGATGCGCGCCTGACCGGCGTTGGTCAGGTAGCTGAACGCCCCATTGGCGCTCGTGGCCGTGATCTGCAGGTTGCTCCAGTCGATCTGGTAGGCCGCGGCGTTGAGGGTCAGTCGACGCTCGAACCACTGGCTCTTCACGCCGGCCTCATAGTTCCACAGGCTGTCCGGCTGGTAGGCCAGCAGCGCCGAGGCCAGGCCCGGGACGTTGTTGGCGCCGCCGGGCCGGAAGCCCTTGGCCGCCATGGCGTAGACCATGATGTCCGGATTGATCTGGTAGGCGGCGTTGAACTTGCTGACCCAGCCCGAGGCGCTGGCGTCCACCGAGGCGGGCGGACCGACGTAGGATTGGGTGATGAAGTTCGAGACCAGCACCACGCCGTTGACGGTCTTGTCGTACTTGAACTCACGCACGCCGACGGTCAGCGTCAGCGGCGAGATCGGCTTGTAGGCCACTTCGGCGAAGAAGGCGGTCTGCTTGGTGGCCGTGCCCACGTGGCGCCAGGCGCCGAGGTTGAGCGGCTGGATCACCTGGCCGGTCGTCTTGTCCGCGAGCGGGACCTCGCTTTCGATGTAGTCGTTGCGGTCCTCGTAGTAGGCGCCCGCGGTCCAGTCGACCTTGTCGTCGAGCGCCTGGCCGCTCAGCCGGGCCTCGTAGTTCCACGAGGTCAGGCCCATCGGCTGGTAGAGCGCGCTGGGGATGCGGCTGTCGGCATAGGCGGTGTACTGCGCCATCTGCGCGGGGGTGCAGGCCGGGTTGGCGGGGGCCCCGAACGCCGGCGCGCCGCCGGCGATGTAGTTGCGGCAGGACGTGGCGTTGGCCCGGCTGCCGGACAGCGTCGGGCTGTAGTCCGAGTTCCGCAGCAGGGTCCACTTGTAGTAGGAGGCCGTGCCGGTGAACGTCGCCCAGTGCATGTCGTACTTGCCGGTGACGTTGTACATCGTCAGGTTGTCGCTGGTCGGCGCGATGACCTTGGCGGCGGTCGAGTAGTCCTTGGCCCCCAGGGCGGGGTACCAGGAGTTCTGGCCGTCCAGCAGGGTCTTCTGGAACACCGCGGTGGCCGTCAGGGTGAGGTCGTCGGTGGGCGTGAAGCCGACGATCAGCCGTCCGCCGGACGAGTGCTGGTCGTTGATGTCCTTGCGGCCGAGATAGATGTTGTCGACGTAGCCGGACTGCTCGGCCTTGTAGATCACCAGGCGCGCGGCGAGCTTGTCCTCGATGATCGGCACGTTGACCATGCCCTTCACGGAATAGCCCGGGCCGCCGTCCTCGGTGTTGGTGGCCTGGCCTTCGACGGCGCCCTCATACTTGTGGCTGTTCGGCTTGGCGAAGATCACCCGCAGCGTGCCGCCCATCGAGCCGGAGCCGTAGAGGGTGCCCTGCGGCCCGCGCAGGATCTCGACCCGCTCGATGTCGAACAGGTTGATGTCGGCGGTGGTGGAGCTGGCGTCCTGGGTGGTGCCGGCCGGGCCGGTCAGCGGCGTCTCGTCATAATAGAGGCCGACGGTCGCCTCGCCCGCGGCGCGCACGCCGCGCAGCGTCAGGCGGCGCGAGGTCGGCGAGTTGCCGTCGACCTGCAGGTTGGGGACGGTGCGGTAGTAGTCCTGGATGCTCGAGGCCCCCATCTTCTCGATGGACTGGCCGGTGACGGCGCTGATGGCGATCGGCGTGGACTGGACGGTGGTGGAGCGCTTCAGCGCGGTGACCACCACTTCCTCGATCTGGTTCGGCGCGGCGGCCGCGACCGGCGCGGCGGCGCTCTGAGCATACGCCTGGCCGCCGGCCAGTGCGGTCAAGGCTGTGGCGGCGAAGGCGCACGCCTTCAGACCCGGAAATTGGATGACCATTAGTACCCCCTTCGATCGCCGGATCGCAGCCGGCATTGGGGGGTTAGACGCAAGCCCGGCCCCGGCCCTCAGCGGACGGAGCGAAAAATCTGCTAGAAGCGCCGATCCAGCGTCAGTCGCGCCGTACGCGGCCGCAGGCCGAACACCTCCACGGGACCGGCGGTGCTGGGCAGGGCCTGGTTCCTGCCGGCGCGGTTCAGCAGGTTGTCCACCGCAAGGCTGACGCTCCAGCCCCCGCGGGACAAACTGACGCTCGAGCCGAATACGGCGTAGCCCCCCAGCTTGAGGTCGTCGGGGCCGCCATGGTTGAACGTGGACCAGGCGGTGCTGGACGCCGCCGCATCGAGGCGCACGACCACCTGGGCGTCCTGCGCCAGCCACCAGGTCCGTTCCACCGAGGCTGCGCCCTCGAACTGCGGGATCATCGGCAGGCGGTCCCCGGTCTGGCCGAGCCCGATGGCGGTGTTGCTGAGCTGGTCGGCGGTGAGGTGCGCGTCGGTATAGGTGAGACTGGTCGAGACCGTCCACGCCGGCCGCGGCCGCGCGATCAGCTCCATCTCCGCGCCGTCGATGCGGCTGGCGCCGATGTTGGTGAGGAACGTGAACGCTCCGTTGCGGGTCAGGGCGCTGTACTGCATGTCGCGCCAGTCGATCCGGTAGACCGCCAGGTTGGCGAGCAGCCGACGGCCGAACCACTCCGACTTCAGGCCCGCCTCATAGTTCCACAGGCTGTCGGAACGGTAGGTGGCGAGCGCATCGGGCAGGCCCGGGACGATGTTGACGCCGCCGGGCCGGAACCCCTGCGAGGCCTGGATATAGGTCAGCGCGCCCGGCCCCAGGCGCTGGCTCGCCAGGAATTTCAGGTCCCAGCCACTCTGGTGGGTGGAGTCGTCCGCCTGGTAGTCCAGCCAGGTGCCGGAGACCACGTTGGGGACCTGGACCTCGCCCCGGTCGCGCTTGTGGTAGCGGTAGCTGCGGCCCCCGGCGGTGAACACCGTTCCGGGCCGGGCCTCCCACGAGGCCTCGCCGAAGACCGCGGTCTGGTCGAACTGGTTTTCGATGCTGCGCTGGCCGATGAAGCGCACCGGTTCGTAGGCCGTTCCGGTCAGCGGGTCGGCCTGCACCACCTCGCTGTCGACGTTGTCGCGCCGGCGCTCGCTGTAGGCGCCCAGCGTCCAGTTGAAAGGACCCGGCCCGTTCGAGGCCGCCCTCACCTCGTTGATCCAGGAGGTCAGGGACACCGGCTGCACCAGGGCCGCGGGGTAGAGCGCGTCGACGTAGGCCGTGTAGCCGGCCGCCTGGTCGGGCCCGCAGGGCGCGGCGTCCAGGCCGAAGTAGCGGCTGCAGCCCTGGGCGTTGGTCCGCTGGCCGCGCAGCACCCCCGAGTAGTCGTTGCGGCGGACCAGCCGCCAGCGGTACCAGGAAGACGTGGCCGTCAGCGTCGCGCCCGCCGTCGCCCAGCGCACGGTGGCGTTGAGGAGGCCGATGTCCCCGTCGAAGGGCGCGCGGACCGCGTGCGACGTGCGCCAGGCGCCGACGTCCTCCTGCCAGGACGAGATGTCGTCGACGTGCGTGTGCTGGATCGCGCCCGACAGCTGCGCCTCCAGCCGTTCGTCCGGCGCCCACAACAGAGCCGCCCGCACCCCTTGGACGCGGGACTCGTCGACGTTCTTCAGCCCCAGGGCCAGGTTGTCGACGGCGCCGGGCGCCCCGTAGTCGTAGGCCACGAGCCGGATCGCCAGTCGATCCTTGACCAGGGGCTGGTTGGCGACCGCCACCAGGCCGCCCGCCGTACCGCCGCCCCAGGCGCCGGCGGCGCTGGCGCTGAGCTGGCCGGAAGGCTTGGACAGGTCCGGCCGGTTGAACAGGATGCGCAACGTGCCGCCCATCGATCCCGCGCCATAGAGCGTGCCCTGCGGCCCGCGCAGCAGCTCGATCCGCTTGACGTCCACCAGCAGCAGCTCCGGGGACATCACCCCGGGATCGGCGGTGGTCCCGACCGGGCCGGTGACCGGCGTCTCGTCATAGTAGAGGCCGGTGGTCGCCTCCCCGGCCGCATAGACGCCGCGCAGGACCAGCCGGCGCCCGAACGACGACCAGGTGAGCCGCAGCCCGGGCAGGTAGGTGGACGCGTGCTCCAGATCGACGCTGCCGCGGGCCTTCAGCAGCTCCCCGTCGACCACGGTCATGCTGATCGGCGTGTCCTGGGCGAGCGATTCCCGCTTGAGCGCGGTCACGATCACTTCGTCGACGGCGGCGGGCGAATCCGCCGGCTTGGCGGTCGCGCGCTCCTCCCCTCTCTGGGAGTCCTGCTTGACGAGAAAGCTCGCTCCCTCCTGTCGAACGGTGAGGTCCGTGCCCGCGAGCAGGCGGCTCAAGGCCTCTTCCGGGGAATAGAGGCCCCGCAACCCGATGCTGCGGCGGCCCGCCGTCAGGAGCGATGAAAACAGGATCTGGCGATTGCTCTGTATGGCCAGCTGATTGAGCGCGGCGCCGAGCGGCTGCGGCGCGATGTCGAAGGCGACGGGCCGGACCTCGGCCTGCGCGGCGTGAGGCACGGCGGCCAGCAAGCCGGCGGCGAGCCAGGCGAACGGCGCGCCTTGCCCCAACGACCACCCCCACGACCCCCACCGCACGACGGCTTACACCCCGCTCATTGCCCGCGATCCTGCCGTAAAATTGACAGGCGAGTCCCACGCGACGTCGGTCGCACAGCACAGCGGCGATGTCATGCCTTCAGGCCAGGCAAAGTGTCGCGAAGTCGAGTCGGCGGCTTTGCCGCGTGTCGTCCTGGTTGACTTGCCTACCGCAATCCCTGTCACTCTTCCGTCAAATTCGAGTGGGGCGATTTGAGTGAGGCGTATCGGGGGGTCACCAGAGCGGGCGGCGAACGCCGCCGAGCTGACGGAGTTCGGCGTGGCCTACGCCACGGCGCTGCGCAGCTTTTTCTCGCGGCGTGCGCCGGCGGACGATGCGGAGGACCTCGTGCAAGAGGTCCTGCTGCGGATCCAGAAGCGCAAACCCGACCTCGTGGTGCAGAACGTCGAAGGCTATCTCTTTGAAGTCGCCGCCAATGTCCTGATCGACCGGGCCCGCCGCAACCGCACCCGCCGGCGGTCCGACCACTGCGAGCTGACTGAATTTCATCACCCCGTTGATGATATCTCGCCTGAGCGCGTCCTACAGGGGCGTGAGGAGATGGCGCTCGCCATCGCCGCGCTGAATGAGCTTCCGGACCGGACGCGGCAGGTGTTCGCCCTCGTCCGGTTTGAGTCGATGAGCTACAAACTCGTGGCCGGTCGGTTCGGGATCTCGGTCAGCGCGGTCGAGAAACATGTAATGAAGGCGATGCGCCATATGAGCGATCGCCTACGGGACGCAGATGACGTCGAGCAGGCCGACGAACGACAGCAGCGTGGACCCCGATAGCGCGGCGGCAGCCTGGCTCGCGAAGCTGCAGGGCGGGTCGGCCGATCGCCGGGGCCTGGACGCCTGGCTCGCGCAAAGCGCCGCCAATCGCGAGGCCTGGGCGCGCGTCCAGCGGCTGTGGGCGGGATTCGCGCTGGTGGAGGACGATCCCGCCGTGGCCGCCCTGCGCCGCGAGGCGCACCTGGCGATGCAGACCGCACGGCCGCGCCTGATCGATCAGCCGTGGCTGCGGCGCGCGGTCGCGGCGAGCGCCGCGGTCGTCCTGATGGGCGGCGCGCTTGGCGGCTGGTTCCGGCTCTCGCCCGCGGCGCGGCCCGGGGCCAGCCCAGCCCAGACCTTCACCACCGCGGTCGGCCAGCGGGCGAGCTATCGGCTGGCCGACGGCTCGATCATCACCCTCAACACCGACTCCAAGGTCGAGGTCGGCGGCTGGGGGCGTGAACGACCGGTGCGACTGGCCCGCGGCCAGGCCTATTTCCAGGTCGCCAAGGACGCCAGGCGGCCGTTCATCGTCTCGGCCGGCCAGGACCGCGTCACCGCGGTGGGCACCGCCTTCGACGTCCGCGTCGACAGCGAGCGGCTGGCCGTCACCTTGGTCGAGGGCCGGGTGCGGATCGTGGGCCCTACCCCGCACGGCGAGCGGACGGTTGAGATGACCGCCGGCTCACAGCTCGTCGCCGACGCCCAGACCAACTGGCAGGTGAGCGAGGTCGACACCGCCCAGGCGGCCAGCTGGCTGCGCGGCCAGTTGGTGTTCGACGGCCAGCCGCTTTCTGCGGTGGTCGCGGAAATGAACCGCTTTTCCGCGCGCAAGCTGCGGATCGCCGACCCGGCGCTGGCGCGCACGCCGATCAGCGGCGTCTTCCGCACCGGCGAGGTCGACGCCTTCGCCCGGGCCCTGCAGGGCTATGGCCTGGCGCGGGTCTCCGGCCCCACCGATCGCGAAGTCGCGCTCGTCCGCCCCTGACTGCTGAGGTTTCCGCTCCGCACTGCGTCATACGACGTGGCGTGAGAGCAACTCCCGCCAAAGTCCTTTTTGGAGGGGGCGCACATGAAACGAGTCCTTTTGGCCGCGACGGCGTTCGCGGTGTTGAGCCAGCCTGCGTTCGCCCAGACGCCGGCGGCCCACCTGACCACCCCGCGCGAGGCCCTCGGCCACGACATCGGCGAAGACTATTTCCTCGCCAACTACAGCCAGCTGGTCAGCTACTGGAAGACGCTCGCGTCCCAGAGCGACCGCGCGAAGATGGTCGACATCGGCGAGACCAGCGAAGGTCGCCGCCAGTACATGATGATCGTCTCCTCGCCGCAGAACCTCGCCAAGCTTGACCGCTACAAGCAGATCGCCGCGCGGCTGGCCAACGCCGAAGGCCTGACCGACGACCAGGCGCACGCCCTGGCGGCGGAAGGCAAGGCGGTGATCTGGATCGACGGCGGCATGCACGCCAGCGAAGTCGAGCACGCCCAGGCGCTGATGGCCGGCGTCTACGACATGCTGAGCAGCAACGACGCCGAGGCCAGGAAGATCCTCGACAACGTCGTCATCCTGTTCGGCCAGGCCAATCCCGACGGCCAGGACCTGCTGGCCAACTGGTACATGCGCAACGCCGACCCGCTGAAGCGTGAATTCGACACCCTGCCGGTGATCTACCAGAAGTACGTCGGCCACGATAACAACCGCGACTCCTACATGGTCTCCCAGAAGGAGACGACGAACCTCAACAAGATCTTCTTCCGGGAATGGTACCCGCAGATCATCTACAACCACCACCAGACCGGCCCGCTGGGCGCGGTGGTGTTCATCCCGCCGTTCCGGGACCCCTTCAACTACAACTACGACCCGTTGATCATGACCGAACTCAGCGAGGTCGGCGCGACCATGCACAGCCGGCTGGTCTCCGAGGGCAAGGGCGGCTCGGGAATGCGCTCAGCCGCGAACTACTCCACCTGGAACAACGGCATGGAGCGGACGGTCGCCTACTTCCACAACTCGATCGGCATCCTGACCGAGATCATCGGCCACCCGACGCCGATGCAGCTGCCGCTGGTGGCTGACAACCAGCTGCCCCGCAACGACCTGCCGCTGCCGGTCAAGCCGCAGATCTGGCACCTGAAGCAGTCGATCGACTACTCGCTGTCGATGAACCGCGCGGTGCTCAACTACGCCGCCAGCAACCGCGAGCGGCTGCTGTTCAACATCTACCGGATGGGCGCCAACTCCATCGCCCGCGGCAACGAGGACAACTGGACCGTCACCGGCGATCGGATCGACGCGCTGAAGGCGGCCGGCAAGACCTCCACGCCCGCCGCGCTGTCGGCGGCCGGCACCGCGTTCAAGGGCGAAAAGACCCTCGACCCGGCGCTCTATGAGAGCATCCTGCACGACCCGACCCATCGCGATCCGCGCGGCTATATCATCACCGCCGACCAGGCCGACTTCCCGACGGCGACGAAGTTCGTCAACGCCCTGATCAAGGCGGGCGTGAAGGTCGACCGCGCCAAGACCGCCTTCACCGTCGCCGGCAAGACCTATCCGGCCGGCTCCTACGTGGTGAAGACCGCCCAGGCCTACCGGCCGCACGTCATGGACATGTTCGAGCCGCAGGATCACCCGAACGACTTCGCCTATCCGGGCGGCCCGCCGATCGCGCCCTATGACGCGGCCGGCTACACCCTGGCCTACCAGATGGGGATCAAGTTCGACCGCGTCCTCGATGGCTTCGACGGTCCCTTCGAACGGCTGGCCGACGTCACCGCACCCCCGGCCGGCAAGATCATCGGCCAGGGCAAGGCGGGCTTCCTGATCAGCCACGAGATCAACGACGCCACCATCCTCACCAACCGCCTCCTGAAGGCGAAGCAGCCGGTGTACTGGGTGAAGACCCCCACCGCCGTCGCCGGCAAGACGCTGGCGCCTGGCGCCATCTGGGTCCCGGCCTCGGCCCAGTCGCGGGCCATCCTGGAAGCCGGCTCGAAGTCGCTGGGCGTCGATGTCTACGCCGCAGACGCCGCCCCCAAGGCGGACACCCTCAAGCTGAAGCCCGTGCGCGTCGGCGTGGTGGACGTCTACGGCGGCCTGCAGACCACCGGCTGGACCCAATGGACGCTGGAGCAGTTCGAGACGCCCTACACCGTCGTGCGCGCCCAGCGCCTCGACAAGGGCGACCTCAACAAGGACTTCGACGTGCTGATCTTCCCGGACGCGGCCATCCCCGAGGAAGCGGCGTTCGGCGGCGGCATGTTCCGCGGCGGCTTCGGCGCCAAGCAGCCCAAGCCTGAGGAGGTCCCCGCCCAGTTCCGCAGCTGGCTGGGGAACATCACCCAGGAGAAGACCCTGCCGCAGGTGGAGAAGTTCGTCCGCCAGGGCGGCTCCGTGGTGGCCATCGGCAGCTCGACGTCGCTCGCCAACTTCATGAAGCTGCCGATCGAGCGGTCCCCGGCGGAGATCAAGGACGGCAAGGCCCAGGCCCTGCCCCGGACCCAGTTCTACATCCCGGGCTCGCTGCTGACGGCCAAGGTCGACAACACCGACCCCTTGGCCTTCGGCGTCCCCACGACCGTGGACATGTTCTTCGACCGCAGCCCGACCTTCAAGGTCGCCGACGGCTCCGGCATGAAACCGGTCGCCTGGTTCTCCGGCAAGCATCCGCTGCACAGCGGCTGGGCTTGGGGCCAGGAGCACCTGGACGGCAGCGCCGCGGTCGTCGACGCCAGCGTCGGCAAGGGCAAGCTGTTCCTGATGGGTCCTGAGGTGAACATGCGCGCCCAGCCGCATGGCACCTTCAAGTTCCTGTTCAACGCCCTGTTCTACGGCCCCGCCGTGGCGGGCCAGCCGGCGCGCTAACGCCGCACCTCATATCCCCAAGGCCTTGGCGGGTCGTCCAAACCGGGCGGCCCGCCATTTTTTGTTCAGGCGCGGCGCTGAGGGCCGGCGCGGCGCGCACGTCTCACATCTAGGGGGCGCGCTAGGCGCTCCGCGCAACAAACGACCCTGGGGGGTGATCGCGCCTATGAAGAAGTCCAATTTCCGCCTGGCCCTGATGTCGGCCGCCGTCACCGTAAGCCTCGCGGTCGTCAGCCAGGCGGCCGCCAAGCCGCTGTCCGACGCCGACCGCGGCCAGATCCTGAAGAACGTCGATGCGGACGCGCCGCAGATCTCCGACGCCGCCCTGAAGATCTGGGGTTTCGCCGAGGTCGGCTACCAGGAGGTCAAGAGCAGCGCCGTCCTGCAGCAGCAGCTCAAGGCCGCCGGCTTCGACGTGAAGTCCGGCGTCGCCGGCATGCCCACCGCCTTCATCGGCAGCTTCAAGAACGGCCCGGGTCCGGTGGTCGCGATCCTGGCCGAGTTCGACGCCCTGCCCGGCCTGGCGCAGACCGCCTCCCCGGTGAAGACCCCGATCGCCGGCCAGATCGCCGGCCACGGCTGCGGCCACAACCTGTTCGGCGCGGCCTCGGTGGGCGCCGCGGTCGCCATCAAGGAGTGGATGGTCAAGAACAACGTGAAGGGCGAGCTGCGGCTCTATGGCTCGCCGGCCGAAGAAGGCGGTTCGGGCAAGGTCTATCTGGTGCGCGCCGGCCTGTTCAACGACGTGGACGCCGCCCTCCACTGGCACCCGGGCAATGAGAACACCGCCGTCCAGGGCGTCTCGATGGCCAACATCAGCGGCAAGTTCCGCTTCCACGGCCGCTCCTCGCACGCCGCGGGCGCGCCGGAGAAGGGCCGCTCGGCGCTCGACGGCGTCGAGGTCATGGACGTCGCCACCAACTTCCTGCGCGAGCACACCCCGGACAAGACCCGCATCCACTACGTGATCACCAGCGGCGGCGGCGCCCCCAACGTCGTCCCCGACTTCGCCGAGGTCTATTACTACGTCCGCCACCCCGATCCGGCGGTGGTCCGCGACGTCTGGGACCGCGTGCACAAGGCGGCCGACGGCGCGGCGCTGGCCACCGGCACGACGGTGGACATGGAGATCACCGGCGGCGTCTACGCCCTGTTGCCGAACGACACGCTCGGCCGGGTGATGGACGCGAACCTGCGCCGCGTGGGCGGCATCAGCTGGACCCCGGAAGAGGTCGCCTTCGGCAAGAAGCTGCAGGAGTCCATGCCGGGCCAGCAGCCCTCGGTCGACAGCGTGAAGTCGGTCGTGCCGTACAAGGTCGAAATGGAGGGCGGCGGCGGTTCCACCGACGTCTCCGACATCAGCTGGACGACCCCGACGGTGGGCCTGAGCACCGCCACCTTCGTGCCCGGCTCGGCCGGCCACAGCTGGCAGAACGTCGCCGCCGCCGGCTCCAGCATCGGGATCAAGGGCGCGGTCAACGCGGCCAAGACCCTGGCGCTCACCGGTGCTGACCTGTTCGCCAACCCCGACGTGATCAAGAAGGCCAAGGCCGAGCTCGACACCCGCCGTGGCCCGAACTTCACCTACAAGGCCATGCTCGGCGACCGGCCGCCGGCGCTGGACTACCGCAAGTCCGGCGCGGGCGGCCAATAGCCCCCCGCAAGCTTGCAGCGACCGCGGCCGGCCCTGCGCGGGGCCGGCCGCGGATACCGCAGGGTGCGCTATGAAGGCGCACCTTCGTAGAGCGCCGTCGCGGCCGCCAGATCCTGGACCACGTGTCCCAGGGATTTGTAGACGGTGATCTGGCCGGACGATTGCCGGCCCGGAAGCGTCCCGTTCAGCACCTGGCCGATCTCGCCCGCCACGTGGTCGTCATCCACCAGCCCCGCGGCCTTGGCGCGAAGGAACTCCGCCCCTTGCGCGAGCACGCCGTCGCGATGATCGGCGATGAACCGGGAGCGCACGACGAGCTCTTCATCGGCCTCCGCCGGTCCGGCGAAGCTCGATCCCACGAGATTCACATGTGTCCCCGGGCGCACCCAGCCGCCCAGCAGGATGGGCTCGCTGGCGTTGGTCACCGTGCAGACGATGTCAGCCTCGCCGACAGCGATCCGGGGTTCGACGCTGGCGTGGGCGGGGATTCCCAACTCCGCTTCCATCCGGGCCGCAAACGCCTGGGCGCGTTCGTAGGATCTGCCCCAGACGGCGATCGCGTCGAGCGGACGCACCGCTGAGATCGCCCGGGCGTGCGTCGCCGCCTGTTCCCCGTAGCCAAGGATGGCCAGGCGCGCGGCGTCGGGCCGCGCGAGCGCATGGGTGGCGACCGCGCTGGCTGCGGCCGTGCGGATCGCCGTGACCTCGCCGGCGTCGACGACGCAGACGGGCGCGCCGCCCTCACTTTCGAACAGCACGATGACGCCCTGATGCGACGGCCGGCCCTTGGCGAAATTGTCGGGGAACACGCTGACCAGCTTGGCGCCGAACACGCCGCGACCGCCCATAGCGCCAGGAAGTGCGCCCGGCATGATCCCGAACAAATGGCCGTCCCCAAGCGGCAGGATCGCGCGGAGCAGTTGGCGCGTCTCACCGCGCGACAGGGCGATCATGGCGTCGCGGACCAGCGGGATGCAGCGGGCATAGGTCAGCCGCGCCCGCACCTCGTCGCCATCGATCAGCTGCATGCCCCCTCCCGAGCTTCGCATTGACCTGCCGCCAGAGCCCGGCGAATTTCGATCCATGTCTGTGCGCACCTCCTACGTCTCCTTCCCGACCGCCGCCACCCCGTCGCTCGTCGTCGCCGGCCGCCTGAACACCATCACCACCGAAGACGCCGCGCCCACGCCGGGCGTGGTGATCTGCCATGGGTCCGACGGGGTGGACGGTCGCGGGCAGTTCCATGCCGAGGCCTTGAACGCCGCGGGCATCGCCACGCTCGAGATCGACATGTGGGCGGCGCGTGGCGCCCTCAGGGGCGCGGCCGCCCGGCCGCGCAGCCCCGTCGAGACGCTGCCCGACGCCTTCGCCGCCCGGGCCTTCCTCGCCGCGCAGCCGGAGGTCGATCCGAGCCGCATCGGCGTGATGGGCTTCTCCTGGGGCGGGGTGGTCACCCTGCTGGCCGCAACCGCCGAGGCGCAGCCGGCCTCAGGCGCAGAGCCCGGGTTCGCCGCCCACGTCGCGCTCTATCCGGTGTGCTGGGCCTACGAGGTGGCGCCCGGCCTGTCGCTGGCGAATCTCACCGGCGCGCCGGTCCTAATCCAGACCGGAGACGCCGACGCCTACGATGATCCCGATGGCCTGGATCAGCTACTCTCGCGCCTGCCGCCGACCAGCCGCAGTCTCATCCGCGGGATCACGCACGCGGGCGCGGGTCACGGTTTCGATCGCGATCTTCCGGAGCAGACCATCAACGATCCGTTCGCCCACAAGGGCAAGGGCGGGCCGGTGCGCATGGCGTTTCACCCGCAGGCCGCGAAGGCCGCGCGCGAGGCTGCCGTCGGCTTCTTCTCCGAGACGCTCGGCGCCTAGGCCCGGCGGCGAAGCGCCAGCGCCTTGTCGGCGATGTGGCGCGCGGTGAGGCCGTACTTGTCCATCAGGTAGGGCGTGGTCCCGCCCTCGGCGAACACGTCCTGCACGCCGACCATGCCGAAGCGGGTGGCGACTCCGGCCAGGGCCAGGGTCTCGGCCGCGACCGAGCCCAGGCCGCCGACGATGGAGTGGTTCTCCGCGGTCACCATCACCGGGTGCGCGCGCGCCAGCCTTTCCGTCAGGGCGTGGTCGAAGGGCTTCAGGCTGGCCATGTTGGCGACCGTGGCGGAGAGGCCCTGGGCCTGCAGCAGGTCCGCCGCGCCCAGCGCCTCGGCGACCATCATGCCAGACGCCAGGATCGCGACGTCCGCGCCCTCGCGCAGCACCAGCCCCTTTCCGAGCTCCAGCGGCTGCAACGGCGCGCTCTCGTCCGGCCTGGCGCGGGCGATGGCGAGCCGCAGGTAGACCGGTCCGTCATAGTCCAGGGCCGCCGCCACCGCCGCGCCGATCTGCTCGGGACCCGAGGGCTCGATCACCGCCATGTTCGGCAGCGCCCGCATCAGCGCGACGTCGTCGATGGCCTGGTGCGAGACGCCGAGCTCGGTCGCCAGGCCCGGGATGAACCCCACCAGCTTCACCGGCAGCTTCGGATAGGCCGCCTGCATCGCCACCTGGTCGTAGACCCGCCGGGTGATGAACACGCAGAAGCTGTGCGCGAAGGGGATGTCGCCGGCGCGCGCCATGCCGCCGGCGACGCCCACCATGTTGGCTTCCTGGATGCCCAGCATGAAGAACCGGTCCGGCATCTGGTCGCGGATCAGGTAGGTCTCGGTCGGCTGGGTGAGGTCGGCGCCCAGCACGACGATGCGCGGGTCGGCCTGGGCGGCGGCCAGCAGCGCCTTGCCGTAGGAGCGCGCGCTCAGCGTCTCGCGGCCGTAGCGCCGGGCGTCCTTGAACCCGCCGATGCTGACTTCGGGCGCGTCGCTCATGCCGGGACCTCGTCGAGGATGGCCATCGCCCGGGCGGCGTCTTCGGGGGTCAGCCGCGCGAGGTGGGCCAACTGGCCCTCCAGGAACGGCACGCCGGAGCCGGCCAGGGTGTTGGCGACGATCAGGGTGGGCTTGCCGCGGGTGCCGCGCGCCGCGTCGAGGGCGGCGGTCAGCTGGCCCATGTCGTTGCCGTCGATATCCACCGCGTGCCAGCCGAAGGCGGCGAACTTGGCGCCCACCGGGTCCATGCGCACCACCTTGTCGGTGTGGCCCTCCACCTGCATGCAGTTGCGGTCGATGATCATGCAGAGGTTGTCGAGGTCGTGGCCGGCCGCCGCCAGCGCCGCCTCCCAGACCTGCCCCTCCTGCAGCTCGCCGTCGCCGAGGATCACGTAGACGCGGCTGTCGAGCTTCTGGCGGCGCACGCTCAGCGCCATGCCGACGGCCACCGAGAGCCCCTGCCCCAGCGAGCCGCAGGTCGCCTCCACCAGCGCGCCCACCCGCTCGGAGGCGTTCACCTCCAGCGCCGAGCCGTCGTCGGTGTAGCTGTCCAGCAGCGCCGGCGGCAGCAGGCCGCGTTCCACCAGCGTCGCGTAGAACACCGCGGTGTTGTGGGCGGTCGAGAGGATGCAGCGGTCGCGCCCCGGCCAATCGGGATCGTTTTCCCGCAGGCGCAGCTCCCCGAAGTAGAGCGCCGCGAAGATGTCCGCGGCGCCCAGGCCCTGCTGCAGGTAGCCGATCTTCACCTTCTCGACGAGGCGGACCACGTGCCGGCGCAGCACGCGGGCGCGGGCTTCCAGCTCGGGGACGGAATAGGTGTTGCGGGTCATGCGGCGAGGAAGGCGAGCTTGTCGACCGGCCCCAGCGAGCCGGCCTGGGTCTTCAGCGCCGCGAACGACGCCTCGGCGGCCTCCAGCGCCTGGTCGATGTCGGCCAGCGTCATCGCCGCGCACATGAACATGTTGTGCCACGGGTGCACGTAGACCCGGCGCTTCAGCATCTCGCTCGACCAGAAGAAGCCCTTGCGGAGATCCGGGTCCTCATCGAACAGGAACAGCGGCATGGTCACCGGCCCCGTCTGCCGCAGGCCGAAGCCCGCCGCCGTCGCCCGCTCGGCCAGCCCGTCGCGCAGCCGCTGGCCGACGCCCTGGATCCGCTCCAGGTAATCGGTCTCCCGCACCCGCTTCAGCGTCACCAGCGCCGCCGCCATCGGGGCGGCCTGGAACCAGTAGGAGCCGGTCACATAGATCGAGGCCGCGGCGGCGCGCGCCTTGTCCGAGCCCAGCAGGGCCGACAGCGGGTGGCCGTTGGCGATGCACTTGCCCCAGGTGGAGAGGTCGGGCTCGACGCCGACCAGCGACCAGCTGCAATCGCGGGCCAGCCGCAGGCCGCCGCGCACGTCGTCCACCACCAGCAGCGCGCCGGTGCGATCGCAGATCTCCCGCGCCCGGCGAGCGTAGGCCGGGTCCGGCAGCGCCTGGTCGACGAAGGCGTCGTGCTTCATCGGCGCCGCGAAGATGGCGGCCAGGTCGTCGCCCGCCGCGGCCGCCGCGGCGTCGAGGCTGGCGATGTCGTTGTAGGCGCAGAACACCTGGTGCGCCTTGTCCTCGGCGGTCGTGCCGGTGGGCCTGGGCGTGCACCAGGGCGCGGCGCCGTGATAGGCGCCCTTGGCCAGGATGACGGTCTTCTTCTTCGTGTGGGCGCGCGCGGTGACCAGCGCCATCGAGGTGGCGTCGGTGCCGTTCTTGCAGAAGATCGCCCAGTCGGCGTGCCGGACCATGGCGGTGAACTGCTCGGCCAGCTCGACGATCAGGCCGGTGGGTCCGGTCAGGGTGTCGCCGATCGCCAGCTGGTCGATATAGGCCCGGTCGATCTGCGCGTCGCCGTAGCCGAACAGGTTCGGCCCGTAGGCGCACATGAAGTCCAGCAGCTCGTTGCCGTCGACGTCCCACAGCCGCGCGCCCTGGCCGCGCGAGAAGAACTGCGGGTAGTCGTCGGGCAGCAGCCCCGTCGACTGGTGGCCGTACATCCCGCCCGGAATGACCTTGGCTGCGCGTTCGCGCAGCTCCGCGTCCTTGCTGTTGCGCCTGACCACGAGCCGCCTCCGTCAAAAAGATAGTTTTGACTAGCACAACCGGTCCGGTATTCAACTGGCGAGGACGTGATCTCGGGGAGGTTCCACTGCACGCCACGCCGAAGAGCTCCATCGCCTGGATCGGCGAGCCCCCCTCGCAGCTGCAGAGCGCCGCCGTCATGTTCGTCGGCGTCGTGGCGGTGCTGATCGCCGGCCTGCAGCCGCAGCTGCTCGGCGGCCTCGAGCAGGAGGGCCGGCTGACCCCCAGCCAACTCGGTCACGCCGCCACCGCCGAGCTGCTGACCATGGGGCTGGCGGCCGGTCTCGCCGGCGCCTGGCTGAAGCCCGAGCGGCTGCGCTGGATCGGCCTCGTCGCCGGCCTGGCCCTGGCGGCCATCGACCTGCTCACCGTGCGGGTGTCCGGCGAGGCGGTGACCGTGATGCGCGCCGCCGCCGGCGTGCCCAGCGGCGTGATGATGTGGCTGATCCTCGGCATGATCGCCCGCGCGCCGCGGCCGGAGCGCTGGTCCGGCGTCTTCCTCACTGTTCAGACCCTGGCGCAGTTCGGCCTGGCCGCGGCGCTCACCGCCTTCGTGGTGGCGAAGCACGGGGTGAACGGCGGCTGGGTGGCGCTGGCCGCCCTCAGCGCCCTCGCCGGCCTCGCGGCCCTGGCCAGTCCGGCCCGCTATGCGCCGCTGGCGGCGGCCGACGCGCCGGGCGGCCTGCCGCCCCTGCGCGGCTTCGTCGCGCTCGGCGCCTGCTTCCTGTTCCTGGCCTTCATCGTCGGCGTCTGGGTCTATGCCGAGCCGCTGTCGAAACAGGCCGGGCACGCCCCCGCGGTGGTCGGCACGGCGGTGTCCCTGTCGCTCGCCTTCCAGGTCATGGGCGGGGCGGCCGCCACGGTCCTGGCCGGCCGGCTGAAGTGGTTCTGGACGCTGCTGGCCTGCACCGTCATCGACCTCGCGCTGCTGGCGCTGTTCGCCAGCCTGCCGGGGGCGCCGGTGTTCCTCGCCGCCTCGGCCGCCTTCGGGTTCGTGTGGCTGTTCCTGATGCCGTTCCTGGTGCCGATGGTCATCGAGGCCGACCCCAGTCGCCGCGCGGCGGTCCTGCTCGGCGGCGCCCAGCTGCTGGGCGGCAGCCTCGGCCCGCTGATGGCGTCGCTGCTGGTCAGCGACACCGACGCCCGCGGCGCGGTGGTGTTCGGGGCGGTCTGCCTGGTGCTCGGCATGTTGGTCGTCACCGGCCTGCACCTGCGTCCCGCGCGCCAGCACGTAACGGTTTGACCGGGCGGACTTTTCCGTGCTTCGGAAGCACATGGCGACGAGATCTTCCCAAAAGCTAACCCTGGCCCCCTCCGCCGCCCGCCGCGCGCCGCCGCGCCAGGACCGTGCGGTGCAGACCTACGAGCGGCTGCTCGACGTGGCCGGCGAGTTGCTGGCCGAGGTGGGCGTGGAGCGGATCTCCACCAACCAGATCTGCGCGCGGGCCGGCATGACGCCGCCGGCGCTCTATCGCTACTTCGCCGACAAGTACGCCGTGCTGGAGGCCCTGGGCCGCCGGCTGATGGATCGCCAGAACGCGGTGCTGTTCGAGTGGCTGGACCGCCATGCGCCCGGCGGGCTGGTGGCGCTGGGCGCCGCCGTCGAGGAGCTGCTGCGGGCCACCGCCCGGGTGACCGACGCCGAACCGGGCGCGGTCTGGACCCTGCGCGCCCTGCGCGCCGTGCCGCAGCTCGCCCACGTCCGCATCGAATCCCACCGCCTGGTCACCGACCGCATGGTCGAGGTCTACGCCCCGCTGCTCCCGAACATGCCGCGCGAGGTGCTCTGGCGGCGCCTGCGGCTCTCGGTCGAGCTCGGCTTCGCGGTCGACGAGATGCTGAACGAGGAAGATCGCATTCCCCGCGACGACTTGTTCCGCGACGCCGCGCAGCTGCTCAGCCAGTCGCTGCTGCTCTGAGGGCCTGACGCGCGGCCTATTTGGTCCCGTACATCCGGTCGCCCGCGTCCCCCAAGCCCGGGAGGATATAGCCGTGGTCGTTCAGCCGCTCGTCCACTGCCGCCGTCCACACCGGGATGCCCGGGTGGTGGCCCTGGAACTTGGACAGCCCCTCGGGCGAGGCCAGCAGGCAGGCCATGCGGATCGACCGCGCGCCGGCCTCCTTCAGCCGGTCCACCGCGGCGATGGCGGTGTTGCCGGTGGCCAGCATCGGATCGACCACGATCACCGTCCGCTCGGAGAGGTCCGCGGGCGCCTTGAAGTAGTACTCCACGCAGGCCAGCGTCGCCGGGTCGCGATAGAGGCCCACGTGGGCCACACGCGCGGCCGGGACCAGCTCCAGCATCCCGTCCAGCATGCCCATGCCCGAGCGCAGGATGGCGGCGAACACCAGCTTCTTGCCGGCCAGCGTCGGCGCCGACATGGTCGTCAGCGGCGTCTCGATCTGCACCGTCTCGAGCGGCAGGTCGCGGGTGACCTCGTAGCAGATCAACCCGCCGATCTCCTTCAGCAGCTGCCGGAAGCTCTTGGTGGAGGTGTCCTGCCTCCGCATCAGCGTCAGCTTGTGCTGCACCAGCGGGTGGTCGACGATCGTGACGCCCTTCATGTTCCCCCTCAGAATACCGTGCCGTCGCTGATGACGGCGATCGGCGGCCCGCCGTCGGCGCGCAGTTCGCGCGCGATCCGGCGCCCGGCCGCCCAGGACCCGCCTTCAAGCACGCGGGCCAGCGGGAAGTCTTCCGCCCTGACGCCGAGCCGTTCGCGCACCAGCGGCGCGAGGCGATCGAGCAGCGCCACCGTCAGCGCCCGCCAGCCCACCACCAGCGGCCCGTCCACGGGGTGGGCGCGGCCGGCGTCCTGCGGATCGCCCAGCACCAGCACGCCGGTGTCCACGAAGAGGCCGCCGTTGCGGTACTCCGCCAGGCCGGTCAGCCCGTCGATGTCGTGGACCTCTACCCCCGCCGCTTCCAGCGGCTCGATCAGAGAATAAGACATCCACTGGGACAGCTTGTGCAGCGGCACGAGCCCGTCGGTGGCGTCGTCGCGGCGCAGCGCCGGATGGCGCCAGCAGTCGCCGAGCGCCACGCCGCCCAGCTCCAGCCGCCCCGGCCAGATCGGCCCCAGCGCGTCGAGCAGCACCTCCAGGATCACCGGCGCGGGCAGCCGTCCGCCCCGCGCCCGGCCCGCCATCACGTCGAACAGCGTCCCCGGCCGGCCCACCGCCTCGCCCAGCCGGCGCAGCAGGGCCGCGCGGCCGTCGAGACCGACCAGCGGATTGTCCTCGCTGACCTGGAACGCCCTGGCCAGCAGGGCTGCGTCCACCCGGTCGAGCGCGTCGGCCCGCAGCGGATCGGCGGGATCGGACGACAGCGCCCCGGACTCGAACAGCCGCAGGGAGGCGACCCCCAGGCCCTCGGAGCGCCCCAGCACCGCGCCGGTCGCCGCATCCCGATAGCGCCAGGCCGCCCCGGCCCCGGCGTCCAGCAGCACCGAGGGGATCACCAGGTCGAAGGCGGCCCGGCCGGCCTCGGCCCTGCCCGCCCAGCCCCGCGCCGCCAGCCCCTCCGCCCAGAGGTCGCGCCCCTCCACCACGAAGTGCCGCCAGCGGGCGTGGAACGGGACCTTCAGGTCCGGATAGCTGGCCCGCACCACCTCGGCGGTGAGGTCGGCGGCGAGGGCCAGGCGGTCGAGATCCACCCGCCAGTCGCTGAGGCCGCCGGCCAGCGCGATCGCCAGCAGCTCCTGCGCCCGCTCGCGCACTGCGGCGGACGACAGCAGGCCGCGCGCCGCGACCCTGTCCCGGTCATCCCCGCGCAAGCGGGGACCCAGGCTTTTTTCGTTCAGTCCGGACACGCCGGTGGTCCTCAATAAAACACCTGGGTCCCCGCTTGCGCGGGGATGACAGATGGAAGTGGGCGCGCGGCTCTATGCTCAGAATTCCTTGAGGTCGCGGCCGACCACCTTGGCCAGGTCCGCGGCGGTCGGGGCCGGTTCCGGCGTGAAGTAGCCGGCGGCCTTCTTGGCCTCCATCTCCACCGAGGCGTCGTCGGGGACCAGGTAATCCGGGATCGGCACGCGCTCGCCGATCTCGATGCCGCCCTTCACCAGGGCGTCGTACTTCATGTTGGACATCGACACGAAGCGGTCGATCCGGCGGATGCCCAGCCAGTGGATGATGTCCGGCATCAGCTGCTGGAAGCGCGCATCCTGCACGCCGGCGACGCACTCGGTGCGCTCGAAATAGGTCGCCGCCTGGTCGCCGCCGGGCTGGCGCTTGCGGGCGTTGTAGACCAGGAACTTGGTCACCTCGCCGAGCGCCCGGCCCTCCTTGCGGTTGTAGACGATCAGCCCCGTGCCGCCGGCCTGCGCCTGGGCGACGCTCTCCTCGATGCCGTGGACCAGATAGGGCCGGCAGGTGCAGATGTCGGAGCCGAAGACGTCGGAGCCGTTGCACTCGTCGTGCACCCGGCAGGTGAGCGTGAAGCGCCTATCGCCGAGCTGCGCCGGGTCGCCGAACATGTAGAGGGTGATCCCGCCGATCGGCGGCAGGAAGACCGCGATGTCGGGCCGGGTGACCAGCTCCGGGTACATGCCGCCGGTCTGCTCGAACAGGGTGCGCCGCAGCTGGGTCTCGTCGACCTCGAACCGCTCGGCGATGCCCGGCAGGTGCCAGACCGGATCGATGGCGGCCTTGGTCACCGCCACGTCGCCGCCCTCGTGGACGATCTTGCCGTCGACCGTCAGCCGCCCCCTGGCGATGGCGTCGGCGATTTCCGGCAGGCTGATGCGCGCCTTGGTGACCGCGATGGTCGGGCGGATGTCGACGCCCTCGGCCAACTCCGGGGCGAAGTCTTCGGCCACCCGGTGGCCCCAGGGGTCGAGCGAGACGATCTTGCCGGCCTCGCTCCACTGCGGGTGCGGCCCGATCGAGACCACCGGATGGGTGTTGTGCAGTTCCGGCCGGACCAGCGGGTCCATGGCGCCGGCGGAGATCGCCAGCGCGCGATAGATTGAATAGGCGCCGCCGTGCGCGCCCACGGCATTGCGGTCCGCGCCGGAGTTCGGCGTGGCGATGACCGGGCCGCGCTCGCGCGCCGTCGGCGCATCCCAATGGATGGGGAAGCGGCTCGCCGAGCCATTCCCGGGATGCGAGGTGAGCCGGATATGCGATGTCCTGTTGCTGGACATGGGGCTGGGTCGCGCCTCCAGAATCAAGAAAGCCCTGCCGCCGGATCGCCGGCGCAGGGCCTTTGAGATCGAAGACTGCTCCCGGATATTGGCCTTGGCAAGTCGTCCGGCGACGCCTGTGACGCGGCAAGCGCCGCCCGACGGATCCGCCCCGCCACTGATCTTTCCATTATCTTGGAGGCCAGGCGCATCTGCTTGCGGCGCCGGCCCGAGATCACGCGTCCGCCAGACGCCCCATCAGCCGCAGCCGGCTCACGCCGCCGTCGGGATAGATGTTCAGCCGCACGAACTTCACCGGTCCGAGGCTCGCCAGCTCGTCGCGGAAGACGTGGACGTGGTCGCCGGAAAGCTTCACCTCCGGCAGCAGCACCGGCCAGTTCTGCGCCTGCTCGGCGACCTCCTGCGGCGAGCCCTGCGCCGCAGCCGTGGCCTGGATCGAGCAGCGGTTCGGATAGTTGCCCTTGAAGTGCGCCGTATCGACCGTGACCGCCTCGATCAGGCCGGCCGCGCCCAGTTCCAGGATCGCCCAGTCGTGGCCCGGCTCACGGCGGCGCCGCGTCTCCCAGCCGTCGCCCATGTGGACGCCGCGGCCCGGCGCGGTGAGGTTCTCGACCCGGCCGTAGTGCTCGTCGTTGGCGATGATCCCGCGCCCGCCGTTGGCCAGGGCCAGCAGGTCGATGACCTCGTCGACGCCCAGCTTTGAAAAGTCCGGGACCACCCTCCCCCACACCCGCAGCCGCGCCACGCCGCCGTCCGGGAAGATATGCAGGCGCACGTGGGTGACGGGCTCGGGGTGCTCGATCGGAACGTAGACCCGGTCGTCGCCCTTCAGGTCGAGCCGCGGCGTGACCTTGATCCAGCCGGCGTCGTCGCCGGGCGCGGTCTCGCCCGAACGGCAGACCTCCAGCGCCGCGCCCGGCGGGTAGTTGCCGGTGAAGTGGCGGGTGTCGATCTCGAAGCCGGCGACCACGCCGGGCACGCCCAGGCGGACCACGCACCAGTCGTGGCCGGGCACGCGCTTTCGGCGGCTCTCCCAGCCGTCCATCCACTTGCCGTTGGCGTCGTATTTGCCGGGGATGAACACCGGCTCGGCGGGCGCGATCAGCCGCGCCTTGTCGGCGAAGAAGTCGTCGGTGGCGTAGACCACCTTCGAGCCCAGCCGCGGCTGGGCCAGGTCCACGTGCTGGCGGCGCAGGTCGTCAAACAGCGGCGCGATCCTCGAAGATGTCGGCGATGCGGAAGGCCGCGATGCGGTGGATCTGGACGATGGCGCCCTCGAACTCGGCCTCGGGCTCGTTGGCGAGCCGGGCCTCGAACGCGGCCAGGATCTCGGCGCGGCTCAGCCCCTTGACCGCGATGATGAAGGGGAAGCCGAAGCGGGCGTCATAGGCGGCGTTCAGACGCTGGAAGGCCTCGAACTGCTCCGGCGAGCACTGGTCCAGCCCCGCCCCGGCCTGCTCCTTCACCGAGGCGTCGGCCATCCTGGCGCGGCTGGCCAGCTGCGGGTGTGCGCGGATCAGCGCCAGCCTCATCTCCACCGACGCGCCGTCGACCACCGTCCGCATCTCGCGCCCCAGCGGCTCCGGGCTGTCGAGCACACCGGATTTGGCCAGCGGCCAGATGGCCTCGGCCACCCATGGCGAGGCTTCGTAGACCCCGCCGAACCGCGCGATGAATTCCGCCCCGGAAAGCTCACTCGGTCGCATTGGCGGCCCTCGGCTGGCGGACAGGCAGGCAGATCCCACCCGGCTACGTTAGATCAAGGACAGCGTTCGGAACAGGAGCGCCACCCGGGCGTTCCGCTGGATGGCGCAGCGGCGCTCATGCTTGCGCCGGGCAGGTCCAAGATGAGGACGACCAGCACTGTTCCCGCGTTCCTGTTCCTCGCCATCTCCGGCCTCGGCCTGGCGCTGGCCTATGGAGCCTATGGCGGCTCCGGCAGTTGGGGGAGCATCTGGATCGCGGTCGCCGCCACCGCCCTCGCGGTGATCGTCGCCGCCGCCGTCAAGGTCGCCGCCCAATGGGACCGGGCCGTGGTCCTGCGGCTCGGCCGCTTCCGGGCGCTGCAAGGGCCGGGACTGTTCGTGATCATCCCCATCGTCGACACCATCGCCAACTGGATCGACACCCGGGTCATCACCTCCACCTTCAAGGCCGAGAAGACCCTGACCCGCGACACCGTGCCGGTGGACGTCGACGCGGTGCTGTTCTGGAAGGTCGTCGACGCCCAGAAGGCGGCCGTCGACGTCGCTGACTATCAGAGCGCCATCAGCTGGGCCGCCCAGACCGCCCTGCGCGACGTCATCGGCAAGACCATGCTGTCGGACATGCTGGAGGGGCGCGAGAAGATCAGCAACGACCTGCGCAGGATCATCGACGAGCGCACCGAGCCCTGGGGCGTCAACGTCATCTCCGTGGAGCTTAAGGACGTGCTGATCCCCACGGGATTGGAGAACGCCATGTCGATGCAGGCTCAGGCCGAACGGGAGCGCCAGGCCCGGGTGATCCTGGGCGACTCCGAGCGCCAGATCGCCGAGAAGTTCAAGGCCGCCGCCCGGACCTATGCCGACGACCCCACGGCGTTCCACCTGCGCGCCATGAACATGCTCTACGAGGGCCTGAAGACCAATTCCACAATCGTGGTGGTGCCGAGCGCGGCCCTGGAATCCATGCAGCTCGGCGGGATCGCCGGGCTGACAGCCTTGGGGATGGCCCGACGGCCGGGCGCCGCGGAGGCCGACGGGATTCCTATCGAACCGCACTGACCCGAGGGCCCGCGTCGGGGGGATGGCGATCGCGCCAGTGCCGGGCGATGTCGATGCGGCGGCAGAACCAGACGTCCGGGTGGCCCAGCGCATAGCGGATGAACCGCTCCAGCCCCGCGATCTTCCCCGGCCGCCCGACGATCCGGCAGTGCAGGCCGACGCTCATCATCTTCGGCCGCTCGGCGCCCTCGGCGTAGAGCACGTCGAAGGCGTCCTTCAGGTAGGACCAGAACTGCTCGCCGGTGTTCAGCCCCGTACCGGAGAAGCGCATGTCGTTGGCCTCCAGCGTGTAGGGCACGATCAGCTGCGGCCGCCCGGCGACCTGCGTCCAGAACGGCAGGTCGTCGGAATAGTCGTCGGCGTCGTAGAGGAAGCCGCCCTCCTCCGCGACCAGCCGGCGGGTGTGGGGGCTGGTCCGGCCCGTGTACCAACCCAGCGGCCGCGCGCCGGTCAGCCGGGTGTGGATCTCGATGGCGCGGGCCATGTGCTCGCGCTCCAGGTCCTCGGAAGCGTCCTGGTAGTTGATCCAGCGCCAGCCGTGGCTGGCGATCTCGTGCCCGGCCTGCAGGAAGGCCTCCACCACCGCCGGATTGCGCTCCATGGCCATCGCCACCCCGAACACGGTGACCGGCACGCCCAGCCGCTCGAACAGCCGCAGCAGCCGCCAGACCCCGGCGCGGGCGCCGTATTCGTAGACCTGCTCCATGCTCATGTGCCGCGCGCCCACCACCGGCGCGGGGTTGATCAAGTCCGACAGGAAGGTCTCCGCGCCGGCGTCGCCGTGCAGGATGCTCGCCTCCCCGCCCTCCTCGTAATTGAGCACCAGCTGGACGGCGATCCGCGCCCCGCCCGGCCAGTCCGCATGCGGCGGATTGGGCCCGTAGCCGATCAGGTCTCGGGGATAGGGCTCGGAGGGCATGGATAACCGCACAACAGGCTTCTGGTGGAGGCCACCGTCGCAAGCCACGGACCTAGTTGCAATTCCCGGCCCTTGCGCCGACCCTGGGCGGCTGGCGATCACGGAACTCCCATGAGCGGCCTCACGACCCACGTCCTGGACACCATGCACGGCCGCCCGGCGGCCGGGGTGGCGGTGCGCCTGCTGCAGGCCGGCCGCGAGCTGGTGCGCACGGTGACCAACGCCGATGGCCGCTGCGACGCGCCCCTGCTCTCCGGCGAGCGGCTGGAAGCGTCGGCCTATCGGCTGGAGTTCGACGTCGGCGCCTATTTCCGCGGCCTCGGCGTGAACCTGCCCGAGCCGGCCTTCCTGGAGACCGTGGCCCTCGACTTCGGCGTCGCCGACCCGGCTGCGCACTACCACGTGCCACTGCTGGTCAGCCCCTTCGCCTACTCCACCTATCGCGGCAGCTGAGATGGGACGCCCGGTCCGGTTCCTGCTGGATGGCGAGGTCCGCGAGCTCCCGGACGTCGACCCGACGCTGACCGTGCTGAACCTGCTGCGCTACGACCTGCGCCGCACCGGGACCAAGGAGGGCTGCGCCGAAGGCGACTGCGGCGCCTGCACCGTGGTGCTGGGCGAGCTGGAGGCCGCCCGCGTGCGGTTCCGGGCGGTGAACGCCTGCCTGCTGTTCGCGCCGATGCTCGATGGCCGGGCGCTGTTCACCGTGGAGAGCCTGGCGCGCGAGGGCGCCCTGCACCCGGTCCAGCGGGCGATGGTCGAGAGCCACGCCTCGCAGTGCGGCTTCTGCACGCCGGGGATCGTGATGTCGCTCTACGCCCACCAGCGGGAGGGCGCGGCCACCGACACCGCCGGCCTGAAGGACGCGCTGGCCGGCAACCTCTGCCGCTGCACCGGCTATGGCCCGATCCTGGCCGCCGGCCAGGCCATGGGCGAGGACCCCGAGGCCGGCGACACGCCCGCCCTGGCGCAGGCGCTGGCCGCCCTCCAGCCGAGCGAACCGCTGGCGGTCGAGCACCACGGCCGCCGCTTCCTCGCGCCGCGCACCACCGCAGAGCTGGCCCAAGCCGTCGTGGACAATCCCGACGCCACCCTGCTGGCTGGCGGCACCGACGTCGGCCTGTGGGTCACCAAGCAGCACCGCACCCTGACGACGCTGATCTCCCTCAACGAGGTCGCCGAGCTGCGCCGGATCGAGGACTTCGGCGACGCCCTGCGGATCGGGGCGGCGGTCCGCTACGCCGACGCCCATGCGGCCCTCGCCGGCCTGCACCCGGAGTTCGGCGAGCTGCTCCGCCGCCTGGGCGGGCTGCAGGTGCGCAACCTCGGCACGGTGTGCGGCAACATCGCCAACGGCTCGCCGATCGGCGACACCCCGCCGGCCTTCATCGCCGCCGGCGCCACCCTGCATCTGCGCCAGGGCGACACCACCCGCGACCTGCCGCTGGAGGCCTATTTCCTGGCCTACGGCCGCCAGGACCGCCGCCCCGGCGAGTTCGTCGAGGCGGTCACCGTGCTCAAGCCCCCGCCCGGCCGAATTTTCAGGATCTTCAAGCTTTCCAAGCGCTTCGACCAGGATATTTCAGCGGTTTGCGCGGGCATCTCGATCGGCGTCAAGGACGGCGCGGTGACCGACGCCCGCATCGCCTTCGGCGGCATGGCGGCGACGCCCAAGCGCGCCGCAGCCTGCGAAGCCGCCCTCGCCGGCCGGCCCTGGACCCGCGCCACCGTGCTCGCCGCCGCCACCGCCCTGGCCGAGGACTTCCAGCCGATCTCCGACATGCGCGCCTCCGCCGGCTACCGCCTGCAGGCCGCGAAAAACCTGCTGCTCAAGACCTTCCTGGAGAGCGCCGCGGCCGCGCCCACGCGCGTCCCGGAGGCGCAGGCGGTGGCCCATGCCTGACACCGGCGCGCCCCTGAAGCTCTCCCCCAGCGTCCATGCGCCGATCGCGCACGACAGCGCCGAAAAGCACGTGTCCGGCGAGGCCCGCTACATCGACGACCTGCCCGAGCCCGCCGGCCTGCTGCACCTGCATGTGGGCCAGAGCGCCCGCGCCCACGCCCGCATCCGCCGCCTCGACCTCTCCGCCGTCCGCGCCGCGCCCGGCGTGGTCTGCGTGCTCGCCGCCGCCGACGTGCCGGGCCGGAACGACATCAGCCCGATCATGGGCGACGACCCGATGTTCCCCGAGGGCGAGGTCCGCTTCGTCGGCCAGCCGCTGTTCGCCGTCGCCGCCGAGACCCTGCCCAAGGCCCGCGCCGCCGCCGCCCTGGCCGTCGTCGAGTACGACGACCTGCCCGCCCTGCTGACCATCGCGGCGGCCCGCGAAGCCGGCGCGGTGATCGAGGACAGCCAGACCATGCGCCTGGGCGACGCGCAGGCCGCCATCGCCGCCGCTCCGCACAGCCTGGCCGGCCAGCTCGCGATCGGCGGCCAGGATCACTTCTATCTGGAGGGCCAGGTGGCGCTGGTCATCCCCGGCGAGGACGGCGACCTGCACGTCTGGTCCTCCACCCAGAACCCCACCGAGACCCAGCACATCATCGCCCGCACGCTCGGCCTGCGGGACAACGCCGTGGTCGTGGAGGTGCGCCGGATGGGCGGCGGGTTCGGCGGCAAGGAGACCCAGTCGATCCACTATGCGGCGATCGCCGCGCTGGCGGCGACGAAGACCGGCCGCCCGGCCAAGATCCGCCTCGACCGCGACGACGACATGGCGATGACCGGCAAGCGGCACGCCTTCGAGAGCCGCTGGCAGGTCGGCTTCGACGACGACGGCAAGCTGCGCGGCGCGGCCTTCGAACTGGCGTCGCGCTGCGGCCACTCCGCCGACCTCTCCATCGCCATCAACGACCGGGCGATGTTCCACGCCGACAACGCCTACTGCCTGCAGGCCGCGGAGATCGTCTCCCACCGCCTGCGCACCAACACCGTCTCCGACACCGCCTTCCGCGGCTTCGGCGGCCCGCAGGGGATGATGGGGATCGAGCGGGCGATGGACGCCATCGCGCTTCGCCTCGGCAAGGACCCGCTCGACGTCCGCAAGGCCAACCTCTACGGCGTTTCCGGCGACCGCACGCCCTATGGCCAGACCGTCACCGACGCCGTCGCCTTCGAGTTGATGGACGAGCTGGAACGCACCTGCGACTACCGCGGCCGCCGCGCCGTCGTCGCCGCCTGGAACGCCGAGCATCCCTGGCTGAAGCGCGGCCTGGCGCTCACCCCCGTGAAGTTCGGCATCTCCTTCACCGCCAACCACCTCAACCAGGCCGGCGCCCTGGTCCACGTCTACACCGACGGCTCCATCCACCTGAACCACGGCGGCACGGAGATGGGCCAGGGGCTGAACATCAAGGTCGCCCAGGTGGTCGCCGACGCCTTCCACGTGCCGCTCGACAGCGTGAAGATCAGCGCCACCCGCACCGACAAGGTGCCCAACACCTCCGCCACCGCCGCCTCCTCCGGCAGCGACCTGAACGGCATGGCCGCCGCCAACGCCGTGCGCGCCATCAAGGACCGGCTGATCGCCTTCGCCTCGCGCGAGTTCGACACCCCGGCGATCCTGATCGACTTCACCCCCGCCGGCGTCCGCATCGGCGACCAGCTGATGGGCTTCACCGAGCTGGTGCGGCGCGCCTATTTCGCCCGCGTCTCGCTGTCGGCCACCGGCTATTACCGGACGCCGGAGATCCACTACGACCGCGCCACCCACCAGGGCCGGCCGTTCTACTACTTCGCCTATGGGGCGGCGGCCTCGGAGGTGGTGATCGACACCCTGACCGGCGAGAACCGGGTCACCCGGGTCGACATCCTCCACGACGCCGGCCGCTCTCTGAACCCGGCGGTGGACGCCGGCCAGATCGAGGGCGGCTTCATCCAGGGCATGGGCTGGCTGACCACCGAGGAGCTGGTGTTCGACGACGCCGGCCGGCTCGCCACCCACGCGCCCTCGACCTACAAGATCCCCACCGCTGGGGACCGCCCCGACGCCTTCAACCTGGCGATCTGGCAGCGCGGCGAGAACCGCGAGGCGACCATCCACCGCTCCAAGGCGGTGGGCGAGCCGCCGCTGATGCTGGCGATCTCGGTCTTCTCCGCCCTCACCGACGCCGTCGCCAGCGTCGGCGGCCACAGGGTGATGCCCGACCTCGACGCGCCCGCCACGCCGGAGCGTATCCTGGCGGCGGTCGAGGACGTGCGACGCCGGGCAGGCGATCATGTCTGAGTGGATCGCCAACGCCCTGGCGGCGGTGAAGCGCGGCGAGCGCCTGGCCATGGTCACCGTGGTCGGCGCGCAAGGCTCGACGCCGCGGGAGATCGGGGCGCGGATGCTGGTCTGGCCGGACCGTTTCACCGGCACCATCGGCGGCGGCTCGCTGGAGCGCCAGGGCCTCGACCAGGCCCGCCGGCTGCTGGGCCAGTCGCGGCGCCGCCACGCCCTGCAGGACTATCCGCTCGGCCCGCTGCTCGGCCAGTGCTGCGGCGGCCACGTGCGCCTGCTGGTGGAACAGGTGGACGCCGACAGCCTCGCGTGGCTGGAGCCGGCCGCGGCCGCCTGCGCCGCCCGCGAGCCGTTCCGCCTGCAAGCCGAATTCGAGGGCGAGGACATGCGCAGATCCATCCAGCCGACCTCTCCCGACGCGCCCGCCGATGGGCCGCGCACGCCGATCCCGGAGGTCCGCCGGCTCTCCGAGCTGATGCAGCCCGCGCGGCCCAAGCTGGTGATCTTCGGCGCCGGCCATGTGGCCCAGGCGGTGGCCCGCGCCTTCGCGCCCCTGCCCTTCGATCTGGAGTGGCTGGCGAGCCGCGAGGACCTGCGCCCCGAGGCCGACGGCGCCCACGCCGAGCTGATGAGCGAGGACGACCTGGAGGCCTGCCTCGAGGCCGCCCCGGCCGGCGCCCTCTACGCCATCTTCACCCACAGCCACGACCTCGACTACCGGCTGACCAGGGCGGCGCTCGCCCGCGGCGACTTCGGCTACCTGGGCCTGATCGGCTCGCGCACCAAGCGCGCCCGCTTCGAGAGCCGGCTGAAGGCCGACGGCGTGACGGCCGACCAGCTCGCCCGCCTCACCTGCCCGATCGGCATCCCCGGCCTGAACAGCAAGGCCCCGGCGGTGATCGCCGTGGCGCTGGCGGCCGAGCTCCTGCAACTGACGCAGGACACCGCCGCGTGAGCTCGGTTTGGGGGGATTGGGCGAACCTGGCGATCCGCTGGCTGCACCTGACCGCCGGCATCGCCTGGATCGGGTCCTCGTTCTATTTCATGTGGTTGGACAGCCACCTTAAGGCGCCGGCGCAGGTGCGAGAGGGCGTCGCCGGCGAGCTGTGGAGCGTCCACTCCGGCGGCTTCTACCACCAGACCAAGTTCATGGTTGCGCCGTCCGGCATGCCGGAGGAGCTGCACTGGTTCAAGTGGGAGGCCTACGCCACCTGGATCAGCGGCGTCCTGCTGCTCGGCCTGATCTTCTACCTCGGCGCCGACCTCAACCTGATCGACCGCAACAAGCTGGCGCTCGCGCCCTGGCAGGCGGTCGCCATCGGCCTTGGCAGCCTGGTCGCCGGCTGGGTGGTCTACGACGGCCTCTGCCGCTCGCCGCTGGGCCGCAACCTCAAGGTCTTCGGCCTGGTCTGGTTCGCCGCGATGACCGCCGCCGCCTATGGCCTGACCCGGGTCTTCTCCGACCTCGGCGCGGTGATGCACGTCGGCGCGATCATCGGCACGGTGATGGTCGCCAACGTCTTCCTGGTCATCATCCCCAACCAGAGGTTGGTCGTCGCCCAGGTGCTGGCCGGCCAGACCCCCGACGCCAGCCTCGGCAAGCGCGCCAAGCAGCGCTCGGTGCACAACAACTACATGACCCTGCCGGTGCTGCTGATGATGATCAGCAACCACTACCCGATGATCGTCAGCGCGCCGCTGAACTGGCTGTGGCTGGCGGGCCTGGGCCTGGTCGGCTGGGCGGTGCGCCACTTCTTCAACCTGAAGAATGCCGGCCGCATCCACCCGGAAGTGCTGCTGTTCGCCGCCGCCGGCTTCGTGGCCATCGCCCTGCTGAACGAGCAGGCCCGACCCCAACTCGCCGCCGCCGGGCCGCCCCCGACCTATGCCGCGGTCCGCGCCATCGTCGACCGCAACTGCGTGATGTGCCACGCGGCCAGTCCGACGCATCGCGGCGTCGCCGCGGCTCCGAATGGCGCGGCCTTCGACACCGCCGAGGGACTGCGCCGCCACGCCGCGAAGATCTACGAGCGCGCCGTCGCCACCCACAGCATGCCGCTGGGCGACGAGACCCACATGACCGACGCCGAGCGCGCCGCCCTCGGCGCCTGGATCGCCGCCGGCGCCAAGACGGACGCGTCCTGATGCGCGAGGTGATCCCCCAGCCGCTCACCGCCGACGCCTTCGCCCCGTTCGGCGAGGTGATCGAGGCCTCCGACCGCGCCGAGCAGATCGCCATCAACTACGGCTTCACCACCCGCTTCAACGACCTCGCCGACGTCGACGTGGGCGACGAAGGCGGGCGGGCGATCGTCAGCCTGTTCCGCGCCCGGCCGCTCGACCCGCCGCGGCTGAAGATCTTCGAGCGCCATCCGCTCGGCAGCCAGGCCTTCGTGCCGCTGCAAGGGCGGCCCTACCTCGTCGCCGTGGCGCCGCCGGGCGGCTTCGATCCCGCCGCCGTGCAGGTGTTCCGCGCCGCGGCCTATCAGGGGGTCAACTATCGCAAGGGCGTCTGGCACCACTTCCTGCTGGCCCTGGAGGCGGAGAGCGACTTCCTGGTGATCGACCGCGCGGGCCCCGGCGAGAACCTCGACGAGATCGACCTCGCCGAGCCCGACCAGATCCTGGTCCGCCCATGAGCCGCCAGGCCTACCGCGCCGCCCTGGTCCACATGCTGGACGACCCCTGCCGCGCGCCGGCGGCCGAGGCCTGCGCCTACCACACCGACGGTCTGCTGGTGGTCGAGGACGGCCATGTAGCGGCGTTCGGCGCCTATGAGGACCTCGCGCCCGCCCTGCCCGCCGGCACGCCGGTGGAGGCCCTGTCCGGCCGGCTGATCACCCCGGGCTTCGTCGACGCCCACACCCACTATCCGCAGACCGACGTGATCGCCGCCTGGGGCTCGCAGCTCTTGGGCTGGCTGAACAACCACACCTTCCCGGCCGAGCAGGCTTTCGCTGACCGCGCCCACGCCGACGAGGCCGCCGGTTTCTTCCTCGACCAGTTGCTGCGCAACGGCGCCACCACCGCCCTGGTGTTCTGCACCGTCCACAAGACCTCGGTGGAGGCGCTGTTCGACGCGGCGCTGGCCCGCAACATGCGGCTGATCGCCGGCAAGGTGCTGATGGACCGCAATGCGCCGCCGGCGCTCTGCGACACCGTCGAGACCGGCCGCGCCGACACCGAGGCCCTGATCCGCGCCTGGCGGGGCCGCGGCCGGCTCGGCTATGCGGTGACCCCGCGCTTCGCCGTCACCTCCTCCGAGGCCCAGCTGGCCATGGCCGGCGAGGTCGCCGCCGCCCACCCCGACGTGCTGGTCCACACCCACATGTCGGAGAACCTCGACGAGGTCGCCCGCGTCGGCGAGCTGTTCCCCGGCCACCGCGACTACCTCGACGTCTACCAGCGCTTCGGCCTGCTCACCGACCGCTCGGTGTTCGCCCACTGCGTCCACACCAGCGAGGACGCCCTGCGCCGGATGGTCGGCGCGGGCGCGGCGGCGGCCTTCTGCCCGTCCTCCAACCTGCTGCTCGGCAGCGGCCTCTTCAGCCTGCGGCAGGCCTGCGCCTGCGGGGTCACCGTGGGGCTGGGCACTGACGTTGGTGCGGGCTCCAGCTTCTCGCTGCTGCACATGATGGGCGAGGCCTACAAGGTCGGCCAGCTGCGGGGCGAGGGCCTGGATCCCCTGCACGCCTTCTATCTCGCCACCCTGGCCGGGGCGCGGGCCCTGAAGCTCGACGACAAGGTCGGCAACCTGGCGCCCGGCAAGGAGGCCGACTTCCTGGTCCTCGACCTCGCCGCCACGCCCTTGCTGGCCCGGCGGATGGCGGCGGCGAAGACGCTGGCCGACAAGCTGTTCGTGCTGAGCATCCTGGCCGACGACCGGGTGGTGGAACGCGCCTACCTGGCCGGCGCCCTGGCCCACGCCCGCGACGGCGATCTCAGGCGCTGACTTCGGCCCGCAGGCGGGAGAGCTGCTCGGGCCAGCCCAGTTCGCGACCGTCGTGCTCCGACACCGGGCAGACCCCCAGCAGGCTGTTGGTCAGGAAGATCCCCTCGGCCCCGGCGAGCGCTTTCGCACCTTGCCGGACCTCGGCCGCGGGCCAGCCCTGCGCGCGCCACCAGGCGAGCACCCGGGCCCGCATGGTCCCGGCCAGGACTCCGCACGCGATCGCCGGCGTGCAGAGGCGGCTCTCTGACAGCCAGAAGACGTTGGCAGCGGCCGCGCAGGCGATCTCGCCGCGGTTGTTCAGCATCAGCGCCTCGTCCGCGCCGGCCCGCGTCGCCTCGCCCCGCGCCAGCACATTGTCCAGGTAGGAGAGGCTCTTCACATAGCTCGCCGGCGAGCCCTCGTTGCGGCGGACCTCCACCGTCCGCAGCGTCATCGCCGCCGGCGGCGATGGCGTGGCCGCGGCGCTGGCGCTCAGGCGCGGCCGCAGCGGATCCGGCGCGTTGAGCCCGCGGTGTCCGACGCCCGCGCTCCAGTTGAGACGGACGGCGGCGCGGCGGGCAGGCTGCGGCAGGGCCGCGACCGCCGCGCGCAGGGCGGACTCGCAGGCCTGCGGGTCCGGCGGCGGCAGGCCCAGGACCGCGCAGCCGCGCCGCAGCCGGTCGAGGTGCGCGGCGAGGTCCTGCAACTCGCCGGCCTCGAACAGCACCGTCTCGAAAAGGCCGTGGCCGAGGGTGAACCCGCGGTCGGTGGTCCAGTCATCGCTCACCGGAGGTCTCCCCCAGCACCGAAAGGATGGCGGCGATCTTGTCTTCCGTCTCCCGCACCTCGGCGTCCGGATCGCTGTCGGCGACGATGCCGCCCCCGGCCCGCGCCTCGAAGGCCCAGCCCTCGGGCCCCGAGGCAAATGCGATGCTGCGGATCAGCACGCTGGATTCCAGGGCCCCGTCGAACCCGGCCCAGAACAGGCTGCCGCAATAGGCGCCGCGCGGCGGCTCGTGGGCGGCGATCACCGACATCGCCTGCAGCTTCGGCGCGCCAGTGACCGAACCCGGCGGGAAAGCCGCCAGGAAGGCGTCCCAGGCCGTGCGGCCCGCCGCCAGCCGCCCGCGGACCGTGGAGACCAGGTGGTGCACGTTGGCGAAGCTCTCCAGCGCCCAGAGCTTCGGAACCGCCACCGTGCCGGGGACGCAGACGCGGGACAGGTCGTTGCGCATCAGGTCGACGATCATCAGGTTCTCGGCCCGGTCCTTGACCGAGGCCAACAGCTCCCGTCCCAGGGCGGCGTCCATCGCCGGGTCGCTGGAGCGCGGCCGCGTGCCCTTGATCGGCATGGTCTCGGCCCACAGACCGTCCGCCTCGGCGTGCACGGACAGGAACCGCTCGGGCGAGTTGGAGACCAGGGCGCGATCCCGCAGCCGCCAGTAGGCGGCATAGGGCGCGGGACTGGTCCGCGCCAGTTCGAGGAAGACGTTCAGCGGCGTGTCGTCCGGCGCCAGCCGGCCGGTCCAGCGCCGCGCCAGGTTGGCCTGGAAGAGCTCGCCGGCATGGATGCTCCCGACGACCTCCCGGATCGCCGCCCGGTGCTGCGCGCGTGGGGTGACCTCGACGCCCACCTTGGCCGGAGCCGGCAGGCCGCGGGGCGAGAGGTCGCCCGCCGCCCAGTCGAGGGCCTGGCTCGCCCGTTGGCGCGCCGCGTCAGGACTATCCCCCCGGCCGATCGCCAGCGCCTGCCGGTTGAGCCGGTCGAAGGCCAGCAGCGCCGGGTAGCGCGCCAGCGTCAGGTCCGGCCAGCCGGCCTGCCGGGGCCCGCGAAGCCGCGGCTCCCAGCGCGCCGACAGCTCATAGGCGGCAAGGCCCAGCACCCCGCCCTGGAACGGCGGTCCGTCAGGCCGGCCAGTGGCCGGCGATCCCAGCAGCTCCGCCAGCAGGCCCCCGACCTCGCGCTCGTCGTCGGCGAGTTCGAGGATGGCGTCGGGCGCTTGCAGGAAATAGCACCAGCGCCCGGCGCCGGAATGCAGCAGCGCCGCAAACGGCGTCTCGCCGTGGCGCGCGGCCACCGCCAGCGGCTCGACCCAGGCCAGCGGCAGGATGCAGACCTCCACCCACGACGGCGGAACCGCAGGCGCGGACCCCTCATCGGCTGGAGGCGTGGTCGTCACGGCTCGCAAAGCGCCCCTCATCGTCGGCAGCGCTTAAATGGGCCAATCGCCCGCGCCGGCCAAGCGGCGCGACGATCTGGAGCCGGCGCCCGAAGACGCCGGCTCCTGTCGCCTATTGGCGGTTCGGGCGCGGCTCGGGCGCCGGCTGCTTGTAGTCGACCAGTTCATTGACCGGATGCTTGCCGGCCCAGGAGATGCCGCGCAGCAGCATGCCTTCGATCTGCGGGTTGCTGATGTTCGCGTAGTTGTGGCCCTGCATCCACACGAAGGCGCGGGCCGGCTTGCCGCCGGCGACCGTGTGCTCGTAGGTCCAGATCTGCGGCACCACTTCGCCGGCGTGGCCCTTGGCGCTCGGCGTGTTGTCGATCACCGTCGTGGCCAGCACGTGGATCTTCGGCGCCTGCGACCAGGTCATCAGGTAGAAGGCCTCGTCGTTCAGCGTCATCTCGGTCATGCCCTGCATGATCGGGTTGGCCTTGTCGACGATGGTGTACGGCACCTTGGCTTCCAGGGTGTAGTTCACCTGGCCGTGCTTCTTGCCGCCGCCCACGTAGGAGGCGAACTCGGCCGGGTCAGGCCCGCAGAGCACGTCGTGGATGGTGACGATGCCGCCGCCGCGCTTGATGAAGGCCTGCAGGGCCTCGCGCTGGGCGGCGGTCATGAAGCCGGCGTCGCCCTTGTACATGACGACCACGTCGGTGTTGGCGAGCTCGGCGGCGCTGGGCGCATGGAACGAGCCGTCGACCACCGCGCCGTGCTGGGTCAGCACCTTGGAGAAGTCGGCCAGGAACTGCGGATAGTCGTGCTGGCCCGCCTGGTGGGTCTTCAGGCCGGCGCGGATGTAGACCCGCAGGCCGTCGAGGTTCTGGCCCGGAATGCGCGGGAACGGCTGGCCGTGGACATCCAGCGCCGGCTTGGCGGCGGGCTTGGCCGCGGTTTGCGCCGCGGCGGGGCTGACGGCCGCCAGCGCCAGGGCGCCGAGCGCCAGCGAGAGGGAACGCTTCATCGTAATCTTCACCAATTCCTCCAGTCCAAATCCCCGGTTCCCCCGGGGTGCGGATGCGAAAGTCTCTTGGCCGGGGCCGCAGCCCGCGACCTCATGCCGGCGCCGAGTCCCGCAGGGCTCGAGCGAATTCGGCATTGGCGCGGGTCCAGGTGCAGGCCTTCATGAAGGCGTCCACATAGCCCGCCGCGTTGGCGCCGTAGTCGATGTGATAGGCGTGTTCGTACATGTCGAGCGCCAGCAGCAGCCGGCCGCCCGCCAGGGTGTGGGTGTGGTCCGCGGCCCACTGGTTGACCAGCCGCCGGTCCCGCTCGCTCCACATCAGCAGCACCCAGCCCGAGCCGCCGCCCAGCGACTTGCCGACCGCGGCGAACTCCGCCGCCCAGCGGGCGTAGGAGCCGAAGTCGCGCTCCAGCGCCGCGCCCAGCTGCGCCGACGGCGCGACGCCCGGGCCGAGGCTGTGGAAGTAGGCCTCGTGCAGCAGGGTGGAGTTCCAGGCCAGCAGCTCCTCGCGCTTCAGCCCGCTCAGGCGGTAACCGGGGGCGCTCGGGTCCAGGGCGGCGAGATCCGCCTCGATGGCGGCGATCTTCTTCACCGCCGAGGCGTAGTTGTTGTCGTGGTGGCTGACGAGCAGCTTCTCGGAGAGGCCGGGAATGCTCTTCGGGTCGAACGGCAGCGGCTGCGGCTGGAGCTGGAAAGGGCGTCCGGCGGGCTGCGCCTGGGCGCTGGCGACGGCCGGGGTCACGGCGGCGGCGGCCGCGCCCGTGAGCGCCAACACCCCGCGGCGATTGACGCCTGCAGACCCCATCACCCCTCCCCGACCCCGAACGTTCAGTCCCCGCTTTTGACCCGGCTCGCGGCCGGATCGGGGTTCCATATGGTCTATAGTATACAGTTCTGAGCGTGAGTCACCAGCCCTGCGAAATTTCGGCGACACCGTCCCGCAGACGCTCGAAACAGAACGCCAGCTGCGCTAGGCAGCTGGCGTCAAGGTTGCCTGAGGGAGGCAAGGCTTGCCCGCTCAAGAGAAGATCAAGCCTCCCGAAGGGCATAGCATTGATCGACGCAACTGTATACAGTAGACATCGATAGCGGGCCTGGAGAGAGCGAACGTGGCGCAAGACGGAACATCGGCCCAGGGACGGCGGCGCGGCGGCCTGCGCCGCATGGCGCCCATGCTGCTGGCCGGCCTGGCGCTGGCCGGCGCCTCGACGCTCAGCCGGGCCCAGACCCTGTCCACGGACGGCATCTACGAGTTGCGGACCTATCACGTGGCGCCGGGCAAGCTCGACGCGCTGAACGCCCGCTTCCGCGACCATACCCTGAAGCTGTTCGCCAAGCATCACATGCAGTCGGTGGCCTACTGGAACCAGGAGGACACCGCCAACGGCCAGGTCGTCTACATCCTGGCCTTCCCCAGCCGCGCCGCGCGCGACGCCGCCTGGGACGCCTTCCGCGCCGATCCCGAGTGGCAGGCGGTCGCCAAGGCCTCCGAAGCCGACGGCAAGCTCGTGGAGAAGGTCGATTCCGTTTTCATGCGGATGACCGACTACTCCCCCCACCTCAAGCTCGCCCGCTAACCGCACCCCAGACCCGAGCACCCCGATGGCCAGCCCGATCTTCAGCGAAGACTACAGGATCATGATCGACATCCTGGTCGCCACCCGTCGGCGTGCGGGGGTGTCGCAGCGCAGCCTCGCGGCGCGCCTCGGAAAGTCGCAATCGCACATCAACATGATCGAACAGCGCCAGCGCCGGGTGGAGCTGCGCGAGTTCTACCTGATGTGCAAGTCACTGGGCGCCGATCCGGTGGCGGTGTTCCAGGAGATCACCGAGGCCCTCGAACAGCAGCGGCAGGCCGCCTGATTGCTCTGTCGCTCATCCCGGCTCTCGCCGTATTGAGCACAGCGCTGCTGAGCTGCGCCCCGAACCCGCTGACGCCGAGCCCATGCATGATATCGTTCGTCAGAGTGGAGCTGATGACGCTGGTTCCTGTCTACAGGAACGATCCCTATAGCTGTTCGCCGAAGGTGGCGGCGATGGCCGGCGAGGTCGCGATCGCGCCACTGTCCAAAGCTAGCTAGTCGCGCACCGCTGCGGACTTCTTCAACGGCCCGCTAGCCCGCCCTCGCTACACCGCTCCAGTGCCGACTATCGCTCAATTCGCCACGATCCAGAGCCGCAGCGTGAGAAATGCGGGCGAGTCAGAAGGGCGGCTCCTCCCGGAGCCGCCCTTCCTCATTTCAGCACCGTCGCCGAGATCTAGTACGTTACGCGCAGCTCCAGGCCGATGGTACGCGGCGGGTTGAAGTTGGCGTAGTCGCCGATCGTGCCGCGGTTGGCGGCCGAGATCCGGTAGATGTGCGACTCGTCCAGCAGGTTGCGGCTCCACGCCGACAGAGAGGCGGTCGCGCCGTTGCCGCCCATGTTGATGTCGGCCAAGGTCAGGCTGCCGTTGACGATGAAGCTGGAGTCCGTCTTCACCGCGACGCTCTGGACGAGAGTCCCCGTGGGCGAAACGTCCGCGAACTCGCTCTGGAAGGCGTACTGGGCGTCCGCGTAGTTGGCGTCAAGGTGGGCGCGGACGGTCATCCGACCCGCCGGGACCTCATAGTCGACGAAGGCCGACCAGGCGTTCGGCGGCGTATAGACCACGTTGACCGGGAACGGCGTGCCCTGCGGAACGGCGGCGTTGCCGGTGAAGGGGAACGGCGCGGCGGGGATTTTCACGTCCGTGTAGGCGTAGGAGAAGCCCATCGTCATGTTCTCCGTGACCTTGGCGGTCACGTCGGCCTCGAAGCCCCTGATCTTCGACGTGCCGGGTGCGTTGCGCGTCTCCTCGGTGTGAGCGCCCTGGGTGGGGCTCCCCGGGGTGGTGTCGACCGCGTCGAAGTCGATCTGGGTGTTGGTGCGGTCCATGGCGTAGGCGGCCACGTTGACGCGCAGGCGCCGGTCCAAGAATTCAGTCTTTGCGCCGATCTCGTAGGCTTTCACCTCTTCGGCGTCGAACGACTGGAAGGTCGCCGAGCGGTCGTTGGCCCCGCCCGCGCGATAGCCGGTCGAATATTTGGCGTAGAGGCTGACGCCGTCAGCCGCGTCATAGGACACGTTGATCAGCGGGTCGAAGCGGCTTTTGTCGTAGTTGAACGTGAAGTTCGTCGCCTTGCCGTTGACGATGTAGAGCGTGCCGTTGCGCTTGTCCTCGGTCACGCGACCGCCAACCGTCAGGTGCAGCGCGTCCATCGAGGCCGGGGTGTAGGTACCCTGGCCATAGGCCGCGTAGCTGGTCGCATCCGCCGCGCTGGCGCGGCTGATGAACCGGGTGCCGGGCTGCCAGCCAGAGGTCGCGCCCGAAGCCGCCGAGGTGCCAAGCGGGGAGCGGATCGTGTAGGCGGTGCCATCGGCGTTCCACTGGTTCGAGAACGGCGTGGCCGCCGATTCCTTGGCATGTTCCTTGAAGTAGTAAAGCCCGGCCACATAGGTGAGGCTGTCGCCGAGGCTGCCGACCGCCTGGAATTCCTGGCTGAACTGACGCTGGAAGAGGTCCGACAGGCTGTAGCGGCCGAAGTTCACGTTCGGCGCGAAGACGTTGCGGCTTTCGATGCCGGAGTTGTCCCACTGGTTGGTGGCGACGCCGCGGGCCGCAGTGATCGAGCGCAGCTCCAGGTCAGGCGATACCTTGTACTTCAGCACCGCCGAAAGGCCGCCGGTCTCGTCGACGCTGGGCTGCTGGATGGTGCCGATATCTGACACGGTCTGGCGATCGGTGGAGACCTTCACCAGGGGCGCAAGCGGGTTGATCGTACCGGCTGGAGCGTTAGCCGGCCCGGCCTGCAGCTCGGCCAGGGTACGGACGCGCTTGCCGTAAGGATTGAAGCTGACCAACTGGCTGAAGAACGGGGTGTTGTCGTCCTTGGCGAAGTCGCCCGAGAGTTGGGCGCTGAACTGGTCGTTCGGCTTGTAGAGGGCGGTGACCCGGCCGCCCTTGCGGTCATACTGATTCCAGCCGGCCTGGCCGGCCAGGGGGTTCTTCACCGTCGGATCCTGATGCTGGATCAGCGCGTCGACCTTGACCGAAACGTTGGAGAATTCCTGGAAGTCCTGGTGCAGTTCGCCATTGTAGGAGCCGAAGTTGCCGACGCCGGCGGTGATCCGACCGCCGAACACGCCGGTCGGACCCTTGGTGATGATATTCAGGGCGCCGCCTTCGGTGTTGCGGCCGAACAGTGTGCCTTGCGGGCCGCGCAGGACTTCGATGCGCTCGAGGTCGAACAGCGCCGCGTTGAGGCCCTGTTGGCGGCCAAGATAGACGCCGTCGAGGTAGACGCCGACGCCCTGGTCACGGGCCGTCTGGTTGGCGTCGAACGGAACGATGCCGCGGATGCCGATCGTCAGCGCCGACTGGCGCGCTTCAAAGGTGGCGACGCGCAGAGAAGGAATGGCCCCATCCTGCAGGCTGATCAGGCTTTCGGCGTGCCGGTCGGCCATGGCGGTGGCGCTCAGCACCGAGACCGCGATCGGCGTTTTCTGCAGGTTGGTTTCGGTCTTGGTGGCGGTGACCACGACCTCATCGAGCGTCCGGCCAGAGGATTCCGCGGCGCCCGCGGTGGCGGCGTCGGCCGCGCAGGCGGGTCCCGCCAAAGCCAGCGCAAAACAGCTCCATGCAGCCGTGGACATTAGAAATTTCATAGACTCAGCCCCCTGTTTTGGGCCGGCGGGAACTCGCTCACCGCGCCGACATGACCGCTACGGCGACGTTTCCGTAGTGTGACGGTGGGGACATAGGATCGACAGATGACACTTTGGCCTCAGCCGCGTGACAGTTCGGAGGGGGCCACATCCCGTGGCTGAAATGCCACGACGCGGACGCTGCGGGTGCGCAAAGGTCGTGTCGAGGACGTGGTGTAGCTGGGCGGTAGCCGAGCCGCTCGCCAAGCGCGCCCTCACGAGGCGCCGTAGATGATCGGCTACGGCGCAGCCGGGATGAGCGGACCGGGGGTCAGCTCAGCGCCGCGGGCCTCGGCCCGCCGGTCGCCCAGTCGAGCAGCTCGACGGTGTGGACCACCGGCACCTGCGTGCCGCCGGCGATCTGGGTCATGCAGCCGATGTTGCCGGTGGCGATGACGTCCGGGCGCGTGGCCTCCAGGTTGCCGACCTTGCGCGCCCGCAGCTGGCTGGCGATCTTCGGCTGCAGCAGGTTGTAGGTGCCGGCCGAGCCGCAGCAGATGTGCGGCTCCGCGGGCTCCACCACTTCGAAGCCGGCCGCCCGCAGCAGGTCCTTCGGGGTCTCGCGCACGCCCTGGCCGTGCTGCAGCGAGCAGGCGGACTGGTAGGCGACGCGGACGCCTTCGGGCGCGGTCGCCGGGATCGGGGCGTCCATCCCGGCCAGGAACTCCGTCACGTCGCGTGTGAGCGCCGACACGCGCGCCGCGCGCCCCGCCCACTCCGGGTCGTCGCGGAACATATAGCCGTAGTCCTTGACGCTGGTGCCGCAGCCGGAGGCGGTGATGACGATGGCGTCCAGCCCCTCCCCGTCCAGCTCGGCGGTCCAGGCGGCGATGTTGGCCTGGGCCAGCGCGTGCGAGCGCTCGGCCTTGCCCAGGTGGTGCGGCAGCGCCCCGCAGCAGCCGGCGCCCTTGGCCGTCACCACCTCGACGCCCAGCCGGGTCAAGAGGCGGATGGCGGATTCGTTGATGCCCGGCCCGACCACGGCCTGGGCGCAGCCGGCCAGCACCGCCACGCGGCCGCGCCGGGGACCTTGCGCGGGAAAGACGCCCGGACGCTCGGCGGCGCCCGGCGCGGGCAGCCGGTCCGGCGCCATGGCCACCATGCCCTTCAGCCGCCCCGGCAGCAGCGGCGCGAACGGCCGGCCGATCGCCGCCAGCCGCAGCGCCCAACGGAACAGGGCGGGCCTGGACAGCACCGCGGCGAGGATGGCGCGCAGCGTCCGCTCCGGCCACGGCCGGCGGTAGTTCTCCTCGATGTAGGCCCGGGCGTGATCGACCAGGTGCATGTAGTTCACGCCCGACGGGCAGGTGGTCATGCAGCTGAGGCAGCTCAGGCAGCGGTCGACATGCTTGACGGTCTCGGCCGCCGGCGGCCCGCCGGTCTCCAGCATCTCCTTCATCAGGTAGATGCGGCCGCGCGGACTATCGAGCTCGTCGCCGAGCAGCAGGTAGGTGGGACAGGTCGCCGTGCAGAAGCCGCAGTGCACGCAGGTGCGGATGATCTTCTCCGAGGCGGCGGTCTCGGGCTCGGCAAGCTGGGCGGGGCTGAAACGGGTCTGCATGGTCAGGCGCCTGCGTACATGCGGCCAGGATTGAACAGGCCCTTGGGATCGAACTGCTGCTTCACCCGCCCGGTCAGCGCCGCCAGCACCGGGGCCAGCGGCTGGAACGGCGAGGCTGTGGCGCGCAGCGCCTCAGGCGCGCGCATCAGGGTGGCGTGGCCGTCGCCGTCCACGACCTGCGCCAGCGCCGCGCGGACGCGCGCCGCGTGGGCGTCGGGCGCCGGCGGCAGCGCCAGCCAAAGGCCGCCGCCGCCCCAGTCGTAGAAATGCCGGCCGCCCACGGCGGCCGCGATCGCCGGCGCCGCGGTGGGCGGGACGGACAGCTTCCAGACCACGGCGTCCGTGTCGCCCGCGAAGAACGCTGCGTCGCCGACCCGCTTCCAGAGCGCACGGGAGTCGTCACGGTCCAGGCTCTCGATGGGGCCGAAGTCCTGCAGGAAGGCGGTGAGGTGCGCGCCGCGCGCGCGGATCGACGGCGTCACCCCTTCCAGGCGGATCAGGGTCGCCGGCGCGCCGTCCGGCGCGACGTCGGCCGGCAGGTGGGCGGCGGCCGAGACCGCCGCAGGGCTGCCGAGCGCCTGCGACATGGCCCGCACCGCGGCCTCGTCCTCCAGGCCGCGCAGCACGAGGGTCAGCGTGTCGGCCGGCTCCGGCAGCACCTTGAAGGTCATCTCGGTGGCCACGCAGAGCGTGCCGAAACTGCCGGCGACCAGCTTGGTCAGGTCGAAGCCGGTGACGTTCTTCACGACCCGGCCGCCGGCGGCGAAGGCCTGGCCGAAGCCGTTGACGCCCTTCACCCCCAGGAAGTGGTCGCGCGGCGCGCCGGCGGTCAGCCGCCGCGGACCGCCGCGGCCGATCATGACGCAGCCGCCGATGGTTCCCTGCCCTGCGGCCCGGCCCCACAGCGGGCCGAAGTCCGGCGGCTCGAAGGCCAGCTGCTGGTTGCGGGCGGCGAGCAGCGCCTCCAGCTCGGCCATGGGCGTGCCGGGCCGCACCGTCAGCACCAGTTCCTCCGGCTGGTAGTCGACCACGCCGCTCAGGCCCGACAGATCCAGCACCACGTCGGCCTCCACCGGACGGCCGAGGTCGCGGCGGCTGCCGCCGCCGACCAGCTCCAGGCGCACGCCTTCGGAGAGCGCGGCGTGCACGGCGTCGAACGCCTCGATCTCGCTGGACGCCGTCCACACCGTCGTCATGCTCAGAACCGGTCCAGTTCGGGGAAGCGCACCTGGCCGCGGTGGATGTGCATCCGACCGAGCTCGGCGCAGCGGCAGAGTTGGGGGAAGACCTTGCCGGGGTTGAGCAGGCCCTGGTCGTCGAAGGCGCACTTCAGGCGCTGCTGCTGCTCGAGGTCGGCCGGACCGAACTGGACCTCCATCAGGTCGCGCTTCTCGACGCCGACGCCGTGCTCGCCGGTGAGCACCCCGCCCACCTCGACGCACAGGGTCAGGATGTCGGAGCCGAAGGCCTCGGCCTCTTCCAGTTGGCCGGGGATGTTGGCGTCGTAGAGCACCATCGGGTGCAGGTTGCCGTCGCCGGCGTGGAAGACGTTGGCGACGCCCAGGCCGTAGCTCTCCGACAGCTCGCGGATCCGCTGGAGCACCTGCGGCAGGGCCCGCCTGGGGATGGTGCCGTCCATGCAGTAGTAGTCCGGCGAGATCCGCCCGACCGCCGGGAAGGCCGCCTTGCGCCCGGCCCAGAACGCCTTGCGCTCGGCCTCGCTGTTGGACAGCTGCACCGTGCAGGCGCCGCAGGCCACGCCGATCCCGCGCACCACCTCGATCAGGTGGTCGACCTCGGCCGGCGGGCCGTCCAGCTCGACGATCAGCAGGGCGTCGACGTCCAGCGGATAGCCGACGTTGACGAAAGCCTCGGCGGCGTGGATCGCGGGGCGGTCCATCATCTCCATGGCGGCCGGAATGATGCCCTCGGCGATCACCTGGGCGACGCAGGCGCCGGCGGCCTCCACCTCGCGGAAGCCGAGCAGCAGGGCGCGCTGGGTCTCCGGGCTCTGCAGGATGCGCACGGTGACCTCGGTGACCACGCCCAGCAGGCCTTCGGAGCCGCAGATCACGCCCAGCAGGTCCAGGGCGGCCGGATCCAGGTGCTTGCCGCCCAGGCGCACGACCTCGCCGGTCATCAGCACCAGCTCGACGCCCAGCAGGTTGTTGGTGGTCATGCCGTACTTCAGGCAGTGCACGCCGCCGGAGTTCTCGGCGACGTTGCCGCCGATCGAGCAGGCGATCTGGCTGGACGGGTCCGGCGCATAATAGAAGCCGCGGTGCGACACCGCGTTGGTGATGGCGAGGTTGGTCACCCCCGGCTGCACCACCGCGCAGCGGTTGTCGTAGTCGAGGTCGAGGATGCGGTTGAACTTCGACAGCCCCAGCAGCACGCCGTCGGCCAGCGGCAGCGCCCCGCCGGACAGCGAGGTGCCGGCGCCGCGCGGCACCACCTTCACGCCGTGGGCGTGGCAGTAGGCGAGCACGGCCGAGACCTGCGCCACCGTCTCCGGCAGCACCACCACCAGCGGCCGCTGGCGATAGGCGGTCAGGCCGTCGCTCTCGTAGGCGCCGAGCTCGGCGTTGTCGGCGATGACGCCCTCGCCCGGCACGATGGCGCGCAGCGCCGCGATCAGCTCGCGGCGCCGTCCGATCACGCCGGCATCGGGTTCGGGCATCTGCATCGGATCAGCCCAGGTGGCGGAACGGGACCACCGTCTGATTCTGCTCGCCCAGTTTGGCGATTCCCACCTTCATCGTGTCGCCGGCCTTCAGATAGATCGGCACAGGCTTCTGGCCGAGGCCGACGCCGGGCGGCGTGCCGGTGGTGATGACGTCGCCGGGCGCCAGCGTCATGAACCGGCTGCAGTAGCTGACCAGCGCCGCGACCCCGAACACCATGGTCCTGGTGTTGCCGGTCTGCATGCGCTTGCCGTTGACGTCGAGCCACATGTCGAGGTCCTGCGGATCGCCGACCTCGTCGCCGGTGACCAGCCAGGGGCCGATCGGACCGAAGGTGTCGCAGCCCTTGCCCTTGTCCCAGGTGCCGCCGCGCTCCAGCTGGTATTCGCGCTCCGAGAGGTCGTTCACCGTCACGTAGCCGGCGACGTAGCTCAGCGCGTCACTCTCTTCGACGTAGCGGGCGGTCTTGCCGATCACCACGCCCAGCTCGACTTCCCAGTCGGACTTCACCGAGTCCTTGGGCAGCATCACCTCGTCGTCCGGGCCCTGGATGCAGGTCGTCGACTTCATGAACACGATCGGCTCGGTCGGCACCGGCATGTTGGATTCCGCAGCGTGGTCGGAGAAGTTCAGGCCGATGGCCAGGAACTTGCCGACGCCGGTGAGCGGCGCGCCGTAGCGGACGTTCCCCTCGACCTTCGGCAGGCTGTTCGGGTCGATGGCCGCCAGGCGCTTCAGGCCCTCGGGCGACAGCTCCGCCGGGGTGATGTCGGCCACATGGCCGGAGAGGTCGCGGATCGCGCCCGAGGCGTCGATCAGGCCGGGCTTCTCGGCGCCGGCGGGTCCATAGCGAAGCAGCTTCATCTATCGGCTCACTTTCGAGGTCGGTCTTTGGCTAGTGATTGTGGCGCGGCGTGGTCCGGGCGACGCCGCGGTACTTGACGGCGAACTCCAGCACCGCGCCGTCGGCCAGCTGGCCGACATGGGCGCGGTAGAGCTCCTGCCAAGGCGTCTGGCTGGGCGGATGGTCGGTGACGGGCGTCCGTTGGGCAAGCTCCGCCTCGTCCACCAGCAGGTCGCAGCGGCGCTGGGTGAGGTCGATGCGGATCCGGTCGCCGGTGCGCAGCAGGGAGAGGCCGCCGCCGATCGCCGCCTCGGGCGTGGCGTGCAGGATGGCCGGGCTGTCGGAGGTGCCGGACTGCCGGCCGTCGCCGATCACCGGCAGGCTGGCGACGCCGCGGCGGATCAGTTCGTCGGGGGGCTGCATGTTGACCACCTCCGCGGACCCCGGCCAGCCGACGGGGCCGGCCCCGCGCACCACCAGGATCGAGTTCTCGTCGATCCCGAGCACCGGGTCGTTGATGCGGTGGTGATAGTCCTCGGCGCTGTCGAACACCACCGCCACGCCTTCGAAGACGCCTTCACGGCCGGGGGTCGAGAGGTAACGGGCGCGGAATTCCTCGGAGATCACGCTGGTCTTCATCAGCGCGAAGTCGAACAGGTTGCCCGACAGCACCACGAAGCCGGCGTCGGTCTTCAGCGGATCGTCGAAGCGGCGGATCATCTCGCGGTCGTGGGTCTCGCGGCCCTCGACGTTCTCGCGCATCGTGCGGCCGCTGACGGTGATCCGGTCGGCGTTGAGCTTGCCGGCCTGCAGCAGCTCCCAGAGGATCGCCGGGGTGCCGCCCGCGCGGTGGAACCGCTCGCCCAGGTACTGGCCGGCCGGCTGCATGTTGAGGATCAGCGGCAGCGGATAGCCGTGCTCCACCCAGTCGTCGGCGGTGATCTCCACGCCGGCGTGCCGGGCCATGGCGGAGATGTGCGGCTGGGCGTTGGTGGAGCCGCCGATGACGGTGGTCAGGGCGATGGCGTCCAGGAAGGCCTCGCGCGTCAGGATCTGCGACGGCTTAAGGTCCTCATAGGCCATCTCGACGATGCGCTTGCCGGTCTCGTAGGCCATCTGGCCGCGCTCGCGGTAGGGCGCGGGGATCGCCGAACAGCCGGGCAGCGACAGCCCCAGCGCCTCGGCGATGGCGTTCATCGTCGAGGCCGTGCCCATGGTGTTGCAGTGGCCGATGGAGGGCGCCGAAGCCGCCGCCAGGTCGATGAACTCTTCTTCGGTGATCTCGCCGGCGGCGAGCTTGCGCCGCGAGCGCCAGATCACCGTGCCGGACCCCACCAGCTCACCCTCGTGCCAGCCGTCCAGCATCGGGCCGCCGGAGAGCACGATGGCCGGGATATCCACCGTCGAGGCGGCCATGATCCCGCTGGGCGTGGTCTTGTCGCAGCCGGTGGTCAGCACGACGGCGTCGAGCGGATAGCCGTGGAGGGTCTCCACCAGCCCCAGATAGGCGAGGTTGCGGTCGAGCGCCGCGGTCGGCCGGCGGCAGTTCTCGAAGATCGGGTGGACCGGGAACTCCATCGGGATGCCGCCGGCGTCGCGGATGCCCTCGCGGGTGCGCTTGGCCAGCTCGATGTGGCCCCGGTTGCACGGCGACAGGTCGCTGCCGGTCTGGGCGATGCCGATGATCGGCCGCCCCGACCGCAGTTCGGCCGGGGTCAGCCCGTAATTCATGAACCGCTCGAGATAGACCGCGGTCATGTCGCTGCGGCTGGAGTCGGCGAACCACTCGCGCGAGCGGAACGGCCGCACGGGCGTGCGTTCGCTCATCGACTACTTCGCGGTCCAGCCGCCGTCGATGACGACGTCCGTGCCGGTGATGAAGCCGGCCAGGTCCGAGCACAGGTAGCAGGCCAGGCCGCCGATCTCCTCGACCTTGCCCCAGCGGCCGACCGGCAGGTTGGCCAGGAAGTTGGCGTTGGCGGTCGGGTCGTTCATCACCGGCGCGTTCATCTCGGTGCCGAACGGGCCCGGGCTGATGCCGTTGACGGTGATCCCCTCGCCCGCGACTTCCAGCGCCAGCGCGCGGTTGAAGCCCAGCAGCGCGGTCTTGGCCGAGGAATAGGGCGTGCGCTGCGGCAGCGACACGTGGCTGAGCATCGAGGTCATGTTGATCACCCGGCCGTAGCCGGTGCCCAGCATGCCGGGCAGGAAGCCGCGGGTGACCAGGAAGGTGGAGACCAGGCTGGAATCCACGACGCTGCGGAACTCCTCCAGGCTGAGGTCGACCAGGTTCTTGCGCAGGTTGGTGCCGGCGTTGTTGATGACGATCTGCGGCTTGCCGAGCTTGGCGCCGACTTCTTCGACGATGCGCGCCACGTCGGCTTCGTTGGTGACGTCGCCGGTGAACCAGGCCGCCTTGCCGCCCTTGGCCTCGAGGTCCGACTTCACCTGCTCAAGCCGCGCCTTGTCGCGCGCCACCAGGGCGATGGTCGCGCCGGCGCCGGCGAGCGCATGGGCCATGGCCTCGCCCAGCCCGCGGCTGCCGCCGGTGATGACCGCAACCCGGCCCGAAAGGTCGATTTTCATAATGTCTACTGTCCGTCTGGGGAGGTTACGCGAAGAAGGAAGGTGTCAGGGCGTGCCGAGCGACGGCGCATTGCCGGCGATCAGCGGCGCCTCGGCGTTGCGCCGGGCGATCTTGTCGGGGTCGAGATAGAGCCAGCAGACCGCGGAGATACAGGCCGAGCCCACCATCACATAAAGCAGCGCGTTCCAGTCGTTGCCGGACCGCTGCAGGATGATCCCGCTGACCACCGGGGCCACGAAGCCGGCGAGGTTGCCCATCATGTTCATGGTGGCCGCGACCGTCGCGGTATAGCGCCGGCCGATCTCCACGCAGGTGTTCCACGAGATCGGCATGGTCAGGTCGCTGCAGAAGCTGGCGATCGCCATGGCGACCATGGCCAGGCCGACGCTGTGGATGCGGGTCACCGCGAACAGCAGCACCGCCGTCGCCGCGAAGCCGCCGAACGCCACCCAGCGCCGCGGGATCTTCAGCGGCAGCAGGCCGGAGATCAGCGAGCCGAAGCCGCCGAACAGCAGCGGCAGCACCGCATAGCCGGCCGCCTGCGTCGCGGTCAGGCTCCAGGCCTCCTTCAGGTAGGTCGGCAGCCAGGTGACGTAGAAGTACCAGACGAAGGAGAAGCAGAAGTACTGGATGACCAGCACCAGCACCGCGGGCTTCAGGAACAGCGAGCCCCACTTGACGCTGTGGTCGCCGGCGATGGCGCGCGAGCCTTCGAGCAGCTTCAGCTCCTCGGCGTTGACGCCCTTGTGCTGGGCCGGGTCGTCCTTGAAGAAGCGCAGGAAGAAGCCCAGCCAGACGACGCCCATCAGGCCGAAGGCCACGAAGGCGTAGCGCCAGCCGAAGGCGGTGATCGCCAAGAGCGCCAGCGGCGGCGTCACCGCCCCGCCCCAGCGCGTGAAGGCCCACATCAGCGCCTGCGCCTTCACCCGCTCGCCGGCCGGAAGCCAGACCGACAGCATCTTGGTGAGGTTCGGGAAGCAGCCCGCTTCGCCGGCCCCGAACAGGAAGCGGATGCCCCACAGCGCCGAGGCGTTCCACGCCGCGCCCGTGAGCGCGGTGAACACCGACCACAGCAGCACGATCTGGGTCAGCACCCGGCGCACGCCCAGGCGGTCGCCCAGGGTGCCCATGGGGATCTCGAAGATGGCGTAGGACAGGCCGAAGGCGCCGAAGATGGCGCCCATCTGGGCCTTGTTGAGGTGCATGTCGGCCGAGATCGGGCCGGCCGCCTGGGAAATCGCCACGCGCTGGACATAGGCCAGCATGGCCAGGGTCAGGGCGAAACCGATGACCCCGTAGCGCGCGCGGCTGGCTTTCACGCCCGCACCGCCGGGTGACCGTGCGTCAAGTCATCGGCGGCCGTCGCCGCGACTGCGCCAAGCAGCGCCAATAGGCTGTTGCGGCGGTTCAGCGACGAGTCTGCGCGTTCCGATATCATTTGATCCATTCGAGACCCCCCTATCCTGCACTGTCCAGTCACGCCACAGCGCGCTTGGGCAGGTTATTCTTTATTGCTGGTCCCGGCAGGACGTTCGGATAGACTTGCGTCTTATCTGCCCTACCGGCCTCACCGCCAGCGTCGTCCGCGTGTGACCGAAACACGCTTTCCATCGACGGCGTGATCTGTATACTAAATACGGATTTGGGGGTGTCAACGGGGCCTGGGCCGGGCGGCCGAGTTTCTCGTCGACAGGTTTTGAGCAGAGAGATATGCCCGCACCGACAACCACACAGGTTTTTGAAAATCCGGTGGGCGGGGCTCCCTCCACCCTGAAGTCGTACGTTTACAACATGTTGCGCGACGCCATCGTCAGCGGCCGCTACCGGCCCGGCGCCCGGCTGAACGAAAGCCAGCTGGCGCGCGAATTCAACATCAGCCGCATCCCGATCCGCGAAGCGCTCATGCAGCTTCAGGAGCACGGGCTGGTGATGAACCACGAGCGGCGGGGCATGTTCGTCACCGAGCTCTCCGAAGAGGACGTGCAGCGGATCAACAGCCTGCGGGTGGTGCTGGAGGCCGAGGCGCTGCGCCTGTGCCGGGCCAACATGACCAAGCAGATCGCCGTGCGGCTCACCCACCTGGTCGAACAGATGGAAAACTGGGAGGCGTCGAGCGAGATCGACGCCGCCGACGTCGACCTCGAGTTCCACCGCACCATCTGGGCCGCGGCGGGCAACCCCTACCTGACCAAGACCCTGGACTCGCTCTCCACGGTGCTGTTCGCGCACACCGCCCTGGAGAACGTCGGCCATGACGCCATGCTGTGGCGGCTCAACCACCACCGCGACCTGCTGGACGTGGCGCTCGGCAAGTCCGAAGCCTCGGCCGAGGCGGCGGTGATCAGCCACCTGCGCATGCACTACAAGGACCCCGAGCGGTTCTCGAGCTTCAGCTCGGGCCTCCCCTCGGCCGGCCTACCGAAGAACTAGCCTGCACCCGGCGTGCGGCGACCGGGCGCAGGCCGATCCGAAACACTGGTGACACGACGAGCGGCCTTCCGGCCTGCGCCTTCGTGCGCCCCAAACACAACGTAGAGAGGAAGCTGGATGGGCGAGACATTGCTTGCGGCGGAAGCGGGTAGCTCCGGCAGGCGCCCGCTGGAAGGGCGGGTCGCCTTGGTCACGGGCTCCGGGCGTGGGCTCGGCCGCACGATCGCCGAGGCGCTGATGCGACTGGGCGCCGACCTGGTGCTGCACGACATCAACGAACAGGCTCCGGCCCAGTTCGGCGAGTTCGAGAGCCTGTCGGCCCTGGCCGCCGCGCTGACGCGCAACGCCAGCCGGGCGATGGCGGTGACCGGGGACATCACCGACAACGCGGCCGTCGAGAAGATGGTCGCCGCCGGGCAGGATCAGCTCGGCCCGATCTCCATCCTGGTGAACTGCGCCGGCGGCGATATCGGCGCGCGCGGCACCAAGCCCAATCCCAACACCCCGACGGACTTCGAGGTCGAGGACGTGCAGGCGGTGGTCAACCGCAACCTGATCGGCACCATGCTGATGTGCCGCGCCATCGCCCCCGGCATGGCCGCGCGCCAGCAGGGCTCGATCGTCAATGTCGGCTCCGTCTCGGCGCATGCCGGCATCGCGACGGAAGTCGGCTACGCCTGCGCCAAGGCCGCCGTCCTGCACTACACCCGCTGCCTGGCGCTGGAGATGCGCCCGCACGGGGTGCGCGTGAACGCCATCAGCCCCGGCCCGGCCAAGACCGCCCGCTTCCTGGCCACCCGCGAAACCGATCCGGTGATGATGGAGGAAGGCCCGTCGCTGGTCCGCTACGGCACGCCGAGCGAGATCGCCGACGCGGTGAGCTTCCTGTCGAGCGACGACGCCCGCTTCGTGAGCGGTCAGGTGCTGCGCGTCGACGGCGGCGCCGGCCTCTATCCCGGCTGAGGACTGGACCTATGAGTAACAGATTGAACGGCAAGACCTGCGTCGTGACCGCCGCGGGCCAGGGCATCGGCCGCGCCATCGCGGAGGCCTTCGTGCGCGAGGGCGCCACGGTGGTGGCCGTGGACCTGAAGCAGGAGCTGCTGGACGCCTGGGCCCCGGCCGCAGGGGTCGCCGCCCGGGCGGTGGACGCCACCGACGCGGCGGGCATCGCGGCGCTGGCCGCCGAGTTCCCGGAGACCTCCGTGCTGGTGAACAGCGTCGGCATGGTCGGCGTGAACACCATCCTGGACTGCGCGCCGGCGGACCTGGAGCTCGCCTTCCGGGTCAACGTGGTGACCATGTCCCACTCGATCCGCGCCTTCCTGCCGCGCATGCTCGAGCGGCGCGCCGGCTCGATCGTCAACGTCGCCTCGGTGGTGTCGTCGATCAAGGCCGCGCCGGACCGGTTCAGCTACGGCACCACCAAGGCCGCGGTGATCGGGCTGACCAAGTCTGTGGCCCGCGACTTCATCGCCTCGGGCGTGCGCTGCAACTCCATCAGCCCCGGCACGGTGGAGAGCCCGTCGCTGCAGGACCGGATGGCCGCGCAGGGCGACTTCGACAAGGCCCGCGCCGGCTTCATCGCCCGCCAGCCCATGGGCCGGCTGGGCACGCCGCAGGAGATCGCCGAGATCGCCGTGCTGCTGGCCTCCGACGAGGCCGGGTTCATGACGGGCGAGAACATCGTCATCGACGGCGGCATGAGCCTCTGATTTCGGCTGCGCCTGGCGTCGCGTTCATCGCAGCGTCAGGCGGCCTCCCCCAAAGCTGGAACGACAAGGAGACCTGAGTAGATGGCTTACCGGCTGTTGCTGACCACCACCCTGGCGCTGGCCTGCGCGGCCGCGTCGAGCGCGCTCGCCGCCTCCCCTGGCGAGACCCTGTTCCAACAACGCTGCTCGGTCTGCCATTCCATAGAGCCGGCGGCCGGCAAGATGGGCCCGCCGCTGAAGGGCGTGATCGGCCGCCCCGCCGGCTCGGTCGCCGGCTACGGCTACAGCGACGGCATGAAGAAGGCGCACTTCGCCTGGACGACCGCCCAGGTCGACAAGTTCCTGAAGGGCCCGGCCCAGCTCGTGCCCGGCACCAAGATGATGGTCAGCATCGGCGACGCCCAGCAACGCGCGGCGCTCGCCGCCTACCTGGCCTCGCAGAGCCCCGCCCAGCCCCGCAAGTAGGGGCTGCGCTCCGCCCCTACGGCTTGTGGGCCGCGGGGGCGGCCGCGCCGGCCGCCGTCGCCGGGAAGGCCTTGGCGAGATAGGTCGCGATCTGCGCCATCTGGTCGTCGGAGCCCTGCGCGCCGCGGTCGTGCATCATCTGCACGATCTCGTACCAGCCATCCTGGTCCAGCCGCTTCTGCGCGACGATTTCCAGGGCGTGACAGGCCGAGCAGGTGCGCACGGCCAGGTCGCGCCCGTCGCCGGGCGGCAGCAGGTTGGCGCCGGGCGGTTCCGGGGCGGCGGCGGGCTGGGCGACCGCCGCGCCTGCGACGAGCAGGGCGGCGGCGAGAGCAGGCAGGAAACTACGCAATGACATCACTCTCAGGCTGTGGGCGCCGTGGGCGCGCCTACGGAAGGCTGTAGACCACCAGCGCGTCGCTCTTCAGCGGCGCGCCGATCTGGCTGCCGCCGGTGGCGACGACGGCGACGTACTGCTTACCCTTGGCGTCCGAGTAGGTCATCGGCGTGGCGTAGCCGGACGCCGGCAGCCGATCTTCCCAGAGCTCTTTGCCGGTGCGGGTGTCGAAGGCGCGGAAGCGCTCGTCGTCGGTGGCCGCCACGAAGGTCAGGCCGGCCGCCGTGGTGATCGGACCGCCGAGGCCCGGACGGCCGGTGTTCTGGTGGCCGGCCGGCATGGACTCGGTCACCCCCAGCGTCGTGCGCCAGGCGATCTTGCCGGTGTCGAGGTCGACGGCGACCATCTGGCCCCAGGGCAGCGGGCCGCACGGCAGGTGGTTGTCGGCGTCCCAGAAGCGGCGGGTGCCGGCCAGCGGGCCGGAGTTGGAATAGCTGCCGTCCGGGTTCTGGACGATCCGCATCGGCTGGGCGAGGTTGTTCACGTTGACCACGAAGAGGTGCAGCTTCGGGTCCACGGCGCCGCCGTAGAAGTTCACGCCGCCCTGCGTACCGGGGAAGTTGACCGTGTAGCGGTTCAGGCGCGGCGCGGTGAACGGCTTGTCGGCGAGCAGCATGTTGTTGTCGTCGACCAGCTTCTCGCAATAGGCCTTATGCTCGGGCGTATCCTTGTAGAGGTTGTCGCGGCTGACGGTGATCTGCGACAGCGGCTCGGGCGCCACGGGGAACGGCTGGGTCGGCGAGTACTTCTCGCCGGGCACGTCGCCCGGCTCCACCGGCCGCTCCTCGACGCCGAAGATCGGCTTGCCGGTCACCCGGTCGAGGATGAACATCAGCCCGTTCTTGTTCACGGTGCCGACCGCGGGGATCACCTTGCCGTTCTTGTGGACGTCGAACAGGGTCGGCGGCGCCTGGGTGTCCATGTCCCAGACGTCGTGGTGCACGACCTGGAAGTGCCACAGGTACTTGCCGGTGTTGGCGTCCACCGCCACCAGCGAGGAGCCGTACAGGTTGTCGCCCGGACGATCGACGCCGACCCGGTCGTTGTTGGGCGCGCCGAACGGCATGTAGACGATGCCCCGTTGCGCATCGAGGGTCATGTGGCCCCAGACGTTGACCCCGGCCCGCAGCTTCCAGCTGTCGCCGCCCCAGGTCTCGTGGCCCTTCTCGCCGGGCTGCGGCACGGAGTGGAAGGTCCACACCAGCTTGCCCGTGCGCGCGTCCCAGGCCCGGCTATCGCCGCGCGGCCCGGGGCCGGCCATGGCCCCGCCCGGGCCTTCGCCCATGCCCGCGCCGGTGATGATCAGGTTCTTGTAGATCACCGGCGGCGACGGGATGAAGTAGTACTTGTCCATCCCGGTCTGCATGACTTCCGGGGTCTTGACGTTGACCGTCCCGTCGACGCCGAAGCCGGGGTTGGGCTTGCCGGTGGCGGCGTTGATCGACATCAGCTTGCCGTCGCGGGTGCCGAACACGATCGAGGCCGGCGCCTTGCCGTCGCCCGGCCAGTAGGAGACGCCGCGGATCGAGGGCACGTCGCCGTTGGGCAGTTCGAAGACCCACTTCTCCTTGCCGGTCGCCGAGTCCAGCGCCACGATCCGCCCGTACGGCGTGCCGAGGTACATGGTCGTGCCGATCACCAGCGGGATGGATTCGGAGGCGCGCAGGCCGGTCGGTCCGGTGCGGTGCGGGCCGATGGTCGGCGCTGCCGTCGCCGCGCGCTCCATCGCGGCCTTGGCCGCCGCGGCCGCGGCCGGCGTCTGCATGTGATAGGTCCAGGCGACCTTCAGCCCGCTGACGTTGGCCGGCGTGATCTGGGTCAGGGGCGAATAGCGCTCCCCGCCCGGGTCGTGGTGAACGCTGGGCCAGTCGCCCGGCCCGGCCAGAGCCGTCCCGCCCAAAGCCACCGCGGCGATGACGCCAAGCGACGCGCAGCCGAGCCGCCGCGCCGCGTAAGACTTGCTCTGGAACATTGACGCCCTTCCCCTTGTACGGCCGGTCGCAGGCCGTCGGCTCGCTTGCCTGAGGGCGCACCAGTCTTGGTTGGCGGCAACCTATCAGCGCGCCGTGGGCTGTCAACAAATCTGCATGCAGTATACAGTTTGAACCGGATCGGTTATGGTTACGGCATCCGTCGAACATGGGACGAACCTGGCGCCGACGCCGGTCGTCCCCTCGCGACGATGTGCCAAGCGGCCCCGGACCCACAGGAGTCGCCAACAGTCGATTGGAGGACTGGCGTGCGCCACAGGGAAGCTGAAGTGATCCCCGATGCGGTGTTGGCGGACGCCTTGGCGCGAACGCCTCTCGACCACTACGTCATCTGGACCGGCCGCGACCCGGCGGTGCAAAGCGGCTCGCTGCGGTCGCGGGCCTTCGCCTGCGTCTGCGAGGTCGGCGCGCCGGTCAGCCTGCGGACGCTGATGCAGCGGGCGTCGAAACTGGACGGCCAGGCCGGCCTGCATCCCGACGCCGTGCGCAGCGCCGTGCGGCTGCACCAGCAGGCCAAGCCCGCGGTCCTGCTGCTGGTGGAGCGCCGGCCCTCCGGCGACTATGTCGCGGTCGCCGACATTCCCTTCGCAGGCGCCCTCAACCGGCGGTTCTCCGCCGGCGAGGTCGTCCTCGATCGCCAGGGCGCGCGACGCTTCGACACCCTGGCCGACGCCGCCTGAGGCGGCCAATCCCCGTTTTCGCTTAACGCGCTGCGGCGGCCGCGGCGTGCAGCTTTCGGCTGACGATCCGCGGCGGGTTCACGGCGCTCGGCAGCGGACCGTTCGGCCGTTGCCAGCGCCACTCATAGGGCCGGAACCACACCCAGCCGCCCTCACTCAAACGCCGCGGCGCGAGCGCGAAGCTCCGGATCCACTGCGGCTCACTCACGTCACTCACCTTTCAATCCCGACTCAAAGAAGCGCCCCCACCGGCACCTTACATGGGCCGGGCCGGAGACGCTGCATCCTTGAGGTCACAGGGCGTCGGCGAGTCGCTTGTCGCGGCCGATGGAAAGCGACGCCGCCAGGTGGGCGCCGACGGTCAGGGCGATCATCGGGAACAGGGCCGCCAGGCCGATCAGCAGCGAATGCTCGCCGTACTGCGGCTTGGCGTGGTCGCTGATCATGCCCACGAACACCGGCCCGCCGCCCAGGCCCACCAGGTTGAGGATGAACAGCAGGATCGCCGAGGAGACGGTCCGCTGAGCCGGGGCGACGGCGTTCTGGATCACCGTGATCGCCGGCGCCAGGTACATGTTGTTCATCAGCGCCGGCACGGCCAGGAAGGCGAGCGCCACGCGCCAGTTCGGCGCCAGCAGGAAGCCGGCGAAGAACGGCACGCTGAGGGTGAAGGCGATGGCCGGCACCCAGGCGTACCAGCGGCGGTCGATCTGGCCGAGGCGGTCGACGATGAAGCCCGCGCCGAAGGTGCCGATCATGCCGGTGATCCCCATCACCAGGCTGTAGTAGACCGCGACGTCCTTGAGGCTCATCTCCTTGACGCGGATCAGGAACGCCGGGTTCCAGCTCAGCATGGCGTAGCCTACGAAGGCCGACAGGCCGCTCGAGATGGCGGTGAGCACCAGGGTGCGGTTGGCGAAGAAGCTGGCGATGGCGGCGCCGATCGGCGGGCTTGGCGGGTGCGCCGCGTGGCCGGCGGCCAACGCGTCGAGGCCGCCGCGCTTGGGCTCGCGCACCACCACCAGCAAGAGCAGCGCCAGCAGCACGCCCGGCAGGCCGACCACGAAGAAGGCCATCCGCCAGCCGTGGTTGGCGGCCACCCAGCCGCCCAGCGCCGAGCCGACCATCGACCCGGCCGGCACGCCCAGCGAATAGATGGCGAGGCCCGTGCCGCGCTCCTTCGGCGGGAAATAGTCGGAGATCAGGCTGTAGGACGGCGGCGAGCCGCCCGCCTCGCCGACGCCGACGAAGACCCGCGCCAGCGCCAGCTGGGTGAAGTTGGTGGCGAGGCCGCAGGCGGCGGTGAAGACGCTCCAGATGCCGCAGGCGGCGGCCATGATCCACACCCGCCGGGCGCGGTCGGCCAGCCAGGCCACCGGGATGCCGAACGTCGTGTAGAAGGCCGCGAACGCCAGGCCGGTGAGCATGCCGAGCTGGGTGTCGCTGAGCCCCAGGTCCTTGCGGATCGGCTCAGCCAGGATCGACATGATCTGCCGGTCCATGAAGTTGAAGGTGTAGACGATGGCCAGGAACCAGACGACCACATAGCGATAGCCGGTCGAGGTCCGGGCGCCGGGCGCGGCGGCGGCGGTCATAGGTTGTTCCCCCCTAGGGATCGCGACGCCGGCCAGTTTTCTGGCTCGAGGCGCGCCGCAGCTTGCGAAGTCTCGCACGCGACGGCGGCGCCCGAAAAGGGGGTATGTCGGCGGGCCCTGCGCTACCCGGCAGGCTTGGGCGGATAGAGGTGGGAGCCGCCGTTGGGGTCCTCGACCGTCAGCCCGCCCTCGCCTGTCGCCGTCAGGTAGTCGGGGCCGATCGGGACCTTGCCGTGGCCGCCGGGGATGTCGAGCACATAGGTCGGCTGACAGAGCCCGGAAATGGTCCCGCGCAGGGCGCGCATCACCGCCTGGCCCTCGGCGACGCCGACGCGCAGGTGGCCGGTGCCGGGCGCGAGGTCGCCGTGGTGCAGGTAATAGGGCTTGATCCGCGTCTCGACGAAGGCCCGCATGAGGGCGCCCAGCGCCTCCGGCTCGTCGTTGACGCCGCGCAGCAGCACGGTCTGGCCGAGCATCGGAATGCCGGCGTCGACGATGCGGGCGCAGGCGGCGCGGGCGGCGGGAGTCAGTTCGCGGGCGTGGTTGGCGTGCAGCGCCACATAGACCGCCTGGGTCGGGCTCTTCAGCGCCGCCACCAGGGCCGGCGTCACCGCCTGCGGGTCCACCGCCGGCACGCGGGTGTGGAAGCGGACCACCTTGACGTGGTCGATGGCCGACAGCCGCTTCATCAGCGCGCCCAGCCGGCGCGGCGACAGCACGAACGGGTCGCCGCCGGTGAGGATCACCTCCCAGATCTCCGGGCGCCCGGCGATGTAGGCCAGCGCCGCGTCCAGGGCGGCGGGCGACAGCGCCCTCACCCCGCCCGGCCCCACCATCTCGCGGCGGAAGCAGAACCGGCAGTAGACCGCGCAGGTGTGGGTGATCTTCAGCAGCACCCGGTCGGGATAGCGGTGGACGATCCCCTCGACCGGGCTGTGGGTGTCATCGCCCACCGGATCGGCGGCCTCGACGGCCTGGACCTCCAGTTCGGCGGCCGACGGCGTGAACTGGCGCGCGATGGGATCGGCGAGGTCGGTGGGATCGATCAGGTCCGCCATCGCCGGGGTGATCGCCACCGCATATTGCGCGGCGACCCGCTCCAGGGCCGCCAGCTGCCCGGGCGCGACGAGGCCGGCGCGAATGAGCGCCTCTGCGCTGCGGAGGGGGTTGGCGGCGGCGGTCATGGGGTCCGGCCGCATATGGCCCGAACGGGCCTGCGGGGCAATGTCAGCCGATCTCGGCGACCGGCGCCCACAGGACCTGCTCGATCCGCTCGGCGCCCGTGGCCAGCATCGCCAGCCGGTCGAAGCCCAGCGCCGCGCCGCTGGCCGGCGGCATCTGGGCGAGCGCCGCCAGGAAGTCCTCGTCGAGCGGATAGCGCTCGCCGTAAACCCGCGCCTTTTCAGCCATTTCCGCCTCGAACCTGCGGCGCTGCTCGGCGGCGTCGGTGAGTTCCCCGAAGGCGTTCGCCAGCTCCACCCCGCAGGCGTAGAGCTCGAACCGCTCGGCGACCTTCGGCTGGCCAGGCTTGGGCCGCGCCAGCGCCGCCTCGGGCGTCGGATATTCGCAGAGCACGGTCGCCCGCCCCTCCCCCAGCCGCGGCTCGATCCGCTCCACCAGCACCCGACTGAAGACGTCCGACCAGGTGTCGTCGGCCACCACCCGCACGCCGGCGGCGGTCGCCGCTGCGGCCAGGGCGTGGCGATCGGTGTCGCCGCCGTCGGCGATGGTGGCCAGCAGGTCGAGGCCGGCGAAGCGCTCGAAGGCCTCGGCGACGGTCACCCGCTCCGGCTCGGCGAACGGATCGGCGCTGCGGCCACGGAAGCTGAAGGTCCGCGCGCCCGTGGTCTCGGCGGCGAGCCGCAGCAGCGCCGCGCAGTCGTCCATCAGCGTCTCGTAGGGCGCCTCGGCGCGGTACCATTCCAGGAGGGTGAACTCCGGATGGTGCAGCGGCCCGCGCTCCCGATTGCGCCACACCTTGGCGAAGTCGAAGATCCTGGTCTCGCCTGCGGCCAGCAGCTTCTTGCAGGCGAACTCCGGCGAGGTGTGCAGGTAGAGCGTCTCACGCTCGCCGGCCGGGCCGGTGATCTCGGTGGCGAAGGCGTGCAGGTGGGCCTCGTTGCCGGGCGAAACCTGCAGCGCCGCGGTCTCCACCTCCACGAAGCCCTGCCCCTCGAACCAGCCGCGCACGGCGCGGGTCAGCGCGTTGCGCGCCAGCAGGAACGGCCGGCGGTCGCGGTGTCTTTCGGGCGCCCACCAGGGCGATGCGGCAGGTTCGTCCAAAGGTGCGACCGGCGGGGGGCTGGAGATTTCGGCGTCAATCGCTATAGGGGCGCGACAACCAATTGATTAGCGGAATCGCGCGATCCTAGGCGCGCCCGTCATCTTCGAGGATCAAGCCACGTGAAGGTCTCCGCCAGCTCGCTCCGGAAGGGCGCCGTCGTCGACATGGACGGCAAGCTCTATGTCGTCCTCAGCGCCGAGAATATCCACCCCGGCAAGGGCACGCCCGTGACCCAGCTGAACATGCGTCGCATCTCCGACGGCGTGAAGGTGTCGGAACGCTATCGCACCACCGAGACGGTGGAGCGCGCCATCGTCGACGACCGCTCCTACACCTTCCTCTACCACGACGGGGAAGGGTTCCACTTCATGAACCCGGAGAACTACGACCAGGTCACCGCCACCACCGACGTGGTCGGCGACGCCGCGCCCTACCTGCAGGACGGCATGACGGTCACCCTGTCGACCCACGACGGCGTGCCGATCGCCATCGACCTGCCGCGCCTGGCGACCTTCGAGGTGGTCGACACCGAGCCGGCGGTGAAGAACCAGACGGCGTCGTCGTCCTACAAGCCCGCCATGCTGTCGAACGGCCTGCGCACCATGGTGCCGCCGTACATCGCCGTGGGCACGCGCATCGTCGTGCTGACCGAAGACGGCTCCTACCAGGAACGCGCCAAGGACTGAGGCGTCAGCGGCCCGGATAGGTCTCGCTGAAGCCGTTGCGGGCGTTGGTCACGCGGACGGCGCCGTTCGGCGAGACCAGCGCGGTCACCGCATAGAAGCCGTCCGGGGTCGGCAGCGGGTTGGCGATGTAGTCGGCCGGCCGGTTGGTCTCCGGGCTGCGGGTCGCGCCGTGCAACTGCCAGACCGCCGGCTTGGACCGGGCGGCCGCCAGGTTCTCGAACACCTCCTTGTCGCCGCCCTTGCGCGAACCGTTGGCCATCAGCGCCACCCGGGGCGCCGTCGCCGCCAGCAGGGCCGGCCCGGTGCTGAGCGCCGTGCCGTGATGGGAGACCAGCAACACGTCGACCCTGCCCAGGCGGTTGGCCGGGCAGACCAGTTGCTTCTCCTGATCGAGCGTCAGATCGGCCAGGTCGAGAATCCGGGCCTTGCCGTAGCTGGCGACGAAGCCGGCCGAGCGGGGGTTCTCGTCGACCTGCGGCACGCCCGAGCCGAGAACGCATTCGGGCCCGGGTCCGGGCCGGGCGTGGGGCGGCGCAGGGATGAGGGTGGCGTCGGCGGCGACGAAGGTCAGCGCCAGCGAGCCGATCTGCACCTTGTCGCCGGGCTTCACCACCCGGTGCGGGTGACCGGCGATGGCCTTGAGGTAGCCCGGATAGAAGGACGCCGGCAGGTTCGCCGCCATGGCGGGCGGCGTGTCGGGCGGGGTCTCCTCCCGGTTCACGCCGTGGTCGAGGAACGTGCCGACCGGCATCCGGGCCATCACGCCCTGCAGCCCGCCGATGTGGTCCACGTGGTAGTGGGTGATCAGCAGGTAGTCGATCTTGCGCACGCCCAGCTTGGCGGCGGCGGCGACGATCCGCTCGGCGCTGGTCGGCTGGGGCGGGGCTGTCGCGCCGGGCGCCGGGCGCGGAACGCCCATGCCGGCGGGCCAGCCGGTGTCGACCAGCAGCGACTTGCCCTCGGGCGTGACGAACAGCGTCGCCGCGCCGCCGTCCACGTCGACCATGACCACGGTCAGCGGCTTCTCGGCCGCCTGCGCCGCGCCGGCCAGGGAGAGAGCGCCGCAGAGCACCGCGAGCCGCAGGGCCTTCATCGTCTGGTCTCCTTCGCCAGGTCTGGCAGGGCGAAACTGTAGAGCATGTTGCCGGCCGCGACCGCGACGTATTGCTGGCCGTCGAGGGCGTAGGAGATCGGCGAGGCGCTCATCGTCACCCCGGTGCGGAAGGTCCACAGCGGCGCCCCCGACGCCATGTCCAGCCCCACCAGCGAGCCGTCCGCGGTGGAGGCGAACAGCACGCCGCCGCGGGTGCCGAGCACGCCCGGCGCCAGGGCGCCGCGGGTGGTCGGGAAGGTCCACAGCACCTTGCCCGTGCCGGAGTCCAGCGCCCGGATCCCGAAGATCGGCTCCACCGCCGGCGTGGGCCGGGGCTGGCGGCTGGCCGAGGTGTAGAGCTTGCCGGGCTCGAGCTTCGGCGGACCGAAGGCGGCGAAGCCCTCGGCGTCGAGGAAGGCCAGGTAGAAGGCGCCGGTCCGGTCGTCGTAGGACGGCGCCTGGAAGTTGGTGCCGCCCACCGCCGGGAAGACCGGATGCCCCTGCGGCGTGGAGATCGAGTCCGGCCGCACGATCGGCCGGCCCTTGGGATCGAAGCCGTTGTTCCAGGTCTGGCGGGTGAAGGGCTTGGCCGAGATGAACGAGCCGTCGGTGCGGTCGAGCACGTAGAAGAAGCCGTTGCGGTCGGCGTGCAGCAGCACCTTGCGCGGCTTGCCGTCGATCACCCGGTCGGCCAGCACCAGGTCCTGCACCGAGTCCCAGTCGTGGCTGTCGTTGGGCGTGAACTGGTACCACCACTTCAGCTTGCCGGTGTCCGGGTCCAGGGCGATGACGGAGTTGGTGTAGAGGTTGTCGCCCTTGCGCACCTGGGGATTGAAGCTCGGCGCCGGGTTGCCCACCGCCCAGTAGAGGGTGCGCAGGGCCGGGTCGTAGCTGCCGGTCAGCCAGGTGCCGCCGCCGCCGTGCTTCCAGGACTCGCCGGCCCAGGTCTCGATGCCGGGCTCCCCGGGCTTCGGGATGGTCTCGAAATGCCAGAGCTTGCGGCCGTCGACCGGCGAATAGGCCTCTAGGAAGCCGCGGGCGGCGAACTCCCCGCAGCCGATCCCGACCACGATCTTGTCGCCCACCGCCAGCGGCGCGCCGGTCATCTCGTAGCCCTGCAGGGTGTCGGCGACCCGCCGCTCCCAGAGCTCGCGCCCGGTGCGGGCGTCGACGGCGATCAGCAGGTTGTCGAGGGTGGTCATGAACACCCGGCCGTCGAGCACCGCGACGCCGCGGTTGGCGGGGTTGATCTGGTAGGGATTGGTGACGTCCTGCTTGCGCTTGAACGCCCAGATCTGCAGGCCGCTGCGGGCGTCGATCGCGTAGAGGTCGCCCGGCGGGCCGGAGACGTAGATCACCCCGTCGACGACGATGGGGGTGGCCTGGACCGGCGAGCCGCCCGGCAGCGGGGCCGCCCAGCGCGCCTGCAGGCCGGCGACGTTGCGCGGCGTGATCTGCGACAGCTCGGAGAAGTGCCGGCCCTGGTAGTCGCCCCAGTAGGTCGGCCAGTTCTGCGGCTCGGCGCGCCCGGCCACGAGCCGCTTGGCCGACAGGCCGCTGGTGCCGCTGGGGGCGATGGCGCCGCTCACCGAGCGCCCCTTCTGGCTGGACAGGTAGGCGACCACGTCGTCCAGTTCGGCCGGCTTCAGCCGCTCCGCCACGTCGCGGGGCGCGAGGCCCTCGGGCAGGGTGCGGACCGACGTCAGGGCCCGGCGGTCATAGCGGCGCAGCTCGCCGTCGCGGGCCATGACCAGCAGGTTGAAGGCGTCCTCGGCGCGCACCAGGCCCTGCACCGCGGCGCCGTCCTTCTGGCGCACCTCCACCGCCCGACCGAGACCGGAGCGCGGAGGGGCGGCCTTGTGCAGCACGCGGTCGCGGAGTGACCCGCCGGCGGGGCCGATGTTCGAGAGGTCGGCGGCGACCGCCCGGCCGCGGCCGTTCACCTCGTGGCAGCTGGCGCACTGGCCCGCGCCGAAGAAGATCTTCTCGCCCCGCGCCACAGCGGCGGGATCGGCCGGCGCGGCGACGGCGGCGGTCGCGCCGCCGGACAGCGAGCGCAGGTAGCTGACCACCCGCCAGACGTCCTGCGTCGGCAGCGCCTTGAACGACGGCATCCCGGCGCTCGGCACGCCCTCCTGGATGGTGTGGAAGATCTCGTAGTCCTGGCCGCCGTGTGCGAACCGGCCGGTGTTGAGGGCAGGTCCGCGCCCGCCCGACGCACCGGGTCCGTGGCAAGCCGCGCAGGTGGATTCGAACACCGCGCGCCCGGCTTCCGCCGCCGCGGGATCGGCGGCGAACGGGTTGGTGGGGGTGTCGGCCGGCGCCTGCGCCAGCCCCGCGCCCGTGGCGGCGAACACCGCCCCGATCGCCAGGCTCAGCGTCAGGAGCCCCCGTCCCGCACGACCACGGCCGTCTTCCCGTCCGATCCGCATGTAAGCCCTCCCCGCGCGATCGGTTCGAGCCGACCAGCGTCTGTATACTAAGTGCACTTGCAGCTTAGCGAAGCCTGCGGCCGCCACAAGCCGCGCTGCATCCGCCTGCAGATTTACTCGGCGCCCCTCGCCTTGCGCCCCTCCGACCCCTTCTCTAAGTCACCGCCCAGGGCCGATCCGCCTGCCGCGGGATGCGGTTGGCGGCTTTTTTCACGTTTGTTGTAAGGTCCCGCAGATGGACGCTCGTGTCGCGCCCTCCCCGATTTCAGCTGAAGGCGTCACGTCCGCCCCGATGCTCACCCACCTGCAGCGCCTCGAGGCCGAGAGCATCCACATCATGCGCGAGGTCGTCGCCGAGTGCGAGCGGCCGGTGATGCTCTATTCGATCGGCAAGGACTCGGCCGTGATGCTGCACCTGGCGGCCAAGGCCTTCTATCCCTCCAAGCCGCCGTTCCCGCTGCTGCACGTCGACACCACCTGGAAGTTCCGGGCGATGTACGAGATGCGCGAGCGCATGGCCCAGGAGCTCGGCTTCGAGCTGCTGGTGCACAAGAACCCCGACGCGATCGCCCGCAACATCAACCCCTTCGACCACGGCTCGGCACTGCACACCGACATCTGGAAGACCGAGGGACTGAAGCAGGCGCTGGACAAGTACGGCTTCGACGCGGCCTTCGGCGGCGCGCGGCGCGACGAGGAGAAGTCGCGGGCCAAGGAGCGGATCTTCTCCTTCCGCTCGGCCCAACACCGCTGGGACCCGAAGAACCAGCGCCCCGAGCTCTGGCGGCTCTACAACGCCCGCAAGAACCCCGGCGAGAGCATCCGGGTGTTCCCGATCTCCAACTGGACCGAGCTCGACATCTGGCAATACATCCACCTGGAGAAGATCCCGATCGTGCCGCTCTACTATTCGGCCGAGCGCCCGGTGGTGGAGCGCGACGGCGCGCTGATCATGGTCGACGACGACCGCATGCCGCTGCGCCCCGGCGAGACCCCGATGATGAAGTCGGTGCGGTTCCGCACGCTCGGCTGCTATCCGCTGACCGGCGCCGTCGAGAGCACCGCCGCCACCCTGCCCGAGATCATCCAGGAGATGCTGCTCACCACCACCTCCGAGCGCCAGGGCCGGATGATCGACCACGACCAGGCCGCCTCGATGGAGAAGAAGAAGCAGGAGGGCTATTTCTGATGGCCCACCAATCCGACCTGATCGCCGAGGACATCGAGGCCTACCTCCATCAGCACCAGCACAAGTCGCTGCTGCGCTTCCTCACCTGCGGCTCGGTGGACGACGGCAAGTCGACGCTGATCGGCCGGCTGCTCTACGACTCCAAGATGATCTTCGAGGACCAGCTGGCGGCCCTCGAAGCCGACTCCAAGCGGGTCGGCACCCAGGGCGGCGACATCGACTTCGCCCTCTTGGTGGACGGCCTCGCCGCCGAGCGCGAGCAGGGCATCACCATCGACGTCGCCTACCGCTTCTTCTCGACGGACAAGCGCAAGTTCATCGTCGCCGACACCCCCGGCCACGAGCAGTACACCCGCAACATGGTCACCGGCGCCTCGACCGCCGACGCCGCGGTGATCCTAATCGACGCCCGCAAGGGCGTGCTGACCCAGACCCGCCGGCACAGCTATCTGGTGAGCCTCCTGGGCATCCGCCACGTGGTGCTGGCGATCAACAAGATGGACCTGGTGGACTGGTCGCAAGCCCGGTTCGACGAGATCCTCGCCGACTACCGCGCCTTCGCCGCCCAGATCGGCCTCACCGACTTCACCGCCATCCCGATGTCGGCGCTGAAGGGCGAGAACATCACCGAGCCCTCGGCCAAGACGCCCTGGTACGCCGGCCCGCCGCTGATGCGCTGGCTGGAGGACGCGCCGGTCGAGGACGACCTGCGCAGCCAGCCGTTCCGCATGCCGGTGCAGTGGGTGAACCGCCCCAACCTCGACTTCCGCGGCTTCTCCGGCTTCATCGCCTCGGGCGTGGTGCGGCCCGGCGACAGGCTGAAGGCCCTGCCGTCCGGCCGCGAGAGCAGGGTCGAGCGCATCGTCACCCTGGGCGGCGACCTGCCCGAGGCGGCGGCCGGCCAGTCGGTGACCCTGACCCTGGCCGACGAGATCGACGTCTCCCGCGGCGACGTCCTCGCCCAGGCCGACGCGCCGCCGGCCGTCGCCGACCAGTTCGAGGCCACCATCGTCTGGTTCGACGAGGAGGCCATGCTGCCGGGCCGCTCCTACCTGATGAAGCTCGGGACCCGCACCACCGCCGCGCAGATCGCCGAGCCCAAGTACAAGGTCAACGTCAACACCCTCGAGCACCTGGCCGCGACGCGGCTGGAGCTGAACGAGATCGGCGTCTGCAACCTGGCGCTCGACGCGGCCATCGCCTTCGACCCCTACGCCGACAACAAGGACCTCGGCGGCTTCATCCTCATCGACCGGATCTCCAACCGCACGGTCGGCGCGGGCATGCTGCATTTCGCGCTGCGCCGCAGCCAGAACATCCACTGGCAGGCGCTGGACCTGAACAAGGAGGTCCGCTCCGCGTCCAAGGGCCAGAAGGCGCGCGTCGTCTGGCTGACCGGGCTGTCGGGCGCCGGCAAGTCGACCATCGCCAACATGGTCGAGCGCCGCCTGCACGTGGACGGCCGCCACACCTACCTGCTCGACGGCGACAACGTCCGCCACGGCCTCAACAAGGACCTGGGCTTCACCGACGAGGACCGGGTCGAGAACATCCGCCGCGTCGCCGAGGTGGCCAAGCTGATGGTCGACGCCGGGCTGATCGTGCTGGTGTCCTTCATCTCCCCGTTCCGCGCCGAGCGGCGGATGGCCCGCGAGCTGGTGGGCGAGCGCGAGTTCGTCGAGGTGTTCGTCGACACTCCCCTGGCCGAGGCCGAGCGCCGCGACGTCAAGGGCCTCTACAAGAAGGCCCGGGCCGGCGAGCTGAAGAACTTCACCGGCGTCGACAGCCCCTACGAGCCGCCGGAGCACCCCGAGATCCACATCGACACCACCAGGCTCTCGCCGGAAGAGGCGGCTGAGATCATCGTGGCGCGGCTGGAAGGCGGCTTCGACCCCGGCATCTGACCCGCCGGCCGGAACTCCTGTTTCAGAACTCGAGCACGATCTTGCCGAAGTGCTGGCCGGCGCGCATGGCCTCCAGCCCGGCGGCCGCCTCGGTCCATGGAAAGACCCGGTCGACCACCGGGTGGATCCGATGCAGCTCGATGGCCCGGCACATGGCTTCGAACATGTCCCGCGAGCCCACGAACACGCCTTGCAGCCGGGCGGAGTTGCCGATCAGGCCCGCGGGGTTGAAGCCCTCGCCGGCGCCGGCCACCACGCCGATGATGGCGATGTGCCCGCCGATGCGGACCGCCCGCATGCTCTGCTGGATGGTGCCGCCGCCGCCAACCTCCATGACGAAGTCCGCGCCGCGCCCGCCGGTGGCCTCGCGCACCGGCTTCGACCATTCCGGCGTCTGGCGATAGTTCACCAGGTGGTCCGCACCCAGCGCCCTGGCCCGCTCCAGCTTCTCGTCGGAGGACGAGGTGATCACCGTCTTCAGGCCCGCCGCGTGCGCGAACTGCAGCCCGAACACCGAGACCCCGCCCGTGCCCTGCAGGACAACCGTGTCGCCCGGCTGCAGCCGGGCGTCCTCGAACAGCGCCCGCCAGGCGGTGAGCCCCGCGCACGGCAGCGTCGCGACCTCCTGGTCGCTGAGGAAATCCGGGACCTTTGACAGCCCCTCTTGGCTGAACACACCGAGCTCCCGCCCGGCGCCCGGGATCGGATAGCCGAGCGCGGTCTGCGCCTTCTCCAGGGTGGGCGGCCCGCAGATCCAGCCCTGGAAGAACATGGTCGCCACGCGGTCGCCGACCGCCAGGCGGGTGACGCCCTCGCCCAGCGCCTCCACCACCCCGCAGCCGTCCGAGAAGGGCGTGATCGCGCCGGCCATGGCGCCCGCGCGGCCGTACATCCCCTGGACCATCATCAGGTCGCGGTAGTTCAGCGAGACCGTCCGCATCCGCACCAGCACCTCGCCGGGGCCAGGCTTGGGGTCGGGCAGTTCGACCACCTTCAGATGGTCGAGGCCCCAGGGTTCCGAAACGTTGAGCGCGCGCATGGCTCATCTAGGCGCCGGCGGCGGCGCCTCCGCAAGGCTGTCGCGGGGTCAGGCGCGCGCCGAGCTAGGCGGGATCGAGCCGGCGCACCCCGTAGAGCCGGACCGCGCCCACCAGGCCGGCGGCGGTCATCGCCGCCATCAGCAGGTAGCCGTGAGCCCCGAAGCGGTCGAACAGCCAGCCGGAGCCCAGGGTGGCGAGGCCGGAGAGCACGCCGCCGGAGAGCGCCGAGTTGATCGCCTGGGCGGCCGTGGCGTTGCGCGGCGTCGACAGCCGCTCCACCAGCTGCAGGGAGGCCAGGAAGGTCGCCGCATAGCTGAGCACGTGCAGGGTCTGCAGGGGGAACAGCGCCCAGAGCGGCGGCGAGAACGCCAGCGCGCCCCAGCGCACGACGGCCCCCGCGCCGCCCAGCACCAGCAGGTTGCGCGGCCCCACCCGCCGCCGCCACGGCTCCATGAACCAGAGGAAGCCGACCTCCGCCGTCACCCCCACCGCCCAGAGCATGCCGGTGACGTGCTCCGGGATGCCCTGCTGCTTCCAGGCCAGCGTCGAGAAGCCGTAGTAGAAGGCGTGCGCCGACTGGATCAGGCCGGCCGCCAGCACCGCGGTCAGGAACGCCGGGTCGCGCAGCAGGCCGCCGAGGCCCGCCATCCGCTCGCCGGCGGCCGGGACGTGGCCGGCCTCGTGCACCAGGTCGGGCGGCAACAGCAGCCGCGCGCCCACCGCGGTCAGGGTCACCGCCGCGGTGATCCACACCAGCACCAGCTCCGGCGAGCCGCGGGCCAAGAGGGCGCCCATCCCGAGGTTGGCGACGATGAAGGCGGCCGAGCCGATGCCGCGCGGCCAGCCGTAGTTGAACCCGTCTTTCCGCGCCCGCGACAGGACGATGACGTCGGTCAGCGGCGACAGCGTCGGGAACATCGACGAGGCGGCGAACCAGACCACCATCCACCAGGCGAAGCCGAACGGCAGGGCCATCAGGGCGTAGGCGATCGCCACCGCAAGGCTCAGCAAAATCAGACCGGTGCGGCGATATTTGAAGCTGTCGGCCCAGACCGCCAGCAGCGGCGCGGTGAACACCCGCGCCAGCATCGGCAGCGACAGGATCAGCCCGATCTGCGCCCCCGACAGGCCGTGATGGGCGAACCACACCGGCATGTAGGGCGAGTTCGCCCCGGTGCCGACGAAGATCGTCCCATAGAAGAGGCCCAGGCGGACGGGGAGCGACATCACCACGTTCTAGCCGACACCGGATCGAGTCGCGAAACCCTGCGGAGTTCACGCCCGGTTGCCGCCGACGCTTCGGGGCGTAATGTCTGATCAGCGATAAGGGAGGCGGCGTGTGGACGACTATTCCGACTACGACGGGCTCGGTCTGGCGGAGCTGGTCCGCAAGCGCGAGGTCACGCCGGGCGAGCTGGCCGAGGCCGCCATCGAACGGATCGAGCGGCACAATCCCACGCTCAACGCGGTGGTCTACAAGGGCTACGACGACGCCCGCGCCTGGGCGAAGGGCGAGCTGCCCGACGGGCCGTTCCGCGGCGTGCCCTTCCTGATCAAGGACCTCGGCATGCCGGTCGCCGGCTGGCCGCGCAGCTACGGCAGCCGCTTCGCACGCGGCGTGGTCGACACCGAGGATGGCGACCTCACCCGCCGCTACCGCCAGGCCGGCGTCGTGCCGCTGGGCAAGACCAACACGCCGGAATACGGCATCACCGGCACGACGGAGGGCGCCTTCCTCGGCGCCTGCCGCAATCCCTGGAACCCGCGCCACATCTCCGGCGGCTCCTCCGGCGGCGCGGCCGCGGCGGTGGCGGCCGGGATCGTGCCGATGGCGCACGCCTCCGACGGCCTGGGCTCGATCCGCATCCCCGCCGCCTGCTGCGGCCTGGTGGGGCTGAAGGTGACCCGCGACCGCAACCCGAACGGCGCCGACGACACCGCCTACGCCATGGGCTTCACCGTCGACCACGTGGTCACCCGCACCGTCCGCGACAGCGCCGCCATGCTGGACGCCACCGGCACGCCGCGCGCCGACGCCCCGTTCGCCGCCCCGCCGAAGGAGCGCCCCTACGTCGAGGAGATCGAGCGCAGCCCGGGCCGGCTGCGCATCGCCTGGTCCTCCGAGACGCCGTCCGGCCGGCCGATCGATCCGCAGATCCAGGCGGCGCTGGAGCGGACCGCGGACCTCCTGAAGCAACTCGGGCACGAGGTGGTCGAGAAGGGCATGGGGCTCGACTACCGCGCGCTCTACGCCGCCCGCGCGCCGGTCTCGGGCGCCAACTTCGCCGCCGACATGGCGCGGCTGATCGAACAGGTCGGCCGCGAACCCGAACAGGACGAGCTGGAGCCGCTGACCTGGGCCTCGCTGAAGGGCGGCCGCAAGGTGACCGGGGAGATGGCCTGGCGCGGCTGGCAGGACCTGCGGGTGTTGAACCGCCGGACGCTGGCCTTCTTCCAGGACTGGGACGTCTACCTCAGCCCGGTGATGGGCGCGCCGGTCCCGGAGATCGGCCACATGGACCCGGTGAACCTGGAGCCGCGGGAGGTGAACCGCCGGCAGGGCGCGGTCTTCCCGTTCACGCCGCCGTTCAACTTCTCCGGCCAGCCGTCCCTCTCCCTGCCGCTGGAGATGTCCGCCGACGGCCTGCCGGTGGGGATGATGTTCACCGCCCGCTTCGCCGACGAGGCCACCCTCTTCCGCCTCGCCGCGCAGCTGGAGAAGGAAGTTCCCTGGAAGCGCCGCCGCCCGCAGGTCTGGGGTTGAGGGCGTTCTGGACCCGCCGCACCTGGCTGGTGCTGGCGGCGCTCGGCGGGTTCGCCTCCGTGGCCATGGGCGCGTTCGCGGCGCACGGGATCGCCGATCCCAAGGCCCAGGAGTGGCTGCGGACCGGCGCGCAGTACGGCTTCATGCACGTGCTGGCGACCTACGCCGCCGCGGGGATGATGCAGCTGGGCGCCCGCCGCGCCCGCTTCGCGCCGGCGCTGTTCCTGCCGGGCGTCGCGCTGTTCTCGGGCTCGCTCTATGCGATGGCGCTGGGCGGCCCGCGCTGGCTGGGGGCGGTGACGCCGATCGGCGGCCTGCTGTTCCTCGCCGGCTGGCTGGTGCTGGCCTGGGCAGCGGCGGAGATCGAGCGCAGCTGATCCGGTCGCCCGCGCCTCAGCCGCGCTTGGGCAACGCCAGCAGGTGGACGGCCAGCGCCGACCCGATCAGCGTCACCAGCATCACCAGCGCCATCGGCCGCGGCGTGCCGTCGTACAGCACGCCGGCCGCCCAGGAGGCGATGGCCCCGGTGCCGAACGACAGGCCGCCGATCAGCGCCGAGGTCGAGCCGGCCCGCAGCGGATCGACGTTGAGGGCGCCGGCCATGGTGTTGCCCTGCATGAAGCCGTAGGTCGAGAGCAGCAGGAACAGCACGCCGAGCACGCTCCACGCCCCGCCGATCCCGGTCACCGCGGCCAGCGCCAGCACCAGGGCGAACCCCACGGCGATCAGGCTGGAGCGCGCCAGCACCTGGTCGGGGGTGCGGCGGCGCAGCAGGAACCGGTTCACCTGGTTGCCGCCGATGATGCCCACGGCGTTCAGCCCGAACACCCAGCCGAACGCCGAGGCCGGGATCCTGTAGGTCTGGATCAGCAGCTCCGGCGAGGTCGCCACATAGGTGAACAGCATCGCCCCGTTCAGGCACCCCGCCAGGGCGTAGCCGATCAGCCGCGGCTGCCGGAGCAGCGCCGCATAGGCCTTGATCGGGTTCTCCGAGCGGGCCTGGGCCGAGGTCGCCTCCGAGCGCGACTCCTTCATCCGCAAGACGGTGGCGAGGCCCATGATCAGGCCGAAGGCGGTCATGAACCAGAAGATCACGCGCCACCCGCCGAGGGTCAGGAACACCCCGCCCAGCAGCGGCGCCAGGATCGGCGCCAGCCCCATGATCAGCATCATCAGCGACAGCACCCGCGCTGTCTCGGCGTGGCCGAAGCGGTCGCGGACGACGGCGCGGCTGACCACCCCGCCGGCGCAGGCGCCGAACGCCTGCACGAAGCGGGCGACGATCAGGAGGTCGGGCGATTTCGCCAGGGCGCAGGCGGCCGACGCCGCCACATAGATCACGATGCCGATCAGGATCGGCGGCTTGCGCCCGAAACGGTCCGACGCCGGGCCATAGAGGAACTGGCCGATGGCCATGCCGGCCAGGAAGGCGGCGACGGTGGACTGCGTCTGCGAGGCCGAGGCGTGCAGGTCCGACCCGATGGAGGGCAGGCTCGGCAGGTACATGTCGATGGCCAGCGGACCGAGCGCGGTGAGCGCCCCCAACAGGATCACCAGCCCCCACGGCGTCGGCTCAGTTGGCGCCCGCTCGATCATCGTCCCTCATTCCAGTGCGGCGGCTTATGCTGCAAAGCTGTCGCCACACACGGAAGGCCACCCGGATGTCAGCCCTGCAAGCGCAAATGCCCGCGGTGAAGCACGCCGCGGTGAACGGCCTCGACATGGCCTACTACGAAGCCGGCCCGCGCGAAGGCGTTCCCATCGTCCTGTGCCACGGCTTCCCGGAGCTGGCCTTCTCCTGGCGACACCAGATCAAGGCCCTGGCCGACGCCGGCCGCTGGGTGATCGCCCCGGACCAGCGCGGCTATGGCCTGACCTCCGGGCCGCAGGCGGTCGCCGACTACGACATGGAGCACCTCACCGGCGACCTCGTGGGCCTGCTGGACCACCTGGGCGCGGAGAAGGCGGTGTTCTGCGGCCACGACTGGGGCGGCATCGTCGTCTGGCAGATGCCGCTGATGCATCGCGACCGGGTGGCCGGGGTCATCGGGCTGAACACGCCGTTCCTGCCGCGCTCGCCGGTCGATCCCATCGTCATCTTCCGCGCCCGCTTCGGGCCCGACATGTACATCGTCTGGTTCCAGACGCCGGGGGACGCCGACGCCGTGCTCGGCGCCGACGTGGAGAAGACCATGCGCTTCTTCATGCGCAAGCCGGCCGCCCTGACCGCCGCCACGCAGCCGCCGCCGGAAGGCGGCTCCACCTTCGCCTTCAAGGACCTGCTGGCCCGCTGGGACCCGACCGACCAGGGCAGTCAGCTGCTGAGCGCCGAGGAGCTGGCGGTGTTCGTCGAGAGTTTCCGCCGCACCGGCTTCACCGGCGGGATCAACTGGTACCGCAACTTCACGCGGAACTGGGAGCGCTCGGAGGGCCTTCCCACCCGCATCGACGGATTGCCGTGCCTGATGATCACCGCCGAGAACGACGCCGTGCTGACGCCGGCCATGGCGGAGGGCATGCCCGGCATGATCGGTGACCTGGAGATGCACATGATCCACGGATCCGGCCACTGGACGCAGCAGGAGAAGCCGCAGGAGGTCAACCGGCTGATCCTTGACTGGATGGACCGGCGCTTCCCGCGGTAGATTGCCGCCAATGGAACGCAACACGCCTGCCCCCGCCGTCTCGGCCTCCGCCAACCGGCGCGGGTTGTTCCCGGAAACCGATCCGTTCAGCTCCGGCTGGCTGCCCACCGGCGGCCCGCACGAGATCTACTACGAGGAGTGCGGCAAGAAGGACGGCAAGCCGTGCGTCATCCTGCACGGCGGCCCCGGCGGCGCGATCAACCCGACCATGCGGCGGTTCTTCGACCCTGCGAAATGGCGGATGGCGCTGTTCGACCAGCGCGGCTGCGGCAAGAGCCGGCCCAACGCCAGCCTCGAGGACAACACCACCTGGTCGCTGATCGCCGACATCGAGCGGCTGCGCGAGCACCTGGGCGTCGAGAAGTGGACGGTGTTCGGCGGCTCCTGGGGCTCCACCCTGGCGCTGGCCTACGCCATCACCCATCCCGACCGGGTCGAGGCCCTGGTGCTGCGCGGCGTCTTCCTGCTCACCGCGCGGGAGCTGCGCTGGTTCTACCAGGACGGGGCCTCGATGATGTTCCCGGACGCCTGGGCGCGGTTCTGCGCCCCGATCCCGCCCGAAGAGCGCGGCGACATGATCAGCGCCTACCACAAGCGCCTGACCCACGCCGACCGCCGGGTGCAGGCGGAGGCGGCCGCGGCCTGGAGCCAGTGGGAAGGCGACACCATCTCGATCCGCGGACCCGAAGCCCGGCCCTCGAAGTTCAACGAGATCGACTTCGCCATCGCCTTCGCTCGGATCGAATGCCACTTCTTCGCCAACCACGGCTTCTTCCCCGAGGAAGGCTGGATCCTGAAAAACATGGAGAAGATCCGCGGCATGCCCGGCTGGATCGTGCAGGGCCGGTTCGACGTGGTGACGCCGATGGAGGCCGCCTGGAACCTGAAGGCCGCGTGGCCGGAGGCGCGCTTCGAGGTGGTCTGGGACGCCGGCCACGCCTCGACCGAGCCGGGGATCGTCGACGCGCTGGTGCGCGCCACCGACCAGGCCTTCACCCTCTGAGGCGGCGTCCTTGAGCCGGGCCAAGATCGTCCGGGCCTACCTGAAGGCCATCGAGATGCGGAAGGACACCCTGTCCTTCTTCGCCGAGGACGCGGTGCAGGAGGAATTCCCCAACGCGCTGAGCCCGAACGGCGCGGTCCGCGACCTCGCCGACCTGAAGGCCGCCAGCGCGCGCGGGCAGAACGTCCTGCAGTCGGAGACCTACGAGATCGTCAGCCTTCTCGAGGCCGACGACACCGTGGCGGCCGAGATCATCTGGCGCGGGGTGATGGCCATCCCGCTGAAGTCGCTGAAACCCGGCGACACCATGAAGGCCCGCTTCGCGGTGTTCTTCGAGTTCGAGGGCGAGAAGATCCGCCGGCAGCGCAATTACGACTGCTTCGAGCCGTTCTAGGCCCAACCGTCATGGCCGGGCTTGTCCCGGCCACCCATGAACACGGCGCGGCCAGGCAGGGCCACGAGCCTCGGTGTTCACGGGTCCCCGGGACAAGCCCGGGGATGACGTGTTGCGATCGCCTACTGGCCGGTGGTCCCGGCCGCGGCCTGCAGGTCGGCCATCTGCTGGCCGATGCGGATCTTCAGCGCCGGGTCCTTCGGCACCGCCGCGGCGATGGCGGCGTAGTCGGCGTCGGACACGCCGGAGGACGTCAGGGCGTCGTGCATCTTGGTGGCCATGTCGTTGCGCAGCGTGGTGGCGGCGTCGCCGGAGGCGGCGGCGATCTTCGGCTGGTATTCGTCGCTCACCTTCTTCACCGACATCAGGGCGGCGGCGAAGTGCTTCACCTGCTCGTCGTTGAAGGCCGCGCCGGCGCCGGTATCCGGGGTCGGGGCGGACGCCGCGGGCGCCGCGGGGGCGGCGGCGGTCTGGGCCTGGGCCGCGCCGGTCAGGGAGGCCGCGGCGACCATCGCCAGGGCGGTCATTCGGGCGGTCATTCGGACGGTCTTGCTCAACTCTCTCTCCTCGCTGGGGTCGGCGCTGCGCTCAGGGGCGTCAGTCGCCCCCGCACCTTCCCTTACGGTAAGAGCAATTCAGGCTGCAATGGGGCGCGGACTAGAGCAGCGAGCCTTTGCCGCTGGTGATCTCGGAATAGCGGTGCACGCGCACAGCCATGACCAAACCGAAGCCAACCATCACCGTCAGCATCACCGTGCCGCCGTAGGAGAGCAGCGGCATCGGCACGCCCACCACCGGCGCCAGGCCCATCACCATCGAGCCGTTGATCAGCACGTAGAGGGCGAAGGTGGCGGTGACGCCGGCCGCCGCCAGCCGGCCGAAATGGCTGTGCGAGATGTAGGCGGTGCGCAGCGCCATGAAGATCACCGCCGCGTAGAGGATCAGGATGGAGATGCAGCCGACGAAACCGAACTCCTCGGCCAGGGTGGCGAAGATGAAGTCGGTCTGCTTCTCGGGAAGGAAGTTCAGCTGGCTCTGCGAGCCCAGGCCGTAGCCCTTGCCCAGCAGGCCGCCGGAGCCGAGCGCGATCTTCGACTGCAGGATGTGATAGCCGGAGCCCGACGGGTCGCCCTCCGGGTCGAGGAAGGTCAGGACCCGCTTGCGCTGGTAGTCGTGCATCCCGAACATGATGGCCGGCGGCACCAGCAGCACCGCGCCCAGGATGCCCGCCGAGATCAGCCGCCAGGAGAGGCCGGCCAGGACCACCATGATCCCCCCGGTCATCAGGATCAGCATGGCGGTGCCGAGGTCGGGCTGCTTGGCCACCAGGCCCACCGGCAGCAGGATCAGCGCCGCCGGGACCAGCAGCCACCAGGAGAGCGTCGCGCTCTTGCTGGAGAGCCCGTGGTAGAAGCGCGCCAGCGCCAGCACCAGGCCGATCTTCATGATCTCTGACGGCTGGATGCCGATCGGCCCCAGCTGCAGCCAGCGTTGCGCGCCGAGCGAGGTGCGCCCCACCAGATCCACCAGCACCAGCAGCACCAGCCCGACGGCGTAGACCGGATAGGCCATGGCGAACCAGACGCGCAGGTCGACCAGCGACAGCACGATCATGATCGCGAAGAACAGGGCGAAGCGGATCAGGTGCGGCGCGGCCCAGGGCGTCCACGAGGAGCCGGCGATGGAGAACAGCATCACCGCCCCTGCCCCGGCGATCAGGCACAGGGTCAGGCAGAAGATCCAGTCGATCTCGCCGATCTTGACGATCAGCCGGTCGCGCTCGCCGGGGCGTGTGAGGGCCGAGACGGTCATGTGGGCGTTCCAACGGGCGGCGTCGGCGGCTGCGGCGGGCCGATGGGCGCCAGCGGCTGTCCAGGGATGGGGGTCGGCCCCTCGGGGGCGTCGCCGCCCAGGTTGGCGTCGGGCGGCAGTTGCGGCATCGGCAGCGGCTTCTCGATCCGCTTGCGGACTTCCGGGTCCTTGAGCAGCGCCACCCGCATGATCTCGCGGGCCCGCGGCGCCGCCGCCTGGGCCCCGAAGCCGCCGTGCTCGACGAGGACGCTGATCGCATAGCGGGGGTCGTCGTAGGGGGCGAAGGCGATGAACCAGGCGTGGTCGCGCAGGCGCCATTCGCCGACGGCCCCGTGCGCGCCGCGCCCGCCGCCGTAGTTGAAGGCCTGGGCGGTGCCGGTCTTGCCGGCCATCTTGACGTCGCCGAGGCCCATGTCGGCGACGGCGGCGGCGGTGCCGTGGCCGGTGGTCACCGCGGCCATCGCCTCGCGCACGAAATGCAGGTGATCCTTGTTGACCGGCAGGTCGCCGAACTCGGAGCCGCGCGGCCGCTCGACGCCGCCGACCGACTGCACCAGCCGCGGGTGCAGGGCTTTCTGGCCGTTGGCGATCCGCGACGCCATCACGCACAGCTGCAGCGGATTGAGGTGGGTGTAGCCCTGGCCGATGCCCATGCTGGGCGTCTCGCCCGGATGCCAGACCGGGTCCTTCTTGAAGGTCCGCCGCTTGTAGGCGGTGTCGGGCACCAGGCCGGCCTTCTGACCCGGGATGCCGATGTCGAAGATCTCGCCCAGCCCGAACTTGCGGGCCGTCTCGGCGATCCGGTCGGGCCCCACGAACAGCGCGCACTGGTAGAAATAGATGTCGCAGGAGGTGGCGATGGCGCCCTTCAGGTCCTGCGCCCCGTGCGCCTCGTCGCAGTGCCAGACCCGCCCGCCCCAGGCCCAGGCCTTGTTGCAGACGTGGACGGTCGCCGGATTGTAGCCGGCCTCCAGCGCCGCCAGCGCCACCATGGTCTTGAAGGTGGAGCCCGGCGGGTAGGTGGCGGTCAGGGCCTTGTTGAACAGCGGCTTGCGCTCGTACATCGCCAGCTGGCGGTACTCCGCCCCGGTCAGGCCGCGGACGAAGCGGTTGGCGTCGAAGCTCGGCCCCGAGAACATGCACAGGATGTCGCCGGAGCGGCAGTCCATCATCACCGCCGCGCCGCTCTCCTCGCCGAACACGTCCATGGCGCGGGTCTGGATGTCGGCGTCGAGAGTGAGCTGGATCTGCTTGCCCGGCGTCGCCGGGATGTCGCCGGCGGAATCCTGGCGCACCTCGCGGCCGTTGGCGTCGACCTCCACCTTCTGGGCGCCCGGCTTGCCCCGCAGGTCGAGGTCGAAGGACTTCTCCACGCCCTGCTTGCCGATCCGGAAGCCGGGGTTGAGCAGGATCGGGTCGGCGTTCGGCCCGGTGGGCTGGATGTCGTCCTTGTTGACCTTGGCCACGTAGCCGATGACGTGGGTGAAGGCCCCGCCCTGCGGGTAGACCCGCACCTCGCCCATGTCGGCGGTGACGCCGGGCAGCTCAGGGCCGCGGATGTCGATGGCGCTGAACTGTTCCCAGGTGAGGTCCTCCAGGATCTGCACCGGCGCGCGCTTCGGGGCGCGGGCGATCTCCTTGGCCAGCCGGACCTGCTTGGCGTCGTCGAGGGGCACGAAGTTGGCCAGGATCTTCAGCGTCGCCGCCGGGTCGCTGCCCTTGTCGCGGGCCACCATCAGCCGGAAGTTCGGCCGGTTGGTCGCCAGCACCACGCCGTTGCGGTCGACGATCAGGCCGCGCGGCGGCGGCATCAGCTTGAAATTGAACTGGTTGGAGGCCGAGAGCTTCTCGTAGCGCTGGGTCTCTATCAGCTGCAGGTGGGCGAGTCGGCCGCCCAGGGCCAGCAGGCCGACGCCCGCGAAGCCGCCCAACAGGAAGGCCCGGCGGTGGAACACGCCCTGCCGCTCGTTGACCTCCTCAAAGAAGATCGACGGTTCAGCCATGCCCGAGCGACCTCACCGGAACCGCACGTCGGCGTCTTCGAACATTTCGATGAGCCGGTGACTGAAGGGATAGAGCAGGATTGTGGCCAGGAATTGCCAGCCGACGGAGATCAGGCTCGGCATGGTCTTGTCGTCGAGCATGATGAACAGGAAGCCGGCCATCATCGCCGTGCCGGTGACCAGGGCGTACCAGGCCCACATGAAGCTGCGGCTCTGGCCGGCGATCATGTTGCGGCCCATCAGCACGATCCCGTAGGCGATCAGCAGGCACAGCGCCCACAGGCCCATGGATCCGCCCCAGAACAGGTCCAGGAACAGCCCCATGAACAGCACGCCGATCGGGGCCAGCACCGAAGGCCGGATCACCGCCCAGGCGAAGGTCACCGCCATCGGGAACACCGGCTCCGGCAGCCGCAGGCCCCAGATCCGCAGCGGGATGGCGAACAGCACCGTCAACCCGATCGCCTGGAGCAGGGGCACGCCCAGCCAGCGCCAGGGATCGAGCGGGCGCGCGGCGCTCAATGGGGCGGCTCCACGGTCGGCTCAGGCGTGGCGGGCTTGGGAGTTGGAGGCTTCGGCGTCGAGGGCTTCGGCGCAGGCGACTTGGCCGTCGCGGCGGTGATCGCCGTCGGCTTCGGCGTCGAAGGCTTGGGCGCGGCGGGCTTGGCCGACGTCGTAGCGGTGGGCGTGGCGGGCTTTGCCGCCGGCGGCGCGCCGGTCGCCGGCTTCGGCGCGGTCGCGGCGGCCGGAGCCGTTCCGGCCGGCCCGGCGGGCTTCACCGTCGCCGCCGCCGCAGGCGTGGCGGGACTGGCCGCGGGCTTGCCGGCGGCGGGCGCTGGCGGGCCTGGGGGCGAGCCCGGGACCGGCGTGACGCCGACGGTCTGGGCGCCGACGGTGGGCGGCGGCACCGGCATCTGCGCCAGCTCCTTCTGGTTCACCAGCTGGGTGTAGTCCTGGAACAGCAGGATGCGCACGAAGTCGACGGCGGCGCGGTCGGAGGCCAACACCACCCGCCACTTGCCGTCCAGGCCCTTCACCGCCACCCCCACCGGCAGGCCGCGCGGGACCACGCCGCCGTCGCCGGAGGTGAGGATGCGGTCGCCCTCGCGCACCGGCTCGGCGCCGCGCAGGTAGTCGAGCCGCGGATTGGGGCCGCCGTCGCCGGTCAGGATGGCGCGGGCGTTGGTGCGGTCGATCATCACCGGGGTGCGGGAAGCGACGTCGGTCAGCAGCAGCACGCGGCTGGCGCCGGTGGTGACGCCGATCACCCGGCCCACCAGGCCGTTCTCGCTCATCACCGGATTGCCGGGCTTCACGCCCTTCTCCTTGCCGGCGTTGGCCAGGCGGGTGTTGGCGAACGGCCCGCGGGAGTCGGTGACGATCCGCGCCGCCACCATGGGGATCGGCGGGTCGGTCTGCAGGCCCAGGAGGGTCTGGTAGCGCTCGTTGGTGTCGCGCAGCGCGATGGCCACGTCGCGCCACTGCCGCATCTCCTGCAGCTCGGCCTTCAGCCGGCGGTTCTCGGAGACGGCGAAGAAGTAGCCGCGGATGGTGTCGATGCCCGCGCCGGTCCAGCGCCCGGGCGCGGCCAGCACGTCGCCCACCGGCGCCAGCACCCGGTCGCTCATGCTGCGGGTCGCGCCATAGGCTTCGGCCTGGAAGGTCTCGCGCCGGTCGGAAAGCAGCAAGGCGATCGCCACCACGATGGCGACCACCAGCATGATGGCCGCCGTCCAGGTCAGCGGGACCTTAAGTTCTCCAAGCGGACTGTCCCTCAAGGACATCTAGGCTCGCCCCCAGCGGTACGCGACAGCCCCCGCCGCCCCAACCACGACGCGACTCGCGCGGCCCTTAGGCTAGCGTGGATTCGAGGACGCCCTTCATCCATTTCGGGTGCTCGAGCACCTTGCCGCATCCCAGCGCGACGCAGGACAGCGGATCGTCGGCGACGGTCACCGGCAGGCCCGTGTGGTCGCGGATCTCGGCGTCCAGGCCGCGCAGCAGCGCGCCGCCGCCGGTCAGCATGATGCCCTTGTCGGCGATGTCGGAGGCGAGCTCCGGCGGGGTGGCTTCCAGGGCCATCTTCACCGCGTCGACGATCTGGCCGACCGGCTCCGACAGGGCGTCGGACGCCTGCTTCTCGGAGATGCGCACCTCGCGCGGCACGCCCTGCATCAGGTCGCGGCCCTTGACCTCGATGGAGAGGCCTTCGCCGTCGGCCGGCGCGCGGGCGGTGCCGATCTCTTTCTTGATGCGCTCGGCGGTGGTCTCGCCGATCAGCAGGTTATGGTTGCGGCGCATGTAGCTGATGATCGCCTCATCCATCTTGTCGCCGCCGACGCGGACCGAACGCGAATAGACGATGCCGGAGAGCGAGAGCACGGCGACCTCGGTGGTGCCGCCGCCGATGTCGACCACCATCGAGCCGGTCGGCTCGTGGATCGGCAGGCCGGCGCCGATCGCCGCGGCCATCGGCTCGTCGATCAGGCCGACGCGGCGGCCGCCGGCGTTCAGGCAGCTGTCGTTGATGGCGCGGCGTTCCACGGCGGTCGCGCCCGACGGCACGCAGACGATGACCTTGGGGTTCACGAAACCCTTACGGTTGTGAACCTTGCGGATGAAGTACTTGATCATCTCCTCGGCGACTTCGAAGTCGGCGATGACCCCGTCGCGCATGGGACGGATGGCTTCCATGTGGCCGGGCGTGCGGCCGAGCATCTGCTTGGCCTCGATGCCGACGGCGTGCACCACCTTGCGCCCGCCGACGTTGCGCAACGCCACCACCGAGGGCTCGTTCAGAACGATGCCCTTCCCCTTCATGTAGATCAGGGTGTTGGCGGTTCCGAGGTCGATGGCGATGTCGTTGGAGATCGCGCCGAAGAGGGAAGAAATCATGCAAGGCCCTGAGGGGTCGGGGGCTGAAACGGGCGGTCCGCCAGTGTCCGCAACGACGTCATTGACGACACATAATGCGTCGAGTCGCTACGATCTTCCTGGCAGGCGTGCAGTCCCTCTGCCCTGCCCTATGGTTGAATTCAAGGCTTAAAGAGCCGCCTGCGCGTTCGCGTCGCGCGCGAGTTTTCGCGTCAGGTCTCGCCTCTCATTCGCCATGAATCGGCGCCAACGCCGCCTCGTCCCCGATGAGGTCCCGCGCCAGGGGGTCCCGGAGCACCTCCATCGGGCTGCCGACAAGGCGAACGCCGCCCCGATCGAGCACGGCGATGCGGTCCGAAAGCCGCGCCACCTCGTCGATATCGTGGCTCACCAGTAGCATCGGGATCGACAATCCCTGACGCAGGTCGGCGATCTCCGCGTGCAGCCGCGTGCGCGTGCGACGATCCACCGCCGAGAACGGCTCGTCCAGCAGCAGGACCTTGGGATCCCGGGCGAGCGCACGGGCGATGGCCACCCGTTGCCGCTGGCCGCCGGAGAGCTCGCCGGGCTTGCGGTCCTCCAGCCCCGACAGATGCACCCGGCGCAGCAGCTCGGCCGCGCGGCCGCGGCGCTCCGTGCGCGGATGATGCCCCATGGCCGCCGCCACATTGGCCTGGGCGCTCAGGTGGGGGAACAGCGCATGCTCCTGGAACACCAGGCCGACGGCGCGCCGGTGAGCCGGCCGGTCGATCCGGGCCGCGCTGTCGAACCACAGCTCGCCGGCGCAGGCGATGCGCCCGGCCTTGGCGCGATAGAGGCCGGCGATGGCCCGCAGCAGCGTGGTCTTGCCGGCGCCGGAGGGACCCACCACGCCCAGCACCTCGCCGGGCGCGCAGGTGAGCGCGACGTCCAGCGGGATCGGCCCCGCCTGGGTCAGGCGGACGGAGAGCCCGGCCTCAGCCATGCCGCCGTCCCACCCGTCCGGTCAGCCCGTAGGCCACCGCGATGGCGACCAGCGAGAACGCCAGCAGCACGGCGCTCATGGCCCCCGCCGCCCGGGCGTCGAACGCCTGCACCCGGTCGTAGATGGAGAGCGCCAGGGTGCGGGTCTCGCCCGGGATCGAGCCGCCGACCATCAGCACCACCCCGAACTCCCCCATGGTGTGGGCGAAGGTCAGGGCCATGGCCGACAGCACGCCGGGCCACGCCAGCGGCAGCTCGATGCGCCAGAAGGTGCGCCAGGGGGAGAGGCCGCTCACCCAGGCCGCCTGCCGCACGTCGGTGGGCAGCGCCTCGAAGGCGCGCTGCATCGGCTGCACGGCGAACGGCAGGTTGAAGATCAGCGAGGCGGCGAGCAGGCCCGCGAAGCTGAACGCCAGCGGATGGCCGAACGCCGCCGTCCAGGCCTGGCCCAGGGCCGAGTTCCCGCCGAACGCCGTCAGCAGGTAGAAGCCCAGCACGGTGGGCGGCAGCACCAGCGGCGCGGCCACCAGCGCCTCGACGAGCCCCTTGGCCGGAACTCGGTGGAAGGCCAGCGTGCGGGCGAGGATCAGGCCGGCCGGCAGCAGCAGCAGGCCGGTCCAGCCCGCCAGCTTCAGGGAGACGCCGAACGCCTGCCAGTCCATGCCCGCTGCGCCCAAGCCGGACCTCAGCGCCGCGCCGGCAGGGTGAAGCCGTAGCGCGCCAGGATGGTGCGCGCCTGTGGGCCCTGCAGGAAGCGGTAGAAGGCCTGCGCCGTGGGCCCGGCGCCGGTCAGCAGCACCATGCGCTGGCGCAGCGGCTGGTGACGGTCGGCGGGGAGCGGGACGAAGCGGCCGGCGGCCTTCACCTGCGGCGTGATCGCCAGCGATAGCGGGATCACCCCGCCCTGCGCCGACCCGGAGGTGGCGAACTGGGTGGCCTGGGAGACGTTCTCGCCGAGCACCAGCTTCGGCTGCACGGCGTCCCAGACCCCCGCCGCCTGCAGCGCCTCGCGCGCCGCCCGGCCGTAGGGGGCGTGGTCGGGGTTTGCGATGGCGAACTTCCGCAGCCGCCCGTCGCGGGCCGCGGCGCCGAGGTCCTTCAGCGTGGCGTCGGGCTTCAGCGGCGAACCCTTGGGCAGGAACAGGCCGATGCGGCCGACGGCGTAGAGCTCGCCCGGCCCTTGCGTCCGCCCGGCGGCCTGCAGCGTCTGCACATAGCTCTCGTCCGCCGAGAGGAAGATCTCGTAGGGGGCGCCGTTCTGGATCTGCTGGGTGAAGTTCCCCGACGAGCCGAAGGTCAGCTTCACGGTCTGGCCGGTGGCCTTCTGGAAGGCGCCGGCGACCTCCGGCAGGGCGGCCGACAGATCCGACGCCGCGGCCACCGCCGGCGCGTCCGCGGCGCGGGCGGCGAGCGGGGCGAGGACCAGCGCCAGGGCGAAGATCAGCGATCGCATCGGCTACTCCACGGCCAGGATGACGTGCGGCGCCTTGATCAGCGCGGTGACCGCCTCGTCGGGCGCGAGGCCCAGCCGGTCGGCGCTTTCGCGGGTTATGGTGGCGGTCAGCGTCTTGCCGTCGGCGATCTCCAGGGTGACCTCGCTCGACACCCCGCCGTCGTCGCGGGCCAGCACTCGCCCGGCCAGCTGGTTGCGGGCCGACGTCACCAGCCCCTCGCCCTTGGCCAGCAGGACGAAGCTCGACTTGATCAGCGCCACCGCTGCGCGGCCGGGCTCCAGACCGAGCGCCGCCACGCTGCGGCGGGTGACCACGGCGACGATCTCGACCCCCTCGGCGACCCGCAGGGCCACCTCGGCGTTGACCTCGCCCTCGACCACGCGGCTGACCACGCCGCGCAGGGCGTTTCGTGCGCTTGTCCGCATGCCCAGGCTCCAGAAGATCGCGCCGAGATCGTCGGCCGGCGCGCCCGCCAGCCCCCGCTCCAGCCGTTGCGCCACCTCGGCGAGTTCGGTTTCCACCCGCTGGAAGGCGGCGAGCACCGCCCGCCCGCGCGGGGTCAGCTCGGCCGCCCCGCCCTGTCGGCCGCCGGGCCGGGCCGCCACCAGCGGCGCGTCGAACAGGTTGTTGAGCGCCTGGATGGCGTCCCAGGCGGCCTTGTAGCTCAGGCCGACGCGCAGGGCGGCGGCGCGGATCGAGCCGAAATCCCCCACCGCCTGCAGCAGCGCCATGCGCTCGGGGCCGACCCGCGCGCCGGCGCCGCGGCGAAGGCTGAAGGCGGCGCTGAGGGGGTCGGGCGACATGGCGGTTCCGTTATGCAGTCGATCTACATAACGCCAACCCGCACCGCTGGCAAAGTTCGGTTCAGGCCGCGGCCAGCGCCCGGGCGATCTGGGCGTCGCTGCGCCGCAGGGCCCAGGTCGCCAGCGCGGCCAGCGCCGCGGGCGCCACGCCCCAGGCGAAGCCGGCGGCGATCAGGCCGGTGGCGGCGGCGATCAGCACGCTGATCAGGAACTCCGCCAGCGCCACGAACCATGAGCCCGACCGGCGGCGGCGGAAGTCCGCGCGCTTGCCGGGCTTCTGCCACCAGAGGTTCAGGAGGCCGCTGACCACCACCACGGCCGCGCAGCCCAGCGCCGCCGTCACGCCGACCCAAGGCGCCAGGACGATCAGCGGCAGCAGCACCGGGACCAGCAGACCCGCCACCGGAATGAAGGCCGCCGCCAGCTTGGCGCGGCGCAGGGTGCGCACCGGCGTCGGCGCGCAGGCCAGCAGGTCGGGCGCGTCCTCGGCCGAGATGGTGATCCAGGCGAGGCTGCCGGCCACCTGCCCCGCCAGCACGACCAGGGCCGCCGCGCTGCCCGGCAGGACGACGCTCTGGTGCGAGACCGCCTGGCGCAGCAGCACGAAGCCCAGCGGCAGTATGTAGAGGACCCGCAGCAGCACCTGGCTGAGCAGGGCCGGATCGCGGGCCAGCAGCCGCAGCTCCTTGCGCAGGGTGACGGCGAAGGCGCCCGCCGCGAAGGCCGGCCCGCCTGCTGCCCCGGCGCGGACCCGGGCGGTGTCGGCGCCGCTGGCGCTGGCGGCGTCCTTGGCGAAGGCGGCGCCGAGCACGTTGTTGGCCACCAGGAAGGCGCCGACGCTGAGCGCGGTCATCGCCAGCAGCGGCGCAGGCTCGCCCACCAGGGCCCGCAGGGGCCAGTCGGCGCCGGGCGGCAGCTGCAACCGCGGGTCGCGCGACAGCGCCACGAGGCTGGCGAACAGGCTGTCGCTTCGCGATCCGCCCAGGATGTTGCGGGCCTGGGCGACCAGGAAGAACAGCGCCCCGATCAGCGCCGCCAGCAACTGGCCAACCGTGCGCGTGCGCCGGGGTCCGATCAGCCGGAAGAGGCCGGTGGCCAGCAGCAGGCCCACCGCCGTCGCGGCCAGGGCGACGTCGAAAAGCACCACCAGGGCCGCCAGCCAGCCTGGATGGCCGAGCAAGGCGACGGGAATGATGAACGGCGCGGTGAACAGGCCGAAGGCGCCGAAGATCCCCGCCGCGACCCCGAGGAACCGAATAGTCAGCACCTTCCGCGGCGCGATCGGCGAGGAGAACAGCAGGTCCAGGTCGCCGCGCTGGAAGAGCGCCTCGACCGCCGCGGCCAGGGTCTGCGACAGCATCAGGGTGAACAGCATCGCCAGGCCGGCGTCGGCGATCAGGATGCTCGCCGGGATCATCGGCACGTCCACCTCGCGCAGCACCAAGCCGAGCGGCGCGCCGGCGACGGCGGCCAGCAACAGCGGCACGGCCAGCGTCAGCCAGATCGTCCCGCCCCGCCCCTTGCTCCGCCGCGCCAGCAGCCCTCGTAGCGTCAGGCGCAGTTCGTGCCGCAGCAGCCAGGCCGTGGAGCCCGGGGCGAGGCTCACGCCGCGGAGTCCCCGAGCTGGCCGGTGAGCTCCAGGAAGACGTCCTCCAGCGTGCCCTCCGCGTCGCCGGAGCGCTCGCGCAGCTGGTCGAGGGTGCCCTGCGCCAGCAGGCGCCCGTGCTGGATGATGCCGATGCGGTCGGCCATCCGCTCGGCGACCTCCAGGATGTGGGTGGTGAGGATCACCGTCGCGCCGGCCCGCACCCGGTCCTGCAGCAGCTCCTTCACCTGCCGGGCCACCGCCGCGTCGAGGCCGGTCAGCGGCTCGTCGAGGATCAAGAGGCGCGGGTCGTGGATCAGCGCCCCGGCCAGCGCGGTCTTCTGCTTCATGCCGCGGGAGAAGCCCTCGCAGCGCTGGGCGCGGTCGTCCCACAGGCCGAGCAGCCGCAGCAGCTCCTCGGCGCGGGGCTGCGCCACGTCCGGCGGCATGCCCCAGAGGCCGGCGACGAATTCCAGGTACTCCATGGGATTCAGCCGGTCGTAGAGCATCGGCTCGTCCGGCGCCCAGGCCACCAGCCGCTTGGCGGCGGCGGGATCGGCGAGCGCGTCGACTCCGAACACAGAGATGCTGCCGGCGTCGGGCTTCAGCAGGCCGGCCACCATCCGCAAGGTGGTGGTCTTGCCCGCCCCGTTCGGGCCCAGCAGGGCGTAGAGCTCGCCGGCGCGGACCGTCAGGGACAGGTCGTCCACCGCCGGCTTCGCGCCATAGCGCTTGGCGAGGCCCTGGATCGAAAGCGCGTCTGCCATTGACCTCGAGCCCTGCCGCGCCCCGACTATGGCCGAAGGGGCCTGCGGCCTCAACTCAGCCCAGGGCGGTGATCGCCACGCCTGCCGCCGCCAGGGCGCCGCCGGCCAGCTGGCGCGCGCTGAGCCTTTCCTTGAACAGTCGGCGCCCCGCCGCCGCGGCGATCGGCGCCTCGATGACGCCCACCGCCCGCACTGGCCCCGCAGGGGCCATGGCCAGCGCTCCGAACCAGCAGGCGGAGGCCGCCGCGCCGAAGAAGCCGGCGCCCAGCGACGGACGCCAGGACTGCGCCACGGCTCCCAGGACGCCCGGCCGCCAGACCGCGAGCACGGCCACCAGGAAGGCGGACTGGATCGCCTGCGCGGCGCACACCGAGGCGGTGGCCGAATAGATCGCGTGATGCGGCTCCAGCGCCAGCCCCGCCTGCCGGTAGGCGTTGAGGGCGACGGCGAAGGCCGCGCCGGAAGCCAGGCCCAGGGCCGAGCCGAGCCCGACGCCCTGCAGCTGGTCGCGCCGGGGCCACGACAGCACCGCCAGGCCGGCCGTGGTCAGGGCGATGCCGGCCCAGGCGTGCGGCCGCAGGGCGTCCCCCAGCAGCGCCCAGCCGAACAGCGCCGCGAGCGGCAGCGAGGATTGTTGCAGCACGGTCGCCACGGCGAACCCGGCGCGCCGCATGGCCACCAACAGGGCCGCGGTCGCGCCGATCTGCGACAGCCCGCCGATCGCCACAGCGGCTGCGAAACGCCAGGAAAAGTGCGGCGCGGCTCCGGGCGTCAGCAGGGCGACGACCGCGAACAGGCTCAGCGAGAACGGCAAGCCGAACAGGAAGCGCACCAGGGTCGCGCCCCACGGCCCGGCGTCGCCCACCAGCCCGCGCTGCAGCGCATTGCGCGCCACCTGCAGCGGCGCCGCCGCTGCGGTCAGGAATATCCAGAGCATTGACGCCCCCGCACCTCGTCATGGCCCGGCTGGTCCGGGCCATCCAGCCCGGAGCGACAGCCGCAGCTGGTGACGATCGACTTTGGAATGGATCACCCGGCCAGGCCGGGTGACGACGAGCGGTGGGCGGCTAGAACCCGCTGGCGATCGCCTGCGGCGCGTTCTTTTCCTTCCTCGCGAGGAGGTTGTTGAGCGCGTTGACGTAGGCCTTGGCCGAGGCGGTCAGGGTGTCGGTGTCGGCGGCCTGGCCGGTGGCGATGCGGCCGTCCTCCTCGAGCCGGACGGAGACCTGGGCCTGGGCGTCGGTGCCCTCGGTGACCGCGTGCACCTGGAACAGGCGCAGGATCGCGTCGTGCGGCATGACCGCGTGGATGGCATTGAACACCGCGTCCACCGGACCGTCGCCGGTCGCCTGGGCGGACTTCTCCTCACCCTCGACGGTGACGGTCAGGAAGGCCTCCTGCGGCCCCTCGGTGCCGGCGATCACCCGCAGGTGCTTGACCTGGATGCGGTCGGCGCCGGACGCCAGGGCGTCGTCCACCAGGGCCACCAGGTCGTCGTCGAACACGTGCTTCTTCTTGTCGGCCAGGTCCTTGAAGCGCTGGAAGGCCTCGTTCAGGGCGTTCTGGCCCAGCTCGTAGCCCAGGGCCTTCAGCTTCTCGCGGAAGGCGTGGCGGCCGGAGTGCTTGCCCATCACCAGGTTGGAGGCGCCCTGCCCGACGTCGTCGGGCTGCATGATCTCGTAGGTGCCGCGGTCCTTCAGCATCCCGTCCTGGTGGATGCCGCTCTCGTGGGCGAAGGCGTTCTTGCCGACGATGGCCTTGTTGAACTGCACCGGGAAGCCGGTGATCGCCGAGACGTAGCGGCTGGCGCGGGTGATGTGCTGGGTCTCGACGCCAGTGTGGAACGGCAGCCGGTCGCCGCGCACCTTCAGCGCCATGACGATCTCTTCCAGCGCCGCGTTGCCGGCCCGCTCGCCGATGCCGTTGACCGCCACCTCCACCTGCCGCGCGCCGCCCTGGACGCCGGCCAGGCTGTTGGCGACCGCCAGGCCCAGGTCGTTGTGACAGTGGGTGGAGAAGATCACCCGGTCCGCGCCGTCCACGTTCTCGATGATGTCGCGGAAGATGTCGGCGTACTCAGAGGGGTAGGTGTAGCCCACCGTGTCCGGCAGGTTGATCGTCGTGGCGCCGGCCTTGATGGCGGCGTCGACGCAGCGGCGCAGGAAGTCCTGCTCGGTGCGGGTGGCGTCCTGGGCCGACCATTCCACGTCGCCGCACAGGTTGCGCGCGTGCGTCACCGACTTGGTGATCATCTCCAGGATGTCGTCCTGGCTGGCGTGCAGGATGTGGTCGCGGTGCGAGGGGCTGGTGGACAGGAAGGTGTGGATGCGGCCGCGCTTGGCCTTCTTGATGGCCTCCGCGCAGCGGTCGATGTCGGCCATCCCGGCGCGGGCCAGGCCGCAGACGATGCTCTCGGTGATGATCTCGGAAACCTGGCGCACCGCCTCGAAGTCGCCGTTGGAGGCGATCGGGAAGCCGGCCTCGATCACGTCGACGCGCATGTCCTCCAGGATCTTGGCGAGCTCCAGCTTCTCCTCCAGCGACATGGAGGCGCCGGGCGACTGCTCGCCGTCGCGCATGGTGGTGTCGAAGACGATGACCCGGTCACGCTCGGAGCGCGGCGGGGCGATGTCGGATACGTCGGATCCGGGAACGGTGGCGGTCATGGGAAAGGTCTCTTCGCGGAAATTGCTGGGGTCGGGCGAGGGGAAAGCCCCTGAGCGCCCGGCCGCGAAGACGCGCAGCCTACAGGGGCGCCCAGGGGCGGCTAAGCCCCAGCGGGAGAAGAAGCAGGCTGTCGAGCCGCATACGCATGGCCTCGCATGTACCGGAATCGGCCTCGGGCCGCAACAGACATGCGTCGCGCCGGGGCATTAAACGCCGCGGCGGCAAGTTCTTCCGAAGAGCGCCCCCTCCCCGCACAAAAATGCCCGCACGCCGCCAGGGGTGGTGACGGATTTCCGCGGCGCGACATTCAGGCGCCGGACTCCGTGGCCAGCGCGCGGCTCACCGCCGGCCGGGCGCGCACCCGTTCCCGGTGCTCGAACACCATGGGGAAGCGCCGCGGATCGACGCCGTCGCCCTCCAGCCAGTCGGCGAGCGTGAACAGGTAGCCGTCGCAGACGGTGTAGGCCTCACCCATCACCCATGGCCCGCGCAGCATCGTGTCCTCGATCAGCTGGAAGCAGGCGCCGATGGTTTCGGGGACCTTGCGGGTCATCTCCGCCAGGGCGGCGGGATCGTCGGCCCAGCGGTAGCCGCGGTGACGGTGGGCGTGCGCCACGTGCACGGTGGAGCAGAGATAGCTGTTGAAGGCCTGCGCCTCGGCGAAGGCGAACGGATCGTCGAGCGGCGCGAGCCTGGCCTCCGGGAAGCTCTGGGCCACGAAGGCGAGGATGGCTGGCGTCTCAGTCAGCACGCCGCGCTCCGTCACCAGCGCCGGGATGCGGCCCTTGGGATTGATCGCCAGGTACTCCGGCCGACGCTGCTCGCCCTCGGCGGTGTTGGTCCGCACGCACTCGTAGCTCGCCCCCGCCTCCTCCAGCGCGATGTGCGGGGCGAGCGAACAGGCGCCCGGCGAATAGAACAGCTTCAGCATCAGCCCTCCGTCTTTTCCCGCGCCCGCAGCCACGAACGCGCCAGCCAGCCGATCCCGATCCAGGCCGCCACGGCCAGGGCCAGCCAGATGGCGTTGCGGCCGACCTGGCCGCGCATGACCTGGAAGATCGAATTGCCGGCGAAGGCGGTGAGCGCGATCTTCGGCACGATGCCGATCGCCGTCCCGGCCGCGAAGTCCAGCACCCGCATCGGCGTCACCCCGGCCGCCATGTTGACGACGATGAAGGGCGCCGAGGGCACCAGCCGCACGATCAGGCTGGCGAAGAAGCCGTTGCGGCCCACAAGGTCCATGAACCGCTTCACGCCCGCGCCTGAGAACCGCTCCAGGGTCCGCGCGCCGGCCGCGCGGCCGAGATAGAAACCCACCAGCGACGAGACCATGGTGCCGACCCAGCTGTAGGCGAGCCCGGTCCAGGGTCCGAAGGCCACCACCGCGGCGGCGATCAGCATGAACTGCGGCACGCCCACGAAGGCCAGGGCCGCGAAGCCCGCCACCGCCACCGGCAGCGACCACGGCCCGCTGGCCGCGGTCAGCCAGTGCTCCACGGTGGCCTCGCCGCCGAAGCCGAACAGCTGGGCGCCGAACAGGAAGACCAGGCCGACGCCGCCGAACAGCAGGAAGGAGATGGCCAGCGTCCGCCACGCCTTGGCGTCCATGTTGGACAGGAACTGGAACAGGCGGCGCATGTGCGCCTGAGGTCGCCGATCAGGCGGAGCCGGTCAAGCGGCGCAGCTACATTGCGTATTTTTAAGTTGCGTTGTTAAGCAATGTCACTCACCTAACGGCGTTACGGCCAAGCTGGGGCCGAGAGGGACTCTACGCTTCGAAAGAGACGCCACGTGACCACCTACGCCTTCGAGACCATCACCCCCGAGCAGGCCCTGAACATCCGCTCCGGCGACTACCTGACCTTCGCGCGAGGCCCGGCCAGCCAGGTGAGCGTCGCCTACGTCCCCGAGAGCCTGCCGCTCCCTGCCCGCATCGAGGTCACCTTCCAGGGCCGCACCGTGGCCTTCGGCGAGGAGTTGTCGGACCTCAGCGTGCGCGGCGGCGTGGACGTGGCCGACCACTCGCGGCTGAAGATCGGCGGCGAGGGCCGCGAGGTCCTCACCGGCTTTGACGGCTCGGACGGCCTCTACGGCGGCGCGGGCGACGACACCCTGAACGGCTTCGACGGCGGCGACCTGCTGCACGGCAACAGCGGCAACGACCTGCTGAACGGCGGCGCAGGCGCCAACACCATCTACGGCGGCAAGGGCGATGACGTGATCAACGTCTCCGCTTTCCGCGAGACCGCGGGCTCCTGGGCGCATGGCAACCAGGGCGACGACGAGATCGTCGGCGGCGCGGGGAACGACACCCTCTACGGCGGCCAGGGGAACGACTTCATCGGCGGCAAGGAGGGCGACGACTACATCAGCGGCGACCTCGGCGACGACGAGATCCATGCCGGCGCGGGGAACGACACCGTCAGCGGCGGGGCCGGGAACGACACCCTCTATTCCAACGACGGTTCGGACCTGCTGCGCGGCGGCGACGGCCACGACATGCTGGTGATCTATGGCCCCGGCGCCAGCCTGGCCGAGGGCGGCGACGGGAACGACACCCTCGTCTCGGCCTCGGCGGAGCAGTCGGTGCTCTATGGCGGGGCCGGCCGCGACCAGTTCGAGTTCGCCTCCAGCGCCGCGCCGGGCCAGGGCTTCGACGACCTGATCGTGGACTGGGAGTCCGGCGACCGCCTGCACTTCGCGGAAGTGAGCGCCTATTCGATCCTGCCGCGCTCCTACTCGGAGTTCGTCACCGACAGCTACGAGCATGCCCTGGCGATCGCCAACGAGCACATCTCGGCGGCCGGCGCGCACTATGTGGCCGCGCAGGTGGGCGACGACGTGCTGGTGTTCGCCGACACCGACGGCAACCCCGCCGACGGGGCTGACGTCGCCATCATGCTGGTCGGCCGGGCCCTCGCCGACATCGGCCTGGAGAACTTCATCTAGCGCTTCCGAGGCGGGTTTGCCGCGGGGGCGGCTTAGGCTAAACCCCGCGGCGTTCCTGCAACCCCATCCGGAAGTTCGTGTCGCCATGTCGCTTCAGTCCGCCGCCCTGTCCCGCGTCAAGCCGTCCGCCACGCTGGCGGCGGACCAGAAAGTGCGCGAACTGCGGGCCCAGGGGCGCGACGTGATCGGCCTCGCCGCCGGCGAGCCCGACTTCGACACCCCCGACAACGTCAAGGAAGCCGCCATCAAGGCGATCCGCGACGGCAAGACCAAGTACACCACCGTCGACGGCATCGTGGAGCTGAAGGAGGCGATCGTCGCCAAGTTCGCCCGCGAGAACGGCCTGACCTACAAGACCTCGCAGGTGAACGTCTCGCCCGGCGGCAAGCCGGTGATCTACAACGCCATGGTCGCCACCCTGAACCCCGGCGACGAGGTGGTGATCCCCGCGCCCTACTGGGTGAGCTACCCGGACATGGTGCTGCTGGCCGGCGGCGAGCCGCGGTTCGTGACCACCCGCGCCGAGACCGGCTTCAAGGTGCAGCCGGCCGACCTCGAGGCCGCCATCACGCCGCGCACCCGCTGGGTGCTGCTGAACTCGCCGTCCAACCCGTCGGGCGCGGCCTACACCAAGGCCGAGCTGCGGGCGATCGCCGACGTCCTGCTGCGCCACCCGGACGTCTGGATCCTGACCGACGACATGTACGAGCACCTGCTGTTCGACGACTTCGAGTTCTGGACCATCGCCCAGGTCGAGCCGGCGCTCTACGACCGCACCCTGACCATGAACGGGGTCTCCAAGGCCTACGCCATGACCGGCTGGCGGATCGGCTACGCCGCCGGCCCCGAGCCGCTGATCAAGCTGATGGCCAAGGTCATGAGCCAGTCGACCTCCAACCCCTCGTCCGTCTCCCAGTGGGCGGCGGTCGAGGCGCTGAACGGGTCGCAGGCCTTCATCAAGCCGAACCAGAAGCTGTTCCAGGGCCGCCGCGACCTGGTGGTCTCGATGCTCAACCAGGCCACGGGCCTGCGCTGCCCGACGCCGGAAGGCGCGTTCTACGTCTATCCGTCCTGCGAGGGGCTGATCGGCAAGACCGCGCCCAGCGGCCGCACCATCGCCTCGGACCAGGACTTCGCCACCGAGCTGCTGGAGAGCGAAGGCGTGGCCGTGGTGCACGGCGCCGCCTTCGGTCTCTCGCCCTTCTTCCGGATCAGCTACGCCACCTCCAACGCCACGCTGGAAGAGGCCTGCGGCCGCATCCAGCGTTTCTGCGCGGCGGTGAAATAGTCCTACATCTTGGTCTTCCACGCCGACTTGGCGGCGTCCTTGGTGAGGTTGAGGCAGAGCGCGTCGTTCTCGACGTGGTCGACCCAGCTCAACGGGATCATGTGGTGCTTCAGGCCGGTCATTAGGCCGAACTTGGTCAGCTCGATCTCGTCGCCGATCACGTGATCGACGCGGCCGATATGGCCGCCGTCGGAACCTACGACTTCCATGTGCTCGTGGATCTCGGACGGTTGAATCATCTTCTCGTCTCCTCGTCTGCGGGGCAGGCTGGGAAACGGATCAGGTGCGGTGGAGTTTCCGGCGGATGGCCGAACCGATCAATCTGAACAAGGCCCGCAAGGCGCGGCAGCGGGACGGGGCGCGGGCGAAGGCGGCGGAAAACCGCGTCCGCTTCGGCCGCACGAAGGCCGAGACCACGGTGTCGAAGCTGGAGGCGGAGAAGGCCCGCCGCGCGCTCGATCAGGCCAAGCGCGAGGACTAGCGCCGTCGACGGCTAGCGCCCCGGCACCGCCCCGTCGCGGGCTTCCGCCGGGATCGAATTGTAGATGGTCGCGGGCGTGATGTTCAGCCGGCGGCGCGCGGCGTCCAGCGGCTCGGCCATGACGCGCTCGTAGTCCTCGCCCAGCAACCACCTGGCGGCCTTGCCGCGCTGGTAGCCCTGCCAGATCGCCCGCGTGTACGGATACTTCGGACCCCGGCGCGAGCGCAGCGCCGCGCCCACGGCGATCAGCGCCCAGCCGAGCCCGCGGGTCTGGGCGTAGGAGAAGGCCACCAGGCAAGCCTCGCCCAGGGCGTCGCGGTGGTAGCCGGACAAGATGTGCCAGATGTCGTGCACGTCGCGGGTGCGGCGGCCGAACCAGGCGTAGGGGTGCGGCTCGTCGATGGCCCGGGCGCCCAGCCGGCTGATTTCCGCCAGCCCCTCCGCCGACAGCCGCTCGGAGCGGATGAAGTCGCGGTAGGCCGCGCCGACGCTGCCGGCCGGCAGGCTGTCCAGCCAGGCGTCGTCCATCAGCTTGCGGGCGAACTCCGGCCGCTCATAGGCGATGCGGCCGCCCTCCGGGGTGGTCAGCAGCCGGTGATAGCCCTTGGCGGTCGAGGCGCCGTTCAGGGCGCGCATGATCTCGAACACCTGCGTGGTGTCGTCCTTGTCCGCCAGCAAGCGGCGGAGCGAGCGCATGGCGTGCACCCAGTCGAGCTTGGGCGGACCGGAGCGCACGGCGCCGGCGGGCGCTTCGGCGATATCGGTGGCCATGGCCATGCGGATCGTCCTCGTCAGGTGAGCCGTAAAGATGACGCCAGCGTCAACTTTTGGCAAGGGGCTTGATCGCCCGGCGTTTGCGGCCACAAGGAACCATGCCGACCTTGCGAAAGCGTTCCGTCCTGCTCGCCGGCCACGCCACTTCCATCGCGCTCGAACCCGAGTTCTGGAAGGTGCTTGATGAGATGGCCGCCGCGCGGGGCGCCAGCCTCGCGGGCCTGGTCCTCGCCATCGACGCCGAGCGCGGCGAACGCCCCCTCGCCTCCGCCTGCCGGGTCGCGGCGCTGGCGTTCGCCAGGCAGACCTGAACCCTCCCTTCTGTGAAAGAAGGTGTCGGGTCAGAGCCCGGCGGATGAAGGGTCGCGCGCGCCGCAGGCGCCATATTGTCCACGAACCACACGAACCACACGAACAGTCCGTTGCGGCCGGCGAGCGCCTTCCCGATGAGACCTCGTTCGTGTGGTTCGTGTGGTTCGTGGACTCATAAATCGCCGCTGACGCGCAAAGACGCTATGGGCGGGAGTAGGACCATGCGCCCATCAGTATTTCGGTGGGGCCGCGTCGCTGCTCGGCGGTTGCTGCGGGCCGTTGACCGTTCCGGCTGGGGTGGCCGGCGCGCTGCCGGTGGCGGGCGCGGCGGGCATGATCGAGGTCCCCTCCACCTGGCGGGGCGCCGAGCCGCCCTGCGGGGTGCGGTCGGAACCGCCGCGCTGGATCATGGCCACCGCGAACCAGGCGACCAGCAGGGCCACCACGATCCAGACCAGCGGCGGGATGTTGCGCGTCGCCTTGCGGGGCTCACCCCGGTCGTAGCTGTCGGGCTCGGCAGGCGGGTGGGTCGGACGCTGTTCGCTCATCGGGTCGCCTCGCTTGGCTTAGGGCGCGGGGTGCAGCATGCCGAGCGCCAGGACGAAGATCGCGACCACCAGCATGCCGAGGATCCACCAGACCACGGTGGGAACGGACTCGCTGCGGCGTCGGGAATCCCATTGGGACATGGCGTTTCACCCTGGCTATTTCGGAACCGGCATCGGGGGGTTGGGCAGTTTCGGCCCGCTGGGCAGATGCGGCACACGCAGGTCCGACGGCCGCGGGATGGGAGCGATCAGCGTCACCCTGTCGGCGGCGCGGCGCCCGGCGCTGAGCGCCCACCAGGCCAGGACGATCGCCAGCATCACCACCGCGCCGGCGCAGAACGCCATCCAGGGGCTGGTGCGTCGCGAGGACATCTCGGCCATGGGCGGGTCCTCCCTGCGAAGAGGGTCAGGAGGGTAACGGGGGCCCTGCGGCGAAGTTCCTGCGAACAGGCCCTTGCCTCTTAAGTCGGGCGCCCGGCGTGCTACATATGTTCCGATGTCCCCGCCCGAATCCCATCCCGACTCCGAGCTTCCCGCAACGCGCGTCAGCGACCTGGCGCGGGTGCGCGCGGCGGCGCCCGACTACCTCGAAGGCCTGAACCCCGAGCAGCGGGAAGCGGTGGAGACCACGGACGGCCCGGTGCTGGTGCTGGCCGGCGCGGGCACCGGCAAGACGCGGGTGCTGACCACCCGGCTGGCGCACATCCTGGCCACCGGCAAGGCGCGGCCGTGGGAGCTGCTGGCGGTCACCTTCACCAACAAGGCCGCGCGCGAGATGCGCGAGCGGATCACCGCCATCATCGGCCCGCAGGCCGAGGGGCTGCGGTGGCTTGGCACCTTCCACTCGGTGGCGGCCCAGATCCTGCGCAAGCACGCCGAGCTGGTGGGGCTGAAGTCCAACTACACCATCCTCGACCAGGACGATCAGGAGCGGCTGATCAAGCAGGTGCTGGAGGCCGAGAACGTCGACGCCAAGCGCTGGCCGCCGAAGATGCTGGCCGGGCTGATCGACCACTGGAAGAACCGCGGCTGGACGCCGGACAAGCTGCCGCCGGCCGAGAGCGCCCACTTCGCCAACAACCGCGGCCAGGCCCTCTACCGCCTTTACCAGGAGCGGCTGCGGGTGCTGAACGCCTGCGACTTCGGCGACCTCTTGCTGCACAACCTGACGATCTTCACCGGCCACCCGGACGTGCTGGCCGACTACCACGAGCGGTTCCGCTACCTGCTGGTGGACGAGTACCAGGACACCAACGTCGCCCAGTACCTGTGGCTTCGGCTGCTGGCCCAGAAGCGCCAGAACGTCTGCTGCGTCGGCGACGACGACCAGTCGATCTACGGCTGGCGGGGCGCCGAGGTGGACAACATCCTGCGCTTCGAGCGCGACTTCCCGGGCGCCAAGGTGATCCGGCTGGAGCGCAACTACCGCTCCACCAGCCACATCCTCGCCGCCGCCTCCGGCCTGATCGCCGCCAACAAGAGCCGGCTGGGCAAGACCCTGTGGACCGAGGCCGAGGGCGGCGAGAAGGTCATCGTCCGCGGCGTCTGGGACGGCGAGGCCGAGAGCCGGCTGATCGCCGACGAGATCGAGCGCGCCAAGAAGGGCGGCGCCGACAAGAACCCGCGCAAGTACCGCGACATGGCGATCCTGGTCCGCGCCTCCTTCCAGATGCGGGCCTTCGAAGAGCGGTTCGTGATGCTGCAGATCCCCTACACGGTGGTCGGCGGCCCCAGGTTCTTCGAGCGCGCCGAGATCCGCGACGCCCACGCCTACCTGCGGCTGATCCAGTCGGAGGACGACGACCTGGCCTTCGAGCGGATCGTCAACGTGCCGAAGCGCGGGATCGGCGAGACCACCGTCCAGAAGCTGCTGCAGGTCGCGCGGCTGAACGGCGTGCCGGCCGTGGCCGCGGCGCGCCAGGTGGTGCTGACCGACGAGCTGGCCGCCCGCACCCGCACCGCGCTCGCCAACTTCCTGCGCGACCTCGACCGCTGGCGGGCCGAGGCCGGGCGGATGCCGCACCCGCGCCTGATGGAGGCGGTGCTGGAAGAAAGCGGCTACACCGACGCGCTTCGCCTGGACAAGAGCCCCACCGCCCAGGGCCGGCTGGAGAACCTCAAGGAGCTCGTCCAGGCGATGGGCAACTCCGAGAACCTGCAGGCCTACCTGGAGCACGTCTCGCTGGTGATGGACATGGATCGCGGGCCGCAGGCCGACGCGGTGCAGATCATGACCCTGCACTCGGCGAAGGGCCTGGAGTTCCCGCTGGTCTTCCTGCCCGGCTGGGAGGAAGGCGTCTTCCCGTCGCAGCGGAGCATGGACGAGTCCGGCGAGAAGGGGCTCGAGGAGGAGCGCCGGCTGGCCTACGTCGGCATCACCCGCGCCCGCGAGGAGGCCCGCGTCTCCTTCGCCGCCAACCGCCAGGTCTATGGCCGCTGGACCAGCCAGCTGCCCTCGCGCTTCGTGGACGAGCTGCCGCTGGCCAACGTCGAGGCCTCCTCGGAGACCGGCTACTACGGCGGCGGCCCGGGCATGCAGCAGCACGGCAGCCGCTGGGACGAGAGCCCGTCGTTCGGCGCCGGCTATTCCTCGCCCGGCTGGAAGCGGGCGCAGGCCAGCAACTACAAGGGCAGCCACCCCGGCCGCCAGCAGGTCATCGAGGGCGAAGGCCGCCTGGTCGCGGTCTCCGAAAGCTCCGCCGCCAGCGCCTACAAGCGCGGCGACCGCGTCTTCCACATCAAGTTCGGCTACGGCCACGTCCGCGGCGTCGAGGGCAACAAGCTCACCGTCGACTTCGACAAGGCCGGCGAGAAGAAGGTCATCGACAGCTTCGTCGAGAAGCAGGCCTGAAGCGTCGCTAGCGCTGCCAGGGCAGCTTGCGGATCGGCGGACGCGGCGGCGCGATCTTCGGCGCCATGAGCCCCCGCACCACCAGGGCGGCGACGCCGGCGACGACGGCCGCGCCGCCGGCCACAAGCGCGGCGATCCTGAGGGCGCGGTGATTGATGGCGGCAGGCTGCGGCGTCGCCTTGGAGACGACCTTCGTCACCGCGGGCTGAACCCCGGTCGAACCCGCACGATCCTGCAGCGGCTCCAGGCCGGCGGCCTTCTGCAAGGCCTGCCCCGACGCCGCGCCGCGGCGGAACACCACCCGTTCGGCGGCATGGTCGATGTCGCCCACCGCCCAGCCGTGCGCGGCCCAGGCGCGACTGTGAGCCTTGGCCAGATCGTTCGCCCACCAGGCCCGGCCGCTGCGGGCGCCCTTGGGCAACGGAAAGCCTAGGACCTCCTCAAGCTCGGCGAAGCTGGCGCGCCATTCGTCCTCGGGGTGGCCGGTCAGGCGGTCGGACAGGGGCTGGTACTTGCTCATGGTTCTCCGTCCTCCGCCGCGCAGAACGCCTGAATGCGCCGATGGCGCCAGCTCCGCCCTGAACCAATGGATCGCCCGCGCGCTTAGGCGGGACCTGGCGATCATAGGCTGAGAAATGCGACTGAACCCGCTGTATTCCGGAGCTGGCCTGGCCTTGGTGGCCGGGTTGCTGATGGGCGGCGCCATGAAGCCGAACCTCGGCGGCGACGATCGTCCTGCAGGACCCCAGATGTTCGCCGGCTGGTCGGGCGCGCGTTCCACCGGCCCGTTCGACGACGGGGCGAGCATCACCGCCTACAGCGGCCAGGTCCCGGACTATGTGACCGGCACCGACTGGAAGAAGGCGCTGGCCTGGCCGGGCGAGCAGGTGGCCTACCTGGAGCCGCAGCCACGCCTGACCGGCGAGGCTCAGGCGGATGTGCCCACGGACTACGCGCAGGCGGCCTACGTCGAACCGCCGCCGGCCCAGGCAACCTACCCTTCGATGAGCGGCGGCATGGACTATCGCGACCGCGCCGCTGCGGCTGAGCCGGCCGCCCCGCCGCCCCGGACGTTCGACGAGGATGCGCCGCCGGAGGCCACCGGCGACGCCACCACCCCGGCCCAGGGCTGATCCCCCTCGCCTTTCGCGCCCGCGCCCGCTAGCAGGGGCGGATGACGGACGACGCCTTCCAGATCATCGCCCGCGGCCCCCGCGCCGTGGCCGAAGCCGCCGCCGTGGCGGTGGACGAAACCCCCGCCACCGAGGCCCTCACCTACTCCATCCTGGAGGAGGACGAGGACCGCGACGTCTGGCGCATCGACGCCTTCCCGACCACCGACGAGGAGCGCGCGGCGCTTGTCGCGGTGCTGGACGGCTTCCCGGCCCTGCGGGTGATCACCGAGAAGCTGGCGGACGCCGACTGGCTGGCGATGGCGCTGTCGGGCCTGCCGCCGGTCCGCGCCGGCCGGTTCTTCGTCTACGGCGCCCACGACCGCGGCCTCGCGCCGCCGTCCACCGTCAACCTGCGCATCGAGGCCGGCGCGGCCTTCGGCACCGGCCACCACGGCACCACAGTCGGCTGCCTGCAGGCCTTCGACGACCTGCTGAAGGCGCAGAGCTTCCCGCGGGTGCTGGACGTCGGCTGCGGCACCGGGGTGCTGGCGATCGCCGCGGCCCGCACCGGATCGCAGGTGGCGGTCGGCACCGACATCGACGCCCCCTCCGTCCGCATCGCCAACGAGAACGCCGCTCTGAACCGCGCCGGCGCCCGCTTCGTCCACGCCTCGGGCCTGAACGATCCGCGGGTGCGCGGCGACGCGCCCTACGACCTGGTGTTCGCCAACATCCTCGCCCCGCCGCTGATCGCCCTGTCGCAGGACATCAAGGGGGCGCTGAAGCCCGGGGGCCTGGCCATCCTGTCGGGCCTGCTGCGCGCCCAGGAGCGGCGGGTGCTGGCGGCCTATACCTCGCGCGGGTTCAGCCTGGTGCGGCGGCTGCATCGCGACGCCTGGGCGACCCTGGTGCTGCGGCGTTCGTGAGCCGCGGCGCAACCTCTTCGGCCAACTGACGTTTTCGCTCCAAAGGCCAAGCTCGGCCAAACGAGAGGAAACGTCCATGTCCAACGACGGAGACTACGTCGAGCGCACCACCACGACGGAGGGGCCGACGACGGTCCGCCGCGAGGAAGTGCGGACGACCGGGCCCGCGCCGCAGCGCAGCGCCGCCGGCTGGTGGATCGCCGCCATCGTGGCGGTGGTGGCCATCGTCGGGCTGATCTTCATGTTCAACAACCAGAACAGCCAGGACCAGCTGCAGGCGGCCAAGGACCAGGGCGCGGCGGAAGCCACGCTGAACAACGCCACCGCCACGGCGCAGGCCGCAGCCGCCAACGCCAGCCAGGCGGCCCAGACCGCCGTCGACAGCACCACCCGCGCCAGCCAGCAGGCCGCCGCCGCGGCCAGCAACGCCGCCAACCAGACGGCCCAGGCGGCGCAGAACTCCGCCGACGTGGCGCAGGACGCCGCGACCACCGAACCTCCGCCGAAGTAGGGCGGACGGGCCTGGAGAGCGGGCTGCGGGTGCGGTCGCCGGACGGCGGCCGCATCCGTACCTACCCGACCAGCTTCTTCGCGCCCAGGCGCTCCAGCCCGCGGCGCAGCGCCTCCTTCAGCCGGTTGTCGCGGGCGTAGGCGCTGAGATCCTCGTCCTCGATAGCCTCCACCACCTCGAAGCTGAACGCCGCCTCGCCGTGCGCATTCCACAACGCCTGCGCCGCCCGGTTGGGATAGCCCCCGCCACGCAGCCCGAACCAGACGCTGTTCTGCTGCTGGCCGAGGTTGCGCGACACCGCCACCCAGACCTCGCCCGTCGCCAGGCACCGCACGGCGAAGATCCCCGCCTGCGCCTTGCGTTCCTTGTAGTCGCGGATGGCCGCCCGGCGGCTCGACTTGTCCATGGCTGGTAGCTACCGCCCGGCGCGCCGTCTGTCAATTTTGTCCGGGTTAAAATAGATTCGATCCGCCGGCTTTGCCCGCTGCGTTCGATGGGATTACATCGACGGCATGCGCCAGACCTTCGACGAAAGCACCGATCCCTCGTTCGGGCCCAAGCACGTGCCCCTGATCCGCAAGGCCATGGCCGAGCAGGGCCTCGACGGCCTGCTGGTCCCGCATGAGGACGAGCACCAGAACGAATACCTGCCGGCCGCCAATGACCGGCTGGGCTGGGCGACCGGCTTCACCGGCTCGGCCGGCGCGGCCGTGATCTTCCAGGACAAGGCCGCCGTGTTCGTGGACGGCCGCTACACCCTCCAGGTCCGCGACCAGGTCGACCAGCAGACCTTCGAGATCCGCGATCTCGTCGAGGGCGGCGTCCCGGCCTACCTGGAGACCGCCGCCCGCCGCGGCCAGGCCATCGGCTACGACCCGCGCCTGCACAGTCCCGACGCCCTGGGACACCTGAAGATCGCCGCCGCCAAGGCCGGGGCCGAGCTGCGGCCGGTGTCGCCCAACCCGCTCGACCAGGCCTGGGGCCAGGCGCGGCCGCCGCAGCCCGCCGCCCCGGTGGCGCCGCATCCGCTGCAGTACGCCGGCGAGGACTCGACCTCGAAGCGCGGCCGCGTGGGCCAGGGCCTGGCCGCGCGCGGCGCCGACGCCGCGGTGGTGACGGCGCCGGCCTCCATCGCCTGGCTGTTCAACGTCCGCGGCGGCGACGTCATCCGTTCGCCCCTGCCGCTGGCCCAGGCGATCCTCAACGCCGACGGCTCGGCGCGGCTGTTCCTCGACCCGGCCAAGGTGACTCCGGAGCTGCCGGCCTGGCTGGGCAACGAGGTGCGGCTCGAGGCCACCGCCGACCTGCCGCAGGCGCTGGCCGAGCTGAAGGGCAAGCGGGTGCTGGTCGACCCCTCCCAGTCCTCGGCCTGGTACTTCGAAGCCCTCGCCGGCGCGGGCGCCGAGGTGGTGCGTGGCGAGGACCCGTGCCTGCTGCCCAAGGCCTGCAAGAACCCGGTGGAGATCGAGGGGACCCGGCGCGCGCACGCCCGCGACGGCGCCGCCCTCACCCGCTTCCTCCACTGGCTGGCCACCGAGGGCCAGGTGAGCCCGCCGGACGAGATCGCCGCGGTCCGAAAGCTCGAGGCCTTCCGCGAGGAGACCGGGGCGCTGAAGGACCTGTCCTTCGACACCATCGCCGGCGCGGCCTCCAACGGCGCCATCGTCCATTACCGGCCCACGACGCGGCTCAACAAGCGCGCGGAGACCGGCTCCCTGCTGCTGGTGGACTCCGGCGCCCAGTACCTGGACGGCACCACCGACGTCACCCGCACGGTGGCGATCGGCGAGCCGAGCCGCGAGATGGCCGAGCGCTTCACCCTGGTGCTGAAGGGCCACCTGGCGCTGGCCCGGGTGCGCTTCCCCGCGGGCACGACGGGTTCGGCGCTCGACGCCCTGGCGCGCATGGCGCTCTGGGCCCACGGCCTCGACTACGACCACGGCACCGGCCACGGCGTGGGTTCCTACCTGGGCGTCCACGAAGGCCCGCAGCGGATCTCCAAGGCGCCGTCGGCGGTCGCCCTGCGGCCCGGGATGATCGTCTCCAACGAGCCCGGCTACTACAAGGAAGGCGGCTACGGCATCCGCATCGAGAACCTGCAGTTCGTCACCGCCGCGCAGGACGTTCCCGGCGGCGAGCGGCCGATGCTGGGCTTCGAGACCCTGACGCTGGCGCCCATCGACCGGCGGCTGGTGGTGACCTCCCTGCTCACCGAGGAGGAACGCGCCCAGCTCGACGGCTACCACGCCCGCGTCCGCGAGGTGGTGGGGCCGCAGGTCCCGGCCGATGTGAAGGCCTGGCTCGACGAGGTGACCGCGCCGCTCTGACGGCCCTCAGGCCTTCCGCATCCAGAACGAGGCGCCGTAGAGGTCGAGCTCGCTCAGCGGGCCGCGGCAGAGCGCCGCCCGCCCCTGGGCCCGCAGCACGGGGTCCTGGCCGACGTACCAGCACGGAAACAGGATCTCGAACGCCGACCCGCCGAACAGCAGGGCTGTGGCCAATAGGTACTGCTCGTTCCACAGCCGCGGAACGTGGCCGCTGAGGTAGTCGTCCGGCAGGTAGATGTCGTGGATGTGGACGATCACGCCCGGCTTCAGGCGCGGCAGGATCTCCAGGAAGAACACCGTGACGTCCGAGCCCTGGAAGGCCCGGTGGGAACTGTCGAGGAACAGGATGTCGCCGGCCTCGAGCGCCGCGAAGATGCCGACGTCGCACTGCTCCAGCGGCTTGCGGATGACGTGGTCGCACAGGGCGTCGACCTCGCTGCGCGGCTGCGGGTCGATGGAGGTCAGCCGGGTGCGCAGGCTGTAGGCGGCCACCGCGTGCCGCGCGAACTTGGTGGAGATGCCGGAGCCGATCTCCACGAAGCGGCGCGGATCGTGCCGCCGCAGCATCTGGATCAGCGCCATGCCGTCCAGGCCGCAGAACCAGCTGTTCAGCCAGAAGGGCGTCGGGCTCTCGTACGAGCCGCCGAGCGGGATCTGCGCCAGGTCCGGCTGGATATCCCCAAGCTCGGCCAGAAAGGCCGCGTAGCGATCCCGCCCCCGCCCGATCTGCTCGGCAAGCTCGGGGTGGGACGGGCGGCCGGCCCCGTAGCGGATGTTGGCCGCGTACGGATAGTCGACCAGGGTGAACTCGTGGACCGCCCGCTCGCTGGAGAAGGTCAGGGCCGCCAGCGGGGCCGGCGGCTGGGCGGCGCGCTCGCCGGTCCGCAGGCGGACGGCGGCCGCATAGGCCTCGACGGCGGCGTCGGCCTGGCCGGCGTCGCGCAAGGCCACGGCCAGGTCGCGCCAGCCGATCTCCAGCTCCGGCGCCAGGGCCGCGGCGTTGCGGAGATCGGCGATCCCCGCCTCCGCCTTGCCGAGCTTGCAGCGGCTCACCCCGAGCAGCCGCAGCGCCGTGGCCTCCTGCGGCGCCGTCGAAAGCACGTCCAGGAAGATCAGCTCGGCCAGGTTGAGCATATGGCCGCGCAGGCGGTCATAGCCGATCCTCAGTTTCGTCTCGTGCGTCGGGGGGTCGGCGTTCTCGGTCATCGTGCGCGCCGGCTAGCTCCCGACCAGCTCAAGCCAGTCCGCCTCGCTGATCACCTGCACGCCGTGCTTGGCGGCGTCGGCCAGCTTGGAGCCGGCGCCGGGACCGGCGACCACCAGGTCGGTCTTCTTCGACACCGAGCCGGAGACCTTGGCGCCCAGCGCCTCGGCCTGGGCCTTGGCCTCGTCACGGGTCATCTTCTCCAGGGCGCCGGTGAAGACGATGGTCTTGCCGGCCACGGCGGTGTCGGTCTTCGGCCGCTCGGCGGGGGCGACGCGCAGCTCGGCCAGCAGGTTGTCGACCAGGGCGCGGTTGTGGTCCTCCCCGAAGAAGGCCGCGATCATCCGGGCGGCGACGACGCCCACGGCGTCCACCGAGGCGACCGCGAGGAAGGCGTCTCCCGGCGTCTCCGCGGCGGCCTGCAAGGCGGCGGCCTCGAAGGTCGGCCAGTCGCCGAAGCGGGCGGCGAGCGCGGCGCGGGCCTTGGAATTCAGCTTCGGGATGGCGAGGCGCAGGTGCTCTTCGAGCGAGATCCCCGGCGGGATCAGCATCGGCTGCCGCGCCCGGGCGAAGGCCAGCACCGCCTCCACCGCCGTCGGCCCCAGCCCGTCGAGGTCCGACAGCTCCGCGAAGACCGGCCCCGCGGTCTGCTCCGAGGCTGCCTTGGAGGTCGCCACGAAGGCTTCCGCCGTCCCGAAATGCCGCGCCAGGGCCAGCGAGGTCGTCTCGCCGATGTGGCGGATGCCGAGGCCATAGATGAAGCGGTCGAGCGCGATGTCCCGGCGCGCCTCGATGCCCGCCACCAGGTTCCGCACGCTGGTCTCGCCATAGCCGTCCGTGGCGCGCAGCTCCTCCAGCTTGGCCTCGTCGCGGGCGAGCCGGAAGATGTCCGCCGGCTCGCGGATCCAGCCGCGCTCGCTGAAGGCGATCAGCTGCTTCTCCCCCAGGCCCTCAATGTCGAAGGCGCGGCGGGACACGAAATGGCGCAGGTGCGCCAGGCGCTGGAACGGACAGGCGAACTCGCCGGTGCAGCGGCGCACCACGGTCTCCGCGCCGGACGCCGTGGTCTCCTTGGCGAGCGGCGTGTGCAGCGGGCACGGGCAGTGGGTCGGGAAGGCGAAGGGCTGGGCGTCCGCCGGACGTTCCTCCAGCACCACGCTGACGATCTGCGGGATGACGTCGCCGGCCCGCTGGAGGATCACCGTGTCGCCGACGCGTACGTCCTTGCGGGCGATCTCGTCGGCGTTGTGCAGGGTAGCGTTGACCACCACCACGCCGCCCACCGTCACCGGCTGCAACCGCGCCACCGGAGTGACCGCGCCGGTGCGGCCCACCTGGATGTCGATGGCTTCGAGGATGGTCCGCGCCTGCTGCGCCGGGAATTTGCGGGCGATCGCCCAGCGCGGGGTGCGGGTGATGAAGCCCAGCCGCTGCTGCCAGTCCAGCCGGTCGACCTTGTAGACCACCCCGTCGATGTCATAGGCGAGCTTCGGCCGGACCGCCTCCATCCGCTCGTAGGCGGCCAGCAGGCCGGCGGCGTTTTCCACCCGCTCGCTCTGCGGTGTGGTCGGGAAGCCCCAGGCCTTGAGCTTCTGCAACGCCTCCCACTGGGTCTCCGCGAAGGGTGCGCTCAGCGCGCCCCAGGCGTAGCCGAAGAACCGCAGCGGCCGGGCGGCGGTGATTCGGGGGTCGATCTGGCGCAGCGAGCCGGCCGCGGCGTTGCGCGGATTGGCGTAGGTCTTCTGGCCGGCCGCGGCGGCGGCCGCGTTGAGGGCGGCGAACCCCTCGTGGTCGAGATAGACCTCGCCGCGCACCTCGATCAGGTCCGGCCAGCCGCCGCCCCGCAGGCGCTTGGGGATGTCGGCGATGGTCCGCACGTTCTGGGTGACGTCCTCGCCGACCCGGCCGTCGCCGCGGGTCGCGGCCTGAACCAGGACGCCGTTCTCGTAGCGCAGGGAGGCCGACAGCCCGTCGATCTTCGGCTCGGCCGTGTAGGCCACTGTCTCGTCGGCCGGCAGCCGCAGGAAGCGTCGGACGCGGGCGTCGAACTCCACGGCCTCGCTGTCGGCGAAGGCGTTGTCGAGGCTGAGCATCGGCACGCCATGCGTCACCGCGGAGAACTGCTCGGCCCGCGCCGCGCCCACGCGCAGCGACGGCGAATCCTCGCGCACCAGCTCGGGGAAGCGGGCCTCGATCTCCAGGTTCCGGCGCTTCAGCGCGTCGTACTCGGCGTCCGAGATCGCGGGATCGTCCTGTTGGTGATAGCGCAGGTCGTGGCTGGCGATCTCCTCGGCCAGGCGCGCCAGCTCGACGGCGGCTTGGTCTTCGGTGAGGTCGGCGATGGGGATCATGCTCCCAACCGTTTAGGAGCCGGCCGCCACGGGCTCAAGCGTGCATCAGCGCCCGGGCCGCGGCGCGGGCGGCGTCGGTGATCTGGGCGCCGGCCAGCATGCGGGCGATCTCCTCTTCCCGGTCGGCGGGGCCCAGGACCTCGACGGCGGTGCGCAGGCGCTCGCCCTCCCCGGCCTTGGCGATCCGCCAGTGGGCCTCGGCGCGGGCCGCCACCTGCGGCGAGTGGGTCACCACCAGCACCTGGGCGTCGGCCGCCAGCCGCTTGAGGCGCAAGCCCACGGCGTCGGCCACCGCCCCGCCCACGCCCTGGTCCACTTCGTCGAAGATCATCAGCGGCTGGGGACCACCGCCCCGCCCGGCCAGCGACGCCTTCAGCGCCAGGGCGAACCGCGCCAGCTCGCCGCCGGAGGCGATGGCCCCCAGGTCGCCGAACGGCGCGCCGGGGTTGGTGGCGATCTCGAAGGCCACGCGGTCGACGCCGGTCGGGCCGGCGCGGTCTTCCGGCAGCGGCTCGACCGCCACGCGGAAGCGGGCCTTGTCCAGTTTCAGCGGCGCCAGCTCCGTCATCACCGCCTGCGCCAGCCGCTCACCGGCGGCGCGGCGGGCGGCGGTCAGCGCCGCGGCGGCGGCCATGTAGGCGTCGCGGGCGCCCTTCAGCTCGGCCTCGGCGGCCTTGAGGTCGTCCTCGGACGATTCGACCGCCCGCAGCCGCTCGGCGAACCGCGCCCGCAGCAGCGGCAGCTCCTCGACGCTGACGCCCAGTTTGCGGGCCAGGCCGCGCAGGTCGAACAGCCGTTCCTCGGTCTTCTCCAGCCGGTCGGGCTCGAACTCGAAGGCCTCGGCCGCGGCGTCCACCGCCGCCTCGGCCTCGCCGGCCTCGATCAGCACCCGGTCCATGGCCTCGGAGGCCTGGGTCAGCCGCTTCACGGCCGCGCCGTCCAGAGCCGCGCCGGCGGCGATCGCCCGCTCCCGCGCCCGCTCCAGCGCCCGCATGGCCGAGGCCACCCGCGCCGACTGGCCGTCGAAGGCGTCGCGCGCCGAGGCGATGTCGGCCAGCGCCTTCTCCGCCGCCCCCAGCACCGCGCGCGCCTCCGCCAGCGCCGTCTCCTCGCCTTCGCGGGGATCGAGCCGGTCGAGCTCCGAAAGCCGCAGCGCCAGCTCCTCGGTCTCCGCCGCCGAGCGGTTCACCGCCTCGCGCAGTTCGTCCACCCGCTGACGGGCCGCACGCCAGCCGCGCCACTGGTTCGCCAGGGCCGCGGTCTGCGGATCGAGCCCGCCGAAGGCGTCGAGCATCGGCCGGTGCGTGCTGGCGTCCAGCAGGCCCACCGTCTCGTGCTGGCCATGCACCTCGAGCAGGACCGCGCCCAGTTCCTTGAGCACGCCCACGCCGGTGGCCTGGTCGTTGACGAAGGCGCGGCTGCGGCCGTCGGCGCTCAGCGAGCGCCGCAGCACCAGGTCCTCGTCGCGCGCGTAGGAGAGGCCCTTCTCCTCCAGCAGGTCCCAGACCGGATGATCGACGGACGGGGCGAACACGGCCGAGGCCATGGCCTGGGCGGCGCCTCGGCGCACCAGGCCGGCGTCGGCGCGTGCGCCGGTGGCCAGGCCGAGCGCATCGAGGATGATCGACTTGCCCGCGCCGGTTTCCCCGGTAAGCGCAGTCAGGCCCGGCCCGATGGACAGGTCCAGGGCCTCGATCAGCACGACGTCACGGATCCACAGACCGATCAGCATCGCGGCAGGATCACCCGGAATCAGGGCGCTCGGAAAGGGCTCAGTTCGCCTTAGGTTCCGCCGGCGCGGCAGGCGGCGTCGAGACCGGCGACAGGGCGGAGGCCGGCGGCGCGACGGTCGAGCGCTTGCTCCGCGTGAACGGCATGTGGAACAGGCCGCGCTTGCCGGTCGGCGCCGGCTCCACCGCCGGGCGCAGGCCCTTGGAGGTCAGCAGCCGGTAGGCGTCGCCGTACCAGGGATCGCCCGGATAGTTGAAGCCCAGCACCGCGCCGTTCTTCTTGGCTTCGTCCGCCAGGCCCAGGGTCAGATAGGCCTCCACCAGGCGGTAGAGCGCCTCGGGCGTGTGGCTGGTGGTCTGGTACTTCTCGATCACGGTCCTGAACCGGCCGATCCCGGCCAGGGTGTCGCCGTTGCGCAGGTACCAGCGGCCGATGGTCATTTCCTTGCCGGCCAGCTGGTCGTTGACCATGTCGATCTTAAGCCGGGCGTCGTGCGCGTACTCGGTGTTCGGATAGCGCTGGACCACGTCGCGCAGGTTATCCAGGGCCTGGCCCGTCGCCGCCTGGTCGCGGCCGACGTCGACGATCTGCTCGAAGTAGCAGATGGCCTTCAGGTAGTGGGCGTAGGCGGCCGTCGGGTTGCCGGGATAGAGCTGGATGAAGCGGTCCGAGTCGGCGATCGCTTCGGCGTAGTTGTTGGCCTGGTAGTGGGCGAAGGCCTGCATCAGGATCGCGCGGCGCGACCACTCCGAATAGGGGTGCTGGCGCTCCACTTCCTGGAAGTAGTCGACGGCCTGGGTCCACAGGCCGCGGTCCATGCGGTCCGCGCCCGTGGCGTAGAGCAGCTCCACCGGGCGCTCTTCATAGGCCAGTCGCGACTTCGGCTTCTTGTGGCCGGCGCACCCGGCGAGGGCGAGAGCGCACATAGCGGCGACCAGCGCTGGGCGAGCCCACGTATTGCGAACCAAGGACACCTTCACCTCAAGGACAACGCGCGCCCCCACGCGTGGAGTGCTTCTACACCACGTCATGATCTGCGCAAACGGAACGGATGAGCGGGGACGGCGGCGGAACGATGGCGCGCCCCGGCCTGGGTGATCGCCGGTCAGACGGCTTCGGCGAGCTCGTCGACGAAGGTGCGCACCCGCCAGGCGTCGGGACGGGCCAGCAGCGCCCGGACCAGCTGGTTGTTGATCGCGTGGCCGGCCAGCTCGCCTTCGAAGCGGCCGAGGATCGGCGCGCCCAGCACATAGAGGTCGCCGATGGCGTCCAGCGCCTTGTGGCGCACGAACTCGTCCGGCCGCCGCAGGCCTTCCGGGTTGAGGATGCGGTCGCCCTCGATCACCACGACGTTGTCCATCGAGCCGCCGCGGGCCAGGCCCATGGCGCGCAGCGCCTCGACCTCATGCAGGAAGCCGAAGGTCCGGCAGTTGGCGAGCTCGCGCCGGAACGCCCCCTCATCCATCGGCAGATCGACGGCCTGGCGTCCGATCACCGCGGTCGGGAAACGGATCTCGAAGGCCATTTCGAAGCGGATCGAGGGCTTCAGCGCCGCGCGCTTGTCGCCGTCCACGACCTCCACCGTATCCAGGATCTCGATGAACCGGCGGGCGGCGCCCTGGGCGCGCTTGCCGGCGCGGTCGAGGATCTGCACGAACGGCTCGGCCGAGCCGTCCATGATCGGCATCTCCGGCCCGTCGAGCTCGACGGCGGCGTTGTCGATGCCCAGCATGACCAGGGCGGCCATCAGGTGCTCGATGGTCGAGACGGTGACGCCCGCGGCGTTGCCGATCACCGTGCCCAGCTGGGTCTTGCAGACCGCCTCGCCGGTGGCGGGCACGGAGTTGTCGCGGCCGGTGATGTCGGTGCGGACGAAGACGATGCCGGTGTCGGTGGGCGCCGGCCTCACGGTCACGCGCGTGTACGCGCCGGTGTGCACGCCGACGCCCGCGAACGACGCGGGCGCGCGAAGCGTGTGCTGGAAAGACCCGTGCTGAAAAGCGTCTGCGGCCACGCTCGGACCTTCCTGACTTAACTCTCGGTCACGTTGACCGCGATGCGCCCCACATGCCGGATAGGGCGATTGCGGCAGCGCAGCAAAACACTTGGTGTTTCTCTATGTTTCGGTTTGGGACGGTTAACGCCGGCTTTCGACCGGCCGACTTTTCGTGGGGCCGACGAACGGCCTCAGGCGACCGCGTGCAGCGGCTCGCGCGCGCCGAAATAGCAGGTGGCGCCCACCAGCCTGCTGGTCCGGTCGTGCACCAGCACCCGTGCGATGTCGCCGTACAGGCTGAGCCGTCGGGCCAGGGCGCGAGCCTGATCCTCGGCGCGCGCGCCGGACAGGAACATCAGCGGTTGCACGGCGCCGTCGCAACGGACCGACCAGCCGCCCTCCACTGGAGACACAGAAATCTGGAACTCGCGCGGCATCAGCGCCCCCTCCCGAAAGCCTCGACAGAGGGACGTTAGGCGAACGCCGGTTTCCCAGCATTCGCTTATGTTAGTCCAAGCTTAATTGGCGAGGCGACGCAGGAAGGACGGGATCTCCAGGTCCTCGCCCGGCTCGGCTTCCTGGATCGGAGCCGGCGCTTCCGCCGGCAGGGCCCCGCCGCGGCTGGCCGTCGCCCGCGGCGCAGGCGCCGGGGCCGGGCTGGCCTCATAGCGCGGCCGGCCGCCGAACAGGCTCAGGAAGCCGCCGCGCGGGCGGCGCTCGGCGTAGGCCGGCTCGGCGAACAGCGGCTCGTTGTCGTCGTCGTCGGCCACCGCCGGATCGACGATGCGGGTCACCGGGCGGGCGATCTGCGGCTCGACAGGGGCCTGGGCGGCGGGCGCGGCGTAGAGGTCCGGCTGCTCTTCCTCCAGCGGCTCGGCCTGCATCAGCGGCTCGGGCCGGTAGGCCGGCGCGGGTTCGGCGGCATAGGTCGGCTGCGGCGCGGCAGGCGCACGCTCCGGCAGGGCGCGGCTGGTGTCGGCGCGCAGCGGCGGCGCGGTGTTCGGGCGCCGCTCGATCTTCGGCTCGATGGCGGCGATGGAAGCGCCATCCATGCCGGTGGCGACCACCGACACGCGGATCATGCCGTCGAGCGACGGGTCGAAGGCCGCGCCGAAGATGATGTTGGCTTCCGGGTCGACCTGTTCGGAGATGGCGTTGGCCGCCTCGTCGACTTCCAGCAGGGTCATGTCGAGGCCGCCGGTGACGTTGACCAGCACGGCCTTGGCGCCCTTCAGCGAGACTTCGTCGAGCAGCGGGTTCTGGATGGCGTTCTGGGCAGCCATCAGCGCGCGGTCGTCGCCGGTCGCCTCGCCGGTGCCCATCATCGCCTTGCCCATCTCGGTCATCACCGTACGGACGTCGGCGAAGTCGAGGTTGATCAGGCCCGGCAGCACCATCAGGTCGGTGATCGAGCGCACGCCGGAGTGCAGGACCTGGTCGGCCATGCCGAAGGCCTCGGCGAAGGTCGTCCGCTCGTTGGCGACGCGGAACAGGTTCTGGTTCGGGATGACGATCAGGGTGTCGACGTAGCGCTGCAGCTCGCTGATGCCGGCGTCGGCCAGGCGCATGCGGTGGCGGCCTTCGAAGTGGAACGGCTTGGTGACCACGCCCACCGTCAGGATGCCGCGCTCGCGGGCGCATTTGGCGATGATCGGGGCCGCGCCGGTGCCGGTGCCGCCGCCCATGCCGGCGGTGATGAACACCATGTGCGCGCCGTCGAGGTGCTCGCCGATCTCGGGGATCGACTCCTCGGCCGCGCTCATGCCGATCTCAGGGTGGGCGCCCGCGCCCAGGCCCTGGGTGGCCAGCACGCCCAGCTGGATCCGCCGGTCGGTCTTGGCGAACGCCAACTGCTGGGCGTCGGTGTTGGCGACGACGAACTCGACGCCTTCCAGCCCGGCCTCGATCATGTTGTTCACGGCGTTGCCGCCTGCGCCCCCGACGCCGAACACCACGATGCGCGGCTTCAGTTCTGTCGCGCGCGGCGCTGAAAGTGAAATTGCCATGGACCCCTGCGTCCTTCCAAAACCGGTCTGAGCGTTCGGCGACCCGCCCGCTGAACGCTCGTCTTAAGAATGCGGTAACTAGACGGCCAACACCCTTAATCGAGGGTTAATCGCATAGCGTGAGTCGGAAGGGCGTCGACCGGCGCGGGCGCGAAAAAAACGCTTGTTCCACAAGGGATCTCGCGAATCGCAACGCGGGTGCGACCAGACGTCTCGCACCGGAAAGCTAGGCCGTAAAGAGCCGCGCAACCGGCGGTAAGCGGCCTCATCGTGCAACGATAGTCGTCATCGCCCGCTTCATGCGGGCGACCCAACCCAAGGCGCTCGCCTCAACAGCTGAAGACCGGCTTTGGGATGGATGGCCCGCATGAAGCGGGCCATGACGAGCTCGCCTAGAGGTTCTCCCGCAGCCAGGCGGCGGCCTTGGCGACCGGGTTTGCGCGCGGGTCCAGCGGCTCGCGGCGCAGCTTGGCGGAGGCCAGCGCCTTGGCGGAGACCGCCTCGCGGGGCCCGAAGGCGGCGCGGTGCAGGATGCCGGCCGCGGCGGTGAAGGCCGGGCCCGAGGCGGCGTCGGCCAGGTGCGGCACGCGACGCGGGCGGCCCAGGCGAACCGGCCGGTCGAACACCCGCACGGCCACTTCGCGCACGCCTGCCAGCTGGCTCGCGCCGCCGGTCAGCACCAGGCCCGCGCCCGGCTCCACCGGCGCGCCCGAGGCCTTCAGCCGGTCGCGCAACAGCTCCAGCGTCTCCTCGACGCGCGGCGCGATGATACCCTTGAGCAGGCTGCGGGGCGCGATCACCGGACCGGCGCCCGGATCGTCGCCGCGCGGCGGCGCCTCGATCATCTCGCGGTCCTCGTTGGCCGAGGCGATGGCCGAGCCGTGCAGGGTCTTGATGCGCTCGGCGCCGGCCACCGAGGTGGAGAGCCCACGCGCGATGTCCTGCGTCACATGCGACCCGCCGACCGGAATGGTCTCCACGTGGACCAGCGAGCCGGCGGTGAACACCGCCGCCGAGGTCGAGCCGCCGCCCATGTCGATGCAGACGGCGCCGAGGTCCATCTCGTCCTCCTCCAGCGCGGCGAGCGCGGAGACGAAGGGGGCGGCGACCACGCCGTCGAACTGCAGGTGGGCGCGCTCGACGCAGGCGCCCAGCGTCTGGAACACGGCCTCGGACACCGAGACCACCAGCAACTCCACGCCCAGGGTCCGGCCGAACATGGCGCGCGGGTCGCGCACCCCGGTCTGGCCGTCGACCGACCAGGCGATCGGCAGGATGTGGGCGGCCCGCCGGCCCGGCAGCTTGATCTGCGAGAGCGCGTGGTGGATGGCGCGCACCAGGTCGTTGTCGGCGATCGGCCGCGCGCCGATGGAGACCCGGCCGGCCACGCGGTTGGAGGTCAGCTGGCCGCCGGCGGTGGCGACGGTGACGCCCTGGACGTTGACGCCGGCGACGTTCTCCGCCCGCTCCACGGCCTGGGCGATGGCTTCGGAGGCCTCGTCGAGGTTGACGATGGCGCCGCCGCGGACACCGCGCGATTGCACGTAGCCGACGCCGGCGGTGGTCAGGGTGCGGTCGCCCTTGCGGACGCCCTCCGGCTTCATGATGAAGCAGGTCACCTTCGAGGCGCCCAGGTCCACGGCCGCCACCACGGGCGGGCGCGACAGCGCCGCCTTCAGCCCGTCCCGTCCGTCCTTCTTTTCCGCTTCGCGGATCGCAGTCTTCAGCATGTTCTTTGCTTTCTCAGGCGCCGGCGGCCACCAGCTGGCCGGGAGGGCCGCTCTGGCGGGGCCGCACGGCCACCACATCGGGATTGCGCAGGTCGATGCGCTCAAAACCTAGCTCCAGGATGCGCGAGCGCTGGTCGAGCTGCTCAAGCTGCATCAGGGCTTCTTCCTCGCCGACCGCGGGCAGCTGGATCAGCGAGCCGTCCTTCATCCGCAGGTCCCAGCGGCGGTCGTCGACGCGGACGATGGCGTCCATCCGCTCCATCAGCCGCGGCCGTTGCGCCAGGATCGGCAGGATGGCCGGCGCGGCCACCGCCCCGCCCTCGCCCACGATCAGCGGCAGCGTCGGGAAGCGGCCGGGATCGGCCTCGGGGATCACCTGGCCGTGCTCGTCGATCACCACGCTGTGGCCGGCGTGCTGCCAGACGGCGAGCTGCCGGCGCTCCACCACCGCCACCACCAGGGTGTCGGGCAACAGGCGCACGACGCGGGCCTCCTTGACCCAGCCCACCTGCTCCACGCGCTTGCGCAGCGCCTCCAGGTCGAGGCCGAGCAGCGGCTGGTCCTTGTAGACGGCGGCGGCGCGGACGATGTCGGCCGTGGCCATGGGCGAGGCCCCCTCCACGTGCACGGCCCGCAGCCGGAATCCGGCCTGGCCGAACCGGCCGTCGATGCTGGAGCCCGCGGCCTGCACGAGGCGCTCGCCGCGGTGGCCGGTTCCGAGGCCGACGATCAGCGCCAGCACCAGCACGCCGGCGGCGACGATCAGGGCGTTCTTGGGCGAAAGGCCGGGGCCGTGCGGCGCCGGCGGACGGCCGCCCGCAGGCGCGCCGGGCCGGGGCGGCGCAGCGCGTTGACGTGTCGGACTAGGGGGCGCCTTGCCCCGAGGGCTCGCCGGAACTCGCGGTCCCCCCCGCAACGCCGCGGGCATAAGCGTCCTCCGTGATCCACTGCACCAGACGGTCGAAATCCACGCCCTGCTTGGCCGCCTGCTCGGGGATGAGCGAGGTGGGCGTCATGCCGGGTTGGGTGTTGACCTCTAGAAGGACCAGAATGTCGTTAATGTCGTCATAACGGAGGTCGGATCGGGTAACGCCGCGGCAACCCAGCGCCGCGTGCGCCAGTTCGCTCATTCGCAGCGCGTTTTCAAACACATGCGGCGGCAGATCGGCCGGCACGACGTGCGTCGAACCGCCCTCGCCGTACTTCGCTTCGTAATCGTAGAAACCTGTGCGCGGGATGATCTCGGTGACCGTCATCCCCTTGCCGTCCATCACCCCGCAGGCGAGCTCCTTGCCGCGGATGTAAGGCTCGATCATCACCTCCTCGCCGAAGGTCCAGGCGGGGGCGACGATGTCCTGCGGCGGGCTGTTGGCGCCCTCGAACACCAGGAAGACCCCGACCGACGACCCCTCCGCGTTCGGCTTCACCACATAGGGCGGCGCCATGACGTGGTCGCGGGCCGCCTCGAAGCGGTTGAACAGGCCGCCGCCCGGCACCGTCACCCCGGCCGCGGCGAGCACCGCCTTGGACTTGGCCTTGTCCATCGCCAGCGCCGAGGCCAGCACGCCGGAGTGGGTGTAGCGCAGGTTCAGCGTCTCCAGCACGCCCTGCACGCAGCCGTCCTCGCCCCACTCGCCGTGCAGGGCGTTGAAGCAGACGTCGGGCTGCAGCTGGCTGAGCACCTGGGCGAGGTCGCGGCCCGCGTCGACGCGGGAGACCCGGGCGCCCAGGCGTTCCAGGGCGTCGGCGCATTCGCGGCCGGAGACCAGGCTCACCTCGCGTTCGGAAGAGAGCCCGCCCAGCAGGACGGCCACGTGGTGGCCGGAAAGCGGCTTGGTCACTTCGCCTCCTTGGCGAGGGCGCGGAAATCAATGTCGCTGTTGGCGACGGTGTAGAGGAAGCTCGTCCAGACCGCGACGTTCTGGGCCAGCTCCTCCGGCTTGATCTTGTCCAGGGTGTCGTCGGCCGAGTGGTGCAGGTCGAAGTAGCGGCTGGCGTCCTGGTTGAAGTCCACGAACGGCGCCCCGGCCTTGATCAGGTCCTCGACGTCGGAGCCGCCGAACCGCGGGGCGCCGGCGACGATCACCTTCAGGGGCGCGAGCGAGGCGCGGAACGCCCGCATGGCCGGATGGTCGGCGCTGCCCTTGGGCAGGCTCAGGCTCCAGATCGGCCCGGCGCCCAGGTCGCTCTCGCCGACCACCACCATCTTGCCGACCTCGTCCTTGTGGGCCGCGGCGTAGGCCTCGCCGGAACCGGTCTGTTCCTCCGAGCCCCACATGACCACGCGGATCGTCCGCCGCGGGCGCTGCGGCAGGCTGGCGGCGAGCCGGGCCGAGGCGGTGGCGATGGCGACGCCGGCCGCGTCGTCGATGGCGCCGGTGCCGGGATCCCAGGAATCCAGGTGCCCGCCGAGCACGATCACCTCGTCCGGCCGCTCGGACCCGCGGATCTCGCCGACCACGTTCCAGGCCTCCGCCTTCGGGTTGAAGGTCGAGGCCATCTGCAGCTTCACGGTCACCGGCCGGCCGCGCGCCACCATGTGCTCCAGCAGCTCGGCGTCGACGGTGGAAAGCGCCGCGGCGGGGATGCCGCCGGGCTGGGCGGCGCCGGCGTGCGGCAGCCGCGTGTCGTCGGTGGAGAGCGAGCGGATCAGGTAGCCGACCGCGCCGCGCTTGGCGGCCTCCACCGGCCCCTGGGTGCGCATGGCGTTGATCGCGCCGTAGCCGGCGCCGTCCTGCGCCCGCATCATCTTCTGGGTGACGACCGCGATCCTGCCCTTCAGCGCGCCCGCCGGCTGGTCGAGCATCTCCTGGTAGGAACGGAACAGGACGATCTCGGCGGTCAGCCCGCCCTTCGGGGTCGGGGCGGAGCGGCCGAGGCCCAGGATGTGCAGCTTCTGCGGCCAAGGTCCGACCACCTCGGCGGACTCCTCGCCCCGCGCCCAGGCCGCCGTCGTGAACGGCTCCACGTGGACGTTCTCGAAGCCCAGCGCGGTGAGCGTCGCCACCCCCCAGTCGCGGGCCCTGGTCATGGCCGGCGAGCCGATCGGCCGCGGGCCGACCTCCGTGGTCAGGCTCTCGACGACGTTCCAGGCGGTGGGATCGGCCAACGCCTTGTCGCGGAGCGCCGCGGCGTTGGCGGTGAGCGACTGGGCTGCAGCGGGGACGGCGGGAAGCAGCAGGGCCGTGGCGGCCAGCAGGGTCAGGATGCGCATCCTACGCCGGTGCGCCGCCGGGGGATTCTAGTCAAGCCGGCTACTGCCACCGCGCTGTCAGCAGGGCGACGCTAAGACGCAGGGTCAGGAGACCCGCCATGCCCGCCACCGCGCTCGACCATCTGCCGCGCCCGCCCTGCGCCGAGTTGCTCGGCTGGCGGCTGCTCGACGCCCGGCCCGCCGACGGCTGGGTCCGCATCGGCTTCGAGGGCCGGCCGGAATTCCTGAACCCCGCGGGCTACATCCAGGGCGGGCTGCTGGCGGCCATGCTCGACGACACCATGGGCCCCGCGGTCTTCATCCACACCGAGGGCGCGCTCTACACCGCCTCCATCGACTTCAACGTCAGCTTCATGGCCCCAGCCAGCCCCGGCCCCTTGTTCGGCGAGGGCCAGGTCGTGCGGCTCGGCAAGAGCATCGGCTTCGTGGAGGCCCGGCTGCTGGACCCCGCCGGCGACCTGATCGCCCGCGCCACCTCCAGCGTGCGGCTGATCCCGGCCGCCAAAGCACTGGGCGGGCCCAGCTAGCGCGGCTTGCCGACCCGCTTGATCTCCCAGTCGAGGTCGACGCCGAACTTGGCCTTCACGTCCGCGCGGACCGCCTCGCCCAGGCCCTCAAGGTCGGCCGCGGTCGCCTCCCCGGTGTTGATCAGGAAGTTGGCGTGCAGCGGCGAGAACATCGCCCCGCCGTACGGCCTGCCGCGCCAGCCGGCCTCATCCACCAGCTTCCACGACGAGTGGCCGGGCGGGTTCTTGAACGTCGAGCCGCCGGTCTTCTCGCGGATCGGCTGGGTGGTCTCGCGCCGCGCGGTGATCTCGGCCATCCGCGCCTCGATGGCGGCGGGATCGTCGGGCCGGCCCTGGAACAGGGCGCCGGTGAAGATCAGCGGCTCGGCCGCCGCCCGCGCCGACTTGCGGTAGCTGTACTCCAGCTCGGCGTTGGACAGCGTCAGCCGCGCCCCGGCTCGCGTCACCGCATAGGCCTCCACCAGGACGTCCTTGGTCTCCGACCCGTAGCAGCCGGCGTTCATCACCAGCGCCCCACCGATCGACCCCGGCACGCCGCGATAGAACTCCAGCCCGGCGATCCCCGCCTTGCCGGCCTCCCGCGCCAGCGTGGCGTCGAGCACCGCCGCGCCGGAGAAGATCCGCGCCTCGCCGCGCGGCTCGACCGTGGCGAAGGCCTTGCCCAGGCGGATCACCACGCCCTCGACGCCGCCGTCCCGCACCAGGGTGTTGGAGCCGACGCCGAGCACCGTCACCGGGACGGCCGCATCGACCCCCTGGAGGAAGGCGGCCAGGTCGTCCTCGTCCTGCGGCAGGAAGATCACCTCGGCGGGGCCGCCGACCCGGAACCAGGTGAAGGGGCCCAGCGGCTCGTCCTGCAGGATCCGGCCGCGGACCGCCGGCAGTCGATCGCGCCAGCTCATTCCGCCGCCTGCTCCAGGGCCTGCAGCTCGCCCGGCAGGGCGTAGGACCAGGTGGTGATGTCGCCGGCCCCCAGCATCACCACGACGTCGCCGGCGCGCGTCTCCTCGGCGACCAGGCCGGCCAGCGCCTGCGGGCCGTCCAGCGGCAGCACCCGACGGTGGCCGTGGCGGCGCAGGCCCTCCGCCAGGGTGTCGCGGTTGACGCCCTCCAGCGGCGCCTCGCCGGCGGCGTAGACGTCGGCCACGATCACCACGTCGGCGTCGTTGAAGCACTGGCAGAACTCGTCGAACAGGTCGTGCAGGCGCGAATAGCGGTGCGGCTGGACGACCGCGATCACCCGGCCCTCGCTCACCGCGCGGGCGGCCGTCAGCACCGCGGCGATCTCCACCGGGTGGTGGCCGTAGTCGTCGATCACGCGCACGCCATTGGCGACGCCCGTGGTCGTGAAGCGCCGCCGCACGCCTCCGAACGCGGCCAGGCCCTTGCGGATGTCATCGGCCGTCACGCCCAGCTCGCGGGCCACGGCGATGGCGGCGAGCGCGTTCATGACGTTGTGGTGGCCGGCCATCGGCAGGCGCAGGTCCTCGTAGCGCAGCGGCTCGGCGTCGTGCGGCCGGATCGCCACGTCGAAGCAGGCGCCCTCCGGGCCCATGGTGATCTTCTCGGCCCGCACCTCGGCCTGCGGGTTGACGCCATAGGTCACCACCCGCCGGTTCTCGACCCGCGCCGCCATCGCCTGGACCTCCGGATGGTCGGTGCAGACCGCGGCGAAGCCGTAGAAGGGGATGTTCTCCACGAAGTCGCGGAACGCCTTCTTCACCGCGTCGAAGTCGCCGTAGTGGTCCAGGTGCTCCGGGTCGATGTTGGTGACGATGGCCACCGTCGACTTGAGCTTCAGGAAGGTGCCGTCGCTCTCGTCGGCCTCGACGACGATCCAGTCGCCGGCCCCGACCTTGGCGTTGGTGCCGTAGGCGTTGATGATGCCGCCGTTGACCACGGTCGGATCCAGGCCCCCGGCGTCCAGCAGCGTCGCCACCATCGAGGTGGTGGTGGTCTTGCCGTGGGTGCCGCCCACCGCCACCGAGAACTGCAGCCGCATCAGCTCGGCCAGCATCTCGGCGCGACGGACCAGCGGCAGCCGCCGTTCGCGGCCGGCCGCCATCTCCGGATTGTCGGCCTTCACGGCGGTCGAGTAGACGACCGCCGAGGCGCCATCCACGTGCGCGGCGTCGTGGCCGATGAAGATCTTCGCGCCCAGCTTCTCCAGCCGCTCGATGTTGGCGCTGGCCTTGGCGTCGGAGCCCTGCACCGCATAGCCGATGCGCAGCATGATCTCGGCGATGGCGCTCATGCCGATGCCGCCGATGCCGATGAAATGCACGGGGCCGATGTCGAAGGGCACGGGGCGTCGGGTCATGGCTTGGGAATAGGCGGAAAGCCGGCGCAGAAAAAGGGCCCCGTCTGCGACAAGGCGGGCGTCAGCCGGTCGCAGTCCTGCCGATCGGCCTGACGGGCGTCGACGCGGCGCGCGCGATGCTCTGAATCAGCCGCGAGACCAGGATGGGCTTGGAGACGAAGTCGTTGAACCCCAGCGCCAGGTATTCCGCCCTGGTGCGCGACAGGACGTCGGCGGTGAGCGCGATCACCGGGACCAGCCGCTCCGGACCCACCGAGGCGCGCAGCCGGCGGACCACCTCGATCCCGGACATGGCCGGCATGTGGATGTCCATCAGCACCACGTCGAAGGCCTCGCGACCCAGGTGGTCGAGGGCCTCGCGGCCGCTCAGCGCCTGGCGGCTGGTGTGGCCGAAAGCCGTGAGGATCTCCCGCACGACCCGCAGGTTCATCGGATCATCGTCCGTATGCAGGATCGTGAGACTCGATCCGGCAAACGGTCGCCAGCCCTGGTCACTCATGACGCGAAACCATCCCGAACACCCTATCGGAAAGGTTGCGCCGTAAAGGATAATATCAGGCTGAAAAGTATGGCTAATCCGGCGTTAACGCCTGGCTCTCAGCCGATCAGGCCCGTGCGGTCCGCTCGACCACGTCGGCGAGGCGCTCGGCGGCGTCGGGGATGGCGACCGACCGCGCCGCGGCGGCCATGCGGGCGAGCCTGGCCGGATTGCTCAGCAGCTTCTCCAGCGCGCCCGACAGGCTGTCGACGGTGAGCTGGTGCTCGCGGGCGATCTCCGCGCCGCCGGCGTCGGCCAGCAGCTTGGCGTTCTGGCCCTGGTCGTCGTCGATGGCGATGGCCAGCGGCACCAGGATCGACGGCTTCCCGGCCACGGCGAACTCGCAGACCGTGCCGGCCCCGGCCCGGCCGATCACCAGGTGGGCGGCGGCCAGCCGGCCGGCGATGTCGCGGAAGAACGGCGCGATCTCGGCGTCCACCAGCGCGTCGCGGTAGACGCGGCGGGCGTTGTTCATCGACTCCGCGCGGGTCTGCTGCTGCACGATGAGGCGCTGGCGCAGGCCCTCGGGCAGGGTGCGGATCGCCTCCGGCACCAGTTCGGAGAGCAGGCGCGCGCCCTGGCTGCCGCCGGTGACCAGCAGGCGGATCGGCCCGTCCGGCTCCGGGGGCGTGTACGGCAGGTCGGCCAGCGCCCGGATCGGCGGGCGCACCGGGTTGCCGACCACGATCGCCCGGCCGGCGACCTTCGGCGGCGCCTTCTGCAGGGTCGGGAAGGCGCAGGCGACGGTCTGCACGTGGCTGGCCAGCATGCGGTTGGCGCGGCCCATCACCGCGTTCTGCTCGTGGATCACCGTCGGACGCCGGTCGAGGATCGCGCCCACCAGCGCCGGGGCGGACGGATAGCCGCCGAAGCCCACCACCACGTTGGGCCCGATCTGGCGATAGGCGGCCCGCGCCTGGCTCGCGCCGCGGAACACCGCCAGGCCCGCCCGCAGCATGCCGATGGGATCGCCGGGCTTGTAGGTGGCCGCGGAGAGGCCGATCCGGTGCTCGGCGGGGAAGTCCTGGGCCAGGCCGGCCACCCGCTCATCCGAGGCGAGCACGATGCGCCAGCCGCGCGCGATCAGGGCTTCGGCCAGGGCCTGGGCGGGGAACAGGTGCCCACCAGTGCCTCCGGCGGCGACGACGGCGACTTTACGCATGCGTCAGGCCTCTAGGCGAACGCGCCGGCCTTGGCGAGGCCTTCCGTCGGCGTATAGGCGCCCGGCCGGCGGCGGGTGAGCGCCAGCGCCATGCCCAGCGTCAGGCCCATCGCCAGCATCGAGGAGCCGCCGTAGGAGATGAACGGCAGGGTCATGCCCTTGGTCGGGATCATGTTGAGGTTCACCGCCACGTTGATGAAGGCCTGCTGGCCGACCAGGACGAACAGCCCGGCCGCGGCGACCTGCTCGAAGGGGTCCGACAGCTTCATGGCCCGATAGAGTCCGCGGATCACCACGAAGGCGAACAGCGAGATCAGCAGCAGGGAGAAGATCAGCCCGTACTCCTCCGCCGCCACCGAATAGATGAAGTCGGTGTGCAGGTCGGGGACGTGGCGCTTCATCACCCCCTCGCCCGGTCCGCGGCCGAACAGCTTGCCGGCGGCGATGGCCTCGGCGGCGCGGTCCACCTGGTGGGTGTCGGCGTTGTCGGGGCTGATGAACCGGTCCACCCGGCTGGCCACGTGCGGGAACAGGAAATAGGTCGAGGACAGGCCGGCGATCGCCACCCCGCCCAGCAACATCACCCAGGACAGCGGCACCCCCGCCATCCAGAAGGCGGCCCCGAAGGCGATGGTGATCAGCACCGTCTGGCCGATGTCCGGCTGGATCAGCAACAGGCCGATGGAGACGAAATAGAGGGCGAAGGCGATGGAGACGCCGGGCACCCCCTGCCCCTTCTGGCCCTCGGAGAACATCCAGGCGACCAGGATGATCAGCGCCGGCTTCATGAACTCCGACGGCTGCAGGGTGAAGCCGCCGACCTCCAGCCAGCGGGTGGCGCCCTTGGCGTTGTGCCCGAAGAACGGCAGGGCGATCATGATCCCGATCGCCACCAGCCAGATGAAGAAGGCGGCCCGCTTGATGCCGCGGACCTCCAGCATCGAGACGCTCAGCAGGATCACCGCCGCGCCGGCGCCGAACACGCACTGGCGCACGGCGAAGTGGAACGGGTCGCCGATGTTCATCCGCGCGGCGGCGGCCGGGCTGGAGGCGAACGACAGCGCCACCCCGATCGCCATCAGCAGGGCGACGACGCCCAGCATCCAGCGGTCCACCGTCCACCACCAGACGCCGAGCGCCGAGCGGTCCGAACGGGCGAAGGCGTGCGCCTGGTTCGCCGTGGTCATGCCACGCCTTTGACGGCCGGCGTCATCAGCCCCTGCACGGCGGCGCGGAACGCCTCGCCGCGGTCCTCGAAATCGGCGAACTGGTCGAAGGACGCGCAGGCCGGCGACAGCAGGATGATCGCCTCCTGGCCCGAAGCCTGGGCGTCGGCGAACGCCTGGGCGACGGCGGCGTCCATGGTCCCGCACTCGGCGGCCGGCGCCCGGCCCTTCAGGGTCTGGGCGAAGGCCGGCGCCGCCTCGCCGATCAGGTAGGCCTTCTCGACCCGCGGGAAGAGGTCGGCCAGGGCGTCGATGCCGCCGGTCTTCGGCTGGCCGCCGACGATCCAGTGGAACTTCGGATAGCTCGACATCGCCTGGCGGGCGGCGTCGGCGTTGGTGGCCTTGCTGTCGTTGACGAAGCGGACGCGGCCGATCTGGGCCACCGTCTCCATCCGGTGCGCCAGGCCCGGGAAGCTCATCAGGTGCTCGGCGGCCTCTTCCGGCGGAATGCCGAGGCCAATGGCGGTGGCGTAGGCGGCGGCCGCGTTCTGCCAGTTGTGCCGGCCCGGCAGCGAGCGGGCGCGCTTCAGGTCGGCGATCTCCACGGCCCGTTCGCCGGTGGCGTCGTACAGCAGGCCGTCGAGGGCGTAGACGCCGCGGCCCATGGCCTTGGACGCCGAGATCGGCACGATGGTCCGGCGGTTGGCGGCGGTGATCTCCGTGCAGATCCGCTGGCCCCAGGGATCGTCGACGCCGATCACCGCGGTGTCGCCCTTGCCCTGGTTGGCGAGGATCCGGCGCTTGGCGGCCACATAGCCTTCCATCCCCCCGTGCCGGTCCAGGTGGTCGGGCGAGACGTTGAGCAGGATCGCCACGTCGGGCTTCAGGCTGGAGGTCAGGTCGAGCTGGTAGGAACTCAGCTCCAGCACGTAGACCGCCCCGCCGTGCATGTCTTCGAGGCCCAGGACGCCGACCCCGATGTTGCCGCCGATTCGGGTGTCGCGGCCGGCCTGGGCGCAGATGTGGCCGATCAGGGCGGTGGTGGTCGATTTGCCGTTGGTGCCGGTGACGGCGACGATCTTCGGCCGCTTGTGCTCGGGGGCGGCGTTCACGGTGCGGGCGAACAGCTCGATGTCGCCGAGGATCTCCACCCCGGCCTCGCGCGCCCGCTCCACGGTCCAGTGCGGCGCGGGGTGGGTCAGCGGAACGCCGGGCGACAGCATCAGGGCGGCGAAGTCGGTCCACTCGGCCTTGGAGAGGTCGGTCAGGGTGAAGCCCGCAGCCTGGGCCGCGGCCCGCGACGCCGGCTTCTCGTCCCACAGCGCCACCTGGGCGCCGCCGGCCATCAGCGCACGCGCCGCCGCCAGCCCCGTGCGGGCCAGGCCGAAGACGGCGACCGTCCTGCCTTCAAAGCCGCGGACCGGGATCATGGCGTGCGCTTGCCCTCCCCTACCGCAGCTTGAGGGTGGCGAGGCCCAGCAGGGCGAGCATCATCGCGACGATCCAGAAGCGGATCACCACGGTGGATTCCGACCAGCCGAGCTTCTCGAAATGGTGGTGGATCGGGGCCATCAGGAACACCCGCCGACCGGTCATCTTGAACCAGCCGACCTGGATCATCACCGACAGGGTCTCGGCGACGAACAGCCCGCCGATGATGCCCAGCACGATCTCGTGCCGCGTGGCGACGGCCACCGCGCCGACGCCGCCACCCAAGGCCAGCGAGCCGGTGTCGCCCATGAAGATCTTGGCCGGGGGGGCGTTGTACCAGAGGAAGCCGAGCCCGGCGCCGATCATCGCCCCGCAGAACACCGCGATCTCGCCGACGCCGGGGACGAAGTGCAGCTGCAGGTAGTTGGCGAACACGTAGTTGCCGACCAGGTAGGCGATCAGGCCGAACGCCGCCGAGGCGATCATCACCGGCACAGTGGCCAGGCCGTCCAGCCCGTCGGTGAAGTTCACCGCATTGGCCGCGCCGACGATGATGAAGGCGCCGAACAGCAGGTAGAAGAGGTGCAGGTTGACCAGCGCCTGCTTGAACACCGGGAAGGCCACCGAGGTCAGCAGGTCCGGCGCCTCCGGCGGCTTGGCCGCGAAGACGATGATCATGCCGACGGCGCACATGGCGATCGCCGCTTCCAGCAGCAGCCGCACGCGCCCGGAGACCCCCTCGGTCGATTGCTTGGTGACCTTGGCGTAGTCGTCGAGGAAGCCCAGCACGCCGTAGCCGGCGGTCACCAGCACCACCGCCCAGACGTAGACGTTGGACAGGTCCGCCCACAACAGGGTGCCGATCAGCAGGCCGGCGAGGATCATCACCCCGCCCATGGTCGGCGTGCCGGCCTTCTCGATGACGTGGCGCTCGATGCCTTCCTTGCGGATCGGCTGGCCCTTGCCCTGCTTGGCCTGCATCCAGCGGATGAAGCGCGAGCCCATCAGCACGACGACCAGCTGCGAGGTGAACAGCGCCATGCCCGCGCGGAAGGTGATGTAGCGCACGATGTTGAGGACCGGGACGTGTCCGCCGGCCGCCAGCTGCTCGTAGAGCCAGTAGAACATCAGCCCGTCTCCCGGCCCACGGAATCGAGCGCGGCGAGCGCGGCGGCTACGGCGCTGGCCTTCGATCCGTTGGAGCCCTTCACCATCACCAGGTCGCCGGGCTCTGCGGCCCGGACCACCTGCGGCGCAAGTTCCGCCGCACTCTCGGCGTACCCGCCGCGCCGAGTCGGAGGAAGGGCGTCCCAGAGGGATTTCATCAGCGGCCCGGCGCAGAAGACCAGGTCGATCCCGGCGCTCTCCAGCGGTTCCGCGAGGGCGGCGTGGAAGTCGCGGGCCCGGTCGCCGAGTTCCAGCATGTCGGTCAGCGCGACGATCCGCCGCCCGGCGCTCGCGCGCGCGCCAAGCGTGGCGATCGCCGAGGCCATGGAGATCGGGTTGGCGTTGTAGCTCTCGTCGATGAGGGTGAAGGCCCCGCCGGCCAGCCGCACCTGCTTCTCCGCGCCGCGGCCCTGCAGCGGCTCGAACGAGCCCAGCGCCGCCAGGCTGTCGTTCAGGTCGACGTCGAGGGCCTCCAGCATCAGCAGCACGGCCATGCTGTTCAGCCCCCAGTGGACGCCGGTCTGCAGGATCGGGAAGTCCATCGCCTTGCCGTGCAGGCGCGCCTGGATCACGGCGTGGCCGGCGGCGGCCTGGAAGTCGATCAGCCGCGCGTCGCAGCCCTCGGCGGTCCCGAAGGTGCGCACCGTCGCGCCCGCTTTCTCCGCCTCGGCCTTCAGCAGGTCGAACCAGGCGTTGTCGGCGTTGAGCACGGCGATCCCGCCGGGCTCGAGGCCGGCGAAGATCTCCGCCTTGGCCCGCGCCACGCCCGCCTCGCCGTCGGCGAAGTTCTCGGTATGCACCGGGCCGACCGTGGTGACCGCCACCGCGTGCGGCCGCACCATGCGGACCAGCGGCCGGATCTCGTCGGCGTGGTTCATGCCGATCTCGAACACCGCCCGCTCGGTGTCGCGAGGCATCCTGGCCAGCGTCAGCGGCACGCCGATGTGGTTGTTGTAGGACTTCACCGACGAGTGCGCCCGGCCGGCCAGCCGCAGCCCGGCCATCACCGCCTGGGTGACGCTGGTCTTGCCGACCGAGCCGGTGATCGCGCCGCGGCGGGCCTGCGGCGCGCGCTCGCGGGCGGCTCCGCCCAGCTGCTCCAGCGCCTTCAGGGTGTCGCCGACCATCACCGCCGAGCCGAACACGGTGCGCGAGGCCAACGCCCCAGCAGCGCCCTGGACCATCGCCTGTTCGACGAACTCGTGGCCGTCGCGGACGCCGCCCAGCGCCACGAACAGGTCGCCGGGCTCGATCGAGCGGGTGTCGATGGAGACGCCGGTGGCTTCGAACGGTTGGCCGGCCAGCTTGCCGCCGGTCGCCGCCGCGATCTCCGCCGAGGTCCAGAGCGGCTCAGCCATGGGCCTGCTCCAGCGCCCGGGCGGTCTCGGTGACGTCGTCGAAGGGATGCACCACGTCGCCGACGATCTGGCCCTGCTCGTGGCCCTTGCCGGCCACCACCAGCAGGTCGCCGTCGGCCAGCATCGCCACGGCGGCGCGGATCGCCTCGCGGCGGTCGCCGATCTCGCTGGCGCCCTTGGCCCCGGCCATCACCTCGGCGCGGATCGCGGCCGGCGTCTCGCTGCGGGGATTGTCGTCGGTGACGATGGCGACGTCGGCCAGCTCCGCGGCGATCCGGCCCATCAGCGGCCGCTTGCCGCGGTCGCGGTCGCCGCCGGCCCCGAACACCACGATCAGCCGGCCGCGCACGTGCGGCCGCAGCGCCTTGAGCACCGTCTCCAGCCCGTCCGGCGTATGGGCGTAGTCCACATAGGCTTCGCCGCCGCGCGCGCCGGTCCCGACCCGCTGCAGCCGGCCGGGCGCGCCCTCCAGCGCCTCCAGTCCGGCCAGCACCGCGTCGAGGCTGAGCCCCGCCGCCAGGCACAGGCCCGCCGCCACCAGGGCGTTGGAGGCCTGGAAGCCGCCGGCCAGCGGCAGCCGCACGTCGTAGCTGCGGCCGTCGGCCTCAATGGTCAGCCGTTGGCCCTCCGGCGTCAGCACCCGCGCCGCGAGCCGCAGGCCCTGCCCCGCCTCGCCGACGCTCATCACCGTGTGGCCGGCCTCCACCGCCGCCGCCGCGAAGGCGGGATAGGCCTCGGAGTCGGCGTTCAACACCGCCGTGCCGCCGCGCGGCAGCAGGGTCTCGAACAGCCGCAGCTTGGCGGCGCGGTACGCGCCCATGGTGCCGTGATAGTCCAGGTGGTCCTGGGTCAGGTTGAGGAACCCGGCCGCGACCAGCTTCACGCCGTCGAGCCTGCGCTGGTCGACCCCGTGCGAGGAGGCCTCCATGGCGAAATGGGTCACGCCGCGCTGCGCCACCTTGGCGAGCAGCTCGGCGACGTCGGCGGCGTCCGGCGTGGTCAGGCCCGGCGGCGTCACCTGCTCGTCGGCGACGCCCGGCGCGGAGATCCGCACCCCGAGCGTGCCCATGCTGGCGGCCTTGCGGCCGGCCTGGGCGAAGATCTGGCGGCAGAAGCCGGCCACCGAGGTCTTGCCGTTGGTGCCCGTCACCGCCACGCAGACGTCAGGCTGCCGGCCCCAGAACGCGGCCGCCGCCAGGGCGTAGGCGCGCCGCGGGTCCGGCGTGGCGATGGTCGGGACGGCAAGGTCCATGTCGCGCGAGGCGATCACCGCCGCAGCCCCCGCCTCGGCCGCGCGGGCGGCGAACTCGGCGCCGTCCACCTTGGAGCCCGGCAGGGCGGCGAACAGGAAGCCCGGGCGCACCTTGCGGCTGTCGGCGGTGACCCCGACGATCTCCGGATCGACGCCCAGGTCGCGCTTCACCAGGGTGGAGAGGCGCGCGCTCAATGCTCTTCCCCCGTATCGGCCGCCGGATCGGCGGGGATCTCGGCGAACGGCATGGTGTCGACCCGGCGCCGGACGTTCAGGAACGGCGCGATGCGCTCGATCACATGGCCGGCGGCGGGGGCGGCGACGATGCCGCCGGTGGGGTCGGCGCCGGTCTTGTCCGGGTGCGGCTCGTCCATGAGGATCAGCACGAAGTAGCGCGGCGCGCTCACCGGCCCGTCGGTCGGGAACACCGCAGCGAACGACGACACCTGCTTGGTGTGGCTGTAGCCCCGGGCCACGGGATCGTACTTGTCGCCGGTCCCGGTCTTGCCGCCGACGTTGAGGCCCGGAACGTTGGCCGTCTTGCCCGAGCCCCCGGTGACGTTGGCGCGCATGATCTGCAGCAGGGTCTCCGTGGTGCGCTCCGAGACGATGCGCGGACCGTCCACCGTCGCGCCGGGCGGCAGCTTGCGGATCGTCAGCGGCAGCAGCTTGCCGCCATTCAAGAGGCCCGTGTAGGCGCGTGCAAGCGTCAGCGGGCTGACGTTCATGCCGTGGCCGAACGAGGTCGAGGCCACCGCGTCCTCGTCCCACACCTTCGGCGTCAGCGGCCGCGCGCTCTCCACCAGCTCGACCTTGGCCGGCTCGGTCAGGCCGAACGCCTTGAAGTAGTGGCTGAGCCGCTCGACGCCGATCGACTCCGCCAGCCGGGCGGTGCCGATGTTGGAGGAGTGCTGGAACACCTCCACCAGGGTCAGGATCTTGTGGGTCGCGTGGTAGTCGTGGATCGTCCGGTAGCCGAGCTGGAACGGCTGGCGGGCGTCGAAGGTCGAGGTCGGCGTCGCCACCCCGGCGTCCAGGCCGGCCGCCACCGTGAAGCCCTTGAAGGTCGAGCCCATCTCGTAGAGGGCGCCGGCGGCGCGATTCAGGCGCGCGTCGAGGCTGGCCTTGCCCGGCTGGTTGGGATCGAAGGTCGGATAGTTGGCCATGCCCAGGATCTCGCCGGTGTGGACGTTGACCACCACGCCGACCGCGCCCCGGGGATTGAACTGCGCCACGGCCTTGTAGAGCTCGTCCTCCAGCGCCGCCTGCACCCGCAGGTCGATGGACAGCGGCACCGCGCCGTGTCCGGCGGCGCCGCTGCGGATGTCGGTGTTCAGCGCCGCTTCGGCGCCGGCCAGCCCCTCGCCGCCGGAGTCGGCGAAGCCGATCAGGTGCGCGGCGGTGTAGCCCAGCGGGTAGACCCGCCGCTGCTCCGGCTCGAAGCTGACGCCCGGCAGGCCGAGGTCGTTCACCCGCCCCCGGGCCTCGGGTGTCAGCCCGCCGACCAGGAAGGTGCGGCGGCCCGAGCGCAGCGCCCGCTCCAGCCGGTCCGGGGTGACGTCCGGCAGCGCCGCCGCCAGCGCCCGGCGGGTCTCCCCGGCGTCCCAGATCTCGCGCGGATCGATGTAGAGGCCGTAGTGCAGCAGGTCGGCGGCCAGCATCTGGCCGTTGCGGTCGACGATGTCGGCCCGCGCCGCGCCGGCCGGCGTCGCATAGCCGTCGCCCTTGCCGGCGTCGGAGAACAGCGCCGCGTGCGTCGCTCCCACCGCCAGGGTGATGAAGCCCGCGGCGAACAGCGCCAGCACGAAGAAGATGCGGATGCGGGTGTCGTCCTCGGCCCGGCCGGACGCCCGCGCGCGCTCGAAGGCGTGCTCCAGCCGCCAGACACGACCGGCCAGCCAGCGGGAGACCGGCGAGGCGCCGAAGGTGTCGAGGCTCAGGCTCATCGCACGGGCTCTGCGACAGGCGGCGCGGCCGGCGTCGGGGCGGCGGGCGCAGCGGTCGGGTCGATCTGCGCCGCCGCGACGGCCGCCGCCGCATGGGCCGCGGGCGCGGCCTGGCGGGCCAGTTCCGGCAGGGCGTCAGGGCTCGCCTCGCGCTTGAGGGACACCGGCGCCAAGCCCAGGTAGGTCTCCGACAGGTGTTCGATCCGCGCCGGCTGCTCCAGGTGCGAGACCTCAGCCTGCAGCAGGCGGATGCGCGCCTTCTCGGCGCCGATCTGGCTCTCCACCCGGGCGATCTCCGACCGCTCGCGCCCGGCGATGGTCTTTGCCAGGTAGACGCCCAGGATCAGCGCGACCAGGAAGCCCAGCGCCATCAGGTCGACGAGGCGGAAACCGCGGACCCTCCGTGACAGCAGGCTCATGCCGCTTCCCTCCAGACGGGCGCGGCGGTGCGAACCGCAGCCCGAAGCTTCGCCGAACGGGCGCGGGGGTTGGCCGCCACCTCCGCGTCCGACGGGCCCTGGGCGCCGTTGAACAGCAGCTGAAAGCTCGGCGCCGCGAGGGCCTCGACCGGCGGCGCATGGCGCGATCCCGCCGGCGTTCTACCCGCTCGCTCCGAGAGGAAGGTCTTCACGATTCTGTCTTCCAGCGAATGGAACGTGACGACGCAGAGCCGCCCTCCGGTCTTCAACGTGCGCTCGGCGGCTGCGAGGCCGGCCTCGAGCTCGGAAAGTTCCTCGTTCACGGCGATCCGCAGCGCCTGGAAGGAGCGCGTGGCCGGATGCACCTTGGCGCCGCGACGGCCGCCCAGCGCCTTCTCGATGAACTCGGCGAGCTCCAGGGTGCGGCTGAACGGCTGCTCGGCGCGGCGCCGCGCGATGGCGCCGGCCACCCGGCGGCTCTGCCGCTCCTCGCCGTAGACGTAGAGGATGCGGGCCAGCTCGGCCGGCTCGGCGGTGTTGACCAGGTCGGCGGCGGTCGGGCCGTCGGCGCCCATGCGCATGTCCAGCGGCCCGTCGCGCATGAAGGAGAAGCCGCGGTCGGGCTCGTCCAGCTGCATCGAGGAGACCCCGAGGTCGAGCGCCACGCCGTCCGTCGTCCCCGCGCCGAGGAGCTCATCCATCTCGGAGAACCGGCTTTCCACCAGCCGGAAGCGGTCGGCGGGCAGGCCGTCGGCGAACCGCCGCGCCGAGGGGTCGCGGTCGAAGGCCACCACGCTGGCGCCGGCGTCCAGGAAGGCGCGCGCATAGCCGCCGGCCCCGAAAGTGCCATCGACCACTGTCTTGCCGGGCCCGGGCTGGAGATGCTCGACCACTTCGTTGATCAGCACCGGCACATGGGGGGCGGCGCTCATCCGCTGGTCCCCAGGCGGGCGGCGCGCTGTTGGGCGCGCAGCTGGGCGAGGCCTTCGCGGGCCAGGTCGCGCTGGGCGGCGCGGTGGGTCTGGAAGGCTTCGCGGTTCCAGATCTGGAACCGGTCGCCGAGGCCGACGACCACCACCCAGTCGGTGAGGCCGAAGGTCTCGCACAGCGCTTCCGGCAGGGTGATGCGGCCGGCGGTGTCGAACGACAGCTTCGCCATGCCGCCCAGCACCGAGGTCTCCAGGGCCGATCGCAGCGGGTCGCCGAACTCCAGCTCCTCGATCACGCCGGTGTAGCGGTCGAACAGCGCCTTGCCGCCGCCTTCGACGCAGTCGGCCTCGATGGAGGGAAAGCAGAAGACGCCGTCGAACGGGCCGGAGACCAGGGCGCGGAATTCCTGCGGCACGACGATGCGCCGTTTGGCGTCCAGCTGTTTCTCGAACGTCGAGAGAAACATCTCGCCCCAGCCCCAAATCGCGGCCGATCCGGCCGCCCCGAAACCCGCTTCACGAACGCCCGCCCCCGGGCGCTCCGATTCATCAGCGAGTGATCATTGGGTTAACATGGGACGAAATGGGAGACAATGACTCTGGCTGACTATTTGACGCCAAAACAAAGATGTCGCGGATGCTTATGGTTAACGCAGCTAGACTGTCCACAGAACATACACGGAACAGGTTAAGTATGGTGGATGGACGCCCGAGCTTCGGGCCGATGTCGGGGCGGGAATGAACGGACCAGACGGCCTGTAAGCCGGGTTCTGTGCCGCCCGGATCCGAAGACCCGGACGCGGCGGCCATTCCTCTGGACCGTCCCTCGCGGGACGGTTCTCGCGACCTACCCGGACGCCCTCAGGCCGGCGACGGCCCTACCCTTCTTGCGAAGGGCGCGGGGTCCCTATTCGGTCTTGCTCCTGGCGGGGCTTGCCATGCCGCCGATGTTGCCACCGACGCGGTGCGCTCTTACCGCACCCTTTCACCCTTACCTCCCCGGAGGGAGGTGGTTTGCTTTCTGTGGCGCTATCCCTGGGGTCGCCCCCGGCGGGCGTTACCCGCCGCCATGTCGTCGTGGAGCCCGGACTTTCCTCGAGCCTCTTGCGAGGCCCGCGACCGCCCGGCCGTCTGGTCCGCGCGGAAGGTGATCGGTCGGGGCCGCCGGGTCAAGGACATCGGCCCGATTGTCCAAGCTCTGCAAAGAAAACCCGCCGCGACGGGAACAAGCGGGGCCCTTGAAGTGTCTAGCCTCGGCAGCACACAGCTTCACCAGGGGGGCGCATGGCCTTTGTCGTCTTCGCCGGCCAGTCGAACATGGGCGGCCTCTATATGGACGTCTCCACCCTGCCGGCGGCGTGGAGCCCCAGTCCGCTCACCCAGATCTGGGACAGCCAGAGCAAGTCCTGGGTGGAGATGCAGCCGGGGGTCAACACCGGCTACGCCGGCCAGCCGAACACCTGGGGCCCCGAGGTCCAGTTCGCCATCGACTTCCGCGCCGCCTTCCCCAACGAGGTGCTGCACATCGTCAAGGAGGTCGACGGCGGCACGCCCCTGAACCAGGACACCGTCGCCTGGCACTACGACTGGTCGCCCAACAGTCAGGACGAGCTGTTCGCCCGCACCGCCAGCCTGATTTCCGACGCCAGCGCTTCGCTGGGCGGGGCGCATCCAACCGCCGTGTTCTGGGGCCAGGGCGAGGAGGACGGCAACACCGCCGCCGCCGCCCAGGCCTACGGCGACAACCTGTCAGCCTTCTTCACCGCGGTCCGCGCCCAGTGGATGGCCGACCCGACCGGCAAGATCGGCTACTTCCAGATCGACACCACCACGCCGCACGCTGCCGACGTCCGCGCCGGCGAGGTCCGCGTCGACCAGGCCGACCCCAACGCCGCCAGCTTCGACACCGCCGGCTACCCCCTGCAGGGCGACAACCTGCACTACGCGGCAGGCGGCTACACCGCGGCCGGCGACAACTTCTTCCAGCTCTACGACGCCTGGCGCCAGGCGGGAGCCCTGCCCCCGGACACCCCGCCGGGCTCGTCCTCCGGCCAGACCCTGACCTCGCACCAGTACGCCGACACCCTTTCCGGCGGCGCGGGCGCCGACACCCTCAACGCCGGCCAGGGCCCGGACCTGCTGACCGGCGGCGCGGGCGCAGACAGCTTCGTCTTCGCCCAACTGCCCTGGAACGCCGGCCACGTCAGCGACTTCGCCGTGGGCGCCGATCGCCTCGACCTCTCCGCGTTGCTGGCGGCCAGCGGCTACCAGGGGTCCGACCCGGTGGCGGACGGCTATGTCAGCTTCGTCGCCGACGGCAACGGCGGAACCGAGGTGCTCTACGACACCGACGGCCGGGCCTCGGGCGCCACCGTCCAGTACCGGATCACCGACCTCGATCACGTCGCCCCCGGCGGGCTCACCTGGGCGCAGCTGTCCACCGCCCCCTCCCCGCCTGCGGGCGGCGGCGGGACCGGCGGCCCGCCGGGGCAGGTGCTGACGTCGCACCAGTACGCCGACACCCTTTCCGGCGGCGCGGGCGCCGACACCCTCAACGCCGGCCAGGGCCCGGACCTGCTGACCGGCGGCGCGGGCGGCGACAGCTTCGTCTTCGCCCAGCTGCCCTGGAACGCCGGCCATGTCAGCGACTTCGCCGTGGGCGTCGACCACCTCGACCTCTCGGCCCTGCTGGCGGCCAGCGGCTACCAGGGGTCCGATCCGGTGGCCGACGGCTATGTCAGCTTCGTCGCCGACGGCAACGGTGGAACCGAGGTGCTCTACGACACCGACGGCCGGGCGTCGGGCGCCACCGTCCAGTACCGGATCACCGACCTCGATCACGTCGCCCCGAACGGGCTCACCTGGGCGCAGCTTTCGAGCGGCGCGGCCCCCTCCCCGCCCGCAGAAGGCGGAGGCGGGACCGGCGGGACCGGCGGCCAATCCGGACAGGTGCTCACCTCGGCGAGCTATGGCGACCACCTCGCCGGCGGCGCCGGCGCCGACACCCTGAACGCCGGACAGGGCCCGGACAGCCTGACCGGCGGCGCGGGCGCTGATCGGTTCGTCTTCGCCCAGCTGCCCTGGAACGCCGGCCACGTCACCGACTTCACGCCGGGCACGGACACGCTGGACCTGCGCGCCCTGTTCCAGGCGGCCGGCTACCAGGGCTCCGATCCGCTGGCCGACCATCGTCTGGAGTTCCGGGCAGACGGATCGGGCTCGACCCAGGTCTACTTCGATGCGGACGGCAACGGCGCGAACTCGCAATGGCCGACCTTGATCACCACCCTGGACGGGGTCGCTCCGTCGCAGATCGGGGCCGGCGACTGGCTGTTCCGCTAGGACGGCGGGGCCCGCCAACTTTGTGGGCGCGGCCGTGGAACAAGCGGGGCCCCTAGCGTGTATAGCCTCAGCATTCACGGTATGGTGGAGTTACAATGGCCTTCGTCGTCTTTGCCGGCCAGTCGAACATGGGCGGCCTCTATATGGACGCCTCCACCCTGCCGGCGGCGTGGGCCGCCAGTCCGCTCACCCAGATCTGGGACAGCCAGAGCAAGTCCTGGGTGGAGATGCAGCCGGGGGCCAACACCGGTTATTCCGGCCAGCCGTACACCTGGGGACCCGAGGTCCAGTTCGCCATCGATTTCCGCGCCGCCTTCCCCAACGAGGTGCTGCACATCGTCAAGGAGGTCGACGGCGGCACGCCGCTGAACCAGGACCCCGCCGCCTGGCACTACGACTGGTCGCCCAACAGTCAGGACGAGCTGTTCGCCCGCACCGCCAGCCTGATCTCCGACGCCAGCGCTTCGCTGGGCGGGGCGCATCCGACCGCTGTGTTCTGGGGCCAGGGCGAGGAGGACGCCAACACCGCCCAGGCGGCGCAGGCCTACGGCGACAACCTCACCGCCTTCTTCTCGGCCGTGCGCGCCCAGTGGATGGCCGACCCGACCGGCAAGATCGGCTACTTCCAGATTGGCGCGACGCCGGCCCACGCCGCCGAAGTCCGCGCCGCCGAGGTCCGCGTCGATCAGGCCGACCCCAACGCCGCCAGCTTCGACACCGCCGGCTATCCCCTGCAGGGCGACAACCTGCACTACGCGGCGGGCGGCTACACCGCGGCCGGCGACAACTTCTTCCAGCTCTACAACGCCTGGCGCGCGGCCGATCCGGGCGTTGCGGGCGGCGGCGCCAGCGGCGGCGCCCACGGCGGCGGACAGACGCTGATCGCCGGCCAGGGCGGCGACACGCTGAACGGCGGCTCGGGCGACGACACCATGGGCGGCGGCGCAGCGGGCCCGAACTACCTGTGGGGCCAGGACGGCAATGACTCGATCTACGGCGGCGCCGCGTTCGACAACATCAACGGCAACAAGGGCGACGACACCATCGACGGCGGCTCCGGCGGTGACGACTGGCTGGTGGGCGGCCAGGGTAACGACCTGATCACCGCCCATGCGAGCGGCAACATCCTCTACGGCAACATCGGAAACGACACGCTGAACGGCGGGTCAGGCGCCGAGATCATCCGCGGCGGCCAGGGCGACGACGTCATCTCCGGAGGGGCCGGCAACGACTGGCTGTCCGGCGACCGCGGGAACGACACCATAACCGGCGGCGCCGGCGCGGACATCTTCCACAGCTTCGCCGGCGCGGGCCTCGACCGCGTAACCGACTTCAACCAGGCGGAAGGCGACCGGGTGCAACTCGACGCCGGGTTCGCCTACACCGTCAGCCAGGTCGGCGCCGACACCGTGGTCGACATGGGCAATGGCGACCAGCTGGTGCTGGTGGGCGTGCAGTTGTCCGCGCTGCCGCAGGGCTGGCTCTTCCAGGCCTGAAGCACGCCGGCCGGATGCATCAGCCGCCGAGCCTGAGCAGTGCGATCAGCCGCGCGCGGGTCTCGCCGTCGGCGACGCCGTCGACCTTCCCGGGGCGCCAGTGGCGCTGGAAGGCGCGGACCACGGCGGTGGTGTGGGCGTCGAACTTGCCGGACGGCGCGTTATCGTAGCCCAGCCGGGTGAAGCCGGCCTGCAGGGCGAAGACCCCCGCCCCCTCCTCGCCTTCCGCCAGCGGCGATCCGGGCGCGACGGGGACCTCGGCCCACAGGCCGTGGCCGGCCTCGGCCAGCCGCTTCCAGGGGAACAGCTCGCCGGGATCGTCCTTGCGCTCGGGCGCCACGTCCGAGTGGCCGACGATCTTGCCGTCGTCGATGGTCCAGCGGGCGCGGATGTCGCCCACCAGCTCGACGAGCGCGGCGATCTGCGCCGCGGGGAACGGGCGGTAGCCGAACTCGTGGCCGGGATTGACGAGCTCGATGCCGATGGAGGCGCCGTTGACGTCGCGCTCGCCCTTCCACGAGGACACGCCGGCGTGCCAGGCGCGCCGTTCCTCCGGCACCAGGCGGACGATGCGGCCGTCCTCCTCCACCAGGTAGTGGGACGAGACCTTGGCCTGCGGCTCGCGCAGTCGCGCCAGGGCTTCCTCGCCGGTCGGCATGCCGGTGTAGTGCAGCACCAGCATGTCCGGCGGGACCTTGCGGGCGTCGAAGTTGGGCGATGGGGCGTCGATGAACTCCATGGCGCAGATGTACTTGCGCGCGCGGCGCAAGGCGAGGCTCAGGCGCGCAGGAAGGCCTCCAGGTCGGCGTTCACCTGCTCCATGTGGGTGACGAACAGGCCGTGCGGCGCGCCCGGATAGACCTTCAGCCGCGCGCCGGGGATGCCCGCCGCCAGCCGCCGGCCGGTGATCTCCAGCGGGGCCGAGGCGTCCTTGTCGCCGTGCAGGATCAGGGTCGGCCGGTCGACGCGCGCGAGGTCCGGCCGCAGGTCCCGCGCCAGCATGGCGCGGAAGGTGGCCATCGCCACCGGCACGGGCGTGCTCACCAGCTGATCGACCAGCCAGTCGCTCATCGCCGGCGAGGTCTGGGGCGTGAAGAAGGGCGCGCGATTGTCCGCCACCCACTTCGGGAAGTCCCGGGCCCAGTCCGCCAGCCGGGCGTCGAAATAGGCCTGCGGCGCGCCGTAGGGATTGTCGGGGGTCTGCAGCAGGTAGGGCGCGGCGGCCGCCACCAGCGCCACCTTGCGGACGCGTCCGGAGCCGTGCCGGCCCAGGTAGCGGATCACCTCCGCGCCGCCCATGGAATGGCCCACCAGCGCCACGTCGCGCAGGCCCAGCCCTTCGATGACCGCGCCCAGATCGTCGGCCAGGGTGTCCATGTCGTAGCCGCGCCCCGGGACGTCAGAGCGGCCGTGCCCGCGCCGGTCATAGGCGATGCAGCGGAATCCGCGCTCGGAGAGGTGCGCCACCTGATAGGCCCACATCTCGCTGGTCAGCGCCCAGCTGGCGGCGAACACCACCGCCGGGCCCTCGCCCCAGTCGCGGTGGAACAGCTGCACGCCGTCCCGGGTCCGCAGGGTCGCCGGCCGATGATCCGCCGCCGCCGGCCGGGTCGCCACCGCCGCCCCGGCCGCCAGGGCGCCGCCGGAAATCAGAATGTCGCGCCTGTGCATGTGCTTGCTCCCGTTCGATGTGGAGCAAGCTTGCCGATCCCGGCGCGGCGAAGCGATTACGCGGCAGGTAATGGAGCCGCCGGCGGAGAGCCCCGCGCCTTAAGCCGCTTCGCCCAGGCTCAGGAACTCGTAGCGGGCCAGGAAGTGGTCGATGGAGCCGAAGGCGTTCTCGATCATGGTGGCGCGCTTGAAGTAGTGGCCGATCGCCATCTCGTCGGTCATGCCCATGCCGCCGTGCAGCTGGATGGCGTTCTGGCCGACGAAGCGGGCGGCCTTGCCGATCTGCACCTTCGCGGCCGCGGCCGCCTTGGAGCGCTCCTTGTCGTCTTCGCCGAGCTTGATCGTCGCCATGTAGGTCATCGAGACCGCCTGCTCGACCTGGATGAACATGTCGACCATCCGGTGCTGCAGGACCTGGAAGGCGGAGATCGGCTGGCCGAACTGCTTGCGCTGGCGGGTGTATTCCAGCGTCCCCTCGTGCAGCTTGCGCAGCACGCCGCAGGCCTCGGCGCAGGTGGCGGCGACCGCCTCGTCCATGACCTTCTCGATCAGCGGCAGGGCCTGGCCTTCCGGCCCGATCAGGGCGTCGGCCTCGACCTGCACGTTCTCCAGCGTCACCTCGGAGGCCCGGAAACCGTCGACGGTCGGGTAGTCGCGGGTCGAGACGCCGGCGGCGTTCTTCTCCACCAGGAACACTGAGATTCCCTGCGCGTCGCGCTGCCCTCCGGCGGTGCGGGCGGTGACGATCAGGTGGGTGGCGTAGGGCGCGCCGATCACCACCGCCTTGTGGCCGTTCAGCACGTAGCCCGCGCCGTCCTTCTTGGCCGTGGTCTTCAGGTCGGCGAGGTTGTAGCGGCCCTGCGGCTCGGCCCAGGCGAAGGCGAAGATCGCCTCGCCGGCGATGATCTGGCCGATCAGCTCGGCGGCGCGCGGGTGGCCGGAGTGCTTCAGGAAGCCGCCGCCGATCACCACCGTGCCGAGGTAGGGCTCGACCACCAGGGCTTTGCCGAACTCCTCCATGACGATCATGTTCTCGACCGGGCCGCCGCCCAGGCCGCCCAGCTCCTCGGAGAACGGCGCGCCCAGGATGCCCAGCTCCTCGGCGAAGGCCTTCCACACCTGCGGGCTCCAGCCCGGCTCCTTGGAGATCGCCGCCCGGCGCTGATCGAAGGAATAGTTGTCGGCCAGATAGCTCGCCACGGTGTCGCGCAGCATCGACTGTTCTTCGGTGAAGCTGAAATCCACGAGGGGTCTACTCCATCTGTTCCCCTCCCCCTTGCGGGGAGGGGTTAGGGGTGGGGGTGTCAGCGCTCACTTCGGCGAGGATGCTCAACACCACGAGCTTTCCGTGCAGCTGGTCAGAGTCCCAGCACCATCTTGGCGATGATGTTGCGCTGGATCTCGTTGGAGCCGCCGTAGATCGAGGTCTTGCGGCCGTTGAAGTAGTCGCCGGCCAGGCCCTCGGCGAAATCGGGCCCGATCTGGGCGTTGTGGCCCATGTCGCGCAGGAACGGCGCGCCGTAGTGGCCGACCGCCTCCAGCGCCAGCTCCTGCAGCCGCTGCTGGATTTCGGTGCCTTTGATTTTCAGGATCGAGCTTTCCGGGCCCGGCCCCTTGCCGCTGGACTCGCCGGCCAGCGTGCGCAGCTCGGTGAACTCCAGCGCCGTCAGGTCGATCTCCAGCTCCGCCACCTTGCGCCGGAAGAAGGCGTCGCCCAGCAGCGCCCCGCCGGCGTCCGACCGCTCGGTCCGCGCCATGTCGCGCAGCTTCTCCAGCCCGCGCTTGGAGCGCGCGACGCCGGCGATGCCCGACCGCTCGTGGGCCAGCAGCGCCTTGGCGCAGGTCCAGCCCTGGTTCTCGTGGAAGATCCGCTGCTCCACCGGCACCTTGACGTTGTCGAGGAAGACGTCGTTCACCTCGTGCCCGCCCTCCAGGGTGATGATCGGGCGCACGGTGATCCCCGGGCTCTTCATGTCGATCAGCAGGAAGGAGATGCCGGCCTGCGGCTTGGCGTCGGGGTCGGTGCGGACCAGGAAGAAGCCCCAGTCGGCGAACTGGCCAAGCGTCGTCCACGTCTTCTGGCCGTTGACGATGTAGTACTCCTTGCCGTCGTCGCCCTTCACCCGCTCGGCGCGGGTCTTGAGGCTGGCGAGGTCGGAACCGGCGCCCGGCTCGGAGTAGCCCTGGCACCACCAGACCTCGCCGTTGTAGATGCCCGGCAGGAACGCCTTCTTCTGCTCTTCGGTGCCGAAGGTGTAGATCACCGGCGCCAGCATCGAGACCCCGAACGGCAGCACCGGCAGCGCGTCGGCGCGGGCCAGCTCCTCGGACCAGATGTACTTCTGGGTCGGCGTCCAGCCGGTGCCGCCGAACTCCGTCGGCCACGACGGCGCCACCCAGCCCTTCTTCGCCAGCACCTTGTGCCAGGAGAGGTAGTCCTCCTTGGTCAGCGGCTCGCCGGAATCCTGCCTGGCCCGCAGCTGCGCCGGATAATTCCCCTTGATGAAGGTGCGGACCTCCTCGCGGAAGGCGTTCTCTTCGGGGGAGAAATCGAGGTTCATGACGGGTTCCCTCTCACGGCGGCTCGGCGCGCAGCGTTTACAGCGTATCTTCTAGACGCGGACCATACGCCGGAGCCGGAAACTTGGGAAGATGACGTTAACGTAAGCGTCAGCCGAGCTCGTCAGCGGGGGCGGAACGGCGGCTTCCGCGCCTTGCCTTCGCCTTGGAAGCCCGGCACTGCTCCCGCCACATGCCCCGGATCGCCACCTACAACGTCCATCGCTGCGTCGGGAACGATCGGCGGCTGGACGTCGCCCGGGTCGCCGACGTGCTGGCCAAGTTGGAACCCGACATCGTCGCCCTGCAGGAGCTCGACGTCGGCCGCGCCCGCACCGGCGGCGTCGACCAGGCGCACGAGATCGCCCGCCGGCTCGACATGGCCTGCCACTTCCACGCCGCGCTGACCGTCGAGGAGGAGCGCTACGGCGACGCCATCCTGACGGCCTATCCGGAGCGGCTGGTGCAGGTCGGGCCCCTGCCCGGCCACCCGCTCATCCCGCAGCTGGAGCCCCGCGGCGCCCTGTGGGTCGAGGTGGAGATCGACGGCAAGCGGGTGCAGGTGATCAACACCCACCTGGGGCTGGTGCCGCGCGAACAGCAGGTGCAGGCGAGCTGGCTGGCCGGACCGTCCTGGCTGGAGCATCCGCTCTGCGCCGGGCCGAAGATCCTGACCGGGGACTTCAACGCCACCGGGACCTCGGTGGTCTACCGCACGCTGACGGCCAAGCTGGAGCCGGCGCGGCGGCTGTCGCCGAAGCGCTCGCCCACCTCGACCTTCCCCTCGCCGCTGCCGGTGCTGCGCATCGACCACCTGTTCGTCAGCCGGGAGATCGTCGTGCGCGACGTCTTCGCGCCGTTCGAGCCGCTGACCCGGGTCGCCTCCGACCACCTGCCGCTGGTCATGGATTTCGAGGTGGTCTGACCCGCTGCTGCTCGGCGTCTTCCCAGACCTGCGTTTCGCCGACGCCGCCGATCGCCCGGAGCTCGCTGTAGAGCCGCTCCCGCCGCCGGTTCGGGCGCCAGGCGTCGCGCGTGTCCTGCGGGTCGCCCAGGTGGTACTTGGTCACGAACTCGCCGATCGCGGTGACTCCGGGCGGCTCGATCGGCCGCAGCCGGCCGTCACGGTTCAGCGCATCGATCGCGCCGACCAGGCCGCCGAACTCGGCGCGGGCCTTGGCCACCGCATCGCCGGTGTGGCCCATGAAGTGACCGACCAGCCGGTCCCGGAAGGCGGCGATGTTCAGCCGCGCGGTCTCGTCGTCGCACTCCAGCGCCAGCTCGAGCTCGGTGTCGAAGCCGCCCGAGCGGTTGTTGAGGTTGGCCGACCCGACGCGGGCGATGCGGTCGTCGAAGACGCTGACCTTGGAGTGCACGATGATCGTCTCGCCGGCCGGGGTCGCCGGCCAGAAGGCGCGGAAGCGGCCGAAGATGTCGGCCGAGCGCAGCCGCCAGATCATCGCCCCGCGGGCCCGGTCCATGGTCAGCTGGTCGAACCAGCTGGGGGCCTGGCCGGTGGAGATCAGCACCACCTGCGGACCGTCCGGCTCGGCCAGGCGCGCGGCCAGGGCCTCGGCGACGATCGGCGAGGTGAAGTACTGGTTCTCGAGGTAGATCGTGTCCTTCGCCTCGGCGATGCAGGCCAGCGTCAGCTGCCGGATCTGGTCGACCAGCGGCCGGCCTTTCCAGGCAGGCTCGGTCAGCGCGATGGCCACGTCCCTGTCGATCAGGTGCGGCGGCACGTGGTCCGGCCAGGGATCGCCGCCGGCGTCCGGCGGCGGCGTCAGCGTCTCGCCGGTGGCGCGCCGCCAGCGTTCGCGGGCGTGGTCGGCGAGCGCGCGGGCCGCCTCGCCGTCCACCATCATCATCACCTCGTGCCGCGGGTCATGGCACTCCTGCTTGGGCATGATGCGGCGCTGGTCGCCATCCAGGTGCCCCGGCGTGTCCCAGCGGTCGACCGAGATGTCGCCGCCGCCGCTGAACGCCAGCCGGTCGTCGATCACCAGCACCTTCTGATGATGGCAGGCGCCGAAGGGCACCTGGTCGTCCAGCCGGAACTTGACCGGCGTGTTCTTGAACCACTTGCGCGCCTTATGCGGGAAGAACTCCTGGCTGGCGGCGATCGGCAGGGCGGACTTCCAGACCAGCAGGCGGACGTCGAGCTCCGGCTTGGCGCAGGCGAGCTCCACCAGGATGCGACCGACCTCGTCGGGGTCGTCGGGGCCGTCGTAGCCGTCGGGGAACAGCCGCGTGCGCGGATCGAACCCCCAGCCGAGCAGCAGGATCGAGCGGCGCGCCTTCTGGACGGCGTCGAACACCGCGGTGAAGTAGGCCTCGTTGTCGATCAGGAACGCCGCGCGCCCGGCGCGGGCGGTGCGCCAGCAGGTCTCACCGGGTCTCAAGACCGTCATACGCCGTGGATGTCCCTGTGCTCGCCCGGCCCCGTCGTAGAACCGCCCGACAGGAAAGCCTATGGCGAAGGTCAGTTCCGTCGATCGGCGGTCAAGAAGAAGCGCGCCGGCCGGGGGGTCGGCGCGCTGGCCAGGGAGCCGAGTTTTCGCGTCGACTCAGCGGACGGCCATGTCCTTGCCCGCGCCGCCGGAGCCCATGTAGGCGACGCACGGCCCGGCGAGCTCCGCGCTCAGCCGCTCGCGGGCCTCGGCCGAACGCGCCTGGCGCTTGGCCTTGTCGAATTCCTCCTGCGCGCGCTGCACGACATAGGGATTGCGACCGCGGCCTTCGGTCTTGATGAAGCTGTCGAGGCCGGAGGTGTCGACCGAGCCGCCGATGCCGGCGGCGAGGCCACGGCAGCGGTTGGCCTTGAGGTAGTCCAGGTCCGTGGTGCGGTCGGCCGCGGCGGCGGCGGCGGTGGTCAGCAGGCTGGCGGCGGTGAGGGCGATGGCGGCGAACTTCATGGCGTAGCTCCTGGGGTCTGTGGATTCACGACGGAGTTGGGCGGCGACAGGGCCGCAAGATCAGTGGCCGGCGACGGTGCGGGCCCGGCCGGCGAAGGCCATGACGCGCGTTCTGCGGCGGCCGCGAGGCTCGCGACCGCGAGCGCGATGGCGGTGACTTGCATTGGATAATTACTCCCCGCGTCTTCATCGATTGGCGCGAGGGTGCTCGCCACGGCTGATGGCCTCAAGTTAAATGGAGGCAATTATCAAGTCCGTCGATTAACAATCAGCAATGATTACATCGGATCAACTTTGGAGACATGAACAGGTTGTAATCTTCCGCCGACGCCGGCATGTAACTCCCATGAGCGATCTCAAGCCGAAGCTGGACGCCGCCGGCGTCAACGCCCTGATGCGCCGCGCCTTCCCGGAGTCCGGGCAGGACGGGCTGCCGCAGGTGATGAGCGTGGCGCCCGGTCGGGTGCGGGTGATGCGCCCCTACGGCCCCGGCATGCTGCGGCCGGGCGAGGTGATCTCGGGCCCGGTGCTGATGGCGCTGGCGGACACCGCCGCGTACGCCCTGGTGCTGGCCCACGTGGGCGACCAGCTGATGGCGGTGACCTCGTCGCTGACCGTGAACTTCCTGCGCGGCTGCAAGCCGGCGGACCTCTACGCCGAGGCGGAGATGTTGCGCCTGGGCCGCCGCAACGCGGTCTGCGAGGTGCGGCTCTGGACCGAGGGCCCGGAGCGGCTTGCCGCTCAGGCCACGGTGACGTACGCGCTCCCCCAGCCATGACCCCTGCCCGGCCGCCCGCCCCGATCAAGACGCCCTGTATCCAGGTCTGCGTCGTCGACGGCGAGAGCGGCCTGTGCCTCGGCTGCTATCGCCGACTGGCGGAGATCGCCGGCTGGGCGAAGCTCGGCGCGGCCGAACGCGAGGCGATCATGGCCGAGCTGCCATCGCGCCGCAGCCTGATCGCACCGCAAAAGCTGGCGATGTTCTGACGGCCTCGCTGTTCACGCCTTGCAAACCCCGCAGCCCTAATCTTCGCGCCTGACAGAGGCCGGATCGGCCGCGGACGGGTAAGGCTAAGTGTCGAACATGCTCAGGTTCGCGATGGTGTCGCTGGTCGCGGGGGTCTCCGCCGTCGTGGCGGCGCACGCCGTGGTGGTGTTCGCCCGCGAGCCGCTGGCGCTGCGCGCCGCCAAGGCCGAGGCGCCGCTGGTGATGGCCGCCACCGGGCCCCTGCCCGCGCCGCAGGGCGGGGCGGTGATGAAGGCCAGCGACGGACACTTCTGGGCCGACGGCGACGTCAACGGCCAGGCTGTCCACTTCCTGGTGGACACCGGCGCGACCGCCGTGGCCCTGACGCCGAAGGACGCCGAACGGCTCGGCTTCGACCTGTCCAAGCTCCATTATGGCTACGCCGTGGTCACCGCCGGCGGCCAGGCCCGCGCGGCCGGCGTAAAGCTGGCGTCGATCTCGGTGGCCGGCGCGCGGCTGGAGAACGTCGACGCCCTGGTCATCGAGAGGGGGCTCGACGCCTCGCTCCTCGGGATGACCTATCTAGGCCGCCTGTCCAGCTTCCAGGCCACGCGTCAGGCGCTCTTCCTGCAGCCCTGAGTCCCGCGACGCTGAGCGGCTGACCGCCGCCAGCGCCGCGTCGATCACCTCCAGGCCTGCGCCCGGCTTCACGCCTTCCACCGTCAGGATCCGCCGCCAGGTCCGCGCCCCCGGCCGACCCTGGAACAGGCCCAGCATGTGCCGGGTCATCGCCGCCAGGCGCACCCCGCGCGACAGCTCCCGCGCCACGTAGGGCCGATAGCGCCTGACCGCCTCCAGCACGTGGACCGCTTCGCCGGCCCCAAAGAGCCGCGCGTCGACCTCGCCGAGGATTTCCGGCGTGTGGTAGGCCGCCCGGCCGAGCATCACCCCGTCGACGTGCTGCAGATGGGCCTGCGCCGCCTCCAGCGAGGCGATGCCGCCGTTGATGACGATCGTCAGCTCCGGCCGCTCGCGCTTCAGCCGGTAGACCAGCGGATAGTCGAGCGGCGGCACGTCGCGGTTCTCCTTCGGCGACAGGCCCTGCAGCCAGGCCTTGCGGGCGTGGACCACGAAATGCCGCACGCCGGCCTGGGCGCAGAGGTCCACCAGGGAGAACAGGCTCGCCTCCGGGTCCTGCTCGTCGACGCCGATCCGGCACTTCACCGTCGCCGGGACCTTCACCGCCGCGGCGATGGCCGCCATGCACTCCGCAACGAGAGCCGGCTCGCGCATCAGGCAGGCGCCGAACCGCCCCGACTGCACGCGGTCCGACGGGCAGCCGACGTTGAGGTTGATCTCGCCATAGCCCTCGGCCTCGCCGATCCGCGCCGCAGCCGCCAGATCGGCCGGATCGGACCCGCCCAGCTGCAACGCCACCGGCTGCTCCGCCGGGTCGAAGGCCAGCAGGCGCGCGCGGTCCCCGTGCAGGATCGCGCCGGTGGTCAGCATCTCGGTATAGAGCATCGCCCGCGCCGTCAGCGACCGGTGCAGCATCCGGCAATGCCGGTCCGTCCAGTCCATCATCGGGGCGACTGACAGTCTAGATGACTGATATTGCGAAATGTTTTCCATGCAGTTCAGCTAGCTGGTCAGGCGTGCGGGTGCGCGTTTCTACGCGAAGCCGCCGCCGATTTCGCCCCTTTTCGCCAACCGACGGCGCCGCTTCGCAGGCGCGCGACCTGGGGCCAGATCGACCGCGGCGGATCGCCGCGCCGCCCCGACTCGGTCAGCCCCCGGCGGCCTCGGGGCCTCGCCGCATCTGGAGCCCATACGTGTCGGAGCCGAAACCTTAGCCTCGATAAAGCCCAATTTCGGCGAACACGAAGACGACATCACCGCAGCTTCAGCGAAATGGGCCGTCCGTGATGAAAACCTTTGCAGTTGAGCGTGAGAATACCGAAATCCTATATTCTTGGAAATGTCATCGCCAATTTTAAGCAGTCATACCATTTAATCATTATACACGTCGATAACGCCCCTCCTTCTGCGCAACACACCTCTGGAAACGCAACAATACTTACTCATAGACACTTGCCTTTAGCTGACAGAACTCGATTGACTTGAAGGTTTTACTACGCCAGAAACGCTGCCGAAGCCGTTATGAAACGGCACCGCATTAGGGGGATACACAAATGAGAATGGTTTCAGCCGCGAGCGCCATGCTCGCCGGCGTCAGCATGCTCGCTCTTGCCGCGCCGGCGCTGGCTCAATCGTCGGGTGTGAAAACCTTTTCAGCAGCGGACAAGGCGAGCGGCGGCGACGCGGGCGGCGGCGAGGCGGCCGAGGTCGAGGCCGTGGTCGTCACGGGCTCGCGGATCGTCAGCAACGGCTTCCAGGCGCCCACGCCCGTCACCACCATGACCTCCGAGGCGTTGCTCGCCCGCGCGCCGACCAACATCCCGGACGCGCTCAACCAGCTCCCGCAGTTCCGCGGCTCGTCCTCGAACAAGCAGTCGGTGACCTGGAACGCCAACAGCCCGAACCAGGGCAACTACCTGAACCTGCGCGGCCTCGGCACCACCCGCACCCTGATCCTGCTCGACGGCGTCCGCGTGCCGCCGACCAGCTTCGCCGGCGGCGTCGACATCAACACCCTGCCCCAGGTCCTCGTCCAACGCGTCGACGTGGTCACCGGCGGCGCCTCGGCGGCCTATGGCTCCGACGCCATGGTGGGCGTGGTCAACTTCGTCCTCGACAAGAACTTCAACGGCCTGAAGGGCAGCGCCCAGTACGGCGCCTCCACCTACGGCGACGCCAACAGCTACAAGGCGACCCTGGCGGCCGGCACGAGCTTCGCCGGCGGCCGCGGCCACATCGAAGGCTCGATCGAGCACTTCAATTCCGATCCGATCAACGCCAACGACCGTGAGAACGGCCAGCGGTTCATCCAGTACACCAGCCGCTCTCAGGGCGGCGTCCAGTACTCGACCACCTATCAGGACGTCCGCTTTTCGAGCGTCACCTTCGGCGGCTACATCAACAGCGGACCGCTGAAGGGCTACGAGTTCCTGCCGGGCGGCGCCATCCAGCCGATGGCGGTGGGCGGCCCCACGACCAACCCGACCTATTCGATCGGCGGCGGCGGCGCCTACTGGACCAACACCACCATGGTGTCGGCCCTCAAGACGGACCAGGCCTTCGGGCGGGTGTCCTACGACCTGACCGACAACATCAACTCCCACATGCAGTTCTCGGCGGCGGAGTCGCGCAACCAGCTCAATATCCGCTGGGACGAGCACTACGGCGGCTCGCAGAACGGCATCACCATCTCCCGTGACAACGCCTTCCTGCGTCCGGAAGTGGTCGCCGCGCTCGGCTCGACGAACAGCTTCCAGATGTCGCGCATCGGCATGATGGACACGCCGCAGTACAAGGGCGACACGCTCAACGACAGCGGCATGATCAATGCCGGCCTGGACGGCAAGTTCAGCGCCCTCGGCCATGAATGGCACTGGGACGCCAACTACGTCTGGGGCCGCAACCAGCTGCGCACCAACGTCAACGAGTTCAACAGCCAGCGCTTCTATGCGGCGATCGACTCGGTCCGGAACTCGGCCGGGCAGGCCGTCTGCCGGGTGAGCCTGACCAACCCGACGCTGCTGCCCGGCTGCGTGCCGATGAACATCTTCGGGGTCGGCGCCCCGTCGGCGGAATCCATCGCCTGGGCGATGGGCCGCTCGCAGTACCAAGCCGTCAACCAGATGAACATCGTCTCCGCCAACCTCAGCGGCGACCTGTTCGAGCTGCCGGCCGGCCCGCTGTCCGTCGCCTTCGGCGGTGAATGGCGTCGCCAGACGCTGGACGAGACCTCGAACTCCGACCCGGCGGTCGCGTCGTCGATCGACTACACCGGGATCCAGGGCAAGCCGAACAACGTGCTGCCGTACAACTTCACCAACATCGGCCTCGCCTCCGGCCAGGTCACGGTGAAGGAGGCCTATGTCGAAGTCGCCGCCCCGCTGCTCAAGGACCTGCCGTTCGTCCAGTCCCTGGACCTGAACGCCGCGGCCCGCGTCACCGACTACAGCACCAGCGGCCAGGTGATGACCTGGAAGGTGGGCGTGAACTATCAGCCCTACGACGATCTGCGGCTGCGGATGACCGTCTCCCGCGACATCACCGCGCCGACCCTCTACCAGCTCTACCAGGGCAAGCAGGTCACCGCGAACCTCGACCTCGACCTGCACACCGGCGCCTCGGCCTCGTACATCAACGAGGTGGGCGGCAACCCGAACCTGACGCCGGAGATCGGCTCGATGGTGGTGGGCGGCTTCGTCTATTCGCCGAGCTACTTCAAGGGCTTCACGGTCTCGGTCGACGCCTACAGCCTGCTGATCAACGACGCGATCGGCTCGACCAACCAGGGCCTGCTGAACCAGGAGTGCGAGCAGAGCAACGGCACCTCGCCGTCGTGCGCCTACATCATCCGGCCCCTGCCCTTCTCCGACCGCACCCCCGCCAACAACATGCAGCGGGTGCTGAACGTCCAGCGCAACCAGGCCAAGGTGTTCCAGTCGGGCTTCGACGTGGAAGCGGCCTATCTGGTGCCGCTGGAGGCGATCTCGAGCCGGCTCAGCGGCCGCCTGGAGCTGCGCGGCCTCGCCTCAGTGCTGACCGACTACAGCCTGAAGCCCAGCGCGACGCAGCCGCGGCAAGGCCAGCTCAACTACGGCAACAACCCGCGGATCAGCGGCTCGCTCGAGGCCAACTACAGCAACGGCCCCTGGTCGGTGCGGGTGGCCGAGCGCTGGACCGGCTCGGCCAAGCGCTCGCGGACGACGATCTTCACCAACTACGACGTCCAGCCGAACGTCAATTATACCGACCTCAACGTCGCCTATAAGTTCGGCGCCGAGCGCCAGTACGAAGCCTTCGCGAGCGTCCAGAACCTGTTCAACGTCGATCCGCCGCTGATCGCCGACTCCGCCAACCCGGGCCTGCAGTTCCCGACCAACCGCGCGATGTACGACGTCATCGGCCGTTACATCACGGTGGGCTTCCGCTTCCGCCGCTAGGAGCCCTCCCTCCTCAGTGACGGCAGGGGGCCGGAGGCTGCCGAGACCAGCCTTCGGCCCCTTTTTTCTGCGCCAAGCGTCACCGTTCAGGCATCGCCGCGGCGATGCGCTAGGGTCCGATCCAAACCCGCCGTGCGGGACCAACGAAGACAACCAGCGGCCGCCCATGGGCTGCGAAATGGGAGAATTCCGATGAAGATGCTTCTCGCGGCGACCCTGTCCCTTCTCGCCGTCCAGGCCGCGTCCGCCCAGCCGGCCGCCGCCCCTGCCCCTGCCGCGCCGCCCGCCGCCCCGCGCGAGCCGCCGAGCAACGACGCCGCCGGCCTGACCGTCGACCAGTTCGTGGGCTACGCCGACCGCGCCGCGCCGCACATCATGTACGACGTGATCCAGAAGCGCACGATCCTCAGCGGCGGCGACCCGACCCGGCCCGGCGCGCCCCGCGCGGTGATGCCCTACCACAACGAGCTCGCGCTGCTGGAGCTCGGCGCCCTCAACACCACCTCGATGTTCAAGACGCCGGATCAGCTGGTGCTCTACGTCGAGACCGGACAGGGCCGCATCGACGACGGCAAGCAGGTGTGGGACCTGAAGCCCGGGATCGCCATCCTGATCCCGCCCAATCTGGCGCACCGGCTGTCGAACACCGGCGACACGCCCATGAAGATCCTGATGACCTCGCAGACGCTCGATCCGAGCGTCAAGCCGCGCGCCGACATCCTGGTCCGCGACACCAACAAGCTCGTCTACACCGAGCGCAACGTCCACTGGAGCAACCAGACCAAGTACGTGTTCCAGCAGGAGGACGGCCTGTTCTCCAGCGACAAGGTCTACATCGTCTACATGGGCGGCTGGACGATCGCCGGCGCCCACGCCCACACGCCCGGCCAGGAAGAAGTCTGGGTGAAGCTCACCGACGGCCCGGCCGCCCTGCAGGTCGGCAGCGAAATCCGCCCCTGGCCGATGAACGCGGGCCTGATGGCGCCGCCGAACGGCAAGTCGGTCCATGCCGCCATCAACCTCAGCCACGATGTGCAGAGCTGGTTCTACATGGGCCGCCTGGCGCCCTTCGCCCAGCCGCGCCCCGCCAACGCTCCGCCGCGTCCGGGCTCCGAGGCCATCGCCGAAGGCCTCCGCAACGCCACCATCGCGGGACGCCCGCTGCCGTCGGAGGGCAAGGGGCGCACGGGCCGCTGAAGAACTGCGCAGTCGCCACCGCGGTTGCAAGCTTTGAAAGCCCGCCTCGCAAGGGGCGGGCTTTCATCGTCTCAGATCCCCCTCGCCGCGCGAACTGCGATATAACCGCGACAGTATGCGAGAAGTCATCGCCCAATGAACGATAGACGCCCGACGACGATCATCGAGGTGGCCGCCGAGCTTGGTGTCTCGATCGCGACGGTTTCCCGCGCCCTGAGGCGACCCGAACTGCTCAGCGAGGAAACCCGCGCGCGGGTCCTCAAGGCGGTGGAGCGCCTCGGCTATCAGCCCAATCTGCTGGCCCGCGACCTGCGCCTTCGCGAAAGCAAGGTCGCCCTGGTCGTCGTGCCCAGTCTCAGCCCCTTCTTCCTGGAGGTCTTCCGAGGCGTCGAGAAGGCCGCGCGCAAGACCGGCTATTCGGTGCTGATGGGCCACACCGACCGCGATCCGGAGCGCGAGCACGCCTTCTTCGACCAGGTGGCCGCGCGCCGGGCCGACGGCATCATCCTGGTGACGAGCTCGCACGCCTCGGCCCTCGCCGATCGCAAGCGGCTGCCGCCGGTGGTGGCGGCGCTCGAACAGATCGACGGCTGCTCGCTGCCCGCGGTCCGCGTGGACCACACCCGGGCGGCGGTGGCCGCCACTCAGTATCTGCTGGACCTCGGGCACAAGCGGGTGGCGCACATCTCCGGCCCGATGAGCTCGCCGATGGCCGTCCACCGGGTCGAAGGCTATCAGCAGGCGCTCGGTCCCAGCCTGGACACTGCGCTCTGCGTCGAGGGCGACTTCACCGCGCGATCGGGCGAGCTCGCCATGAACCTGCTGCTCGCCCGCCACGCCCCGCCCACCGCGGTTTTCGCCGCCAACGACGAAATGGCCATCGGCGCGGTCCGGGCCGCGAAGATGGCCGGGCTGCGGGTGCCGGAGGACATCTCGATCATCGGCTTCGACGACCAGCGCATCGCCGCGCTCTACGATCCGCCTCTGACCACGGTGCATGTGCCCACCGCCGAGATCGGCTATCGCGCCATGCTGCTGCTCGAGCGGGTGCTGAACGACTCGGCCACCGATCGGGACATCGTCCTGCCCACCAAGATCACGCCGAGGGGCACGACCGCCCCGTACCGCCCCCGCGGTCCCGCCGCCCCGGACGACGAGGGCTGACGCGCCGACGCGCGCCGCCCGATCGGCCACCCTCGCGAGCCCTCGCAAGCGCCAGTTTCGCCTAGACGCGTCGCCCCCTCATTGATAACCTTTTCATAGACGTTCGGGGGTTGATTTGTTTTCGCTTTTTTCGACCGGGGCTCTCGCTTCAGAAGTCGTTGCAAGTGTCAGATCCCGGCCCGCCGCGTCGGATTTCCCACGGCCATGGATGACCAACGCGTGCAAACTCTCAAAGCCCTGAAACTTGGATCGATGCTCGCGGCGCTTGCCGTTTGCGGGCCGTTAACGACAGCCCAGGCCGCCGACGCCCCGGCGGCGAGCGCGAAGACGGAGGTGGGCGTGCTGCGCCTCGATCCGGCGCTGGACAAGGTGATCGCGCCCGGCGCGCGGATCGAAAAGGTGGCCACCGGCTTCGGCTTCGCGGAAGGCCCGATGTGGCGCGAGGGCCGGCTCTGGTTCTCGGACCTCACCGGCAACAAGATGGTCGCGGTGTCTCCCAACGGTAAGGTCGAGGTGTTGATCGATCACGCCGGCGGCCTGGCGCAGATCCCCCCGAACGGCAGCCCGTTCAAGGGCTCCAACGCCATGGTCACCGACAAGGACGGCACGGTGCTGATGAACCAGCACGGCGCCCGGCGCATCGTCCGCCTCGACAGCAAGCTGCACATGACGCCCTTCCTCGAGCGCTATGACGGCAAGCGCCTGAACAGCCCGAACGACCTGGTCTTCGCCTCCGACGGCGCGCTGTGGATCACAGACCCGCCCTATGGCCTCGACGGCCAGGACAAGGATCCGGCCAAGGAAGTCCCGTTCAATGGCGTCTATCGCTACGCCAACGGCAAGCTGACGGCCGTCATCACCGACATCCCGCGCCCCAACGGCATCGGCTTCTCGCCCGACGGCAAGACGCTCTACATCTCGAACTCCGAGCCGAAGATGTTCGTCCGCGCCTACGACGTCGCCCCCGGCGGCAAGGTCTCCAACCCGCGCACCTTCATCGAGTATCCCGAGCCGAACCCGGTCGACGTGCCGGACGGCCTGAAGGTGGACTCGGCGGGGAACGTGTGGACCTCGGGTCCGGGCGGCATCCGCATCATCAGCCCGCAGGGCAAGGTGCTGGGCCAGATCAAGCTGCCGGAGAAGGCCGCCGCCAACCTGGCGTGGGCCGATGACGGCCACACCGCCTACATCTGCTCAGCCGAAAGCATCTACCGCCTGAAGCTGGCGACGCCCGGCAAGATGCCGCTCTACACGCGCTGATCGACAACAATGAACAATATGACGGAGGAATTCATGGATCGTCGCGCCTGCATCAGGTCCGCTTTCGGCGCCGCCGCTGTGGTCAGTCTCGCAGCGGGAGCCAGCGCCAAGGCGGCAACGCCGAAGAAGTCACCGATCGTGCTCTATTGCGACCTCGAGGTGGATCCGGCCCGCGAGCAGGAAATGCTCAACCATTTCCACAACAAGTTCGCGCCGGCGGGGGCCAAGTTCAAAGGCTTCATCGACGTCAAGATGCTGAAGCTGCGGACCCACATCCAAGGCTACGACCTGCCGAAGAGCGTGAACTACCGGTTCCAGCTCACCTACGAAAACGAAGAGCTGCGCCAGATCTGGATCGCCTCGAAGACCCACGCCGCGCTTTGGCCGGGCATCGAGAACACGCTGACCAACAAGAACTTCCAGGTGGTGCTGTTCGACGTCGTCTGACGCCGGGGCGGCCTGCGCGCACGTCGCCGCAGGCCGCCCCGGTTTCGGCGAGAGACCAAGAAACGATAGCCGCGCCTCGACGTGCGGCTGGGGCGGCCGTGCCTGAGCGGCGGGGGAAAAGGGACCAGTGATGTCGGATCGAGCCAACCAGAACGCGGTCGCCGAGCGCCCGGCCAGCGGCGCACGCTGGGCCGTGGTGGCGCTGATGTTCGCCATCGCGGCGGTCTCCTACCTTGACCGCAACAACATCTCGATCGCCGCCTCCGCGGTGCAGAAGGAGTTCGGCCTGACCAACGTGCAGTTGGGCACGGTCTTCAGCGCCTTCGTCATGGGCTACGCCTTCAGCCAGCCCCTGGCCGGGCGGCTGGCCGACCGGTTCGGGCCCTACCGGATGGTCGCCATCGGCATCGTCTGGTGGAGCGTCTTCACCGCAGCCACCGCCCTCGTGCCCTCAGGCTACGGCTGGTCGCTCGGGCTGCTGATCGCCACCCGCTTCGTGCTCGGCGTCGGCGAGTCGGTGATCTTCCCGGCCAGCAACCGCCTGGTCGCCAACTGGATCCCGACCCGTGAGCGCGGCGTCGCCAACGGCGTGATCTTCGCCGGCGTCGGCATCGGCGCAGGCGTCGCCCCGCCGCTGATCACCTACTTCCTGATCAACCACGACTGGCGCGTCGCCTTCTACGCCAGCGCCGTGATCGGCCTGGCGTCGCTGATCGGCTGGCTGGTGGTCGCCCGCGACCGCCCGGATATCCACCCCTGGGTCGACCCGACGGAAGCGGCCTATATCAAGGCCGGCCTGCCGGACCCCACCGCCCTGGGCAGCCACAAGGCTGCGCCCTGGCTGCAGATCCTGAAGAACCGCCACGTGGCGGCGCTGAGCCTCAGCTACTTCTGCTACGGCTATGTGGCCTACATCTTTTTCACCTGGTTTTTCAAATACCTGTCGACCGAGCGCGGCCTGGACCTGAAGGCCAGCGCGCTCTACGCCATGCTGCCCTTCATCGCCATGGCGGTGTGCTCGCCGCTCGGCGGCTGGATGGCGGACCGGCTCACCGACCGGTTCGGGCCCGGGGTCGGCCGGCGCGGCCTGGCGGTCTTCGCCCTGGTGCTGGCCGCCGCCTTCGTGGCCATGGCGACCCAGGTGGCCGACGCGCGGCTCGCCTGCGTCGTGCTCGCCGGCGGCGCCGGTGCGCTCTACCTGTCGCAAAGCGCCTTCTGGACGGTCTCGGCCAACCTCGGCGGCCGGTCCGCCGGTTCGGTCTCCGGCGTCATGAACATGGCCAACCAGCTGGGCGGCGTGGTCACCGCGTCGCTGACCGCCCTCCTGGCCGACCGGCTGGGCTGGAACGCCTCCTTCCTGGCCGCCGCCGGCGTCTCGCTGGTCGGCGCCGCCGCCTGGCTGTTCATCGACCCCACCCACCGGCTCGCCAGCGACGCCACCGGCGTGGACGCCGGCGTGGCGCTCGCCAAGCCGTGACGACCCTCAGCACCTTCTGTGTTTCGGAGTATTCCATGAGAACCCTGATGATCGCCCTGCTCGCCGGGGCGGCCGCCACGGGAGCCCACGCCCAGGACGCCAAGGACTGGCCGAACTACGGGCGCGACGCCGGGGGCACGCGCTTTTCGCCGCTCAAGCAGATCACGCCGGCCAACGTCGGCAAGCTCAAGCTCGCGTGGAGCTACGACATGCGGCCGGCGGGCGTGGCCAAGCCGGACAACGCGGCGCTCGAGGCGACGGCCCAGATGCGCTGGATCGCCCAATCGGGGATCCGCCCGATGCCGATGCCGGGCGGCGTGCGGTCCCCGCCGCTGGCGACGCCGCCGCGTCCGGCCGCCGCCGCGCATGCGGTGATCACGGCCACCTCAGCGTCCCAGTTCACGCCCATCGTGATCAAGGGCGTCATGTACCTCGGCACGCCCTTCAACCGGGTGGTGGCGCTCGACGCCGCGACCGGCAAGGAGAAGTGGGTGCTGGTGCTGCCCAACAATGAGCAGACCGCGCCCCGGGGCATCCACTACTGGGCCGGCGACGGCCACAATGCGCCGCGCCTGGTGGTCACGACCCGCTCCAACAAGCTCACGACGATCGACGCGGCGAGCGGCAAGATCATCGAGAGCTTCGGCGACAAGGGCTGGCTGGAGCTGCGCACGCCCGACGTGATGAACGGCTTCGAGAACGGCGCGCTTTCCGGCAACGCCTTGCCGGTGATGTTCCAGAACCTGGTCATCGTCGGCTCCCGCGGTCAGGAAAGCCCGGTCGAGGGTCCGAAGGGCGACGTGCGCGCCTTCGACGTGCTCACCGGCAAGCTGGCGTGGACCTTCCATTCCATTCCCGAACCGGGCGATCCGAACTTCGGCACCTGGGCGGGCGACAGCTGGAAGAAGCGCGCCGGCGTCAACGTGTGGAACATGGCCACCGTCGATGAGCAGCGCGGCATCGTCTACCTGCCGTTCGCCGCGCCGGCCAACGACCGCTACGGCGCCGACCGGATCGGCGACGGCCTCTACGGCAACTCGCTGGTGGCGGTGGACGCCAGGACCGGCAAGTACCTGTGGCACTTCCAGACCATCCACCACGACATCTGGGACTCCGACCTGCCGGCCGCCCCGACGCTGGTGGACGTCAAGCGGGACGGCAAGGTCATTCCGGCTGTCGCCGCCATCAACAAGAAGGCCCTGTTGTTCATCCTCGACCGGGTGACTGGCAAGCCGCTGTTCGAGGTTAAGGAGACCCCCGTCCCCGCCAGCGACACGCCCGGCGAAAAGGCCTCCCCGACCCAGCCGATCCCCGTGAAGCCGCCGCCGCTCGCGCGGCAGTCGATCGACCTCGACACCGACATCTCGGACGTCACGCCCGAACACGAGGCCTACTGCAAGAAGTGGGTCGCCGAGAACAAGATGGTCGGGACCAAGGCCTACCAGCCGCTCGGCTTCAACGTTCCCACGGTCACCTTCCCCGGCAGCGGCGGCGGGGTGAACTGGGGCGGCGGCGCCTTCGACAAGGCCAACGGCAACTACATCATCAACATCACCAACGTCGGCAGCCTGCAGTTCCTGGCCTACAATCCGGCCGGCGAGCTCGTGCAGCCGACCTCGGCGAACAGCTGGTTCTCCGACGTGCACGAAGGCCTGCCCTGCCAGAAGGGCCCCTGGGGCGAGCTCGTGGCGGTGAACGTCAGCACCGGCGACATCGCCTGGCGCACGCCGCTCGGCGTCACCGACAAGCTGCCGCCGGGCAAGCAGAACACCGGCCGGCCCAACGTCGGCGGTCCCATCGTCACCGCCGGCGGCCTGATCTTCGTCGCCGCCACCGACGACAAGCGTTTCCGCGCCTTCAACGCCCGCACGGGCAAGGAGGTCTGGCAGGCCAAGCTCGCCGCCGCCGGGCACGCGACGCCGCTCACCTACCAGGGCGCCAACGGCAAGCAGTACGTCACGCTGATGGCGACCGGCGGCTCCTATGTCGGCGACCCGTCGACCAGCGACAATCTCGTCACCTACGCCCTCCCCTAGGCCCCAGTCCGAGCAGACACCCATGTCCTCATCCCGAGCTTCCTGGTCAGCGTTTCTGAGCCTCGCCGTGATCGCCGCCGCCCTGCCGGCCGGGGCGGCGCAGGGCGGCTCGCCGCCCGCTCCGTCGGCGCCGGCCCCCAAGGCCGCTGCAACGACCGAGGCCCCCGAGGCGGTCCTGAAACGGTCCTGCCAGGCGTGTCACGACCTGGGGGTCATCACCCAGAGCAGCCATACGGCCGACGAATGGCCGGCGATCCTGCAGCGGATGCGGTCCAACGGCGCCAACGTCACCGACGCGGAGCTGAAGGCCATCCAGGCCTATCTGATCGACAACTACTCCGCGACCCAGTGAGCGGCCGGATCGACCTTGGCCTGCTCGTCGCGGCCCTGACCGCCGCGCTGGCCCTTTCCCCCGCCGCCGCCGCACCGCAAGCTGGCGTCATGGATGCGCGCGCGCAGATCGCCGCCGCGCCGTCGGCGACGATCACCAACGGGCTGATCACGGCCACGGTGCTGCTGCCCGAAGGCGACAAGGCCTTCTATCGCGGAACCCGCTTCGACCGATCGGGTGTCGTCAGCGCCCTCGCCTACAAGGATCGCCAGTTCTACGGCCCCTGGTTCGACCGCATCTCCGGCGAGGTGCGCGACTTCGCCTATGACGGCGACGACATCGTCGCCGGCCCGAACACCGCCATGGTCGGGCCCGCCGACGAGTTCGACTTCGACACCCCGCCGGGTTGGGCCGAGGCCGCGCCGGGCGGCGTCTTCGTCAAGATCGGCGTCGGCGTGCTGCGCCGGCCGGACGATGCGAAGTACTCGCCGTTCCGCACCTACGACCTCGTCGAGCCCGGCCGCCGCACGGTGAAGATCGGCAAGGACGCCGTCACCTTCACCCACACCTTGGCGGAGCCCACGACGGGCTATGGCTACGTCTACGCCAAGACCCTGCGGCTGCCGAAAGGCCAGCCGCGGCTGCTGATCGCCCACAGCCTGCGGAACACCGGGACGAAGCCGATCGTCACGACCGTCTACAACCACAACTTCCTGACCTTTGGCGGTGCGGCGCTGGGCGAAGGCCTGTCGATCACGACGCCGTTCCAGATCACCTCGGGAAGGCCGCCATCGGCCGAGGCCGCCGCCATCCGCGGCCGCAGCATCGCCTATCTCAAGACGCTGCGGGACAAGGACCGGGTGAGCTCGTCGATCGAAGGCTTCGGGACGACGGCGGCCGACAACAGCGCCACCGTCCACGACGATGGCCTGCGGGCCGGCGTCACGTTCCACGGCGACCACCCCCTGTCGAAGATGCAGCTGTGGTCCATCCGCTCGGTCGTGGCGGTGGAGCCCTTCATCACCCTGGTCGTCCCGCCCGGCCAGGAGGCGCACTGGACCTACGCCTACGACTACGCAGCGGCTTAGGCCCGCGCCCCGGCGAAAGCGCCGTCGAACAACGCCAGTGCGCCTGACCATCATATGTCAAAGGCGCAGCACTGAATTCTGAGACACCTTGTCGGCGGCCATATCGGGAGCGCGAGCTCACAAAGGCCGTCTGAACGGCGTACGGTGACGTCCAAGGGCGGCGGAGTTGGAGGGCGGGCGCCAGCCATGTCCGGTCGACCGGAAAGCCCACCGAAAAGCCTTGGCGGAGTGCTTGCCGGCGCCGGCCTGGTGATCGTCGCCACCGTGCTGCGGGCCCAACTCGGCCGCGTGTTCCCGCACCTGACGGAGTTCGGGCTCTACTATCCGGCGGTGCTCGCCGCGGGCCTGCTGGGCGGCTGGCCGGGCGCGGTGATCGCGGTCGCGGGCAGCGTGTTCTCAGGTTGGTTCTTCTTCGTGGAACCGCGGGCGGTGCTCGACGCGCCGACCAAGGCGGCCAACATGGCGATCTTCCTGGTGGCGAGCTCGCTCGTCGGTTTCGCCGGGGCGCGGATCCGCACCCTGATCCGGCGCTATCGGCAGACCAACGCCCTGCTGGCCGAACGGGAGCTGCGCTACCGCACGCTGTTCGAGTGCGTCTCCGACGGCTTCCTGCTGATCGAGCCTGCTCAGGACGCACTGGGTCGTACGACGGACTATCTGATCCTCGAGGCCAACCCCGCGATCCTGCGCATTCTGTCGGCGAATACCTCGATCGTCGGGCGGCGGGTGAGCGAGGTGCTGCCGGTCCCGGTGACCGGATGGCTGGAGCATTGCAATCGCGCCACCGCGGGGGACACGGTCACCTTCGACTTCCAGAGCCCCGCCACCGACCGGTGGTACGAGATCCACCTCAGCCGGGTGGGCCGAGGCCAGCTCGCCGCCTTCATCGTCGACGTCACCGACCGCAAGCTTTCCGAGAGCCGTCACCTGGAGCTCTTCGAGGAACTGAACCACCGCGTGAAGAACAACCTCAGCATGGTGTCGGTCATGCTCAGCATGCACGCGCGCGCCAGCCATCAACCTGAGGTGCAGGACCAGCTCCAGCGGGCCATCGACCGCATCCAGGCCATCGCCGACGTCCACGCCAGTCTCTACCGATCGAGCAGCCGCGACGACGTCGACTTCGCCGGCTATCTGCAGCAGCTCTGCGACCGGCTCTCCGGATCCCTCCTGCCCGATGATCGGATTCGGATCGAGCTCGACGCCCAGCCGGCCACCAGCCTCCCGCTGGACAGGGCCGTCGCCTTGGGTGTGGTGGTCAACGAGCTGGTCACCAACGCCGTCAAGCACGCCTACCCGCCGCCGGCCCGCGGCGTGATCCTGGTGAAGCTGCGCCACGCGGGCGACACCCTGACCCTGTCGGTCTCCGACAACGGCCGGGGCCTGCCGCCGCCCGGGTCGAGTGAAGGATTGGGCATGCGCCTGATCCGCTCCCTCGTGCAGCAGGCGGGCGCCATCCTGACCGTGGAGCAGGGCGAGGGCGTGACGTTCGTCGTACGGCTGCGCGAGGCCGACGCGCCGCCGTTCGTCAAGGAGGCGCAGAGCCGGCTCCTCTGACCAGCAACAAGGAACGTGTGAGCCGATTTTCCGATTTCAAACGCCTCGCGATCCGTCGGCTGTCCGACGCACCCGCGGCGTACGCAGTCCCTCCGGCGAAAAAGGCTCCCATGACCGACGTCGCAGCGCGCGAAGCAGCTGTCGCCTCGCTTCCGAACGAAAATCCGGGCGCGCCGGTCGGAAGCCCCACCCGGCAGGTTGACGTGGCCATCGTGGGCGGCGGTCTGAGCGGTTCGCTCGCGGCCGTCGTGCTCGGCCGGGCCGGATATCGCGTGGCGCTGATCGATCGCTATGCGGTCTTTCCGGCCCAATTCCGCGTGGAGAAGTTCACGGGCTACACGATCGAGGCGCTCGGCCGTCTGGGGCTGCTCGACGTCCTGGCCGCCGCCGCCACGCCCTTCGACCAGGTGGTCAACGCGCGCCGCGGCCAGATCATCGACCGGTCCGAGGGCGCGCACTACGGCATCCTCTACAAGGACATCGTGCGAACGCTTCGCGCGCAGCTGCCCGCGTCGGTCGAGTTCCTCGTCGATCGCGTGGCGGACATCGAGACGGGCCCGGATCTCCAGCGGGTTGAGCTCGCCGGCGGCGAGGTGCTCGAGGCGCGCCTGGTCGTGCTCGCCACCGGCATGGGCGACATCCTGCGCGAGAAGATCGGAATTGCGCGGCGCGTCACCTTCGAGAAGCATTCGATCTCATTCGGGTTCAGCATCTCCCCCGCCCCCGGCCAGGCGTTCGATTTCCCCGCCCTCACCTACTACGGAGAGACGGTGGCCGACCGCGTCGACTATCTGAACGTCTTCCCGGTCGGCGAGGTCATGCGCGCCAACCTCTTCACCTTCCGGGATCAAGGCGACCCATGGGTGGGCGAGCTGATACGAGCGCCGAAGGCGACGCTGCTGGCCACCCTGCCGGGTCTTTCGCGCTTCCTCGGCGATTTCCAGATGGCCAGCCCGGTGCAGGCCTGGGTCATGGATCTCTCCGCCATCGAGAACCACGAGCAGGACGGGGTGGTGGTGGTCGGCGACGCGTTCCAGTCCTCCTGTCCGGCGGCCGGCGCCGGCGTCCCCCGGCTGATGGCCGATGTGGAACGCCTGTGCACGGCGCACCTGCCGCGCTGGTTCCAGACGGCGGGCATGGGGCGCGAGAAGATCGCCGAATTCTACCAGGACACCGGCAAACAGGCGTCCGACCGCCGCGCCCTGAAGTCTTCGCGGTATCGCCGGACCCTGACCATCGACACCAGCGTTCTCGGGACCGCTCATCGGCTGCGGGCGTTCGCGCCCAGGCGTCCCCTGGCGTGGCTCCGGGACCTCCGACGCTAGGCGCCTGGTCCCGAGGCGCACCCGCCCCCTCGCGTGGTATGGGGCAGCCGGCGGCCGCCCTCGCCTCCCAGGGGTCGCGACCCTATAAAAGCGCCGAGGGCGGGAGGACGCGACATGAGAGGGCAGGCCATCGCCGCGGTCCGACCTCGGGTGGTCATCGTGGGCGCGGGGTTCGGCGGCCTGGAGGCGGCCCGAGCGCTGGCCGGCGCTGCGGTCGAGGTGGTGGTCATCGACGCCAAGAACCACCACACCTTCCAGCCCCTGCTCTATCAGGTGGCGACCGCGGCCCTGTCCCCGGCCGCGATCGCGTGGCCGATCCGCCATCTGCTCAAGACCCAGGCCAACGCCCGGGTGCTGATGAGCCGGGTCGTCGCCGTCGATCCGACCGCGCATCAGGTGCTGACCGAGGCCGGGCCGGTCGCCTACGACCAGCTGGTGATCGCCACGGGCGCCACGCATTCCTATTTCGGCCACGACTCCTGGGAGGCCTTCGCGCCCGGCCTGAAGACCATCGAGGACGCGCTCGAGATCCGCCGGCGGATTCTGTCCGCGTTCGAGCGCGCCGAGCTGGCCGGCGACGACGGGGCGGCGCCTGAGCTCACCACCTTCGTCGTGGTGGGCGGCGGGCCGACGGGCGTCGAGCTGGCCGGCGCCATCGGCGAGATCGCCCGCGACGCCCTGAAGTCGGAGTTCCGCCACATCGACCCGGCCGCCGCCCGCATCGTGCTGGTGGAGGCCGGGCCGCGGATCCTGCCGACGTTTTCCGAGGCCCTGGCCGCCGACGCCGCGCGCCGCCTGGCCCGCTACGGCGTCGATGTCAGGACCCGCGCCAAGGTCGTCGACGTCGACGCCTCGGGCGTCACGCTCGAGGACGGGCGGATCGACGCCGCCACGGTGCTTTGGGCCGCCGGGGTGAGGGCTGGGGCCCTGACGGCCGACCTTCCTGGCCAACACGACCGGGCCGGCCGGGCGCAGGTGGCGGCGGACCTGTCGCTGCCCGGCCACCCCGAGATCTTCGTGATCGGCGACGCCGCCGCCCTTGCCTCGCCGGACGGCCGACCGGTCCCCGGCATCGCGCCCGCGGCCAAGCAGATGGGCGCCTATGTCGGCCGGCTGATCGCCAGGCGGCTGTCCGGGCGGTCCCCGCCGCCGGCGTTCCGCTACCGGCACGCCGGCGATCTGGCCACCATCGGCCGTGGCGCAGCGGTCGTGAGGCTGGGCGCCATCCAGCTGACGGGACTGCCCGGCTGGCTCTTCTGGGGCTTCATCCACGTGTATTTTCTGATCGGCCTGCGGGCCCGGTTCTTCGTCGCGCTCGACTGGCTGTGGAGCTACGTCACCTATCATCGGGGCGCGCGACTGATCACCGGCGCGTAAGGGAACTTTGAGCCCAAGGCGGCGCTTCTAGAAACAAGAGCGCCTTCAAGTGAATCGCATGGCCAGGCATCGCTACCGGAGCCAGCCGGCACTCCAGCGGAGCAGCGGTCGGACGCCGTCCGCGATCCTGGGGCTAGGCCTCCTCGCGGGGGTCGCCCTGGGCGCCGGCGCGCTGGTCAGCACGCTGGTCAGGGGCCCTGGGCCGGGTCCCGACAAGATCCAGGCCGCGCCCCGGGACGAGCCCGCGCGCCTCGCCGCGCCCGTGGACACTCCGGCGGTCGTAGCGCCCGTAGAGCCCGTAGAGCCCGTGGCCCCTCCGCCGGCGGCGACGACAGTCCAGGCGACCCCTGAGCCGCAAGCCGCGCCTCCGCCGGTCGTCAAACTGAAGGCGCCGACCCCCGCCCGGGTGGCCCGGGTCGCCCGGACGGCGAAGCCGCCGAGCTACCCCACCTTCAAGCCGATGACGACGCAGGAGCAGTGGGAGCGACAGCAGCTCGACTATGAGCGCGCTCGACACGCCTACGACGCCGATGAGCGGAGGGAGGGCTATCGCTGGGCGCAGCAGAACAACATCAAGGTCAAGCGCTATTGCGCGGCCGCCGAGCAGCGCAGCCCCGCCTTCGTCGACGGCTGCATGGACTACCTTCGACCCTCGAAGACCAAGGCGCCGGATGAGCCGCGCGAGCCGGCCGGCCTCGATCCCTCGGACCCCGGTTAGCGCGAGGCCCAACGAGCGGCGCACTAGGTCATGTCCGGTTCAGGCGCCGGCGCGCAGCCTCCGTCGTGGGACGCGTGGAGATGCCCATGAAAGTTCGTAAGACCCTTGTCGCCCTCGCCGGCCTGGCGCTGCTGCTGTCGGCCGGCGTCGCGTCGGCCCACGACCGCGGCCGCTATTACGAGGGGCGGTATGTGACCACCTACCGTCCCGAGGTCAGGTATGTTCGCAGGACCATCGTCGTGCGTGAACGCGTGTGGCGGCCGGTCCGCCACCGGATCCACCCTCGGGCGGTCTACATGTCTCCCTACTACGGCTACGGGCCCAGCTATTATCGCTATGGGCCGAGCTATGCCTACTCGGACATCCCGCCTTGGGAACGTCACCATCAGCACGAGCGGTGGGAACGAGAACGCTGGGAACGGCCCTGGTAGCTGCCCGCTCCAGGGCCAGCGCCGGTTAGGCCGTGACCACCGCGCCGTCGACGGTCCGCACCGGCCAGGGCGTCAGCGACGCGCCCAGGCAAGGCCCGCCGACGCAGCGGCCGTCTTCGGGTTCGAACAGCGCGCCATGCCAGGCGCACTGCAGCAGCCGGCCGTCCGGGGTCTGATAGGCGTCGAGCACCTGGACCAGCGGGAACCCCATGTGCGGACAACGGTCGACGTAGCCCACCACCTCCGGTCCGCGCCGCACGACGAAGCCGTGGAAGCGCGCCTCGCCGATCTGCAGCACGAAGCCGCGGGCGCCGCGTTCGGCGATGTCCGTCAACGCGCACAGGCGAACGCCGGCCGGCGTCCTGTCCAGCCGGGCCGGCGCGGCCTCGGTGGTCATCCGACAATCACGAGGCGTCGGCGCCCGGGACCTGGGCCTTGGTGAAGCCGTCCCAGCAGTCGTCGTAGTCGAGCTGGGCAAGCGGCGTGTCGGTCGCAAACCGCGTCGGCCGGATCACCCAGCGGCTCTCGAACATGAAGGCCAGGGTGTTGTCGATCTTGTGCGGCTTCAGCTCGGCGGTCACCGCGCGCTCATAGCTTTCGCGATCCGGTCCATGGCCGCTCATGCAGTTGTGCAGCGACGCGCCGCCGGGCGCGAAGCCGCCGGCCTTGGCGTCGTAGGCCCCGTGCACCAGGCCCATGAACTCGCTCATCACGTTGCGGTGGAACCACGGCGGCCGGAAGGTGTCCTCCGCCACCATCCAGCGAGGCGGGAAGATCACGAAGTCGCAGTTCGCAGTCCCCGGCAGCTCCGAGGGCGAGGTCAGGACCGTGAAGATCGACGGATCGGGATGGTCGAACGAGACCGTGTTGATCGTGTTGAACCGCGCCTGGTCGTATTTGTACGGCGCCAGCGAGCCATGCCACGCCACCACGTCGAACGGCGAGTGGTCGAGGGTGGTGGTCCACAGCCGGCCCTGGAATTTCTGGACCACCTCGGTGGGCGCGTCGCGGTCCTCGAACCAGGCCTGCGGGGTCAGGAAGTCGCGGGCGTTGGCCAGGCCGTTGGAGCCGATCGGCCCGAGCTCCGGAAGCCGGAACAGGGCGCCGTAGTTCTCGCACACATAGCCGCGCGCGGTCGGCGCCTGCAGCGCCACGTGGAAGCGGACGCCGCGCGGGATCACCGCGATCTCGCCGGGCGCGACCGACATCCGGCCGAGCTCGGTGGTCAGGAGCAGCGCGCCTTCCTGCGGCAGGATCAGCAGCTCGCCGTCGGCGTCGTAGAAGACCCGATCGCGCATCGTGCGGTTGGCGGCGTAGAGGTGGATAGCCGTCCCGGCCGAGACGGCCGGGTCGCCGTTGCCGGCGTAGGTGACCAGGCCGTCGACGAAGTCGGTGGGCGCCTCAGGGATCGGCAGCGGGTCCCAGCGCAGCCGATTGGGGCTGGGCGGAAGCTCGTCGAACGGGCCGGAGCGGACCAGGGCGCCGCCGGCGTAGGGCCGGTAGGGCCGATGGCTGGCGGTCGGCCGCAGCCGGTACAGCCACGACCGGCGGTTCTCGCTCCGCGGCGCGGTGAACGCGCTGCCGGAGAGTTGCTCGGCATAGAGGCCGTAGGGCGTGCGCTGCGGCGAGTTCCGCCCCGCCGGCAGCGCCCCGGCGACCGCCTCGGTCGAGACGTGGTTGCCGAAGCCGGATTGATAGCCCAGCCCCGCGGCCTTGATCGCCGCGGCGTCCGCCCGGGACGTGATGTCGTCGGCCATGCCTACTCCGCGGGCTCCACCTTGATGACGCCCCGGCGGATCTGATCGAGCTCGATCGACTCGAACAGCGCCTGGAAGTTACCGTTGCCGAAGCCTTCGTTGCCCTTGCGCTGGATCACTTCGAAGAAGATGGGCCCAAACAGGTTCTCGGTGAAGATCTGCAGGAGGATGCCCTCCTCCTTCACGTCGCCGTCGATCAGGATGCGGTTCTTCCTCAGCCGCTCCAGGTCCTCGCCGTGGCCCGGGACGCGCTTGTCGACCAGCTCGTAATAGGTCTCGATGGTGTCCTGCAGCTGCACGCCGCGGGCGCGAAGCTTCTCGACGGTTTCGTAGATATTGTTCGTGGCCAGCGCCAGGTGCTGGATGCCCTCGCCGTTGTAGTCGCGCAGGAACTCCTCGATCTGGGACTTGTCGTCCTGGCTCTCGTTCAGCGGAATCCGGATCGCCCGGTCCGGCGCGATCATCGCCTGGCTGAACAGGCCGGTCGCCTGGCCCTTGATGTCGAAGTACTTCTGCTCCTCGAACCCGAACAGCTTATTGTAGAAGGTCGACCAGGTCCGCATCTGGCCGCGGCGGACGTTGTGCGTCAGGTGGTCGAGCAGGTCGAGACCGACCCCGTTCTGCGCCGCGGCTTCACGCCAGCCGGGGACTTCCTCCCAGTCGGCGAAGGGGTCTGCGTCCACCAGATAGAGCAGCGAGCCGCCGATGCCTTCGATGGCCTTGGCCTGCGGCAGCGCGCTCGCCGAGGTGTCGGCGGCCACCGCCCCGCGCTCCAGCGCCGTCGCATAGGCCTGCTCCGCATCGGCGACCCTGAAGGCCATGCCGTTGGCCGAGGGGCCGTGCGCCGCGCGGAACGCCTCGGCCTGCCCCGGCCCGGCGTTCAGCAGCAGGTTGATGCGGCCCTGGCGATAGAGCGTCAGCCCCCGTTCCGGGCGGCGCGCCGCCGCCACGAACCCGAGCTGCTCGAACTGCGCCGCCATCGCCTTCGGGTCGGGCGATGTGAACTCGGCGAAGGCGAAGCCATCGAGGCCGAGGGGGTTGTTCGGATCGGCGTTCATTTTCCAGGGCCCTGCAAATTTGGTATCAACAGAAACTATCTCCCACGCCAAAGTGGTGTCAATTGATACTTGTTAAGGGGGCTGGACGGCGGGGGGCGGCCATGGCTCCTAACCGCATGCAGCGTTCCGGAGATGCGCGGGCGATGACCAAGCCACGGGTGCTCAAGCTCGACGCGTTCGTGCCCTACCGGCTGTCGATCGCCTCAAACACGGTGAGCGACGTGATCGCCGGCGCCTACCGCGCCCTGTTCGGCCTGAACGTGCCGGAGTGGCGGCTGGTGACGGTGCTGGCCGAGCGCGGCAGCGTCAGCCAGTTCGAGCTGGGCGCGGCCACCCGGATGGACAAGGTGACGGTGAGCCGGGCCGCCATCGGGCTGGTGGAGCGCGGCCTGGTCCGGCGCTCGCCCAACCCCGAGGACAAGCGGTCCCACCTGCTGGCGCTGACCGCCGAGGGCCGCGCCCTCTACGACCAGGTCGCGCCCAAGGCCCTGGCGCTGGAAGACGCCATCCTCGCGGAATTCAGCCACGACGAGGTCGCCACCCTGCTGGGGATGTTGCAACGCCTGCAGACCGCCGCCGGACGCCTGGCGGACCCGGAGACATGAACTTCGACACATGCCGCTGCGCTTTGAAAAATGACGGCCCTCGTACGGTCGCAGTTGGCCGGCAGCTTGGCTGCTGATCTGCAAAAGCGAGCTGCGTTCATGACACGATGGGTTTACGGCCTGGGCCTCTGCCTCGCCTTGTTCACGGCCGAGGCCGCAGCCCAGCCGGGTGATCGTGGCGGCGAGCGCATGCGGGGGCCGAGGAACCTCTATATCAGCCCCTGCGGCCAGCCCTTCCGGGCCGCCGAATCCGAGCCCTATCCGGTCGGCGTGTGGTTCGCCAAGACCGACCTGAACGCCGACGGCGTCCTCGACCGCAGCGAGTTCAGGGCCGAGGCGACCGCCTTCTTCCACGTGCTCGACCAGGACCAGGACGGCATCATCTCGGGGCCCGAGATCAGCCGCTACGAACACGCCATCGTTCCGGAAATCCTCAGAGGCGCGCAGGTCGGCGCCAACGAGGCTCCGGCCCGTCTGTTCCTCGCCCAGATGGGCGGGGGAATGGGTGGAATGGGCGGCGGCGGCATGGGCGGCGGCGGAATGGGTGGTGGTGGTGGCGGCGGTGGTGGTGGCGGCGGCGGACGGGGGCATCGCCAGGACGGCGCTCCCCCGGCGGCCGGAGGCGCTGCGAAGGGACCTTCGATGGAAGGCGCCGCGCCCTTCGACCTCCTGGCCGAGCCCGAGCCGGTGAGCGCTTCCGACACCGACCTCGACGGCCGCATCACCCTGGCCGAGTTCCTGGCCGCGGCCGATCGGCGGTTCCGCAAGCTGGACACCGACGGCGACGGCAAGCTCACCCTGGCGACCTTGCCGCATACCCAGCAGCAGAAGATGGCCGAGCGGCGTCACGGCGGCGCGGCCTGATCGAAGCGTCCTCGTCGCCGGCGCGCGACCGTCATTCCAGCACCGTCCGACGCCCGGCGCGGCTCAGCGCCCGCCGCATTGCGCTGGCCGGGTCGATCCTGCTGCACGCCGCCGCGCTATGGGCCTTCCTCCAGTCGCACCCCGCCGGGCCGCCCGCCGACCCGCCCGCGATGCTGGTCTATCTGACGCCGCGCGCCGCGCCGCCGCCGCCAGCCGAGCAACCCGTCAGACCCACAGCGCCCCGCCCGCGCGGCGCGGCGCCCGTCCCGCACCAGGTGGAACGCCCCGCCGAACTGAGCGGACCCCCGCTCGCCGCGCCGCCCGCCGCGACCGCGGCCTCACCCGGCAAGCTGGAAGGGACGATGGCGCACTCCCTGCGGGCCCGCCTGGGATGCGAGCACGCGGAATTGCTGGGCCTCACCGACGCGGAGCAGCAGGCCTGCGTCGACGCCCTGGCCGCCGGCGGCAAGACCGCGCCGCTCTACGCGGTGATCTCGCCGCGCAAGAAGGCGATCTTCGACGGCGACTGTGCGGAAGACGACGACTGGTGCCTGTACCGGGTCGGCAAGGGCCCCTACCCCGGCCTGCTGGGCCTGGGGCGGCGCAAGCCTCACTAGGGCCTTGAGGCCCGGGCCGATCAGCCCCAGCCGCCGCCCAGCGCGCGCACCAAATCGACGCTCGCCTGCAACCGGCGCGAATTGAGGACGATCACCGCCCGCTCGGCTTGCAGCGCCGCGGTCTGGGCGGTCACCACGTCCAGGTAGGTCGACGCCCCCTGCCGATAGCTGGTCAGCGCCAGGGCTTCGGTGCGTTGCGCGGCCTGGGTGGCCTCCTGCTGGTCCTGCGCCTCCACCGCCAGACGGTTGGACAGCGCCAACTGGTCCTCGACCCCGCGGAAGGCGTTGAGCACCGTGGCCCGGTACTCCGCACTCGCCTGATCGAAGACGGCGCGGGCCTGCTGCACGCCCGCCTTGCGCCGGCCGCCGTCGAAGATCGCTCCAAGCAGCTGCGGCCCGATCATCCAGAAGGTGTTTGGCGCGGCGATCAGGTCGATGCCGCCGGACGACTGCCAGCCGCTCGAGCCGCTGATCGTCAGCGAGGGGAAGAGAGCCGCGCGCGCCACGCCGATCTGGGCGTTGGCCGCCGCCGCGCGCCGCTCGGCGGCCACCACGTCGGGCCGCCGCTGCAACAGGAGCGAGGGCGCGCTGACCGGGACGTGGGGCTGCGGCAGCGCGGCCGTCGTCGGCGCGAGGCTGAACTGCGAGGCGCTCTCGCCCACCAGGGCGGCGATGGCGTGCTCGTAGAGCGCCCGCTGGGCGCCGACGTCGGAGATCAGCGCCTTGGCGGTGGAGAGCTGGGTCTGCGCCCGGCCGACATCCAGGCCGGTGGCGGCGCCGCCGTCGTGCAGCACCTGGGTCAGCTGCAGGGCCCGGGCGTAGGCCCCGGCGGTGTCCCGCAGCAGCCGGTCCTGGGCATCCAGGCTGCGCAGGGCCAGGTAGTCGTCGGCCAGCGCCGCCTGCAGGCTCAGCCGGACCGATTGGAGGTCGGCGGCGCTGGCCTGGGCCCGGTCGCCGCTGGCGGCCACCAGGTTGCGCACCCGCCCCCAGAGGTCGAGTTCGTAGGCCAGCGAGACGCCGACCTGGTTGGCGGCGTAGTTGTTCGGGCCGCCGGTCCGCAGGGGCGCATTGTCCGAGCGATGGGTGTCCTGCGTCAGGGCCCCGCCGTCGAGCTCCGGAAACAGGCCGGCGCGCGCCTGGGCGGTCAGGGCGTTCGCCTGGTCGTACGCCGCCGCCGCGGCGGCGAGGTCCGGGTTGGCCTTCTCCACCCGCGCTTCCAGGTCGTCGAGCACGGGATCGGAGAACATCGCCCACCAGACTCCGCGCGGCTGGGCGTCGGCGGGGGCGGCCGGCGTCCACGGGCCGAGTTCCTTGTAGGTGGGCGCAACGGCGATGGTCGGCGGGGCGTAGGGCGGCGCCAGCGAACAGGCGCTCAGCATCGCCGCCGTCGAGACGGCCGCCAGCAGCCTAGGCGTGCGCATTCGCGGCTCCCTTGCCGGCCGCGGGCGTCATCACCCGCACCAGATCCCCGTCGGCCAGCGACTCCGGCGGGTTGTCGACGATGCGGTCGCCCTCGCCCAGGCCGGCGCCGATCTCGACGCTGGACCCGAGATCCCGCGAGATCGTCACCTTCCGGAGCTTCACATGGCTGTCGGGCCCGACCACCGCGACCACCGGTCCGTCGTGGCGGAACTGCAGGGCGCTGGAGGGAATCCGCGTCGTGGTGGCCGCCGAGTCCATGTTGAACGTCGCCTGGGCGTATTCGCCCGGCTTCAGCCGGCCGTCGGTGTTGTCGAGCTGCAACTGGACCAGCACCGTGCCGCTCTGGGCGTTCACCGCCTGGGCGTCATTGACCACCGCCGCCTTGAAGACCTGGCCGGGATATTCCGGCACCGCCAGCTTGGCGGTCACGCCCGGGCGGATCAGCGCGGAATAGATCTGCGGCACCCGCACATAGACGCGCAGGCGATGCTGGTCGGCGACCGTGAACAGCGCCGGATCCGCCGCGCTTCCGGTGGTGATCAGCGCCCCGATGTCGGTGTTCCGCGTGGTGACGACGCCATCGAACGGCGCGGTGATGCGCTTGAACGACTCCAGCGCCAGCAGGCGGTCGAGGTTGGCCTTGGAGGCGTTGACCGCGGAGGTCTTGGCCGCCAGGTCGCCTTCCTTGGTGTCCGCGTCCTGGCGCGAGACCGCATCCTGGGCCAGCAGGCCGGCCCATCGCTTGGCGGTGGTGTCGGACAGGTGCTGGTTGGCCTGGGCGGTGGCCAGGTCGGCGCGGGCCTGCATCACCTGCTGGTCGAGGTCCGGCGTGTCGATCTCGGCCAGCAGCTGGCCCGCCGTCACGTGGGAGCCGATGTCGACGTACCAGCGCTTCAGGTAGCCCCCGACCCGGGCGTGGATCGGGGCGTTGTTGAAGGCCTGGACATCGCCCGGCAGGACGAGGTCGCGCGAGCCGCCGTCGGCCGCCTGGATCAAGCTGACCGTGGGGATGGTCTGCTCGTGCGTCCAGGTCTGCAGGCCCTTGTCGGCATAGACGCGGCTGGCGACGCCGGCGACGGCGACGGCCACGGCGATCGCCGCGGCGGCCACGCCGGCGAGCTTGAGCCGGCGCGTGGGGATGCGGCCGGGGGCCGCGATGGGATCAGGCATACGACTCTCCGGGGACCGGATCTTGCGCCGTGCGGGCGGCCTTGCGGCCGTGCACGAGGCTGAAGACGATCGGGACGAACATCAGGGTGGCTATGGTGGCGGCGATCAGGCCGCCGATGACGGCGCGGCCCAGCGGGGCGTTCTGTTCGCCGCCTTCGCCGAGGCCCAGCGCCATGGGCGCCATGCCGATGATCATGGCGAGCGCGGTCATCAGCACGGGGCGGAAGCGGGTGAAGCCCGCCTCGATCGCCGCGCCGACGGCGTCGCCGGTGGCCGCGAGCCGCTCGCGGGCGAAGCTGATCACGAGGATGGAGTTGGCGGTCGCCACCCCCATGCACATGATCGCACCGGTGAGCGCGGGCACCGAAAGCGTCGTGCCGGTGGCGAACAGGATCCAGACGATGCCCGCCAACGCCGCCGGCAGGGCGGTGATGATCACGAACGGGTCCAGCCACGACTGGAAGTTCACGACGATCAGCAGGTAGATGAGCACGACGGCCGCCGCCAGGCCGAAGAACAGGCCGGAGAAGGCGCTGTTCATGGTCAGCATCTGGCCGCGGAGCGTGACCGTGGCGCCCTGGGGCCGGTCCTTTTCGGCGGCCTTCATGATCTTCTGGATGTCCTTGGTCACCGCGCCGAGGTCCCTGCCCTGGGTAGTGGCGAAGATGTCGATCACCGGCTGGATGTCATAGTGGCTGACGACCGCCGGCGCGCTCTCGCGGGTGATCGTCCCCAAGCCGCCCAGAACCTGGGCGCCATTGACCGACCCGGCGCCGGTGATCGGGATGTTCTCCAGGTTCGCCAGGCTGCTGACCCGGTATTCGGGGGTCTGGGCCACGATCGGGTAGGACACGCCGTTCTGCGGGTTCAGCCAGAAGGTCGGCTGCCCCTGCGAACTGCCGGCCAGCGAAGTGCCGAGGCTGCTGGTGACGTCGCGTTCGTTCAGGCCCAGCTGCGCCATCCGGGAGCGGTCCACGTCGACCCGCAGCTCCGGCGCGCCGTTGGGCTGCTGGATGCGCACGTCGGCGAGGCCGGGCACCGCCCTGATCTTGCGCATCAAGCTCTCGGCATAGGCGCGGTTCTTGGCGGCGTTGGGTCCGGAGACCTGCAGGTCGATCGGGGCCGGCTGGCCGGCGTTCAGGATCTGGCCGACGATGTCGGCAGGCAGGAAGGAGAAGGCCGAGCCGGGGAACTCCCGCGGCAGGAGTTCACGCAGCCGCTTCACGTAGCCGGCGGTCGGGTGGTGGCCCTCATTCAGGCTGATCAGGATGTCGCCGTCCTGCGGCCCGATGATGCCGGAGTTGTTGTAGACCATGTTGATCCCGCTGTTCGGGATGCCGATGTTGTCGATCACCGAGCCCATCTCGTTGGCGGGAATGACCCGGCGGATGGCCGCCTCGACGCGGCCGAATTCCAGCGACGAGTCCTCCAGCCGCGTCCCCACCGGGGCGCGCACGTGCAGGCTGATCTGGCCGGAATCCACGGCCGGGAAGAAGTTGCTGCCGAGGAAGGGCGCCAGGCCGAAGGACAGCACGACCACCGCCAGGAAGCCGATCACGAACACCCGCCGGGCGGACATCGCCATCACCAGCAGGTCGCGGTAGCCCTCCCGGATGCCGTTGAAGCGGCTCTCGAAGCTCCGCTGGAACCGGACCATCGGATTGCGGGACGGCGCGGCGGCGTGGCCGTGTTCGGCGGCGCCCTCGTAGCCGAGTTGCTCCGGATTGTGCGGCTTGAGCAGGTACATGGCCAGCGTCGGCACCAGCGTCCGCGACAGGATGAAGGAGGCGATCATCGCGAACACGACCGACTCGGCCATGGGCACGAACAGGAAGCCCGCCACGCCCTTCAGCATGAACATCGGCACGAAGACGATGCAGATGCAGAGCAGGGAGACGAAGGCCGGCGTGACGATCTGATTGGCCCCGTCGAGGATGGCGGTCTTGACGTCCTTGCCCTGCTCCAGGTGCCAGTTGATGTTCTCGATGGTGACGGTGGCGTCATCGACCAGGATGCCCACGGCGAGCGCCAGCCCGCCGAGCGTCATGATGTTCAGGGTCTGCCCGATCGCCGACAGGCCGGCGATGGCGGCCAGCACGGCCAGCGGGATCGACACGGCGATGATTACCGTCGAGCGCCAGCTTCCCAGGAACAGCAGGATCATCAGGCTGGTCAGGGCCGCGGCGATGGCGCCTTCCTTGACCACGCCGGAGATGGCGCCCTTCACGAACACCGACTGATCGTTCAGCGGCGTGATCTTGAGACCGGCCGGCGTGACTTCCTTCAGGGCCGGCAGGCGGTCCTTGATCCCCTGGACGATGGCGATCGTCGACGCCGTGCCGTTCTTCAGGACGGTCGACAGGACGGCCCGCGCGCCGTCGACGTGGACGACGTTGGTCTGGGGCTTGGCGCCGTCGCGGACCTGGGCGACGTCGCGAATATAGATGGTGGCCCCGCCCACGGTCTTGATCGGCAGGTTGTTGAGCTCGTCGATCGCGGCGACCGCATCGTTGAGCTTCACGGTGTATTGGTAGGAGCCGATCTTCGCCTGGCCGACCGGCAGGATCTGGTTCTGGGCGGCGATGGCGTTGGTGACGTCGCTCGCCGACAGGCCCTTGGCCTGCAGGGCCTGCGGGTCGAGGTCGACCTGGATCTGGCGCACCTGGCCGCCGAAGGGGAACGGGATGGCGGCGCCCGGCACGCTGATCAGGCGCGGCCGGATGACGGTCTGGCTGAGGTCGAAGAGCTTCTGCTCGGACAGCGCCTTGTCGGCCTGCGCCAGCTGCAGGATCGGCACGGTCGAGGCGCTGTAGTTGAGGATCAGCGGCGGGATCACGCCGCTCGGCATCTGCTTGAGCGCCGACTGGGAGACCGAGGTGACCTGGGCGGTGGCGGTGCGGATGTCGACGCCCGGCTGGAAATAGATCTTCACCACGCCGATGCCCGGCAGCGACTGGCTCTCGATGTGGTCGATGTTGCTGACGGTGGTGGTGAGCACGCGCTCGTAAGGCGTGACGATCCGCCCGGCCATCTCATTGGGCGGCAGGCCGGCATATTCCCAGACCACGCCGATCACCGGAACGCGGATGTCGGGGAAGATGTCGGTGGGGGTTCCCAGCGCGGCCATGACCCCGAAGATCATGATCAGCAGCGCCATGACGATGAAGGTATAGGGGCGCTGCAGAGCGACGCGGACGATGGCGTTCAAGCGGCCTGCTCCAAGGTGGATGCTAGGGGGTCCCGCGCGCGCCGGGGGGGCTGGCGGCGCGCGGGACCGGCGCAGTATTGCTGCGCTGGGGGGTAATGCGCCCGGCCACCTAAATCCGACGTGTCAGCCGGATGAATATAGTTTCATGTTGGTCTCCAGCCGGTAGCCGTGACCGCGGACGGTGGCGATCATCGGCGCGCCGAACGCCGCGGCGAGCCGCGCGCGCAGCCGCGCCACCGCCGTGCGCACCCGGTCGGCGCCGCTGTCGCCCACCTCCCCCCAGACGTGTTCCAGGATCTGCTCGGCGCCGACCACCTCGCCGGCGCGGCCCAGGAGATAGTCGAGCAGGGCATAGTCTCGCATCGGCAGCATCAGGCTGCGCCCGCCCATCCGCGCCGTCCGGGCGGCCGGGTCCAGCGCCAGGGCCTGCGGCGGCGCAGCGGCGTGGCGACGCCCCAGCCCGACCAGGGCCGACAGCCGGGCCTCCAGCTCGATGAACTGCACCGGGCGCAGGAAGCAGGCGTCGGCGCCCGCGCGCAGCAGGCGCGTCCGCTCGGCCGCGGTGGCGGTGTCGACCACCAGGGCCAGGGCGCCGCCGCCCGCCGCCGCGATCCGGCGCGCGAGCGCCTGGTCCGGCTGCGCGACCTCGACCAGCACCACGTCGTACTCGCCGCCGGCGCAGCTCAGGAGCAGGTCGGGCAGATCCGGCGCCGTCTCCACCACGTGGCCGGCCTCGACCAGGGCGTGGGCGAGATAGCCGTCCCCGCGCGGCAGGCCTGCGTGCAGGACGCGCACCTCAGGCCCCCAGTCCGCGCGGCCAGCAGTCCAGCGCCACGCGCAGCCCCGGCTTGGCGTCGTCCAGCGACAGGGTGAAGTGGTGCAGCCGGGCGATGGCGGTGACGATGCTGAGGCCGAGCCCGGAGCCGGGTTCGGTCCGCGTGCGCTGGGCGCGATAGAACCGCTGCAGCACCGCGTCGCGCTCGCCCTCGGGCACGCCTGGGCCATTGTCGAGCACCTCGATCCGCGGCCCCTGCTCGCGCGCCACCAGGCGCAGGCGGACCCGGCCGCCCCGCGGGGTGAACTTCAGCGCATTGTCCACCAGGTTCGAGACCGCCTCGAACAGCAGGGTCGGGTCGGCCGACACCGTCGGCACATCGGCCTGGATGTCGCGCTCGAGGCTGACGCCGCGGTCCTCGGCCAGGGGCTCGTGCAGCTCGATGACGTCGTCGAGCACCTGCTGCAGCCGGACCTGCTCGAAGAAGGCCTGCCGATCGCGGCGCTCGATCTCGCCGATCCGCTGCAGGGCCCGGAAGCGGACCAGGAGGTCGTCGGTCTCGGCCAGGGCCTGGTCGATCATCTCGCGTTCGGCGCCCTCCAGCCGGGTCTCCTGCCGCACCCGGTACAGCAGGGCGCGCAGCCGGTTCAGGGGCGTGCGCAGGTCGTGGGCGACGTTCTCGCCGACGCTCTTGACCTCCCACAGCAGCCGCTCGCTCTCGTCCATCATGGCGTTGGCGAGCCCGGCCAGCATGTCGATCTCGTCTCGCCGGCGGGAGACCGGCAGCCGCACGCCGATCTGGCCTTCCAGCGCCGCGCGGCTCGCCTCGCGCAGGTTCTCGATGCGCCGCAACGGCGGCACGCTGAGCGCGGCGGCCGCCGCCAGCCCGAGCAGCAGGATCGCCGCCCCGCTGATCGCCAGCGCATTGATCAGAATGGCGCGCAGGCCGCTGAGCACCAGGGCGTCGTGGCCGACGAACAGGGTCTCGCCCCACGGCGTCTGAGTCACCAGCGCCCGCGCGCCCGGTTGCAGACCGTGCACGTGGATCTGCCGCGGATTGCCGTCCATCGGCAGTCCCGCCGGCAGGGCGTGGATGTTGCCGGCGATCCAGACGCCGTCCTGCGAGAACAGGCCGTAGTATTCGATGTGCCGCGCGTCGGCGGCCACCGCCTGGCGGATGCGGTCGGGGAGGTGCTCGGGCCCGCCGCCCTCCAGCGCCTCGGCGTGTTCGACGACGATCTGGTTCAGCTGCCGCGCCATGTAGCCGGCGGTCTCCCAATAGATCAGGCCGAGCAAGGCCACCACGGCCAGGGCGAACACCGCCCCGTTCATGAGGGTCAGGCGGAACGGCGTCGTTCTCCAGAGCTCACGCGGGCGCATGCAGGGCGTATCCCGAGCCGCGGATGGTGTGGATCATGGGCGTCAGCCCCGGCCGATCGATCTTGCGTCGCAGGCGTCCGAGGTGGACGTCAATGAGGTTGGTCCCCGGATCGAAGTGATAGCTCCAGATCGCCTCGAAGATCATCGTCCGGGTCAGCACCTGCCCGGCGTTGCGCATCAGGAATTCGAGCAGCTTGTACTCCGTGGGCATCAAGCGGATCTCGGCCCCGGCCCGCCGCGCCGCCCGGCCGATCAGGTCGAGCTCCAGGTCCCCGACCACCAGCGTCAGCTGCGGCGGCGGAGCGTCGCGCCGGCGCAGCAGCACCTCCAGCCGCGCGGCCATCTCCTCCGAGGCGAACGGCTTGGTCATGTAGTCGTCGCCGCCGGCCCGCAGCCCGCGGATGCGCTCGTCCACGTCGCTCAGCGCGCTGATCATCAGGACCGGGATGCCGACCCCGGTGTTGCGCATCACCATGACGATAGCCAGCCCGTCCAGGTGCGGCAGCATCCGGTCGAGGATGACCGCGTCGAACTCTCCGCTCACCGCCCGGATCAGCCCCTCGCGGCCGTCGGCCACCCACTCGACGTCGAACCCGTGTTGCCCCAGTTCGGCGACGATTTCCCGCCCGGTGGTGGGATCGTCTTCGATGGCCAGTATCTTCGGCATGGGGTCCTGGTCGTGGAGCGGGTCGAGGGTCTGGCGCCGCGCCCGAATGCTACCTCAAGATTGCGCAATCATGTCGGCGTCGGCCTTCTGAGCTGGACTCGGCGTCGGCGCGTCCACCTGACATAGTAGCGCAGCTTGGGGGAGAGAGCGGTATCAGGCCGCCGGCAAATCCTCCTGTCCTCGGGAGGGCGCGTCTTGTTCGATCAACTGCTTACGCCGGTCGGCGACAACCTGCTGCTATCCTGCCTGGTGGCCGCGCTGCCCGTCGCCCTGGTGCTGATCCTCCTGGGGATCGCGCGCCGGCCGGCCTGGCAGGCGTCGCTGGGCGGCCTGGTCCTGGCGCTGGCCCTGGCGGTGAGCGTCTGGCGGTTGCCGGGAACCCTGGCGCTGGACAGCGCCGCCGCGGGGGCCGCCTTCGCCCTGTGGCCGATCATGTGGATCGTGTTCAACGCCCTGCTGCTCTACAACCTGGCAGTCGCCTCGGGCCGCTTCGACGCCTTCGCCGCCTGGGTGGTGGAGCACCTGCCCAACGACCGCCGCATCGTGCTGGTGGTGGTCGGCTTCTGCTTCGGCGCGCTGCTGGAAGGCGTGTCGGGCTTCGGCAGCCCGGTGGCGATCACCAGCGCGCTGCTGATCGCGCTCGGCTTCCCGGCGCTGGAGGCCCTGGTCTTCACCCTGATCTTCAACACCGCGCCGGTGGCGTTCGGCGCGCTCGGCGCGCCGGTGACCACGCTGGGCGCCGTCACCCAGCTGCCGCCCGAGATCCTGGGCGCGATGATCGGCCGGCAATTGCCGTTCATCGCCCTGCTGCTGCCCTTCTACGTGGTCGCCATCTACGGCGGACTGAGGTCGGTGCGCGCCTTGTGGCCGGTGCTGCTGGTGGCCGGCGGCAGCTTCGCCATGACCCAGTTCCTGGTCTCCAACCACCTGCAGTACGCCCTCACCGACGTGCTCTCCTCGCTGGTCTCGCTGCTGGTGACTGTGGGCTTCGTGAAGATCTGGCGGCCGAAGCCCGACCCGGAGTTCGCCTTCGTCGCGCCCGCGCCGCCGGTCCGCGAGCGGCCGCTCGCCAACTGGCATGGGTGGACGCCCTGGCTGATCGTCTCTGCGGTGGTGATCGCCTGGACCCTGCTGAAGGTGAACGCCTTCGGCGACACCAAGGTCGCCTGGCCGGGCCTCGACAAGGCGGTGTTCATCACCCTCTACGGCAAGCCCTACGCGGCGGTCTGGGACTTCCAGCCGCTGGCCACGGGCACCGCCATCCTGGTGGCCTCGCTCATCACCGCCGGCCTCTGCGGCGTCGGTCCGCGCGCCTTCCTGCGGGCCGTCGCCGCCAGCTGGGTGCAGGTCCGCCTGGCGGTGCTGACCGTCTCGCTGATCGTGGCGGTGGCCTATGTCATGAACTACTCCGGCATGGCCTACACGCTCGGTCTGGGGGTCGCCTCGGTGGGGCCGATCTTCCCGCTGGTCTCCGCCTTCCTCGGCTGGGTCGCGGTCTTCCTCTCCGGCAGCGACACCTCCGGCAACGCCCTGTTCGGCAACCTGCAGGTGGTCGCCGCCCACCAGCTGAACCTGAGCCCCGTGCTCACCGCCGCCACCAACTCCTCGGGCGGCGTCATGGGCAAGATGATCTCGCCGCAGAACATCAGCACCGGGGCGGCGGTCACCGAGCTGAAGGGGCATGAAGGCGAGATCCTCGCCCGGACCTTCAAGCACAGCATCGCCCTGACCCTGCTGCTCGGCCTGATCGTGCTGGCCCAGCAGCATCTGTTCCCCTGGATGATCCCGCACTGACGCCGCCGACAGCTTCGCATAGGGCGTTCGCAGCAAATGTGATTTGAGCCACGGTGGCGTTCGGGCGCTCATCTCGTCCGCGAGTTCAAAGCTGGCGCGCTCGAACTCACGCCGCTGACGCCGATCATCGGCGTCCAGGTGTCCGGGATCGACCTGCGCCAGCCGCTCGATGCGGCGGTGCTGAGGGATCTGCGCGAGACCTTGCTGGACTGGAACTGAACCCGGAGTCTGCATGATCGACGTCCACTACTTTCCGACCCCGAACGGCAAGAAGGTCACC